>NZ_QJRP01000010.1 GCF_003205295.1 Pseudomonas mosselii
CAAGCGCTGCGCCCCAGGATGGGGCGTTCAGCGCGGTCCTCCCGGGAGCAAGAACGGAGCGAGGGAACCCCGGAGCGCAGCGTAGGGGCCGGATGAACGGAGCGGAACGGTTTTGCCTACTTTTCCCTAGAGAAAAGTAGGTCGCCGTAAAGGCGAAAAGGTGACTTAATGTCGGCATCGTCTACGAATGCGCATACAAAACCAAAAACAATCACCCACGAACACCCCCCCCACCCTTATGCGCCAAAACACTATAAATACAAGGCAAAACAAACAACGTAAACAACGTCCCAACCGACATCCCGGTAGCAATCACCATCCCGATATCAAACCGGCTGACCGCCCCGGCCCCAGAGGCCAAAATCAAGGGCACCATGCCAAACACCATGGCCGCCGTGGTCATCAGCACCGGCCGCAGGCGAATCGCGGCAGCTTCCTCAATCGCCTCGCGAACCCCAAGCCCCCGCTCGTCCCGTAGCTGATTGGCAAACTCGACAATCAGAATCCCATGCTTGGTGATCAGCCCGATCAAGGTCACCAACCCCACCTGGGTATAGATGTTCATGCTTGATATCCCCAGGAACAACGGCAACAACGCCCCGCAGATCGACAACGGCACCGTAACCAGAATCACCAGCGGATCCCGGAAGCTCTCGAACTGCGCCGCCAGCACCAGAAAGATGATCGCCAGCGCCAGGCCGAAGGTCACCCACAACGCGCTGCCTTCCTGGACGAACTGTCGCGCCGTCCCGGCGTAGTCCAGCGAAAACCCCTCGGGCGCCTCTTCGCGAGCGATGGCGCGCACGGTCTCCAGGGCCTCGCCCATGCTCACCAGCGGCACCCCCTGGATGATCGCCGAGTTCAACTGCTGGAACTGGTTGAGCTGGCGCGGCCGGGCGCGGTCGCTGAGGGTGATCAGGGTCGCGAGCGGCAGCAACTGCCCCTGCTCGTTCTTCACGTAGTAGTTGTTCAGCCAGCCAGGGTTGGCCCGGTACGGCCGCTCGACCTGGGCAATGACCTTGTAGCTGCGGCCCTCGAGGGTGAAGCGGTTGATCTCGGCCTCGCCCAGCAAGGTCGCCAGGGTACTGCCCAGGGTGTCCATCGAGACCCCCATCTGCGCCGCCTTGGCGCGGTCGATGTCGATCACCACCTCGGGCTTGTCGAAGGCCAGGTCGATGTCGAGGAAGGCGAACTTGCCCGACGCCTGGGCGCGCTCCTTGACCCGCTGGGCGACCTCCAGCAGGGCCGGGTAATCACCAGCGGTGTTGATCACCAGCTGGAACGGCAGGCCCTCGCCGGTGCCGGGCAGCGACGGCAGGTTGAAGCCGAAGATCTGCAGCCCGCCGATCTGCTCAAGTTCGGCCTGCACCAGTGGCAACAACTGCATCTGCGTGCGCTCGCGCTCGTTCCAGGGCTTTAGCAGGAAGCCGCCGATCCCGCTCTGCACGCCGTTGAAACCGTTGATCTGGAATGACGAGTAGTACTCGGGGAAGCGCTTGAAGATCGGTGTGAACTGGTCGGTGTAGGCGTTGAGGTAGTCCAGGTTGGCGGTCTGCGGCGAGCTGCTCATCATGAAGATCACCCCCTGGTCCTCCTCCGGCGCCAGTTCGTTGCGGGTGAACATCAGCAGCACCGGGATCAGGCACAGGATCAACACGGCGAACACCAGCACCACCGGGCGGCTGTTCAGGGTGCCGTGCAGCAGGCGCTGGTAGCGCAGCTTGAGTGCGTCGAAGATCAGATCCAGGCGGTGGGCCAGGCCGCTGGGGTTCTGCTCGTGGCGCAGCAGCAGGGCGCACATCATCGGGGAGAGGGTGAGAGCGACGATGCCGGAGATGACCACCGCCCCGGCCAGGGTCAGGGCGAACTCCTTGAACAGGGCGCCGGTCAGCCCGGTGAGAAAACCGATGGGCGCGTACACCGCAGCCAGGGTGATGGTCATCGATACCACCGGCAAGGCGATCTCGCGGGCACCTTCCAGGGCCGCGTCGAAGGGCGTCTTGCCCTCCTCGATATGGCGGTGGATGTTTTCCACCACGACGATCGCGTCGTCCACCACCAAGCCGATGGCCAGCACCATGGCCAGGAGTGTCAGCAGGTTCAGTGAGTAGCCCATCATCTGCATGAAGAACAGCACGCCGATCATCGACAGCGGGATGGTCACCACCGGGATCACCACCGAGCGCAGAGCACCGAGGAACAGGAACACCACGACGATGACGATCAGCACCGCTTCGCCGAGGGTCTTGATCACCTCGTCGATGGACGCCTGGATGAACAGGGTGGCGTCGTAGGCGATGGATACCTTGAGGCTGGCAGGCAGTTCCTCCTCGAGCTGCGGCATGATCCGCCGCACTTCCTTGATCACCTCCAGCGGGTTGGCTGCCGGTGTGGCCTTGATACCGATGTACACCGACGGCGTGCCGTCGAACGAGCTGACCGTGTCGTAGTTTTCCGCGCCCATTTCCACCCGGGCCACGTCGCCCAGCAGGACCCGGCTGTCGCCGCTGGTCTTGACTGGCAGGGCGGCGAAGGCCTCGGCGGATTTCAGCTCGGTGGTGGCGTTGATACTGGTGACCACGTACTCGCCCTTCACCTCGCCGGCGGCGGAGAGGAAGTTGTAGCGGCGCACGGCGTTGGTCACGTCCACCGCCGACAGGCCGAAGCCGGCCAGCTTCACCGGGTCGATCCAGATGCGCATGGCGAACACCTGGTTGCCGAGGATCTCGGCCTCGGCCATGCCCGGCAAGGTGGCCAGCTTGGGCTGGATGACCCGTGACAGGTAGTCGGTGATCTGCGGGTTGCTCATCTGGTTGCTGTAGAAGCTGATGTACATCAGCGCCGAGGCATCGGCGGCTTCCTTGCTCAGCACCGGGTCCTCGGAGTCCTGGGGCAGCTTGTTGCGCACCTCGTTGGCCTTGGCCAGCAACTGGGTGAACAGGCGGTCGCTGTCGGCGCCGATCCGCGCGTAGACCGAGATCACCGAGAAGTTTTGCCGACTCACCGAGGTCATGTAGTCGATGCCGTCGGCGCTTGCCAGGCTCTGCTGCAAGGGCTGGGTGATATAGCCCTGGATGGTCTCGGCGTTGGCCCCGGGGTAGGCGGTGGTCACGGTGATCAGGGCGTTTTCCATTTGCGGGTACTGGCGGATCTGCAGCTTGCTCCAGGCCTGCAGGCCGAGCAGCAGGATCAGCAGGCTGACCACGCAGGCCAGCACCGGGCGGCGGATGAACGGATCGGTGAACGCCATGGCCGCCTCCCGTTCACTTCGCGCCGGGCGCGGCGGGCTTGAGGGCGTTGTCGGCGCTGATGCGGATCGGCGCGCCGGGGCTCAGCTTGAGTTGGCCGGCGGTAACCACCTGATCGCCGGCCTGCAGGCCCTTGAGCACCACGACCCAGCCCTCGCGACGCTCGCCGGTCTGTACGGTGAGCGGCTCGGCGATCAGTTGCGGCTGGCCGTTAGCGTCGCGCAGGGGTTGGCCGTCCTCGCCCTTTTTCTCGCTGACCCGGTACACCGAGTTGCCATAGAGGGTGTAGGTGATGGCGTTCTCCGGCACCACCACCAGCGGCTGCGGGTCGGGCAACAGCACTTGCAGGCTGGCGAACATGCCCGGCAGCAGCTTGCCCTCGGGGTTGGCCAGGGTGGCACGGACCAGCAGGTTGCGGGTGCTTTCCTCGACCTTGGGGTTGATCGCGCTGAGGCTGGCGGGGAAGGTCTGGTCAGGGTAGGCGGCCACCTGTGCCAGCACCCGCTGACCGAGGCTCAGGTGCGGCAGCGCCTGCTCGGGCACATTGAAGTCGACGTACAGGCTGGAGAGATCCTGCAGGGTGGCGATCACCGTGCCGCTGGCCAGGTAGGCGCCGACATCCACCTGGCGGATGCCGATGGTGCCGCTGAACGGGGCGCTGATGCTCTTTTTCGCCAGCGAGGCCTTGAGCTGTTCGACCACTGCCTGGTTGCGCCGGTACTGGGCGGTCAGGCGGTCGAACTCGCCGCGGGAGATGGCCGAGTCGCCGACCAGCTGGCTGCCCCGGCCGAAGTCGACCTTGGCCAGACCCAGGTCGGCCTGGGCGGTGCCGAGCAGGGCGGTTTCCTGGTCGCTGTCCAGTTGCAGCAGGAGCTGGCCGGCCTTTACCTGTTGTCCGGATTCGAAGTGCAGCGACTTCACCGTGCCGGCGACTTCCAGGCTCAGTTCCACGCCTTGATAGGCCTTGAGGCTGCCGACCGCCGGCAGGCGCTCCTGCCACTGGCGCAGCTCGGCCTGGGCCGCGGCCACGCTCACTGGCGGCCGGGGCTGCGAGAACATCTGCACCTGCTGGTAGATGGAAAAGGCCTTGATGCCCCCCAGGATCAACACGATCAGCAGGACGACGGCCAACATGATCAGCATGCGGCGGCGCAACATGGTCCGGTTCCCTGGATGTGGGTTTGTTATTCATCGGGCACGACCACGGGCGATCCGGCCCACGTGCGCTGGAGGAAAGTATTGTCGGTTTTCTGGAAAAGGGGAGGGGCAAACTTGTGCCGGCCAAATCGCGGGGCAAGTCGCATCGGCGCACCGCCGCTCCCACGCTAACTCAGGTCGGGCCTGCGTGGGAGCGGGCTTGCCCCGCGATAGTCTCTACAGCTAATCAGACCAAGTGCAGGTGGTTATCCCAGAAGCCCGAAGGCAGGTTCATCGGTTGGCCGATCAGCTCTGCCTTGCGGCAATCGTAGAACCGGCAACGCCCCTGCCCGGAGGTGACGACGAAGCCATCCTTCACCGCCCCGACCCCGGCGCAATCGGGCATCGGCGCGTCGAGCTTCACCGCGCCGCTGTCCAGGTCCCAGATGAACAGGCGATTGGCCCGTGGCGCGGTCAGTGCCACCAGGCGCAGGTCGCTGTGGATGGCGACGCTGGCGGTGTACTGGGCCATCGACTGCAATTGGCGCTCGGGCACCGGGAAGGCCTTGAACGGCTCGCCCGGACGCTTGATCGCCAGCAGCTCGGCGGTTTCCTCCGAGCCGCCCATGAACTGCTGGCAGGCGGCAATGGTGCCATCGTCGCCCACCGCCAGGTGGCGCACGCTGTTCATCTGCTGGGCCAGCGTCTCCTTGCTCAGCAAGGTGCCGTCGCGCTGCATCAGCACCAGGCTCGGCTCCATGGCGTCAAGGTTCATCTCCACCCGGCTCTCGGCCTCGGTGCGGATACCGCCGTTGGCCACCACCAGGGTCTCGTCATCGGGCAGCCAGGCCACTTCGTGGGGGCCTATGCCGTGGGTGGAGAGCTCGCCGCTGTGTACCAGGCGCTCGCCTTCGAAACGGTAGACGCCTAGTACGCCGCGACCGGGGTCGCTGGTGTCGTTCTCGGTGGTGTACAGCCACTCGCCATCCTTGTGGATCACCGCATGGCCGTAGAAATGGCGGTTGGGCTGTGAGGCGAGGGTCTGCAGCAGCCGGCCGTCGCGCAGGTCGACCAGGTAGCTCTCGGTACCGGGCCGGCGTGCGACGAACAAGGCGATCGGCAGCGTCGGGTGATTGATGATCGCATGGCAACGCTGGGCCACCTGGGTGCTGAACACCTGGGTGCCGTCCAGGCGAAAGCCCACGGCGTAGTGCTTGCCGTCGCCGTCGTCGCGCGCCGACAGCAGCAAGGGTTCGCTGCCTTTGCCGCGGAACAGGCTCCAGCCGCCGAGGGTCAGGGCGCTGAGCAACACGCTACCGAGTTTCAGGGCCTGGCGTCGCAGCATGATCAGTCACCGTCGTTGGCATTGAAGCCCAGCTGGATGTTCAACGCCTTGGCCAGCTCGCCCTCGTGCAGGCGGTGGACGACGTTGAGCGCGTCGTAGATCTGGTTGAGGGTCTGCTTGCCGGCGTCGTCGGCAAGCAGCTCGCCCAGGGTCTTCTGGTTGTCGGCCAGCAGTTTGATCGCCGCAGCGTAGGCGTCGTCGATCTTTTGCGCCAGTGCCGCCTGGTCCTTGCCCAGCAGGCCGCGCAGGCCCTGGTTGTCGACCCCGACCCAGACGGTCTGGGCGGCCTTGAGCGAGGCTTCCAGGCTCTTGATCGACGAGTGGCTACGCCAGGCTTCGGCCTGCAGCGGCTGGGCGATGCCCTTGCTCTGCCGGCCCATCGGCGCGCCGAGTTTCTTCTTCAGGGTATCCAGGGCGGTGACCTGGGCACGCAGCAGGTCGGCGATCGCCTCGTGGGAATCGGCGTAGCGCTGGTTGGGGAACTTGGTCATCTGCGACAGCATGCCGTCGGTGCTGTTCCAGCCCTTGAGGATCTCCTCGGCGAGGGCCTTCTGGTGTTCGCCGATGGCCACCAGCAGCGGGCAGTAGCGGGCCTTCTGCTCGGCGCTGGCGATGTCCGGCTTGCTGTCGAACAGGATGTATTCGTAGGCCGACAGGCCACGCACCACGACGCTGGCCTTGCCCAGCGACTCGGTGGTGACAGGCTGCTCGCCGCTGACCAGTTGCTCGACCTGGCGACCGACCAGGTTCTTCTTGTCTGGCCAGAACTGCACTTGCCAGGGGCGGTTGCCCTCGGCCAGCGGGCCGACCAGCAATGGCTGCAGCTCGGCCCAGGCCTTCTGCGCGTTGAGGAAGTCTGCGCGGGCGGTCTCCAGGGACTGTTTGCCTTCGCAGTAGGCCAGGGCGCTGGCGGCCAGCTGCCGGTCGGCCTCGACCCAGCGGCTGTAGGTCGGCAGGATCACCTGCTTGGCGATGGCCGCGGAGGTCACCGCCTGCGGGTCTTGCGGCGAACAGGCGCCGAGGGCGAGTGCGGCGAGGCTGGTGAACAACAGTTTGGGTCGGAACATGCCCGGCTCCTTGTGCGGTTTAAAGTGAATTCAGGAACGCCAGCAGCGCGGCGCGCTGCTCGGCATTGAAGGTCAGTACCTGGTCGCGCGCCGCCTGGGCCTCGCCACCGTGCCAGAGCACGGCTTCGAGCAGGTTGCGGGCGCGGCCGTCGTGGAGGAACTGGCTGTGGCCGCTGACGGTTTCGCTCAGGCCGATGCCCCACAAGGGCGGGGTGCGCCAGTCCTGGCCGTTGGCGGCGAACTCGGTGCGCTCGTCGCTCAGGCCCGGGCCCATGTCGTGCAGCAGCAGGTCGCTGTAGGGGCGGATCACCTGGCCGGCCAGTTCCGGCTCTGACGCATCGGCGGCGGTGGTGAACTGCGGGGTGTGGCAGCCCTGGCAGCCGGCCTGGTAGAACAGGTTCTTGCCCGCCAGCACCTGCGGCGCATCGACATTGCGCCGGCCCGGCACGGCGAGGTTGCGGGTGTAGAAGGTGACCAGGCGCAGGATGTTGTCGCTGACTTCCTTCTCGCCGCCCTGGCCGTCGCCGTTGGGCGCGGCCAGGCAATCGACCTGCGCCGCGGTACAGTCGTCCTTTGGCAGCAGGGTGGTGGTCAGGCCCATGTCGCCGGCGAAGGCGTGCACGTTCTGCTGGTTGACGTTGGGCTGCCCGGCCTTCCAGCCGAAGCGTCCGACCACGGTCTTGCCCTGGGCGTCGTCCCAGACCCGATTGGCGCGGCCGCGGATACCGTCGCGGTTGAGGTCGTCCGGGTCCTCGTTGGCCAGCAGGTCGGCTTCGGGGATGGCTTCGAGCAGGCCCAGGCCGATCATCGGCGGGGCTACCCGGGCCGAGAAGCGGGTGTCCGGGTGCAACGGGCCGTAGCCGAGCTGGGTGATCTGCAGGGTCGGGCGGCGCAGTTCGACCTGGTGGCCGTCCTTGAAGGTGACGCTGTGATTGTCGTAGCTCACCCGCACCTTGCCTTCCGGGGCCACGCCAGGGATGGCCATGTCCTGCAGCTGGGTGCCGTAGACCGGCTCGGGGACCACGCCCAGGCGCTCGATCTCGCGGGCGTAATAGGGCTGGTCGGGGATCGACAGGCGCACCAGCATCGACACCGCGTTGCTGTCGCCCGGCTCCGGCGGATGGCCGCGGCCGTCGCGCACATGGCAGTTCTGGCAGGCGTTGGTGTTGAACAACGGGCCGAGGCCATCGCGTGCAGTGGTGGTGGACGGAGCGATCACCCAGGGGTTGCGAAAGAAGCTGTTGCCCACGGCGAAATCCAGGCGCCGCTCGGGGGTGAGGTTGGCCGAGGGCAGCGAATAGGCGTTGCGATCGCTGCGCTTTACCGTTGCCTTGCCGCCGGAGAGGGCTTCGCCGGGCTCGGCCTGGGTGAAACGCGGAGCGTCGTCACAGGCGGCGAGGGCGAAGGCCAGCAGCAGGGGGCTTAGGCGGAGCAAGGACATCGAGGATCCTGGGCATGGGCGAAAAACCGGCGAGCAAGCTTATCAGGCCGGGGGTGTTTGAATAAGAGCAATTTGCAATTGCTGGATGAAATCGGTGTCAGTTGGCCTATCGGCGAGCGCGGTACCTGTAGGAGCGGCCTTGTGTCGCGAAAGGGCCGCGAAGCGGCCCCGGCGATCTTTGCGTCAACGCCGAAATCCTGGGGCCGCTTCGCAGCCCTTTCGCGACACAAGGCCGCTCCTACAGGGGGCGATGTAGCCCAAGAAACAAAAAAGGCGGCCCGAAGGCCGCCTCTGTTGAACCGCGACGCTGATCAGAACTCGTGATCGGCGGTATCCGGGTTCAGGTTGTCGATCCCCAGCTTGCCCGCGGCCTGCTCGATCGCGCCGGTCTGCTTGACCAGCGAGGCGATGGCGTCACGCACGATCTGGTTGCCGGCGGCGTTGTCGGCGGCGATCAGCTGGTCGTAGTGCTCGCCCTTGAGGGCGTGGTCGACGATCACCTGGATCTTGGCCTCGGTGGCTTCCAGATCGGCCTTGAGGGTGGCGTCGGTGGCCGGATCGGCCTTGGCCACCAGCGACGACAGGCTCGGGCCGCTCAGCTTGGTGCCGTCGACACGGGTGTACTCGCCCAGGTAGACGTTGCGGATGCCCTTGGCGTCGTAGAAGTGCGAGTAGTGGGTGTTGTCGCTGAAGCAATCGTGCTCGTCTTCCGGCGAGTTGGCTTCCAGCGAGACCTTCATGCGCTCGCCGGCCAGTTCGCCCAGCGACAGGCTGCCCATGCCGAACAGCATCTTGCGCAGGCCGTCGTTGGCCGGCTCGCCTTCGAGGGTGGCGCGGTAGTTGTCGGCGACGTTCGGCGCCCAGTTGCCGACCATCTCCTCGAGGTCCTTGACCAGCAGGTCGGTGACCGCTTTCAGGTAGGCGCGGCGACGGTCGTTGTGGCCGCCCGTGGCGCCCTTGCCTTCCAGGTAGTCGGACGCCGGACGGTTGCCCGCGCCAGGGCCGGTGCCATTGAGGTCCTGGCCCCAGAGCAGGAACTCGATAGCGTGGTAGCCGGTGGCAACGTTGGCTTCGGAGCCGCCCAGCTCGTTGAGGGTGGCGAGCTTCTCGGGGGTGATGTCCTTGACGTCGATCTTGTCTTCGCCGACCTGGATCTCGGTGTTGGCGATGATGTTGGCGTTGGCCGCCGGGTTGCCCAGGGCGTGCTCGTAGCTCTTGTCGACGTAGTCGATCAGGCCTTCGTCCAGGGGCCAGGCGTTCACCTGGCCTTCCCAGTCATCGATGATGGTGTTGCCGAAGCGGAACACTTCGCTCTGCAGGTACGGCACGCGCGAGGCGACCCAGGCGTCACGGGCGGCCTTCAGGGTCTGGTCGTTGGGCTTGGCCAGGAACGCGTCGACGGCGGTCTGCAGTTGCTTGGCGGTGCTCAGCGAGTCGCTGTACACGGCATGGACCATTTCTGCGTAGTGCTTGACCACGGCCTTGGCGGCCGCTTCATCGACAGCCCCCGGCGCCGCGGCGGTGGTGCTGGCGGCGGCAGGTGCCTGGGCTTGCGGTGCGGCGGCCTTGTCGTCCTTGCCTTCGCCGCAACCGGCGAGGGCGATGGCGATGGCCAGCAGACTGGCGGAGGCCAGAGGCATTCGAATCATTGTTGGTTTCCTGCGTCGTGTGGTTGGACCAAGGGTGGACCGTGCGCCGTGGCACGCGAAACCGCCACATCATGCGAAAGATTTGCATTTGCTGTAAAGAGCCGGGCGCGCATTTCATGCAAACGCCCGTTCGCGCTGCACCGCCAAGGCTGGCGGGGGCTAGAGGGCGGAAACCTGGTTGCGCTGCGCCTGCTTGAGGAAACTGGTCAGTTCGCGCGCGGACAACGGCTTGCTGTAGTGGTAGCCCTGACCCTCGTGGCAGCCCTGGGCGATGATGTAGCTCTCCTGCTCGGCGGTTTCCACGCCTTCGGCGATCACCTGCATCCCCAGGCTCTTGCCCAGCTGGATGATGGCGCGAACGATGGTGGCGTCGTCGTCATCGTCGAGCAGGTCCTGGACGAAGCTCTTGTCGATCTTGATCTTGTCCAGCGGCAGCGATTTCAGGTAGCTGAGCGAGGAATAGCCGGTACCGAAGTCGTCGATGGCGATCAGTGCGCCGGACCGGCGCAGGCTCAGCAGGTGCTGGGCGGCGGTGCTGATGTCTTCCATCAGGCCGGTCTCGGTGACTTCCAGCTCCAGGCTGCGCGGCGGCAGGCGGTAGGCCTGCAGCAGGTTGTTGACCACCCGCGGCAGCTCGTTGTGGTGCAGTTGCACGGTGGACAGGTTGACCGCCATGCGCAGCTCGCTGAAACCCTGGTCGTGCCATTCGCGCAGTTGTCGGCACGCCTGGTCGAGTACCCATTCGCCGATGCTGATGATGCTGCCATTCTGCTCGGCCAGGGGGATGAACTGGTCGGGCGGGACCATGCCCAGCTCCGGGTGCTGCCAGCGCAGCAGCGCCTCGACGCCGACCACGCGGTGGTCGCGGTAGCTGATCTGCGGCTGGTACACCAGGTACAGCTGGTTGCGCGACAGGGCTTCGCGCAGGTCCTTTTCCAGCTCGCGACGGCGGCGCATCTCGCTGTCGACGCTGGCGATGTAGAACTGGTAGCGGTTGCGCGAGCGGGCCTTGGCCAGGGTCATGGTCTGCTCGGCTTTCTGCAGCAGCTTCTCGGTGCTGTCGCCGTCCTCGGGGAACAGGGTGATGCCGATGGTGGCGCGCAGGCGGATCTGTTGATGGTCAAGGTCGAAGGGCGCCTCGAGGTCGTCGAGGATGCTCTGGGCCAGTTCGGCGGCTTCATAGGGCTGCTCGATGTTGGCCTGGACCAGGGCGAACTGGTCGCCCCCCAGCCGGGCCAGGGCGCCAAGGCGGCCGCTGTGGGCGCGCAGGCGGTCGGCCAGGGCCAGCAGCAGCTGGTCGCCGACCTGGTAGCTGAACTGCTCGTTGATGCCCTTGAAGTCGTCCAGGCCCACGCAAAGCACGGCGACGCGGCGTTGCAGGCGGCCACCGTCGTCCAGGATCTTGTCCAGCTGCTGTTGCAACTGCTGGCGGTTGGGCAGGCCGGTGAGGAAGTCGTACTGGGCCATGCGCTGCAGGCTGTTCTCGGCCTCGTGGCGCAGGTGGGTGTTGCGCTCGATGGAGGCCAGCAGCTGGTTGGCGGTGTTGACCCAGAGGCCCAACTCGTTGCGCTCGTGGCCCTTGAGCTGCGGGATCTGGTGCTGGCTGGGGCGGTCGGGGTTTATCTGGGTCAGGTGGTCGATGATCTTCGACAGCGGCTTGGTCAGCAGCCAGTGGTACACCAGGTACAGCACCAGGCCCATGGCCAGGGCGCGCAGCACGCCGGAGATGAAGATGATCACGGCGTTGATCAGGAAGTCTTCGCCGTAGGAGGAGGTGTCGAGGGTGATGCTCAGGTCGCCGTAGTACTCGCTGTACGGGCCACGGCCGACCAACTGCGTGGTGTAGGTGCGCTCCTGGCCGAGGATCAGGTCGGTCAGCCAGCGCATGGACATGTCCTGCAGCGGCCGGGATTTTTCTGCCAGCATGGTTTCGTTGGGGTGGCCGATGGAGGCCATGCGCACCGACTCGTCCTGGAACAGGCCTTCCATCACCTGCATGCCCATTTCCCGGTCGAGGCTGTACACCGCCTGGGTCGAGGGATCGCGGAACATGTCGAGGATGCGCTGGGCATCGTTGTTTACCGACTGGCGGGTCTTGTAGGCGTCATAGACGATCTGCGCACAGCTGAGTACGACGCCGACAGCCAGCGCCGAGAGCAGTACGACCCTCAGCAGCTTGACCGATAAGCTGTTCCGAAATTCCAGCTTCAATGGGGTTTCCTTAATCCATGCGCATGCCATTATTTTGCCATCAACCATGGCGACAGACTATCGATCCGATACCCCGGCAGGCAACCCGCCCGTCGACGAAATTGCCCTTGGTTCTTTATCGGTCGAACGGTCATGCGACTTGAGTGCGCTGCGTCAACTTTCCAGAAGCTTGATGTTAGCGCGCTATGCGGGCTGAGCAAGAGCGCGCGGATGGGTTGCGGACAATTCTGTCAGGTCTGCCTGGGCATGAGCGGGCTTGCCTCGCGATAGCATCATGAAAGGCAACAAAAAACCCGGCACTCAGGCCGGGTTTTCTGGATTCAAGGCGAACAATCAGGCCTTGAAGGTCTTGCCTTCGAACTGCTCGGCAACGAACTTCCAGTTGACCAGGTTCCAGAACGCCTCGACGTACTTCGGACGCAGGTTGCGGTAGTCGATGTAGTAGGCGTGTTCCCAGACGTCGCAGGTCAGCAGCGGGGTGTCGCCGCTGGTCAGCGGGCAGCCGGCGCCGATGGTGCTGGCCAGGGCCAGGGAGCCGTCGGCCTTCTTCACCAGCCAGCCCCAGCCGGAGCCGAAGGTGCCGACCGAAGTCTTGGTGAACTCTTCCTTGAACTTGTCGAACGAACCGAACGCGGCGGTGATGGCATCAGCCAGGGCGCCAGTCGGCTGGCCGCCGCCGTTTGGCGACAGGCAGTTCCAGTAGAAGGTGTGGTTCCAGACCTGGGCTGCGTTGTTGAAGATGCCGCCCGAAGAGCTCTTGACGATCTCTTCCAGGGTCTTGCCTTCGAATTCGGTGCCCGGGACCAGGTTGTTCAGGTTCACGACATAGGTGTTGTGGTGCTTGTCGTGGTGAAACTCCAGGGTTTCCTTGGAGATGTGCGGCTGCAGGGCATCGTGGGCGTACGGCAGCGGCGGCAATTCAAAAGCCATGGTGGATCTCCTGATTCAGGTCTGTTTGCGGTTTGCGCCAGGCCTCACGGGTGGCCTGATGAGCGTCGGCGAGTCTGTACTCTTTGCGACGCGAGGGCTGGATCATAGCACCGGCCCGGGCGCTTAACCACGCAACATCTGTGGGGAATAGAGGTTCCAGAGCGGTTGGCGGGTACCGACAGGCGGACGCTTCCAGGCGATGTGCAATCCCTGTAGGAGCGGCCTAGTGCCGCGAAAGGGCCGCTCCTACAGGGGCGCGGTTCAGTTGAAGATCAACTGCGCCGCCACCGCAAACATCATCACCGCCACCATCAGGTCGAGCATGCGCCAGGTCGCCGGGCGTGCCAGCCACGGCGCCAGCCAGGCGGCGCCGATCGCCAGGGTCGAGAACCACACCAGCGAGGCACTGGCTGCGCCGGCCACATAGGCGCCGGGCACGGTCTGCTGGGCGCCGAGGGAGCCGATCAGCAGCACGGTGTCCAGGTACACATGGGGATTGAGCAGGGTCACCGCCAGCGCGCTCAGCAGCACCGCGCGGCGCGAGCGCATGCCCTGGCCTTCCCGATGCTGCAGGCTTTGCTTGGAAAACGCGCTGCGCAGCGCCTTGGCGCCGTACCAGACCAGAAACACTGCGCCGCCCCAGCGCGCCACCGCCAGCAGCGTGGGGTTGTGCGCCAGCACCGTGGCCAGGCCGAACACCCCGGCGGCGACCAGCAGCGCGTCGCAGACCACGCACAGCGCCGCCACCGGCAGGTGATGTTCACGGCGCAGGCTCTGCGCCAGGACGAAGGCGTTCTGCGCGCCGATGGCCATGATCAGGCCGAAGGCCACCAGCATGCCGTTGAGATAGCTTTGCCACATAGCGGGAACACTCCACGGGCACCGATGTGGGCATCGGCGCGGATCAACAAGAAAGATGTGGCTATTGTGGCGGCTGCAACGGTATAAGAAAAACCAATAGAGCTGATCAGTCATTAGAGAAATCGATGTTCGACTACAAGCTGCTCGCCGCCCTCGCCGCGGTGATCGAACAAGGCGGTTTCGAGCGCGCCGCCCAGGTGCTGGGGCTGTCGCAATCGGCCATCTCGCAACGCATCAAGCTGCTCGAGGCGCGGGTCGGCCAGCCGGTCCTGGTGCGCGCCACGCCACCGAGCCCGACCGAGGTCGGCCGGCAGTTGCTCAACCATGTGCAGCAGGTACGCCTGCTCGAACGCGACCTGCAGCGCCAGGTGCCGGCGCTGGACGAGGAAGGCATGCCCGAGCGCCTGCGCATCGCCCTCAACGCCGACAGCCTGGCGACCTGGTGGGCCGGTGCGGTGGGCGCTTTCTGCGCGCAGCAGCAGGTCCTGCTCGACCTGGTGGTCGAGGATCAGGAGGTTGGCCTCAAGCGCATGCGCGCCGGCGAAGTGGCGGCGTGCCTGTGTGGCAGCGAACGGCCGGTGGCCGGAGCGCGCAGTCTGCCGCTGGGGTCGATGCGTTATCGTGCGCTGGCCAGCCCCGCGTTCATGGCGCGCTACTTCCCCCAGGGCTTCGCGATCGAGCGGTTGGCCCGTGCTCCGGCGATTGTGTTTGGACCGGATGACTTTCTCCAGCATCGCTACCTGGCGTCGTTGGGGGTGCAGGAAGGTTTCCTGCATCACCTGTGTCCCTCGTCCGAAGGTTTCCTACGCATGACCGAGGCTGGTCTTGGCTGGGGGCTGGTGCCGGAGCGGCAGGTGGCCGAACAGCTGGCCCGTGGCGAGCTGGTGGAAATCTGCGCCGATACCCCCATCGATGTGCCTCTGTACTGGCATCATTGGCGCAACGGCGGGCAACTGCTCGCCCAGCTGACCGACCACCTGCGCCATTCGGCACGGCACTGGCTGGTGCCCTTGTAGGCACATCGGGCGTCAGCTGCATCCGAAATCTGGCAATGCGGAGTCTTACATGCGAATTCTGGTCACCGGCGCGAGCGGCTTCATCGGCGGGCGCTTTGCGCGATTCGCCCTGGAGCAGGGCCTGGAGGTGCGGGTCAATGGCCGGCGGGCGGAGGGCGTGGAACACCTGGTCAAGCGCGGGGCGCAGTTCATCCCGGGCGACCTGGGCGACGCCGAGCTGGCCCGGCGCCTGTGCCAGGGCGTGGACGCGGTGGTGCACTGCGCCGGCGCCGTGGGCACCTGGGGCCGCTACCAGGACTTCCATCAGGGCAACGTGGTGCTGACCGAGAATGTGGTCGAGGGTTGCATCAAGGAGCATGTGCGGCGCCTGGTGCACCTGTCGTCGCCGTCGATCTACTTCACCGGCCGTTCACGCCTGGACATCCGCGAGGACCAGGTACCGCGCCGCTTCCATGACCATTACGCGCTGACCAAGCACCTGGCCGAGCAGAAAGTGTTCGGCGCCCAGGAGTTCGGCCTGGAAGTGCTGGCGCTGCGCCCGCGTTTCGTCACCGGTGCCGGCGATGCGAGCATTTTCCCTCGGTTGATGCGCATGCAGGCCAAGGGGCGCGTGGCGATCGTCGGCAATGGCCTGAACAAAGTCGACTTCACCAGTGTGCACAACCTCAACGAGGCATTGCTCAGTGCCCTTTTCGCCGAGGAACAAGCCCTTGGCCAGGCCTACAACATCAGCAACGGCCACCCGTTGCCGCTATGGGACGTGGTCAACTACGTGATGCGCCGCATGCAACTGCCGCAGGTCACCCGCTACCGCTCCCCAAGCCTGGCCTATGGCCTGGCGGCGCTCAACGAGGCCGCTTGCATGCTTTGGCCCGGGCGCCCGCAGCCGACCTTGAGCCGCACGGCAGTGCAGGTGATGAGCACCGATTTCACCCTCGATATTAGCCGCGCCCGTCAGTACCTGGACTACCGACCCCAGGCCGATGTGTGGTCCGCGCTGGATGAATTCTGTGCCTGGTGGCAGGCGCAGACGGGGCAACGCTGAACCTGTGGGCGGGATGATGGTCATCAGTGCGCCGCCCAGGCGGTTTATACTCATGCCTCTTTGCTACTACCGCGGTTGAATGCACCCATGCGTAACGACGCCCACGACGATTTTGACGACGTGCCCACCCTGCGTGCCGGCACCCCCGATGATGACGAACTGCTGCCCGCCCATGTGGCCCGCAGCCGCCAGAAGGCGGTGCGCCCGCGCAGCAATGGCCCGCTGTGGGCCCTGCTGGGCGCCTCGTTCATCGCCCTGGGCGGGCTGGGCTGGTGGAGCTTTCAGCAGATCACGCTGATGGAGCAGCAACTGGTCGCGACCCAGGAGAGCTTCGCCCGCATCAGCGAGGAAGCGGCCGGGCGCCTGCAGGCGATCAGCGGCAAGGTCGATGCCAGCGAGTCCAGCAACAGTACTGGCAGCGAGGCGTTGAAGCTGCAGATCCGCCAGTTGCAGGCCTCGCTGGCCGAGCAGGGCAAGCAGCAGCTGGGCGTCGCCGGGCAGGCGGGGGACCTGGGCAAGCGCCTGGAACAGGTGCTGGCCGACACCCGCGAGCAGCAGAAGGCGGTGACCGAATTGCAGGGCCAGTTGCAGGCGCAGCTCAAGGCAGTCAATGCCGAGCTGGCGGCGCTCAAGTCGGGTCAGGTGGATGGCGGCAAGCTGGATGGTCAACTCAAGACCCTGAGCAATGAGGTGGCGGCGCTGAAGAAGCAGGGCAATCCGAGCGCGGCCATCGAGCGCCTTGAGCAGGATGTGCTGGTGCTCAAGAGCCAGGTCGACAACCGCTCGGCCGCCTCGGCTGGCGGAGCGTCGGTGCAGGAATTCGATGCCTTCCGCGGGCAGATGACCCGCAACATCAGCACCCTGCAGAGCCAGATCCAGAACCTGCAGCAGCAGATCAACGCCCGGCCTTGAATCGGCCCATTGCATTGCAGGCAGGTCGGAACTTGATTTTGACTGCGGGGCAGGGTTGTGGCGCCTGATACTTCGATCGGGTGCCATTGCTTCTGATCTTGCCTACTCCCGTACAGGCATCCTTCCCTTCGACAGACCCCAACCCCGTCCGTACCTGGCATTTTTGTCAGGTGTTGGACTGGCGGGAGTTTGTTACATCTACAGCACGACGACGGCAGCGGTTTCCTCCTTCGATCCTGTGTCCATCACTCGTTGGCAATTGCCTTGTGTCGTGACGAACTCGTTGCCCCCGTATCCGCAAGGGTGCAGGGCCGCGCACCTGTAGAACCGATTAGGAAAATGGCCATGAACAAGCCTGTACCCAAACCACTCAGCGGTCAGTTGCTGCGGCCCGCGGGTAAACGTTCCAAAGTGTTGTCTCCGCAGGGTGGGGTGTTTGCATTCAAGGACCTGATTGTCGAGGGTCTTGTCGATGACGGCGTGGACGATCCTGCTGAACTCTTGCCGGTGGCGGACCATGACAAACCCTTGAAAGTGAGGGTACCGAACTGGGAGGAGGTCGAGGAAGGTCTGGTCATCGCGTTGTATGTAAACGGTGGCGAGGAACTCGAAGACGTGGACGGGGCCTGGCATGAGATCACGGCGATGGAAGCGGCTGATCCGAATCACGAGTTTCCACTGGAGTTGCCCAGTACGTATTGGGACTTTATTGCAAAGGGGGAGGATCGCACCTTCCAGGTAGGTTACTCGGTGCGACCAGCATTCTCACCTGTATACGAAAGAGGGCCCCGCCGGGTCATTCGCATCGACAAGGTGGCACCAGGTGGCAACCCGGGCACGCTCGCGAGGCTGTCGTTTGCTTCGGAGATCGAGGCCAGGGGGCGCATCCTGATGGAAGACTTTGTCGCTGGCGTGCTCAGGGTTCATGTCAGAGGCTATCTAGCGCAGAAGCAGGGTGACCAGATCATGGTGACCATGACCGACGGCACCACCCCAGTGTCGATCGGCCCGATCGTCGTTATCAGCAGCACTGACGCCACGCTTGTGGAGCTGCCGCTGACCGAGCTGCAAAAGCTCAAGGACAATACCCCGATCACATTCACCTACACGTCGCAGGATCGGGCAGGGAATCTCTCGATCGTTTCCGTGCCTCATGACACCCTGCAGTTGCTGTTGCAGGATATCCCCGTCGTTCTCCCTACGCCTGAAGTGCCAGGTTTTGACGAACCGGGCGACCCGCTGATTCTCGACAAGGATGCCCGTGCGGGCATCAGGCTGGTGGTTCCCGAGGTCACCGGGGCCCGTATCGGCGACAAGGTCGTCGTGCTTTGGGGAGCCCAACGTTCGGATGAACACGAAGTCACCGTGGTGTCGCCATCGCCAGCCCCATTGTTGGAACTGGATCTGCTGTATCCGCTTACCAGTGCGGGCCCGCAGGCAGGGGCCGTGGCCGTCAGCTATGAATTGTGGCGCGGCGGCTTCAAGATCGGCGACGCGACGTCCCCGGCGAGCGTCAATGTCGACCTGCGACTGCCGGGTGGGCCAGATCCGGATCCGGAGCTGCCAGCGCATGGCAATCTGGAATTGGGCACCATTGTCGGCAATGACTCCGGGCAGGCGGATGACCTGACGCCCGAGGATGTCGCAAAAGGTGCGCAACTGACCATTCCCTGGCTCGCCCTTGATGGCAGTGAACTGCTGGAGGAGGGCGATAAACTCCAACTGGTCTGGGGCACACAGCCCCCCCATGCTCTTGCTCCCGTGAGCGCTGCTGAGGCAGCTGCCAAGGTCGACATCACTCGCCCGGTTCTCCCGACCGTGCTGGCCAGTGAGCCCAGCGGCACGGTACAGATGGTCTATACCGTGACCCGGGAGTTCGGTGCGAATGGCGAGGAAAACACCGCGCGTTCGCCATCCAAGCCTGTAGCCCTCCTGCGCGGGGAAGATCTGCCGGGAGAGGGCACTGCGCTCAAGGAGCTCGAGTTCACCGACCTCAATCGGTTTGGCGCAATCGATATCGAGAAGGCGCAACGACCTTTACCGGTGAGAATCGAGCTTTATGACAACGTGGAGGTGGGCGACACCATCGTGATCCATCTCAGGGCAGACGACAGTCAGCGGCCGACCCCCGGAGACCCGATCGCGGATGCCGAACAAGATCTCGATCTCATCAGAATCGAACAGCACCACAAAGATGCCGGCGAACTCACGTACGAGATCGCACGCAGATGGGCCTTCATCGTCTGCACCGGCTCGGCCACCGTCGAATACACGGCGACAAATGTCTATGGGCCGACGAAGGCCGGTCACCACCGCGTGCCGGTCGCGGTAAGAGAACCCAGTCAGCCAACATGCCCGTTGCCTTGAAGTGAAAGTGCCCTGGCGATTCGCCAGGGCACTGTTTCTTCACATTCCATGATCGCCTTTGGGCACCTTGACTGGCCGAGGATGACGAATGAGCACCTTCAATGAAGGGGTAAAGGGCACGCTTGAGTTCAACGTACTCAAAGTCGATGCGCTATTGGATGACGGTTACGACGAGGTCCCCGAACTGTTGCCCAGCGGCAAGCTGGACGACGACCTTCAGGTGATTGTTCCATGGTGGCCAGAGATCGATGTCGACCACCACATCGCGCTGACCTGGGACGACCATCTTCTTGAGGACGAGGAGGGTGGCTATCACTATGTTGAACAGTCCGAGGTCGACGATGAAGACCATGAATTCAGGCTCGCCATACCCGCTGCCTACTGGCGTTCGGTAGGTGAGGGTGAGGATCAACGGTTCCGTCTTGGTTATGCTGTTCGCCCGTATCTGAGCGAAGTCTGGACGTACGGCCCAAGCCGCACTGTTCGCATCGACAGGCAGGCCCCCGGTGGTGAAGACGGGGCCCTGGGAAAGATGGTGTTCCCCAAGGCACTGGAGGACAAGGGCGTCATCCTTGAGTCCGATTTCGAGCAGGGCGTGCTCTGGGGCACGATCAGCGGTTACTTGCATCAGGCGCTGGGTGACACGATCACGGTCAGTATGACCGATGGCATTGAACGAGTCAGCGCGGGGCCGTTCACCGTGTGCAGCGAGCGCGAGGCTACCCCCATCGCGTTGCCCCAGGCCACGTTGCAGACATTGGTTGGCGGGATTCCGATCGCTTTCACCTACCAGATACTGGACCGGGCTGGTAACGAGTCCGCCCAGTCGCTGGTTCACGACAGCCTGGTGCTCCAGGTCGCACAGCCGCTGCCTGCGCCGCGAGTGCTGGATGCCGACGACGCGGGCAACCTTGATTTCAACCTGCTGGGAGATGCCGACGTCCGCATCTTGCTGGACCCCGACGACCGTTGGGTCGCCGGGCAGGCCGTGACGCTGGTCTGGGTGGGCATGACCGCCAATGGCAGCCTTCTGACACCTGTGATCAAGCATGGCCAGTTGAAGGCGAGTGGCGTTGAAATCCTTCTGGAGAACGCCCATGCGGCAGCGGTGTTGCAGGGGGATGCACGCCTTGTCTACCGCATTGATGAAAGTGGACTCGGTTCCGATCCACGGGGGATCTCCATCATCGGCTCCCTCGAACTGGACGCTCCCGAGGTGGACGAGGCAGCGGACGGTGCGCTCGATCCTGAGAATGTTCCGCCGCAGGGCGCGACGATACGGATCAAGGCCTACCCCCATATGGCCAAGGGCGATCAGATCCTGCTGGAGTGGAATGGCGTTTCCGCTGCTGGAGATCGTCATGATCTTTCCTGGACCCTCGACGTTCATCAAGTGGGTGACCTTGAGCAAGTGGTCGAGAAGGACGACGTCGAGGTCCTCGTCGGGGGACGGATCACCTTGTTCTATACGCTGACTGCGGTGGGCGGCGCCCTCTCCGGTTCCGCGGACCGCGATCTGCGGGTCGGGCGTGTTGCATTTCCACGCCCTGAAGTGGAAAAGGCGTTTGGTGATGGCAAGGACCAATTGGACTTCAACCGCGACTTCGTCGGGGCCAGCCATGTGAAGGTCACCGTGCGCCAGTACGCCGGCATGGCCGGTGACCAGGTCGCGGTAGTGCTGGAGGTGCCGGACATTGTCTACCAGTCACCCTGGAGGGACGTCGTCGGGCCAGCGGATCTGGTGTTTGAGGTCCCCGCTGGCGTGGTGATGCACGGCATCGGGCATACGGTGCCGATCAGCTACAAGATCCGGCGCGGTGATCAGGAGGAAACCTCGGATGTACTGGAGTTGAAAGTACTGGAACAGCAGTTGGATATGCAGGCTCCCAGATACATGTCCTTTGCCGGCCTGGAGCCGAAGTTCATCGTGCGCTATCCCGAGGTCAAGAACGGCGATCAGCTCGACATTCACTGGCAGGTTGAAGGGGAGCCGTCCAGGAATGCAACGGCAGCGGTGTATCAGGACGCCAGCTACTGGCTTGTGCCCATCGAACCGGGCTGGGTTGCCGCGGATAAAGGAAAGATGGTTTACGCCAACTATTCCGTTGTTCCGAAGGTGGGTGATAAACGGCAGTTTTCGCCTGTTCATGCATTCAAGCCGCAGTAACGTTCGGCCCCTGCCAACCCAACACGCCATCCGCCATGTCGAGGCGGAAAGCAGTGTTCTTACGGTGCGTTAACAGAAAAATCCTACAGAAGATTCTTGTCTTTCTGTAGAGACTATTCGCTGTTTCAACGGTGCCGAGGTGCTACGACGACTGGCCGTTCGGTTGATGATGTCTAGTGGGAGATTGCTATGAGAAGTTCCAGCATGCCCTTGAGTGTCGCGGTAGGCCTGGTTACCGCCCTGTCAGGCGCGGGCCTGGCCGAGGCCAAGGTACTCGACAACCAGAGTGAAACGGTCACTGGCCCGGTCGCGGATACCTATGAACTGAGAAACGGATCGACCTTGGAGATCACCGCCACCGGCAGCACCCAGGGTATAACCGTCTCTACGGGGTCGACCGTCACTGTCAATGGCGGACAGGTATCTGCCAACGGTGCGCAAGCCGGCGTCAACCTGCGCGATGGCACCCAGGCACTGCTCAATGGCGCAACCGTGACGGGTGGGGCGACGCCTGCCTCGTTCGGCGTTTCGGCGCTTCTGGCCTCCAGCATCCGGGCCCAGGGCAGCACTATTGCAGGTGGCAGCGGTGCCTCCCTTGTGCAAGGCAGCAGCCTTGTTCTGGAGGGTAGCACGCTCACCGGGCTGGAACGTGTCGGCGCCTTTGTCGTCGGTTCCAGTCTGCAAGCCACGGGTGGCAGTCTCGTCAGTGGCAAGACCTATGGTCTGGATGTGCGCCAGGAGTCGGCAGCCAACGGTGGTGGCGACTCCCGGGTGATCCTGGACGGATCGACGGTCAGGGGCGATACCGAGAGTGCCATTATTGTCAGGGCTGGTACCGGGAGGTCCACCGGTACTGCACATATTCTGGTGGCCAACGGCAGCCAGCTTATCGGAGGCAATGGCAATATCCTCGAGGTCATCGGCGGCATGACCGCCGACTTCACCGCGGACAACAGCCAGTTGAGCGGCGATGTGGTGGTGGAGGCCGGTAGCACCGCGAACCTGCTGCTGCAGAACAATGCCTCGCTGCGGGGAAACCTGGTCAATGTGCAGAGCCTGGATCTGGACAGCGGTAGCCGCTGGATCCTGACCCAGAATGGCGAGGTTGGCGAGCTGACGCTCGACAATGGCACGGTCGATTTCACCGACCGGGACACAACAGCGGGCTTCAAGACCCTGACGGTAGAAAGCCTCAAGGGGTCGGGCATCTTCGTGATGGACATCGACCTGGCCAGCGGCACCGGCGATCTGCTGAAAGTCACCGGGGCCGCTGAGGGCAGCCACCAGTTGAGCATCGCCAGTACCGGTGCCGACCCGGTCGAAGGGCAGGCTGGGCACCGTATCGTCGAAACCGGTGGCGGCGACGCGACCTTCGGCCTGCTGCACGATATCGATTTCGGTACCTACACCTACACCCTGGAAAAAGGCGAGGGCGAGGACAACTGGTACCTGGTGCAGAAGTTCGACGACAGCGGCAACCCGATCGTGACGCCGGGCGCCCGTGCGGTGCTGGGGATGTTCAGCGCCGCGCCCACCGTTTGGTATGGCGAGCTATCCTCGTTGCGCAGCCGTATGGGTGAATTGCGCCTGGGGCATGGCCAGGGCATCTGGATGCGCAGCTACGGTAACCGCTACAACCTCTCGGCGGGCAGCGCCGTGGCCTACCAGCAGGATCAGAACGGCGTGAGCTTCGGCGCCGACGGCGCGGTGCCGGGCCACGACGGGCGCTGGCTGCTTGGGGTCATGGGCGGTTACAGCGAGTCCGACCTGGACTTCAGCCTCGGTTCATCCGGCAAGGTCAAGAGCTACTACGTCGGTGCCTACAGCACCTGGATGGCCGACAGCGGTTACTACGTCGACGCGGTGCTCAAGTACAACCGCTTGCGTAACAGCAACGATGTGGTGATGAGCGATGGCCGTCGTACCAAGGGCGAATACCACAATGATGGCCTGGGGGCCTCTGTGGAGGTTGGCCGGCACTTCAAGCTGGACAATGGTTGGTATGTCGAGCCGTTCACCCAGGTGTCCACGCTCTGGGTCGATGATGACAGCTACACGCTGGACAACGGCATGCGCGCCCAGAGCGATGGCGCCAACTCGGTGCTCGGCAAGGTCGGTGCCCAGGTCGGGCGCAGCCTGGCGCTGGACAACGGCAGTATCCTGCAGCCTTACTTGAAAGTCGCGGCGGCTCACGAGTTCATCAAGAGCAACAAGGTGAAGGTCAACGACAACCACTTCACCAACGACCTGTCCGGCACGCGGGGCGAGTTTGCCGTGGGGTTGGCCGCACAGGTGTCCGAAGTGCTGCAGTTGCATGGCGAGTTCCAGTACAGCAACGGCAAGCACATCGAACAGCCTTATGGGGTCAACCTGGGCCTGCGCTACAACTTCTGACCGCTTGGCAAGCCCGCTCCTGCAACAGACTACATCCGTGGATAATCGATATACCCCACCGGCCCCCTGGCGTAGAAGGTTTCCGGACGCGGCGCATTGAGCGGCGCATCGGTGGCCAGGCGCGCGGGCAGGTCGGGGTTGGCGATGAACGGGATGCCGAAGGCCACCGCATCGGCCTTGCCGCTGGCCAGGGCCGCGTTGGCGCTGGCCTTGTCGAAGCGTTCGTTGACGATGTAGGGACCGCCGAACGCCGCCTTGATCAGCGGGCCGATACTGTCGTCGGCTTCCTTCTCCCGCGAGCAGATGAAGGCGATGCCACGCTTGCCCAGCTCCCGTGCCACGTAGGTGAAGGTCTCGGCACGGTCGGCGTCGGCCATGTCGTGGGTGTCGGCCCTTGGCGCCAGGTGCACACCCACGCGGCCCGGACCCCACACCTCGATGGCGGCGTCAGTGACTTCCAGCAGCAACCGTGCGCGGTTCTCCAATGAGCCGCCATAGCGGTCTGTGCGCTGGTTGGTGCTGCTCTGCAGGAACTGGTCGAGCAGGTAGCCGTTGGCGCCGTGGATCTCCACGCCGTCGAAGCCGGCGGCCTTGGCGTTCTCGGCGCCGCTGCGGTAGGCCTCGACGATGTCGGCGATCTCCTCGGTTTCCAGGGCCCGTGGGGTCGGGTAGTCGCTCTGTGGGCGGACCAGGCTGACATGGCCCTTGGGCTGGATCGCGCTGGGGGCAACCGGCAGCTCGCCGTTCAGGTACGACGGGTGGGAGATGCGCCCGACATGCCACAGCTGCAGGAATATCCGCCCGCCCGCGCCGTGGATGGCCTTGGTCACGTTGAGCCAGCCGCGCACCTGCTGGTCATTCCAGATCCCGGGGGTATCCGGATAGCCGACGCCCATCGGCGTGACCGAGGTCGCTTCGCTGAGAATCAGGCCGGCGCTGGCGCGCTGCACGTAGTATTCGGCCATCAGCGCGTTGGGCACGCGGCCTTCGTCGGCGCGGCAGCGGGTCAGCGGGGCCATGATGATGCGGTTGGGCAGTTCCAGGTCGCCCAGGGTGATCGGGTCGAACAGCGTAGTCATGTGCAAAGCCTCGCTTGGATCAGAGCTCTTGGCTCATTTGCTCGAGGAACGCCTTGATGGTCGCCTCGTTGCGTTTGAAGAAATGCCACTGGCCGATCTTCTGGCTGCTGATCAGGCCGGCGCGTTGCAGGGTGGCCAGGTGGGCGGAGACGGTCGACTGCGACAGGCCGCAGCGCTGGTCGATCTGCCCGGCACACACACCGTGCTCGGTGCTGTGGTACTGCTCGGGAAACTGCGCGGCTGGGTCTTTCAGCCAGTTGAGGATGTCTCGCCGGACCGGGTGGGCCAGGGCTTTTATGATTTCGTCGAGATCGAGGGGCATGCTTGGCTCGTGGTGTGTAGCGGTATATCGCGATGGAGCGAAATATAAATCGTTGCATCGCGATAGACAAATATGAAAGGGTTCTGAGGCAAGCGTCATTGGCTATATCGGTTCATGACGATATGGGCGCCGGCGGTGCTAGACTGGCGCCATGAACTACCTCGCGCACCTTCACCTGGGCGGCCCCGAGCCGCAACAACTGCTTGGCAGCCTGTATGGCGACTTCGTCAAGGGCACGCTGGAAGGGCGTTTTCCGCCGGCGCTGGAGGCTTCGATCCGGCTGCACCGGCATATCGACAGCTACACCGACAGCCACCCGCTGGTGCTGGCGGCGCTGGCGCGTTTCCCGCGCGAGCGGCGACGCTTCGCCGGGATCGTGCTGGATGTGTTCTTCGATCATTGCCTGGCCAGGCACTGGGGGGAGTACGCAGAACAGCCGCTGGCGCAGTTCACCGGCGACTTCTACAAGGTGCTGCTGGCCGAACCGCAATTGCCGGGCCGGCTGGCGCGGATCGCGCCGTACATGGCGGCGGATGACTGGCTGGGGGCCTATGGCGACTTCGCCACCCTGGAGCAGGTGTTTGGCGGCATTGCCCGACGCTTGTCGCGGCCCGAGGGGATGGACGGGGTAATGGGGGAGCTGGAGCGTCTGTACGAGCCGCTGCTGGCGGATTTTCGCGAGTTCTATCCGCAGTTGCAGGCGTTTGCGGCAGCGCGAAGACGCCAGTCCAGCTGACCTTAACTGTTCAGGCTGCCTTGGCCTGGCGGCGCGGCTCGACTTCCTCGATGCCGAACAACGCCTGGCGCACCGCCTGCTGGGCCTGAAACGCCAGCGCCGCGCGTTCCTGGCCTTCGCTGCCAATCGGAGGCAACAGGTGGATCACCACCTCGCCCCGGTCGTGGCCAAATATCCGCATCAGATGGGACACCAGGTCGTCCTCGCCAATGAACGGCGCAATCGTATCGGGTTCGCCCGCGCGCAGATACTGGATCGCCACCGGCTGCAGCGGCGTACCCTGGTCGATGGCCCCGGCCAGCAGACGTCCATGGAAGGTGCGCAGGGTGCGACCGTCGGTGGTGGTGCCTTCCGGGAAGATCAGCAGGGGACGTTGCTCGCCCAATTGTTCGCTGATCTGCTGGCGTAGGCGCTGGGCATCGCCACCGCCACGGCGGATGAACAACGTACCGGCTTTTTCGGCCAGCCAGCCGGCCACCGGCCAGTGGCGGACCTCGGCCTTGGACAGGAACGACAGCGGCGTGAGCATGCCGAGCAGCGGAATATCGGTCCACGACACATGGTTGCAGACCCAGAGCATCGGCCGTTGCGGCAGCTCACCCTTGATCTTGACGTCGAAGGGCAGGGCGGTGACCAGGCGGCCCATGAACAGCCGTGTCCAGCGCTGGCGGCGTTCGATGGAGGCCTTCAGGCCCAGGCGCTCGCCCAGGGCGATGACACTGGCCATCGCCAGTCCCAGGGCCAGCACCAGGAACAGCCGCAGCAGGCGGGCAGCGGCCCGCAGGCGCGGCATCAGACCGCCGCCTTGAAGTGACGGGCATAGCGCGGGCAGAGGTCGTCGCGCTTGAGCAGGATGAACACGTCGGCGACCTGGAAGTCCTCGTCCCAGCAAGGCTCCCCGCAGATCTTCGCGCCCAGGCGCATGTAGGCCTTGAGCAGCGGCGGCATCTCGGCGATGACGTTGTTCGGCAGCGACAGGCTGGGCAGCGGGTTCTTCGGTTCGGCGCGCAGGTGTTCGGTGCACAGGTAGCGTTCGCGCAGGCGCTGCATGATCGCGTGGGCCTGCACGCCGCCGTCCTGCATGGGGATGCTGGCGCAGCCCATCAGGTAGCTGTAGCGGCCTTCGTTGAGCACTTCGGCCAGTTCGCTCC
This sequence comes from Pseudomonas mosselii, assembly GCF_003205295.1. Lineage (GTDB taxonomy): Bacteria > Pseudomonadota > Gammaproteobacteria > Pseudomonadales > Pseudomonadaceae > Aquipseudomonas > Aquipseudomonas mosselii_B. The sequence continues at coordinate 27,079 of NZ_QJRP01000010.1, forward strand.
AGAGCACGGCGATGGTGCCGCCGTTGCGATAGGCCGGATCGACGCAGGTACGGCCCAGTTCGAGGATCGGGCCCTGCAGCTGCAGCAGGCCGTGCAGGCTGAATTCTTCTTCACTGTAGAAGCGGCCCAGGCTGCTGGCGGCCTGGTGGTCGAGCAGGCGGGTGGTGGCGACCAGCTGGCCGGTGGCCAGGTCGCGCACGCCGATGTGGCGGCAGTGGATGTCGTAGTCGTCCATGTCCAGGCCGTGTTCGGCGCCCTTGAGCTTGGCCTTGAATTCGGCGCTGAACACCTTGAAGCGCAGGGCCTGTGCTTCCTGCAGGGCCGCGGCGCCGACCAGGCGCTCGGCTTGCAGACGGCGTTCAGTGCTGTTGTCGCCAGAGCGAGCGATCCGAGTCATTGCGAGTCTCCATAAGCCAGCCAAAGGGTTGCGGCCGGTCGGCTTTGTTGTGCAAAGTCAGCCTAGGTACGCCCGGTGTCACCCCCGTGAATCTTTGGTGATGCTTGCGTGACACCCCTACAAGGAGCTTGCGATGGCCTGGTTGCAACGACTCAACGACCCTTTGCGCCACCCGCTGGCGGCGACCCTGGGTGAAACCTACGCGGCGGTGCTCGAGCGCCTGGGTAGCGTTGCGCCGTTCGAGCTGGCGGTGCTTGGCGGGCGTGCCATGGCCACGCCGGGCCTGGCCTTCCTGCTCGGTTACCAGGCGGCGCTGCGCGTGCTCTGGCCCAGCGCGCCCGCCAGCCTGGGGGCGTTGTGCGCCACCGAGCGGCGCAGCGTGCGCCCGGTGGACATGCGCACCCGCCTCGATGGTCTGCGCCTGACCGGCAGCAAGGACTTTGTCACCGCTGGGCTGGACGCTGAATGGCTGTTGGTGGCGGCGCGCCATGAAGGGCCGGGCGAGGCGCCGCGGTTGCAACTGGCGGTGGTCTATCCGGGGGAGCCCGGTGTCAGCCTCGAGGCCTTGCCGACCCTGCCGTTGATGCCCGAAGTCGGCCATGGCCGGCTGCAGCTAAAGGAGGCGGCGTGCGAGTTGCTTGCCGGCGATGGCTGGGACGCCTACGTCAAACCCTTCCGCTCCCTTGAGGACCTTTATGTGCTCGCCGCGCTGGTGGCCTGGCTGCATGGCATCGCCCAGGAATGCGCCTGGCCGCAGGATTTGCGGCTGCGGCTGATCGGGTTGCTCGCCGGTTGTGCCGAGGGTAGCCGGCAATGCCCGGACAGCGTGGCCTGTCACTTGCTGCTGGGTGGCCTGTTTGCCCAGTTCCAGGGCTTGCGGGGCGAGATCGACCAGGCGCTGGCCGCAGGGCCCGAACACTGGGCGCAATTGTGGCAGCGCGACCAGGGCCTGCTGGCGCTGGCCGCCGTGGCCCGTGACAAACGCCTGGCCAAGGCCTGGAGTGCCGCCGGATTGTCATGAAAGCCTGAGAGGCTGAGGAGTCTTTGAATCAGGCTACCCTATGAAGGTACTGTTGCTTGTCCTGGCCATGACCACCGGCCCGGCCTGGGCCGAAGACTGGCCCGCAGCGCAATGGCTGGTCGATGATGCGGTCATCGACTGGCAGGCCGTCGACACCTATGCCTTCGCGCCACGCGCTGCCGAACGCGGCGGCATTCGTACCGACGCGCTGCTGATCATTCGCGATGGTCGTATTCTCCACGAGCGCTACGTCGAGCCAACCCGTGCCGACACACCGCACCTGACCTGGTCGGTGAGCAAGAGCGTGCTGGCCACGGTAATGGGCGTGGCCTACGGTGAGGGGCGCTTCAAACTCGACGACCCGGCCGGTCGCTACTACCCGGCACTGCAGCAGCACCCCGGGCTGCGCCTGGTCGACCTGTTGCACTGGGCCAGTGGCCTGGCCTGGCAGGAGGACTACGAGTATGCACCCTTGAAGTCGTCGGTGGTGGCCATGCTCTATACCCGTGGCCGCACCGACATGGCGGCCTACACGGCAGCAATGCCCGCCGTCAGCGCGCCCGGCACGCACTTCGCCTACTCCAGCGGCGACAGCAACCTGCTCGCCGCCAGCCTGCGCGGCATGCTCGAACCCGCACGTTTTACCGACTACCCCTGGCAGGCCCTGTTCACCCCGCTGGGGATCGATAGCGCAGTTTGGGAACAGGATGGCGCGGGTACCTATGTCGGCTCCTCCTACCTCTATCTCAATGCCCGCGACCTGGCGCGCATCGGCCTGCTGATGCAGCGCGACGGGCGCTGGCGCGAGGGGCGGTTGCTGCCGGCCGAGTGGGTGGCGTTCAACCGCACCCTGTTCAGCGCCGCCGAGCCTGTGCCGGGCGAAGCCAACCCCGGCGGTCACTGGTGGCTCAACCAGCCGCTGCCAGGCCAGCCGACACCCTGGCCGGACGCGCCGACGGACACCTTCGCCGCGCTCGGCCACTGGGGCCAGGCGCTCTACGTGGTGCCCTCGCGCAAGCTGGTGATCGTACGCTATGCCGATGACCGCGATACCAGCTTCAGCCACAACGAACTGCTCAAGCGGGTGCTGGCCGCCGCGGCCGGGGAGGGCACATGAAACGGGTCGTGTTCCTGCTGGTGCTGGCCGGACTGGCCTGGGCCTGGCATGAGCGCCAGGCACTGGCGGACTTCCCGGGCATTCTCTCGGCCTATTCGGCGAAGGAGTATTGTTCGTGCCGCTTCGTCATGGGCTTTGCTGAAACCTACTGCCGAGGCTATGTGCAGCAGTACCTGCCCTTGAGCCTGCTGGAGGAGGACGGCGCCGGGCGCCTGGTCACCGCCGAGGGCCTGGGGCGGCGCAACCAGGCCGCCTGGCAGGGCATGCGCGAGGGCTGCCGCTTGCTGCCGTGAGGCCGTGCGGGTAAGGTTGACGGCCTTGATTTACAGGATTTCACATGTTCAAGCCGTCCCGCCTGCTGCCCGCCCTCCTGCTCGCCCTGTGCCTGCCCGCTCACGCCAACTGGCACCTGGATGGCGAGTCCTCGCGCCTGTCCTTCGTCACCGGCAAGAACGGCAATATCGCCGAGGTCAACCGATTCCTGGTGCTGCACGGCAAGGTCGACCGCAAGGGCGCGGCCGAAGTGAGCATCGAGATGGACTCGATCAGCAGCGGTATCCCGCTGCGCGACGAGCGCATGCGCGACAACCTGTTCGCCTTCGAGCAGTTCCCCGAGGCCACGGTACAGGCGCAGATCGACCTGCGTCCGATCAACGACCTGGCCAATGGCGCGCAGCTGGAGCTGCGCCTGCCGGTCAGCGTCACCCTGCATGGCCAGACCCGCAGCTACAACACCCTGCTGCTGGCCACGCGCCTGGACGAGCGACGATTCCAGGTGGTGACCCTCGAGCCGCTGATCCTGCGCGCCTCTGACTTCGGCTTGCTGCCGGGTCTGGAAAACCTGCGCAAGTTGGCCGGGCTCAAGTCGATCAATCCCTCAGTGCCGGTGAGCGCGGTGCTGATCTTTACCGCCCGCTGACATGCCGGGGCCGGTCTTCCCCTGGCGGGATGGCAACCAGTTCGAACTGCTGATCGACGGCCCTGAGTTCTTTCCGCGCATGTTGCTGGCGATCGTGCGCGCCGAATTCCAGGTCGACTTGGAGCTGTATCTGGTCGAGGGTGGCGCCTGCGCCGAGGCGGTGGTCGAGGCCCTGGAGCAGGCGGCGCGTCGCGGCGTACGGGTGCGCTGCCTGTTCGACGACTACGGCTCGCTGGCCTTCCCCACGGCCCTGCGCGAGCGCCTGCTGGCGGCGGGCGTCTACCTGCGCTGGTACAACCGCCTGCGCTGGCGCCGGGGCCTGCGCAACCTCTATCGCGATCATCGCAAGCTGCTGTTGGTGGATGAACGGTTGGCGGTGGTCGGCGGCACCGGGGTGACCGATGAATTCTGGACACCGGGCGAGGAGGCCAGCGAATGGCACGAGGTGATGGTGCGCATGCAGGGGCCGATCGTCACCGACTGGCAACTGCTGTTCGATCGCCAGTGGCATGCCAACCAGCGTCGTACCGCCTGGCGTCCGCCCGAGGGCTTTGGTCTGCCGCGCCTGCCCCAGGTGCCGGTCCAGGGGCAGGGCATGGGCCGGGTGGCCTACGCCGACGCCCGCCAGCACAAGGACATCCTGCATGCGCTGGTCCGCGCGCTGAACAGCGGCCAGCGCCGTATCTGGCTGGCCACGCCCTATTTCCTGCCGACCTTCAGCGTGCGCCGCTCTCTGCGCCGCGCCGCGCAGAAGGGCATCGATGTGCGCCTGCTGCTCACCGGTCCGCGCACCGACCACCCGGCGGTGCGCTATGCCGGGCATCGCTACTATCCGCGCCTGCTGCGCGCCGGGGTGCGGATCTTCGAGTACCAGCCGTGCTTCCTGCACCTGAAGATGGTGCTGGTGGATGACTGGGTCAGCGTGGGGTCGTGCAACTTCGATCACTGGAACCTGCGCTTCAACCTCGAAGCCAACGTCGAGGCCCTCGATCCACCGCTGACTGCTGCGGTGGCCGCCAGCTTCGAGCGCGACTTCGCCCAGAGCCTGGAAGTCGACCTGGCGCGCTGGCATGCGCGGCCGTTGTGGCGGCGGGTGCAGCAGCGCCTGTGGGGCTGGCTCGACCGGGTGGTGGCCAACCTGTTGGACCGGCGAAACTAGCATCGTATATCGCGCTCGGGCAAAGCGGACTATCGTGCAGGGATTGTTCCCAGACAACCGAAGGAGTGGATGCGATGACGGCGAAGAAGATTCTCATGCTGGTGGGCGACTATGTGGAGGACTACGAGGTGATGGTGCCGTTCCAGGCCCTGGCCATGGTCGGCCATACCGTCCATGCCGTGTGCCCGGAGAAGATTGCCGGGCAGACGGTGCGCACGGCGATCCACGATTTCGAGGGCGAGCAGACCTACAGCGAGAAGCCGGGGCACAACTTCGCCCTGAACTACGACTTCGTCCAGGTGCGCGCCGAAAGCTACGACGCGTTGCTGATTCCCGGTGGCCGTGCCCCGGAATACCTGCGCCTGAACGACAGGGTGCTTGAGCTGGTCAAGGCCTTCGATCAGGCTGGCAAGCCTATCGCGGCGGTGTGCCATGGGGCCCAGTTGCTGGCGGCGGCAGGTGTGCTCGAAGGGCGTGAGTGCAGTGCCTATCCCGCCTGTGCGCCCGAGGTACGGCTGGCGGGTGGGCGCTTCATCGATATCGCGGTGGACCAGGCCCATGTGGACGGCAACCTGGTGACCGCGCCGGCCTGGCCTGCGCATCCGGCGTGGCTGGCGGCGTTCCTGAAAGTGCTGGGCACCCGTATCTCCTGACAGACACGCTGGACTGTAGGAGCGGCCTCGTGCCGCGAAAGGGCTGCGACGCAGCCCCAGGATCAGCGTTCATGCAACGATCGCCGGGGCCGCTTTACGGCCCTTTTGCGGCACGAGGCCGCTCCTACAGGGATCGAGCACTTGTAGCGGTCATGGAGAAATACCTGTCGCGCAGGGGAAAGGCCGCAGGGCAGGGTGGGTGCTAGGGTGGACCTCAGTCATAGCCATCGACAGGACGACCGCCCCGCATGGAAATCCGCTTGCTCCATGGCGCCGCCATCGCGCCTTACATCGATGACCTCGCGCGCCTGCGTCTGACGCTTTTTCGCGAGTTTCCCTATCTCCTGGACAGCTCCCTGAGCCACCAGGCCGATTACCTGGCCAATTACGCCGAGTCCGGGCGCAGTCTGGTGGTGCTGGCGCTGGACGGCAGCCGGGTGGTGGGCGCCGCCACCGGTCTGCCGTTGGTGGATGTCGATCCCGAGCTGCAGCAACCGTTTCTCGCCCAGGGGCGTGACCCGGCTTCGGTCTATTACTTCGGCGAGTCGGTGCTGCTGCCGGCTTACCGTGGGCAGGGGCTCGGCGTACGCTTTTTCATCGAACGCGAGTCCTATGCGCACAAGCTGGCCGAGTTCGACTGCTGCGCGTTCTGTGCGGTGGAGCGCCCCTCCGGACACCCACGGCGTCCGGCGGACTACAAGCCATTGCAGGGCTTCTGGCGCAACCGCGGCTTTCTGCATGAGCCGTCGCTGCGTACCACCTACCATTGGCGGGACCTCGACGAGCAGGCGCAGTCGGCGAAGATCATGTCGTTCTGGCTCAAGGCGCTGCCTGTCTAGAAATCCACGGCCTTGAAACGACGACGGCCCCACGAGGGGGCCGTCGCTGCTACAGCGGGAGGCTTACTTCACTTCAACTGCCAGGCTCTCGGCGATCTTGCTTTGCCACAGCGCGGGACCAGTGATGTGCACCGACTCGCCCTTGCTGTCCACCGCGACGGTGACCGGCATGTCCTTCACTTCGAACTCGTAGATCGCTTCCATGCCCAGCTCGGCGAAGGCCAGGACCTTCGACTTGCGGATGGCCTGGGCTACCAGGTAGGCGGCGCCGCCGACGGCCATCAGGTACACGGCCTTGTTGTCCTTGATCGCCTCGATGGCGGTCGGGCCGCGCTCGGACTTGCCGATCATGCCCAGCAGACCGGTCTGCTCGAGGATCTGGCGGGTGAACTTGTCCATGCGGGTAGCGGTGGTCGGGCCGGCCGGGCCTACCACTTCGTCACCGACCGGGTCGACCGGGCCTACGTAGTAGATGAAGCGGCCCTTGAGGTCGACCGGCAGCTCTTCGCCACGGTTGAGCATCTCGACCATGCGCTTGTGCGCGGCGTCGCGCCCGGTGAGCATCTTGCCGTTGAGCAGGATGGTCTCGCCCGGCTTCCAGCTGGCGACTTCTTCCGGGGTGATGTCGTCGAGGTTGACGCGACGGGCGCTCGGGCCGGCTTCCCAGACGATTTCCGGGTAGGCGTCCAGCGACGGCGCTTCCAGCTCGGCAGGGCCGGAACCGTCCAGCACGAAATGGGCGTGGCGGGTGGCGGCGCAGTTGGGGATCATGCACACCGGCAGCGAGGCGGCGTGGGTCGGGTAGTCCATGATCTTGACGTCGAGCACGGTGGTCAGGCCGCCCAGGCCCTGGGCGCCGATGCCCAGCTGGTTGACCTTCTCGAACAGCTCCAGGCGGATTTCCTCGAGGCGGTTCTGCGGGCCACGGGCCTTCAGTTCATGGATGTCGATGGACTCCATCAGCACTTCCTTGGCCATGACCGCGGCCTTCTCGGCGGTGCCGCCGATGCCGATGCCGAGCATGCCAGGCGGGCACCAGCCGGCGCCCATGGTCGGGACGGTCTTCAGAACCCAGTCGACGATCGAGTCGGACGGGTTGAGCATGGCCATCTTCGACTTGTTTTCCGAGCCACCACCCTTGGCCGCGACATCGACCTCGACCTTGTCGCCGGGGACGATGGAGTAGTGGATGACGGCCGGGGTGTTGTCCTTGGTGTTCTTGCGGGCACCGGCCGGGTCGGCCAGGATCGAGGCGCGCAGGACGTTCTCGGGCAGGTTGTAGGCGCGGCGCACACCTTCGTTGATCATGTCGTCGACGCTCAGGGTGGCGCCGTCCCAGCGTACGTCCATGCCGACGCGGATGAACACGGTGACGATACCGGTGTCCTGGCAGATCGGGCGGTGGCCGGTGGCGCACATGCGCGAGTTGATCAGGATCTGGGCGATCGAGTCACGCGCGGCTGGCGACTCTTCACGCAGGTAGGCTTCGTGCATCGCCTGGATGAAGTCGACGGGGTGGTAGTACGAGATGAATTGCAGGGCGTCGGCGACGCTCTGAATCAGGTCGTCTTGCTTGATCACGGTCATGCAGCGCGCTCCTCTTAAAGACGGGAACATTCGAAAAGGCATTCCGACAGTGCACACCTGTATGTCAGGAACGCCTGGCAAGGCGCCGGCTGGTCGGGCCGGCACAAAAAGGCGCGGCAGTATACCGTGCCACGCCTTCGGAAACACCTGCACGTGGTCTGGACCAAGGTCGGCAGGGAAAGGGCATCCTTTTTGCTGATGACATGCGATGCTGTGGCATCGGGAGCGCAAAGTGGCGCCAGTAATACTTTTAATCGGACGAGAAACCTGACCATGCCCGAACTCTGCGTGGGCGAGCGCCATTGGGCAGTACCAGGCGGCAGCAATCTACTGGATGCCCTCAACGAGGCAGGCCTGAACGTGCCCTACAGCTGCCGCGCCGGCAGCTGCCACGCCTGCCTGGTGCGTTGCCTGGGAGGTATGCCCATCGACGCGAAACCCGAGGCGCTGGCGGCGGAAAAACGCGAGCAGGGCTGGCGCCTGGCCTGCCAGTGCTCGGTCACCAGTGACCTGCGGGTGGCGCTGTTCGACCCCCGAAACGATGGCCTGCCGGCCACGGTGATCGGGCTGGACTGGTTCGCCGATGTGCTGCGTCTGAGGTTGCGAGCGGAGCGGCCATTGCGCTACCAGGCCGGGCAGCACCTGGTGTTGTGGAACGACGGCGTTGCGCGACCCTACTCGTTGGCGAGCCTGCCGGGCGAAGACGATTTTCTCGAATTTCACCTGGATTGCCACCGTCGCGGCGCGTTCTGCGACCAGGCAAGGCAACTTCGGCTGGGGGATGTGCTGAGGCTCGGCGAACTCCGGGGCGGTGCGTTGCACTACGATCCGGACTGGCAGGCGCGGCCGCTCTGGCTGCTGGCGGCGGGTACCGGGCTGGCGCCGTTGTGGGGCATCCTGCGCGAGGCGTTGCGACAGGGGCACCTAGGACCGGTCAAGGTGCTGCATGTGGCACGTGAGCATTACCTGGCCGAGGCGTTACGGGCGCTGGCTGGGGAACAGGTGAGTGTGGAACTGGTGGCGAGCGAAGATTTCGAGGCGGCGTTGGCGGGGTTGCGCTTGGCGTCGCGTCAGACGGTAGCGTTGGTGTGCGGGGCGCCGGGGCGGGTGGAGCAGTTTGCTCGGCGGCTATTTATAGCGGGTGTGCCCAGGGGGCAGGTGTTTGCTGATGTGTTCAGTGAGCATGCTTGAGAGAGCAGGGAGGGCTTTGCCCTCCTTTCGCGACACAAGGCCGCTCCCACAGGTTCCCCGCAACCTTGGAGTTGCGCGGTAGTTGTGGGAGCGGCCTTGTATCGCGATAGGGCCGCAAAGCGGCCCCAACGGGAGCAGGGTCAGCCGACCAGCGGATCACCGACATGCAGGATCTTCATGCCATTGGTGCCACCGATGGTGTGGTAGCTGTCGCCCTTGGTCAGGATCACCCAGTCACCTTGCTCGACCAGGCCGCGCTTGAGCAGCTCGTCGACCGCCGCCTGGCTCACCTTGTCGGCCGGCAGCGAGGCCGGGTCGAAGGCGATCGGGTAGACGCCGCGGAACATGTTGGCACGGGCCTGGGTGGCGCGGTGCGGCGACAGGGCGAAGATCGGCACGTGCGAACGCAGGCGCGACATGATCAGCGGTGTGTAGCCACTTTCGGTGAGGGCGATGATCGCCTTGACGCCCGGGAAGTGGTTGGCGGTGTACATCGCCGCCAGGGCGATGGACTCGTCGCAGCGCTCGAAGGTGGTGTGCAGGCGGTGGCTGGACTTCTGGCTGGTCGGGTGCTTCTCGGCGCCCGAGCAGATACGGGCCATGGCCTGCACGGCCTCGATCGGGTAGGCACCGGCGGCGCTTTCGGCCGACAACATCACCGCGTCGGTGTTGTCGAGCACGGCGTTGGCCACGTCGGACACTTCGGCGCGGGTCGGCATCGGGTTCTGGATCATCGACTCCATCATCTGGGTCGCCACGATCACCGCCTTGTTGTTGCGGCGGGCGTGCTGGATGATCTTCTTCTGGATGGCGATCAGCTCGGCGTCGCCGATTTCCACGCCCAGGTCGCCACGGGCAACCATGACTGCGTCGGAAGCGAGGATCAGCTGATCGAGGGTCTCGTCGTCGGCGACCGCTTCGGCGCGTTCGATCTTGGCCACCAGCCAGGCGCTGCCGCCGGCTTCGTCACGCAGCTTGCGCGCGTATTCCATGTCGCTGGCATCACGCGGGAACGACACGGCCAGGTAGTCCAGGTCCATTTCCGCGGCCAGCTTGATGTCGGCCTTGTCTTTTTCGGTCAGGGCCGGTGCGGTCAGGCCGCCACCCTTGCGGTTGATGCCTTTGTGGTCGGACAGCGGGCCACCGATGATCACCACGCAGTGCAGGGCATCGGCAGTGGCGGTTTCGACGCGCATGACCACGCGGCCGTCGTCGAGCAGCAGTTCGTCACCGACCCCGCAGTCCTTGACCAGGTCGGGGTAGTCGATGCCGACGATGTCCTGGTTGCCTTCGGTCAGCGGGTGAGCGGTGGAGAAGGTGAACTTGTCACCGACTTTCAGTTCGATGCGCTTGTTGGCGAACTTGGCGATGCGGATCTTCGGACCCTGCAGGTCGCCCAGCAGGGCGACATGGCGGCCGTTCTTGGCGGCGATGTCACGGATCAGGCGGGCGCGGGCCTTGTGCTCGTCCGGGGTGCCGTGGGAGAAGTTCAGGCGTGCCACGTCCAGGCCGGCGAGGATCAGCTGTTCGATCACTTCCGGCGAATTGCTGGCGGGGCCAAGGGTGGCGACGATTTTGGTACGGCGGATGGTCATGCACAGACTCCTATAGTGAAGCGCAGCGAAAGGCTACTCCTCAATTGCGCTGTAGTCATTGTTCCGTTGCACTACCCGCACACGAAGGAGGGTTGCGTTTGAACGGCGCGGGTATGCTTGCAAAAGACGGTGAAGATTTGTCGTGAAAGGCCGATACACTGCCCATCAAAGGAGAATTCCCATGCGCACCCTGATCGTTTTGACCATGGCGGCCAGTGTCGTCGGCTGCACCCGCTGGTCCATGGACCACCACTTGAACAATGCCTATCGCGCCTACGATCGTGGCGATTGCGCAAAAGTGATGCTGGAGCTCTCGCAAGTCGACCGCACCAGCCGCGCCCGTCCGTTCATCCACCCGGAAGTGTCGCTGTTGCGCGGCCAGTGCCTGGAGCGACAGAAGCTCTACGTCGACGCGGCGCAGACCTACCAGTACCTGATCCAGCAGTACCCGCGCAACGAGTACGCCTACCGTGCCCAGGCCCGTCTGCAGACGCTGGATAAGCTCGGGTACCTGCGCGGCAGCGAGGCGGCGGTGGCCAATCCGGTGAACACTACACCTTGGCGTTAATCCCAAGGTGTCGATGATTTCATGTAGTCCGTCCGTCGGACCGGGCTAATCTGTTAGAGAGTTGTAACGTTCATCGCCAGTACCTTGTCTTCCTGGCCCCGGGTACAGGATTTCACTGCGATCATGTTTATCGAGCGACACATACAACGTCATCAGCTGCCTTGCGTGCTCAAGGTGTTCAACCGCTGCACCGACCAGCAGATCGGCTATCTGGGCAACGCCTCGGAAGACGGCTTGATGCTGATCAGCCAGTTGCCGGTGCTGGTGGGGCCGGATTTCGAGCTGCAGCTAAGGGTGCCCCTCGCCGGCGGTGGCCTGCAGTTCATCAACCTGACCGCCAGTTGCCTGTGGTGCCGCGAGGACGAGACGCCGGGGCATTTCGATGCCGGCTTCATGCTGCTGCAGGCACCGCAGGAGTACGATGAGTTCGTCCGCTCCCTGCGCGACTTCTTCAGCTTCAGGCCCATGAACGCCTCCGCCTGAGGCTGGCCCAGCCCTCCCGCGTGCCGTTAGACTCTGGTCGACCTCGATACAGGAAGACCCCGTGAGCTCCAGCATTTTCTGGCACGACTACGAAACCACCGGCATCAATCCGCGCAGCGACCGCCCGCTGCAGGTGGCCGGTGTGCGCACCGACCTCGACCTCAACGAGATCGAGGCACCGATCAGCCTCTACTGCCGCCCCTCAGACGATATCCTGCCGCACCCCGCGGCCTGCCTGGTGACCGGCATCACTCCCCGGCAACTGGCCGACCAGGGCCTGTGCGAAGCCGAGTTCATGACCCGGGTGCACGATCAGCTGGCCCGTCCTGGCACCTGCGGCGCGGGCTACAACACCTTGCGTTTCGACGATGAGGTCACCCGCTACAGCCTCTACCGCAACTTCTTCGACCCCTACGCCCGGGAATGGCAGGGTGGCAACAGCCGCTGGGACCTGATCGACGTGGTCCGCACCGCTTATGCGCTACGCCCCGAGGGGATCGTATGGCCACAGCAGGACGGGCGCACCAGCCTGCGCCTGGAGCTGCTGAGCAAGGCCAATGGCATCGACCACGGCCACGCCCACGAGGCGCTTTCCGACGTGCGGGCAACCATTGCCCTGGCTCGCTTGATCCGCGAGAAACAGCCGCGGTTGTATGACTGGTTGTTCCAATTGCGCAGCAAGCACAAGGTCATGGAACAGGTTCGGCTGTTACAGCCACTGGTACATGTATCCGGGCGTTTCTCGGCCCAGCGCAACTATATCGGCGTGGTACTGCCTTTGGCCTGGCATCCGCGCAATCGCAACGCGCTGATTGTCTACGACTTGCAACAAGATGCCTCGCCGCTGCTCCAGGAAAGTGCAGAGGCATTGCGTCAGCGCCTGTATACGCGGCACGAAGACATGGCCCAAGGCGAACTACCGGTTCCGCTGAAGTTGGTGCATATCAACCGCTGCCCGGTATTGGCGCCACTGTCGGTACTGCGCCCGGCCGACCAACAACGTCTGGGGCTCGAGTTGTCGGCAATGCAGGCTCAGGCGGAGCACTTGGCCAACCAGCAGGCCACCTGGCGAGACAAGCTGGACATTATTTATCAGGAAGAAGGCTTTGCCCCCAGCGAAGATCCGGAGCAACAGTTGTATGACGGTTTTCTCGGTGACCGCGACAAGCGCCTGAGTGAACAAGTGCGGCGTGTGGATCCGGCGCAATTGGCACATGGACAATGGATGTTCGATGACCCGCGGCTGCCGGAACTGCTGTTCCGCTATCGCGCGAGAAACTTTTCCGACACCCTTGATGAACAAGAGCGCGTCCGTTGGCATGGGTTCTGTCAGCAGCGGCTTACTGATCCTACTTACGGCGCGCCTAATACCCTGGCGGACTTCGAGCAGGCATGCCAGAGCAGTTGGGCCGATGCCAGCGAAACGGGACGGCAGGTGCTGGAGGCTTGGCAAGCCCATGTCCGGCAACTGAAAGTGCAGTACCAGATTTGAAATGTGCAGATAAACAAAAAACGCCGGCAAGTGCCGGCGTTTTTCATGTTGAAACCAATGCGCCAGTCAGGCGAATCAGTCCAGCAGGGTAGCCCAGCTTTCGACGACGTCGCCGCCCCACTTGGCTTTCCACTCTTTCAGGGTCTTGTGGTTGCCACCCTTGGTTTCAATAACCTCGCCGTTGTGCGGGTTCTTGTATTGCTTGACCTTGCGTGCACGCTTGGTGCCGGTGGTCTTGACTGCGCCGCGCGGGGCTTTGCTCAGTTTGCTTTCCGGATCGAGCAGGGCGATCACGTCACGCAGCGATTTGCCGTTTTCGGCCATCAGCTCGCGCAGTTTCTTTTCGAACTCCAGCTCTTTTTGCAGCTTGCCGTCTTGCGACAGGTTGGCCAGGCGGGCTTGAAGTTCCTTGATGGCTTCTTCGGTGGCGCGGTATTCGTTGATCAGGGACATGGTGTGTTCCTTAATGCATGTTCAGAGAGAGACAGTGGGGGCAATAATAGACAGGCGAAACTCTCAAGTAAACAATTTAATATTGACCTCTCATTTAATAGTAGGCACTGACTGCGCAGTCATCAGGTTAAGAAAAATTTACAATTTGTCTGGGACGCAGGCTATTTCCCCTTGGGAAGAAGGGAATAGGCCTGTACGACTGCGTCCTTGAGGCAGGTGGCGCTGGGGTGTAGATGCTTACTGCGTTTTTTTCGGCAGGTCGTTAGAATATGCGCCTTTGCGAAGTTCTGGAGTCTCCCTCATGCGCACCTATCGACTGGTGATTGCCTGCCCCGACCGCGTCGGCATCGTGGCAAAAGTCAGTAATTTCCTGGCCCTCTACAATGGCTGGATCAACGAAGCCAGCCACCACTCTGACGAGCAGAGCGGTTGGTTCTTCATGCGCCATGAGATCCGCGCCGAGTCCCTGCCGTTCGGTATCGAGGCCTTCCGCGAGGCATTCGCCCCGATCGCCGAAGAGTTCTCCATGACCTGGCGGATCACCGACTCGGCGCAGAAGAAGCGCGTGGTGCTGATGGCCAGCCGCGAGTCGCACTGCCTGGCCGACCTGCTGCACCGCTGGCACACCGACGAACTGGACTGCGAGATCCCCTGCGTGATCTCCAACCACAACGACCTGCGCAGCATGGTCGAATGGCACGGTATTCCGTTCCACCATGTGCCGGTCGATCCGAAGGACAAGCAGCCGGCGTTCGCCGAGGTCTCGCGCCTGGTCGCCGAATATGGCGCCGACGCCGTGGTGCTGGCCCGCTACATGCAGATCTTGCCGCCGCAGTTGTGCCAGGAATACGCGGAAAAGGTCATCAACATCCACCACAGCTTCCTGCCGTCGTTCGTGGGGGCCAAGCCTTACCACCAGGCGGCGCTGCGCGGCGTCAAGCTGATCGGCGCGACCTGCCACTACGTGACCGAAGAGCTGGACGCCGGCCCGATCATCGAGCAGGACGTGGTGCGTGTCAGCCACGCCGACAGCATCGAGGACATGGTGCGCTTCGGTCGTGACGTGGAGAAGATGGTCCTGGCCCGTGGCCTGCGCTATCACCTGGAAGATCGCGTGCTGGTGCACGGCAACAAGACCGTGGTGTTCAACTGAGTCGAGGGCCCTGGCATGGCAGACCCGCGTGACAAGGCCGGCGCCTCGGCGCCACCAACCTTGGGCGAAGGCTGCCTGGCCCGCTTTGATCCCGAGGCGTTGAGCGACGACGACGGCACCGAGTTTCCCGGTGCCGCCGAGCTCTGGGGTCGACTCAACCCGTCTGGCGACGACGCTCCAGTCGAGGACGCGCCAGCAGGTACAGAAACACCGGTCCACCCGCCAGCAGATAGAAGTAATAGGTAACCGCGCGCCAGATCAGGATCGCCGCGGCTGCCGTCGAACTGCCCACCAGTGGTGACAGCAGGGTCGCCGAGGTCAACTCCGCAGCGCCGGCACCGCCTGGCAACAGGCTGAACTGCCCGGCACTGAGCGCGAGCATCTGCACCAGGAAGCTGGCAATCCACGCCAGATCCACTCCCAACCCCCGCAACGCCAGATACAGCACGCTGTACCGCAGGCACCAGTGCGCGCAGGTGAGGATGAACACCAGCGCCAGCGTACGCCGGGGCATGCGCCAGGTCTCGGCCAGGGCATGGACAAAGCGCAGCAGCTTGCGCGCCCAGCGCCTTCGGCGTGCCGGTGCCATGCCCAGGCGACGCAACAACCGGCCGTTGCCACGCATCACACCGCGTCGATAGCGCAGCAGCAGGAAGATCCCCGCAAGTGCGGCACACAGCAGCAGGGCGCTGCCCAGCAGCATCTGCGCCTGGCTGTGGCCGAGGTGGTGGAACAGGGCATAGGCGGCAATCGCCAGCATCGCGCAGAAGAAGAACAGCAGGTCGTTCAACTGGTCCATGGCGAACACCGCGCCGCTGCGCGATGGCGCGATGCGCTTGCGCGCCAGCAGTGTCATCAGGGTCAACGGGCCACCGCTGCCGCCGGGTGTGGTGCAGATGGCGAATTCGGTGGCCATCACCACGCCCAGGCTGTGCATCCGGCCCACTTGCGCGCCCTGTTCACCCAGCAACAGGCGCAGGCGGGCGGCATTGATGGTCCAGCACAGCAGGATCATGGCCAGCAACAGCAGCATCAGCCCGGAATCGAACGACCGCAGGCGCGGGAGCAGGTCGCTGCCGCCGAGCAGGGCGGGTACCAGCACCGCCAGCAGCAGTGCCAGGGCCAGCCAGCCCAGGCGTTTCATGGGGCGGCCTGGCGCTCCAGCCAGGCGGACTTGGTCAGTGGCTCACGGCCTTGGTCCAGCAACCGGTGCAGGGTATCGAGCCAGTAATTGCGTGCGCTGGCGTGGCGCATGTCGACCGGGTGCAGGCCCAGGCGTAGGGTGTCGGCTTCGCGCCAGCGGCGGTACTGCCAGTCACTGACCACCCGCGACAGGCCACGGCGCCAGGCGCTGCGAGCGCTCCACACCAGCCCTGGGGCATCGAAGGCGGTGAAGTCCGGCAGCCGGTAAAGGTGGCGCGGGGAACTGGTATAGCGCAGCGGCAACTGCCGCAATGCCTGGCGCGTGCCCTCGCTCATCAGCCAGGCGGGGGCGACGAAGCCCGCCACCGGCCAGCCCTGTTTCTCGAACAGTGCCAGCCCGGCCTGCAGGCGCTGCAGGGCGTCTGCCTGGTCCAGTCCATGGAACTCGCCCTCGTGGGTATAGATCCGGCGCATGAAATATTCACCCGGCCCGCGCGGTGGCGGGCCATCGTCGGCGTGATAGTAGCCATGCAGGGCGAGCTCGTCGCCCTGGGCCAGGCGTCGCTCGAGCAGGCGGCAGAAGGTGGGTGAACGGGTCAGCGGGTTACGGTGGTGGAAGTCCGGCACCACCAGCCAGGTCATGGGCACCCCGCCCAGTGCGTCGATGGCCTGGACGAAGGGCTGGTAATCCGGCCAGGTTTCCGGCGCGATATCGTGCAGCACCAGCATCAGGCTGCGCCTGGCGGCCTGGCCCTCAGCCATGGGCGCGTACCCGCTGCGTGTGGCCGAGCACCGCCTGGTAATGCTGGAGCAGGCCGTTGACCACGGTGTCCCAGCTGTAATGGCGCTCCACATGTTGGCGTGCCTGACGGCCCAGCTGGTCGACACCGTTGTCGAACGCTTCGCGCACGGCTTCGGCCATGGCTTGACCATTGTTGGGCGGACACAGCCGGCCACAACGTTCATCGACGATCTCGCTGAATGCGCCGGCGCGCACGGCCACCACGGGCGTGGCGCTGGCCATGGCCTCGAGGATCACCAGGCCGAAGGTTTCCTGGTCGCCGGCGTGCACCAGCAGGTCGGCACTGGCCAGCAGCCGGGCAACCTCCTGGGGCGGGCAGAAGTGGTCGATCACGCTGACGTTGTCCGGCACGCTGGCCGGCATGTTCGAACCCACCAGCAGCAGGTGGTAGGGCTGGCCGAGCGCGTGCATGCAATCGAGCAGCACCGGCAGGTTCTTTTCCCGCGAGCCGCGGCCGGCGAACACCAGCAGCCGGCTGGTATCGGCGATGCCCAGCTCGGCGCGCAGGCCGGGGTCGTGCCGGTCGGGGTTGAACAGCGCCAGGTCCACGCCCAGGCGTTGCACGTGCACGTCTGCGACGCCCAACCGGCGCAGCTTGTCGGCCATCACCTGGCTGGGTGCCAGGACCCGGTCGAAATTTCCGTAGAGCTTGCTGACATAGGCCTCGACATTGGGGGTGAACCAGTTGCCCATGCGATTGCTTACCAGCAAGGGCAGGTCGGAGTGATAGAAGCCGATCACCGGCACATCGAGCTTGCGCCGCGCCTCCAGGGCCGCCCAGGCGGTGAGGTAGGGGTCGCCGACTTCGATCAGGTCGGGCTGCAGGCGGCGCAGTTCCTTGCACCAGGGCGCCAGGCGCACCGGGAAGCGGTAGCCGTTGCCGAAGGGAAGGGGTGGGGCGGGTACGTGATAGACACCATCGACCTGGCTGGCATTGGCACCGGGAATCAACAGGCTGTGGCGAACGCCGGGCATGGCGTCGAGGCGGCGGTGTTTGGCATCAAGATAGGTTCGCACGCCGCCGCTGGCCGGGGCGTAGAACATGGTGATGTCGGCGATGTGCACGATCAGCATCCCTCCGGGATCGTCCTCGGGTGTGTCATCTGGCGGTAATGAACCGGCGATGACGCGCCTGAGGGTTGACCTACCTGAAGGATAGTTTGTTCGATCGGGGTTTGACGGGATGCGCTGTCGTGGGAAGCGCCCGCTCCCACGAGGGAGCGGGCGGCAGGTCAGATGCGGAAGCTGCCGACCAGCTGTTTGAGGCGGCCGGCCTGCTGCTCGAGGTCCGAGCAGGCGCGCAGGGTCGCCTGCAGGTTCTCGACGCCTTCCTGGTTGAGCATGTTGATCTCGTTGATGTCCATGTTGATCGAGTCGACCACGGCGGTCTGCTCTTCGGTGGCGGTGGCCACCGACTGGTTCATGCCGTCGATCTCGCCGATGCGCTGGGTGACGCTGCCCAGGCGTTCGCCGGCCTGGTTGGCGATGTCCATGCTGTCCTGGCTGTGGCGCTGGCTCTGGCCCATGGTGTCGACCGACTCGCGGGCGCCGACCTGCAGCTCCTCGATCATGGTCTGCACTTGCTGTGCTGATTCCTGGGTGCGGTGCGCCAGGTTGCGCACCTCGTCGGCGACCACGGCGAAGCCCCGGCCGGCCTCACCGGCGCGGGCGGCCTCGATGGCGGCGTTGAGGGCGAGCAGGTTGGTCTGCTGGGAAATGCTGGTGATCACCTCGAGGATCTGGCCGATGTTGACGGTCTTGTTGTTCAGCGTCTCGATATGCTCGCTGGAGGTGACGATAAGGTCCGACAGGCGGTTCATCGCATCGATGTTGCGTTGCACCACTTGCTGGCCTTCCTCGGCCAACAGCCGCGCTGAGCTGGCATGTTGCGAGGCCTGGGCGGCGTTGCCGGCAATCTCCTGGGCGGCGGCTCCGAGCTGGTTGATGGCGGCGGCGACACTGTTGGTGCGGTTGGACTGCTCGTCGGAGTTGCTCATCGACGAGTTGGAGGCGCTGATCACCCGCAGTGCCACTTCGTTGACCTGCTCGGTGGCCGAGGACACCTCGCGGATTGACCCGTGGATGCGCTCGACGAAGCGGTTGAAGGCGGTCCCGAGGATGCCGAACTCGTCGTGGTTGTGGATTTCCAGGCGGCGGGTCAGGTCGCCTTCACCCTCGGCGATGTTCGACATGGCGCGCGTCATGGTGTGCAGTGGCTGCATCAGCACGCGGATCAGCAGGCCGAGCAGGGCGATGATGATCACCACCGCCACCAGCGTGGCGATTACCGCCGAAGTGCGGAAGGTGCTGAGCATCGAGAAGGCCTTGTCCTTGTCCACCGACAGGCCGATGTACCAGTTGGCAGACGGCAGGCCTTTGACCGGGGTGAAGGTGAGCAGGCGGGTTTCGCCGTTGAGCGTTACTTCGGTCAGGTTGCTGGACAGCTTCGGCGTGTTCTGCGGGAACAGGTCCGACAGCGACTTCATCACCAGGTTCTTGTCCGGGTGCACCAGGATCTTGCCCTGGTCGTTGACCAGGAAGGCGTAGCCCATGCCGCCGAAGTTCAGCGAGTTGATGATCTGTACCAGGCCGTCGAGGGCCAGGTCGCCGCCAACCACGCCGACCGAACGTGAGGCGGTGCTGATGATCGAGATGACCAGCTCGTTGGTGGCCATGTCGATGTAGGGTTCGGTGAGGATCGGGCCGTTGGCGTTCAGGCCGTCCTTGTACCAAGGGCGTACGCGTGGGTCGTAGCCGTCGGGCATCCTGGTGTCCGGACGCACGGTGAAGGTGCCGTCGGGCTGGCCCAGGTAGATGGTCTGAAAGCTCGAGGTGAGCGCGTTCTGGCCCAGCAGGGTACCGGTGTTCTGTGGGTACTGGGCAATGTTCTGGGCGACGTTCTCGACCAGTTTGATGCGCCCTTCGAACAAGTTGCGGATATTGGTGGAGGTGGACTCGCCCATCTCAGCAAGGTAGTTCTCCAGGTCTTCGCGAATGGCGTTACGCTGGAGGTAGTCGTTGTAAAGGGTGAAGAGGCTGAAGGCGAGTATCACGATCAGTGATGCCGCCAGAAGAATCTTGTGGCTGAAACGAAGGCTTTTATTCATAACGTGATCGCGTCCGCTAAGGTTTTTTATCGGGTCGTTCGCACAAAGCACGGCTGGAAAACAGTGCAACAATTCCCGTGGGTCCTTTTCGGGTTGTTACTGTCTTTCTAGGTAGAATCATTTTGAAATATCGGCTGTCACGCGCCAGAACTTGAGCAGGGGATGAAAGAAGATGTCGGATTCCTTACGAATGGTAGTAGGAGCAGGTCCTGATGGTCAGCCGGTATCCCAGTCCATGCGCCTGGCCAACCGCCACGGCTTGGTGGCCGGGGCCACAGGCACCGGCAAGACGGTCACCCTGCAGCATCTGGCCGAGCTGTTCAGCGACGCCGGGGTCGCGGTATTCGCCGCGGATGTGAAAGGCGACCTGTGTGGCCTAGGCGCGGTCGGGGCGCCCCAGGGCAAGGTGGCCGAGCGGATCGCCGGCATGCCCTGGCTGAACCACAAGCCTCAGGCCTATCCGGTGAGCCTGTGGGATATCGCGGGGCAATCGGGTCACCCGCTGCGCACCACCCTGAGCGAGATGGGGCCGTTGCTGCTGGGCAACCTGCTGGAGCTCACCGACAGCCAGCAGGCCGCCTTGTATGCGGCATTCAAGGTGGCCGACCGCGAAGGCCTGCTGCTGCTCGACCTGAAGGACCTCAAGGCCCTGCTCGCGCACCTGAAGGACAACCCCCAATTGCTGGGCGAGGACAGTGCCTTGATGACCGGCGCTTCCACGCAGGCTTTGCTGCGCCGACTGGCGACCTTGGAACAGCAGGGCGCCGAGGCGCTGTTCGGCGAGCCGGCGCTGCAACTGGAGGATCTGTTGCGTCCGGAAGGCGACGGTCGCGGGCGTATCCACCTGCTCGATGCCAGCCGCCTGGTGCATGAGGCGCCCAAGGTCTACGCGACCTTCCTGCTGTGGCTGCTGGCCGAGCTGTTCGAGCAGTTGCCGGAGCGCGGCGATGCCGACAAGCCGGTGCTGGCACTGTTCTTCGACGAAGCGCACCTGCTGTTCAACGGTACGCCCAAGGCACTGCAGGATCGTCTGGAGCAGGTGGTGCGGCTGATCCGCTCCAAGGGCGTTGGGGTGTATTTCGTCACCCAGTCGCCGGGCGACCTGCCGGATGCGGTGCTGGCCCAGCTCGGGCTGCGCATCCAGCATGGCCTGCGGGCATTCACCGCCAAAGAGCAGAAGTCGCTGCGCGCGGTGGCCGATGGTTTCCGCCCCAACCCGGCGTTTGATAGCCTGGCGGTGTTGACCGAACTGGGCATTGGTGAGGCGCTGGTCGGGACTTTGGAGGAGAAGGGCACGCCGGCGATGGTCCAGCGGGTGCTGGTCGCGCCACCGCAGTCGCGGATCGGGCCGTTGAGCGCGGCCGAGCGGCAGGCGCTGATCGCGGCATCGCCCCTGGCCGGGCGCTATGACAAGCCGATCGACCGTGAGTCGGCCTATGAAATGCTTACCCAGCGCAAGGGCGAGCCGGTGGAGCCGGTGCCCCAGGCCAAGGCCGACGAGGACAGCTTCGCCGACAAGGCCGGTGAGTTCCTGCAAAGCGCGGCCGGGCAGGCCATCAAGTCGGCGGTGCGCCAGGCGGCCAATCAGTTGGGGCGGCAATTGGTGCGTGGGTTGATGGGGTCGTTGTTGGGCGGTAAGAAACGTTAAACCCGTTGCCCCGCGATAGGACTCGAATGACGGATATGAAAAAGGCGCCCTGCAAAGGCGCCTTTTTTCAGTACTGCATCAGCACTCAGCCAATGGCCTTGGTTGCCAGCCAGAACAGGCCGGCCGCCAGGCCCATCGTTGCCGGCAGGGTGAGCACCCAGGCCAGCAGGATGGTCTTCACGGTGCCGCCCTGCAGGCCGCTCTTGTTGGCGACCATGGTACCGGCTACACCCGACGACAGCACGTGGGTGGTGGATACCGGCAGGCTGAACACGTTGGCCATGCCGATGGCGCAGGCCGCGGTGATCTGTGCCGACATGCCCTGGGCGTAAGTCATGCCCTGCTTGCCGATCTTCTCGCCGACGGTCAGCACCACGCGCTTCCAGCCGACCATGGTGCCCAGGCCCAGGGCCAGGGCGACGGCGACGATCACCCAGAACGGTGCGTACTCGGTGGTGGCGGTCAGGTCCTTGCGCAGTTTCTCCAGGTCGGCCTTTTCACGGGCCTGCAGGCCCGGCAGCTTGCCGACCTTCTTCGCCGTGTCGTCCAGGCACAGCAGGTAGCGACGTACTTCGACGCGCTTCTCGGCGCTCAGGGCGCGGTAGTCGGTCACGCCGGCCAGCGACGATTGCAGCGCGGCGATAGTTGGCTCGGTCTGTTGCGGGTTGCAGCTGAACTGCTCCGGCAGGTCGCTCGCCTGCGCCTTGCCCAGCGCCAGGAACTCGCCCAGGGTCGCGGCGTTGCGCTGGTAGAACTGGCTCAGGTGCAGGGTGGCGTCGCGGGTGCGCTCGATCTGGTAGGTGGTGCTGTTCAGGTCGAGGACGAACTTGGCCGGGACGATGCCGATCAGCACCAGCATGATCAGGCCAATGCCTTTCTGGCCATCGTTGGAGCCGTGCACGAAGCTCACGCCCATGGCCGAGATCACCAGCACCAGGCGGTTCCAGAACGGCGGGTGCTTCTTGTCGTCGAGCTTGCGGCGCTGGTCCGGGGTCTTGTGCATCTTCGACAGCGGACGCCACCATTTCAGACCGATCAGCAGCAGGGCGGCGACAGCGAAGCCGGCCATGGGCGAAAGCACCAGGGACATGCCGATGTCGATCGCCTTCTGCCAGTTGACGCCGTCGCCCAGCGGAATGTCGCTGAGCAGGGCGTTGGCCAGGCCGACGCCGAGGATCGATCCGATCAGGGTGTGCGAACTGGAGGCCGGGATACCGAAGTACCAGGTGCCCAGGTTCCAGGTGATGGCCGCGGCCAGCAGCGAGAAGACCATGGCCAGGCCGTGACCGGTGTTCACATTGATCAGCAGTTCGACCGGCAGCAGGTGGACGATGGCGTAGGCCACCCCGACACCGCCGAGCAGAACGCCGAGGAAGTTGAACACACCGGAGAAGAACACGGCGAGGTGCGGTGGCATGGCCTTGGTATAGATGACAGTGGCTACCGCGTTGGCGGTGTCATGAAAGCCATTGATGAACTCGAATGCGAGCACGAAGGTCAGAGCGAGCGTCAGGCTCACGATAACCCAGGCATCCAGTCCGCTGAATAAATCGATCATGAAGGTTGTCTGGCGGTCTTAGGGGGGGCGGATTATGCCAGAAAACCATGGCAATCGATGCACCCGCCACTGACCGATGGCAGGGGAATGTCGACCCTGCCCGCGCACCGTACCCGTGAGTTTTTGCGAAAAAACGCCGTAAAAAATCGATAAATTTCAGAAAAATCAGCGATTTGAGACGATTTAAGCAGGTTGCTCACAATTAAAACGACTGTATGAAATTTGTGTGATTCCATTTCATATCGAGCAAATTTGCCCAGGATGCCTCGCCGCAACCACCGTTGGGTGATGGCGCTATAGCATCGTGAAGCTTCACTCGCCGTCGCTACGCAGTTCCTTTTCGATCTTCTCGATCTCCTGAGCGAAGGCCTGGTCGAGAATGCTGGCGCGTTTGCGCCAGGGTTTGCGTTCCGGGTCGGGTTGTGCGGCATAGGTGGTGACTTCACCACCGTAAACATCCTTGTAACGTTCAGCCTGGCGCTCGAGTTCCGCGCGCAGTTCTTCTTTCGTCACAGTAATACCTGAATAGGTTAAGTTGGGCGTCAGCCGTTAAATACACACGCAGGATGTGTAAATACAGGCAACGCGTACACATCGTTGCACTGCAATGACTGGGTGTGGGAGGGCGACCTGTGGCGCACCACACGACAATCCACTGTTCGAGCAGCAGGCAGGCGTCAGGAAGGCAACGATAGTTTGTCGATTGGATCCGTTATACAGCGCTGGCAACCAACATGACGATTATAGCAATCGCCAATTCGAAGGTTATCGTTATTTACCGGTCATTGACAATAGATCGGAACTTGTGGCGACCAGACAAAAGGTTCGTCTGACCGGCGGACTGGAAGTTCAATTTGCCATGGTAGACAAGTTTTTCGTTCGCCGTCAGAAATGAAAACGGCCTCGCTGGGAGGCGAGGCCGTTGCCTGGGACTTCTACGGTGGGTACCTGACCAGTCTCTCCAAAGAAGCCACATGTGGCAGGGGAAAGGTATAAGCAAAAGTGTCAGCGGTCAATTGCGATTATCGGTCGTTCGTTCGATAATCGCACGAGGTAGCGATTTTTTTGAGGCATGTCCATGAGCGAAGAAACCAGCGGCCCGCCAGCGAACGAGCCCGCGCGCCACACCAGCCCCACCCTGGCACCGCCGATCGTGGCGTCCGCGGCCAAGCGCATCCAGGCCTTCACTGGCGACCCGGACTTCATGACCTCCCTGGCCCGCGGCCTGGCGGTGATCCAGGCGTTCCAGGAGCGCAAACGGCACCTGACCATCGCGCAGATCAGCCACCGCACGGAAATACCCAGGGCGGCGGTGCGGCGTTGCCTGCATACCTTGATGAAACTGGGTTACGCGACCACCGACGGGCGTACCTATTCGTTGTTGCCCAAGGTGCTGACCCTCGGTCATGCCTACCTGTCGTCCACGCCGTTGGCGGTATCGGCCCAGCCCTACCTCGACCGGATCAGCGACCAGCTCCACGAAGCGGCCAACATGGCCACGCTGGAAGGCGACGACATCCTTTATATAGCGCGCTCGGCCACGGTCGAGCGGTTGATCTCGGTCGACCTGTCTGTCGGCGGGCGGCTGCCGGCCTATTGCACGTCGATGGGCCGCATCCTGTTGGCGGCGCTGGACGACGCCAGCCTGCACGAGTATCTGGAGCGGGCGGATCTCAAGGCGCGGACCAGCCGTACACTGCACGACCCGGCATCGCTGTTCGCCTGCATCCAGCAGGTGCGCGAACAGGGCTGGTGCGTGGTTGATCAGGAACTGGAGCAGGGCCTGCGTTCGATTGCCGTGCCGATCTATGACGCCTCCGGGCAGGTGCTGGCGGCGTTGAACGTGAGTACCCATGTCGGTCGGGTCAGCCGAGGGGAACTCGAGCAGCGTTTCCTGCCGATACTGCTGGAGGCCAGCCGGGACCTTTGCCATCAGTTGTTTGGCTGAACAACGCCGGGGCGCGCTGCGCCCCATCGCCAGACATACTCGATCCCTGTGGGAGCTGGCTTGCCAGCGATGAGGCCGGTGCATGCAACACAGACCGTGGCTCACACACCTTGGCGTCGAACATGCGCTGCCGTTTCCTGTTCGATAAACGCACAGTGTCGTTCCCGACGAATTGCGCCGCCCACGCCTGCTGATTAATGTCTGTCGCACGAGTCGGCTTCGCCGACCGGACAATAACAACAGGCCCGAGGGCATCCCCCATGAAAACCGTCTCTTTGCTGTCGCGGCCGTGCCCGCGCGCAGTGCTGCTGCACGCCGGCTGACCCAGCTCGTCGTATCCGCCGTTTCCTGTTCCTGCGCATCAGTGATGCGCGGTAGCCTGCCTGTGCCCAACTCCCGGATAACAACAATGAACAAGCCACAATCCGCTGTCGGCAACTGCCTCGATGTCCAATCCCTCATCAATGACCAACCGCTGTCGCGCTATCAATGGCGGGTGGTGATCCTGTGCTTCCTGATCGTCTTCCTTGATGGCCTGGACACTGCCGCCATGGGCTTCATCGCCCCGGCGCTGTCGCAGGAATGGGGCATCGACCGCGCCAGCCTCGGCCCGGTGATGAGCGCCGCGTTGATCGGCATGGTGTTCGGCGCCCTCGGCTCCGGGCCGCTGGCCGACCGCTTCGGGCGCAAGGGCGTGCTGGTGGGGGCGGTGCTGGTGTTCGGCGGTTTCAGCCTGGCCTCGGCCTATGCCAGCAATGTCGACCAGTTGCTGGTACTGCGCTTTCTGACTGGCCTGGGCCTGGGGGCGGGCATGCCCAATGCCACCACCTTGCTCTCCGAGTACACCCCGGAGCGGCTCAAGTCGCTGCTGGTGACCAGCATGTTCTGTGGCTTCAACCTGGGCATGGCCGGGGGCGGGTTCATCTCGGCCAAGCTGATCCCGGCCTACGGCTGGCACAGCCTGCTGGTGATCGGCGGGGTGCTGCCGTTGCTGCTGGCGCTGGTGCTGCTGGTCTGGCTGCCGGAGTCGGCGCGGTTCCTGGTGGTGCGCAACCGCGGCACCGAGAAGGTGCGCCGGACCCTGGCGCCGATCGCCCCGGCGCTGGTGGCCCAGGCCGCGAGCTTCAGTGTGCCGGAGCAGAAGGCGGTGGCGGCGCGCAACGTGTTCGCGGTGATCTTCTCGGGCACCTATGGCCTGGGCACCGTGCTGCTGTGGCTGACTTACTTCATGGGCCTGGTGATCGTCTACCTGCTGACCAGCTGGCTGCCGACCCTGATGCGTGACAGCGGCGCGAGCATGGAGCAGGCCGCATTCATTGGCGCGTTGTTCCAGTTCGGCGGCGTGCTCAGCGCGGTGGCCGTGGGCTGGGCGATGGACCGCTTCAACCCGCACAAGGTGATCGGTATCTGCTACTTGCTGGCGGGTGTGTTTGCCTATGCCGTGGGGCAGAGCCTGGGCAACATCACCGTGCTGGCCACGCTGGTGCTGGTCGCGGGTATGTGCGTGAACGGCGCGCAATCGGCCATGCCGTCGCTGGCGGCGCGGTTCTACCCGACCCAGGGGCGCGCCACCGGGGTGTCGTGGATGCTCGGAATCGGTCGCTTCGGCGCAATTCTCGGTGCCTGGAGCGGGGCGACGCTGCTGGGGTTGGGGTGGACCTTCGAGCAGGTGCTGACCGCGCTGCTGGTGCCGGCGGCGCTAGCCACCGTAGGCGTGGTGGTCAAGGGGCTGGTGAGCCATGCCGACGCGACCTGACGATGGGGGGGCGCGCATAAATAGCAGGGTAACAAATGGTTCGATAATCGCACAAAAGTGCGATTATCGGATTGTAACAACCCCGGCAGCCTCCGTAATCTGGGTCCATCGCAGCGACGCCATGGCCCGCTGCTCACTGACTCGACTCGACCTGACCAGGAGTCTCCAATGGCAGCAATCCTCTCGCTTCACGAGGCCGTGAAGCAGTTCATCCAGGATGGCGACAGCGTCGCCCTCGAAGGCTTCACCCATCTGATCCCGACGGCGGCCGGTCACGAGATCATCCGCCAGGGCAAGCGCGACCTGACCTTGGTGCGCATGACCCCGGACCTGATCTACGACCAGCTGATCGGTGCCGGTTGCGCGCGCAAGCTGATCTTCTCCTGGGGCGGCAACCCCGGCGTCGGTTCGCTGCATCGGCTGCGCGACGCGGTGGAGAAGCAGTGGCCGCACGCCATCGAGATCGAGGAACACAGCCACGCCGACCTGGCCAACGCCTATGTCGCCGGCGCCTCCGGCCTGCCGTTCGCGGTGCTGCGTGCTTACGCCGGCTCCGACCTGCCCAAGGTCAATCCGCTGATCAAGAGCGTCACCTGCCCGTTCACCGGCGAAGTGCTTGCCGCCGTGCCGTCGGTGCGCCCGGACGTCACCGTGATCCATGCGCAGAAGGCCGACCGCAAGGGCAACGTGCTGCTGTGGGGCATCCTCGGCGTGCAGAAGGAGGCGGCCCTGGCGGCCAAGCGCTGCATCGTCACCGTCGAGGAGATCGTCGATGAGCTGAATGCGCCGATGAACGCCTGCGTCCTGCCGGCCTGGGCGCTCAGCGCGGTGTGCCTGGTGCCCGGCGGCGCCCACCCGTCCTACGCCCACGGCTACTACGAGCGCGACAACCGCTTCTACCAGGCCTGGGACCCGATCGCCCGCAACCGTGAGTCGTTCACCGCCTGGGTCGACACCTTCATCCGTGGCACCCGGGACTTCCCCGAATTCCAGGCCAAGCTGGCCAGCACCGCGGAGGCCGCGCAATGAGCTACTCCACTTCCGAAATGATGACCGTCGCGGCGGCCCGTCGCCTGCGCAACGGTGCCGTGTGCTTCGTCGGCATCGGCCTGCCGTCCAAGGCCGCCAACCTGGCACGCCTGACCTCGTCGCCCGATGTCGTGTTGATCTACGAGTCCGGCCCGATCGGCGCCAAGCCGAGTGTGTTGCCGCTGTCCATCGGTGACGGCGAGCTGGCCGAGACCGCCGACACCGTGGTGCCGACCGGCGAGATCTTCCGCTACTGGCTGCAGGGCGGGCGCATCGACGTCGGTTTCCTCGGCGCGGCCCAGGTCGACCGCTTCGGTAACATCAACACCACGGTGGTCGGCGACTACCACGCGCCGAAGACTCGCTTGCCGGGCGCCGGCGGTGCACCGGAGATCGCCGGTTCCGCCAAGCAGGTGTTGATCATCCTCAAGCAGTCGCCGCGCGCCTTCGTCGACAAGCTCGACTTCATCACCTCGGTCGGCCACGGCGAAGGCGGCGACTCGCGCAAGCGCCTTGGCCTGCCCGGCGAGGGGCCGGTCGGCATCATCACCGACCTGTGCATCCTGGAGCCGGAAGCGGGCACCCATGAATTCGTGGTCACATCGATCCACCCGGGCGTGACTCGCGAGCAGATCGTTGCCGCCACCGGGTGGGCGATCCGCTTCGCCGACGACGTGCAGCAGACCGCGGCACCCAGCGATGTCGAGCTGTCCGCCCTGCGCGACCTCGAAGCGCGCACCGCCGCCGCCCATGGCCAGACGGCAGGAGAAGCCTGATGCGTGACGTCTTTATCTGCGACGCCATCCGCACCCCCATTGGCCGCTTCGGCGGCGCCTTGGCCAGTGTGCGCGCCGACGACCTGGCGGCGGTGCCGCTCAAGGCGCTGGTCGAGCGCAATCGGCAGGTGCAGTGGGAACTGCTCGACGAAGTGTTCCTCGGCTGCGCCAACCAGGCCGGCGAGGACAACCGCAACGTGGCGCGCATGGCGCTGCTGTTGGCCGGCCTGCCGCAGAGCATTCCCGGTGTGACCCTCAACCGCCTGTGCGCCTCGGGCATGGACGCCATTGGCAGTGCTTTCCGCGCCATCGCCAGTGGCGAGATGGAGCTGGCCATCGCCGGTGGCGTCGAGTCGATGTCCCGCGCGCCGTTCGTGATGGGCAAGGCCGAGAGCGGTTACTCGCGCAACATGAAGCTCGAGGACACCACCATCGGCTGGCGCTTCGTCAACCCGTTGATGGAGGCGCAGCATGGCGTGGACTCGATGCCCGAGACCGCCGACAACGTCGCTGAGGACTACCAGGTGTCGCGCGCCGACCAGGATGCCTTCGCCCTGCGCAGCCAGCAGAAGGCCGCCGCCGCGCAGGCTGCCGGTTACTTCGCCGAAGAGATCGTGCCGGTGCGTATCGCCCACAAGAAAGGCGAGACGGTGGTCGAGCAGGATGAGCATCTGCGCCCGGACACCACGCTGGAGGCGCTGAACAGGCTCAAACCGGTCAATGGCCCTGACAAGACGGTTACCGCAGGCAATGCCTCGGGCGTCAACGATGGCGCCGCTGCATTGATCCTGGCCTCGGCCGAGGCGGTGAAAAAGCATGGCCTGACGCCACGCGCCCGGGTGCTGGGCATGGCCAGTGCCGGCGTGGCGCCGCGGGTGATGGGCATCGGCCCGGTGCCGGCGGTGCGCAAGCTGACCGAGCGGCTGGGTGTGGCGGTGGCGGATTTCGATGTCATCGAGCTCAACGAGGCGTTTGCCAGCCAGGGGCTGGCGGTGCTGCGCGAGCTGGGCTTGGCGGACGATGCGCCGCAGGTCAATCCCAACGGCGGTGCGATCGCCCTGGGGCACCCGCTGGGCATGAGCGGGGCGCGCCTGGTGCTGACGGCGCTGCATCAGCTGGAGAAGAGTGGCGGGCGCAAGGGGCTGGCGACCATGTGTGTGGGCGTCGGGCAAGGGTTGGCGCTGGCCATCGAGCGGGTCTGATCGGTGCCGGCCTCTTCGCGGGTAAACCCGCTCCCACAGGGAACCACGTACCTCCTGTGGGAGCGGGTTTACCCGCGAAGAGGCCGGATCGGTAAGACACGAGGCTAATGGTCAATGCTGTGGCGGAACGAGATTGTTACTGGGTATGTCTAGACTTTGCAGTGACCTCCCAGGAGTAAAAACACCATGACTTCCAGCTATTACACCGGCGAAGAACGCAGCAAGCGGATCTTCGCCATCGTCGGCGCCTCGTCGGGCAACCTGGTCGAATGGTTCGACTTCTATGTCTATGCCTTCTGCGCGATCTACTTCGCCCCGGCCTTCTTCCCCTCCGACGACCCCACGGTGCAGTTGCTCAACACCGCCGGTGTGTTCGCCGCAGGCTTCCTGATGCGCCCCATCGGTGGCTGGATCTTCGGCCGCCTGGCCGACCGCCACGGGCGCAAGAATTCGCTGATGATCTCGGTGCTGATGATGTGCGGCGGTTCGCTGATCATCGCCTGCCTGCCCACCTACGCCAGCATCGGCGCCTGGGCGCCGGCGCTGCTGCTCCTGGCGCGGCTGATCCAGGGCCTGTCGGTGGGCGGCGAGTACGGCACCACCGCCACTTACATGAGCGAAGTGGCCTTGCGCGGCCAGCGCGGCTTCTTCGCCTCGTTCCAGTACGTCACCCTGATCGGCGGGCAGTTGTTGGCGGTGCTGGTGGTGGTGATCCTGCAGCAATTGCTGAGCGAGGATGAGCTGCGCGCGTATGGCTGGCGCATCCCGTTCGTGGTCGGCGCCATCGCTGCGCTGATCTCGCTGATGCTGCGTCGCTCGCTGAAGGAGACCAGCAGCGCCGAGACCCGCCAGGACAAGGAGGCCGGCACCATCCGCGGCCTGTTCCGCAACCATGCCGCCGCCTTTGTCACGGTATTGGGCTACACCGCCGGTGGCTCGCTGATCTTCTACACCTTCACCACCTACATGCAGAAGTATCTGGTCAACACCGCCGGCATGAACGCAAAGAGCGCCAGTTTCGTGATGACCGGCGCGCTGTTCCTGTTCATGATCCTGCAGCCGGTGTTCGGCATGCTCTCCGACCGCATTGGCCGGCGCAATTCGATGTTGCTGTTTGGCGCCCTTGGGACGCTCTTCACCGTGCCGCTGCTGATGGCGCTGAAGACCGTGAGCAGCCCGTTCATGGCCTTCGTGCTGGTGAGCCTGGCGCTGTGCATCGTCAGCTTCTACACCTCCATCAGCGGCCTGGTGAAGGCCGAGATGTTCCCCCCGCAGGTCCGTGCGTTGGGGGTGGGCCTGGCCTACGCGGTGGCCAACGCGGTGTTCGGAGGTTCCGCCGAATACGTGGCACTGGGCTTGAAAACCTTGGGGATGGAGAACACCTTCTACTGGTACGTGACCGCCATGATGGCAGTGGCCTTCCTGTTCAGCTTGCGCCTGCCCAAGCAGGCGGCCTACCTGCACCATGATCATTAAGGACGTTGCATGAGCAACCAACTGTTCGATGCCTACTTCACCGCGCCGGCCATGCGCGAGATCTTCTCCGACCGTGGCCGGCTGCAGGGTATGCTCGATTTCGAGGCCGCCCTGGCCCGCGCCGAGGCAGGCGCAGGGTTGGTGCCGCACACCGCGGTGAGCGCCATCGAGGCGGCCTGCAAGGCCGAGCGCTATGACGTGCGTGCCTTGGCCGATGCCATCGCCATTGCCGGCAACTCGGCGATTCCGCTGGTCAAGGCCCTGGGCAAGGTGGTCGCCAGCGGCGTGCCCGAGGCCGAGCGCTACGTGCACCTGGGCGCAACCAGTCAGGATGCGATGGACAGCGGCCTGGTGCTGCAACTGCGTGAAGCCCTGGCGCTGATCGACCGCGACCTCGGCAAGCTGGCCGACACCCTGGCCCGCCAGGCGCTGCAGCATGCCGACACGCCGCTGGTGGGGCGTACCTGGCTGCAGCATGCGACGCCAGTGACGCTGGGGATGAAGCTGGCCGGTGTACTTGGCGCCCTGACCCGTCATCGCCAGCGCCTCAAGGAACTGCGCCCGCGCCTGCTGGTGCTGCAGTTCGGCGGCGCCTCCGGCAGCCTGGCGGCGCTGGGCAGCAAGGCCTTGCCGGTGGCCGAGGCCCTGGCCGCGCAGTTGAAGCTGTCCTTGCCCGAACAGCCGTGGCACACCCAGCGGGACCGCCTGGTGGAGTTCGCCTCGGTACTGGGCCTGGTCGCCGGCAGCCTGGGCAAGTTCGGCCGGGATGTCAGCCTGCTGATGCAGACCGAAGCGGGCGAGTTGTTCGAACCCGGCGCGCCGGGCAAGGGCGGATCCTCGACCATGCCGCACAAGCGCAACCCGGTGGGCGCGGCGGTGCTGATCGGTGCCGCCACCCGCGTGCCGGGGCTGGTCTCGACCTTGTTCACCGCGATGCCCCAGGAGCACGAGCGCAGCCTCGGCCTGTGGCATGCCGAATGGGAAACACTGCCGGAAATCTGCTGCCTGGTCTCCGGCGCCCTGCGCCAGGCCCAGCTGATAGCCGAGGGCATGGAGGTGGACGCCGCACGCATGCGCCGCAACCTGGACCTGACCCAGGGCCTGGTGCTGGCCGAGGCGGTCAGTATCGTGCTCGCCCAGCGCCTGGGGCGCGAGCGTGCCCATCACCTGCTGGAGCAATGCTGCCAGCGCGCCGTGGCCGAGGGGCGTCATTTGCGTGCCGTGCTGGGCGACGAGCCGCAGGTCAGCGGCGAACTGTCCGCCGACGAACTCGACCGCCTGCTCGACCCGGCCCATTACCTCGGCCAGGCCCGCGTCTGGGTGGCGCGCGCCGTGGCCGAACATCAACGATTCACTGCCTGAAGGGAGACCGCTGTGGCGCACCTGCAACTGGCCGATGGCGCATTGCATTACCAACTCGACGGTCCGGACGATGCGCCGGTGCTGGTCCTGTCCAACTCGCTGGGTACCGACCTGCACATGTGGGATGCGCAGATCCCGGCCTGGGCCGAACATTTTCGTGTGCTGCGCTACGACACCCGGGGGCATGGCGGTTCGCTGGTCACCGAAGGCCCCTACAGCATCGAGCAGTTGGGTGGCGATGTGCTGGCCCTGCTTGATGCCCTGGATATCGAAAAGGCCCACTTCATCGGCCTGTCCATGGGCGGCCTGATCGGTCAGTGGCTGGGCATCAACGCAGGCAGCCGCCTGCTCAGCCTGGCGCTGTGCAACACGGCGGCGAAGATCGCCAGTGACGAAGTCTGGAACACCCGCATCGACACCGTGCTCGCGGGGGGCCGGCAGGCCATGGCCGATTTGCGCGATGCCTCCATCGCCCGCTGGTTCACCCCGGCGTTCGCCGCCGCCGAACCGGAGCGTACCCTGCGCATCTGCCAGATGCTGGCGCAGACCTCGCCGGAGGGCTACGCGGCCAATTGCGCCGCGGTGCGCGATGCCGATTTCCGTGACCAGCTCAACCATATCCAGGTGCCGACCCTGATTGTCGCCGGTAGCGCCGATGCGGTGACCACCCCCGAGCACGGTCGCTTCATGCAGGCCGGCATCCTCGGCGCCGAGTACGTCGAGTTCGCGGCGGCGCACCTGTCCAATGTCGAGATCGGCGCGCCGTTCAGCCGCCGTGTGCTCGACTTCCTGTCGAGCCGTTGAGGAGAACACCGTGGACGAGAAACAACGCTACGAGGCGGGCATGCAGGTACGCCGTGCGGTGCTGGGCGACGCCCATGTCGACCGCAGCCTGGAGAAGCTCAACGACTTCAACGGCGAGTTCCAGGAGATGATCACCCGGCATGCCTGGGGCGATATCTGGACGCGCCCCGGCCTGGCGCGCCATACCCGCAGCCTGATCACCATCGCCATGCTGATCGGCATGAACCGCAATGAAGAGCTCAAGCTGCACCTGCGTGCCGCCGCCAACAATGGCGTGACGCGCGAGGAGATCAAGGAAGTGATCATGCAGAGCGCGATCTACTGTGGGATCCCTGCGGCCAATGCCACGTTCCACTTGGCCGAGTCGGTGTGGGATGAGTTGGGGGTGGAGTCGCGCACCCAGGTGACTTGAGAGATTGCCGGGGCTGCTGCGCAGCCCATCGCGACACAAGGCCGCTCCCACATGGACCGTGCTAAGCCTGAGCTTCACTCCAAACCTGCAGGCGCCAGCTCTACAAAGAAGACAGTTGCTCCCACAGGGTTTGCACAGGCCTGTGGGAGCGGCCTTGTGTCGCGATGGGGCGCGCAGCGGCCCCAGAATCTCCTGGTCAGATCGCTGCTTTCTTGTGGCGGATGGCCACCGGCCCGGCATTGGCCTCCACGGCCTTTTTCAGCTCAGGGCACAGGCCGGCCATGAACGCCAGCTCCGCCACCACGAACAGCGGCCCGATGATCAGCCCGCTCAGGTCATCGACGAACGCCGGCTTGCGTCCTTCATACCAATGGCCGACGAACTGGATGATCCAGCCCACCACGAACGCCCCCAGCCCGGCGCTCAGCCACAGCCCGGTGCTCTGCACGGCCAGCGCCTGGCCGGCCCACAGGCACAGCCCCAGCAGCAGGCCCATCACCAGCCCGAAGCGCAGGTCCAGGCGCAGGTAGAACCATACCGACCAGCCCGCCAGCAGCAGGGCTGGCGACAGCCAGACGCCGGCCAGGTCCCAGCCGGGGCGCGACAGCAGGATGGTCACAGCCAGCACGATCAGCGGAATGCCGATGAAGTGGGTGGCGATGTTGCGTGGATCGCGGTGGTAGGCCGCGTATTGACTCAGGTGCTCGACGAGGTTTTTCATTGTTGTTCCTCCATCAGGGGTGAGCGCAGCTTGCCCCTGTTCAGTCACCGTCGTCTGTCGCCTGGCCGACAGAGTTCGTTTTGCGAGGCGCCATGCACGACCCGCGTACCCAGCTGCTGCATGGCCAGTGGTTCCGGCAATTGCCCGCTACCGTTCAGGATAGCCTGCTGGCCCTGGGCCGTGCGCGTGAGCTGGCGCCGGGGCAATGCCTGTTCCAGCGCGGCGATGCGCCCTGTGGCCTGTATGCGGTGCTGGAGGGGGCGATGCGGGTCGGCGCGGTCAGCAGCGAGGGCAAGGAGGCGTTATTGACGTTGGTCGAGTCGCCCCACTGGTTTGGCGAGATCAGCTTGTTCGATGGCCAGCCGCGTACCCACGACGCCTATGCCGAAGGGCCGACGCGCCTGCTGTGGATCCCCCAGGCGCCGCTGCTCGAGTGGCTGGCGCGCGAGCCTGTGCATTGGCGCGACCTGGCCTTGCTGATGAGCCACAAGTTGCGCTGGGTGTTCGTTGCCCTGGAGCAGCAGAGCCTGCTGGCCGCCGCGCCGCGGGTGGCCCAGCGTCTGCTGCAGATGGCCGAAGGTTACGGCGAGCGTGATGTCGCCCAGTGGCGGCTGCAGGTGTCCCAGGAACAGCTGGCCCTGATGTTGTCGCTGTCGCGCCAGACCATCAACCAAATCCTCAAGAGCCTCGAGCAGTCCGGCGTGGTGCGCCTGGGTTATGGCGAGGTGGAGATTGTCGATGCCCGGCGCCTGCGGGCGATGGGGCAGCATCCAGGCTGACCAGGGTATCGATCATCGCCCGCGCCGCCGGCGACAGGCGATAGCCGCTGCGGCTGATCACCCCGCAGCGCACGCTGAGCACCTCCAGGCCCGGCGGCAGGTTGCGCCAGTGCAGGCGCACCAGGTGGCCGGCGGCCAGGTCTTCGGCCACCGCCTCCTCGCTGGCCGTGCCGATGGCGTCGCTGGCCAGTACCACGCTGCGCAGCACCGCCAGGTGCTCGGTCTGCAGGTGTGGAGTGAAGTCGCTGCGTCCACTGAGGTTGGCCAGGCGCTTGCGTACGCCCGGCGTGAGCAGCGCGCTGGCCAGGGGGTAAGCGAACAGGTCGTTGGTCGACAGGCTGTCCTTGGCCAGCAATGGGTGACCCGGGCGGCAGAAGAACAGGCCGGGGCGCGGGGTCAGCGCTTCGGTGTGGAAGTTCGGATCGGCCTCGAAGGGGCGCACGTCATCGACGAAGAACTCGATCTGCTCTCGCCGCAGCGCCTGGCCCAGGCGTTCGGCGTTGTCCACCAGCAGCGCGGTGCGGATGCCTGGGTGGCGATCGATGAACTGTTGCAGGGCCTGGGGCACCAGGCGCACGGCCAGGGCCGGGCCACTGCCGAAATGCAGTTCGCCGGCGTCGAGCTTGGTCATCTGCAGTACTTCGTTGTTCAACTGCGCGGCGCCTTGTACCAGGCGGCGGGCGTGTTGCAGTACCACCTGCCCCTCGGGGGTAGGGGGCAGTGACTTGTTGGCGCGATCGACCAAGGCGCAGCCGAAGGTCTGCTCGAGGTTCTGGATGGCGCGGCTGAAGGCGGGTTGGGTGATGCCCATGGCTTCGGCGGCGCGGACGAAACTGCGGTATTCGGTGAGGGCGATGAAATAGCGCAGTTGGCGGAGGTCCATGCTCGGGCTCTGGTGCGGGGATCAGGGCTCGTTTTTAGCGGGTTGCCATATATAACGTCAAAGAATGTTATTTGATTTATATATTCCTTTAGATTCTTTATTGTGGCCACCGGCCTCTTCGCGGGTAAACCCGCTCCCACAGGTATAACACTGGACTCCAAGGCTGTGCTGTCCCTGTGGGAGCGGGTTTACCCGCGAAGAGGCCAGACCTGCTAAAGCAGGTTCAGCGGATAACTGACGATCAACCGGTTCTCGTCGAACGCATTGCTGCTAAAGTCCCTGCGCATGGTCGAGTTTCGCCATTTCACCGACAGGTCCTTGAACGTCCCGGCCTGCACCACATAGGCCAGCTCGGTCTCGCGGGCCCACTCCTTGCCATCGTCCACCCCGCCGGTATGCACGTTGTCACCCTTGATATAGCGGTTCATCAGGGTCAGCCCGGGGATGCCCACGGTGACGAAGTTGAAGTCATGGCGCACCTGCCAGGAGCGCTCCTTGGTGTTGTCGAAGCTGGCGTTGTAGCTATCGTTGGCCAGGGTGCCGCCGCTGGTGCCGTTGACCCGCATCCAGGCGTCGTCGCCACTGACCTTCTGCAGGCCGACGTAGAAGGTGTGGCCCTGGTACCGCGCCGAGAGCATGGCCGAGGCGGTGCGGTTGTCGAGGTCGCCGGCGCGGGCGCTGCCGTCTTCCTTGCCGAGGAAGTAGCCCAGGTTGGCGCCCAGGGTCCAGTCGCCCAAGGGTTGGCTGTGCACCAGGTTCAGGTACTGCTGGCGGTAGATGTCCTTGAGGCGGGCGTCCCACAGGCCGACCATGGTGCGCTTGTCGTTGAAACTGTATTCGCCACCGGCGAAGTCGAAGCGGTCGGAGGTGATGCCGGCGCGTCCCTGCATGAACATGTCTTCCATGCTCGCGTCGTTGCGCGGGCTGTTGCCGCGGAACTGGCCGGCATAGAGGGTCAGGCCGTCGAGCTCCTTGGAGGTGAGCTGGCCGCCGCGGAAGGTCTGCGGCAACGAGCGGCCATCGTCCGAACGCAGGATCGGCAGCACCGGCATCCACTCGCCGACCTTGAGTTCGGTCTGCGACAGGCGCGTCTTCAATGCCACGCCCAGGCGGCCGAAATCATCAGCCGGGCGACCATCGTCATGCACCGGCAGCAGGTGAGTGCCGGCCGTGCCCTTGCCGCCATCAAGCTTGACCGAGTACAGGCCCAGCACGTCGACACCGAAGCCGACGGTGCCCTGGGTGAAGCCGGAACGGGCGTCGAGGATGAAGCTCTGGGTCCATTCCTCGGCCTTGCCCTGGGGATTGGCCGGGTCGACGAAGTTGCGGTTGATGTAGAAGTTGCGCAGGTTGAGGCTGGCCTTGGCGTCTTCCAGAAAACCGCTTTCGGCGGCGATGGCGGGCAAGGCGCAGGACAGGGCCAACAGGCCCGGCAGCAGCTGGCGTGCGGGTTGCAAAGTGCTCATCTGTCGTGGATCTCTTGTTTTTATTGGGCGAGCCGGTGCGCTGCGGGTGCGGGCCGCAGGGTCGGGCGTCTTTTGAGAGAGCTTGTGCAACGTTGCGTGGGCGATGGTGCGGGGGAGGGTGGGGGCGAGGCAATTCGTGGAACGCGGAATGGGGCGATTATCGAACCATATGTTGGCGCTGGTAGCCGGTGCAGGCTGTGCTGGCCCTTTCGCGGGTAAACCCGCTCCCACAGGACGCTGTATTCCCCCTGTGGGAGCGGGTTTACCCGCGAAAGGGCCCTGGCAGTCAGCCAAAAAACAAAAAGCCCACCGCAAGGGTGGGCTTGATGCGTTACCGGTCCAATCAGCCTTTCGGCGTCTGGATCGAGGCCTGCTGCTGGGTCTGCTCGTACCAGCCGCCACCGAGGGCCTTGTACAGGTTGACCTCGCTGACCAGCTGCGACAGGCGATCGCCGATCAGCGACTGCTGGGCGCTGAACAGGTTGCGCTGGGCGTCGAGGAAGGTCAGGTTGCTGTCGATACCGATGCGGTAGCGACGCTCGGCCAGGCGGTAGTAGTCCTGGTTCGCCGCCACCAGGTCGCGTTGCGCCTGCAGTTGCTCTTCGAACGTCTTGCGTGCGGCCAGGCCATCGGCGACTTCCTGGAAGGCGGTCTGGATGGTCTTCTCGTACTTGGCGACGTTGATGTCCTTCTGGATCTTCGAGTAGTCCAGGCTGGCCTTGAGGCTGCCGGCGTTGAAGATCGGCAGGTTGATCTGCGGCTGGAACAGCCAGGTGCCCGAACCGCCCTTGAACAGCCCGCCCATGTCCGGGCTCAGGGTGCCGGCGTTGGCGGTCAGGCTGATGCTCGGGAAGAACGCCGCGCGGGCGGCGCCGATATTGGCGTTGGCGGCCTTGAGCAGGTGCTCGGCCTCCTGGATGTCCGGACGGCGTTGCAGGATGTCGGACGGCAGGCCCGCCGGCACTTCGGCCAGTTGGTCGGCATTGAGCTCCAGCGGCTTGGGCAGGGTGGCCGGCACGCCGGTGCCTACCAGCACGGTGAGGCTGTTAAGGTCCTGGGCGACCAGGCGCTGGTACTGCGACAGCTTGACCCGCGCGCCTTCGACGGCGGTGCGGGCCTGGCTCAGGTCCAGCGCCGACGCCACGCCCACCTCATTGCTGCGGCGGGTCAGGTTGTAGCTCTCTTCGTACGTCTTGAGTGTTTCTTCGGTCAGCTTCAGCAGCGCCTGGTCGGCCTGCCAGGTGTAGTAGGCGTTGGCCACGCTGGCCACCAGGCTGATCTGCGTGGAGCGACGCGCCTGCTCGCTGGACAGGTAGGTTTCCAGGGCCTGCTGGGTCAGGCTGCGCACACGGCCGAACAGGTCCAGCTCATAGGCGCTGACACCGAGGGTGGCCGAGTACTGGCTGCTGATGGTGGATTCGCCGGTCTGCGACATGTTGGCCGGCATCCGCTGGCGGCTGCCGCTGCCATTGGCCGATACCGCCGGCAGCAGGTCGGCGCGCTGGATACGGTACTGGGCGCGGTAGGCGTCGATGTTCAACGCCGCGACGCGCAGGTCGCGGTTGTTCTCCAGCGAAGTCTGGATCAGCTGCTGCAGCGCCGGATCGTGGAAGAACTGGCGCCAGCCTTGCTCGGCCGCGGCGACGTTGGCCGACTCGGTCGGCGAGTACGCAGGGCCTTGCGGCCACTGCGCAGCCACCGGCGCTTCCGGCGTCTGGTAGTCGGGAATCAGCGAGCAGCCGCCGAGGATGAAAGCGGTTACCGCCAGGGACAACAAAGACTTGGTCATTGCCCAGCCTCATAACGTGGAGTTTCAGGGGTGGCGTGTTCTTTCGGCTCTTTGCTGCCGAACAGCGACGACACTGCGACGAAGAATAGCGGTACCCAGAAGATCGCCAGCACGGTCGCACTGATCATGCCGCCGATCACACCGGTACCGATGGCGTGCTGGCTGCCCGCGCCGGCGCCGCTGGCGATGGTCAACGGTACCACGCCGAGGATGAACGCCAGCGAGGTCATGATGATCGGGCGCAGACGCATGCGGCACGCCTCGATCGCCGCGTCGTACAGGCTGCGGCCTTGCTCGTGCAGCTCCTTGGCGAACTCGACGATCAGGATGGCGTTCTTCGCCGCCAGGCCGATCGTGGTCAGCAGGCCGACCAGGAAGTACACGTCGTTGGACAACCCGCGCAGGCTGGTGGCGAGCAGGGCACCGATCATGCCCAGCGGTACCACGAGCACGACCGCGATCGGGATCGACCAGCTTTCGTACAGCGCCGCCAGGCACAGGAACACGAACAGCACAGAGAGGGCGAACAGCGCCGGCATCTGCGAACCGGAGAGTTTTTCCTCGTAGGACATGCCGGTCCAGGAGTAGCCGATGCCGGTTGGCAGTTCGCCGGCGATGCGTTCGACTTCGGCCATGGCCTCACCGGTACTGTAGCCCGGGGCCGGGGTACCGAGGATCTCGACCGCTTCCACGCCGTTGTAGCGTGACAGCTTGGGCGAACCGTAGCTCCACTCGCCCTTGGCGAAGGAGGAGAACGGCACCATCTCGCCCTTGCCGTTGCGCACGTACCACTTCTGCAGGTCTTCCGGGCTCATCCGCGAGTTCGGCTCGCCCTGGATGTAGACCTTCTTGACCCGACCACGGTCGATGAAGTCGTTGACGTAGCTACCGCCCAGGGCGATCGACAGGGTGTTGTTGATGTCGGCGATGGTCACGCCCAGGGCACTGGCGCGTTCGTCGTCGATGGTCAACTGGTACTGCGGCTCGTCGTTCAGGCCGTTCGGACGCACGGCGCTGAGGATCTTGCTCTGCGCGGCCTTGGCCAGGAACTGGTTGCGCGCTTCCATCAGTTTTGCATGGCCGACGCCGGCGCGGTCCTGGAGGAACACGTCGAAGCCAGTGGCGTTACCCAGTTCGAGCACTGCCGGCGGGGCGAAGGCGAACACCATCGCATCGCGGAAGCTGAAGAAGTGCATCTGCGCGCGCTGGGCGAGGGCGAACACGCTGTTCTCCTTCGAGCGCTCGCCCCATGGCTTGAGCATGATGAACGCCATGCCCGAACTCTGGCCACGACCGGCGAAGTTGAAGCCGTTGACGGTGAACACCGATGCCACGGTGTCGGCTTCCTTGTCGAGCAGGTACTCGCGCATCTGGTCGACCACCACCTGGGTGCGCTCGGCACTGGAGCCGGCCGGGGTCTGCACCTGGGCGAACAGCACGCCTTGGTCTTCCTCGGGCAGGAACGCGGTGGGGATACGGGCGAACAGCCAGATCATGCCGACCACGATCAGGGCGTAGGCCAGCAGGAACGGGATCTTGTTGCGCAGGATGGTGCCGACGCTACGCTCGTAGCCGACGACGCTGCGGTCGAAGTTGCGGTTGAACCAGCCGAAGAAGCCGCGCTTGGCCACATGGTGCTCACCCTTCTTCAGCGGCTTGAGCATGGTGGCGCACAGGGCCGGGGTGAAGATCAGCGCCACCAGCACCGACAGGCCCATGGCCGAGACGATGGTGATGGAGAACTGGCGATAGATCACACCGGTGGAACCGCCGAAGAAGGCCATCGGCAGCAGTACCGCCGACAGCACCAGGGCGATACCCACCAGGGCGCCCTGGATCTGCTCCATGGAGCGCTTGGTCGCCTCCTTGGGCGGCAACCCTTCCTCGGACATCACCCGCTCGACGTTCTCCACCACGACGATGGCATCGTCCACCAGCAGGCCGATGGCCAGGACCATGGCGAACATGGTCAGGGTGTTGATGCTGAAGCCGGCGGCGGCAAGGATGCCGAAGGTACCCAGCAACACCACCGGCACGGTCATGGTGGTGATGATGGTGGCGCGGAAGTTCTGCAGGAACAGGTACATCACCAGGAACACCAGGACCACGGCCTCGATCAGGGTGTGGATCACCCCGCTGATCGATTCGGTGACCACCGGCGTGGTGTCATACGGGAACACGGCCTTCACGCCCGGCGGGAAGAACGGCTCCAGGTCGCTGATGGTCGTGCGCAGCGCCTTGGCGGTGTCCAGGGCGTTGGCGCCGGTGGCCAGCTTGACCGCCAGGCCCGAGGCCGGCTTGCCGTTGTACTGGGCGCTGATGGCGTAGTTCTCGCCGCCCAGGCCGACCGTGGCGACATCGCCCAGGCGTACCTGGGAGCCGTCGTTGTTGACCTTGAGCAGGATCTTCTCGAACTGCTCGGCGGTCTGCAGGCGAGTCTTGCCGATGATGGTGGCGTTGAGCTGGGTACCTGGCAGCGCTGGCAGGCCGCCGAGCTGGCCGGACGAGACCTGGACGTTCTGCGCGGCCACGGCGGTGCGCACGTCGACCGGGGTCAGCTGGAACTTGTTCAGCTTGGCCGGATCCAGCCAGATGCGCATGGCGTACTGCGCACCGAACACCTGGAAGTCACCCACGCCTGCGGTCCGCGAGATCGGGTCCTGCATGTTGGAGACGATGTAGTTGGCCAGGTCGTCCTTGCTCATGCTGCCGTCTTCGGACACCAGGCCGATCACCAGCAGGAAGTTCTTCACGGCCTTGGTGACGCGGATACCTTGCTGCTGCACTTCCTGCGGCAACAGCGGGGTGGCCAGGTTCAGCTTGTTCTGGACCTGGACCTGCGCGGTGTCGGAGTTGGTGCCCTGCTCGAAGGTGGCGGTGATGGTCATGCTGCCGTCGGAGTTACTTTCCGACGACACATAACGCAGGTTGTCGATACCGTTGAGCTGCTGCTCGATCACCTGCACCACGGTGTCCTGCACCGTCTGCGCCGAGGCGCCCGGGTAGGTCACGGAGATGGCGATGGCCGGCGGGGCGATGCTCGGGTACTGGTTGATCGGCAGCTTCAGGATCGACAGGGCGCCGACCAGCATGATCACCAGGGCGATCACCCAGGCGAAGATCGGGCGATCGATAAAGAACTTCGACATGGTTTACTCCGCTTTGGCGTCTGCTTTGGCCGCGTTGGCCTGAGCCGGGCTGGCCGGCTTCTTGACGTTGGTGGCTTCGCTGACCTTGACCTCGACGCCCGGTCGCACGAACTGCAGCCCTTCGGTGATCAGGCGGTCGCCCGGGTTCAGGCCTTCCTCGATCAGCCAGTCGCTGCCCAGGGTGCGGCTGGCCTTGAGCTGGCGCAGTTCGACCTTGTTCTCCTGATTGACCACCAATGCGGTCGGCGCGCCCTTGAGGTCGCGGGTCACGCCCTGTTGCGGGGCCAGGATGGCGTTGGCGTTGACCCCGGCCTTGAGCCGCGCATGCACGAACATGCCGGGCAGCAGGGTGTGGTCGGGGTTGGGGAAGATCGCGCGCAGGGTGACGGAGCCGGTGGTCTCGTCGACCGCGACTTCGGAGAACTCCAGGCGACCCTGTTGCTTGAACAGGCTGCCGTCTTCCAGCACCAGCTGCACCTGGGCGGCGTTGTCGCCGGCCTTCTGCAGTTGGCCGCCTTCCAGGTCACGGCGCAGCTTGAGCAGCTCGGCGGTGGACTGGGTGACGTCGACGTAGATCGGGTCGAGCTGCTGGATGGTGGCCATGGCGTTGGTCTGGCCGTTGTTCACCAGGGCGCCTTCGGTGACCGAGGAGCGGCCGATACGGCCACTGATCGGAGCCAGCACCTTGGTGTAGCGCAGGTCGATCTGGGCGCTCTTGAGCGAGGCCTCGGCCTGCAATCGTTTGGCATTGGCGTCGTCGTACTCTTGCTTGGAGACGGCCT
Source organism: Pseudomonas mosselii (assembly GCF_003205295.1). GTDB lineage: Bacteria > Pseudomonadota > Gammaproteobacteria > Pseudomonadales > Pseudomonadaceae > Aquipseudomonas > Aquipseudomonas mosselii_B. The sequence goes on from NZ_QJRP01000010.1 coordinate 70,298, forward strand.
GCTCGTCGATCAGTTGCTTGTAGCGCTCGGCCAGCGAGCGGGTAGCCTGCAGGTTGGCCTGGGCGTTGGCCAGGGTCGCCTCGTAGACGGCCGGGTCGATCTGGTAGAGCTGCTGCCCTTCCTTGACGTCGGTGCCTTCCTTGAACAGGCGCTTGAGAATGATGCCGTTCACCTGCGGGCGAACCTCGGCCACACGGTAGGCGCTGGTGCGCCCCGGCAGTTCCGAGGTCAGGGTGAAGGCTTGCGGTTGCACGGTCACGACGCCGACCTGAGGAGCCTGCGGCGCAGGCGCTGCTTCCTCTTTCTTACAGCCACTGAGCAGGGTTGCCAGGGCCACGGCGGAAACCAGGGCGGTTACGGCTGGCTTGAATTGCATGAGGATCCTCGGGTCGCAGGAGCAAGGGAGCTCAAGAATATAGTGGAAGTGTCTTATGAGAAAAACGCTATCCGGTGGATAAATAGCTTGCTAAGGAATATACTTACATTCATGGTTGTTTGTAAATACCGTCGGTGAGTCGCCGCGGATCGTCCACATGCACCCGGGAGCGGCCCATGAAGCGCCTGCCCCGGCCTGATTCCCGCCCGCCGGATGCGCAGGCGGGGCCTGATGAGGTTGTACTGCCATGGTCCGTCGAACCAAAGAAGAAGCCCAGGAAACCCGCGCCCAGATCATCGAGGCGGCGGAGAAGGCCTTCTACAAGCGCGGGGTCGCGCGCACCACCCTGGCCGACATCGCCGAACTCGCGGGGGTGACCCGTGGGGCGATCTACTGGCATTTCAGCAACAAGGCGGAGCTGGTGCAGGCGCTGCTCGACAGCCTGCACGAAACCCACGATCACCTGGCCCGGGCCAGTGAAAGCGAGGACGAGCTCGACCCGCTCGGCTGCATGCGCAAGCTGTTGCTGCAAGTGTTCAACGAGCTGGTGCTCGATGCCCGTACCCGGCGTATCAATGAAATCCTGCATCACAAGTGCGAGTTCACCGACGACATGTGTGAGATTCGCCAGCAACGCCAGGGCGCGGTGCTGGACTGCCATCAGAGTATCGCCCTGGCCCTGGGCAATGCGGTACGTCGTGGCCAGTTGCCCGGGGAGCTCGATATCGATAGGGCTGCCGTGGCCATGTTTGCCTATGTGGATGGCCTGATCGGCCGCTGGCTGCTGTTGCCGGACAGCTTCGATCTGTTGGCCGATGTCGAAAAATGGGTCGATACCGGGCTGGATATGCTGCGCTTGAGCCCGGGCTTGCGCAAATGACACTTTGTTAAGGATTGTGAGGAAGTGTTACTCCTTTGCGATTAAGGGGGCGTTAATGACCTCTGTGGGCGCAGACCCTCAGCGCCCACGCAACTGCCTGTCCGGCAATGCCAGCGCCGCCAGCAGTCCGATCAGCGAAGCCCCGGCACTGACCAGCAACAGGTCGCGGAAGGTCTCCAGCAAACGCGCCTGCGTTTGCGGATCCGCCTCGCCCGCCTTGAGGCTGCCCAGCAACGGGTTGCCCACCATCTCCAAGCCGCCCTGATGCAGCAGCGCCAGCAGCAGGCTGGACATGCATGCCACCCCCATCGCCCCGCCGAGCGAGCGGAACAGGTTGGTGGTGCTGGTTGCGACGCCAATGTCCCGGCTGTCCACCGCACTTTGCGTGCCCACCAGCGACGTGGGGAACTGCAGGCCGCAGGCGATTCCGGTCAGCAGCATGAACAGCGCGCTGGGCAACCCCGACTGCGGCGGGGCCAGCGCCATGGCGGCGATGGCCAGCGGCATCAGCAGCGCACCGGTGAGGATTTGCGGCTTGAAGCGGCCGGTGCGGCTGGTCATGCGCCCGCCGGTGAAGGCGCCGATGGGCAGACCCATGGCCAGCGGCAGCAGGTGCAGCGCCGCGCTGTCGGCGCCGGCACCGGTAATGCCCTGGAAGCGCAGGGGCATGAGCATGGTCAGCGAGATTGACTGGAAACTGGCGAAGAAGATCACGCACCAGCACAGCACCGCGACCCGGTTGCCGAACAGGCCCAGCGGCAGCAGCGGCTCGCGGCAACGGCGCTCGTGGGCGATGAATGCCAGCAGCCCGAGCAGCGCGCAGCCCAGCAGCGCCATTACCTGCGGCGACAGCCAGGCATGCCCCTGGCCGACCAGGGTGATGCCCAGCAGCAGGCTGCCCAGGCCGAGGATCATCAGCAGTGCGCCGAGGTAGTCCACCCGGGCCTCGCGGCGCCTGACCGACAACCCCTCCAGCGCCCGATGGATCACCCACAGGGCCACCAGCCCCAGCGGCAGGTTGATCCAGAACACCCAGCGCCATGACAGGTACTCGGTCAGCCAGCCGCCGAGCACCGGCCCGGCGACACTGGCCAGGGCATACATGCTGCTGAAATAGCCCTGGTAGCGTCCGCGCTCGCGGGGCGGCACGAAGTCGCCGATGATCGCTTGGCTCACCGACACCATGCCGCCGGCGCCGATGCCCTGGAGCACCCGCGCCAGCACCAGTTGCGGCATGTCCTGGGCCAGGCCGCAGGCCACCGAGGCCAGGGTGAACAGGGCGGTGCCGGTGAGGATCATGCGCCGCCGGCCATACAGGTCGCCGAGCTTGCCGTAGATCGGCACCGCGATGGTCATGGCCACCATATAGCCGGAGATGACCCAGGCCAGCAGCCCGACATCATTGAACTGCGCGGAGATCGCCGGCATGGACACGGCGACGATGGTCTGGTCGAGGGCGCCGAGGAAGATCGCCAGCATCAGGGCGGTCAGGACGCTGCGCAGGACGGTGGGGGGCAGGGCGGCGGTCACGGTGGATACCTTGTGGTCAGAGCTGGCGCGATCGCGAGGCATCGTGGGAGGGGCTTGCTCCGCGATGGTCTCATTCATGGTGGTGCATTGTACCCTGAGTTACATAGCTACCTATGTACTCCATGCATCCCCTATGCAAGATCGGCATTGGCGCATTCATCCAGCGCTGCATGGCCGCGTGATATCGTGGCTGGGCCGCAGAGGCTGAAATCCGGGGGCTGCACCAGCATGGTGCAACCATTTGCCGCAGGGTTTCGCGTCGCTGTATGTCCACACCTTCTCTTCCTCTGCCTGCATGTCGAGCATGACCGCCCTGATGGCGACGGTTGGAACAGTCAGGTAGACCCGATTCAGGGGTCGGTTGTCAGCCGTTCACAAATTTCATTACAAGCGGAGTGATCATGCCCAAGGCTTCCCACCACGATCTGCGTTTTGCCTTCCGCGAACTGCTTGCTTCAGGTTCGTGCTATCACACCGCTTCGGTCTTCGACCCGATGTCCGCCCGTATCGCCGCGGACCTGGGCTTCGAAGTCGGCATCCTTGGCGGCTCGGTCGCCTCGTTGCAGGTCCTGGCCGCGCCGGACTTCGCCCTGATCACCCTCAGCGAGTTCGTCGAGCAGGCCACCCGCATCGGCCGCGTTGCCCAGTTGCCGGTACTGGCCGATGCCGACCACGGCTACGGCAATGCGCTCAACGTGATGCGCACGGTCATCGAGCTGGAGCGCGCCGGCGTGGCCGCGCTGACCATCGAGGACACCTTGCTGCCGGCCCAGTTTGGCCGCAAGTCCACCGACCTGATCCCGGTGGAGGAGGGCGTGGGCAAGATTCGCGCGGCGCTGGAGGCGCGTGTCGACTCGGCGCTGGCGATCATCGCCCGGACCAATGCCGGCGTGCTTACCACCGAGGAAATCATCGTCCGCACCCAGAGCTACCAGAAGGCCGGCGCCGACGGCATCTGCATGGTGGGGGTGAAGGACTTCGAGCAGTTGGAGCAGATCGCCGAGCACCTGAGCGTGCCGCTGATGCTGGTCACCTACGCCAACCCGAACCTGCGCGACGACGAGCGCCTGGCGCGCCTGGGCGTGCGCATCGTGGTCGATGGCCATGCCGCCTACTTCGCCGCGATCAAGGCCACCTACGACTGCCTGCGCCAGCAGCGTGGCCAGCAGCACAAGTCGGACAACCTCGGCGCCACCGAGCTTTCGCACATCTACACCCAGCCCGAGGACTACATCCGCTGGGCGAAAGAGTACATGAGCGTCGAGGAATGATCCTCTCTACCTGACGGCGCTCAGGGTGGCGCTGTGGGGAACGCAGTGCTCGTGGACGCAGCTGGCGGCCGCGTTGGGTTGGCTGCGCAGCAGCTCGACCCGCCAGCAGGCCGAGCCGTAGAGCCCGGCCACCGCGACCAGGGCGAAGACGAGGGCGCAACGCCTGGATTTGATGCTCATGGTGCGGACCTCCTGTTGGTGCAACAGGTGATACCTTCAAGCATAGGCCTTGTGCGCAGATCTGCATGGTCTGGACTCAGCTCAATCCCTTGTCCCACTCCGGCTCGTCGCCGAACCGCTGCGCCAGGAAGTCCAGCATGCTGCGCAGTGTCGCCGGCATGTGCTTGCGCGAGGTGTACACAGCGTTGAGCGTCAACTCTCGTGGTTTGGCGTACGGCAGCAACCGCACCAGGTCGCCATTGCGCAACGCGGCCGCCGCCTGGTAGGTGGGCAGCATGGCGATGCCGGCGTGGGCCAGGGCGGCTTTCTGCAGGGTCATGGCCTCGTTGGCGCTGATATTGCCCTGCACCGGCACGGCGACGTTCTGCCCGTCCACCTCGAAATGCCACAGGCTGTGACCGAAGTAAGCATGGGTCAGGCAGTTGTGCCGGCTCAGTTCCTCGACCTGGCGCGGCGTGCCGTGCTCGCGCAGGTAGGCGGGGCTGGCGCAGACCACCGAGCGGCACACGCTCAGGCGTCGGGCGATGAGGTTGGGATCGACGTCGTTGCTGGTGCGGATGGCCAGGTCGATGCGCTCGTCCACCAGGTTGACGGTGCGGTCGAGCATCTGCAGCTCCACCTTCACCCCGGGGTAGCGTTTGACATAGGCGGCCAGCGCATCCACCAGCTGGGCCTGGCCGAACGAAGTGCTGACGCTGATGCGCAGTTCACCGCGGGGGGCGTCGTCCGGCTGGCGCACGGCGTTCTGCAGGTCGCCGGCCAGCTCCAGCAGCTGGCGGCAGCGGGGCAGGGTCTCGAGGCCGGCGGCCGTCAGGCTGAGCTTGCGCGTGGTGCGCTGCATCAGGCGGGCGCCGACCCAGTCCTCCAGCTCTGCCAGGTAGCGTGATACCACGGGCCTGGAAAGCTCCAGATGATCCGCCGCGGCGGACTGGCTGCCCAGGTCGACGACGGTGACGAATACGCGCATGGCGTTGAGGCGGTCCATGATCTGTCCGATTTCAGAAACAAACTATGTTGAAGCATCGCATTTTTTGTATTGGTTCGGGCAACTAAGCTTGCCTGCATCGTCCCACTCACAGGATCTTGCGATGTCTCTTCTCACCCCCCTGCGCGGCCTGCTGCTGGCCTGTATAACCCTCGGCGGCCAGGCCATGGCCGGCGAACCGCTCAAGCTTGAAGCCTACAACCCTGGCCACGCGGCGATCTTCCCGGTCAGCTCGGTGATCGTCAGCGGCGCCCACGACGCCATCCTGGTCGACGCCCAGTTCGGCAAAGGCCAGGCCGAGCAGGTGGTCGAACGCCTGCGTGCCAGCGGCAAGCAGCTGACCACCATCTATGTCAGCCATGGCGACCCCGACTACTACTTCGGTCTGGACACCCTCACCCAGGCGTTTCCCAAGGCCCGGGTGGTCGCCTCGGCCGCCACGGTCGAGCACATCCGCAAGACCATGGACGCCAAGCTGGCCTACTGGGGCCCGCAGATGGGCGCGGACAAACCGGCACGCCTGGTGGTGCCGCAGGTCCTCGAGGGCAATCGCCTGGAGCTGGAAGGCCAGGCACTGGAGGTTGTCGGCCTGGACGGTCCACAGCCGGACCGCAGTTTCGTCTGGATTCCCTCGATCAAGGCAGTGGTCGGTGGTGTGGTGGTTTCCGAGCACATCCACGTGTGGATGGCCGACACCCAGACCGCGAAATCCCACGCCGACTGGCTGAGCACCCTGACGAAGATCGAGCAGCTCGCCCCGCGCACGGTGATCCCCGGGCATTACCTGGGCGACAGCAGCCGTTCGCTGGATGCGGTGCGCTTCACCGCCGGCTACATTCGTGATTTCGATACCGAAGCCGCCAAGGCCGCCGACTCCGCCGCGCTGATCGCGGCGATGAAGCAACGCTACCCGAACCTTGCCGACGAGAGCTCCCTGGAATTGGGGGCCAAGGTTGCCAAGGGCGAGATGAAGTGGTAATCCCTTTCAACCTGTTGGAGTGTTTCCCATGAGCAAGATCGCAATCATCGGCGCCACCGGGCGCGCCGGCAGCCAGTTGCTGGAAGAGGCCCTGCGTCGCGGCCACGGCGTGGTGGCCATCGCCCGGGATCCGGGCAAGCTGCAAGGCCGTGACGGCGTGACGGTCAAGGCCCTGGATGCCAAGGACAGTGCCGCCCTGCAGGCGGCCGTGGCGGGCTGCGACGCGGTGCTGAGCGCGGCGCATTTTTCCACCATCGAGCCGGGCGCGATCATCGAACCGGTCAAGCGGGCCGGGGTCAAGCGCCTGCTGGTGGTGGGCGGGGCCGGCAGCCTACTGCTGCCGTCCGGGCACCGGGTGATCGACAGCCCTGACTTCCCGGAGGCCTACAAGGCCGAGGCCAGTGCCGGGGTGCGCTTTCTCGAGACGCTGCGCCGCGAGCAGACCCTGGACTGGACCTTCCTGTCGCCGTCGGCGGAGTTCGTCGAAGGTGAGCGCAGCGGGCACTACGCCCTGGGCAAGGACCACCTGCTGATCGGCGCCGATGGCAAGAGCTGGATCACCTTTGCCGACTACGCGATCGCCATGCTCGACGAGCTGGAGAAACCGGCGCATTCGCGGGCACGGTTCACGGTCGGCTACTGAGTCGCGCGGTACCTGTAGGAGATCGCCCAGCCCTTGGGCTGCGCTGTCGCGTAGGGAACCGTCCCCTGTGGGAGCGGCCTTGCGTCGCGAAAGGGGTGCGAAGCGCCCCCCAGATCTGCGCATCAAGCTGATATTGCCGGGGCCGCTATGCGGCCCTTTCGCGACACAAGGCCGCTCCCACAGGGATCGCGCTAGCTTTAGCAGTTGAGCAAGACAGTTGCTCCTACATGGGGTACGCAAGGCTTGAGGCACGCGCTTGCAGCCACTCCATCAACTCGACCAGCCCTGCGGGCATGGTCTTCGACGGGCTCACCAGGTAATAGCCTTTCCCGGTCGTCACCTTGAGCTCGAATGGCATGCACAACCGACCCGCGCGCAGGTCGTCGCCGATCAGCGAGAAATCGCCGATGGCGATCCCTGTCCCCTGGGAAGCCATGGCCATCGCCATGTCCAGCGTCTCGAAATGCTGCTTCGGCCCCTGGGGCTCGAACCCGGCGTTGGCCGCCTGCAACCATAGCCGCCAGTCGTGTTCGTCCCGCGAGGGGTGCAGCAGCATCTGCCGCGCCAGGTCCTGCAACTGCAAGAGGTCGCTTGATACCGATGGCGCGCAGACCGGCGTCAGCTGTTCATCGAACAGCTTGCGTACCTGCAGCCCATGGTTCGGCGCCGCGCCATAGACCACGGCCGCATCGAAGCCCTCGCGGCGAAAATCCACGCCGTGCTGCACCGTGGTGGTCAACTCCACCGGCACGTCCGGGCGCAGTGCCTGCCATTCCAGCAAGCGTGGCAGCAGCCAGCGCATCACGCAGGTTGGCGCCTTGAGCTGCAGTGTCGTGCTGCGTCCGCCGACCTCGCGCACGCCTTGCTCGATCAGGGCGAAGACCTGCTGCACCCGGGGCAGCCAGTCCTGCCCTTCGCGGGTCAGGGCCAGGCCCCTGGCCTGGCGTTGGAACAACGCGTAGCCCAGATGCTCCTCGAGCCCGGCGATCTGCCGGCTGACCGCGCCCTGGGTGATATGCAGCTGTTGCGCGGCGCGGGTGAAGTTGCAGTGCCGGGCGGTCACCAGGAAGGTGTGCAAGGCGGGGAGAGGGGGCAGGCGTTTCATTGTGATAAGCCATGATGTGCGGTCATGGCTAGTATGTGTTTTTTTGCATTGTGGCGGTAGTCGGCGCTTGGTTCCATGAGCACAGGTCTCAACAAGAATCGGGTACTCGATGATGGCAACCTGTGGTGAAGTGCTGGTCAAACTCCTCGAAGGCTATGGCGTCGATCATGTCTTCGGCATTCCCGGCGTGCATACCGTGGAACTCTACCGCGGCCTGGCCGCCTCCTCGATCCGTCACATCACCCCGCGCCACGAGCAGGGTGCCGGGTTCATGGCCGATGGCTACTCGCGTACCCGGGGCAAGCCTGGGGTGTGCTTCATCATCACCGGCCCGGGCATGACCAACATCACCACCGCCATGGGCCAGGCCTATGCCGACTCGATCCCGATGCTGGTGATTTCCAGCGTGCAATCGCGCAGCCAGCTCGGCGGCGGGCGTGGAAAGCTGCATGAATTGCCCAACCAGGCCGGATTGGTCGCAGGCGTTGCGGCGTTCTCGCACACGCTGATGAGCGCCGATGACCTGCCCGAGGTGCTGGCCCGCGCCTTCGCCGTGTTCGATGGTGGCCGCCCACGCCCGGTGCATATCGAGATCCCGCTGGATGTGCTGGTGGAAGCCGCCGATCACCTGTTGCCGGGCCGCGTGGTGCGTACCACCCGTGCCGGCGCCGCGCCACTGACCGTGCAGCGCATGGCCGTGCGCCTGGCCAAGGCGCGGCGCCCGTTGATCCTGGCTGGTGGCGGTGCCCTGGAAGCTGGCGCCGGGCTGGCGCGGCTGGCCGAGCACCTGCAGGCGCCGGTGGCGCTGACCATCAACGCCAAGGGGTTGTTGCCCGCGAACCATCCGCTGCAGATCGGCTCGACCCAGACCCTGCCGGCCACCCGTGCGCTGGTGGCCGAGGCCGACGTGGTGCTGGCCATCGGCACCGAACTGGCCGAAACCGACTACGACGTGACCTTCAAGGGCGGTTTCGAGATCCCTGGCAGCCTGCTGCGGATCGACATCGACCCGGACCAGACGGTGCGCAACTACCTGCCCGAGCTGGCCCTGGTGGCCGATGCCGCGCAGGCTATTGAAGCGCTGTTGGTGGCCCTGAACCTGCAGGCGCAACCGCCGCGCGAAAGCGATTGGGGAGCGGCGCGGGCCGCCCGCCTGCGCCAGGACAACGCGGCCAGCTGGGACCAGCCGACCCTGAGCCAGACCCGCCTGTTGACCAGCATCCTGCAAACCCTGCCGGACGCCATCCTGGTGGGCGACTCGACCCAGCCGGTGTATACCGGCAACCTGACCCTGGACATGGCCAGGCCGCGTCGCTGGTTCAATGCCTCGACCGGTTACGGCACGCTGGGCTACGCGCTGCCGGCCGCCATGGGCGCCTGGCTGGGCAGCGCCGAGTCGCCCGCCGTACGCGCACCGGCGGTGTGTCTGATCGGTGACGGCGGGCTGCAGTTCACCCTGCCTGAGCTTGCCAGCGCTGTCGAGGCGCAGGTGCCGCTGATCGTGCTGCTGTGGAACAACCAGGGGTACGAGGAAATCAAGAAGTACATGGTCAACCGGGCGATCGAGCCGGTCGGCGTGGACATCCATACCCCGGACTTCATTGGTGTGGCGCGGGCGTTGGGGGCCGAGGCCGAGGACGTGGGTGATGTGGCGCAACTGCAGGCAGCGTTGGGCAGGGCGGTGGAGCGCAGGGGACCGACCTTGATCCAGGTGGATCAAGGTCAGTGGCAGCGGGCGGTTCAGGGCTGAAGCTGCAGCGAGGGCTTTGCCCTCGATCGCGGGGCAAGCCCGCTCCTACAGTCGCCCGATGTTTGTCTCTTTTCAGCTGGCGCTGGCGCGCAGGCGCGCCACGTCGCGAATCGGCGGCGCGCCGTACAGGCGGCTGTACTCGCGGCTGAACTGCGACGGGCTTTCATAGCCTACCCGGTAGCCAGCCACCGCGGCCTCCAGCCCGTCGTTGAGCATCAGTCGCCGCGCCTCCTGCAGGCGCAACTGCTTCTGGTACTGCAACGGGCTCATCGAGGTCACCGCCTTGAAGCGGTGGTGCAAGGTCGAGGTGCTGAGGTTGACCTCTCGCGCCAGGTCCTCGATGCGCAGGGGCTCCTGGTAATGCCGGTTGAGCCAGGCGATGGCCTGGCATACCCGGTGGGTCTGGCTGCTGGACAGGGCGATCTCGCACAGGCGCCAGCCCTGGGGGCCACGCAGCACGCGATACATCAGTTCGCGGCGCACCAGTGGGGCGAGCACGGCAATATCTCGTGGGCTGTCGAGCAGGCGGACCAGGCGCAGCAGCGTGTCGAGCAACTGCGGATCGCTTTTCTCCACGAACAATCCGCGTCCGGAAGACTGACCGGGTACCAGTATCGGCCCGCTCTCGGCGATCAGCTGGCTGATCTGCGCCGGGTCGATGTCCAGGCGCAAGCCCAGGCAGGGGTTCTCGGGGCTGGCTTCGAGCAGGGCGCCGGTGATGGGCAGCGTTACCGAGACCACCATGTAGTGCAGCGGGTCGTAGGTATAGCGCTCGTCGCCCAGGAACAATGTCTTGCTGCCCTGGGCCAGGATGCACAAAGCCGGTTGCGCCAGGGCCGGCATGCCGCGCACATCTTCTTCATAGCGGGTCAGGTACAGGTCTTCGATGGCTGAGACCGCGCCATAGGGGCCATTGGCGTGACGTCGGATCAGCCCGGCCAGCTCCTGGCGTTGCTGTTCCAGAAGCGGATCGAGGGGCGTGGATGAACTCATGGCGGGATTCCTCTACTGACCGACGCAGCATAGGTTTGGGCAATGGCAGGCGCTAGTCGAAAGCTGCAGATCGATTGCCTGATCCTGCCGCGTTGCAGGATCAGGCAATCGGCCGACAGTAATGGCCTAACGTCCCGCGCGGGCGAGCCTCTAACCTTGGCAGCCTGGTTTTCCCGTCCGTAGCGCTTCAAGGAGATCGTTCATGACCCAGCAGCAACCGGTCACACACCTGGCTTTCATCCGCGCCAGCAACGGTCGTTCCGCGGAACTCGGCGTGCGCCTGCGCGACTTGCTCGAGCCGTCGCGACGTGCGCCGGGCTGCCTGAGCTTCAGCGTGCAGCGCTCGCAGGTCGATGCCGACCTGTGGCTGCTCAGCGGCAGCTGGTGCGACCAGCAGGCGATGAGTGGCTATTTCGCCTCGCCCACCCTCGACGTATTTGGTGAGCTGGTGCAGGAGCAGGTGGTCAGCAGCCTGGACCTGCATACGTTTGCCTAACGTGTAGAATGCCGCCCCTCGATCACACAGGCGCAGAGTGACATGGCACGTAGAGAATTCCCCCACTTCGAAGCGGTTTCGGCAATGGTCCCGGTGCAAGGCGGCGGCTACCACGCGGCGATCGCCGTGAAGGCCCTGGTCATGGGCGGCGCGCCGCGCTTTCACAAAGTGCTGGACGGGCAGGTGTTCCAGTCGGCGATCGCGGCCGACGAGGCCGCTTGTGCCGAACTCGAACGCCTGCAGGGCTTGGGCGAGGAAGGTGAACTGATCTTCTGATCAGACCTGAGGCCGAGCCATCTTGAACAGCTCGCCCAGCGCGAAATAGTCGGCCGGGCCGCCGCCACGCAGGATCGGCTCGGCGGCGGCGGTGTCGTAGATGCCGTCCTTCAACAGGTGCTCGGCAATGTGTACCGCGACCACCTCACCGAGGATCAGCCAACTGGGCACCAGCTGCTGGTCGGCGCGCGTGAGCTGGACGATCTGGCTCACCTTGCATTCGAAGCTCACCGGGCTTTCGCCCACACGTGGCACCTTGACCACATTCGAGGCCGCCGGGGTGAGGCCACTGAGCGAGAATTCGTCGACATCCGCCGCCACGGCGGCGCAGCTCTGGTTCATCTGCTGCGCGAGCGGGCGGGTGGCCAGGTTCCAGACGAACTCACCGGTCTGCTCGATGTTGTTCAGGCTGTCTTTGCGCCCGACGCTGCAGAAACCGATGATCGGGGGGATGTAGTTGAAGGCGTTGAAGAAGCTGTAGGGCGCCAGGTTCAGGCGGCCTTCGCGGTCGTGGCTGGAGATCCAGCCGATGGGCCGTGGGCCGACGATGGCGTTGAACGGGTCGTGGGGCAGGCCGTGGCCTTTGGCGGGTTCGTAGTAGTACATCTGCGCAAGGCCGAGAGGCCCTTCCTGGTGGGGGACAAGGCGCCTAGTGTGCCAAGGCTTGGCCCGGCTGCAAATGATCAAGCCCGGCCAAGGCCGGGCTGGTTGCGCGCATCAGCGATCAGCTGATGCGGTGGCCGTTGGTGCGGTCGAAGCCGTCTTCGGCGAAGCGCTGGCCGCCGGTGCGGTCGAAGCCGTCTTCGGCGAAGCGCTGGCCGCCGGTGCGGTCGAAGCCGTCTTCGGCGAAGCGCTGGCCGCCGGTGCGATCAAAGCCATCTTCAGCAAAGCGCTGGCCGTTGGTGCGGTCGAAGCCATCTTCTGCGTAGGTAGCCGACTGACTCTGCACGGCAGCGAAGGTGTGGGCGCCGGTACGGTCGAAACCGTCTTCGGCGAAGGCGCCAGTGGCCAGAACAGAGAGGGCGAGGGTGAGGATCAGTTGGTTTTTCATGGTCGTTGCTCCGGTGGGGTGCTTGGGGGTGTTGTTTCTATGGATTCAATGCTACGCCTATTAAATTGATTAAAAAGCGCAAAAAATAGCGAATTAAAATCGATTATATCGATTGATTGTGGCGCGGGTAATTTCAGGAAGCTGCCATTGGCGCCCCAGCCACCGCCCAGCGCCGTTCCCCTCGGTTTCGCAAGGGCAGGTCAGTGGCAGGGCCATTTCAGAATGGGCCCAGGCAGTTAATTGGGAATTAAGGGAAGAAGCGGCTTTCCATGAGATGGCTACCTGTTACCAGTGACGTGAGGTGCAGCGGGGAGCGAGCTGTGCAGGGCGCTCATTGATCAACCTCGCTCAAGTCTCCTGGGTATTCACCGTGTAGCGAGTGCTGCGCCCGCCGCCGGGCAGACGAACCAGGCAGTGTTTGTCCAGCAGGTCGGCAAGGTGCCGGGTGGCCGTGGCCTTGGAGACCTTGGCCACCGCCTGGTACTGGCTGGCGCTGATACCGGCCTCGAACCCGCGAGGCCCTCCATCGAGCAGGCGGTTGAGCACCTTGACCTGTTCGGGCAACAAGCCGTCGCCACGATGGATCAGCCAGAAGCGTGCCTTGGCCAGCACCCGGTCGATGCGCACCAGCGCTTGCTGGAGGCTGCGTAGCAAGGTGGCAAGGAACCAGGCCAGCCATTGTGTGACGTCCAGACCGCCGCGCTGACTGCTTTCAAGGACTGCGTAGTAGCCGGCCCGGTCTTCCAGGATGCTGCTGGACATGGCGTAGAAACGGACCGCCCGCTGCTCGCCCTGGGCCAATGCCAGGTCTGTGATGGCGCGGGCCAGGCGGCCATTGCCATCGGCGAAGGGGTGCAGGGTGACAAACCAGAAATGGGCGAGCCCCGCACGTAGCAGGGGGTCGAGTTGCCGATCGCTGCGGCTGTTTTCGAACCAGTCGAGGAACTGCCGCACCCGCTGCTCCAGGCCGGCACGCGGCGGTGCTTCGAAATGCACCCTGGGTTTGTCGATACGCCCCGATACCACTTGCATCGGGGCATCGTCGCGCCATTCACCGACTGGCAGGGGCAATGCGAGTGAATCGTCATGTTCGGGGAACAGCCAGCAGTGCCACAGGAACAGGCGTTGCTGATCCAGTGGCCGAACATAGCCCATGGCCGCATCCACCATCAATTCGGCCAGGCCCTCGCTGCGTGTCGTGGTCGTTCCTGGTTCGGCAATCCCGAGCCGGCGGGCCAGGGAAGAGCGAACGGATTCCACATTGAGCTGCTCACCCTCGATGGCCGAGGACGTGACAATGTTCTGCAGCAGGGTATCGAGCGTATCGAGGTTGGCATTGGCCTCGGTTACCGCTCCCGCTCTGCCCAGCAGGCAGCCCTGCGCCTGGACGCAGTCCCTAAGCAAGGTTGCCAGTTGCGACGCATCCCAACGAAAGTCGGGCCAGTCGGCCTGCTGCCAGACCCAGAAGGTGTCTGCAGCCGTGTGCGCTTTTGGGGTCATGAGCCAAATAATAGCGCCATTCGGCTCATGGTGTGAGCCGAATAGTGCTGTTATTCGGCTCACAATCCATTAAAAAGGGCGCCCCGTCATCCGGGGCGCCCCTTTTCACGTTCGGCGAGCAGGGATCAGTCGGTGGTGATCCGCGAATGCTGCTTGGTGTCCTTCATGGTCGCGTACACCAGCAGCGAGCAGGCGATGCAAGCGGTGACGTACCAGTAGAAGCCGGTTTCCATGCCGATGCTCTTGAACCACAAGGCCACGTACTCGGCGGTGCCGCCGAAGATCGACACGGTCAGTGCGTACGGCAGGCCGACGCCCAGGGCGCGGATTTCGGTAGGGAACAGCTCGGCCTTCACCACGGCGTTGATCGAGGTGTAGCCGCTGACGATGATCAGCGCGGCCATGATCAGGAAGAACGCGCCCCACCAAGTCTGGATGGTGTGCAGGGTGCTGAGGATCGGCACGGTGAACAAGGTGCCGAGCACGCCGAAGGCGATCAGGATCGGGCGCCGGCCGATCTTGTCGGACAGGCCGCCGATCACCGGCTGCAGGCACATGAACAGGAACAGCGTGGCCGCCGAGATGGTGGTCGAGTCGCTGATGCTCATGCCCACGGTGTTGACCAGGTACTTCTGCATGTAGGTGGTGTAGGTGTAGAAGGCCAGGGTACCGCCCATGGTCAGGCCGACCACGGTCATCAGTTCCTTGGGATGGCGCAGCAGGGTGCGCATCAGGTTTTCCTTGGATTTTTCCTTCTTGGTGAAGGACGCGGTCTCTTCCATGCCGCGACGCAGGTACAGGGCGACCACCGCGCACAGCGCGCCGATCACGAACGGCACGCGCCAGCCCCAGGCATACAGCTCTTCGGTGGTCAGCGTGTTCTGCAGGACGATCAGCACCGCCAGGGCGATGAGCTGACCCGAGATCAAGGTGACGTACTGGAAGCTTGAGAAGAACCCACGGCGTTCCTTGCTGGCCATCTCGCTGAGGTAGGTGGCCGAGGTGCCGTACTCACCACCAACCGACAGGCCCTGCATCAGGCGGGCGATGACCAGCAGGATCGGCGCGGCGACACCGATGGTCTCGTAACCCGGCGTCAGGGCGATGACCAGGGAACCCGCGCACATCAGCAGCACCGAAGCCATCAGTGCCGCCTTGCGGCCCTTGCGGTCGGCGTACAGGCCCATCAGCCAGCCGCCGATCGGGCGCATGAGGAAGCCCACGGCGAAGATCGCGGCTGTGTTGAGCAGTTGGGCGGTGGTGTCGCCGGCGGGGAAGAAGGCCTTGGCGAAGTACAGCGAGAATGCGGCGTAGACGTACCAGTCGTACCATTCGACCATGTTGCCGATGGAACCACTGAAGATCGATTTGAGGCGGCTGGCGGTGGACTTTTGCGCGGCGGGCGCAACGGCCGCCCCGGTGGGCAGAGTGCTGGCGTTATCCATCAGGGATACCTTCTCGTTGTTTTTGTGGAGCGCGCTCGAGGCGCAGCTTGAGAAGGGTTTTGCAGGAGGTGTGCCAGATGAGTGCGTGGTGATCCATTTGGGGGAGCCTTGCGCCCATCGCTGGCAAGCCAGCTCCCACACAGACCGCGTCTTGCCTGGTGTGCACGGTAACCTGTGGGAGCTGGCTTGCCAGCGATGGGCTGCAAAGCAACGCCTTTGATGCAGAGATGGATGGGCGGTTTCCCGCTCATTGATGCAGGTTGATAGGCGGAAATCCGCTCACTCGCTGCCGAGAAAGTCCTCTCTCACCAACCCATGCCGCTGCATCTTTTCATTGAGTGTGCGCCTCGGCAGTTGCAACGCCTCCATCACGCCCTTGATCTCACCTTTGTGCTGACGCAATGCGGCGCGCAGGCACTGGGCCTCGAACGCTTCCATCTGCCCGACCAGGGATTGCCCGCCGGACTCGATCTCCAAGGCCGGCGAGCCCAGCCCCAAGGCATGCCGTTCGGCGGCATTGGCCAGCTCGCGTACATTGCCCGGCCAATCGTGAGCCAGCAGGCGTGCCAGCTGCACGCCGCTCAACGGTGGAGCGCTGCGCCCCAGGCGTTCGGCGGCTGCGCGGGCGAAATGCTCGAACAGCAGCGGGATGTCCTCGCGCCGTTCGCGCAGGGGCGCCAGGCGCAGCTCGGCGACGTTCAGGCGGTAGGCCAAATCCTCGCGGAACCGCCCGGCGCGGGCTTCCTCGAGCAGATCCGGCTTGGTCGCGGCGATGATGCGCAGGTCGACACTGATGCTCTGGTTGGCGCCCAGCCGCTCAAGCTTCTGCTCCTGGATCACCCGCAGCAGCTTGGCCTGCTGGGCCAGGGGCATGCTCTCGATTTCGTCGAGGAACACGGTACCGCCATTGGCGTACTCCAGTTTGCCGATTCGCTTGCCCTGGGCACCGGTGAACGCGCCACTTTCATGGCCGAACAGCTCGGCCTCGAACAATGTTTCGGGAATGGCCGCGCAGTTGAGGGCGACGAAGGGTTTGTCGGCGCGCGGGCCGAAGTCGTGCAGGCAGCGCGCCACGCGCTCCTTGCCGCTGCCGGTTTCACCGCGGATCAGCACGTTGACCGGCAGGCCGGCCAGCTCCAGCACCTGGCGGCGCAGTTGCTGCAACCCCTGGGACATGCCCAGCAGGGTGTTTTCCAGCTGCGCCTTGAGGTCGGCCTGTTCATGCAGGCGGCGGTTCTCCAGGACCAGTTGGCGCTTTTCCAGGGCCCGGTGCAGGCTGCCCATCAGGTGCTGCGGGGTGAAGGGTTTTTCCAGAAAGTCATAGGCGCCATTGCGCATCGCTTCCACGGCCATGGGCACGTCGCCATGGCCGGTGAGCAGGATCACCGGCAGGTCAGGGTCGCTCGCCTGCAACCGTTCGAGCAACTGCAGGCCGGACATGCCGGGCATGCGTACGTCGCTGAGGATCACCCCGGGGAAGTGCGGCTCGAGTTTGTCCAGGCAGTCCTCGGCACGGGCGAACAGCCGCACGTCGAAGCCCGACAGGCTCAGCCACTGTTCCACCGCGGTGCGGATGCTCGCTTCATCGTCGACGACGATCACCGAATTCAACATACAGGCTCCAGGTCGCGGGGCAGGGTGAGGCTGAAGCGGGCACCGCCCGGCAGGTTCTCGACCTGCAGGCGGCCACCGGCGTCGATGACGATGCCATAGGAGATGGCCAGGCCCAGGCCCAGCCCTTCACCTACCGGCTTGGTGGTGAAGAACGGATCGAAGACCCGGTCCAGGTCGCAGTCGAGGATGCCGCCGCCGGAATCGAGCACGCTCAGGCGCCATTGCCCATCGTCGGCCTCGATGCGGATCTCCAGGCGTTTGTAGCGCTTGTCGGCCATGGCGTCGATGGCGTTGCGCAGCAGGTTGATCAGCACTTGCTCCAGGCGGATCGCGTCGCCGCGGACCCAGGCCGGGCGTGCCAGGTACAGCGCCACTTCGACGCCTTCGGCGCGGATGCGGGTGTCCAGCAGGTGCAACGCCTGGTCGACCACCGTGGCCAGGTCCAGGCGTTCGCGCAGGCCGCCGGGGCTGTTGCGGGCGAAGGTCTTCAGGTGACCGGTGAGCGCGGCCATGCGGGTCAGCATCTGCTCCAGCGGCTCCAGGGCCTGGCGGGCTTCGTCATGGCGACCATGGTCGAGCAGCAGGCGCAGGGTTTCCAGCTGCATGCGCTGGGTGGTCAGCGGCTGGTTGATTTCGTGGGCCAGTGCCGCCGACATCTGCCCCAGTGCCGCCAGCTTGGCCGATTGCACCAGGCCTTCCTGGGCGGTATGCAGCTCGCGGGTGCGCTCCTCGACCAGGCGCTTGAGCTCTTCGCGGCTGCGTTGGCGCAGGCGGGCCAGGCGCAGGCGCTGGCTGACGAACAGTGCGGCGAACACCAGGCTCAGCCAGATCGCCGCGGCGGCGAGGGCGGCGTTGCGCCCGTCCTCGGCGACCTGCGGCTTGCGCAGCAGGTGCAGGGTCCAGCCTTCGGCTTCCAGCGGCAGGCGCTCCCACAGGTACTCGGCGGTGCCATCCGGGCCTTGCACGCGGGTCAGGTGGCTGGTGTCGGTGAAGCGGGTCAGGGCCTGGTGCTGCAGGGGCACCAGCGGTTGCTTGTCGTATTGGCGGGTTTCGGCCAGTTCGGCGCGGTCGGCGCCGGACAGCGGTTGCAGCTCGCGGTAGCGCCAGCCGTCCTGGTTGGCGATGAAAGTGATGCCTCGGGCATCGCTGACCAGCAGGATATCGCTGCCCTGGCGCCACTCGCGCTCGAGCTCCGGGAACTCAAGCTTGACCACCATGGCGCCAAGGAAGCGGCCGTGTTCGTCGTTTACCGCGCTGGACAGGAAGTAGCCCGGTACGCCGCTGGTCACGCCGACGGCATAGAACCGGCCGCTGCCCTGGCTGCGGGTCTGCTTGAAATAGGGGCGAAAGCCGTAGTTGGAGCCGACATAGGTGGTCGGCAGGCGCCAGTTGCTGGCGGCGATGGCCAGGCCCGTGCGGTCGAGCAGCTCCAGGGTGGAGGAGTTGGCGGCGCCGTTGATGCGTTCGAGCTTGCGGTTCAGGGCGTCCTGCACCGGCTCGGTGACCGGGCCGCGCAGGGCCGCGATCAGTTCCGGGTCGAGCGCCAGCACTGCTGGCAGGGCGCGGTAGCGCTCGATCAGGGTGTGCAGGGCGTTGGCGTACAGGCCCAACTGCTCGCTGGCCCGGCGGGCGTCGGTTTCCATGGCCTGGCGCTTGGCCTGGTGCATGGCCCAGCCGGCGCTGAGGGTGGTGCCGACCAGGATCAGCAGGATGATCAAGCCCAGGCGCAGGGCGCGGAAGGATGAGGGCATGGGGCGGATCCGGGATCTCGGTTGTCTGTGCCGGCCTCATCGTGGGGCAAGCCCGCTCCCACAGGGTCTCGAACATTCCCGTGGGAGCGGGCTCGCCCCGCGATGAGGCCGAACCTGCTTAACGCAGCTCGAAGCTCTGCTGCTGTACCGCCTGCGAGTCGAGGCCGATCTGCACATTGAACTGGCCAGCCTCGGCAACGTGCTGCAGCTGGCCATTGTAGAACTTCAGGTCCTGCTCACTGATGTCGAAGGTCAAGGTTCGCGCTTCGCCGGCCTTGAGCATGACTTTCTGGAAGTTCTTCAGTTCCTTGACCGGGCGGCTCATCGACGCGCTCTGGTCCTGGATATAAAGCTGCACCACGGTCTCTCCGTCACGCTTGCCGGTGTTTTTCACCGTCACCTTGGCCTGCAGGGTGCCGCCACGCTTGAGTTCCTTCTGCGACAGTGCCAGCCCCGACAGCTCGAAGCTGGTGTAGCTCAGGCCGTAGCCGAACGGGTACAGCGGGCCGTTCGGCTCCTCGAAGTACTGCGAGGTGTAGTTGCCCGGCTTGCCCGGGGTGAACGGCCGGCCAATGCGCATGTGGTTGTAGTACATCGGGATCTGCCCGACCGAGCGCGGGAAGGTGATGGCCAGGCGACCGGACGGGTTGTAGTCGCCGAACAGCACATCGGCGATAGCGTTGCCGCCCTCGGTGCCACTGAACCAGGTCTCGAGGATGGCATCGGCCTGCTCGCGCTCCCAGGCAATCGACAGCGGACGGCCGTTCATCAGCACCAGCACCAGGGGCTTGCCGGTGGCTTTCAGCGCCTTGATCAGGTCGCGTTGCACCGCCGGGATCTCCAGGGTGGTACGGCTCGACGACTCGTGGGACATGCCACGGGACTCGCCGACCACGGCCACCACCACATCCGACTGCCTGGCGGCCTTGACCGCTTCGTCGATCAGCACGGCGGCAGGGCGTGGGTCGTCGACGATTTCCGGGGCGTCGAAGTTGAGGAAGTTCAGGTAGTCGAACATGGCCTTGTCGCCGGTCACGTTCGAACCCTTGGCGTAGACCAGCTTGGCCTTGCCTTCGACGGCGCGACGCAGGCCCTCGCGCACGGTGACCGAGTGTTGGGGTTTACCGTCAGCGGCCCAGCTGCCCATCATGTCGATCGGCGCATCGGCCAGCGGGCCTACCAGGGCGATGGTGCCGGACTTTTTCAGCGGCAGGGTCTGCTCGCGGTTTTCCAGCAGCACCAGGCCACGGCGTGCCACGTCACGAGCGGTGTCACGGTGCAGGCGGTCCTCGGCGTAGTAGTCCTTCAGGTCGGTTTCGGCTTTGGGAATGCGCACATAGGGGTCTTTGAACAGCCCCATGTCGTACTTGGCGCCCAGCACTTCACGCACCGCCTGGTTCAGTTCGGCCTGGCTGACTTCGCCGGACTTCAGCAGCCCCGGCAGCTCCTCGCCGTAAAGCGTGTCGTTCATGCTCATGTCGATGCCGGCCTTGATCGCCAGCTTGGCCGCTTCACGGCCGTCGCGGGCCACGCCATGGCGGATCAGCTCCTGTATGGCACCGTGATCGCTGATGGTCACGCCCTTGAAGCCCCACTCCTTGCGCAGCAGGTCGTTCATCAGCCAGGTGTTGGAGGTGGCCGGCACGCCGTTGATCGAGTTCAGCGCCACCATTACCCCGCCGGCACCGGCGTCGAGCGCGGCGCGGTAGGGCGGCAGGTAGTCGTTGTACATCTTCGGCAGGCTCATATCGACCGTGTTGTAGTCGCGCCCGCCCTCCACCGCGCCGTACAGGGCGAAGTGCTTGACGATGGCCATGATGCTGTCGGGGTTGGCCGGGCTCGAACCCTGGAACGACTTGACCATCACCTGGCCGATCTTCGAGGTCAGGTAGGTGTCTTCGCCGAAGCCTTCGCTGGTACGGCCCCAGCGCGGGTCACGGGCGATGTCGACCATCGGCGCGAAGGTCATGTCCAGCGAGTCGGCGGCGGCCTCGATGGCCGAGGTGCGGCCGACCTTGGCGATGGCGTCCATGTCCCAGGACGAGGCCAGGCCCAGGCCGATCGGGAAGATGGTGCGTTCGCCGTGGATGGTGTCGTAGGCAAAGAACATCGGGATCTTCAGGCGGCTGCGCATGGCCGCGTCCTGCATCGGCCGGTTCTCGGGGGCGGTACGCGAGTTGAAGGTGCCACCGATGCGTCCGGCGGCGATTTCCTCGCGGATCTTCTCGTGGGGCATCTCGGGGCCGATGCTGATCAGGCGCAGTTGGCCGATCTTCTCGGCTTCGGTCATCTGGCCGACCAGATGGTCGATGAACGCCTGCTTGTCTTGCAGGGGCGCGGCGGAGGGGGCGGCAAGGGCCGCCTGACTGGCAAGGCCCATGGCCAGGCCCAGCAAAGACAGTTTCATCATCAATTCCGTTGTCGAGTGATATGCGGCTGGCCGAGACGTTTCGTACGCCTGTTGTTGTCGCGTCCGCTGGCGGTTCTGCGGATCATTCATCCATGATCCGGCGCAGTCGCGGATTATGCCTTATATGAGGCGTTTGTTGAGATACACTCTCGCCCACCCGATTGCCGGGATAACAACGATAAGAACGCTCGAGAGACGATGGCATGACCGAATACGAACAGCGCCAGATCGCCGAAGCGATCGCCCGCGCCGAGCGGCGTACCGATGCGGAGCTGGTGACCGTGCTGGCCCGCCGCGGCGATGACTTCCCCTACCTGCCGTTGCTCTGGGCCGCCCTGCTGGCCTTGCTGATCCCGGGCGCGTTGCACCTGTGGCTGGGTGGTATCGGCGTCAATGGCCTGCTGCTGGCGCAGATGATGACTTTCATCAGCCTGTGCCTGCTGCTGCGCCACCCGCGCGTGGCGGCCTGGGTGGTGCCGTCGCTGCTGCGGCGCAGGCGTGCGTCGGGCCTGGCCCGCCAGCAGTTTCTCGAGCTCAACCTGCAGCGTACCGCCGGTGCCACGGGGGTGCTGATCTTCGTCAGTGAAGCCGAGCGTCATGTCGAGATCCTGGTTGACGAAGGCATCGCGCGGCACCTGCCGGAGCAGGCGCGCGAGGCGATCGTCGCCCGCTTCACCGACCAGGTGCGCCAGGGCCATACCCTGCAGGGCTTCGTCGAGTGCATCGAGGCCTGCGGCGAGCTGCTCAGCGAACATGTGCCGCCCACCCATGCGCGTAACGAGCTGCCCAACCGCCTGGTGATTCTCGACTGATTCGTGGCCTGAACCGATACCTGCTGTCGTGGGGGGCGGGCCAGCCGCTCCCACAGGGGTTCGCGATGGGCTGACATCGACGTAGAATGCCCGGCATTGCGCATCGCGCTCCCCGCATTCCGAGGCACCCGTTCCCATGTCGTCCCCTTCTTCCGCCCCCACCGCGCCGGACGCGCGTGCCCAGTTCCTGAACCTGCTCGCCGACGCCCTGGCCGATGGCAGCCTGAGCAAACTGGTGCTGGCCCGTCATGTCGGCGCCGACCAGACCCTGCAACGGATCATCGCCAAGCCGGTGCAGATCAAGGGCCAGGCTTGCCTGTCGCTGGTCTACCGTCACCAGACCCGCGACATCACTCGCAACCTGGGGCTGGACCCGGCGCAGACGCTGGTGGCCGAACTGCTGCCGGAGAGCTTTCGCAACGCACACCTGTTCACCGCCGCCGGCGAGGTGCAACTGGAGTTCAGCAAGAAGGGCAAGCCGATGCTGCGCCGCCACCTGGCCCAGTCGGCGCCACCCGAGACCGCGGCGGGTGGGCACGACCGCGAGAAGAAGCGCTACCTGGAACTGTCGCGGCCGTTCCTGCGCGACCTGGGGGTGACCGATGGGCAGGGCGCGCTGATCCCGTCGATGTCGCGCAAGTGGAAGCAGATCAACAAGTTCATTGAAGTCTTCGACCATGCCTTGAGCGGCGCGCCGGTGAGTACGGAAAAGGTGCTGAAAGTCGCCGATTTCGGTTCGGGCAAGGGCTACCTGACGTTTGCCATTCACGACTACCTGCGCAATACCCTTGGGCGTGAGGCGCAGGTCACCGGGGTCGAGTTGCGTGCGGACATGGTCGAGCTGTGCAACGCCGCCGCCGCGCGGCTGGAGCATCCGGGCCTGGTGTTCGAATGCGGCGATGTGCGCAGCGTGGTGCCTGAAGCCATCGACGTGATGATCGCCCTGCATGCCTGCGACATCGCCACCGACTATGCCATCCATACCGGCATTCGCTGCAACGCCGCGATCATCATGTGTTCGCCGTGCTGTCACAAGCAGGTTCGTCCGCAACTGCGCAGCCCCGGCCTGTTGCAGCCCATGCTGCAGTACGGGCTGCACCTGGGCCAGCAGGCCGAAATGCTCACCGACAGCCTGCGGGCGCTCTACCTGGAAGCCTGCGGCTACGAGACCAAGGTGTTCGAATTCATTTCGCTCGAACACACCAACAAGAACAAGATGATTCTTGCGGTCAAGCGCCGACAGCCCCAGGACAATGCGGCGCTGCTGGAGAAGATCGCCGAGCTCAAGGCGTTCTATGGGGTACGCGAGCATTGCCTGGAAACCCTGCTGCAGGCGGATGGCCTGATTGCTGGGTGATTTGGCTCGCCTGAACCTACAGCACCTTCCCAGTTTCGGTTAGGCCGTTTCCGGAAGGGCCTTTCCGAGCCTGTTGCAGCGTTCCTGATACCTAGTCTGGCTTGTGGTGACGCCCGTCGGCGTCGAGTGGTTGTCACTTGACAACCATTTTCCCATGCCCATACTGGAGATCAATCGATGGCCCGTCCCCTCCATCCAGTCACGGAAGTCGAGCAGTCCCTGACACACGCTGAGGCGCAGGGCTGGAAAGTCACGGTGCGGGGTGGCCATTGCTGGGGGCGGATTTATTGCCCCAACAACGACCGCGCATGTCGCTGTGGCGAGTTCTGCATCACCAGCGTGTGGAGCACGCCCAGAAATCCGGGCACTTTCGCTCGCCAGTTGCGCCGGGTCGTGGACAACTGCACGTCGATGCGTGGGGTCGTCAATCAGCCAGTGGAGCGAAAGTGATGGAGTACGAATTCACCCTCAAGTACCAATTGCACGACGGCGTGGATGTCGATGCACTGATCGAGCGACTGGGAGAGGCGGGTTGCGATGACGCGGTGGTCGGTAGCGGTCAGCCCGGTCGCCTGGCCCTGTCCTTCGCCCGCGAGGGCAAGACTGCGCGGGAAGCGATGCACAGCGCCCTGGAGAATGTCCGGCAGGTCTTGCCGGAGGCCCGCCTGATCGAAGCCAGTCCGGACCTGGTTGGCCTGACCGATGTGGCGGCGCTGGTGGGGGTGTCCCGACAGAACATGCGCAAGCTCATGCTTACTCATCACCGCACTTTCCCGGCCCCGGTGCATGACGGCAGTCTTTCGCTCTGGCATCTCGCCGACATCCTGGCCTGGATGCAGGCACGGGGTACCCACGCCGTTGCCCAGGCGCTTCACGAACTGGCCGTCGTGGCGATGCACGTAAATGTCGCCAGGGCCCAGGAACGGGTGGCAAGCGGCAGGTGATGCAGTCCGTTGCATCATCGCCCTTGCGCAGGCTCAGAAGAACCGGGTCACGCTGATCTTGGCATTGCGCCCCTGGGTATAGGCGTTCTCGCCCGACAGCTCCGGCCGGATGGCCTTGTTGAACAGGTTGTCCACGGTCAGGTTGACTTCGGTGCCCTTGAGGTAGGGCTGCTGGGGCTTCCAGTTGGCGAACAGGCCGTGAATCTCGTACTTCTCGTTGCCGAAGTTGTCGTAGTAGCGGTCGCCGAGGGCACTGGCCGGACCCTCGAAGTACTTGTCACTGGGCAGGTGGTGGGTGGCGCCGACGAACTGCGCGGTCCAGCCGACGCGGGCGTCCCAGGACGGAATCTTGACTCCCAGGGTGGTGATCCATTTCGGCGCCGGCACATCCTTGGCCCACACGTCGGGGCCCCAAGGGTTGGTGTAGGCGCCCTCATGGCGACCTTCCATCCAGGCGTAGGACACCGCGCCGAACAGGTAGGTGGAGTCGTAGAACGTCTCGATCTCGAAGCCCTTGTACTCCACGTCGCCGATGTTGCGGTAATTGCCCATCAGGCCGCCGCCGCAGGTGTTGGCGATGCTGCCGCCAGTGACCAGTTGCTCCTGGCAGCCGACGCCGGTGGCCTTGAAGATCTCATCGGTGATCTTGTTGCGGAACAAAGTCGTGCGTACCTGGGCGCTGTCGCCCTGAACGAACACGTTGGAGAAATCGCTGATGCTGCCCACGCGCACGCCGGTGATGCGTTCCGGGTCGAGGTTGCGGCTGGTGGATGTGCGGCTTCCCACGCCTTGCACCTCGTACTGCTCATCCAGTACGGGGGCGCGCCAGGTCTTGCTGTAGTCGGCGAACAGCACGGTCTGTTCGGTGGCCTTCCAGAACAGCGACAGGCGTGGCGACCAGCCGCTGTAGGTCTTGTCGCTGTAGTCGTGGCCGGCCGCCGGGTTGTTGTAGTAGGGCGCCTGGTTGGGCTTGCCCTCGTTGGTGACGTGGTCATAGCGCAACGAAGGCGTGATGGTCACGCTGCCCAGGGTGACGGCGTCCTGCAGGTAGTAACCCTGGCTGTCGACTTGGCCGCTGGGCATGAAGTACGGCTGGTAGTGGCCATAGTTGTACTTGGGCACTTCATAGGTCTTGCCGGGCATCCACATCTGTGTGTCGCGGTCATGGCGACGAACCTGCACGCCGGCGGTGAGCGCGTGTTCCAGCGGGCCGGTGAGGAAGGTGCTGGTGTTCTTCACGTCGAGCATGCGGTCCTTGTACTCGGTGTCCATCTTGCGACCACCGGTGGATGGCTGGAAGAACGCCGTGGCTTCACGCTCGTCGGTCTGCTTGGTGTCGGACTCGGAGTATTTCACCTGCAAATCGACCCAGGGATTCTCGATAGGCTGGTACTTGTAGGTGGCCGACCAGGTGGTGTCGATGGTAGTGCGATAGGCCAGGAAGCGTTTGAGAGAGCCCTCGTAGCCGTACTTCCTGATGTCCGCCGCCGAGGGTGGCGCCGGGTAGGCGGTGGCGGCGAAAGTGGTCCAGCGGTCGGTTTCGGAGCGCGAGTAGGAAAGGCCCAGGCTGTGCTCGTCGGTGAAGTGGACGTTGCCCTTGAGCAGCATGCCGTCCAGGTCCAGGGCGCTGTAGGGCACGCGCTTGGGGTTGACCGGCCACTGGTTGTTCGGGTCCGGCAGGTTGTCGGCCATTTTCAGGTTGCCGCCGTCGCGCTTGGTGTAATAGACCAGCCCGTCGAAGCGCCTGTCATCGCTACGGCCGAAAAGCGCCGAGCTGTAGATCTGCTGATGGTCGTTGCTGGCATAGCCATACTTGAGCATGGCGCCACTGTTGCGGTCTTCCTGCAGCAGGTCGCCGGCGTCCTTGGTCTCCATGTTGACGCTGCCGCCGAAACCGCCGTTGCCGGTCTTCACCGAATGTGGGCCTTTCTCCACTTCGATGTGCTTGATCAGTTCCGGCTCGATGAAGATCGTGCCTTGCTGGTAACGCTCGAAGCCGCTCTTGGGCGCGCCATCGAGGGTCATCGGCACGTCCTCGGCGTCGCCCAGGCCCCAGATGTTGATGGTCTGGCCGCCGGGTTTGGCCGAGCCGCCCATGTTCACGCCTGGCAAGGTGGCCAGTACGCTGGGGATGTTGTTCGGCTGGTAGCGGTCGATCTGTTCCTGGTCGAGGGTCGAACGTCCGACGTTGCCGGGTTCCACCTGCTTGCCGTCGCCGACGATGCTCAAGGCGCCGAGCTGGATGCTGTTGTCGGCACTCGGGGCGTCCTCGCGCAGGCGCACCACGTAGGTGTTGCCCATGCGCACGACACTGAAGCGGCTGCCCACCAGCAGGCGACCGATGGCCGCCTCGGCCTCGAAGTCACCCTTGAGTGCCGGTGCCTGGGCGCTGCCGAGCAGGGCCTCGTCGAACAGCAGTTGGACCTTGGCCTGCTGGGCCAGCTGGCTCAGCGAACGGGCCAGCGGTTGCGCCGGCAGGTCGAAGGGTACCGGCGCGGCTTCGGCGGCCAGGCTCATGGCCAGGCACAGGGCGAGCAGGGTGGGTCGGGCAGGCAGGCAGTGCAAAGGACGCAACGCGGACAACATGGATTCCCCCAAACGGCAAAAGGCCGGAAAAAAGCCCGCCATCACGCGGCAGGCGGGGAGGAAGACGCGGCGTTGCGACAAAACCTCACCTGCGAATGATAAAAATTCTCAAATTATTTTTTAGCGTCGTTCGATGCGCAGGCGCCCGTCGGCAAGCAAGGTGGTCTTGACCGGCAACAGTGCGGGCAGGGCATTGAGCAGGGCGTCCGGGTCGTGCACGTCGAGGTTGCCGGACACCTTGTAGCGGCCGAGCGCCGGATCGGCCAGCACCACCGGGTGCTGGCGATACAGGCCGAGCTCGTCGACCAGGCTGGCCAGCTCGCGGTTGCGGAAGCTCACATGGCCTTCGCGCCAGTCGGCGACCTGCTGCTCACCGAGTTCGTGGCGGGTCAGGCTGCCGCGTGCCAGGTCGTAGGTGGCGCCCTGACGGGCACCGAGCAGCACGGGCGGTTGTCGTTCGCCCGGCGTATCGAACGCCACCTGGCCGTGGGCGACCGCCACCACCAGTTCACGCTCGCCACGGCGCAGGTCGAAGCCGGTACCGACCACGCGCACTCGGCCGCTGCCGGCGTCGACGAACAATGGGCGTTCCTTGTCGGGCGCCACCTCGATGTACAACTGGCCGCGGTCGAGGTGAATCAGCCGCCGTTCGGCGCTGAAGTCCAGGCGCAGGCGGGTCTGGGCGTTGACGTAGAGCTGGCTGCCGTCGGGCAGATGCAGGGTCTGCAGGGTCTGGCCGGCGGCGATGCGCTGGCTGAAGGCGGTGCTGCCCGCCCCCAGGTTGCCCGCCAGCACCGCGCAGAGCAGGGCCGCCGCGGTCGCCAGGGCCGGGCGCCAGCGTGGCGCGCGGCGCACCGGCATGGGCACGGGGCGGTTGGCCTGCTTGAGCGCGGCCAGGTCATCCCAGAGCTGTTCGAACTGGCGGTAGGCGCGGGTGTGCTCGGGCGTCTGCATCCACAGGGCGAACGCCTTGCGCTCTTGGCGCGAGGGCTGGTTGCGGTTGCGGCTGAACCAGCTCGCCGCCTGGGCGTCGATCGGGCGCGGGTCGAGCTCGTCGGTGGTGGTCATGGGAACTGCTCCGTGCCGTTGTCACTGTCCAGGCGTTGCTTGCATTGCAGCAGGGCGGCGGCGATGTGCTTCTCGACCATGCTGACGGAAATGTTCATGCGTTCGGCAATCTGGGCCTGGGTCAGGCCTTCGAAACGGTGGAGCATAAGGGCTTCGCGGCGTCGCGGCGAGAGTTCGCTGAGCACCTGGCGCAATTGATTCAGCCGTTGTTGCTGCTGTGCATGGTCCAACGGGTCATTGGCTGGCGGACTCTGCGCCTCGGGCAGGGTGTCGTCGGCCAGCACCGCGTGGCGGACTTTCTGCCGTCGCCAATGGTCGCTCAGCAGGTTGCGGGCCACCTGGAACAGGAACGCGCGCGGCTGCTCCACCTTGGCTCGGTCCCGGTAGCCCAGCCACTGGGCGAACACATCCTGGGTCATGTCCGCGGCATCGCTGGCATTGTCCATGCGCTTGCGCAGGAAATGCAGGATGTCGGCATAGAAACCGTGGGCGACAGGGTCGGGCTTGGGGCGCTGCATGCACGCTTTCCGGGCTGGCGTGGAGGAAAGGGTGCGGATCTTATCGAGAATTATTTACATTTGCAAAGTTGCCGATTCAATGCCGACGGGCGTGGCTGGCTGGTACCGCAATCGCCAGTTCGGCCAGCCCCAAGGGATGACTGGCTGAATCGAAGAAATGCAGGGGAACCTGGTCAAGATCGGCGAAACGGTCGATAAAGTGCTGCTTCTGGTTGATGATCGACGCCTCGCTCAATGGCCGGATAGCGATTGCCAGGTGCTGGGGACGAGCCTGGCGGATGGCCTCGAGCAGGTGCTGGTCGCTGGCGTCCAGATGCTGGCCGAACAGGCATAGGCCACCCTGTTCACGGGCCAGCTGTCCCAGGCTCCACGACAAGTAATCCGACTGGCGGATGGCGCGCAGCTTGTCGTCGCTGCGGCTCTCGTTGACGAACAGCGGCACTTCGCCGGGGATGTTGACGGCGAAGCCTTCGAGCAGCTCGGCCTGTTCCGCGCCGCGCTGGCGGGTGCTGCCATCGGGTAATTTAAGTAGGTGCATGCCGCCATGCAGGTGCAGCACGCGAGTGCCTTCGACCTGGCTGCGGCGCACATCGAAGAAACCCTGCTCGTCGAACAGGCTGGCGAAACCTTGCGCATCCTGGGCCATGGCCCAGGGCAGGATCAGGTCGTAGTTGCTGGTGTAGACGTTGCGGTACTGGCGCAGCGCCTGGTTGATGGCCGTGCGTGTCGCGTCGGGGAACAGCGGCCAGGGCAGGTGCACGGCGCGCACCGCATGGATCAACGCTTCCTTGATTGAGTAGTAGCGGTTCAGCGGCGCGGTGGAGTTGATCGCCAGCGCGGCATTGGCCCGTACCGTGGTGTTCAGGGTGCTGAGCACCGGCTCGAACAGCTCGCTGCCCAGGGCCTTGAACAGCGCCTGGTCGCTCACCCCCAGCGCCTTGTGTCGGACCCGCTGGGCTTGCTCGAACAGCGAAAAGTAGCCAAACGGCTTCCACAGCGCGCGACTGGCGCCGTTGCCCAGCAGCAGGGCGGTGCTGGGATGGCGCTGGTTGAGGTCGGCCCATGCGGGCAGGAGGGCGTCAAGTGTGGGCATTGGGAATCCGTGGGCAGCGGGGAAACGCGGGCGACTTTAGCATGCCATGCCGAGTATGCGAGGCTTGCCATCCTGCGCGATCCATCGTGGACGGCAAAGGCTCGGTTAGAGCCTACCTACTTGTACAAGGAACAGTCGAATGAACAGTAACTCCCTCATATTGAGTATCGGCCTGAGCACGCTGCTGACCACCGCCGTGGCTTGTGCCGCTGATGGCCCGGTGTTGGCCAAGGTGCAGGGCATCCCGCACCCAGCCGTGATCGCCCACCGTGGTGCGTCGTACGATGCCCCTGAGTCCACCACGCCAGCTTATCTGCTGGCCCGTGAGTTGGGCGCCGATTACCTTGAAATGGACCTGCAGCGCACCCGCGATGGCGTACTGGTGGTGGTCCACGACGATGTGCTGGCGCGCACCAGCGACGTCGCCGAACGTTACCCGGCGCGCAAGGCCAGCCCGGTCAGCGCTTTCACCCTGGCCGAGCTCAAGGCGTTGGATGCCGGCAGTTGGTTCAACAAGGCCTATCCCGAGCGTGCCCGGGATGCGTTCAAGGGCCAGCGCATCCTGACCCTGGACGAGGTGATCGACATCGCCGAAGGCAACCCCGAGCGTCACCCCGGCCTGTATATCGAGACCAAGGAACCGGCCCAGTTCCCCGGCATCGAACAGGACCTGAAGAAGCGCCTCGAAGCCCGCGGCTGGCTCGACAAACCGGGCCGGGTGGTGTTGCAGACCTTCGACCGCAACAGCCTCAAGCTGTTGCACGAAGCCATGCCGCAGGTACCGAAGATCCTCTTGCTGTGGGTGGCCAAGGGCAGCATCGAACCGGCCTCCGGGCAGGACTTCGCCGAGTCCGGCGAGCAGGACAAGTCGGCCTTCTACGCTCGCCAGCAGCCCAAGGATCGTGCCGAGTTCGAGCGCTGGCTCGACTACGCCAAGGCCGGCGGCGCGATCGGCACCGGCCCTTCGGCGATCCGTACCCACCTGGGAGAGCAGAGTTATTCCGACCTGATCCAGCCGTGGATGAACCAGGCCAGCCATGCCAAGGGCCTGCTGGTGCACGTGTACACCCTCGACGAGGCGGTGGATTTCGACAAGGCGATGAAAGCCGGCGTCGATGGCATCTTCACCAACCGCGCCGCTGAGCTGATGCGTTTCTACGGCCGGCCGTTGCCGCAGAACGAGGGTCAGTTGCTGCGCAAGCTGGGTTACTGATCGACAAGATGATGCTAGTGTCCTGTCTCGGAAATAAGCTGTTCACTTTTGGCGGCGTCTTGGGCGCCCGGCCGGCGTTGCCACTCCTCGCCATAGCCCTGCTATGACTCGTCGCGGCGCCTTGGCCGAACACCCAAGCCACTCGCCAAAAGAGAACGTATTTCCGAGACAGGACACTAGCGATGGCCGATTGGCATGTGTGAGAATGATAGGGATTCCTATTAACGGCCCTCGCCACATCCGCAATGACCTCCCTTTCCAGCGTTTGGCACGCCCGGCCGGCCCTCAAGGCGGCCGTCGACGATCTGCTCGCCCATTACAGCGATCTGCGCCGCTATCTCTGCGGGCGGCTGCGCAATCCTGACGACGCCGCCGACATCGCCCAGTCCAGCTTCGCCCAGGCCTATGCCCATGCGCTCAACGCACCGGTGATCAATGCCCGGGCCTTGCTGTTCCAGGCGGCGCGTAACCTGTGCATCGACCAGTACCGCCGGCGCAGCACTGAACTGGCGGCGCTGGAAGATTGGTTGGCACGGGCCGATTGGCTCAGCCCCAGCGTGGAAGAGATCATTATCGCGCGCGAACAGTTGCAGCACTTGATCGCCCGCATCGAACGCATGCCCAGGCTGCGTCGTGAGGTGTTCGTCCGCGTGCGCCTGCACGGCCACAGTCATCGAGAGGTGTGCGAGGCCCTGGAGCTGTCGGCCAAGTCGGTCGAGCTGCATATCGCCCGGGCGGTCTTCGACCTGTCCGAGTTGCGCCTGGCGAGCCGTCATGACTGAGCCGTCCGCTCCGCGCAAGGTGCAGCAGGCGCTGGTCTACCTGGCGGCGCTGCAAGGGGACGATCCCGAACGCGTGCGCAAGACTCACGGCCTGGCGCAGCGCTGGCGCGGGCGCAGCGCCGAGCATGAGCGCGCCTGGCTGGAAGCCGAGCAACGCTGGCAGCTGGTTCACCGCCTCGCGCCGCAACTGCGTGGCGCGTTGCAGCCGCACGCCTGCGATACCGGTCGTCGGCGGGTGCTGCGCCAGGGCGGCGCGCTAGCCGTGCTGCTGGCCGCGGGGGGCTGGCTGGGCTGGATGTACAAGCGCACCGTGCCGTTGCGCCAGGACCTGCAGACGGCCCACGCGCAAGCGCCGCAGGCCCTGTCACTGCCGGATGGCAGCCAGTTGCTGGTGGCGGCCGAAAGCAACCTGCGCGTGCGTTTCGATCATGGCCAGCGTCAGGTCCTGCTGCTGCACGGCAACGTGTTCTTCGATGTCGCCCATGAGCTGTGGCGACCGTTTCTGATCAGCACGCGCCTGGGCGTGGTGCAGGTGCTGGGCACCGCCTTCACGGTCAGCGACCGTGGTGACCGTGTCCAGGTGGCGGTGGCCAGGGGGCGGGTCCAGGTGCGCGATCTGCAAGGTGGCGAGCAGGTGCTGCAGGCCGGCGAACGCATCTGCCTGGATGGCCAGGGGCGGTTGGGCAGCTTGCGTGCCGGTGGCCGGTTCGGCCCGGACCTGACGCACTGGCAGCGGGGTTGGTGGTCGTTCACCGACCAGCCGCTGGTCGAGGTGATCGGCGAGCTCAATGCCTATGTCGGGCGGACCGTCCGGGTCGATCCGGGGGTGGCCAACCTGCGCTTGACGGGCAGTTTCCCGAGCGACCGTCCCGAAGTGTTGCTCGAGGCGTTGCCGGGGATCCTGCCGGTCAGGCTGCTGGAGCAGGGTGCGCAGCGCCTGGTCGCGCCGCGCTGAAAGCCTGCGGAATTGTTTTGAGGGGTAAACCGCCGCTGCCGCGTCATCAGCAGTGAACCCACCTCCTGCAAGGACCGATCATGTCGTTTTTCTCCTCCCGCTTCCCCGGCACCCTGCGGCGCCTGGCCCTGGCCTGCGCCCTCGGCGGCAGCGGCTTCGCCCTGGCTGATAGCCAGCCGCTGAACCTCGACCTGCCGGGTCAGTCGCTGGAGGCCACGGTGCATGCCCTGGCCCATGCATCGGGGGTGGCGATCGCCGCCGACAGCCGTGTACTGGCCGGGCGTAGCGCGCCTGCCTTGCAGGGCCGCTACACAGTGCTGCAGGCCCTGCGCCAGCTGCTGGTCGGTAGCGACCTGGTGGCGGTGGAAGAAAACGGCGTGATCATCCTGCGCGGCCCGAGCGACCAGGGTGCCCTGACCCTGGGGGCGACCACGGTCAATGCCTCGGGTTTCAACAGCGACCTGCCGGAAAGCTACAGCGGTGGTCAGGTGGCCCGTGGCGCGCGCATCGGCATGCTGGGCAACCGCGACCTGATGGACACCCCCTTCAGCGTCACCGCCTACACCGCCAAGACCATCGAGAACCAGCAGAGCGGCACGGTCGGCGCGGTGTTGCGCAATGATCCGTCGATCCGCTTCAGCACCGGTGAAGGGCATGCCTACGAAAACTTCATGATCCGTGGCTATGCGCTGGACTCCACCGAGCTGGCGCTGGGTGGCCTCTACGGCTTGGCGCCCGACGGCCATGTGCCGACCGAATTCCTCGAGCGTGTCGAGGTGCTCAAGGGGCCGGGTGCGCTGCTCAATGGCATGGCGCCCAACGGTGGCGTGGGCGGGGTGGTCAACCTGGTGCCCAAACGCGCCGGCGATGCGCCGCTGACCCGCCTGACCACCAGCTACGTGTCCGATGGTTATGTCGCCGAGCACATCGATGTCGGCCGACGTTTTGCCGATGGCCGCTTCGGCATTCGTTTCAATGGCGTCTACGGCAGCGGCGACACGGGTGTCGACGAACAGTCCAAGGACCGTACCCTGGCGGCGCTGGCCCTGGATTACCGTGGCGACGACTTCAAGCTTGAACTGGATGCCTACGAAAACCACGAGAGGCTCGAAAACGGCAGCCCGATGATGGCCGGCTTCAGCGGCCTCAAGCACGTGACCCGCGCACCTAAGCCAGACACCAACATCCTCGAAGGTATCCACGCCCGGCAGATCAGCAAGGCCGTGGTAGTGCGTGGCGAGTACCAGCTCGATGACAGCTGGACCGCCTACGCCAGCGTCGGTGGCGCGCGAACCCGCTACGATGGTTTCCTCAACGGTACGCGTGTGGTGGTGAACAAGGCCGACGGCACGGCCACGGGCGAAACCTACAACCAGGCCGGCTACACCCACAGCCTGTCCACCGAGGCTGGTCTGCGCGGCAACTTCATGACCGGCCCGGTCAGCCACCAGATGGTGCTCAGCACTACCTTGCTGCACCAGGATATCGGCCGTGCGCCAACCGTCACCGGAGCCAAGTACCCCACCAACATCTACCACCCGGGCAAGGCGATCATCGCCGGCGACCACGGCAGCAGCACCAAGACCGGTGACAACACCCTGTCGAGCTTTGCCGTGGCCGATACCCTGGGCTTCCTGGACGAGCGTGTGCTGCTCACCCTGGGGGTTCGCTCCCAGCGCGTGCGGCAGAAGATGAGCAATCCTTCGTACGACGAGCGCAAGCTGACTCCGGCCGTGGGCATCGTGCTCAAGCCCTGGGAAGCGCCGGTGTCGTTGTATGCCAACTACATCGAGGGCCTGACCCAGGGCGGCATGGTCACTGACCAGAAGGCCGCCAACTACGGCGAGCAGTTCGCGCCCTATGTCGCCAAGCAGATGGAGGCCGGGGTGAAGTGGGACCTGGGCGACTTCACCCACACGCTGGCGGTGTTCCAGATCGACAAGCCCAGCATGATCTACGACAAGCCCAGCAATCGCTACAACGATGACGGCGAGCAGCGTAACCGTGGCGTGGAGTGGACGATGTTCGGCGAAGTCGTCCCCAGCGTGCGCCTGCTCGGTGGCGTGACCTACACCCGTGCGGTGCTGAGCAAGACCGCCAATGGCGCCATGGACGGCAACACCGCCCGCGGCGTGCCGGCCTGGTCGGCCAATCTTGGTGCCGAGTGGGACCTGCCCGGGGTCGAGGGCCTGACCTTGACCGCCCTGGGTATCCACAGCAGTTCCCAGTACCTCGATTCCGCCAACCAGCTGAAGATCCCGCAGTGGACCCGCTACGACCTCGGCGCGCGCTACGCGACCAAGGTGCTGAGCAAGGAGGTGACCCTGCGCGCCAGCCTGGAGAACGTCGAGAACCGCGCCTATTGGGCCGGCGTGTTCAACGATGGCTATGCCACCGTCAGTGAACCCCGCACGCTCAAGCTTTCCGCCAGTGTCGACTTCTGAGGTGGGCATGCAGCAATTCAAGCGCTTGAGTGGTGCATGGCTGCTGACTGCAGTCTGCTCGAATGCGGCCCTGGCGGCCGCGCACGCCGATCTCGAGGTTGGAAAACCGGTCGCCGGCCAGGTCGACACAGCGCATCCGCCACTCTGGCAGTTGGCTCTCAAGGCGGGGGACCTGGTGCGTGGTCGGGTCGATGGTGATGTCAGCCTGCGCCTGCTGGATACCGAGGGGCGGCCGTTGCGCCTGCTGATCGACGGCCTGGATCAACCCCGCGAGTTCCTGTTCGTCGCGCCGCAGGATGGCCGCTACGGTGTGCGCGCCGAACCCTTGGCGATCCGCCCGGCGGAACGCTTCAGCCTGAGCCTGGAGCAGGTGCAGCCGGCCAGCGAGCAACGTCGAACTGCTGCGCCCCTGCTCAGCCCGACAATGCGTGCTCTGCAGCAGCAACTGGCGTCTGGTGGAGGCACCGATGCGTTCTGGAAGGCACGTGCGGGCGAAGGGACGCCGCTGGTCGAAGTAATTCCAGGGCAGCCGGACAAGCGGCTGGTCACTTTCCTCTGGCGTGGCGCACGGGACAATGTGCGGATGTTCGGTGCGCCTTCTGGCAATCACGAACCTCTGTCCCGGCTGGGTGCGAGCGATGTCTGGTTCCACAGCTTCGAGGTGCCAGCGGCCACCCGCCTGAGTTACCAGATGGCGCCGGATGTGCCGGTATCCGACGACCGTCGGGTGATCCTCGCCAGCACCCGGCGCGACCCGCTCAACCCCAACACCTTTGCCGACGCCAGCGGCGATGCCTGGTTATCGCGCTCACGCCTGGAGCTTGCGGATGCGGCGCCCCAGCCGTGGGTGGCCGAGCGTGCCGGGGTGGCCCGTGGCAGCCTGGAGCGCAAGCGCCTGGCCAGCGAGGTGCTGGGCAACGAGCGCGATATCTACCTCTACCGCCCGGCGGGCTGGCGCCCGGGCAAGGCTGACCAGGCCTTGCTGGTGCTGTTCGATGCCCATGCCTACACCCGCCAGGTGCCGACCCCGACGATACTCGACAACCTGATGGCCGACGGCCTGATCCCACCCACCGTGGCGCTGATCATCGCCAACCCCAGCAGTGAAAGCCGTGAGCGGGAGTTGCCGCCCAACCCACTGTTCGCCCGGTTCATGGCCGAAGAGCTGATGCCCTGGGCCAGCCGCCAGGGACTGGCGGCGCCGGCTTCGCGCACCGTGGTCGCCGGGTCCAGTTATGGCGGCCTGGCGTCGGCCTACATGGGCCTCACGCACCCGGAATTGTTCGGCAATGTGCTGAGCATGTCCGGTTCCTACTGGTGGCCGATGGCCGGTGACGAGCCTGGCTGGTTGACCCGCGAGTACATCAAGGCGCCGCGCCAGCCGCTGCGGTTCTACCTGCAGGCGGGGCTGTTCGAAGGCCCGAGGATCCTCGATACCAACCGTCATCTGCGCGACGTGCTGCTGGCCAAGGGGTACCGGGTGGAACAGGTGGAGTTTCCTGCCGGCCATGACTACCTGCAGTGGCGCGGGAGCCTGCCCTGTGGGTTGATCAGCTTGCTTGGGCAGGGGACGCAGGCTGTGGCGCGGGCTTGTGTGCCGTAAGCGTTCGGCGATAGATCCTCTGCGCCTATGAGATCGAGCGCCGCCCGCGCGGCGCATCGCGACGCAAGGCCGCTCCTACATTTGTTGCAACGTGCCGAACCTGTCAGGCCATGGTTGCCCGCCTTGGTGCCTGTCTTGAGACAGGTGAAGCGCCAGTAGTGCTCACGCTGAAACCGCGTCGTACCCACAAGGCGGACCCGGTAATAGCACAGGATTGACTGGCCCGAAACAGATGTAGGAGCGGCCTTGCGTCGCGATGCGCCGCGCGGGCGGCGCTCGGTCTTATAGGCGCTGCAAGGCTATCGTCTGGCACCTGGTCGCCTACATGAGGTCAAAAGTTCCTACCCAGGGGTCATTGTTCCCATTTGCGCAGGGTGGCCACCTGCACGTCGATCATCTTGGCAAAGCGTACCAAGGATAGCCCGGTCGCCTTGCGGATGTTCCTGAACTGAAGGGCGTCGATTTCGAACTGGCGGGAGGGGAGGCGTTTGCCATGGATGATCTCATCCATCTGTTCAACGCTTTCCATAAGCTCTTCGAAGTGGTGGCTCATATGGCTACCGTGCTCCTTTTCTGAGATTGATGGTGATCCTCGAAGCGTACTGATCATTACGAGCGCGGTTATGTCATTCCCTTCAGTTAGTGATGTAGTCCCTCTCCCTCAATCCGCCTCTCCCTCTCGCCGAGCCCTGTTGCGCCAAACCCGATACGCCCGAATCCCCGCCCGTACCGAGCCGAACAGCAGCTTCTCTTCCATTTCCCGCGCCATCCCGGAACGCACCAGCATGCGCAGGAAGGTGCCGCGGGCGCGGGCGATGGCGAAGTGGATGCCCTGGGCGGCGAGGGTGTCGCGTACCTCGCGCAGGGCCGCCACGCCGCTGACGTCGATACTGGTCACAGCTTCGGCGTCGAACAGCACCACCTGCGGCTTTTCCACGCCCTGCACGGCTTCGAGCAGGCGCATCTTGAAGTAGTCGGCATTGAAGAACAGGATCGCATCGTCGAAGCGGTACACCACCAGGCCCGGTACGGTGCGGGCGTCCTTGTGCTGGCGCACGTCCACCTGGCCCTCGATGCCCGGCACCCAGCCCAGCACGGCGTCGGTGGGCTGGTAGATGCTGTAGAGCAGGCGCAGGATGGCCAGGGTCACGGCGAACACGATGCCCGGCAACACGCCCAGGCCGAGCACGCCGACCGTGGTCAGCAGGCACAGCCAGAACTCGAAGCGGCTGAGCTTGCGGATGGTCTTGAGCGACTTCACGTCGATCAGCCCCCAGCCGGCCATCAGCAGCACTGCGCCCAGCGCAGCCTGGGGAATCCAGGCCATGGGCGCGGTGAAGAACAGCAGGATCAGGGCGATCACCAGCGCGGCGATGATGCCCACCAGCTGGCTCTTGCCACCGACCATGTCGTTGACCGCGGTGCGCGAATCGGCGCCGCTGATGGCGAAGCCCTGGGATATGCCGGCGGCCAGGTTGCTCACGCCCAGGGCGAGGAACTCGTGGTTGGCGTTGATCGCGTAGCCGTGGCGGGCGGCAAAGCTGCGGGCAGTGAGCATGGCGCTGCAGAAACTGATGGTGGCGATACCCAGGGCGTCGCGCAGCAGGCTCTTGGTTTCCGCCAGGCTGCTCTGCGGCCAGGCCAGTTCCGGGATGCCCGCCGGCACCGGGCCTAGGATCGCTACCCCATAACGGTCAAGGCCGAACAGCCCGGCCAGGGCGGTGAACACTACCACGGTCACCAGTGCCGCCGGCAGTCGCGGGTAGCGTCGCGGCAGCCAGATCAGCAGGCCCAGCCCGGCCAGGCCGATGGCCAGGGTCAACCAGTGGATCTCGCCCAGGCGCTGGAGGAAGTTGATCAGGCTGAGGATGAACCCATCGCCTTCGATCTTGAAACCCACCACCTTCGACAACTGCCCGGCGAGCAGGCTCAGGCCGATGCCGTTGAGGTAGCCGATGAGGATCGGCCGCGAGAAGAAGCTGGCGATGAAACCGGCCCGCGCCACCCCGGCGGCGATCAGCATCACGCCCACCAGCACGGTGACGATCACCGACAGCTCGGCGATGCGGTGCGCATCGCCCATGGCCAGCGGTGCCACGGCCCCGCCGATCATGGCGCAGGTGGCGGCATCCGGGCCGACCATCAGTTGCCGTGAACTGCCGATCAGGGCATAGACCATCATCGGCAGCACGCAGGCGTACAAGCCGTACTGCGGTGGCAGGCCGACGATCTGCGCATAGGCGATGGCAATGGGTATCTGAATGGCGGCCACCGACAGGCCGGCCTGCAGGTCAGCGTGGAACCACTCGCGGCGGTAGTGCAACAGGTTGGCCAGGCCCGGTAGCCAGCGGGAGAGAAACATGCGCAATCCTTTGGAAATGTTTCAGAAAGCTTAGCGGTTATGCGCCGCGAATCACTGGGCATTCAAGCCAATCGGCGCGGCGCTGGCCATGGGCCAGATCAAGAAAGGAACGCTGGAAACGAAAAAAGGAGCCGAGGCTCCTTTTGACAGCGACGACGTTACCGGAACGTCGTGCGGGGAATGCGAGTTGGAGCGGGTAGAGGGAATCGAACCCTCCTCAATAGCTTGGGAAGCTATAGTTTTACCAATAAACTATACCCGCTTCGAAGCACGACTTTTTACCAGAACCCTCCCCGAATGAGAAGCCCACGGCTGTAAAAAAGCCTGTCGGCGGCCCGTAGCCTGCGGGTATCGAGGGCTACAGGACGCCGATGCGCTCAGATGGCCAGTGCATGCTGCCCGGTTTCCTGTGTGAAGCGGGGGCGGGATTCGCGCAGCGCCGGCTTGAGGAAACCGAGCATCGCGCTGCGAGTATCCTCGCAAGCGGTCTTGTGCTCCATGTCCAGGAAGTGGCCGGCGCCCTGGATCACGCTGAACTGGCTACGCCCCACATGCCGGCTGAACTGGCGGGCATCCTCGACGGTGGTGTACTCGTCGCGGTCGCCGTTGATGAACAGCACCGGAATGTCGATGTTGCGCGCAGCCTTCAGCGCCCGTTCCAGGTCGTGGTCGAGCACCTGGTTGATGTGGAAGTGCATCTGCGCGTATTCATGGCTGTCCAGGCTGCTGACGTGGCGATAGTTGAAACGCTTGAACAGCGACGGCAGGTACTTGCCGATGGTGTCGTTGACCAGGTTGCCCACCTGGTAGCGGTCGCAGGCGGCCAGGTACTGGCAACCGCGGTCCAGGTAGTCGCGCATCGGTTCGTTGATCACCGGCGAGAACGAACTGACGATGGCCTTCTTCACCAGCCGCGGCTGGTGCGCCAGCGCCAGCAGGGTGCAGGCACCGCCCCAGGAGAACGACAGGACATGGTCGGCACGGAAATGCTCGATCAGTTCGAGCAGGATGTGCGCCTCGGTCTCCTTGGTCAGCAGCCGTTCATGGCGGTTGTGCGGTTTGGACTTGCCGGCATACGGCTGGTCGTACAGCACCACGTTGAACTGCGGGTGCAGGTTGCGCACTGTCTGTGCAAAGGACGCCGTGGTCGCCAACGAGCCATTGATCAGGATGATCGTCTTTTCGGCGCCTTGCGCGCGATGGAACTCCGTGTAAACCCGGTACTGCCCTTGGATATCAAGTACAGCGATTTCTGGCCTCATGTCATCGACTCCTGGCGCAAAAAGGGTATTCGCGTCACCTTGTGGCGTGTGCGATCGGCAGGCGGGCTGGGCGCCGAATCGACCGGACAGGCCATCAGGGTGCACGTGCTTTATGACAGGTAGGCATTCGCCTGGAACTGAAACCGGTGGGCCCTTGTGTCGATCCTTGACGCGTGTAGTCGACGGTATTGTTGTGCGGGCGATTACCGTGCCCCAGGGCATCGAGACCCCGGGTGGCCGGTAAAGGGCGTCTTGGACTGCGGTTGTGACCGTTGAGTCACATGCAGACCGACGAGTTAGCAGTCAAGCAGCGCGGGCGGGATCGCGCAAGTGTCGTTGGAGCAATCTTTCGTGGGAAACCGCCGAATGGCGAGTCCGCTCAGACCGAGGCGATTTCCTCGGCGGTCAGCGCCCTGAACGCTCCCGGATGCAATATCGGGTCCAGTGTGATCGCCCCCATGCTTTCCCGATGCAGCCCCACCACCTTGTTCTGGAAGTGTCCGAACATCCGTTTCACCTGGTGATAGCGGCCCTCGACGATGACCAGGCGCGCGCTGCGCGGTCCGAGGATGTCCAGCTGCGCGGGCAGGGTGGTGAGGTCTTCGAAGGCGAAGTAGAACCCTTCGCGGAACCGTTCGATGTAATGTGCACCGATTTCGTCCTCGGTGTGCACCAGGTAGGTCTTGGGTTGCTTGGTCCGTGGTTGGGTCAGGCGCCGCGACCACTGGCCATCGTTGGTCAGGATCATCAGCCCGGTGGTGTTGTAGTCCAGGCGTCCTGCGATGTGCAGGTCATCGCGCAGCTCTGCCGGCAGCAGGTCTAGCACGGTACGGTGCTGCGGGTCCTGGGTGGCGCTGACGCAACCGGTGGGCTTGTGCAGCATCAGGTAGCGCGCCGGACGACCGGCCTGGAGCACCTGCTCATCGACCTCGACGCGGCTGAATTCACGCACCTCCAGCAACGGGTCGGCGGTCGGCAGGCCATCCACGCGCACGCGCCGCTGCGCCAGCAGCAAGCGTACTTGCTGGCGGTTGTAACAGGGCAGGTTGCCGAGGAATCGGTCGAGGCGCATGGGGCGGGTCGCTTGCGGGAAATCGGCGCGCAGTCTAGCGGATCGTGCGTGCTGGTGCTGCCTTGAGCTGCTCGTCCACCTGTGCGCAGCGCGGGCACAGGCAGGCCTTGTCACGCAGCTCGGCGGGCAATGCCTCGATCACCGTTGGGTCGATGGCCACTTCGAAGCACCAGCAGCCTTGCGTGGCGTTGCGCGGGTCGGCCAGGCCGCACCGGTTGAGGGCGCCGCAGGCGGGACAGTGTCGAGGATCAGGCATGGTCGGTTCCGGGCATTTCGCTGCAGACACGGTTGCGTCCGCCTTGTTTGGCACGATAGAGCGCGTGGTCGGCGCGGGTCAGCAGGCTGTGCAGGCTGTCGTCGCGCTGCAGGGCGGACAGGCCGATGCTCACGGTCAGGCGTATTGGCTGGTCGGCATGGCTGAAGGTCAGTTGCTCGGTGCGCCGGCGGATCTTTTCCGCAACTTCGATGGCCTGGCGGCCTTCGGCTTCGCGCAGCAGCACGACGAACTCCTCGCCGCCCCAGCGGCAGAGTATATCGGACTGGCGCAGGCTGCCCTGCAGCACATTGGCGAACTGGCGCAGCACTTCGTCGCCGGCCAGGTGGCCATGGGTGTCGTTGAGGGTCTTGAAGTGGTCGAGGTCGATCAGCAGGGCGACCAGCGGCGCGCTGTCGCGCTGGGCCTCGACCAGCGCCTGGCCGGCCAGCAGGTCGAAGCTGCGGCGATTGGGCAGGCCGGTGAGGCTGTCGAGGGTGGCCAGCGCCTCGGCGTTGTCCTGGTGACGCTTGACCATGGCGTTGAGCAGCGACAGGACCACCAGGGTGATCATGGCGCAGATCGCCAGGTTCAGGTACAGCGACTGGCGGATGCGGTCCAGGGCGCCGGTCTCGCGTTTGTCCACCAGCAGGTACCAGCCCAGTTCCGGCAGCAGGCGCACATTGAGGAAGTGGCTGTGGCCGTCGTTGTCGGTGTATTCGTGGCTGCCGGTGGCGGGCGTCGGCATGCGTGCCAGCAGGTCCTGCCACTGGCTGCTGTCGGCCAGTTGCTGTCCGGCGCGCAGGCCATGGGGGCCGCCGTCGGAGCTGGTCAGCAGCACCTTGCCCTGGGCATCGGAGAACAGAACGGCGCGTTGGTAGCGCCGCTGGTAGTCGTCGATCAGGCGGACCACTGACTCCACGCTCAGGCCCACGCCGGCGGCTCCGATGAAGCGTTGCTGGTAGTCGAGCACGCGGTGGTTGATGAACACGGTCGGCTTGTCCTGGTTGGCCATGTCCAGATCGACGTTGATCTCGTAGGGCTTGCTCGATTGGCGCAGGCGAAAGTACCAGGCGTCGCGCCAGGCGTCGGCCTGGACCTGCTTGAGCACGCCCTTGGCCTGGTAGTAGGTGAGGCTGCGGTCGGAGACGAAGAAACTGGTGCAAGTGGCCTGGCTGCCCATCACCTCGCCCAGGTAGCGGGTGATGCGCCCGGTGTCCTGCTCGCCGGCCAGCACCCAGTCGCGCAGGAAGGTGTCCTGGGCCATCATCGAGGCGATCAGCACCGGGCGGATCAGGTCCTTCTGGATCTCCGAGTAGACGCTGTCGGAGGTCAGTGGCAGCTCGGTATTGACGATGCCGTCGCGGATCGCCCCCCGCGAGGCATAGTAGCCGAGCAGCGAGGTGGCCAGGAAGCCGCCGGCCAGCAACAGCAGCAGGGCGAAGATCAGAGAGCGTTGCGAGAACAGGGCGGAAGGCGAGGGCATGATCTTCCCGTGAAGTGTGCCGGTGGCCACATTCTAGTGAGATGACTGAAAAATGACTGCATGTTTTTCAGGGGTATAGGACCTGTTTCAATTTGTTGCGCAAATGGCACTGAACCCTGTCGCGATGGTCTTATCCAGTGTCGACCAACAGCTTGTCGTCGACGCTCGCCAGCGCCGCTGTGCCGGGCACCCCTGCGGTCCAGGAGGCCGCCATGTACCCACGAATCCTGCTCGTCGTCCTGCTTGGACTGCTGATTTCCGGCTGCGCGCCTTATTACGGGAGCGGCGGCTATTACCGCAGCGACTACTACACCAGCGATCGCTACGTTTACCCAGGCTACTACCGCCAGGACCGCTATTACGTGGTGCCGCAGACCCGCTACTACTATCAGCCCGCACCGCGTTACTACAGGCCGGCGCCGGTGCCGCAGTACCGCCCTTATCCGGCGCCCGGCATGCAGCCGCGCTGGCAGGGGAATCCGCGTTACGACTACGGCAACCGCCAGCGCTACGACTACGGGCGCGATCGCGACCGCCACGACTACCGCAATGACGACCGCCGGGGCGATCGCTGGCACTCCAACGGGCAGGGCAACCGTGACCGTCGACCCGATGGGGGCCGGGGTGGCGAGCGGGGCTGGTCGCGGTGACAGGGCACTGACGTCATCCCAGTTCCGCCAACGGATGGCGCCCCTCCCAGGCCTTGCTGAAATGCGCCTCCACCACCGCCACCGGTACCTGCGCCACATCCGGCCAGTGCCAGCGCGGGGTGTTGTCCTTGTCCAGCAACCTGGCCCGGACCCCTTCACTGAACTCCGGGTGACGGCAGCAGTTCAGGCTCAGGGTGTATTCCATCTGGAACACCTGGGCCAGTGACAGGTGGCGTGCCCGACGGATCTGCTCCCAGACCAGGTGCGCGGTCAGCGGACAGCCTTCGTGCAGGCGCTGGCCGGCCGCCGCCAGCAAGGGGTCGGCATGCCGGGCCAGGCCGGCCAGGGCACGCCAGGCCGCCACCGGATCGGCCACGTCGAGCACTTCGTCGATCACGGCGCGGCGTGCCAGCCACTGGCCTTGTGGCAGCTCGGCGCACGCGCGGTGCTGCTCGGCCTTCAGCAGGCTGTTGAGTTGCAGCGCGGTCTGTTCTTGCCAGTTCAATTGCAGCAGTTCCTCGACCAGCGCCTCCTGTTGATGTTCGCCGAAGAAACGGTCGGCCAGGCCCAGGTCGAGTGCGTCGCGGGCATTGATCGTGGCGCCGGTGAGCCCCAGGAACAGGCCGAGCTTGCCCGGCAGGCGGGCGAGGAACCAGCTGGCGCCCACATCCGGATACAGGCCGATGCTGATTTCCGGCATGGCCAACCGGCTGCTGGGGGTGACGATGCGTACCGCGGCACCTTGCAGCAGGCCCATGCCGCCGCCCAGCACATGGCCATGGCCCCAGCACAACAAGGGTTTGGGGT
The DNA here is from genome assembly GCF_003205295.1 of Pseudomonas mosselii. Lineage (GTDB taxonomy): Bacteria > Pseudomonadota > Gammaproteobacteria > Pseudomonadales > Pseudomonadaceae > Aquipseudomonas > Aquipseudomonas mosselii_B. The sequence goes on from NZ_QJRP01000010.1 coordinate 114,800, forward strand.
AGGTGTGCAGGCGATGGTCGAGGCGATATTCGCTGGCGAAGAAGGTAGCGGCCAGCGGCGGTACGCTACCGGGGTGTTCGCGGCAGGCCTCGACCAGGGCACGGACATCGCCACCGGCGCAGAAGGCTTTCGGCCCGTTGCCGCGCAGCAGCACGCAGACGATCCCGGGGTCGCTGGCCCAGGCGCGCAGCCGTTCGTCGAGCATTTCGATCATGGGCAGCGTCAGGGCGTTGAGCGCCTTGGGCGCATCCAGGGTGGCGATGCCGATACGGGCGCCGTCGACGCCGGTCAGTACCTCGCATTGAATGGACATGGACTACCTCGCGCAGGTCATCCCCTCAGTATGGCCTGCCGCGGCGAAGCTGCCGGTCGTCGGTCGGATCGATTGACAAGCCGGCCCGGCTTTCCTAGTGTCGCGGCACTTTGCTTTTGGATGCCCCCATGACCGACGACGATCGCATCAAACTCGAACCCAGCTGGAAGGCCGCGCTGCGCGCCGAGTTCGACCAGCCTTACATGCATCAGTTGCGCGAGTTCCTGCGTACGGAGTATGCCGCCGGCAAGGAGATCTACCCGCCTGGGCCGCTGATCTTCAACGCCCTGAATTCCACGCCGCTGGAGCAGGTCAAGGTGGTCATCCTCGGTCAGGACCCGTACCACGGCCCAGGCCAGGCCCATGGTCTGTGCTTTTCGGTGCAGCCGGGCATCCCCACGCCACCATCGCTGGTGAATATCTATAAAGAGTTGCAGCGTGATCTGAACCTGCCGATCCCCGCTCATGGTTACCTGCAGAGTTGGGCCGAGCAGGGGGTGCTGCTGCTCAACACCACCATGACCGTGGAGCGTGCCAACGCCGCGTCCCACGCGAAAAAAGGTTGGGAGTTCTTCACCGACCGGATCATCCAGGTGGTCAGCGAGCAGTGCCCGAACGTGGTATTCCTGCTCTGGGGCGCCCATGCCCAGAGCAAGCAGAAGCTGATCGATGCCAGCAAGCACCTGGTGCTCAAGTCGGTGCATCCGTCACCGCTGTCGGCTTACCGTGGGTTCTTTGGCTGCGGGCATTTCAGCCGTACCAACAGCTTCCTGGAACAACGCGGGATGGCGCCGATCGATTGGGCGTTGCCGCCGCTGTGATTGGCTGAGGGCCTCTTCGCGGGTAAACCCGCTCCCACAGAAAATGTGCTGCCTTTCAGGGTCTGCACAGTACCTGTGGGAGCGGGTTTACCCGCGAAGAAGCCAGCACATCTCTACTGGCTGGCATTCCAGCGCCGGAACAACGGCTCGGCCAGGAACAGCACGAACAACAGCCGCATCACCTGCAGCGCCGTCACCAGCGGTACGGACAGTTGCAGGGTCTCCGCCGTCAGGCTCATCTCGGCGATGCCCCCGGGCATCATCCCCAGCGTCAGCGAGCGCAGGTCCAGGTGCGTCAGCAGGCTCAACGCCCAGGCCGCGCCTGCGGCGATCAGCATGCACAGCGCCGTGGCCAGCAGGGTGCGGCCAAGGAACGACGGCGCCCGGCGGAAGAACGCGCGATTGAAATGACAGGCCAGGCCGCTGCCGATCAGCCACTGGCCGATCTGGCTGGCGCCGTTGGGCAGGCCGATCTGCAGGTTGCCCGCCAGGCTCACGCTGGCTGCCACCAGCAACGGCCCGAACAACCAGGGGTTGGGCTGGCGCAGACGCTGCCAGAGCAACGCCACCAGTACCCCCAGCGGTGCAATTAATGCCAGCCAGCCCCAGCTCACGCTGCCGGCATGGTTCAGCGGCACGCCATCGCCGAGCAAGAACTTGAACAGCGCCGGCACGCACAGCACCACGGCCAGCACCCGCAGGCTCTGCGCCGCGGCCACCTGGCTGAGCACCGCGCCGTTGCGCGCGCCGAGGTTGACCATCTCGCCCGAACCGCCCGGCATGCTGGCGAAGAACGCCGTGGCGCGGTCTTCACCGGTGCGTCGCAGCAGCCACACGCTGATCACGCTGGAGAGGGTGGTGAACAACGCACCGAAGAAGATCAGCGCAAAGTGGCTGGCCACCTGCTCGATCACCGCCGGGGTGAAGTGCAGGCCGATGCCGATGCCGATGATCCATTGCCCGCATTTGCGGCCGTTGGGAATTTCGCTGAGCTGCCAGGGGGTCAGGCAGCGCACCAGGATGATCGCCAGCAACGAGCCGACCATCCATGGCAAGGGCCAGCCGACCTTGCTGGCGAGGAATCCGCCAGCAAGGCCGACCAGCCCGGTGGCCCAGAACAGTGGCAACGACCGGTCAGGCATCGGCCATGGCCCGCCGCTGCAGGGCACGTTTGCGCCAGATGCGCAGCAGCGGCAGGCTCAGCATGCACACCACCAGCACCCACACGCCCATGCTGATCGGGCTCGACCAGAGGATGCCCAGTTCACCGTTGGAGATCGACAGCGCGCGGCGCAGGTTCTGCTCCATCAGCCCGCCGAGGATGAAGCCCAGCAGGATCGGCGACAGCGGGAAGTCCAGCTTGCGCAGGATGTAGCCCATGATGCCGATGCCGACCATCAGGAACAGGTCGAAGGTGGTGGCATGCACCGCGTATACGCCGATCGCGGTGATGATCGCGATCACCGGCACCAGTGCCCAGTTCGGCACGGCGAGGATGCGGGTGAACACGCGGATCATCGGCACGTTGAGGATGATCAGCATGAGGTTGGCGATGAACAGCGAGGCGATCAGGCCCCAGACGATGTCTGGCTGTTGTTCGAACAGCAGCGGCCCGGGGGTGATGTTGTACAGGGTCAGCGCGCCGATCATCACTGCGGTGGTGCCCGAACCGGGTACGCCGAGGGTCAGCATCGGCACCAGGGCGCCGCAGCAGGAAGCGCCGATGGCGGTTTCCGGCGCGGCCAGGCCACGGGCGTCGCCCTTGCCGAACTTGCCTTTGTCGCCAGCGATGCGTTTTTCGGTCATGTAGGCCACGGCACTGGCCAGGGTCGCGCCGGCACCTGGCAACACGCCCATGAAGAAGCCCAGCAGGCCGCAACGGATGTTGACGAAGAAGACCGAGGCCGCTTCCTTGAGGTTGAACAGCATGCGCCCGGTGGCCTTGACCGCCACATGGCCGTGGTGGGTCTTTTCCAGCAGCAGGAGGATCTCGCTGATGGAGAACAGGCCCAGCACCAGCACCACGAACTGGATGCCGTCGGCCAGGTGCACGCTGTCGCCGGTGAAGCGGTACACGCCGCTGTTGGCGTCAATGCCCACCGCCGAGAGGAACAGGCCGATCAGCGCGGCAATGAAGGTCTTCAGTGGCTTGTCGCCTGCCATGCCGCCGAGGGCGACGATGGCGAACACCATCAGCACGAAGTACTCCGCCGGCCCGAAGGCGATCGCCCACTTCGCCAGCAGCGGGGCGAACAGCACCATGCCGCAGGTGGCGATGAAGGCGCCGATGAAAGAACTCCAGGCCGACAGCGACAGCGCCACGCCGGCAAGGCCCTGGCGGGCCATGGGGTAGCCGTCCAGGGTGGTCATCACGGTGGAGGCCTCACCGGGGATGTTCAGCAGGATCGAACTGATCCGCCCGCCGTATTCACAGCCCAGGTACACGGCGGCCAGCAGGATCAGCGCCGACTCCGGCGGCAGGCCTAGGGCGAAGGCGATGGGGATCAGCAGGGCCACGCCGTTGATCGGGCCGAGGCCCGGCAGCAGGCCGACCACTGTGCCGATCAGGGTGCCGGTCAGGGCGGTGACCAGGTTGTACGGGCTCAGGGCGACGCCGAAGCCCTGGCCCAGGTAGCTCAAGGTATCCATGTGTCAGTTCTCCAGTACGTCGAGCAGGCCGAGGGGCAGGGGGACGTCCATCACCCGGTCGAACAGCCAGTAGAGGAACAGGCTCATACCCACCACCACGAGGGTGCTGTGCAGCCAGCGGCCACCGTACAGGCGGGCCATGGGCACGCCGACCAGGATGGCGCTGAGGATGAAGCCCAGGGCTTCGAAGGTGCTGGCGAAGACGATCAGCAGGCCGACGCAGGCGGCGATCTTGATCAGGGTTTCGCGGTCCAGTTCCGGCTCGTCATCCTTGCGCACGATGGGCGTGGGGCGGATCGCCAGGTACAAAAGGCCCAGGCTCATCAGGCCGAGCATCAGCAGCGGGTAGGCGCGCGGGCCCACCGGTTCATACGAGAAGGCGGCCTGGTAGGGCCAGGCCATCACGGCCAGCACGGCGCACAGCGCCAGCAGGGCCAGGGCGAAGAGGCGTTGCAGGATCATGGAAGAATCCTCGGTAATGTTCGACACGGCGCGGCCCCTGTAGGAGCGGCCTTGTGCCGCGACAGGGCTGCACAGCAGCCCCGGCAATTCAAGCTGCGAAGCTGAAATCCTGGGGCCGCTGCGCAGCCCTGTCGCGGCACAAGGCCGCTCCTACAGCGCGCGCGTTGTGAGTGGCTTACTGGATCAGCCCGAACTCACGGGCCAGCGCCTTGTAGTCCGCCACCTGCTTCTTCACATAGCCGTCCAGCTCCTCGCCGGTCATGGCGAACGGGAACAGCTCACGCTGGTCACGCAGCTTGGCGAAGTCCTCGGAGGCCAGCAGCTTGTCGAACGAAGCCTTCCACCAGGCATAGTCCTCGTCGCTGACCTTCGGCCCCAGGTAGAAGCCGCGCACCACCGGCCAGACGATGTCGTAGCCCTGTTCCTTGGCGGTGGGGATGTCCTTCATTTCCGGCTCGTCCAGGCGCTTGTCGGAGAAGACCGCGAGGATGCGCATGTTGCCGCTCTGGATATGCGGCATGGAGTCGGAAATGTCGGTGGAGCCGACCTGGATATGCCCGCCCAGCAGCGCGGTGGCGATTTCGCCGCCGCCTTCCAGGGCCACGTAGCGCAGGTCGCGCGGGTTGATCCCGGCGGCCTTGGCGATCAGCGCGGTCTGCATCCAGTCCTGGCTGCCGACGGTGCCGCCGGAGCCGATCACCACCTTGCTCGGGTCCTTCTTCAGGGCCGCGACCAGGTCGTCGAGGGTCTTGTAGGGCGAGTCGCTCTTCACCGCAATGGCGCCATAGCTGGTACCCACTGCCGCCAGCCACTTCACCGCGTTCTCGTCGAAACGGCCGAACTTGCCCTGGGCCAGGTTCAGCAGCGAACCACTGGACCAGGCCACCAGCGTGCCGGCGTCGGCCGGGCGCTGTGCGACCACGGCGTTGTAGGCCACCGCGCCGACGCCGCCGGGCATGTAGGTCACGCGCATGGGCTTGCTGAGGATCTTCTCGTTGACCAGGGCGCTCTGCACCAGCTTGCAGGTCAGGTCGAAACCGCCGCCGGGCGAGGCCGGGGCGATGCATTCGGGGCGTTTCGGTTCGGCGGCCAGGGCGTTGCCGGCCAGCAGCAGGCAACCGGTGGCCAGGACGAGGCGGCGCAGTGAAAAGGTCATCGTCTATCTCCGTGAGCGTTGTTGTTATGGGTTACCACAGAGCCACGCTGTAGCTCACCAGCAGCCGCACTTCGTCCGCTTCGCGGGTGAAGTTGGAGCGGAAGGTGGCGTTGCGCAGGCGCACGGCGACGTTCTTCAACGGGCCGCTTTGTACCACGTACTTCAGTTCGGTGTTGCGTTCCCACTCCTTGCCCTCGCCACCGGCGGCGCGGCTGACGTTGTCGCCGCTGATGTAGCGGGTCATGAAGGTCAGGCCGGGGATGCCGAGGGCTGCGAAGTTGTAGTCGTAGCGCGCCTGCCAGGAGCGTTCGTCTCTGCCGGCGAAGTCGTTGATCTGGACGAAGTTGACCAGGTACGGGTCGGCGCCATCGACGTAGGGGAAGGCGCTGTCGCCGGACAGCTGCTGCCAGGCGCCGCTGAGCTTGTGCCCGCCCAGGGTGTAGCTGAGCATGCCGTTGACGGTGGTGTTGTCGATCTTGCCGGCCTTGGCCGCTCCGGCGTCGTCGCTGATCGCCAGGCGCAGGTCGGCGCCGAAGGTGCCCGGGCCCCAGGGCTGGGTGGCGAGCAGGCCGATGAAGTGCTGGCGGTAGATATCGTCGAGCTGGGCGAAGTGGTAGCTGCCGGTGATGCGGTCGGTGAACTGGTAGTCCAGGCCGCCCATGTCGAAGTTGTCGGCGCTGAAGGTGCCGCCGAACCGGCCGTTCTTGTTGTTCAGGGCCAGGTCTTCCCAGTTGCTGTCGTCGCGGTCCTTGGCCTTTTCCAGGCGCCCGCCGGTGAAGGTCAGGCCCTTTATCTCCTTCGAGGTGACCAGACCGCCTTCGAAGGTCTGCGGCAGGATGCGCCCGTCGTTGGGCTGCAGGGTCGGCAGCTCGGGGATCAGCGTGCCGATCTTCAGCTCGGTCTGCGAGACCTTGACCTTGCCGGTGAGGCCCAGCTTGGAGTACTCGTCGGCTGCCTTGCCGTTGTCGTGTGTCGGCAACAGGCCGGTGCCTGTGCGGTCCTTGCTGGAGTCGAGCTTGACCCCGACCATGCCCAGCGCGTCCAGGCCGAAGCCCACGGTGCCCTCGGTGTAGCCGGACTCGAAATTGAGCATGAACCCCTGGGCCCATTCGTCGCGCTTGGATTGCTGCGCGCTGGTGCCATCGCGGAAGTCGCGGTTGAAGTACATGTTGCGGGTTTCGAAGGTGGCCGTGCTGTCTTCGAAGAAGGCGGCCTGGCTGATAGGCGCGACACCGGCAAGGGCGACGGCGCTGGCGAGGGCGGAAGGTCGGGCGGCGAATGAACGGATAGGCGCGAACGCCTGCGGCTGCATGGACAGCATCGTCGGTGACTCCATTTATTGTTCTTATGTGTTGCACCTTGCTGGTGCTTTTTGCGGCGCGCGGGGCGACCGTGGTGCGATGCTAGGCAACCAACCTTTCGCTAACCTTTCAGCGTGAAAGGTTTCCGGCGAGGGCTTCACAGCACCCGCCACGGGGTTACACTCCGCGCAAAAAGCCCAGCCAAACAGGGAGAATCCGATGCGTGTGCTGCTGGTCGAAGACCATCTGCAACTGGCCGAAAGCGTGGCCCAGGCCCTCAAGAGCCAGGGCCTGACCGTGGATGTGCTGCATGACGGCGTGGCCGCCGACCTGGCCTTGGCCAGCGAGGACTACGCCGTGGCGGTGCTGGATGTCGGCCTGCCGCGCCTGGACGGCTTCGAGGTGCTGGCGCGCCTGCGCGGGCGCGGCAAGACCCTGCCAGTGTTGATGCTCACCGCCCGCAGCGATGTGAAGGACCGTGTGCACGGCCTGAACCTGGGCGCCGACGACTACCTGGCCAAGCCCTTCGAGCTGACCGAGCTGGAAGCGCGGGTCAAGGCCCTGCTGCGCCGCAGCGTGCTTGGTGGCGAGCGCCAGCAGCGCTGCGGCCCGCTGGTCTATGACCTGGATACCCGGCGCTTCAGCCTGGGCAGCGAGCCGCTGACCCTGACCCAGCGTGAGCAGAGCGTGCTCGAGGCGCTGATCGCCCGCCCTGGTCGGGTGATGAGCAAGGAACAGCTGGCGGCCCAGGTGTTCGGCCTCGACGAGGAGGCCAGCCCCGACGCCATCGAGATCTACATCCACCGCCTGCGCAAGAAGCTCGACGGCCACCCGGTGGCCATCGTCACCTTCCGTGGCCTGGGCTACCTGCTCGAGCACCGCGATGCGTGACAACGGCAGCCTGCGCGGGCGCTTGCTGGGCAACCTGGCGCTGCTGCTGGTGGTGCTGATGCTGGCCAGCGGCCTGAGCGCCTACTGGAACGGCCGCGAAGCCGCCGACACCGCCTATGACCGGACCCTGCTGGCATCGGCGCGGACCATTGCCGCCGGCCTGTCGCAGCGCGACGGCACCCTTAGCGCTGACGTGCCCTACGTGGCCCTGGACACCTTCGCCTACGACAGCGCCGGGCGCATCTACTACCAGGTGCTGGACATCCACCAGAAGCTGATTTCCGGCTACGAGAACCTGCCGCCCCCGCCACCGGGCACGCCGCGTACCGACGACTATCCGGCGCTGGCGCGCTTCTACAACGCCACCTACCTGGGCCAGGACGTGCGCGTGGTCAGCCTGCTCAAGGCGGTGAGCGAGCCGAACATGAACGGCATGGCCGAGATCCGCGTGGCCGAGACCGAGGAGGCACGGGTGCGCATGGCCCGCGGGCTGATGGCCGACACCCTGCTGCGCCTGGGCATGCTGGCCTTCGGCGCGCTGGTGATGGTGTGGTTCGCGGTAAGTGCCGCGCTGCGCCCGCTGGAGCGCTTGCGCACGGCTGTGGAGGAGCGCCAACCGGACGACCTGCGCGCCTTGCCGGTGGTCCAGGTACAGCGCGAGCTGGGGCCGCTGGTGCGCGGGCTCAATCACTTCACCGAGCGCTTGCGCGGCCAGTTCGAGCGCCAGGCGCAGTTCATCGCCGACGCCGCCCACGAGCTGCGCACGCCGCTGGCGGCGCTCAAGGCGCGGGTCGAACTGGGGCTGCGCTCACGGGAGCCCGATGAATGGCGCAAGACCCTGGAAGCGGCTGCCCAGGGCACCGACCGACTCACCCACCTGGCCAACCAGCTGCTGTCATTGGCACGGGTGGAGAACGGCGCCCGGGCCATCGCCGAGGGCGGCGCCCAGCGCCTGGACCTGAGCCAGCTGGCCCGTGAACTAGGCATGGCCATGGCGCCCCTGGCCCATGCCCGCGGTGTCGCCCTGGCGCTGGAGGCCGAGGCGCCGGTATGGCTCAAGGGCGAGCCGACCCTGCTCAACGAACTGCTCAGCAACCTGGTGGACAACGCCCTGGCCCACACCCCGCCCGGTGGCGACGTGGTCCTGCGGGTGCTGGAGCCTGCCGTGCTCGAAGTCGAGGACGACGGGCCGGGGATTCCCGAGGATGAGCGTGAGCGGGTGTTCGAGCGCTTCTATCGGCGCAGCGCGCAGGGTAGCGGGCTGGGGTTGGCCATCGTCGGCGAGATATGCCGGGCGCACCTGGCGCAGATCAGCCTGCACGACGGCGAGCGTGGCGGGCTGAAGGTGCGGGTGAGTTTTATCGCGGATTGATGTGTTGTCCCTACAGCCCTATTCGCGGGTAAACCCGCTCCCACAGGGAGGCTGGTGACTGTGGGAGCGGGTTTACCCGCGAAGGGGGCGGCGCAGACGGGGCTCGATCAGCGCAGCATGCTGCGCGCATCCAGCAACTCGGCGATATCCAGCTCGGTGCCGTAGGGCAGCCCCAGGTGGCGGTAGGCGGGCAGGGCGGCCAGGGGCCGGCTGCGCTCGCGCTGGCTGATGCAGCGGGCGATCTGCACGATGTCGATGTAGTCGATCTGGTCGGTGCGCCGGTCCAGGTCCTGCACCTGGCTGGGCACGTTGACCAGCTGTTCGGGGAATTCCCAGGCGCTGAGGATCTTGTCGCCCAGCACCGGCTGGATCTGCTCGATGACGAAGTGCAGGCAGATCGGGTCGGACAGCAGCTCGTTGTGCTCCTCGGCATAGATCAGCACCGGCAGGGCGCCGATCTGGTGCACCAGGCCGCCGAGGGTGGCCTGGTCGGGCTTGAGCTGGGTGTAGCGCCGGCACAGTTCATAGCTGATGCCCGCGACTTCCAGGCTGTTGGCCCAGATATCCCGCAGCTTGTGCTCCACCGCCGGGGCGCGGGCATGGAAGATCTGCTCGATCACCAGGCCGATGGCCAGGTTGCAGCTGTAGTTGATGCCCAGGCGGGTGATGGCGGTGTGCAGGTCGGTAACTTCGACGGCGGCGCGCATCAGCGGGCTGTTGACCACCTTGATCAGGCGGGCCGACAGCGCGGCGTCGCGGCCGATCACCTTGCTCAGGGCGGAAACGCTGATCTCGCTGTCTTCGGCGGCTTCGCGGATGCTCAGGGCGACTTCCGGCAGCGTCGGCAGCACCAGGTCGTCCCGGTCGATGGCGGCGAGCAGTTGCGCTTGGACCTTCTCGGCCAGCTTGTTCATGGACTTCTCTACGGCAAAGGTGGTGCAGCCCCGGCATGACGCCGGGGCGGGCTGGTCAGCGCTGGATTTCCCGGTCGCGGTCCAGTTCGTAAGGCAGGTCGAGCAGCGACAGGCGCGGGCCTTCGAGGCTGCCCAGGTGCAGGTTGTCGTCCGCCACCGCCTCGGCGCTGAGTACGGCCAGCAGTTCGACGGCACTGCTGGTGCTGGCACCGATCACCACCTCGCCGACCGACGAGCCGTGGGTTGGCGAGAAGATCTCGGTACCCGGCTCGGGTACCGCTGTCTCGGCCAGCGCCAGGCGATACTGGCGACGTTTGAGCTTGCCCAGGTATTGCATGCGGGCGACGATTTCCTGGCCGGTGTAGCAGCCTTTCTTGAAGCTCACGCCATCGACGGCCTGCAGGTTGATCATCTGCGGGATGAACAGTTCGCGGGTCGGGCCCATTACCTGGCCGATGCCGGCGCGGACCTGGCCCAGCAGCCAGTCGTTGAGTTTGCCCTCGGGCAGCGTGGCGGCCAGTTTCCCGGCAACGGCGCCAGCCTGGTCGGCAGGCACCCACAGTTCGACCCGGCCGGCCGAGGCGCGGACGGCAATCAGACCATCATGACGGGCGGTCGCACCGGCCTCGTCCGCCACGGACAGGCCCAGGGCCTGCAGGACGGCGTCGCCCTGCTGCAGGCCAAAGCGCGTCCAGGCGGCGGTGTCGTCGCTCAGCGTGGCCTTGGAGAACACCGCGTACTTCTTCAGGTCGGCCAACTGCGCCTCGAGCAGCTCGCGGGCCATGGCCAGCAGGTAGCCATTGCCCTCGGGCAGGATACGGAAGCTCGACTGCATGCGGCCCTTGACCATGCAGCGGGCGCCGAGGCTCGCGTGCTCGTCGCTGAGGTAACTGATGTTGCAGGTCAGCTGACCTTGCAGGAACTTGCCGGCGTCGGAGCCGCGGACGGCGAGGATGCCCTCATGGGAGAGGGTACAGAAGAAAGCGGAATCGGCCATGGGTCATCGCGGTAGCTAGAGACTGGCGGCCATCATAGAACGCCGGTAACAAAATAGGTAGGTGACTAGACCAACGCCTTGTGCCGCTTGGTTCGCTGCGCGGTATACTGCGCGACCACTCGAGGAGGGCCCCATGGTCGAACAAACTGAACTCAATCGGCTTTTCTGGCACAGCCGCCGCGGCATGCTGGAACTGGACGTGCTGCTGGTACCTTTCACCCAGGAGGTCTACCCGAGCCTGAGCGAAGCCGACCGCGAGCTGTACCGTCGCCTGCTGACCTGTGAGGATCAGGACATGTTCGGCTGGTTCATGGAGCGCAGCGAGTCTGAAGATCCGGAACTGCAGCGCATGGTCCGCATCATCCTGGACCGTGTCCAGCCCAAGTGAAGGCTTCGAGTGCCGTTGGCAAGGCTCGCGCCTGCTGCTGACGGCCTACCTCTCCAGCCTGGCGCTGGCACTGCTCGCCCTTGCGCTGATGGCGCTGCCCGGATGGCTGCGCGGCCTGCTGGCCGTCGTCTGTCTTGCCCACGCCTGCTGGGCCATTCCCCGGCGAATCCTGCTGATCCACCCCGAGGCCATCACCGGCCTGCGCCGTGCCCCGTGTGGTTGGCAATTATATAGCCGTGCCCGGGGCTGGCAGCCGGCACGCCTGTGCCGGGACAGCGTCGCACTGCCTGCCCTGGTGGTATTGCGGTTCGTGTGCAAGGGGCGCAGGTTCAGCCAGAGCCAGTGCATCCCCAGGGATGCACTGGATCGTGAGGCGCACCGGCGATTGCGGGTGCGCCTGAAATTCAGCCGGCGCCGCTGGGCCGCGCCGGCCTGACCCTCAGACCCCCTGCGGGATCTCTTCGCCGCCCAGGGCTTCGAACAGCACCGGCAGGAACTCGGTGAATGTCATCATCATCAGCAGGAAGCTGGCATCGAACTGTTGCTGGGCCTCGTCGCCGCCATCCTGCTCGGCCTGCTCCTGCAGCAGTTCCTCGAACTTCAGGCGCTTGATCACCATCTTGTCGTCGAGCACGAACGACAGCTTGTCCTGCCAGGCCAGGGCCAGCTGGGTGACCACCTTGCCGGTGCTCAGGTGCAGCTGGATTTCCTCGCTGGTCAGGTCCTGGCGTTTGCAGCGCACGATGCCGCCGTCCTCGGCGGTGTCACGCAGCTCGCACTCGTCGAGCACGAAGAAGCCCTCGGCGGCCTGCTGCGACTTGACCCAGTCGGTCATGGTCGCACTCGGCGCGATCTTCACGGTGGCCGGGCGTACCGGCAGCGAACCGATCACTTCACGCAGGGTCGACAGCAGGTCTTCGGCGCGCTTGGCGCTGGCCGAGTTGACCAGGATCATGCCCAGGCGCGGGGCGATGGCGGCGAAGATCATCGAGCGGCGGATGAAGGCGCGCGGCAGGAAGGCCTGGATGATCTCGTCCTTGATCTGGTCGCGTTCCTTTTTATAGACCTTGCGCATCTGCTCGGTCTCGATCTCCTCGACCTTTTCCTTGACCGCGTCGTTGACCACGCTGCTGGGCAGGATGCGTTCTTCTTTACGTGCGGCGATCAGCATGAACTCGCCACTGACGTGGACCAGGGGGGCATCCTCGCCCTTGCCGAACGGCGCGACGAAACCGTAGGTGGTCAGTTCCTGGCTGGCGCAGGGGCGGGCCGGCTTGCTGGCCAGGGCGGCCTCCAGGGCCTCGGCCTCGAACGGTACTTCCTGGGTCAGGCGATAGGACAGCAGGTTCTTGAACCACATGAGGGGGAATCTCTCCTTAATACATAAGGCGGGCATTATTCTCCGAGCGGCGGTTCCAGGCCAGCCCTGTCAGAGGGCCAGCAGTCTTATATAGAGGAAGAAAATCGCGGCGCGGCTAGGTCGTTGAAAGACCTGGAAATTTTTTTCAAAGTTTTTGAAAAAAGTGCTTGCCAGGGTAGGAGGTCCTCCGTAGAATGCGCGCCACACCGAGACGAAGGGTGATTAGCTCAGCCGGGAGAGCATCTGCCTTACAAGCAGAGGGTCGGCGGTTCGATCCCGTCATCACCCACCACTCGATGTATAGCGCGGCGGTAGTTCAGTCGGTTAGAATACCGGCCTGTCACGCCGGGGGTCGCGGGTTCGAGTCCCGTCCGCCGCGCCATATTTAGCTTCCAGGGCCCACTGAACACCCGGAAGCAACAGAGAAAGCGACCTTAGGGTCGCTTTTTTTGTTTCTGGCATTGCGCCAGAATGCCCCTGTCCGCCGCACGTGGCCAGCAGGCCCCGCGTCGGTTCTTATCGCAAGCCAGAGACCGATCATGCAGGATGCCAGCCTCTCCAACGCCCCTAGCCATTCCACGCCACTGCTCGGTATCGACCTCGGCACCACCAACAGCCTGATTGCCGTCTGGCAGGGCGGTGAAGCTCGGCTGATCCCCAATGCCGTGGGTGAAGTGCTTACGCCCTCGGCGGTCAGTGTCGACGACGACGGCTCGATCCTGATCGGTCAGGCCGCCCGGGCGCGCCTGACCACGCACCCGCAGCGCACCGCCGCGGCGTTCAAGCGTTTCATGGGCAGTGACAAGCGTTTCGAGCTCGGCGAGCACCGCTTCACCCCCGAAGAGTTGTCGGCACTGGTGCTGGGCGCGTTGAAGCAGGATGCCGAGGCGTACCTGGGTTGCGCGGTCAACGAGGCGGTGATTTCGGTACCGGCGTATTTCAGCGACGAGCAGCGCAAGCGCACGGTCTTCGCGGCTGAATTGGCTGGTCTGAAGGTCCAGCGGCTGATCAACGAGCCGACTGCCGCAGCCATGGCCTATGGCCTGCATGAGCAGAAGTTCGAGCGCACCCTGGTGTTCGACCTGGGCGGCGGCACCTTCGATGTCACCGTGCTGGAGTACGCCTTGCCGCTGATCGAGGTGCATGCCTCCACCGGCGACAACTACCTGGGCGGCGAGGATTTCACCGAGGCGCTGTTGCAGGCCTGCCTGCGCGACTGGAACCTCAAGGTCGAGGACCTGGCCCCCCAGGCCCTGGCAAGCTTGCATGACGCCATCGAACAGCTCAAGCGCGAGGCGGGCGAGGGCAGCCGCGTGCTGGACTGGCACGATGGCGTGCAGCCCCGCGAGTGGCGGCTGGACGACCTCAAGCTGCAGGCGATCTGGGCGCCCTTGCTGACCCGGGTGCGTGCGCCCATCGAGCAGGCCCTGCGCGATGCCCGGTTGAGCCCACGCGAGCTGGACAGCCTGGTGCTGGTCGGCGGCGCCACGCGCATGCCGCAGGTGCAGCAACTGGTGGCCAAGCTGTTCGGCCGCCTGCCGTACCGGCACCTGGACCCGGACACCATCGTCGCCCTCGGCGCCGCCAGCCAGGCCGCGTGCAAGGCCCGCGACGCGGCCATCGACGAACTGATCCTGACTGATGTCTGCCCCTACACCCTCGGCGTGGCCTCGTCCCGGGGCGAGGACGTCACCGGTGCGTTCTCGCCGATCATCGAGCGCAACACGGTGATCCCCACCTCGAAGGTGCAGCGCTTCTACAGCAGCCACCCGGAACAGAAGTTCGTGCGCATCGCCGTGTATCAGGGCGAGCGACCGTGGGTGCGCGACAACATCCTGGTGGACAGTTTCGAGATCCCCTTGCAGTCGACCGGCGAGATCCAGTCGCTGGACGTGCGTTTCAGCTACGACATCAACGGTCTGCTGGAAGTGGACGTGACCTTCCTCGAAAGTGGCCAGAAGCACAGCCACAGCATCGACCGCAGCCCCACCGGGCTGGATGCCGAGGCGCGCCTGGCCAGCGAGGAGCGCCTGGCGCGGCTGAAGATCCACCCGCGTGACACGCTGCCCAACCGAACCTTGCTGGCCCGCCTGGAGCGGGCCTGGATGCAGAGCCTGGGTGACGAGCGCGAGCTGATCGGCAGTTGGATGGACGCCTTCAACGCCGTGCTCGCCGGGCAGCAGGCCGGTGAGATCAGCCGTGAGCGCCAGGCGTTGAGCCAGGCGCTCGACGAACTGCGCTACTGACCGTTCAGGCGCCGCAGGGTAGCCTGCAAGCTGTCATCGAGCAGCGCTTGCTGGCCCGGCTGCGAGCCGTAGCGGTTCGGCAGCCGGTCACCGGGCAGCCCCAGCAGCAACAGCGGCAATACCGGCAATACCCTGCTCAGCACGAGCAGCAGGATCAGCGCCGGGATGCCCTGGCCAAGGTCGCGCAGGCGCCTGAGAAAGGCGCTGATCAGCAGCAGCGCCGTGACCAGCATCAATACCGGCAGCGTGAGCATCATGCTGGCGCAGAGGGCGGCAGCCGCCAGGTTCAAGGCGAACCCTGAGCGGTTCAGGCGGCTGTTGAGTTTCCACACGGCCCAGAATTTCGCGGGAGGGTGCTGCAGGGCATTGCGCAGCATGCGCTCGCTCCACGACAGCACGGCCATGATTGCACAGCGCAAGCCCAGGTCCTGCTGCGGGTCGTCCTTGATCTTCTGCAAGGCGCGCAGGGCGCGGATCTTCGGCGGCGCGCAATCGTTGTACAGGCTGTCCAGGGCGTCGAGCACATCATTGAGCGCACGGCTGTCGACGCCGTGGGCATGGGCAAGTTCGGCCGGTGGATGCTTGGTCTTGCCTTGCAGCAGGCCGTTGCGTAGCGCCTCGAACCATTCATCCTGCGGGGCCAGCGCTTCCAGGCGCTGGCGCAGGCGTTCACGCTGCTCGGTGTCCAGGGAGCGGTCATGGTGCAGCACGGCGCAGAACAGCAGGTAACCCAAGGGATGCTCGTTGCCCAGGCTGCCATCGTCATGCTCCAGGCAGGCCAGCAGTTGCGCGGCATCGGGCAGGCGCGTGCTGTTCAGGGCTTGGTGCAGGGTCAGCAGACGCGCTGAAACCACCGCCTGTACAGGGTCGCGGGTGTCCAGGCTGCCGAGCAGGCCGCTGCTGCCGTCGGGGCTGGGCAGCACTTGGCAGAGCAGGGCGTGCAATGGGGCGAACGAATGGCCGGCCGGGTAGTGCAGCTGGCCGGGCAGGGCCGGATCGATCAGCGTCAGCCAGCGTGACGGCTGCTCCAGCAGGGCGAGCATGAACAATTGCTGGCGGTGCCAGTTCCACAGCGCCTCACCTTCGGGCATCGCCGGCAGCAGCACACCGGTCTCGGCGAGGTTGCCCTGCAGCTGCAGGGCGAACGGCGTGGTGAACAGGCGGCGCATGTCGAACCGCACATTCAGGGCATGCAGGGCGTGGGCCGGGTAGACCCGCATGCGCCGCAACCATTCGCGACAGACCGGGCGAATGGCGTCCTCGGTCAAGGCCTCGGGCAGGGCCGCCACCGGGTCGTCGCTGGCACAGAAATCCACCAGCGCCTTGACCACCGGGGCCTGTTCAAGCCAGTGCAGTTGCTGGCGGGCCTGGCGCTGGAAGCCTTCGAGGATCAGCGCGTCGAGGGCATCTTCGGCGAGCGGCTGGGCGAGAACCTGGCGCAGCAAGCCGGCTTCCCCGCGTTGCAGCGCCCAGGCTTGCCAGTAGAGGCGGTGCAGGTCGTGGTCCTGCGGGTCCTGCAGCAGCCAGGCGAGCAGCGGCAGTTCGTCGTCACCGTCCAGCCGCCAGTCGACGAAGGTCGCGGCGATGCCTTGCAGTTCCAGACGCGAGGCTTCGGACCAGCGCGCCAGGGTCTGCGGGGACTGCCCGGGGCTGCCCCAGTTCTGCGCGGGGTCGTCCAGCTCGGCGGGCCAGCCGGCTGGGGTGTGCAGGCGGTCGAAGGCTTGGATCAGCAACGGCAGGCGCTGGGGCTGGTGGCGGGCACAGAGGTCGATCAGCCAGCGTTCGGCCTGTGGGTGCTGGTGTTCGCGATACAGCCGCAACCAGCAGTCCAGGGCCTGTTGCTCGGCGCCCAGGGCATCGGCCTGGCGGGCCAGCAGGTAGAGCAGGTCGGCATCGTCCGGGGCCTGCTGCTGGCGCGCCTGGAGCAGGTCGTGGAAGGTCCGGCTGGGGATACCGGCCTGGCTGAACTGCACCAGCAGGCGTTGCACCAAGGCCGGGTCATCCGGAATGGCCAGGCAGGTATGCACGCCAGCGAACTGCTCGTACTCGAACAGTGGACGCTGCTGGTAGCAGTACTCGAGGCTGCGGAAATACCACAGGCTTTCCATCTGCGCGCTGGCCGGCCAGTCGCGCATGCAGGCGGTGTCGAAGGGATCGGGTTCTTCCAGACGGTCGAGGAAGGCCTCCACTTCGTGGCGGTCGTCCAGGCGCAGCAGCTGTTCGGCCCAGCCCAGGCGCCGGGCCAGCAGGCCCGCGCAGTGGTGGGACAGCGGTCCGCAGTCGCGCAGGGTGTGCAACAGCTGCCAGCCAAGGTCGTCCAGTTCGTCCAGCGGCAGCTCGTCCAGTTCGGCGATAAAGCGTTGCCAGGCTTGTGGGTCGAAGCGCTGGGACGGCTCCTCGAGCAGGGTGTGGAACTGCTTGAGTGCTGGATGGGGGGCATTTTCTTCGAGTGTTGGCTCGGCCTCGTGGGGCGCCTGCTCGCGGGCCAGGCGCAGTGCTTCTTCGTAGGCCGCCCGCAGTGCCTGGAAACCTTCGGGGTCGGTTTCCGGGTGGTGCGAGGGCAGGCGGCCGCGATAGGCCAGGCGGATGGTGTCCAGGTCCTGGGTCGGTTCGATCCCCAGGCGAATCCAGCAACTCATGACCAGCAGTCCTCTTCCAGCGTGGTGGGCCGTACAGGCTCGGGGAGGGGCATGTCCCAGGGCAGCCCGGCCAGCAGGTCATGGGCGCCGAGGCGCAGGTTGAGCACGATGCAGCGGTTCCAGTGTTCGCAGCCCTGGCGCTCGAGGTTGGCGGCCAGGGTCTCGTCGCTGCTGTCGCTGGCATTCCACAGCGCCTTGCCGAACAGGTAGCCGGCCAGGTAGCCGTCCCAGCGGTTGTAGTAATGGCGGGCACGCAGGGCCAGGCGGTAGTGCAGGTAGAGGCTCTCGTCGCGATCGATCAGGCCCTTCTTGACCCCGGCACGCAGCAGGAAACCCATGCGCCCCAGGTCCCAGGCCCGGGTGCCGCCCGGGCCACAGTCGGGAAAGGTGCGGGCGGCGTATTCGTGGCGGATGCGCTCGCGTGGAGACAGGGTGTCGAGCAGGGCTTGCCACTGGCTGGGCAGGCAGCGCTGGTACTGCCAGTAGGCCTCGCTCATCTCGGTGGCGTGGCCGTTGTCGGCCATGCTCAGCATGTCCAGCAACTGGGCGCGATTGCTGATGCCCCACCAGCGCTCAAGGTCGGTCTGGTCCTCGCCCTCGAAATAGTCAGGGGCTGTGTAGCTGGCACCGTTGAGGGCGGCCATGGGGGCGGAGAGGGCATGCAGCCAGTGCTGCGCGGTTTCGTCCATGAAAGGGGTCCTGAAGGCGCTGGGAACTGGCGGGGATTGTATAGGAAGTTTCCCGTCGGGTTCTCAGGGATAGGTCCCGAGTCGATAGGCCTCGGCCACCTCGCGGAGCACCTCGCACACCCACTGTGCCGGCAGGCTCTGGGGCAGCGCCGCATTGCGGCAGATGCCCACCGACCCGCCCGGCTCGAGCACGCCCAGGTCGAGCTCGGCCAGCTCGCCACGCCTGAGGTCGATCAGCACGGCGTCCCGCGGCGCCACCCAGACCGCCTCGCTGCCCAGCACGTAGCGCCTGCTCAGGGCCAGCGACAGGGTTTCCAGGCGCTGCGCCGGCAGCGGGATCGCGCATTGCACGAACAGGCTGTCGGCATGCTGGCGAATGGTTGTCCCCGGCGGTGGCAGCACCAGCGGGTAATCACCGACCTGCCTGCGCTCGACGGGCCGTTGCGCCAGCAGCGGATGCCCCGGCCGCACCACCAGGGTCATCGACTCGCTGTACAGGTGCTCGAACGACAACCCCTGGATCTGCGGGCTGTCGGTCATCCGCCCGACCACCAGTTCCAGTTCCCCCAGGTGCAACTGGCCGAGCAACTGGGCACTGGCCCCGGTCACCACGCTGATCAGCAACGCCTGGTGGCGTTGGTGCAGGCGGCACAGCACCTCGGGCATCAGCAGCCCTTCGACCGTCGACAGCACGCCGATGCGCACCTGCGACGGTGCCCGCGCCTCGCCGCGCACACTGCCGACCCCGTCGCGCAAGGCCTGCACGCTGGGGCCGGCGTAGCGCATGAAGCGCGTGCCGGCCGGGGTCAGGGTAACGCCGTTGTGGCCACGCTCGAACAGGCGTGCCTCGAGCAGCTCTTCCAGTTCCTTGAGGGTCTTGGAGATCGCAGGCTGGCTGATCGCAAGCACGTCGGCGGCCCTGGCCAGGCTGCCCTGTCGGGCAATCTCCAGGAAGCACAGCAGGTGACGGAACTTGATGCGGGTATCGAGGTTCATGCCCGGCAGTGTATCCGTGCGGGCCAGACCTGCAACGTCTGGGTGATCTTCGTCACTGGGCGGCGGTTCCTCCCTTGCAGGCGAAGCCGTGAACCTTTAGCGTGTGCCACCTCGATGCATGGAGCAGCGCTATGGCCGCCTACCTGACCCAGGACCTGGTCCTTGAACTGGGCGATGAAACGCCCGAAGACACCACCATGAACATGCTGACCTTCCGTCAGCGCGGCACCACCCTGGTGATCGCCCGCAGCCCGTTGCCCGCCGGGCAGACGCTGGACAGCATCTACCAGCAGCAACTCGCACAACTGCGTGAGCGCCTGGGCGCCTTGATCAGCGAACCCCAACCGGCCAGTGCCGGCGCCGCCCAGGATATTCACGGCCTGGAGATCAGCCTGCAGTTCAAGCGCGGCGAGGTGCTTTCCTACCAGCGGCAACTGGCTTACCTGCACCCGCATCTCAACCGTTTCGTGGCGGTCAGCTACAGCAAGGATGCACCGTTGGAGCCCGCCGATCTCGCCCATTGGGATGCCATCAAGGGCGGCCTGCGATTGAACTGACGAGCTGACACAAGGACGAGGTCATGTACGCAGCCCGCAAGGACGACCTGCTGCTGCATCCACCGCTGGCCGCCGAACTGTTCGCGATGGCCACGGAGGCGGTGATCTATGCCGCCGCCACGGCCGCAGTGGGTGCCGCCATCGGTTTCGCCGTCGGTGCCACCATCGGTACCTGTGGTGCGGCCGGGCCACTGATTCCCATCGTTGCCGGCGCCCTGGTCGCCGCGGCGAGCATGATTCCGGTGGAAGAGGGCAAGAGCATCGGCGATGCCATCACCGGTTTCTCCGAAGGCCTGGCCGACAAGCTGTTTCCTGCCGAGCCCTTCGGCAAGGTCAGCAGCGGCTCCGAAGATACCTATATCAATGGCAAGCAGGCCGCCCGTGCCGCAGGTATCAGCCTGGGGGCACCGGTTGCACCGCCGGAACCCGCGCAAGAACCTTCGGTGCTGGAGACCGTTGGCTCCTACGCCATGATCGGTGCCTCGATGATGTTGCCAATCATCGGCCTGGCCCAGGAGATCAACGACATCTTCAACCCGCCGGTCACCACGCCTGCGGACCCCAACACCCAGCCCACGCCACTGGACACGGTGACCTGCACCAAGCATCCCCCCATGCCCGAGCAGTTTGTCGCCCAGGGGTCGGACAAGGTGTTCATCAATGGCCAACCGGCTGCCCGCGAAGGGGACAAGAGTACCTGTGACGGCAAGATCGGCCTGCAGGTGTCGCCCAACGTCAGGATCGGTGGTGGCACGCTGACGGTACGCGACATCACCGACGGCAAGAGCGCGTTGGCCAAGATCACTGGCCTGGTCGTCGGCATGCTGTTGGCTCGCAAGGGACTCAAGGGCATGCGCTGTGGCCGTGTCGGCAGCCCGGTGGAGGTGCCCAGTGGCAGCAAGGTGCTGGATGGACCGGACGACCTTGATTTCAGCCTGCCCGGCATGGTGGCGCTGGAGTGGCAGCGCCAGTACGACAGCAGCGACCAGCGTCGCGATGGTCTGTTTGGCCTGGGGTGGAGCGTCGCCTATGAATCGCGCCTGGAGCGTGTCGCGCATCCCCAGGGTGGCGAGTTGTGGATCTACGTCGATCCCCAAGGGTCACGTATCGAACTGGGTCGCCTGCAGGTCGGCAGTGCCTTCGTCAGTGTGCTGGATGGGCTGGCGTTCTACCACCAGGAAGGTGGGGTGACGGTCGTCGAAGACATCCATCAGGGCCTTTACCAGACCTTCCAGGTCGACCCCCTGGCTGCGCATCGCTCGCGCCTGGTCAAGCTGGGCGACCGCAATCTCAATACCCTGGAGCTGTTCTACGACCCGCAAGGGCGTTTGCAGTATCTGGGGGACACGGGCAGCCGCAGCTTTGCCGAGCTGCGCTATGACCCGGTGCATCCCGGCCGGGTCAGCGATGTGCAGCGTTTGTTCATGGGGCCCGGTGAAAACCTGGTGTTTGATCGCCGAGAATGTCTGGTCAGCTACCGTTACGACACCCACGGGCAGCTGGAGGCTGTCTGTGACGCGCTGGGGCAGGTGGTGCGGCGCTTCACCTATACCGACCATGGCCTGATGGCCAGCCACATGCAGCCCAGTGGTGTGGTGCGGCATTACCAGTGGCAGCGTTTCACTACGCCCCTTGCGAGCACCAGCGGGCAAGCGGTAGGCGGCAGTAGTCACGACATTCCGCCGCTACTCGAGCCGCAGCCCGAGCACCATTGGCGTGTCGTCGGGCAGCAGGGCAGTGGGGGAGAGCGCTACAGCTTCGTCTATGACCTGGGTCAGCGCCATGCCCGCGTCATCGATGGTCTGGGTCGCGAGGAGCACTATTACTGGGGGCCCTACGGTGAGGTGCATACCTACATCGATGCCCAGGGCTTGAGCTCGACGCACGAGTACATCGGCGGCCTGTTACGGCGCAGTGTCGATGTCGAGGGCCGGGAATGGCGCTTTGCCTATGACCCGTTTGGTCGATGCATCGCCACCACCGATCCGCTGGGACGGACTGAAAGCGTACAGTACATGGCGCACTGGGCGTTGCCGCTGACCATCAGCGATGGCGCCGGGCGCGTCCGCCGCTTCAGCTACGACCGCCATGGCAATCTGGTCCGTGAAGTCGATCCGCTTGGCCATGAGACCCGTTTTGTCCACGACAGCCAAGGGCGTGTCGAGCAAGTTATCGATGCCGATGGCAAGAGTCGGCGGCTGAGCTGGAGCGAACAGAGCCAGGTGCTTGCCTACCGCGACTGCTCCGGGCAGGAGACCCGCTACTGCTACGATGAACGTGGCAACCCCAGTGAAGTGGTCAACGCCCGCGGCGAGCGCAGTCGCTATCGTCACGATGCGCGCGGCTACCTGATCGAAAGCAAGGCTCCCGACGGCCGGGTGGATCAGTATCAGGTTGATGGCGCCGGCCTGGTCGTGCAGCACCGCGACCCAGCCAGTCAGCTGACCCGTTGGCACTACGACCAGGCTGGCCGGTTGTTGCAGCGCACCGACAGCCTGGGTCATACCCTGCGCCTGGAGTGGGACTGCTACGGTCGACTGCGGCAACTGGAAAACCCCAATGGCGAGCACTATCGCTTCGAATGGGATGCGCTCGACCGCATCAGCCGCCAGCAGAATCTGGACGGCGGCGGTTTCAGCTACCACTACAGTCCGGCTGGCGACCTTGCAGGCATCCGTCAGTACCCGGCCCGTGACACCGACCCCGATTGGCCCGACAGCCTTGAGCAGGTGCCAGTCACGGTGCGCGAGCGGCGCTTCGAGTACGATGCCGTCGGTCGCCTGGTCCGCAAGCACACCGATGATGGCGTCACCGACTATCGTTACGACGCCGCCGACAACCTGATTGCGCTCAGCTTCACCGATCATGAGGGGGCGCAACAGCAACTGGGATTTGCCTATGACGCGCTGGACCAGTTGGTCGAGGAGCACAGCGCCAACGGCGTGCTCGAGTACCGCTACGACGCCCTCGGTAACCTGCAGACCCTGACCCTGGCGGATCAGCGCAAGATCAACCACCTGTACTACGGTAACGGTCATCTGCACCAGGTCAATCTGGATGGGCGGGTCATCTGCGACTTCGAGCGCGATCAGGTGCACGACGAAATCCTGCGGACCCAGGGGCGACTGCAAACACGCACCCGCCGCGATGGCAACGGGCGGATCAGCCAGCGGGCGCTGCTGCAGCTGGACAGCGCAGGCGCCATGCCGCTGCTGCAGAAGGATTACCACTACAACGCACTCGACAATCTCGTCGGTGAGCGCTTCACCCAGACTCAGTCGCGTCAGCCTGGGCGCGAGCACCTCGAAGTCATCGGGCGTTTCACTGGCGGCCACTCGGGGCCCGGTAGCCATAGCTGCCAGGCCCATGTTCACCGCGAACTGGGGCCCAGCGCCCGTATCCATGGGCTCAGCCGGCGTTCGAGCGAACGGGAGGCCGTTGCGGTCGAGACGTACGCCTACGACAAGGCCGGCAATCTGCTCGATGGCTATCCGGTCAATGGCCTGGTGCGCCACGACCGAGTGCGTGTCCATGAGGACAAACGCTTCCGTTACGACGCCTACGGGCGCTTGCTCGAGAAGCGCAGTGGTCGCTATCTGGTACAACACTTCGATTACGATGCCGAGGACCGGCTCGTGCAGGTTCGCCAGCAGCGCGGGAATCTGCGTGAGACCGTTCGTTTCAGCTACGATCCGCTGGGCCGTCGAACCGCCAAGTACCTGTACCGTGACGATCATGCCGGGCCGATCAGCCAGACCTTCTTCAGCTGGCAGGGCATGCGCCTGCTGCAGGAAATCCAGAACGGCCAGCCGAGCCTTTATCTTTACGAGGATAGCGACAGCCACGAGCCGCTGGCCCGCATCGACGGTGCGCCAGGGGCTGAACGGGTGCGCTACTTCCATAACAACCTGTCGGGGCTGCCGGAGCAACTGACCGACGAGCAGGGCCTGAGCCTGTGGCGCAGCGACTACAGGGCCTGGGGGCTCAGCGAGGACGAGTGGCATGATGGCCACGAACCCGTTCGGCAGAACCTGCGCATGCAGGGCCAGTATCTCGATCGTGAGACGGGCCTGCACTACAACACGCTGCGCTACTACGACCCGGACATCGGTCGTTTCACCCAGCCCGACCCGCTGGGCCTGGCCGGTGGCTTCAACCTGTACCTGTACAGTCCGAACGCCAGCGACTGGATCGACCCCCTTGGGCTGAACCCCTGCCGGATCAAGAAACCTCGGATCTCGACGCTATCCGACCTCGATTTCCTCAAGGAGATCGCCAGGCGGGCGGAGCGCCACGGCGTGCGCAAAGGATGGGGCGCGGCCGGTACCGGTGGCGCGCAGGGTTCACGCAAGCACAAGTATGCCCACGATCTGATCGAGCGCTACCAGAGGCGATACAAGCAACGTCAGCACCTGGAGAGCGAAAAGAGCTGGTACCAGAAACGCAAGGCCAACTACAGCGACAAAGGCTCGGCACGCCCGGATATTCGCGACACGAACACCAATGAGATTTATGATTTCAAGTTCACCAAGAACGCCAACAGCCCAATCAGCACACGGCAGCAGAACCACAACATCAAGCATGTGCCTGGTGTGACGTCCTCGACCCCGCAGACGGCCATTCACCCATAGGAGCCCCATGAAAAAACTCTCCGCCAGCGACAAGAAACGCGTCATCAAGGATTGGGCCAGCGTCCTGCCGTCCATGTCGCCACTGAAATCGATGCAACTGGTCAAGCGTAATGGGCCGGTAGTCTCGGGACTGTACCTCGACCCGAGCAGCTCGGGCTTTACCGTCCACTACTATGTGCATGCGCTCCTGACAGCCTTTCCCATCGTGACCGTTGGCTGTGATGTCGCGTTGCGGGACCCGCATGGCATGGAAGAAAACGTCAGCCTGAAGCGACACACCGAGCAGTTCGCCGACATTGTCGACGGCTTTCGCCAGCAATGCCCGCAAGCTTTCGAGGATGTACTGAGTTGTTCGACCCTGGACCGGCAGATGGCCTTGTATATCGACAGTAATCCCTTCAACTACCCCTTCCAGGACATGCTCAACCATGCCCTGCTGTTCGCCTGGTGCGGTCGCGACGACGATGCGCGTCACCAGGCCGAGGCCCATGCCGCAACGATCGCTGCCTGGCCAGCCGACATCAAGGAACAGATGGGTGACGAGCAGGCGTTTCTCGCCCAGTTCGAGCAGGCCCGGCACCCCGATCACTTGCGTCAGGTGGTCGAGGCGCAGCTGCTCGCGCACCAGCTCGATGGCTTGCCCGATCATGGCCTGGACTGCGCCTGAGGGTATCAGGTCAGCGCCAGTTCAACCGCATCCCCGCTCAGGCGCGCCTGCCAGACCTGCAACGACTGCTGTGGGTCCTCCAGGCATTTGCCGTTGGCCAGGCAGAAGTGCTGTTTGTACAACGGCGCAGCTACCACCAGTGTGCCTTGCATCTCGCCCAGCAGCCCCCGGCCGATGATGTTGGCGCTGGAGCGAGGATCGCGATTGGCAATCGCATAGAGCGTTTGCGTCTGCCCGGGAAGATAGAACAGCGCTACCTGCTCACCCTCGTGCCACACCACCACGCCGGAGTCGGCAACCAGATCGTGGGTGCCGCACACCCTCTGCCAGGTAATTTCACGGGTTTGCACAGCATTCGACAGGTCCATCACACGAGTTCCTCCTGGGTGGGTATCAGTTGCAGTGGCGCAGCCGGCCGGCGCTGGCCACGCTCGCGCACGAAGTGCACATCCGGATCGGCGCGTTGGTCGTTAACGAAGGTGCGAAAGCGCTTGAGCTTTTCCGGATCGCCCAGGGCGTTGGCCCATTCGCATTCGTAGCGGTCGGCCACCTGCTGCATCTGTGCCTCGAGTTCGGCGGCCAGGCCCAGGCTGTCATCGATCACCACTTGCTTGAGGTAGTCGAGCCCGCCTTCCAGGCCCTCGCGCCACACCGAGGTGCGCTGCAGCTTGTCGGCGGTGCGGATGTAGAACATCAGCACGCGGTCGATCAGGCGCACCAGGGTCTCGTCGTCCAGGTCGGTTGCGAACAGTTCGGCGTGGCGCGGGCGCATGCCGCCGTTGCCGCACACGTACAGGTTCCAGCCCTTGTCGGTGGCGATCACGCCGATGTCCTTGCTTTGCGCCTCGGCGCACTCGCGGGTGCAGCCGGATACCGCGAACTTGAGTTTGTGCGGCGCGCGCAGGCCCTTGTAGCGGTCCTCCAGGCGCAGCGCCATGGCCACGCTGTCCTGCACGCCATAGCGGCACCAGGTGCTGCCGACGCAGGATTTCACCGTGCGCGTCGACTTGCCGTAGGCGTGCCCGGTCTCGAAGCCGGCAGCGATCAACTCGCCCCAGATCAGCGGCAGCTCATGCAGCTGGGCGCCGAACAGGTCGATGCGCTGGCCGCCGGTGATCTTGGTGTAGAGGTCGTATTTCTGCGCCACCTGGCCGATCACGATCAGCTTTTGTGGGGTGATTTCGCCGCCGGGAATGCGCGGCACCACCGAGTAGGTGCCGTTTTTCTGCATGTTGGCCATGAACGTGTCGTTGGTGTCCTGCAACGGTACCAGCGCCGGGTCCATGATCGGCTGGTTCCAGCATGAAGCGAGGATGTTGCCCACCGCCGGTTTGCAGATGTCGCAACCCACGTGGCCTTTGCCATGGCGTTCGAGCAGTTCGCCAAAGGTGCGTACACCTTCCACCCGCACCAGCCCGTAGAGTTCCTGGCGGGTGTAGGCGAAGTGCTCGCACAGGCTCTTGTCGACCGTCACGCCACGGGCGGTAAGCTCGTGCTCGAACACCTGCTTGAGCAGCGCCGCGCAGCCACCACAGCCGGTGGCGGCCTTGGTGCAGCCCTTGACGGCGGCAAGGTCGGCGCAACCACTGTCGATGGCGGCGCACACCGCGCCCTTGCTGACGTTGTGGCAGGAGCAGATGGTCGCGCTGGCAGGTAGCGCATCGGCACCCAGGGCCGGCGCGCCACCTCCTTGCGGCAGGATCAGTGCTGCCGGGTCGGCCGGTAGGGCGATGCCGTTCTGGGCGTACTGCAGCAGGGTGTCGTAGTAGCTGTTGTCGCCCACCAGCACCGCGCCGAGCACGTGCTTGCCGCTGGCATCCACCACCAGCCGGCGATAGGCGCTGTTGGCCTCGTCGATGAAGCGGTAGCTGCGTGAACCGGGCGTGGCGCCGTGGGCATCACCGATCGAGCCGACATCCACGCCCAGCAGCTTGAGCTTGGTCGACATGTCGGCGCCGGTGAAATCGTCCGCCGTCTCGCCCAGCAGTCGTGTGGCCAGGTTGCGCGCCATGGCGTAGCCGGGGGCGACCAGACCGAACACGCTGCCGTTCCACGACGCGCACTCGCCGATGGCGAAGATCCGCGGATCGCAGGTCTTGCACTGGCCGTCGATCACAACACCTCCGCGCGGGGCGATCTCCAGGCCACAGGCCCGTCCCAGGGCGTCCTGCGGGCGGATGCCGGCGGAAAAGACGATCAGGTCGGTCTCCAGGTGTTCGCCACCGTCGAAGTTCATCCGGTAGCGGTACTGCTCGCCAGCGCTGATCGACTGGGTCGCGCGGGACAGGTGCACGCCCACCCCGAGGGCCTCGATCCGCGCCTTGAGCGCCGCGCCGCCTTCGCTGTCCAGCTGTACCGGCATCAGGCGTGGGGCGAACTCCACCACATGCGCCTCCAGGCCCAGGGACTTGAGGGCATTGGCCGCTTCGAGGCCGAGCAGGCCGCCACCGACCACCACGCCACGCCTGGCATCTGCGGCGGCGGCGCGGATCGCGTCGAGGTCTTCGAGGGTGCGATAGACCAGCCGCGCATTGCCGCTGGAGCCTTCGATCGGCGGCACGAACGGGTAGGAACCGGTGGCCAGGATCAACTGGTCGTAGCTCAGGCGCCTCTCGGTGGTGACCAGTTCCCGGCGCTCTCGATCGATGTCCAGCACCGCCTCGCCCAAGTGCAGGTGCACGCCGTGGTGGGCATAGTAGTCCGGGCCACACAGAGCCAGGGTCTCGGCGCAGCTGCCGGTGAAATACTCCGACAGGTGTACCCGGTCGTAGGCGCGCTGGCGCTCCTCGCCGAACACATGTAGCTCGAAGTGTGCCGTGGCGCCCCGTTCGATCAGCTGCTCGACGCAGTGATGGCCGACCATGCCATTGCCGACGATGACCAGTCGTGCTCGTTGTGCCCCGTTCGCTGTTGCCTGCATAGCCGATCCTCGATCACGGAAAACGAAAAAGGCGCCTGGAGCCGAAGCTCCAGGCGCCTTTGCCTGTACTCATCAGTGTGAGGCCCCTGTCGACCGCCATTGGTCGTTGGGGCTGTTGTGCATTGCTTGAAGCAGGGACTGTGCCAGGCCCCCGGTCATCGCGGGGCAAGCCCGCTCCCACGAGGGTTGCAGCGTGTCACGGTGTCTTTGGGCATGAGCTGGCCAGGTGGTGCGGTCGCACAAGCAGGGTGCAGCCCTCACCACCGTGGTGCATCAATACACATCCCGCCGATAGCGTTTGTCGCGTCCCAGCCCCTCGACATAGGTCGCTGCCGCTGCCTCGTCGAGGCCGCCGTGCTGTGCCACCACCTGACGCAAGGCCGAATCCACATCCCGGGCCATGCGCTGGGCATCGCCGCAGACATACACATGCGCGCCGTCCTGCAGCCAGCGCCACAGCTCGGCCCCTTGCTCCAGCAAGCGTTGCTGCACATAGATCTTCTGCGGCTGGTCACGGGAGAATGCGGTGCTCAGGCGCACATGGCCCTCCGCCTCCCAGGCCAGCAACTGTTCGCGATAGTAGAAATCGTGCTCCGCGTGCTGCTCGCCGAAGAACAGCCAGTTGCGGCCACGCGCAGCACGTGCCCGGCGCTCTTCGAGGAAGGCCCGGAAGGGCGCGATGCCGGTGCCGGGGCCGATCATGACGATGGGCGTGCCGTCGTCGTCGGGCAGGCGGAAGTGTTTCGACGGTTGGGCAAAGATGGCCACTTCAACGTCCGTAGCACGGTCGGCGAGAAAGGCCGAGCAGACCCCCTTGCGTTCGCCGTAGCGCACCGTGGACACCGTCAGGTGTACCTGGCCCGGGTGTGCCTTGGGGCTTGAGCTGATCGAGTACAGTCGGGGCTGAAGAGGCTTGAGCAGTTCCAGCCAGCGGGCCAGTGGCCATTGCCGGGGAAATTCGCGCAGTACATCGGCCAGTTGCCGGCCCCACAGCCAGTCCTTGAGCGCGGTCTTGCATTCAGGCTGCAGCAGCTGTTGCAGAGAGGGCGCGTTTTCGCTGAACGCCTCGAGCTGTCGTGGCGTGACACGGGTAATGTCCAGCTGCCGTTCCAGCGCCAGTCTCAGGGGCATTGGTGCCTGGCCTTCGAGCTCGACCACGGCCTGGCCATCGAGCTGCATCAGGCCCAGCAGTTCCTCGACCAGTGTCGGGCAGTTGCGCGGCCATACGCCCAGCGCGTCGCCGGGCTGGTAGTCCAGGCCGCTACCCGCGAGGTCGAACACCAGTTGGCGGGTCTCCTTGGTCGAGCCGGGGCCATTGAGCAGGCGGTTCTGCACCAGGCGCGTAGGCCAAGGCCGGTGTCTGCCGTGAGATTCGGTGGTGGCTGGTGCCGATGTAGCGGGGCTGTTTGCGCCGAGGGCCGCCAGCAGGGCCTCAAGCCACTTACTGAATGCAGCATTGAAATCCGGCTCGCAATCGACCCGTTCCAGCAGGCGCTGGCCGCCCAGTTCCGTCAGGCGCTGGTCGAGCTTGCGGCCGAAGCCGCAGAACTGGTCGTAGCTGGAATCGCCCAGGGCCAGCACGGCATAGGGCAGCTTGGCGCAGTCGGCGTCGCCCGCGCCCTGCAGGGCCTGCCAGAACGCGGCGCCACTGTCCGGGGCGTCGCCGTCGCCGAAGGTACTGGCAATCAGCAGTACGCTGGCGCAGCCGCGCAGTTGTGTCGGGTTGACACTTTCCATGCTGCTGAGCTCCACCGTCAGCCCCGCTTCGCGCAGTCGTTTGGCGCAGCGCTCGGCCAGCGCCTCGCCGTTGCCGGTCTGCGAGGCCCACAACACGCGATGGCAAGGTACTGCCGCCTGTGCTTGGGGCTGGGCGAACAGCCCTGCCAGCAGGCCATCGACGAACAGGCGCCGGGCCGGCGCCAATGGTGCGGTGGCCGGCAGGCTTGGCACACCCTCGGTCCGTGTCTGTTGCAGGCCAAGCAGGAAGCCTTGCAAATAATGCCGCTCCTCCTCGGCAAGCACCGGGGCAGGCTGTGTCTCCAGGCCCAGCAGACGGGCGAGGGTGGCGGTCGGCATGGTGACGGGCTCCGAAGGAGTGGCGACGTTCAGTTCGAGGGCCTCGATGCGTTCGCTCGCGACCCGTTCGAGGGTCACGGCGCAGTACTTGAAGGCCGGTTGCAGCGAGGTGGGGTCGACGGCGTCGCTGGTCAGTGCGTTGATTGCCAGTTGCTCGCCGTACAGGTCGTTCCAGTGAAACGGCGCGAAGCAGCCACCGGGCAGCACCCGGTCGCTGAGGCGGGCCGGCAGCAGCGCCTGGCCACGGCGCGAGCGGATCGCCACCTGGTCCTTGTCGCGGATGCCCAGGCGCCGGGCATCGTCGGGGTGGATCTCGACGAAGGGGCCGGGCTCGAGCCGGTTCAGGCTCGGGACCTTGCCGGTCTTGGTCAGGGTGTGCCACTGGTGTTGCACGCGGCCGGTGTTGAGGACGAAGGGGTAGGCGTCGTCCGGCAACTCGGCGGGGGCCAGCCAGGGCCGCGCATGAAAACGCGCCTTGCCGCTGGCGGTCGGAAAGGCCAGCGCCGCTGGCTGGCCGTGTTCGTCGTTGCGATAGCGCAGCGGGCTGCGGTCGTCCTCGCGCCCTGGCGCGCAAGGCCACTGCCGGGGGCTGGCGCGTAGCCCGGCGTAGTTGATGCCACGCAGGTCGTAGCCGGTGTCCGGGTTATGGAAGCGGCGGATCTCATCGAACACCGCCTCGGCGTCGGGGTAGTCGAAGGCATGCGCGTAGCCCAGGGCACAGGCGATACGTGCGATCAGGCGCCAGTCCTCCAGGCTCTCGCCGGGTGGCTCGACGGCGCGGGGCATCAGGGTCAGATTGCGCTCGCTGTTGATCATCACTCCTTCACCCTCGGCCCACAGCGCCGCCGGCAGGAGGATATCGGCGTAGCGGTTGGTCTCGGTGTCGAGGAAGGCGTCCTGGCTGATCACCAGTTGCGCCTGGTTCAGGCCGTCGATCACCTGCTGGCGGTTGGCGACGCTGGCCACCGGGTTGCTGCAGATGATCCAGCAGGCCTTCACCTCGCCGCTCTTTAGCTGTTCGAACAGCGCCACCGTGCCTTCGCCGCCCTCGCTGCGCAATGTGCCGGGCGCCAGCTGCCATTGTCGCTCGACGAAGGCGCGGTCCGCCGCCACCTGTGCCGAACGCTGGCCCGGCAGGCCCGGCCCCATGTAGCCCATCTCGCGACCGCCCATGGCGTTGGGTTGGCCGGTCAGCGAGAACGGCCCGCTGCCAGGGCGACAGATGGCGCCAGTGGCCAGGTGCAGGTTGCATAGGGCATTGCTGTGCCAGGTGCCGTGGATGCTCTGGTTCAGGCCCATGGTCCAGCAGCTCATCCATTCGTCGGCCTCGCCGATCAGGCGGGCGGCTGCGCGGATGTCGGCCTCGTCCAACCCGGTGATGGCCGCGACCCGCTCCGGTGTGTAGTGCGCAAGAAACGCCGGCAGGTCCTCCCAGCCCTCGGTATGGCGGGTGATGAAGTCCGTGTCGGTATGGCCGTTGGCATGCAGCAGATAGAGAAGGCCATTGAGCAACGCCAGGTCGGTGCCCGGGCGCAGTTGCAGGAACAGGTCGGCCTTGTCGGCGGTGGCGCTGCGCCGGGGATCGACGACGATCAACCTGGCCCCGGCCTTGAGCCGGTCGAGCAGGCGCAGGAACAGGATCGGGTGGCAGTCGGCCATGTTCGCGCCGATCACCAGGAACACCTCGGCGCGTTCGAAGTCCTGGTAGCTGCCCGGCGGTCCGTCGGCCCCCAGTGACTGCTTGTAGCCGCTGCCGGCACTGGCCATGCACAGCCGCGAATTGGACTCGATATGGCGGGTGCGGATGAAGCCCTTGGCCAGTTTGTTGGCCAGGTACTGGGCTTCCAAAGACATCTGCCCGGACACGTACATGGCCACGGCATCCGCGCCATAAGTGTCGATGATCGCACGCAACCGTGCGGCGGTTTCGCTGATGGCCGTGTCCAGGCTGCGGCGCGCCGGCTGCTGGCTGCGCTGGTCGCGCACGAAGGCATGGGCCATGCGCCCGGCCTGCAGCGGTACATGGGCGCTCTGGCCCTTGGTGCACAGGCGACCGAAGTTGCTTGGGTGCTGCTTGTCGCCACTGACCTTGACCACCTTGCCCTCGCTCACGTGCATGACGATGCCGCAGCCGACCCCGCAATACGGGCACACACTGCGCACTTGGCTGTCGCTCATCGGCGATCTCCTGCTGACGAAACGACAAAGGCGCCGGCTGCCCGGCTTGCAAATGGCAAGCGGGGCAACACGGCGCCTTCGTCGTGATGGGAGGGGACCATCGGCGTTGATGGTCTCGATGCCGAATGGGCAGCAAATCCCGGGCCAGTTCATCGCGGGGCAAGCCCGCTCCCACGCCCCGCAGGTGAGCACGCGTGGGAGTGGGCTTGCCCCGCGATGGGCGTGCACCGATACGGGGAGTCACGCACCAGCGGATGGCACATGCAAACGGATGTATATATGATTCACATACGTTTCATATATGCGAGTAACTGCACCATGGGCATCGTCAAGATCTCCGACGACCTCCACGAAGACCTGCGCGTGGCCAGCGCCGCGCTGTCGCGTTCGATCAACGCCCAGGCCGAGCACTGGATCCGCATCGGCATGCTGGCCGAACTGCACCCGCAAGCCACCTATCAGGAACTGCTGCGCCAGTTGCTGCGCCAGGAGCAGGCCAACCTCAAGGAGCTTCTGCAATGAGCAAGGTCATCCTCAAGGACGCCGCCGAGCTCGAGCTGATGCGTCGCGCTGGCCAACTGCTGGCCCAGGTGTTTGCCCACCTCGACGGTTTCATCCGCCCCGGGGTGACCACGATGCAGATCAACGACCGTGCCGAGGCCTTCATCGTCGAAACCCTCAAGGCCCGACCGGCGAGCAAGGGCCAGTACGGTTTCCCCTATTCGCTGAACACCTCGGTGGACCATGTGGTCTGCCATGGCATGCCCAAGGCAGACGAGGTGCTGAAGGAAGGTTCGATCGTCAACGTCGACATCACCCTGGAGCAGGGTGGCTACATTGCCGACTCGTCGAAGATGTACTGCATCGGCCAGATCGGCGACGAGGCCCGGCGCCTGGTCGACACCACCTATGCCGCGTTGTGGAAGGGCATCGAGCAGGTGCGCCCCGGCGCGACGCTCGGCGATATCGGTCATGCCATCCAGGTCCACGCCGAGGCCGCCGGCTACAGCGTGGTGCGCGAATACTGCGGGCATGGCATCGGCAGGCAGATGCACGAGGCGCCGGAGGTACTGCACTACGGCCAGCGTGGCATGGGCATGAAGCTGCAACCAGGGATGGTGTTCACCATCGAGCCGATGATCAACCAGGGCGGGCGCGGCACGCGTGGGTTGCGCGATGGCTGGACGGTGATCACTCGCGATCACGCGCTGTCGGCGCAGTGGGAGCATACGGTGGCCGTGACCGAGAGCGGCTTCGAGGTGCTGACCTTGCGTGAGGAAGAGCGGGAGGCTGTAACGGGTTCATAGGCAAGTGTGTCCGGATCCTCGTGCAACCTGTCATCGGAACATGGCTCCAGGCTCGCCTCCCATCTCCATGGTCTAGTCTGAAACTACCGGTACCGGCCACGCTCGACTACAACCGCCGGCCCGGAAACCATTGGAGTCCCTGGGAGGTGCCCCATGAGCCTGCTGCTCGAACCATATACCCTGCGTCAGCTGACCCTGCCCAATCGCATCGCCGTTTCCCCCATGTGCCAGTACTCCGCCGTCGATGGCCTGGCCAACGACTGGCACCTGGTCCATCTGGGCAGCCGCGCGGTCGGTGGCGCAGGTCTTGTGATCAGCGAGGCCGTCGCGGTCACCGCTGATGGACGCATCACCGCCGAGGACCTCGGCTTGTGGACTGACGACCAGATCAAACCCCTGCAACGTATCACCCGTTTCATCACCGCCCAGGGCGCCGTGCCTGGTATCCAGCTGGCCCATGCCGGGCGCAAGGCCAGCACCCACAGGCCATGGCTCGGCAAGCAGGGCAGCGTCAGGATCGAGGAGGGCGGCTGGCAACCGGTCGGGCCGTCCAGGATCGCCTTCGACCCGCAGCACACCGCGCCACGTGAATTGACCAGGGACGAGATACAGGACGTGGTCGCCGCGTTCGTCGCCGCGACCGAACGAGCATTGCAGGCCGGCTTCAAGGTGGTCGAGATCCACGCCGCCCACGGCTACCTGCTGCACCAGTTCCTTTCGCCGTTGAGCAACCAGCGTCGCGATGAATACGGCAGCTGTTTCGAGAACCGCATCCGTTTGACCCTGCAGGTTGTCGAGGCGGTACGCAAGGCCTGGCCGCAGGAGCTGCCGCTGTTCGTACGGGTTTCGGCCACCGACTGGGTCGAGGACGGCTGGAACCCGGACGAGACCGTCGAGCTGGCCCGTCGCCTGCGTGAACTTGGTGTCGACCTGATCGATGTGTCGTCAGGGGGCACCTCGGTCAATGCCGAGATCCCCACCGGCCCCGGTTATCAGACCCGCTTCGCCGAACGGGTACGCAAGGAGTCGGAGATCGCCACCGGCACCGTTGGCATGATCACCGAACCGGCCCAGGCCGAGCATATCCTGCGCACCGGCCAGGCCGATGTGATCTTCCTCGCCCGCGAGCTGCTACGCGACCCGTACTGGCCGTTGCATGCCGACGACGACCTGGGCGGCAACAAGGCGACCTGGCCGGCGCAGTATCAGCGGGCCACCAGCCGGGCCAATCCCATCCACGAGTCGGACCTGCGCGACTGATTCAGCGACAGGCCGCCTGGCTGAGAATGTCGCTGACCCACTGGTTGATGCTCTTCTGCGCCAGCTCGGCCTTGGCCGCCACGCTGGCGTGGAGGGTGGGCTCCAGGCGCAGGCTGAGTTTTCCGGAGTAGGTCTTCTGCGGTTCGCGCCCCAGGCGCTGGCAGGTTTCGAGGTAGTCATCGACGGCTTCCTCGAACGCCTGGCGCAGTTCGCTGATCGATTCGCCATGGAAGCCGATCACATCGCGGATGCCGGCGACATGACCAACCAGCAGTTGGTCTTCGTCGCTGTATTCGATGCGGGCCGAGTAGCCGCGGTAATTCATCACATTCATGGGGTAACTCCTGCCTGCTCCAGGAACTGGCGGGCATCGCGCACCTGATAGGGCTTGGCGTGCCGGTCGGGGTGAGGGCGATGGAAGGTCGCGACCTCGCCGTTGAGCTCGAACCGCACGCGTGAACCCCTGCCTTCGATCACCCGGGCACCGAGCGAAACCAGCAGGGACTCCAGGCGCGACCAGTCCAGCGTTCGTGGAACGGGCTTCTTGAAGACGAGTTCGAGTAACGCACGTTGATGATTATTCATGGTATCAGTCTGTGATACCAGCTCCACAAAGCTCAATAGATCAACGGTAGGGCGTCGCAGGGGCAATTCGTGGGAAATGTCGCGCGGTTGTGCGGAAAAACCGCTGCTCCATGGTAGCGCCCCTGCTCCATGGTAACGCTCCCGACTGGAAGCAACTGGCGAAGCCAACAAACCAAGCTGGGCAACATCCGGATGCAAATGCGTTAAGCGTGGCTTCAGCTTGCCGGCCTACTCTGGAGCCCTACCTACTTTGGATGCTTGCGAGGTCTGCCAGATGAACACCCGTGGTCTGCTCGATCAGCTATTGAAAACCGGTCAATCCATGCTGCAGAACCAACAGGGCAAGGGCACCAGTCACAAGGCCTCCGAAGGCCTCGGCAGCCTACTGTCCGGTGCCGGTGGCGGCGCATTGGCGGCGGGAGCCATGGGCCTGCTGCTGGGGAACAAGAAGGCGCGCAAGTACGGCGGCAAGGCGCTCACCTACGGCGGATTGGCCGCGCTTGGCGTGCTGGCCTACAAGGCCTATGGCAACTGGCAGGCGCGCCAGGGCGCGGGCAATCACGAGCCGCAGACCCTCGACCGCCTGCCGCCGGCCCAGGCCGAGCAGCATAGCCAGGCCGTGCTTCGGGCGTTGGTGGCAGCGGCCAAGTCCGACGGCCATATCGACGAACGCGAGCGGGCGTTGATCGAAGGTGAATTCACCCGCCTGGACAGCGACCGCGAATTGCAGCACTGGCTGCATGCCGAGCTGAACAAGCCGTTGGACCCTGCCGAGGTCGCCCGCGCCGCGCAGACCCCGGAAATGGCCGCCGAGATGTACCTGGCCAGCGTGATGATGGTCGATCAGGAGAACTTCATGGAGCGCGCCTATCTCGATGAGCTGGCCCGTCAGCTGCGCCTCGACCCGAACCTGCGCCAGGAACTGGAGAACCAGGTCAGGCTTGCCGGGGGTCAATGAACCGGCATTTGGCCACCTGAACGGGCACGGACGCCTGAATACCGCTGCATTCAGCCGCAATTGAACAGGAAGCCTGGGCTATACTTCGGCGATTTTTCCCGCTCGTATCGAATTCCTGAGGGCTGAATGTGAAGAACTGGACCTTGCGCCAACGGATCCTGGCAAGTTTCGCCGTGATCATCGCCATCATGCTGCTGATGATCGTGGCCGCCTACTCGCGGCTGGTGGCGATCGAGTCCAGCGAGGAAGCCGTGGGGTCCGACAGCATCCCGGGCGTCTACTACAGCTCGATGATCCGCAGTGCCTGGGTCGACAGCTACGTCACCAGCCAGCAACTGGTGGGGCTGTCCAATCACCGCGAGATCACCACGGCCGATCTTGAGCTGTTCAAGAGCTTCGACGATCGCCTCAAGAAACACATGGCCAGCTACCAGGCCACCATTCGCGAGGCGTCCGACCAGGCGGCGTTCGACGACTTCACCCGTCTGGAGGAGGAGTACGTCAAGATCGTCGACCAGGTCCTGGAGACTTATCGGCAGAAGAACTATCCCGAAGCCCAGCGGCTGATCATGGATGTGCTCACGCCGGCCTGGAAGGAAGGGCGCCAGCACCTGAACGAAGTGATCGAGCGTAACCGCGAGTCCGCCGACAAGGCCACCAACGACATTGTCAGCGCGGTCAACACCGCCAAAGGCAGCATGATCGTCT
This sequence comes from Pseudomonas mosselii, assembly GCF_003205295.1. Taxonomy (GTDB): domain Bacteria; phylum Pseudomonadota; class Gammaproteobacteria; order Pseudomonadales; family Pseudomonadaceae; genus Aquipseudomonas; species Aquipseudomonas mosselii_B. The sequence goes on from NZ_QJRP01000010.1 coordinate 151,841, forward strand.
CGTTGCTGCTGGCCATCATCGCCGCCGGTGTCTGCGGTCTGTTACTCATGCGCACCATCACCGCACCCATGCTGCGTATCGTCCATGGTCTGGACGGCCTGCGCTCCGGCGACCTGAGCATGCGCCTGAACCTGGACCGCAAGGATGAGTTCGGGGCGATCGAGGGGGGCTTCAACGAGATGGCCGAGTCGCTGGCCAACCTGGTGGCCCAGGCCCAGCGCTCGTCGGTGCAGGTGACCACCTCGGTCACCGAGATTGCCGCCACCTCCAAGCAGCAACAGGCCACTGCCACCGAAACTGCCGCCACCACCACCGAGATCGGTGCCACCTCGCGGGAAATTGCCGCCACCTCCCGGGACCTGGTGCGCACCATGACCGAAGTTACCAGCGCCGCCGACCAGGCTTCGAGCCTCGCCGGCTCCGGTCAGCAGGGCCTGGCGCGCATGGAAGAAACCATGCACCAGGTGATGGGCGCCGCCGACCTGGTCAACGCCAAGCTGGCGATCCTCAACGAGAAGGCCAGCAACATCACGCAGATGGTGGTGACCATCGTCAAGGTCGCCGACCAGACCAACCTGCTGTCGCTCAACGCCGCCATCGAGGCGGAGAAGGCCGGCGAATACGGCCGTGGCTTCGCCGTGGTCGCCACCGAGGTGCGGCGCCTGGCTGACCAGACCGCCGTAGCTACCTACGACATCGAGCAGATGGTGCGCGAGATCCAGTCGGCGGTGTCGGCCGGGGTGATGGGCATGGACAAGTTTTCCGAGGAAGTGCGTCGCGGCATGTTCGAAGTGCAGCAGGTCGGCGAGCAACTGAGCCAGATCATCCACCAGGTGCAGGCGCTGGCGCCGCGGGTGCTGATGGTCAACGAAGGCATGCAGGCCCAGGCCACCGGCGCCGAACAGATCAACCAGGCGCTGGCCCAGCTCAGCGATGCCAGCACCCAGACCGTCGAGTCGCTGCGCCAGGCCAGCTTCGCCATCGACGAACTGAGCCAGGTGGCCGCCGGGCTGCGGGGTGGTGTGTCGCGGTTCAAAGTCTGACGACGATGAACGACTTGTCCCCCCGTGAGGCGCGCACCACCACCGACAAGGGCGTGCTGTACCTGCAGTTTCGCATCGCCGACCAGCGTTTCGCCCTGGATGTGCGTGAGGTGATCGAGGTCTTGCCGCATCGTGCGCTCAAGCCCATCGCCCAGGCCCCGACCTGGGTGGCTGGTGTACTTGCCCATCGTGGTGCGCTGGTGCCAGTGATCGATGTGTCGGCGCTCGGTTTCGGTTCGCCCGCTCAATCGCGCAGCAGCACGCGCCTGGTGCTGGTGCATTACCGCGCCGATCCACAGCGTCCGCTGCTGCAACTGGGGCTGATCCTGGAGCAGGCCACCGATACCCTGCGCTGTGCGCCCGACGACTTCCAACCCTACGGCCTGGACAATGCCGAGGCACGTTACCTCGGGCCTGTACGCCAGGACGCCCGGGGCTTGCTGCAACGTATCGAAGTGGACGACCTGCTGTCGGACACGGTGCGTGAGTTGCTCTATCCGCTGGAGCCAGGGCAGGTGCAGGCATGAGTGAGCAACGTTTCTTCCGCTTCCTGCAGGAGCGCATCGGTCTGGACGTCGAGTCGGTCGGCGCGGCAATGGTCGAGCGTGCCTTGCGCCAGCGCTGCACACTCGTGCAGGCGGTGAACCTGGACGACTACTGGGTGCGCCTGCAGCAGTCGCCCGATGAGCAGCAGGCTCTGATCGAGGCAGTCATCGTTCCGGAGACCTGGTTCTTCCGCTACCCTGAATCTTTCACCGCGCTGGCGGGCCTGGCCCACAAGCGTGTGGCGGAGCTGGCCGGCGCCCGGCCGCTGCGGATCCTCAGCCTGCCGTGCTCCACCGGCGAGGAGCCGTACTCGATCGCCATGGCATTGCTCGACGGCGGGCTGAGCCCTGGGGCATTCCGTATCGATGGTATCGACATCAGCCCCAGCTCGGTGGCCAAGGGCGAGCAAGGTGTCTATGGACGCAACTCGTTCCGTGGCAGCGAGCTGGCCTTTCGCGAGCGGCATTTCACCTCCCTCGGCGAGGCCCATCGCCTGGATGAGCGGGTGCGCCAGCAGGTCAGCCTGCAGGTGGGCAACGTGCTCGATCCGGTGCTGCGGGCGCGAGAGGGTTTCTACGATTTTGTGTTCTGCCGCAACCTGTTGATCTATTTCGACGTCCCGACCCAGCAGCGGGTGTTCGAGGTGCTCAAGCACCTGACCCATACCCAGGGCGTCCTGTTCATCGGCCCGGCCGAGGGCAGTCTGCTGGCGCGCCTGGGCATGCGGCCGCTGGGGATCGCCCAGTCGTTCGCCTATGTGCGTCAGGAGGAAGCACCACCGGTCGTCATCGCCAAGCCTGCCCCGGTCGTCCGCCCGCCAGTCGCGCCACCGGTGCCTGCGCGGGTTGTGGCGCTGGCGCCGCGCGTCGGCAGGCCGAACGCCGCGCCAGCGGACAAGGCGATGTCGATCGAGGGCGAGGCGCAACTGCTGGCCAGCATTGCCCAGCATGCCAATGCCGGCGACAGCGCCCTGGCCAGGGAAGGATGTGAACGCTATCTGCGCAAGTTCGCGCCCAAGGCGCAGGTTTATTACTGGCTGGGGCTGCTCAGCGACACCGAGGGCGATGTCGCGCAGGCCATCACCCACTACCGCAAGGCGTTGTACCTTGAGCCGCAGCACCCGGAAGCACTGATGCACCTGGCCATGCTGCTGGCCGCACAAGGAGACGAGGCGGGCGCGCGACGCCTGCAGGAACGTGCCGCTCGGGCGGGCAGGGAGTCTGAACGATGAGCGGTGGATATCATCTGCAATTGATCGCTCACGATGACGAGCAGATCGATGACTGCTGGAACCGCATCGGCGTGCATGGCGACAAGCAGTGTCCCTTGCTGCCACGGCATGTGCACTGCCGCAATTGCGAGGTCTATGCCGAGGCGGCCACGCGCCTGCTCGACCGTTATGCGCTGATCCAGGATGAACAGGTCGAGACGCCAGCCCAGCAGGAGGAGGCGGTCGGTCGCTCGATGCTGCTGTTCCGCCTGGGCGAGGAATGGCTGGCTCTGGCCACCGCCTGCTTGGCCGAGATTGCCCCTTTGCAACCGGTTCACTCGTTGCCTCATCAGCGTTCGCGGGTGCTGCAGGGGGTCGCCAATGTGCGTGGCGCGCTGGTGCCTTGCCTGTCGCTGGCCGACCTGCTGGGCGTGCCGGTCGAGGCGGGCGGCGAGCGCGGCGGGCGGAGCATGCCGCGCATGCTGATCCTGGCGGCCGAAGGCGGGCCGGTGGTGATGCCGGTGGACGAGATCGACGGTATTCATCGCCTCGACCCGGCAAGCCTGGACAATGGCCGCGATGCGGCGCACTTCACCGCGGCGGTGCTGCAGTGGCGCGGGCGCAGCGTGCGAGTACTGGATGAACAACACCTGATGTCAGCCGTGAAGCGGAGCCTGTCATGACCCCGGAGCAAATGCGCGACGCGTCGCTGCTCGAGCTGTTCAGCCTGGAGGCCGAGGCCCAGACCCAGGTGCTCAGCGCGGGCCTGATGGCGCTGGAGCGCAACCCTGCGCAACCCGATCAGCTCGAGGCCTGCATGCGTGCGGCCCATTCGCTCAAGGGGGCGGCACGGATCGTCGGTATCGACGCCGGGGTCAGTGTCGCCCACGTCATGGAAGACTGTCTGGTAGCAGCCCAGGAAGGCCGCCTGTTGCTGCGCCCCGAGCATATCGATGCGCTGTTGCAGGGCACCGACCTGCTGATGCGCATCGCCACGCCGGGCGACCAGGATGGCGAAGCCGCCGTGGCGGTGTTCCTGGCGCAGTTGGCGGCCTTGCTCGACCCCTCGACGCCAATGCTGGCCAACGCGCAGCCGAGCACACCGAGCCTGCCGCCGGTTGTCCCGACCGTACAGCCTGAGCCCGAGCCTTTGCCGACAGCTCCGCCGGAGCCTGAAGCCGACCCGGAGCTGGTGCCTGCCCGCAAGGCCGGCAAACGTGGTGGCGAGGGCGGCGAGCGGGTATTGCGGGTCACTGCCGACCGACTGAACAGCCTGCTGGACTTGTCGAGCAAGTCATTGGTCGAGACCCAACGCCTGAAGCCCTACCTGGCCACGCTGCAGCGTCTGAAACGCATGCATGGCCAGGGCATGCGGGGGCTCGACGGACTGAAGGCCCAGCTGGAGGAGAGCGGCCAGGGGCCGGAGGTGCTCGAAGCCCTGGCCCAGACCCAGCAGTTGCTGGCCGAAACCCAGCAAATCCTGTTGCAACAGGCGGCTGACCTGGACGAGTTCGGCTGGCAGGCCAGCCAGCGCGCGCAGTTGCTCTACGACACGGCTTTGGCCTGTCGCATGCGCCCATTCGCCGATGTGCTGACCGGGCAGAGCCGGATGGTCCGCGACCTTGGCCGCTCGCTGGACAAGCCCGTACGCCTGCTGGTCGAGGGCGAGAAGACCCAGGTCGACCGCGATGTGCTGGAGAAACTCGAGGCTCCGCTGACGCACCTGCTGCGCAACGCGGTCGATCATGGAATCGAGCTGCCCGAGCAGCGCCTGCTGGCCGGCAAGCCAAGCGAGGGCACGGTACGCCTGCGCGCCTCGCACCAGGCAGGATTGCTGATCCTCGAATTGTCCGATGATGGTGCCGGTATTGATCTGCAGCGTCTGCGTCACAGCATTGTCGAGCGTGCCCTGTCGCCGGCCGAGACCGTGGCGCAGATGAGCGAGGCCGAGCTGCTGACGTTCCTGTTCCTGCCGGGCTTCAGCCTGCGCGACACGGTTACCGAGGTGTCTGGTCGCGGTGTCGGGCTGGACGCGGTGCAGCACATGGTTCGTGAACTGCGCGGGTCCATCGAGCTGACCCAGGTGGCCGGGCAGGGCTGCTGCTTCCACCTGGAAGTGCCGTTGACCCTGTCGGTGGTGCGCAGCCTGGTGGTCGAGGTGGGCGGCGAGGCTTATGCCTTCCCGCTGGCGCATATCGAGCGCACCGTCGAAGTGCCGGCCGAGGCCATCGTGCAGATCGAAGGCCGTCAGCACTTCTGGCACGAGGGCCGACATGTCGGCCTGGTGGCCGCCAGCCAGTTGCTCAACCGGCCGGCGGCCCAGGGGGATGAACAGAGCCTTCGGGTAGTGGTGATCCGCGAGCGCGATCAGCTCTATGGGGTGGCGGTCGAGCGGCTGATCGGCGAACGGGTGCTGGTGGTGATGCCGCTGGACGCGCGCCTGGGCAAGGTCCAGGACATTTCCGCCGGTGCCCTGCTCGATGATGGCTCGGTGGTGCTGATCGTCGATGTCGAGGACCTGCTGCGCTCGGTGGACAAACTGCTCAGCACCGGCCGCCTGGAGCGTATCGAACGGGGCGGACGGGGCGGCAAGGGCGTGGCACGCAAGCGCATCCTTGTGGTCGACGACTCGCTTACCGTACGCGAGCTGCAGCGCAAGCTGCTGGGCAACCGCGGCTATGACGTGGCGGTGGCTGTCGATGGCATGGACGGCTGGAATGCCCTGCGCAGTGATGATTTCGACCTGCTGATCACCGACATCGACATGCCGCGCATGGACGGTATCGAGCTGGTCACCTTGGTAAGGCGCGACAATCGCCTGCAATCGCTGCCGGTGATGGTGGTGTCCTACAAGGACCGCGAAGAAGACCGGCGTCGTGGACTGGATGCCGGCGCCGACTATTATTTGGCCAAGGCCAGCTTCCATGACGATGCGTTGCTGGAGGCGGTCGTGGAGCTGATCGGAGGTGCCCAGGGATGAGAATCGCCATCGTCAACGACATGCCCATGGCCGTGGAGGCCCTGCGCCGTGCGTTGGCCTTCGAGCCCGCGCACCAGGTGATCTGGGTGGCGGGCAATGGTGCCGAGGCGGTGCGCCTTTGCGCCGAGCAGACCCCGGACCTGATCCTCATGGACCTGATCATGCCGGTGATGGATGGTGTCGAGGCTACCCGGCGGATCATGGCCGAGACTCCGTGCGCTATCGTCATCGTCACGGTGGACCGCAAGCAGAACGTGCACCGGGTGTTCGAGGCCATGGGGCATGGCGCCCTGGATGTGGTCGACACCCCGGCGCTGGGTGCGGGTGACGCCCGGGAGGCGGCCGCGCCGCTGTTACGCAAGATCCTGAATATTGGCTGGCTGATCGGTCAGCAACGTCCCAGCGCCGCTCGTACGGTGGCCGCGCCGCTGCGCGAGACCTCGCAGCGCCGCGCCTTGGTGGCCATCGGATCGTCGGCCGGTGGGCCGGCGGCGCTGGAAGTGCTGCTCAAGGGCCTGCCGCGCAGTTTCCCGGCGGCCATCGTGCTGGTCCAGCATGTGGATCAGGTGTTCGCCGCCGGCATGGCCGAATGGCTCAGCACCGCTTCCGGTCTGCCGGTGCGCCTGGCCCGCGAGGGTGAGCCTCCGCAGCCTGGGCAGGTGCTGCTGGCCGGCACCAACCACCATATCCGCCTGCTGAAGAATGGCGAGCTGGCCTACACTGCCGAGCCTGTCAACGAAATCTACCGGCCCTCGATCGATGTGTTCTTCGAGAGCGTGGCGCGCTACTGGTCAGGCGATGCGGTGGGCGTGCTGCTTACCGGCATGGGGCGCGACGGTGCTCAGGGCTTGAAGCTGATGCGCCAGCAGGGCTTCCTGACCATCGCCCAGGACCAGCAGAGCAGTGCGGTATACGGCATGCCCAAGGCCGCCGCGGCGATCGACGCGGCAGTGGAAATCCGTCCGCTGGAGCGAATCGCCGGGCGACTGATGGAAATCTTTTCGAAATGACGATATGTATTGAGGCGCGCCGCGTGGCCGGCGGTCAACGGGTGACTACGGATGAATGATCTACCGATCGAAGGTTTCACGACCATCAATGAAAGCGCGGCGATGGTCCTGCTGGTCGACGATCAGGCGATGATCGGCGAAGCGGTGCGCCGTGGTCTGGCCCACGAAGAGAACATTGACTTCCATTTCTGCGCCGACCCGCACCAGGCGGTGGCCCAAGCCATGCGCATCAAGCCCACGGTGATCCTCCAGGACCTGATCATGCCGGGTCTCGATGGCCTGACCCTGGTGCGCGAGTACCGCAACAACCCGGCCACCCAGGACATCCCGATCATCGTCCTGTCGACCAAGGAGGACCCGCTGGTCAAGAGCGCGGCCTTCGCTGCCGGGGCCAACGACTACCTGGTGAAGCTGCCGGACACCATCGAGCTGGTGGCGCGTATCCGCTATCACTCGCGCTCGTACCTCACGCTGTTGCAGCGCGACGAGGCCTATCGCGCACTGCGGGTGAGCCAGCAGCAGTTGCTCGACACCAACCTGATGTTGCAGCGGTTGATGAACTCGGACGGTCTCACCGGGCTGTCCAACCGTCGTCATTTCGACGAATACCTGGAATTGGAGTGGCGTCGGGCTATCCGTGAACAGCAGCAGTTATCGCTGCTGATGGTTGACGTCGACTACTTCAAGGCGTTCAACGACAGCTTCGGCCACCTGGCCGGCGACGAGGCCCTGCGTCAGGTGGCCGAGGCCATTCGCGGCTGCTGCTCGCGGCCGACCGACCTGCCGGCGCGCTATGGCGGCGAGGAGTTCGCCCTGGTGCTGCCCAACACCTCCCCTGGTGGTGCGCGGCTGGTAGCGGAGAAGTTGCGCCAGACCATCATGGGCCTGAAAATCGCCCACACCGTGCCCGAGGCGGCCTCGCACCTTACTGTAAGTATCGGTCTGGCGACCTTGACGCCGAGTGTCGGCAGTCATTGTCGGCAACTGATCTCGGCGGCGGACAAGGGGTTGTATCTGGCCAAGAACAGCGGGCGTAATCAAGTCGGGATTGCCTAAGTGAGTTCCCGCGGGGTGTTAGTGTTTTCAGAACTTACTAACCCTGCGGGACCGGCTTGTCGGCAGAGGCCATAAATTATAATTGCTGGCTAAAACCTAAACTCCAATTTCTTCGCTCTTCGCTCTTCGCTCTTCGCTCTTGCTTCTAGGTGCGCGGTAGATCAGGTAACACCAATTGCGACTTCAGGAGGCCGAGCGGAGTTCTTGCGAAGGGAGGTGACGGGCATGGATGCCCGTCAAGCGCTGCGCCCCAGGATGGGGCGTTCAGCGCGGTCCTCCCGGGAGCAAGAACGG
>NZ_QJRP01000011.1 GCF_003205295.1 Pseudomonas mosselii
CGAGCGGAGTTCTTGCGGAGGGAGGTGACGGGCATGGATGCCCGTCAAGCGCTGCGCCCCAGGATGGGGCGTTCAGCGCGGTCCTCCCGGGAGCAAGAACGGAGCGAGGGAACCCCGGAGCGAAGCGCAGGGGCCGGATGAATGGAGCGGAACGGTTTTGCCTACTTTTCCCTAGAGAAAAGTAGGTCGCCGTAAAGGCGAAAAGGTGACTAAAAGTCGACATCGCCTACGAATGTGCATATAAAAACCGAAACAATCACCAGTGAGCCAGTGAGCCAGTGAGCCAGAGAGCCAGAGAGCCAGAGAGCCAGAACCCTACCCCAAAGCCCTCTCCACAGCCCCCACCACCAAACTCTCCATCAACCCAACCCCCTCAACCTCACCCAGCCCCTTCCCCCGCAACATCCCAGGCAACTGATTCAACAGCGTAGCCAGCACATGCCCGGTAGCGGCCAGCGCCTGCGCCCCCAACCGCGCCTGCGGCGCAATCAACCGCAATAGCCCGGTCTCATAGCGCTCCCGCAAGCCCATCAGGCGTACCTGCTGCTCTGCGGTCAGGCAGCAAAAATCCCGCTCGGCCAAGCGAAACTGCAACGGCCGCTCCCCATGCAACTGCCAGTGCCCGGCAATCAGGCAGGCCAGCACCGGCCGACCCTGGGCCCGCGCCCGGCGCCCCAGGTCCAGGGTGGCCTGCAACTCTTCGTACAGTTCTTCGATCAGGTCGTACAAGAGGTCCTGCTTGCTGGGGAAATGGTGATACAGCGAGCCCGCAGTCAAGCCCACGTGCGCCGCCAGCTCACGCATGCTGACCTGACCGAAGCCTTTCTCGGCGAACAGGGCCATGGCCCGGTCACGCCGCTCCTCGAAGTTGGCGCAGCGCAGCGCCGCGTTGACCGGGGGCATGGCGCGGCTCCGTCAGTAGGTGAAGAAGCCGCGACCGCTCTTGCGACCCAGGTAGCCGGCGGCCACCATCTCCTTGAGCAGCGGGGCGGGGCGGTACTTGCTGTCGTTGAAACCCTCGAGGAAGGCCTCCATGATCGCCAGCAAGGTGTCCAGGCCCACCAGGTCGGCCAGTGCCAGCGGGCCGATCGGCTGGTTGCAGCCCAGGCGCATGCCGGTGTCGATGTCCTCGGCGCTGGCCAGGCCTTCCTGGAGCACGAAGATCGCCTCGTTGATCATCGGCACCAGGATCCGGTTGACCACGAAGCCCGGGCGGTTGCCGGCGGTGATCGGCGTCTTTCCGAGCTTCTCGGTGACCAGCAGCGCCTGGGCGTAGGTTGCATCGCTGGTCTGCAGGCCACGGATGATCTCGACCAGCGCCATCATCGGCACCGGGTTGAAGAAATGCACGCCGATGAAGCGCTGCGGCTGCTCGATGCAGGCCGCCAGCTGGGTGACCGACAGCGACGAGGTGTTGGTGGCGATCAGGCACTCGGCGCCGACATTGGCAGCCACCTGCTGCAGGATGCGCTGCTTGAGGGCAAGGTTCTCGGTGGCCGCCTCGATCACCAGCTGCGCGTCCGCCAGTTGGGCGTAGTCGGTGCTGGTGCGGATCCGTGCCTTGGCCGCGCTGGCCTTGTCGGCGTCGATGGTGCCCTTGCCGACCTGGCGTTCGAGGTTCTTGCCCAAGGTCGCCACGCCGCGCTCCAGCGCGGCGTCGGAGACGTCCACCAGCAAAACCTGGTAGCCGGCCAGCGCGCACACCTGGGCGATGCCGTTACCCATGGTGCCGGCGCCGATCACGGCGATGTGTTCGATGTTCATGTTGCTGACTCCTTTCAGACGCGTTCGAAGACGACGGCGATGCCTTGGCCGCCGCCGATGCACATGGTGGCCAGGGCGTAGCGGCCCTGGACGCGATGCAGTTCATGGATGGCCTTGGTGGCGATGATCGCGCCGGTGGCGCCAACCGGGTGGCCGAGGGAAATGCCCGAGCCGTTGGGGTTGACCTTTTCCGGATCGAAGCCCAGGGCGCGGGCCACGGCGCAGGCCTGGGAGGCGAACGCTTCGTTGGACTCGATCACGTCCAGGTCGGCGACCTTCAAACCGGCTTTTTCCAGCACCTTCTGCGTGGCCGGGATCGGGCCCAGGCCCATCAGCGCTGGCTCCACCCCGGCGTGGGCGTAGGCGACGATGCGCGCCAGCGGCTTGAGGCCCTGGCGGCGCACGGCATCACCCGTGGCCAGGACCAGGCCGGCGGCGCCGTCGTTGATGCTGCTAGCGTTGCCGGCGGTGACGGTGCCGTCTTTCTTGAACACCGCCTTCATGGCCGCCAGCTGCTCGGCGCTGGCATCGCCACGCACGTTCTCGTCCACGGCGAACTGCACGGGGCCTTTGCGGGTCTTGATCTCGATCGGCACGATCTGGCCGTCGAAGCGGCCTTCGGCGATGGCGCGGGCGGCGCGACGCTGGCTGGTCAGGGCGACCTCGTCCTGCATCTCGCGGCTGATGCCATGGGCCGCCGCGACGTTCTCGGCGGTGATGCCCATGTGGAAGTGCTCGAACGGGTCCTGGAGGATGCCGACCATGTAGTCGATGCCCTGCAGGTCACCCATGCGCGCGCCCCAGCGGGCCTGCGGCAGCAGGTACGGGCCGCGGCTCATGGATTCGGCACCGGCGGCCAGGGCGATGTCGCTGTCGCCCAGCAGCAGGCCCTGGGTGGCCGAGACGATGGCCTGCAGGCCCGAACCGCACAGGCGGTTGACGCTGAAGGCCGGGGTTTGCTTGGGGATGCCGGCGTTCATCGCCGCGACCCGGCCCAGGTAGGCGTCGCGCGGTTCGGTGGGGATCACGTTGCCCATCACCACATGGCCGATCTGCTCGGCGGCGACGCCCGAACGCTCGATGGCGGCGCGGGTCACCTGGGTGGCGAGGTCGGCCAGGGGCAGGTCCTTGAGCGAACCGCCGAAGCTGCCGATGGCCGAACGTACCGCGCTGACGACGAAGATTTCTGTGCTGCTCATGGGGGGCTCCGTTTGCGAAGGCGTGGCGGGGCGGGGGTGGCTCTGCGAGAATGGCGGCCGCACCCTCCCGGGGTGGATCGAGTCTAGGCAAAGGCCCTCAGGCGGCCTATGCCGGATCTGTTCAGTCAACCTGGCATTTTTTGCCACTCAGCATAGACAGCGGACTTCTGCCATGCGCGATAGCGATACGGTCGCGGTGTATTTCCTCAATGCCATGGTCCACGCCCTGGGTGAGCGACCACAGGCGCGCGACGCCCATCTGCGGGCGGTGGGCATCGATCCGCAGGTGCTGGCCGAGCCCCAGGCGCGGGTGCCGGCCAAGGCCTTCGCCCAGCTGTGGCTGGCGCTGATCGACGAGCTGCACGACGAGTTCTTTCGCCTCGACAGCCACGGCATGCCCCTGGGCAGCTTCGCCCTGATCTGCCGCGGCCTCATTCAGGAGCCCACCCTGGGCAAGGCGCTGCGCCAGTGCCTGGGCAGTTTCGCCCTGTTCTTGCGCGACCTGAACGGCAGCGTCACGGTGCGCGGCGCGCGCACGGTGATCAGCGTGCAGTCGAACATCGCCGACCCGCTGACACGGGTCTACGCCGAGGAAACCTACCTGGTCCTGGTGATCGGCCTGCTGTGCTGGCTGGCCGGTCGGCGCATCGCCATCGACCGCACCGAGCTGGCCCTGGCGCGCCCGGCGCAGGAGGATGACGCGCTGCTCTGGGGGCCGGACCTGCGCCTGGGCAGCGGACGCACCGAGGTGGAGTTCGACAGCGCCTGGCTGCGCCTGCCGGTGGTGCAGGACCTGGCGGCACTGAAGGGCTTCCTGCGCAGCGCGCCGCAAGGGCTGGTGATCCGCTTTCGCAACCAGAACGGCCTGGTGGCCGAGGTCTATCGCCACCTGCGCGCCCGCCATTACGGGCAGTGGCCGACGCTCAACGCCATGGCTGAACGGCAGCGGCTCAGCGCCAGCAGCTTTCGCCGCCAGCTGGAGCGGGAAGGGCGCTCGTACCAGCAGATCAAGGACGAGGTGCGCCGGGCGATGGCCTTCGAACTGCTGCGCGAAGGCCACCTGAGCATCGCCGAGATCGCCGAGCACACCGGGTTCCAGGAACCCAGCGCGTTTCATCGGGCGTTCAAGAAGTGGACCGGACAGAGCCCGGGCAGCTATCGGGCCAAGCGCGCCTCTTCGGCATGATGGGGCGTGCTTGGTCTGCTATCGCTAAAGCGGTTCAGGCCTGAACAACGGTTTCTTCATCACGCCCTTGATCCAGACCAGCGCGATCAGCGATACCACCGCCAGCACGATCCCTGCCGTACCGAAGACCTTCAGGCTCATCTCAGGGCTGGGCGAGGCATGCCAGATCGCATACAGCATCCCGCCGATGCCGAACAGCTGCGGCAGCGGGTAGAGCGGGGTGCGGAATGGCCTCGCCAGATGCGGGTAGCGCAGCCGCAGGGCGATCACGTCAAGGTGCACGATGATGTACGCCAGCAGCCAGGCCAGCGCGGCGGCCAGCAGCAACAGGTTGATCGCCGCGGCGTCCTGGCCCATCAGCAGGATCGGCACGCCGGTGATCGCCGCCACGAACAGCACGGCGACCCAGGGCGTGCGCGCACGCGGGCTGAGCTTTTTGAACTGGGGGAACGCCTGGCCATTGCAGGCCATGCCGTAGAGCATGCGCGGAATGGCCGCCAGCGAGGTGTTGAGGGTGCTGCAGGTGGCGGTCACCGCGGCGATCACCAGAAACACCTCGCCGGTCTTGCCGAACACCGTGGTGGCGAACAGGTAATGGGGCAGGGCATCGCTGCTCAGGGCTTCGCGGGGCACCAGGAACAGCGCGCCCAACCCGTACAGGCCGATGGTGGCGAAGATCACGGTCAGGCCGATGATCATCGAGCGTGGGATGTTGCGCTCGGGCTTGTGGGTTTCCTCCACCAACGAGCAGACGAACTCGGCGCCGACGAAGCCCCACACGGCCATGGCGGTCAGGGCCAGCACCCCGGCGCCCATGGGGTTCCAGTCGCCCTGCAGCAGGGTGGTGGTGACACCCTCGGCATGCCCTTCGCTGATCGCGGCCACGCCAAGAATCAGCAGCACGATCACCATGACCACGGCCATGGCGCTCTGCAGTTTGGCGAAGATGTCGATGCCCATCAGGTTGAGGCCGGTGAACAGGGCGAGCACGCCAAAGGCCACCGAGTATTGCGGGAACACCCCGGGGTAGACCTTGCCGACGATCAGGTCGAGCAACAGCAGCTCGGCCGACAGGGCGAACATGGCCACCACCACGTAGCCGGAGAAGGTCGCCAGGATCGCCGGGAAGTGGCCCAGCGCCACTTCGGTGTAGCTCGACAGGCTGCCGGCGCGCGGCACCAGCAGGGATAGTTCGGAGAAGGAAAAGGCGTAGCTCAGGGCCAGCAGGTAGGCCAGCCCCAGCGGCACGATGAAGCCCAGGCCGGCGGCGCCGACCCCCTGCAGCATCATCACCATCACCCCTTGCGACACCACCAGGCCCACGGCCACCGCCAGCAGCGACCCCAGCCCCAGGACCCGGCGAAAGCCGGCTTGATCGTGCTGCACGCTGGCAGGCACGGACGCACTTGCACTCATGACAGTTCCCCGCTCTTTGTTGTTGTAGTTGCGCCAGATACTGGGACAGGGTGCGGGGCGGGGAAATTAGTAAATATGTGGTTGCTGGGCAGGAAAAAGCTATACGAGTCAACGCCGACCTGTAGGAGCAACTGTCTTGCTCAACTGCTAAAGCTAGCGCGATCCCTGTGGGAGCGGCCTTGCGTCGCGAAAGGGCTGCGCAGCAGCCCCAGCAATTTCGATGATGGCTCGGAATCTGGGGCCGCTACGCGCCCCTTCCGCGACGCAAGGCCGCTCCCACAGGGGAGATAGTTCCCTGCGCGACAGCGTAGCCCGAAGGGCTGGGTGATCTCCTACAGGTCACGCCAGGCTTGGCTTCAGAACGTCGCCTTGACCTGCAACCCGAACACCAGCGCGTTGTCGATGTCCTTCCCGGAAAACGCACCCGGCTCGACGATGTACTGCACATCCGGCCGCAGGTTCAGCCACGCGGTGGCCTGGTAGCCATAGCTCAACTCGACCAGTTGCTCGGCGCTGTCGAGGTTCGGGAAGGGTTGCCCGGCATCGACGGCCGCCTCTTCCAGTACATCGCGGCTACGCGGGTTCGGTACCGCGCGGCCATACCCCAGCGCGACGGTGTCCCGTGGCCGGTCTGCGAACGGCTTGTACAACACCACCCCAGCGCCATACCACCTGGTGAACGGCGAGGCGGCCTTGCTCGATGCCGAGTACTGGCCAAAGGCATGCAGGCTGCGCCCAACCAACGCGGGGTCGTTCCATACAGCCTGGTCGACCAGCAGGTAATGTCCGCCACGACCGGCGACGTCCTCGTTGCTGCCAATGCGCTTCACGTTCGAGCTGTCGTAGTAGTAACCGAGCTTGTATTCGCCCGGCAGCTCGCCGCGCAGCTTGTACACCAGCTCCACCGGGACCACGGTGCCGGTGGTGTGCTTGGGGCCCAGGTGCCAGGCGCGGCTGGCATTGCCGTTGCTCTCGGGGTCGACATTGAACGCCGCCACCCGCAGTTGCCAGTCGGGCGCGAGGTCATACTTCACTCGTACGCCGAGGTGGGCGTTGGGGTAGTTGGTCCAGCCACTACCGCCGGACATGTTCAGCGGGTGGCCACAGAATCCGGCGTTCATGAAATTGCACAGGATGCCGCTGTCCAGGCCGCCGAGGTCGTTGCCCATGGCCATGTAGCCGAGCTTGAGGTTCAGCGCGGGCGACAGGTTGCGCTCGTAGCTGAGCTCGGTCAGGCGGGTGTAGAGGCCGCCGTAGTTTTCCTGGATCGGCAGGCGGTTGCCTACCAGGTCTTCTGAAGCGCTGTTGCCACGGCGGTCGTTGATGGTCAGCTGGACCTTGCCGCCGTTGTCCAGGCCGTACAGCTTCGACAGGTCGAACTGCACGCCCAGCTTGAGGTTCTGCGAGTAGCGGGCGGAGCGATGCAGGCCGCCATGGGCGTTGTAGGCGGTCTCGCCGCTGTAGTCGCCGGTGAAGGTGATGCCGTCTGCCGCGAGCTGGTGGCGCAGGCCGCCCCAGTCGCCGGTCAGGGTGTTGCGGGTGAGCAGGTCGCCGTCGGCGAGGGCGGTGGTGCTGGCCAGGGCCAGCAGCAGTGTGGAGGGGAGGCGGGAGCGCATTGCGATATTCCTGGAAGCTAGGGTGGAAGCCATCGCGGGGCAAGTCGCATCGGTGCGCCGATGCGACTTGCCCCGCGATGAAGTCGGCGTTTACGGCAGGGCGTAGGAAATGACGTAGTCGCCACGATCGGTCGACTGGCGCGCGCCACCGGCGGTGACCACCACGTACTGCTTGCCGGTTTTCGGCGACACGTAGGTCATCGGGCCGCCCTGGCTGCCGACCGGCAGGCGGGCCTTCCAGATCTCGTTGCCGTTGCCGCTGTCGTAGGCACGCAGGTAGAAGTCCTGGGTGCCGGCGATGAACACCAGACCGCCCTGGGTGGACAGGGTGCCGCCCAGGGTCGGCAGGCCGATCTTGATCGGCAGGTGCATGCGGATGCCCAGGGGGCCTGTGTCCTCGACGGTACCGACCGGCACCTGCCAGGCGATCTGTCGGGTCTTCATGTCGATGGCGGTGAGGGTGCCGAACGGCGGTGCCTGGCACGGAATGCCGGCCACCGACAGGAAGCGGTTCTTGTTCACCGCGTACGGGGTGCCTTTGAGCGGCACGGCGCCCATGCCGGTGTTCAGTGCTTCGCCACCGCCTGCGGCGGCGCCTTTGTTCTGTGATGGGATCATCTGGATCCACAGGCCCAGACGCATGTCGTTGACGAAGATGAAGCCATGCACCGGGTCGGTGGAAATGCTGCCCCAGTTCATGCCGCCCAGCGAGCCCGGGAAGCTCAGCGACAGGTCGGTGCCCGGCGCGGTGTACAGGCCGTCGTAGCGCATCTTCTTGAAGTCGATGCGGCACAGCAGCTGGTCGTACGGGGTGGCGCCCCACATATCCGACTCGGTCAGGGTCTGCGCGCCGATCTGTGGCATGCCCACCGACTTAGGCTGGGTCGGCGAGTACGGTTCATTGGGGATGTTGCCCGGCTTGACCGGCACGTCGTCGACCTGGGTCAGCGGCTTGCCGGTGGCGCGGTCGAGCACGTAGATCTGCCCGGCCTTGGTGCCGATCACCACGGCGGGCACGGTGTTGCCGTCATCCTTGGTGAAGTCGATCAGGCTCGGCTGCATTGGCAGGTCGAAGTCCCAGAGATCGTTGTGCACGGTCTGGTACACCCACTTTTCGTTGCCCGTGGTGGCGTCCAGGGCCAGCATCGAGGCGCCGTAGGTGTGATCAAGCTTGTTGCGTTCGACGCCGTAGATGTCGGTGGACGAGGAACCCATCGGCAGGAACAGGGTGTTCATCGCCGGGTCGTACGACATCGGCGCCCAGCTGTTGGGCGTGCTGCGCACGTAGGTCCGGTCGCCTTGCGGGGCTTCGCGGTCCTGCGGGTTGCCCGGGTCGAAGGCCCAGCGCTGGGCGCCGGTGATCACATCGAAGCCACGGATCACGCCGCCGGGCATGTCGGTCTGGACGTTGTCGGCGACGCGGCCGCCGACCACCACGGTGGTGCCGGCCATCAGCGGCGCCGAGGACAGCTGGTAGTACGAGTCCGGCACGTTGCCCAGGCCGGCCTTGAGGTCGACCTGGCCGTTGTCGCCGAAGCCTTCGCAGAACGCGCCGGTGTCGGCATCGACCGCGATCAGGCGGGCATCGATGGTGTTGGTCAGCAGGCGGCGCTGGCAGTTGGCGCTGGCCGGCACGCTGCTCACGCTGACCGGTGTGCTGTCGGGCCGGGTCGGTTGGACGATCGGCGCGCTGGCGTCGAAGTAGGCCAGGCCGCGGCAGCGCTGCCAGACCTTGGACTGGGCGTTGATGGCGTTCTTCCACAGCTCCTTGCCGGTGTCGGCGTCGAGGGCGATCAGGTTGTTGTGCGGGGTGCAGATGAACACCTTGTCGCCCACCTGCAGCGGGGTGAGCTGGTCTTCGGCGCCGTTGCCGTCGCTCAGGGCGACGTCACCGGTGTGGTAGGTCCAGGCCACCTTGAGCTGGTCGACGTTGCCACGGTTGATCTGGTCCAGCGCGGCGAAGCGGCTGCCGCCCTCGGTGTTGCCGTAGTGGGCCCAGTCCTTCTGCTGCTGGCCGGGTTCCACCGGGGTCAGGCCCGGGCCTTTGCCGGTCGGGGCAACGCTGGGATGGGCGACGAACATGTTGCCGGCGGCGATCGCCAGCGCCACGCCCAGCAGGCAAGCGACGCCGTAGGCACCCTGTGCCTTGCGACGCACCAGCTGCGGATAGACCAGCGCCACCACCAGGCCGATGGCGGCGAACATGAACAACCGCGAGAACAGCGGCCAGAACACCAGCCCGGCGTCGGCCACGGCCCAGATCGCGGTGCCGGCGAGGAACAGCGTGTACAGCCAGGCGCCAGCGGGCTTGCGACGGGCGATGAGAATGCCGGCAATGGCCATGGTCAGGCCGCCGACCAGGAAGTACCAGGAACCGCCCAGGCCGGCCAGCTTGATGCCGCCGGCAGCCAGGAGCAGGCCGAGCAGGGCGATGACGACGCCCAGGCCGATCAGGATGAGGGTTGAGGCGCCAGAGGCGCGGGGTGAGTCTTTCATGCCAGGGATCTCGCAGGTGGAATGCGAGAAGTTTAAGCCCTTAGCAAGCTAATTAACAAGTTAGTACATTTTGCGGCAAGCAAAATTCTGCAGATTACGCGCCCTCCTGTAGGAGCGGCGCTTACCCCTGTAGTGATGAGTAAGCACTCAGACCTGCAACCCCTCCATCAAACAGCGCAACGCCCCCTTCACCCGCTCCGCCGCCGCCTGCGGATCGTCCTGGGCGATCACCCACATGCCGCTGTCGCCCATCGCGCCGTTGATCAGGTGAGCCATGGCCACGGCGTCGAAGGCGCGCAGCCTGCCGGCCTGCTGCAACTCCACCAGCCCCTGGGCCATGGGTCCGATGTAGCTGGCTTCCTCCAGTTCGCGCAGGCGCGGGCCGAGCACCCCGGGGGCGTCCTGCAGCAGGATGCGCCGCAGGGCCGGCTCGTGCAGCAGGTCGTAGTAGTACAGGCAAGTGTCGATGTAGCCCTCCCACGGGTCGTCATGGGTGGCGTAGCGGGCGTCGATCGCCTGGTTGATCTCCTCGAGCAGGTGCTGCACCACGGCGGTGAACAGCCCGGCCTTGCCGCCGAAATGGTGGTGCAGGGCACCCCGGGTGAGGTCGGCTTCGGCGCACAGTTCGTCCATCACCACGGCGGCAAAGCCCTTTTCGGCGAACTGGCGGCGGGCGACGGCGATCAGCCGTTCGGTGGTGTCCGCGCTCATGGCGGCGCGGCTGCGGCGAGGGGTGGGCATGGAGGGCTCCGGGTGAAAAGCGGTGGCTGCAAATTAGCATACGTTGCGTATGTCAATAAATGACATTAGCATACGCGGCGTATGTCAATTGGAGGTTACTACCGTGACTGCCCTCGTTTCACGTAAGAAGGTTGCCTGGCTGGGTGAGTTGCCCGGCCTGTTGCGCCTGGCGCTGCCGCTGGTGCTGGGCCTGTCGGCGGCCGAGCTGATCAGCCTGACCGATACCGTGCTGCTGGCCTCGCTGGGCACCGTGGTGCTGGCCTGTGTCGCGCTGACCAGCAGCGCCGGGCTGATCTTCCATGCCGGGCTGTACGGCATGCTCGCCACCCTCAGCGTGCGCGTCGGTCATGCCTACGGTGCCGACGACCCCGCTGCCGTGGCGCGCACGCTGCGCGCCGGGCTGGGCTATGGCCTGCTGGTGGGTATCCTCGGCTGCCTGGCGATGCTGGCCTGCCTGCCGTTGGTGCAATGGCTGGGCGTGCCGCTGCCCGACGTGGCGTTACTGACGCCGTACTGGCAGGCCATGGCGGTGTTCCTGATCCCGTACTGCCTGGCGGTGGTGTTCAAGGATGTGCTGGAAGCCATCGGCCGGCCCTGGGTGGGTGTGCTGCTGGTGATGAGCGCGGTGCTGTTCAACATTCCGCTGAGCTATGGCCTGATCCACGGGCATTTCGGTTTGCCGGCGCTGGGCCTGCTGGGGGCGGGTATCGCCGGGGTGATCGCCGAATCGCTGGCGGTGTTGCTGGCCCTGGCTTATTGGCGCCTGGCGCCATCGCTGGCCCGTTACCGCCTGGCGCCACAGGGGGCGCGTCTGTCCTGGCGCACGTTGCTGGGCGAGGGCTGGCCGCTGGGCCTGGGTTATCTCGCCGAGGCCGGCGCGGTGGTGATCGCCGCCTGGATGCTGGGCTGGCTGGGCAATGCGGCCCTGGCGGCCAACCAGGTGGTGCAGTCGATCGGCGCGTTGCTGTACATGTTGCCGCTGGGCATGGCAGCGGCGGTGAGCATCCGCATCAGCCAGGCCCAGGGCCGCGGCGAGACGGCGCGCATCCGCGCCATCGGCAGTGCCACCTTTGCCAGCGTCACCGTCTGGATGCTGGTGGCCACCGTGCTGCTGGCGCTGTTCGGCCGCTCCATCGCCGAGGCCATGAGCGACGACCCGCAGGTGATCGCCATCGCCGTGCCGATGTTCGTGGTGGTCGCGGCCATGCAGGTGGCCGACGGCCTGCAGTCCACAGCGCTGGGCGCCTTGCGCGGCCTGCAGGATTACCGCTGGCCGGTGGGGGTGACCATGATCAGCTACTGGTTGCTGGCGCTGCCGCTGAGCTACTGGCTGGCCTTCCACTCCTCGCTGGGCGCGGTGGGTGTCTGGGTAGGTTTCGCTTGTGGCCTGGCCGTGGCGGCGGTGATGCTGCCGTGGCGGTTCTATCGGTTGCAGGCGGCGCCCACCCGGGTGGCAATGGCTCAGCCCTGATAGAACACCGCCAGCCACACCGTGGCCACGCCGGCCTCGGTCCATTCCACGCGGTGGCGGCAGCGGGGTGGGATGTCCAGGTAGTCGCCGGGGCGCAGCACGCGGGTATGCGCCTCGTGTTCCAGGCGCAGTCCGGCGCTGCCGCTGAGCACGACCACCCATTCGCCCTCGGCCTGGTCGTACCAGAACCCCGGCGGGCTGGCCTGGCCGCTGGAGACGATACGCTCGATGCGCAGGCCCGCACGCCGGAGCAGGTCGGTGAATTGCTCGTCGGCGTCGGGCGCGAGCGGGGGCAGGGCGGTGAACAGGTTGTCGGGCATGGACGGCTCGCGCGTGGTTGATTCCAGGCAGTGATTGTAGGAAGGTTTCGACCTTTGCCCCACGGAAGATCACGATGGACAAGCTGCTGGCGCTCAAGGTGTTCATGGCCACCGCCGAGGCCGGCGGCTTCTCCGCCGCCGCGCGCAGGCTCGGGGTGGCGACTTCCTCGGTGACCCGCCAGGTCGACGCCCTGGAGCTGGCGCTGGGGGCCAGCCTGCTCAACCGTTCGACCCGCCAGGTCAGCCTGACTGAAGCCGGCACCAGCTACTACCAGCGTGCCCGCGAGATCCTCGAGGCCCTGGCCGAGGCCGACGCCAGCGTCGCCGACCGCGGCGAGGAGCCGGTTGGCGTGTTGCGCCTATGCCTGCCGGTGGAGTTCGGCCGCCGGGTGATCGCCCCGCACCTGGGCGCATTCCTTGCCCGTCACCCGGCACTGGAGCTGGACATCGACCTGAGCGACCGCTTCGACGACCTGCTCGATGGCCGCTACGACCTGACCATCCGCCTCGGCGAGCCGGCGCCCAGCGATGAACTGGTGTGTCGCCCGCTGGGGCGCTTCGAGCGCTGGCTGGTGGCCAGCCCTGCGTACCTGCGCCGGCAGCCGTCGCTGAGCGAGCCGCAGCAACTGGCCGCGTGCGCCTGCCTGCGCTTTCGCTACGGCCAGTCGGCGCGACCCTGGCGCCTGAGCCGGGGTGAGCAGCGCCTGGAACTGGACGTCAGCGGCCCGTTGCGTTGCGCCAACGCCGACCTGTTGCGCGAGGCGGCCATGGCCGGCAGCGGTGTGGCGCTGCTGGCCGACTGGCTGGTGCGCGAGGATGTCGAGGCCGGGCGCCTGCAGCGGCTGTTCGCCGACTGGACGGTGAGCCCGGGGGCGGCCAGCGCCAGCATCAACGCCCTTTACCTGCCCAACCACCGAGGCTCGCGGCGGGTCATGGCGTTCATCGCCTTCTGCGAGGAGTTGCTGGCCGGCTGAGGCGTTGCGCGCCGCGCAAAGGCCCGTTGCGCAGGCGATGGATTCTCGCCGGGGCGGATGTCCGTCACCCTTCGCGCACATCCTTTCGCAAGCCGAGGCTCCCTCGAATGAATCCCTCCCTCGCCGTCACCCAGGCATCGGTCCCAGGCCTGAGCCGGGCCCTGGTAACGCTGCTGGCGTTCTGCTGCGGCGCTATAGTCGCCAACATCTACTACGCCCAGCCCATCGTCGGCCTGATCGCGCCGGACCTGGGGCTGTCCACCGAGCGCGCCAGCCTGATCGTGTCGCTGACCCAGATCGGCTACGCCCTGGGCCTGTTGTTCCTGGTGCCGCTGGCCGACCTGCTGGAGAACCGCCGGCTGATGATCGCCACGGCGGTGCTGGCCACCGGCAGCCTGCTGCTGGCCGGCACCAGCGGTCATGGGCAGGGCGAGGTGTTCCTGCTGTACGCGCTGCTGATCGGCTTCAGCTCGGTAGCGGTGCAGATGCTGATACCGCTGGCGGCGCACCTGGCGCCGGAGCGCGAGCGTGGCCGGGTGGTCGGCAACATCATGGGCGGTTTGCTGCTGGGCATCCTGCTGGCGCGGCCACTGGCGAGCCTGGTGGCCGATCACTTCGGCTGGCGCGCGGTGTTCCTCGGCGCCGCCGGGGTGATGGTGGCGATCATCCTGTTGCTGGCGTTGACCTTGCCGCGCCGGATGCCGGAGCACAAGGCCAGCTATGCCGGGCTGATGGCCTCGTTACTGGTGCTGTTGCGCCGCTATCCGGTGTTGCGCCGGCGGGCGCTGTACCAGGCGCTGATGTTCGCGGCGTTCAGCCTGTACTGGACGGCGGTGCCGCTGGCGCTGGCCGGCGAGCACGGCCTGTCGCAGAGCCAGATCGCGTTGTTCGCCCTGGTGGGGGCGGTGGGCGCGGTGGCGGCGCCGCTGGCCGGGCGCCTGGCCGATGCCGGCCATGCGCGACGCGGCTCGCTGCTGGCGATGGCCCTGGCGCCGCTGGCCTTGCTGCTGGGCTTGAGCGCACCGGGCGCCGGCGTGATCGGCCTGGGATTGACCGGGGTGCTGCTGGATTTCGCTGTGCAGATGAACATGGTCATCGGCCAGCGTGAGGTGTACGCGCTGGATCCGGCCAGCCGTGGCCGGCTCAATGCCCTGTACATGACCAGCATCTTCCTCGGCGGGGCGTTGGGTTCGGCGCTGGCCAGCGGGGTGTATGCGCAGTATGGCTGGAGTGGCGTGGCATGGCTGGGAGCGGGATTGCCGGCGGTGGCGCTGGTGGTGTTCCTGATCACTTCCCGGCGTTGATCCCAGGGCGTTCATCGTCCCAGCGGCAGGGCCACGCCAATCAGGGCGAACAGGCTCCCGCAGCAGCGGTTGAACCCGCGTCCGCCCTTGGCCAGCCATGGGCGGATACGAAATGCCAGGCGTGCCAGCAGGTACTCCACCAGGCATTCGACACCGGCGAAGGTCGCCGCCATCACCACGAACTGCACCAGCAGGCCGCGCTGCGGGTCGATGAACTGGGGCAGGAATGCGCCATAGAACAGCAACACCTTGGGGTTGGCCAGCGCCGACAGGCAGCCCTGGCGGAACAGTCCGGCATTGCTCAGCGCCACGCCGCCCAGAGCTTGCTCCAGGTGCAGCGCCGGGGTGCGCCACAGCTGGATCCCCAGCCAGACCAGGTACGCCCCGCCGACCCACTTGAGCACCGTCAGCACCGAGGCCGAGGCCTGCAGCAGGGCGCTCAGGCCAAACATGGTCAGGGCGATCAGGGTGCTGAAGCCGAGCACCCCGCCAAGGATGGTGAACAGCGTGCGGCGGGCGCCGTACAGCGCGCCATGGGTCAGGGCCAGCAGGCTGTTCGGACCTGGGGTCAGCGACAGGCCGATGCTGGCGAGCAGGTAGATGAGCCAGGTGTCGAGTGCCATGGGGGAGCCTTGTGGAGGTGCAGGGCGCCAGTGTAGGGCAGAGCGATGGGAATACAGGGTAGTATCTGGTCATTCAAAGGTCATATCTGGACATGCCTCAATGACACCCGACCTGCGCCTGCTGATCCTGCCGCTGCCGGAGTTCGCCCTGCTGCCGTTCGGCGCGTTCCTCGACAAGCTGCGTTTTTCCGCCGACGACGAGGACTACAGCCGCCAGCGCTATTGCCGCTGGACCGTGCTCGGGCTGGACCGGGAGCCCGTGGTTTCCAGCAGCGCGGCGATCGTCCAGGTCGAGGCGACGCCAGCGGACATCCGCTGGGGCGACTACGACCATCTGGTCCTGTTCGGTGGGCGCAACGCCAGTGCCACGGCGGCCTTGGCGCCGCGTTACAAGTCCTTGCTCAGGCAGGCGACCAAGGCCGGGGTCAAGCTGGTATGCGTCGACAACGCGGCGTTCCTGCTGGCGGCCTGTGGCCTGCTGGACGGTCACCAGGTGGTGGTGCACTGGCGACATGAGGCGGAGTTTCGCCTGGCCTTTCCCCGCGTGCGCCTGCTGACCGGGCAGCTGTTCTGCTTCGACGGTGAGCGCATCACCTGTGCCGGCGGCACGGCAGCCATCGACCTGGCGGTGGAGCTGATCGCCCGCGCCAGTGGCCGCGCCCGGGCGCTCAAGGGCCTGGCCGACATGCTGGTGGACGAGAGCCGCGACAGCCGTCACGCCCTGCGTTCACTGGAGGCCGGAGCCGGGCAGGGGCGCCAGGTGCAGCGGGCCACGGCGCTGATGCGCCACCACCTGGCGGCGCAGTTGCCGGTGGAGGCGCTGGCGGCGGAACTGGGCATCAGCCGGCGTCAGCTCGACCGCCAGTTCCAGGCCTGCCATGGCATGAGCGCCAAGGCCTGGTGGCAGGAACTGCGCCTGCAGCAGGCGCGCTGGCGGCTGCTCAACTCCAGCCACAGCCTGGCGCAGATTGCCGATGAAGTTGGGATGGGGGATGCCAGCTACCTGGGCAAGTGGGTACGGCGGCGGTTTGGTTGCACGGCGCTGGCGTTGCGCAGGTCCTGAGATTGCGGGGTCGCTGGCAGCGTGCGCCTCTATGGCCAGACGCACGCCCCGTGGGAGCGGCCTTGCGTCGCGAAAGGGCTGCGCAGCGGCCCCTATTTTCGGGGAACCGCTGAGATTGCCGGGGCCGCTTTGCGGCCCTTTCGCGACGCAAGGCCGCTCCCACAGGGGCTGTGCATGGCAGGCGGATTCATTCGTGCCCTACTGCGGCGTGCCGAACAACCCCGTCCAGTAGATCCCGGCATCGCTCTTCGGATCCACCGCATACGCCGCCCCCAGCTCGCGCAAGTCCGGGTTCATCAGCGTAGCGCAGTGCCCTGGGCTTGCCAGCCAGCCATCGACCACCTTGCGCGCGGTGTCGCGACCGGCGGCGATGTTCTCGCCGATCTGCCGGTACAGGTAGCCGGCCAGCTCCGCCCGGTCGCCCGGGGTGCGGCCATCGCGATCGATATGGTCGAAGAAGTTCTGGTTGGCCATGGCCCGGGTGTGGTTGGCGGCCACGCCCGCCAGGGTCGTGCTCCAGGCCAGCGCCGGGGCGGCGGCGAAGGGCTGGCCGCCGCATTGGCGGGGTAGCTTGCGCGCGGCATTGATCTCCTGCAGCAGCTTCTGCCCTTCGGCCTGCCAGTCGCCCAGGCGGGCGCTGAGCAGCGGCCGGGCCAGGACGATGCGCCAGTCGCGGCCCTCCTGGCTGACGCCGATGTCGACGAACTGCGGGTCGAGCACCACCTGACAGAAGCTCTCCTCGATGGCCTTCATCGCCGCCTGGGCATCCCGCGGGCCGGACAGGCTGATGGCCTGGACGTTGACCATCGGGTAGGCGGCGCGGGTCATGGCCTGCTGCAGGTCGCGGGTGCCTTCGGGCGACAGCGCCAGGCGGGTGTCGCTGTTGAGCGGCGGCAGCTCCAGCGAGGCTTCGCCGCCACAGCGCTGGGCCTGGCTGCGGTAGATGTTGATCGTATCGATCAGTTGCGCCTCTTCACCGGTGAAGGCCTGGGCGCTGGTCGCGGCGAGCAGGCCCAGCGTCAGGCCGAAGAGGCAGGCAACGGATGGGACGCGCATGTGGTTCTCCCTGTAACTGGCAGCGTCGGGATCTGCGCTGCCCATCCTACACAACAGCAAGGCTTTTGGCCCGGCCCTGTGCAGTGTGAAAAAAGCGAGCCTTGGCAATCGATTGCGGTCGGCAAAAGAGGGGGTAGACCGCTGGTCGGCGAAAAAGTGCGATGATTTGGTAATAATTCGCACTATCAGCTAGAAACACTACTCAGTCACCTTAGGTTTCTCATCCGCCAGGAAGGCCTCTACCCATCGTCCGGGAGCCCTACATGGCACGTTCCTGTCCGTATCAATCGACCCTGCTGGCCCTGTGCTGTTCCGTCGCCGTCGGTGCTCAGGCCGCCGACGGTGCCATCGAGCTGGATGCCACCGCCATCAACGCCGAGGCGCTCAAGACCCCCGGAGAGTTGCCCGAGCCTTACGCCGGAGGTCAGGTGGCCCGGGGCGGGCAGATGGGCGTGTTGGGCAACCAGGACATGATGGACGTGCCGTTCACCATGACCAGCTATACCGCGCAACTGATCGAGGAGCAGCAGGCCGAGGATGTTGGCGACGTGCTCCTCAACGACCCGTCGGTGCGTCAGTCGTTTGGTTTCGGCAATCAGTCCCAGGTCTTCGTCATCCGTGGCTTGCCGCTCAACGGCGACGATGTGGCATTCAACGGGCTGTACGGTGTGCTGCCACGGCAGATGATCTCCACCGATGCGGTGGAGCGGGTCGAGGTGTTCAAGGGCCCCAATGCTTTTCTCAATGGCGCCAGCCCCACCGGCACGGGCCTGGGCGGCAACGTCAACCTGCAGCCCAAGCGTGCCGGCGACACCCCGACCCGCCGCTACACCCAGGACATCAGCAGCGACGGGCGCATCGGCGAGCACCTGGACCTCGGCCAGCGCTTCGGCGCGGACAATCGCTTCGGCGTGCGCCTGAACCTCTCGCAGCGCGAGGGCGAGACCGCGGTCGACGACCAGGACCAGCGCAGCAAGCTGTTCGTCGCCGGCCTCGACTATCGTGGCGACAACTTCCGTCTGTCCGGCGACTTCGGCTACCAGAAGCAGCGGGTCAACCATATGCGCAACTCGGTGCGCCTGGGCGCGGGGCTGACCGACATCCCCCATGCGCCGGACGCCGACCACAACTACGGCCAGGACTGGGCCTGGACCGAGACCGAGGACACCTTCGGCATGGTTCGCGGCGACTACGACTTCAACGACAACTGGAGCGGCTACCTGGCCGGTGGCGTCAAGCACACCCACGAGAACGGCTTCTACGGCACGCCGATCCTCACCGACGCGGCCACCGGCGCCGCTACCATCGGCGGTTCGAAGATCCCCCACAACGAGGACAACACCACCTTCATGGGTGGCATCAACGGCCGTTTCCAGACCGGGCCGGTCAGCCACCAGTTGAACATCGGCGCGGCGAGCATCTGGACACAGCAGGAAAACGCCTTTGTTTTCTACAATTCCCAGGCCACCAACATCTACCACACCGACCCGCTGCCCAAGCCGACCACGCCGACCTTCGTCGGCGGCAAGCTGGACGATCCCGGCGTGACCGGCAAGACCCGCAACCGCAGCATCGCGGTGTCCGATACCGTGGGCCTGTTCGACGACACGCTGCTGCTCACGGTGGGCGTGCGCCGCCAGCAACTGCGGGTCGAAGGCTACGCCTACGACGGCCCCGGCCCGGACCTGGGGCGCAACGCTTTCTATGACGAGGCGGTCACCACCCCTGTGTACGGCATCGTCTACAAGCTCGATCCGTCGATCTCGCTGTACGCCAACCGCATCGAGGGCCTGGCCCAGGGGGCCACGGCGTCCGGGCAGGTGGTCAACGTTGGCGAGGTGTTCCCGCCGGCCAAGACCAAGCAGGTGGAGGCGGGTGTGAAACTCGACTACCAGCGCTTCGGCGCCAACCTGGCGGTGTTCCGCATCGAGCGGCCCACCGATGGCTTCGTCGAGGGCAACGTGTTTGTCCAGGATGGCGAGCAGGTCAACAAGGGGCTCGAACTCAGCGTGTTCGGCGAGCCGCTGCCGGGGCTGCGGCTGATGGCCGGTGGCACGCGCATGGACACCCAACTGAAGAACACCCAGGGCGGCACGGCCGATGGCAACCATGCCGTCGGGGTGCCGACCTTCCAGCTCAACGCCAGTGTCGATTGGGATGTGCCAGGCCTGGAGGGGGTGGCGCTCAATGCCCGCATGCTGCGCACCGGCGGGCAGTACGCCAACCCGGCCAACACCCTGAGCCTGCCGACCTGGAACCGCTTCGACGTCGGCGCGCGCTATCGCTTCAAGGTGCAGGAAAAGGCCGTGACCCTGCGGGTCAACGTGGAGAACCTGACCGACAAGAACTACTGGGCCTCGGCCAATGGCGGGTACCTGACCCAGGGCGACCCGAGGCTGGTGAAGTTCTCGGGGACCCTGGATTTCTGACCTCTGTACCGGCGGCGTGACCTACCAGAGCGTCACCGCCGCCGCTCCGACCACCCGTCCGAACACCGCCAGCGCCGTGTCCACGTCCGCCTCGCTGGTGTAGCGCCCGAGGCTCAGGCGCACGCTGTTGCGCGCCTGGCGCTCGTCGAGGCCGAGGGCCAGCAGCACGTGGGACGCGGCGTTGCTCGCCGAGTTGCAGGCCGAGGTGGTGGACAGCGCCAGCTCGCCGGCAAGCGCCAGGCTATTGAACCCCTTGGAGTCGATGCGCAGGTTGAGGGTGTGGGGAATGCGCTGTACCGCGCAGCCATTGAGGGTGACCCCGGGCAGGGCCAGCAGGCCGTCGCGCAGGCGCCGGGAGAGCTGTTCCAGGCGCTGGTATTCGGCCTCGCCGGGCTGGCCGGCCAGGTCGAAGGCGCTGCCCATGCCGACGATCTGGTGGGTGGCCAGGGTGCCGGAGCGCAGGCCGCGCTCATGGCCGCCGCCGTGCATCTGCGCACGCATGGCCGGGCGGGCGCGGGGGCCGACGTAGAGGGCGCCGATGCCCTTGGGGCCGTAGACCTTGTGCGCCGAGAACGACATCAGGTCGACGGCCTGGTGCGCCAGGTCGATGCCGACCTTGCCCACCGCCTGCGCCGCGTCCACATGCAACAGGGCGCCATGGTCGCGGACCAGCTGGCCGATGCGGGCGAAGTCGGTCACGGTGCCCAGTTCGTTATTTACCGCCATCAGCGACACTAGGTGGGTGTCCGGACGCAGCGCGGCCTGCACGGCCTCGGCCTGGATCAGGCCATGGGCGTCGGGCGCCAGGCGGGTCACCGTCCAGCCCTGGCGCTCCAGTTCGGCGGCGGTGTCGAGGATGGCCTTGTGTTCGAGCTGGCTGGTCAGCAGGTGGCCCGGCTGCGCGAAGCCCTGGGCGATGCCCTTGAGCGCCAGGTTGTTGGATTCGGTGGCGCCGGAGGTCCAGACCAGATCGTCGGGCTGGGCGCCTACGCGCTCGGCCACCTGGCGACGGGCCTGTTCGACGGCCTCGCGGGCGGCCTGGCCATGGAAGTGGCCGCTGGAAGCGGGGTTGCCGAAGTTGGTTTCGCGGCCCAGGCAGGTGAGCATGGCGGCAATGACCCGGTCATCGACCGGAGTGGTGGCGGCGTAATCGAAGTAGAGCGGGGTGCTGGGCATGATCGCGGGCGGGTCCGTGCGTGGACGCCGCCTGTCGGCATCCATGGACATCATCCTAGGCAACTGCCGATATGAATGTTTTTTCTTTTTCCCGTTTCAGGGCGGTTTTCGAAAAAAATTCTATTCTTTTTCGTTATGTATTTAGAATTTTTTTCTGCCCTGGGTCAGGGCCATTGCCACGGTGCCTGCTTGGTGATCATCACAAGCACGATCAGGAACATGCCGGCAAACCCCGCCACCCCCATCCACAGCCAGGGGCGGTACAGCCGCTGATAGTCCTCACCCAGCGCGGTGCCATGCTCGACCGCCTGGGCCGCGAGGCGCTGCATGCGCGTCTGCAACAGCAGCACCGGGAGCCACAGGGCGCCCACCGCGAAGAAGATCAGCAGCGCGCCCTGCAGCCAGTCGGCGGACCACGGCATGCCGCTCATGCTGACCATGGCGTAGCCGGTCAGCAACTGCAGGACCCCGGCGGGCGTGGTGATCCAGGCATCGAAGCGCACCACCATCCTGGCCACGGCGGCGATCACCCGTGGATCGCGGCTGCGGTTCGCGGCGATCAGGTACAGGTAGGAGCCCATGCCGAAACCGAACAGGAACACGGCGGCGATCACATGCAGGTACTTGAGCAGCAGGTAGCTCATTTCAGCCTCGCCCGTGCTGGAAGCTGACGCTGTAACGCACCTTGTCGGGTTCGCCGATGGCCGCCAGGTACTGCTCGACACTGATCTCGCCGACGCAGGGGCGGGCGCCCGGGGCCGGGGTGTGGCCCTCGATCACCCTGGTCATCAGCGCCACCGCCGCGCAGCTGGGGATTTCCGGGCCCTTGTCGTCACTGGCGCTGACCTGGGCCTGCAGGCGCAGTGGCTGGCCCTGCATGTCCAGCCCGCGGACATCCAGGTACATCGCACTCATGCCATCGCCAAAACGCTCGAAATGGCCGCCCAGGCGATGCAGGCGCCGCGCCCAGGGCAGCGGGTCGCGTACCAGGCCGTGCTTGACCAGCAACGCCAGCGCGGCATTGGCCAGGCCGCCGGCCATGAGCCCGGAGCCGGCCTTGAATGCAAGGTCCCGGGCGCCGTAGCGCTCGGCGAAGATGTCCATGTCCGGCACATCGACGTTGTTCAGCAGGCGCCAGCCCAGGCCGGGCAACTGGCGCAGCTGCAGGCCGAGCCAGCCGTCCACGGCGTGCGGGCGTCCGTCGCGCCACTGGCGGATCGGCCGACCGGCGTAGGCCAGCACGCCTTCGATGGTGGACAGGCCGGGCATCTTCGCCGAGGAGGAAATGCCGTGCTCGATGCGCTCGATGCGGCTGAAGTGATGGCGCTGCTCGTCGAGGATCGCCGACGACAGGCTCGGCACCGAGCTGCAGCCGCTGAGTAGCGCGACATTGGCCTGGCGGGCGCGGGCGTCCAGGCGCTCGATGCCGTTGACGAACACCCGGCAGTCGGAGAGGTCGCAATAGTTGGCACCGGCATCGATGCAGGCTTCGGCCACGCTGTAGGGCTGGCCCTGGAAGGGCCCGCCGGTGTGGATTACCCAGTCGATGCGCAGGGCGCGCAGTGCGTCGGCAAAACCGGGGACCATGGCATCGCCGCACCAGCTTTCGCTGCCGCTCAGTCGGGTGGCCAGTTGGGCGAGGCTGTTGGCATTACGGCCGGCGATCACCAGTTGCACGGCGGGCATCTGCTGCAGGTGGCGGCAGATGATCCGGCCGAAGTTGCCGTAGGCGCCGATCACCAGGATTCTCGGGGACATGCGGGGGTCCTTGTGCATGTGTCGGGAAGGAAAGGCTGATTCATGTCGCCCTGTGGGAGCGGCCTTGCGTCGCGAAAGGGCTGCTTAGCAGCCCCTGGATCTCAGTGTTGATGCAACGATCGTCGGGGCCGCTCTGCGGCCCTTTCGCGACGCAAGGCCGCTCCCACAGGGATCGCGCTAGATTGAGGAAGCCGAGCAAGGCTGCCAGATGGGGGGGCAGCGCAGGGTTGGATTCAGCCCTCGTAGCCCAGGTTCGGCGCCAGCCAGCGTTCGCTGACGCTGACATCCTGGCCCTTGCGGGCGCTGTATCGCTCGATCTGGTCCTTGTCCACCTTGCCCACGGCGAAGTACTGCGCCTGCGGGTGGGCGAAGTACCAGCCGCTGACCGCCGCCGCCGGGAACATGGCGAAGTGCTCGGTGAGGAACACGCCGCTCGGGCCGGTTTCACCGATGGCGGTGCCGTCGAGCAGGCGGAACAGGGTTTCCTTCTCGGTGTGGTCCGGGCAGGCCGGGTAGCCAGGCGCCGGGCGGATGCCGCTGTACTGCTCCTTGATCAGCGCCTCGTTGTCCAGGTGCTCGTCCTTGGCATAGCCCCAGTGCTCTTTGCGCACCTGCTCGTGCAGCCACTCGGCGCAGGCTTCGGCCAGGCGGTCGGCCAGGGCCTTGACCATGATCGAGCTGTAGTCGTCGCCCTTGTCCTGGTAGGCCTTGGCCACTTCCTCGGCGCCGATGCCGGCGGTGGTGATGAAGCCGCCGACATAGTCGGTCACGCCGCTGTCCCTGGGCGCGACGAAGTCGGCCAGCGACCAGTTAGGCTTGCCGTCGGGCTTGATGGTCTGCTGGCGCAGGTGGTGCAGGGTGGCCAGGGTTTCACCGTTGTCGCCGTACACCTC
Source organism: Pseudomonas mosselii (assembly GCF_003205295.1). GTDB lineage: Bacteria > Pseudomonadota > Gammaproteobacteria > Pseudomonadales > Pseudomonadaceae > Aquipseudomonas > Aquipseudomonas mosselii_B. The sequence continues at coordinate 23,486 of NZ_QJRP01000011.1, forward strand.
GATGTCGTCATGTTCGACCTGGTTGGCCGGCCAGAAGCCGAACACCGCGCGGGCGCTGATCAGCTTCTCGTCGATCAGCTTGTCGAGCATCTCGCGGGCATCCTTGTACAGCGCCGTGGCAGCCTCGCCGACCACTTCGTCGGTGAGAATGCGCGGGAACTTGCCGGCCAGGTCCCAGGAGATGAAGAACGGTGTCCAGTCGATGTACTCGGCCAGGGTGCGCAGGTCGATGTCTTCCAGCACCTTGACGCCGGTGAAGGAGGGCACCGCGGCCTGGTAGCCGGCCCAGTCGTACTGCGGCTTGGCGGCGATGGCCTGGGCGTAGCTCAGGCGTTCGGTGCGGGCGCTGCGGTTGGCGGTGCGCTCGCGCACTTCGACGTATTCCTGGCGGGTCTTCTCGACGAAGCCGCTCTTGAGCTCCTTGGACAGCAGCTGGGTGGCCACGCCCACCGCGCGGGAGGCGTCGGTGACATAGACCACGGCGTCGTTGGAGTACTTGGGCTCGATCTTCACCGCGGTGTGGGCTTTCGAGGTGGTGGCGCCACCAATCATCAGCGGCAGGTGGAAGTCCTGGCGCTGCATCTCGCGGGCGACATGGACCATCTCGTCCAGCGACGGGGTGATCAGCCCGGACAGGCCGATGATGTCGCACTTCTGCTCGCGGGCGGTCTGCAGGATCTTCTCGGCCGGGACCATCACGCCCATGTCGACGATGTCGTAGCCGTTGCATCCCAGTACCACGCCGACGATGTTCTTGCCGATGTCGTGCACGTCGCCCTTGACCGTGGCCATGAGGATCTTGCCCTTGGCCTCGGGTTTGTCGCCTTTCTCTTCCTCGATGAACGGAATGAGGTGGGCCACGGCCTGTTTCATCACGCGGGCGGATTTCACTACCTGGGGCAGGAACATCTTGCCGGCGCCGAACAGGTCACCGACCACGTTCATGCCACTCATCAGCGGGCCTTCGATGACTTCGATGGGGCGTGCCGACTGTTGGCGGCACTCTTCGGTGTCTTCGACGATGTAGGCGGTGATGCCCTTGACCAGCGCATGCTCGAGGCGCTTGTCCACCGGCATCGAGCGCCATTCTTCGTTCTCGACTTCCTTGGTGGCGCCGCCGCCCTTGTAGTCGTCGGCGATCGCCAGCAGGGCGTCGGTACCGTGCGGGGTACGGTTGAGCACCACGTCCTCGACCTTTTCGCGCAATGCTGCCGGGATCTCGTCGTAGATCTCCAGCTGGCCGGCGTTGACGATACCCATGGTCAGGCCGTTCTGGATCGCGTGGTAGAGGAACACCGAGTGGATCGCCTCGCGCACCGGGTTGTTGCCGCGGAACGAGAACGACACGTTGGACACGCCGCCCGAGCTCAGGGCATACGGCAGGTGATCGCGGATGTAGGCGCAGGCCTCGATGAAGTCCACGGCGTAGTTGTTGTGCTCTTCGATGCCGGTGGCGACGGCGAAGATGTTCGGGTCGAAGATGATGTCTTCCGGCGGGAAGCCCACCTCGTTGACCAGGATGTCGTAGCTGCGCTGGCAGATCTCGCGCTTGCGCGCGGCGGTGTCGGCCTGGCCGACCTCGTCGAAGGCCATCACCACCACGGCGGCGCCGTAGCGCTTGCACAGGCGGGCGTGGTGCTTGAACTGCTCGACACCTTCCTTCATCGAGATCGAGTTGACGATACCCTTGCCCTGGATGCACTTAAGGCCGGCCTCGATCACCTCCCACTTGGAGGAGTCGATCATGATCGGCACCCGGGAGATGTCCGGCTCGCCGGCGATCAGGTTGAGGAAGCGGACCATGGCGGCCTGGGAGTCGAGCATCCCTTCATCCATGTTGATGTCGATCACCTGGGCGCCGGCCTCGACCTGCTGCAGGGCGACTTCCAGGGCCTCGGTGTAGTTCTCTTCGCGAATCAGCCGGGCGAACTTGGCGGAACCGGTGATGTTGGTGCGCTCGCCGACGTTGACGAACAGCGACTGGCGATCGATGGTGAACGGCTCCAGGCCCGACAGGCGGCAGGCCTTGGGGATCTCCGGGATCTCGCGCGGCTTGTACTTGGCGACCGCCTCGGCGATGGCCTGGATGTGCGGCGGGGTGGTGCCGCAGCAGCCGCCGATGATATTGAGAAAGCCGCTGGCGGCGAACTCCTCGACTACCGCGGCCATTTCCGCCGGGGTCTCGTCGTACTCGCCGAAGGCGTTGGGCAGGCCGGCGTTGGGGTGGGCGGACACATGGGTGTCGGCCTTGGTCGCCAGCTCTTCCAGGTACGGACGCAGGTCCTTGGCGCCCAGGGCGCAGTTCAGGCCGACGGAGATCGGCTTGGCGTGGCGCACCGAGTTCCAGAAGGCTTCGGTGGTCTGGCCCGACAGGGTGCGGCCTGAGGCGTCGGTGATGGTGCCGGAGATCATGATCGGCAGTTCGACGTCATCCTCCTCGAACACCTGCTGCACGGCGAAGATCGCCGCCTTGGCGTTGAGGGTGTCGAAGATGGTCTCGATCAGGATCAGGTCGGCGCCACCTTCGATCAGGCCACGGGTGGCCTCGATGTAGTTCTCTACCAGTTCGTCGAAGGTGACGTTGCGATAACCCGGATCGTTGACGTCGGGGGAGATCGAGCAGGTGCGGCTGGTCGGGCCGAGCACGCCGGCGACGAAGCGCGGCTTGTCCGGGGTCTCGAGGGTCTTGGCGTCGGCCACCTGGCGAGCGACGCGCGCGCCCTCGACGTTGAGCTCGTAGACCAGCGCCTCCATGCCGTAGTCGGCCTGGGAAATCTGCGTGGCGTTGAAGGTGTTGGTCTCGAGGATATCGGCACCGGCATCCAGGTAGGCCTTCTCGATCGCGGCGATGACATCGGGGCGGCTGAGCAGCAGCAAGTCGTTGTTGCCCTTAACATCGCTTGGCCAATCGGCGAAGCGCGTGCCACGATAGTCGTGTTCCTCGAGGCGATAACTCTGGATCATAGTACCCATGCCGCCGTCGAGGATCAGGATGCGCTCTTTGAGTGCTTTCTGGAGTGCTTGGTAACGAGCGCTGCGGTCGGACATAGGAACTACCTGGTCGGGCAAATATCAGAAGGTGCCGAATAATAACAAAGCTGCACGGATTTTAGGCGTACTGCCCATTTGCATGAATTTCCCTCATGTTGGTGCGGCGCCCCCAACACCTCAGGACCCGCCAGGCACATCGTGATGGCTTTCAAGAACCAGGACATTCGGCACATGTTGCATCGCATACTTGCCAGCGCCTTCGCCCTGCTCCTCAGTGGCGCGGCGTTCGGGCAGGCCCCCCAATCGAGCCCGACGATTTCATACACCCGGGATATCCAACCGATCTTCACCGAAAAGTGCGTAGCCTGCCACGCCTGCAACGACGCGGCCTGCCAGCTCAACCTGGGCAGCGCCGAGGGTGCCGAGCGCGGCGCCTCCAAGGTGCCGGTCTACCAGGGCGAGCGCAGCCAGGCGGTGCCCACCACGCGGCTGTTCTACGACGCCCGTGACGAAGCCGGCTGGCGCAAGCAGGGCTTCTACTCGGTGCTGGACAAGCAGGGCAGCCAGGCCGCGCTGATGGCGCGCATGCTCGAGCTGGGCCACAAGACCCCGCTCACGCCCAATGCCAAGCTGCCCGAAGAGATCGTCCTGGGGCTCAACCGCAACAACATGTGCCCGTTGCCCCACGAGTTCGACGCCTACGCCGGCGCCCACCCCAAAGAGGGCATGCCGCTGGCGGTCACCGGCCTGACCGACCAGGAGTACCAGACCCTGCAGCGCTGGCTGGCCGCTGGCGCTCCGGTCGAGAAGACGCCGATCCAGCCCAGTGCGGCGGAGGCGAAGCAGATCGCCGATTGGGAAGAGCTGCTCAACCGCCCGGGCTCGACCGAGGCCCTGGTCGGCCGCTGGCTGTACGAGCACCTGTTCCTCGCGCATATCCATTTCGTCGGCGGCGAGCCGGGCCACTTCTTCCAATGGGTGCGTTCGCGCACGCCGAGCGGCCAGCCGGTGGACCTGATCGCCACCCGCCGGCCCAATGACCCGCCGGGCACCGATTTCTACTACCGGTTGATCCCGGTGCAAGGCGTGATCGTCCACAAGACCCACATCACCTACCCGATGGGGCCGCAGAAGCTCAAGCGGGTCAAGCAGCTGTTCTACAGCGGCGACTGGCATGCCTCGTCGTTGCCCGGCTACGGCCCGCGGCACCGCGCCAACCCGTTCGAGACCTTCGAGGCGATCCCGGCGGTGGCCCGCTACCAGTTCATGCTGGACAACGCCGAGTACTTCGTGCGCACCTTCATCCGTGGCCCGGTGTGCCGCGGCCAGATCGCCACCGACGTGATCCGCGACAACTTCTGGGCGCTGTTCCAGGAGCCGGCCCACGACCTGTACATCACCGATGCCCAGTACCGTGGCGAGGCCACGCCGTTGCTGGCCATGCCCGGGCAGATCGACGATGTCGGCAGCGTGCTGAGCCTGTGGCACGCCTACCGCGACAAGCGCAACGACTACGAGGCGCTGCGCCGCGAGGCCTATGCCGAGCAGCCGGCGCCGAGCTGGTCGACCCTGTGGGCCGGCAACGACAACGCGCTGCTGAGCATTTTCCGCCACTTCGACAGCGCCTCGGTGACCAAGGGCCTGATCGGTGACGTGCCGCTGACCATGTGGCTGTTCGACTACCCGCTGTTCGAGCGCACCTACTACCAGCTGGCGGTGAATTTCGATGTGTTCGGCAACGTCTCGCACCAGTTGCAGACACGCCTGTACTTCGACCTGATCCGCAACGGCGCCGAGATCAACTTCCTGCGCTTGATGCCGGCCGGCAAGCGCGGCGAGATCCTTGGCGACTGGTACCAGAACAGCGGCAAGGTGAAGATGTGGATGGACTACGAGGACATCGACACCAGCACCCCGAGCGCGCTGAAACTGGACAAGCACGACCCCAAGCGTGACTTTGGCCTGAAGCTGCTGCAGCGCACCGGCAGCCTGAACGTGGCGCCCGACCCGATCAACCGCTGCCAGGGCGCGTTCTGCTCACGGGCGCAGGTGAGCGAGGAGTTCCGTGACGTCGAGCAGTCGCTCAGCCGCCTGGTGTCGCGCCCGGCCGCAGGGCTGAAGGTGATCGGCCAGCTGCCCGAGGCGACCATGCTGCGTATCGAAGGGCAGGGCGGCCAGCGCCAGGTCTACAGTCTGTTGCGCAACCGCGCCCACAGCAACGTGGCGTTCCTGCTCGGCGAGGCCTACCGCTACCAGCCGGGGCTGGACACCCTGACCCTGTACCCGGGTGTGCTCAGCAGCTACCCCAACTTCATCTTCAACATCCCGGCGGCCGATGTGCCGGAGTTCGTCGAGGACATGGAGGCGGCGCGGGACGATACGGCGAAGTTCGAGCGCATCGTCATGCGCTGGGGCGTGCGCCGCAGCCATCCCGAGTTCTGGCGATACTTCCATGACCTGAACAGCTACATCAAGCAGACCGAGCCGGTGGAGGCGGGGGTGCTGGACATGAACCGCTACGAGAACCTCTGATCGGTTGGCCGGGACTTTCCCGGCCTGTTGCGGTCGGAGTCGGTGAACAGGTCCTTGGGGCTGCCTTGCAGCCCTTCGCGGGTAAACCCGCTCCCACAGGAATAGTGCAGGCCTTGGGTTCAGCACAGTACCTGTGGGAGCGGGTTTATCCGCGAACGAGCGCAACGCGCTCGCAAGGGCCTCAACGCACCGGTCAACGCAGGGTTTTTCATGCTGTATTCGCTTCAGGCTCTTCGGGCATTCGCCGCCTGGGTGGTGGTCTGCCACCACTTCATGCAGATCTTCTTCGACTTCAACGCCAGCGGCCCGATCGGCCAACTGCTCGCCGACCGCGGCGCGGTGGGGGTGGACATCTTCTTCGTCATCAGCGGCCTGGTGATCTACCTCTCGACCCGCGACAAGGACATCGCGCCCGCGCAGTTCCTGCTCAACCGCGCCCTGCGCATCGTGCCCGCCTACTGGTTCTACACCCTGCTGATGGCCGCGTTGATGCTGGTCGCCAGCCACTGGATGCCGCACCAGGTGTTCGAATGGCAGCACCTGCTGCTGTCGCTACTGTTTATCCCGGCGGAGAATCCGGGCGGCTACGGCCTGTACCCGACCCTCAACGTCGGCTGGACGCTGAACTTCGAGATGTTCTTCTACCTGCTGTTCGGCCTGGCGTTCCTGGTGCGCCAGCGTCATCACCTGCTGCTGGTGACGGCGGCGCTGCTGCTGGTCAGCGAGGTGCTGGGCCGCCTCGGCGTGCTCAGCCGTTTCTACAGCAACGACATTGTCTACGAGTTTCTGCTGGGCATCGGCCTGGGCGTGCTGTACCGCCGCGGGCTGATTCGCCAGGGCCTGTGGCTGCCGTTGGGGCTGCTGGGGGTGGCAGGATATGCGCTGTATCACCTGGACGCCTCGCAACGCCTGCTGCACTGGGGGCTGCCCAGCGCCCTGGTGGTGCTGGCGTTTATCGCCCTGGAGCGCTACTTCAAGGGCAACCGGTTGCTCAAGGCGCTGGGCGATTGCTCCTATTCGGTGTACCTGGTGCATGTGCTTGTGCTGTACGGCGGCCTGTTCGCCAGCGAACGCCTGCACTTGAACCCTTACCTGGTATTCGCCTTGTGCGTGCCGTCAATCGGACTAATGTCGTGGCTCAGCTACCACTGGCTGGAGCGTGGCCTGTATGGGCGGCTCAAGGCCGGATTCGCGGGGCATGGCACCCAGGAGCCTGTGCTGGCGCTTTCCCGAGTCAAATGCTAGGACTTTGTTCGAGGGCCGGGTTGGCGTACACTGCCGGCAAGTCTGTGAGGAACTTCCATGAGCGCTATAACCATTACCGACGCCGCCCATGATTACCTGGCCGATCTGCTCTCCAAGCAGAACACGCCTGGCATCGGCATCCGTATCTTCATCACCCAGCCGGGCACCACCTACGCCGAAACCTGCATCGCCTACTGCAAGCCGGGCGAGGAGAAGCCCGACGACCAGCCGGTGGGCCTGAAGAGCTTCACCGCCTACCTCGACGCGGTCAGCGTGCCGTTCCTCGAGGACGCGCTGGTCGACTACGCCACCGACCGCATGGGCGGCCAGCTGACCATCAAGGCGCCGAACGCCAAGGTACCGATGGTCAACGAAGACAGCCCGATCAACGAACGCATCAACTACTACCTGCAGACCGAGATCAACCCAGGCCTGGCCAGCCACGGCGGCGCCGTGAGCCTGGTGGACGTGGTCGACGACGGCATCGCCGTGCTGCAGTTCGGCGGCGGCTGCCAGGGCTGCGGCCAGGCCGATGTGACGCTGAAGGAAGGCATCGAACGCACCCTGCTCGAGCGCATTCCGGAGCTCAAGGGCGTGCGTGATGTGACCGACCACAGCCAGAAGGAAAACGCCTACTACTAAGGCGTCTTTCCAATCGCGGGGCAAGCCCACTCCCACGCCTAGGGCATACCTGGGTCACAGCGTGGGAGCGGGCTTGTCGGAACGCCGCACCGCCCGTGATGCTTTTCAGGCGTTGTGCATTGATCCCTAGCAACAAAGTGTTACGGATTCAACCCCTGCGACAACCGGTCGCGCCCCGTAAACAAAGGGCTGCAGCCCGATTGGCCGGATATCGGGTGGATGGTGCAGGGGGGGCGTGACAGAATGCCCCGGTTTTCTGGCCGGCCCATCCCAGGGGTCGGCACCTTCCCTGTAAAGGATGGTTCCATGAATGATCTGTTGACCCGGCGCGCGGTTGTCGCCGGGATGGGCGTACTGGGGCTTGGCCTGCTGGCGGGTTGCAGCCCGGCCCGGGGCCTTGATTTCAAGTACGGCAAGAACATGAGCAACGAGATCCTCGGGCGCAAGTTCAAGCTCAAGGACCCTCAAGGCAATGAGCGCACCCTGTCGAGTTTCTACGGCTCGATGCCGATGATATTCTTCGGCTTCACCCAGTGCCCGGCCGTCTGCCCGACCGCCATGGCGCGCGTGGCGCAGATCCGCAAGATCCTGCGCGGCCGTGACCGTGACCTGTTCCAGCCGGTGTTCATCACCCTGGATCCGGAGCGCGACACCCCCGAGATACTTGATGCCTACGTCAAGGCCTTTGACCCGTCGATCGTCGCCCTGACCGGTACCCCCGAGGAAATCGCCGAGGTGGCCCGGGAGTTCAAGGTGTTCTATGAAAAGGTCCCGGCCGGCGACACCTACACTGTCTCTCACTCGTCCACCAGCTACGTCTACGATACGCGTGGCACCCTGCGCCTGAGCCTGGGCCATTCCCTGAACGCCAAGGAATGCGCCGAGGACCTGGTCACCCTGATGGAGATCTGCTGAATGTCGATGCAACCGATCAAACGCGGCCTGGCCGCCCTGGCCCTGCTGGGCATGGCCCTGCCGGCTTTCGCCCAGACCACCGTGAGCGACGCCTGGGTGCGCGCCAGCGTGCCGCACCAGCCATCGACCGGCGCCTTCATGACCCTGACCGCCAGCAGCGACAGCAAGCTGGTGAGCGTTGCTTCGCCCGTGGCCAAGGACGTACAGGTGCATGAGATGGTCATGAACGGCGATGTGATGAAGATGGGGCCGGTCGATGCCATCGCGCTGCCGGCAGGCAAGCCCGTCAAGCTGGACCCCAATGGCTACCACGTGATGTTGATGGGCCTGAACCAGCAGGTGAAGGAAGGCGAGCAGGTGCCGCTGACCCTGACCATCATCGATGCCAAGGGCGAGAAGGAAACCTTGCAGGTGCAGGCGCCGGTGCGTGCGCTCAACGCCGAGAGCGGCGGCGGGCATGACCATATGCACATGAACCACTGATGCAGCCACCATCGCGGGTCAAGCCCGCTCCCACGTGATCGGTGGGAGCGGGCTTGACCCGCGATGCTTTTCGGCGGTCAGCTACGAAAACGTGGCAGCGGCCGTTCGATATTCAGCGATGTCAGGGTCTTGCGCACCTGGGCATCCTCGGCCTCCAGCGCCTTGAGGCTGGCGCGGATCTTGCCGGCGGCGGGCACGTCGCCCTGGCGGTCGATCCAGTCGGCGATCTCCTTGCAGGCGCTGCTCAGGCAGGCCTGGCGCTGGCTCATCAGCGACAGGAGCGTGGTGATTTCTCGTTCGGACATGACGCGATCCTCCATTCAGCCCCTTGAGTGTAGCAGCGCGCGGCCAGGCTGCTCGTAGCCGAGGGCCAGCACCCAGGTCGCCAGGGCACAGGCGAACAACGTCGCTCCCAGGGCCTGGCTGGCGCCTGCCAGCAGCAGTCCCGCGCCGATCTGCAGGTAGTAGAACAAGCCGAACAGCGCGCCCGCCGTACCACGGCAGTCGGCGTAATCGACCAGCGCCGAGCCCAGCACCAACGGAATCGCCATGGCGAAAGCGAACATCACCAGGGTCATGGCCAGCACCGACCACAGGCTGTCGCCCAGCCCCAGCAGTGCCAGCGCCGCCAGCAGGTCGAGCAGGCAGGCCAGGCGCAGCAGGCGCGCCGTGGCCACCCCGCGTTGCAGCAGCCGTGCATTGAGGCGTGCGCCCAGTAGCGAGCCGAGCGCCAGTGCCGCGCCGGAGTAGCCCATCCATTGGCTGGCGGCGAGGCGCTCGAAGACGAATGGCGCCAGGCTGTACCAGCTGAAAACACTGATGTTGAACACTGCCACCAGGGCGCTGGCCAGCAACACGCGACGGTCACACAGCAGGCGCTGCAGCACCTGGCCGAACGCGGGCGTCGCCTGCGCGGTGGGTCGTGTCTCGGGCAGGCTGTGCCAAGTCCAGGCGAGCAGCAGCGCGGCCATCAGCAACTGGCCGGCGAGCACGCCGTGATAGCCGAACAACCGCTCCAGCCAGGCGCCGCTGACCAGCCCCAGCGCCGGGCTGAGCGCCAGGCACACGCCGATCACCGAGAACACCCGGGCCAGTTCAGGGCCGGCATGGCGATCGCGCAGGACGGTCTGGGTGACCACGGAGCCCACCGCCGCGGCGAACGCCGCCACGATCCGCGCTAGCAGCAGTTGGCTGAAGTCGACCGCCAGCAGCGCCGCCAGCGCCGCGCCGCTGTAGAGCAGCAGGCCGGCAAGCATTGCCCGGCGCCGCCCCCACAGGTCACAGCCACGCCCCCAGGCCAGCACCCCGACGGCGAAGGCCACGAAGTACAGCGACAGGGTCAGAGAAGCCTGGGCGGGGCTGACGGCGAAACCCTTGGCCAGGGAGACCAGGGCAGGGCTGTAGAGGGTTTCGGCAACCTGGGGAAACATCAGCAATGCGCTGGCCAGGGCCAGCCAGGAACGGGAAAGCATGGGAATGAACGCCTTGCGGTACAAACGGGCGTTCATGGTAGGTGGGTTGTGTCGTGAGCTATTATCGCGGTTCTGCTAATCTATCATTGAAATCGGACATTCTTGCCATGGCTTGGTTAGCCCCCGACGCCCACTTCGATCCCGATGCTTTCGACGCGCCGGTACTGGGCATCTGCTCGGCCCTGGGCGACCACGACTCCGGGCGCCACCGCCATGGCCGCGGCCAGGTGCTGTTCACCCGCCAGGGCTGCGTGCGTATCCAGACCCCCGGGCGTCTATGCCTGTTGCCGCCGACTCAGGCGGCGTGGATTCCGGCGGGGCTTGAGCATCGGGCGCGCATGCGCGAGACGGTGGACTATCGCTCGCTCTACTTCAGCGCCGCGCTCAGCGTGGGGCTGCCCGACGAGGTGACGATCATCAGCGTCAACCCGTTGCTGCGCGAGCTGCTCGAACGCATCGCCCAGGCGCCGTTCGACACGGCCTGGGAACGAGGTGACGAAACGCACCTGCTGGCATTGTGCCTTGGCGAGCTGCGACTGGCGCCGCGCCAACCGATGTTCCTGCCACTGCCCGGCGATCGGCGCTTGGCCGGGCTGGTCGAGCGGCTCGAGCGCCTGCCGCCGGCGCTGGGTGAACTGGCGCGGCAGGTTGGTGCCAGCGAGAAGACCATCAGCCGCCTACTGCGCCGGGACACTGGCATGTCCTATCAGCAATGGCGTCAGCAGTGGCGGTTGCTGCGGGCAATGGAGCAGCTGGCGTTGCAGCGGCCGCTGGGCGCTATCGCCGACGACCTGGGGTTTGCCACCGACAGCGCCTTCATCGCCTTCTTCCGTGGCATGACCGGCATCACGCCGGGCGCCTGGAACCGTGGCGTGGCTACAGGCCCAGGCAGGCCTGGCGATAGGCCCCCGGCGTGACGCCATAGGCCTGCTTGAACTGGCGGCTGAGGTGGCTCTGGTCGGCGAAGCCCAGGGTGACGGCGACCTCCAGTGCCGGCAGGCCGCTGCGCAGCAGCTCCCGGGCGCGAGCCAGGCGGCGCTGCTTGAGCCAGGCGTGGGGCGGCAGGCCGGTGGCCTGGCGGAACACCCGGGCGAAGTGGAACGGCGAAAGGTTCACCGCCGCCGCCAAAGTCTCCAGCGAGGGCGGCTCGGCCAGCCGGCTCTCCAGCAGCTCGCGGGCACGGGCCACGGCCAGCGGTTCGTTGCCGGGGGCTGCAGGTTCGGCGCAGTGGCCGTGGCGTTGTACCAGCGCCAGCACCGCCTGGCGCCAGGCGGTCTGCTGCTCCAGGGCGCTGGCGCAGCACTCGGACAACCGGTGCAGCTGGCTGAAGGCGGCGGCCAGGGCCGGGTCCTGGATCACGCTGTCCTTGAACCGGGGCAGGCCGTGGCGACCCAGCTCCAGTTCGTCGAGCACGCCGGTGACCCGCTCGTGCTCGGGGTAGAAACCCCGGTAGCGCCAGCCGGCCTCGTGGGCGGTGGCGCCGGTGTGCAGCTCGTCGGGATTGATCAGCACCATGCTGCCCACCGGCGCCAGGTGTTCGCTGCCCCGGTGCCAGAAACGCTGGGCACCGGACTCGATCACGGTGAACACGTAGCCTTCGTGCACGTGCGGGGCGAAGCGCTGCTGGATGTAGCGGGCGTGCAGCATCTCGACGTCGCCGAGGGCGGGCGCCTGCCACAGGTGGGCCTGTTCGCGCAGGGGCGTGGTCATACCAGCCAGCTGCGCAGGAGGAAGAAGATCAGCATGCTCGCCAGCATGCTCAGCAACACGCTGCGGGTCAACAGCACCAGGGCGATTGCCACCAGCGAACCGAGCAGGTAGGGGTTGAGCGGGCTCAGCTCGAGCTGGTGGCCGGGCAGGAAGATGATCGGCCCGCAGATCGCGGTGAGCATGCCGGGCACGGCGAAGCCGAGGAACTGCCGTGCGTTGGAGCTCAGCCGCAGCGGCAGGCGAGGTTCGAGGAAGGCGTAGCGGTTGAGGAACACCACCGCGCCCATGGCGACGATCAGCAGCCAGATCATGCGCGGCCTCCGGAGAATTTCTGGCAGATAAAACCCGCGGCCATGCCCAGCAGGCCGGCCACCACCAGGGCGGTTTCCCAGTGCCAGTAGCTGAACAGTACCGAGCAGAACAGCGACACCGCCACGCACACCACGGTCGGCAGGTTGCGCACCAGCGGCGCGATCAGCGCGACGAAGGTGGCGACGATGGAGAAGTCCAGGCCCAGCTGGTCCAGGTGCGGGATGTTCTGGCCGAGGACGATGCCGGCCAGGGTGAACAGGTTCCAGGCCACGTAGAAGGTCAGGCCGACGCCCAGGGCGTACCAGCGGTTGAACTGCTGCTGGTCGTGGTGGCTGGTCAGGGCGAAGAACTCGTCGGTGAGCAGAAAGCCCAGGCCCAGCCGCCAGCGGGTCGGCAAGCCGGACATCACCGGGCGCATGGACAGCCCGTAGAGCAGGTGCTGCGAGGTCAGCAGCAGGGTGGTGAGCAGGATCGACAGCAGGTTGGCGCCACCCTTGAGCATGCCGATGGCCACCAGCTGCGCGGCGCCGGCGAAGACGATGGCCGACAGGCCCTGGCCTTGCCAGGCGCTGAGGTTGGCCTCGATGGCCATGGAACCGGCCAGCAGGCCCCAGGGCGCGACGGCCAGGGACAGCGGCAGGATGGCGATGGCGCCGTGGAGGAAGGCATGGCGGGCGAGCGGCGGGCTGGACATGGGAACGGCAACGAATCGACAGGGCAGGCCAGCATGACAGACAGCTCAGAGGGTGGCTTGAACGATCTTGCTTTGTTGGCCCCTCTCCTCAGGCCTTGCGCAATCCCTGTAGGAGATCACACAGCCCTTCCGGGCTGCGCTGTCGCGCAGGGAACTGTCCCCTGTGGGAGCGGCCTTGCGTCGCGAAAGGGCTGCGCAGCAGCCCCAGCAATTTCGATGATGGCTCGGAATATGGGGCCGCTGCGCGCCCCTTTCGCGACGCAAGGCCGCTCCCACAGGGTCCAGCTAAATCAATAAGTTACGGTTTGTTCCATGAGAGCGGCTGTGGATTCAGCGCAGCTCGACCTGCGCGCACAGCCCCCCTTCGGCGCGGTTGCGCAGGGTCAGGCTGCCGCCCATGGCCTGGGTCAGCTGCTGGGCGATCGCCAGCCCCAGCCCGGTGCCGCCGGTGCTGCGGTTGCGCGAACCCTCGACTCGATAGAAAGGCTTGAGCACATCGTCGAGCTCCGCCTCGGGAATCCCCGGGCCGTCATCCAGCACGCGGATCAACGTCACGCCGTTTTCGCACCCCACCTCAAGCTGCGCGGCACCGGAGAACTTGAGGGCATTGTCCACCAGGTTCACCAGTACCCGGCGCAAGGCGTGGGGACGGGTTTCGAGGGTCGCCTGGGCGCTGCCGCGCCGGTCCACCCGGGCGCCGCTGTCCTGGTAGTCGAACACCAGGCTGTCGAGGAAGGCGTCGAGGTTGACCCGGCATGGCGCCTCGGTGCCGCTGTCCATGCTGCGGGCATAGGCCACGCCTTCGCGCACCAGGTGCTCCATGGCGTCCAGGTCATGCGCCAGCTTGTCCTTCTCCTGGCCGTCGTCCATCTGCTCGACCCGCAGCTTCATGCGCGTGATCGGCGTCTGCAGATCGTGGGAAATGGCGGCGAGCAGTTGCATGCGTTCCTTGAGGTAGGCGCCGATGCGCGCCTGCAGCGCATTGAAGGCCACGGCGGCGTAGCGCACCTCGCGCGGGCCGCTTTCGTCCAGTAGCGGGCCTGGGCTGTTCGGGTCGAGGTTGTCCACCGCCTGGACCAGGCGGGTCAGCGGGCCGATGGCCAGGCGCACCGCCAGCCAGGTACAGGCCAGCAGCACCGCCAGCTGGATCAGCAGCACCACCGGCAGCCAGGTGGCCACCGGCACCGCGGCGGGGGTGACGTCGATGGTCAGCGGCGCGCCGTCGGCCAGGCGCAGGTGGGCCTGGAAATGCGCGTTGGGGCCGGGGATCTCCTGGAAGGTCAGGGCGTAGCGGTCGCCGATGGCCTTGACGATGGATTCGGCGGCCATGGGCGGGTCGGCGCTGGGCATGGCTTCGCCGGGCAGGCCGCCGTCCAGCCGGTAGCGGTAGGTGCGCCGCTCCAGGCGCGACAGCCAGGCCGGCCGTTCGGCGGCGGGCAGGCGGTCGAGGATGGCCACCGAGGTCGAGACGTCCAGTTCCAGGTTGCTGAGCATCATCGAGCGGCTGCTGACATAACGCTCGTAGGCCTGCAGGCTGAACGACAGGCCATAGGCCAGCACCAGCCCGGTGAAGAAGATCAGGGCCAGGCGCGAGGCCAGGGTGCGCGGCCATTTCATGCCGGCGACTCCAGCAGCTGCACCGGTAGCGAGAACACATAGCCTTCGCTGCGCACGGTCTTGATGCAGGTGGGCTCGCGGGCGTCGTCGCCCAGGCGCTGGCGCAGGCGGCTGACCAGCAAGTCGATGGAGCGGTCGAAGATGTCCGCCTCGCGGCCCTGGGTGAGGTTGAGCAGCTGTTCGCGGCTGAGCACCCGCTGCGGATGGTCGAGGAACACCCGCAGCAAGCGGTACTCGGCGCCCGACAGCGCCACCAGGGTGCCTTCGTTGTCGAGCAGGTGGCGGGCGGTGGTGTCCAGGCGCCACTGGCCGAAGGCGATCAGCCGGCTGCTCTCGCTGATGGTCAGGTTCGGTGGCAGCATGCGCGTGCGCCGCAGCACGGCGTTGATCCGCGCCAGCAGCTCGCGGGCGGAAAAGGGTTTGGTCAGGTAGTCGTCGGCGCCCATCTCCAGGCCGATGATGCGGTCGGTCTCGTCGTTGCGCGCGGTGAGCATCAGCACCGGCGTGTTGCGGTGCTTGCCGGCGCGCAGTTCGCGGCACAGCAGCAGGCCGTCGTCGCCGGGCATCATGATGTCGAGGACGATCAGGTCGACGGCGTTGTTTTCCAGGAAGGCGCGCATCTGCCGGCCATCGGCGACGATGCTGGTGCGCAGGCCGTTCTTCTTCAGGTAATTGCCGACCAGTTCGCGGATCTCGCGGTCGTCGTCGACGATCAGGATGTGATCGGCGTGTTCCATCGGGGTGTCCTTGTACGTGGGGAATGGGCGCAGTGTACCGAGCGGATCCGGGCTTGCCTGCCCGGGTTTGTATTGCAGTGTATCTGCTGGTGGCACAGATACAGGAAGAAGCACGGCGACCCCTGGGCGGACACAAGCGCGATACCTGGCAGGCGTGAAATGGCTCTCGACCGGGGAGCAAAGCCTCCCCACACAAGACCTCGCATCAGGAGACACGCCATGACTATCAAGACCCTCGCCAGCGCCGCCCTGTTCGCCGTCCTCGGCCTCGGCGCCCTGACTGCCCAGGCCAGCAGCAGCTCGCTGAACGACGCCAGCGTGATGCAATACCGCTACGGCGACCGGCTGGATGTGAAGAAGGTGCTGTCGGTGAAGGATGAGTCAGGTTCCACCTGCGGACCGGTGAAGACCCGCATGGATTACCTCGACTCCCAGGGCAAGCCGCAGAGCGTCGAGTACCGCACCTACGCCACCAGTGGCTGCCATGACAACTGAGGCGTGCGGCAAACGCCGCCTGCTCAAGGCCGGCGGCGTGGCCCTGGCCCTGCTCGGGCTGGGCCTGGCCGGCCACCTGCTGGCCCGCGACAGCTACGGCCCCATGCCGTCGCTGGCGGGGGCCGAGCAGTGGCTCAACTCGCCACCGCTGGACGGTCCGGCGCTCAAGGGCAAGGTGGTGCTGGTGGACTTCTGGACCTACGACTGCATCAACTGCCGGCGCAGCCTGCCCCATGTCAACGACTGGGCGCGGCGCTATGGCGAGCAGGGGCTGGTGGTGGTCGGGGTGCATACGCCGGAGTACGACTACGAGCACGATCTGGGCAATGTCCGGGTGCAGGTACAGCAACTGGGCATTGCTTACCCGGTGGCGGTGGACAATGGCTACCGGATCTGGAACGCCTGGGGCAACCAGTTCTGGCCGGCGCATTACTTTGTCGACCGCAAGGGGCAGGTGCGCCATGTGCACTTTGGCGAGGGGGATTATGCGGGGCAGGAGCGGGTGATTCAGGCGTTGTTGAATGAGCAGGGTTGATCCGTTGTCCGTTTCGGCCCTGTCGCGGGGCAAGTCGCATCGGCGCACCGCGATAGGGCCGGTTCAGGCAACATCATTCCCCGAGCCGCTGCTCCCGCGACGGCGGATAGCCGAAATACGCCGCATAGCACTTGCTGAAGTGCGACACCGAGACGAACCCGCAGGCCACCGCCACCTCCATCACCGACAGGTCCGAGTACTGCAGCAGCCGGCGGCTCTTGGTGATGCGCAGTTCCATGTAGTAACGCCGGGGCGAGGTGCCCAGCTGGGCCTGGAACAGCCGGTCGATCTGCCGCCGCGAGCGCCCGGAGTAGGCGGCCAGCTGATCGAGGCTCAGGGTCTCCTCGAGGTTGTTCTCCATCAGCTCGACGATGGTGCGCAGGTGCAGGCTCATGGACTTCTTCGCCCCCGGCCCGACCTGGCGATAGCGCGCCCCGGAGAACGACAGGATCTCCTCGACGCCTTCGGCCAGGGCATCGCCGTACAGCCGCCGCACCAGGCCAAGCATCAGCTCCATGGCGCCGTTGGGGCTGGCGGCGCTCAGGCGGTCGCGGTCGAGGGTGAAGCTGGCCGGGGTGATGCGCGTCTGCGGGCTGATCTCGGCCAGGCTGGCGCGCTGCTCGGGGTGCACGCTGCAGCCGTAGTCGTCGAGCACCCCGGCGCGGCCGAGGAACCAGGCGCCGTTCCACAGCCCGGCGAGGGTCATGCCGTGGCTGGCGCAGTCGCCCAGCAGGCGGTCGAGTTCGGGGTATTTCAACGGTGTGCGCAGACCGCCGCAGATCACCAGCAGATCGAGATCCTGCAGGCTGCGGGGCTCGAGCGGGCTGGCCACCAGCTCCAGGCCCAGGTCGCTGAGCACGCGATCGCCCGCCAGCGACAGCGGGGTGGAGGTGAAGCTGTCGGCGCGCAGCAGGTTGGCGGTGACCAGCACGTCCATCGCCACGGTGAAGCTGGCCATGGAGAAATGCTCGAGCAGGACGAAGTCCACGCGATAGGGACGCTGGCTGCCGGCGTCACCGGACTTGAGCCGCAGCATGTTGCTGGTGCTGGTCTTCTTGCTGAACTGACGTGGCGTGGGCACTGCGGACTCCGCTTCCTGGCTGGCGGGGACGAGTGTGCGGTGAGGCGGGGGGAAAGACAACAGGCGGCACTTGCCGGCGCTGAAAGCACAGCGCCCCCTCTAGAGGGGGCGCCGGTTGTTGCCAGGCGGGGCTTAGAAGTCGCCGCGCAGGGTGAACATGTAGCTACGTGGGGTGCCGTAGGTGGTGCCGCGGGTCCAGTAGCCCATCGAGTCGAAGTACTTGCGGTCGAACAGGTTCTCGACGTCCACGCCGACGGTCCAGTGCTTGTCGAGCTTGTAGGCGGCGCGCGCGTCGAAGATCGCCCGGCCGCTGTTGTAGGCCTCGTTGCCCTTGTCGACGTAGGAGTTCTGCGCCGAGACGCCACCACCGATGCTCAGTCGGCTCCACTCGCCCGGCAGGGTGTAGTTGGTGTTCAGGCGCAGCATGTGTTTCGGCGTCTGTGCGGAGATCGGGCCGCCGTCGGAGGAACTGGTGGTGTTGTAGGTGTAACCGGCAGCCACCTGCAGGCCTGGCAGCAGCTCGCCGCTGGCCTCGGCCTCGAAACCCTTGCTGCGGTTGATGCCATTGCTGTTTACCCAGCAGCGACCGTTCACATCGTTCTGGCATTTGCCGTCGTTTTCCCAGTCGCGTGCGGCAACGTCTTCCTGTTCGATGTAGAACACGGCGAAGGAGACGTTCAGGCGCTTGTCGAACAGCTCACCCTTGATACCGGTTTCGGAGTTCGTACCAGTGGATGGGTCCAGCATGCTGCCGCCTGCAGTGCGGTAGTTGGCCTGCGGCTGGAAGATGTCGGCGTAGCTGGCGTACCAGGACCACTGGTCGTTCAGGTCGTAGATCACGCCGGCGAAGGGGGTGAACTCGTGTTTCTGCTCGTTGGTCGACACGTTGTCGCCGTCCCAGGCCTCGGTCTTGTACCAGCTCAGGCGCGCACCGAGTACGAAACTCAGGTCCTCGGTCGCGCGCAGTCGCGTGCTGAGGTAGGTGCCGTAACGGGTGTCGATGGTGTCGTCCTTGTAGTCCCAGCCCTGGCGTGCCAGCTTGGGAATGTTGCTGTGGCTGGGGTCGAACACGTTCAGTGGGATAGGCGTCGGCAGGTTCTCAGTGCGGTCCTTGTCGTTCATCTTGCGTTTGGACCAGTTGGCGCCCAGGGTCACCTGATGGGTCAGGCCGAAGGCTTCAAAGTTACCGTCCAGATGACCGTCGACGGCGTTGGAGGTGACGTCGAACTTGTGGTAGCTCACATCCTTGACCACCGGCCCGCCGGCTGCGCCGTACTCAAGGGTGTCATCCGCACTCCACTCGATGGCGCTGCGGTTGTAGCCACCCTCGGAGTGCGACAGCGCCAGCTTTCCGCTCCAGTTGTCGTTGAAACGATGGGTGATGTCGCCGAACACCTCGTCCATGTCGCTCTGCAGCGTGGCCCAGTCCTGCCCCAGGAAGGTCGAGCGCTTCAGGTGCGGGTTGCTGCCATCGGGATTGTTCGGGATGCCCAGCACGCTGTAGCCGTCGATGCGCGAGGTCTGGCGACGCAGGCCCAGGCCAAGGGTGGTGGCATCGCTCAGGTCGGCTTCGACGATGCCGTACAGCAGCGGCCGCTTGGATTTGGTCACATCGGTGAAGTAGCCGCGGTCCTCGTAGGAGGCGACCATGCGCCCGCGCAGGGTGCCTTCGGGGTTGAGCCGGCCACTGGCGTCCAGGTCCAGGCGGTAGTTGTCCCAGGAGCCGGCACGGGTGATGACGGAGAAGCGTGGGTCCGCAGTCGGACGCTTGCGCACAAGGTTCACCGCGCCACCCGGGTTGCCCGCGCCCACCAGCAACCCGGAGGCGCCGCGCAGCACTTCGACGCGGTCGAACACTGCCATGTCCGGGGTCATCCAGCCGGTGTAGGCGTAGGCTTGGCCGGGCACGCCATCGACCATGTAGCTGTCGTCGGTGAGGTCGAAGCCGCGGGAACTGAAGTGGTGGTTGCCGTAGCCGCGGTTGGCGCGGGTGATGCCGGTGGCCTGGGCCATCACCTGGTCCAGCGACACAAGGTTCTTGTCGTCCATCAGCTTACGAGTGACCACGGTCACCGACTGCGGGGTCTCACGTAGCGACTGCGCGGTCTTGCCAATGGTCACCGCACCGGTGGTATAGGAGTTGGTGCCTTCGGTGGTGGCGCCGAGGACCTGGCCGTTGATGGTGGTGGCGTCCAGGGTCATGGCCGAGCCGGACTCCGCCGCACCGCTGATGATCAGGGTGTTGTCCTGCACGCTGTAGCGAATCCCGCTGTTCCTGAGCAGCTCCCCAGCTGCCTGGGTTGGCGAGAAGCGGCCCTTGACCGGGCTGCTGCGCAGGCCCTGGACGGTCTCGGGGCTGAACAGCACCTGCAGGTTGCCCTGGCGGCCGAGCTCTTGCAGGGCGCTGGCCAGCGATTGCGCCGGGATGTCGAAGTCCTGCTCCTGGGCCTGCACCTGGGCGGCCAGCGGCAGTGAGAGGGCGAGGCCGAGGGTGGCCATGGCCGGGGAGGAGCGCAGCATCCGGCGCAGCATCAGTGCCTTGCTCAAAGGGGTCAGTGTGTTGGCTGGTAATGGCATTTTTATGCTCTGGCTCAAGGTACGCAAAGTAAATGAAAATTATTCCGTTGCGAGTAGGACGCATGCGAATGCCAAAACCGGAAAAATAATTATTACGGTTGGTAGAGGCGTGACCTGCGACTTCCCTGTGGGCAGGGTTGATTCGGCGTGCGGCAATAGGGGAACGAGCGGTACGGCGGGGAATTTAAGCGGCGGGCGGCGCCAGGCGCCGCCCGCGAGAGGGGTCAGGCGGGCAGGGCGGGTTCCTGGTTGCGTTCGACCAGGATCTTGCCGCTGTGCATGCGCACCAGCTGGTCGGCCACCGGGAAGTAGCGGTCGTCGTGGGAGATGACGATGATGGTCTTGCCCTGCTGCTTCAGCTCCGGCAGCAGTTCGGTGTAGAACACCCGGCGGAAGGCCGGGTCCTGGTCGGCGGCCCATTCATCGAACACCAGCACCGGGCGCTGGTCGAGCCAGGCGTTGATCAGCGCCAGGCGCTTGCGCTGGCCGGTGGACAGGTCGGTGGTGGTGAAGCTGCCGTCGCGGATCCCGACCTTGTGGGCGATGTCCAGGCGTTCGAGGTATTTGGCAGCCTCCAGTGGCAGCTCGGCCAATCCGGGCAGCGGTTCGTCGAACAGGTAGTAGTCGGCGAAGATGGTAGTGAACAGCTGGCGATAGTCGTCCAGGTGCTGCGGTGTGACCGTCTCGCCGTTGAGGCGAACCTCGCCCTGCTGCGGGGTGTACAGGCCCAGCAGCAGCTTGATCAGTGTGGTCTTGCCGCAGCCGTTCTCGCCGACGATGAAGACGATGTCGCCCTGGCGGATGGTCAGGTCCACCGGGCCCAGGTGGAACGGCTGGCTGCCCTCGACCTGGGGGTAGTCGTAGCGCAGCTGGCGCAGCTCGATGGAGGCGACCTCGGTCACCTGCGGTGTGCGGTCGCTGACCAGCAGGTGCGGTTCGGGCGACGAGAAACGCCGGGACAGCTCGGCGATGCGGCGCAGGGCGATCTGCGCCCGGCTGATGCTCGGCAGGTTGTTGATCAGCTGTTCCAGGGGCCCCTTCATGTACAGCATCACCAGCACGAAGCCGCCCAGCACGGTGCGGTCGGTGCTCGGCCACAGGGCCTGGAAGGCGATGGCGATGCCGATCACCGCGAAGAACAGCATCGAGCCGAAGGTCTCGGCGCTGACGAAGATGTTCGCCGCGCGAATGTTGGCCTTGCTGATGCGCTCGGTGGCGCCATGGATCAGATGGTCGTGCATGTGCTGGCGGCGCCTGCGCTGGATACGCAGTTCCTTGGCGCCGCCGGAGAGGGCCTGGTAGTGCTTCTGCAGCTCGTCTTCGTTGTTGCGCGCGGTGAGGATGTTGTTCATGCCGTAACGGTGGGCGAGGAACTGCGCGCCGGTGCCGATCACCACGGTCAGCGCGGTGACCAGCAGGATCTGCCAGGACAGCAGTGCCAGGTAGGACAGGCAGCCGAGGGTGACGGTGAAGGCGATGACCATCGGCGCCACCGACAGGGCGAAGGCGCTGATGGTGCTCACGTCGTTGAGCAGCACCGGGATCAGACGGTGGGCGCGGTAGCGCTCCAGTTGCGCGATCGGCGCCACCAGTACCTTGGCGGACAGCTCGCGGCGCAGTCGCGCCACCACCTTCTGCCCGACGTAGTTGGTCAGCAGGTTCGAGCCGGTGGAGCAGGCTAGAGTCAGTACGCACAGGCCGCCGAACAGCAGGGCGGTGCGGGTGTCCGGCCCGCCCACGGCGTTCATCGCGCTGTTGATGGTGGCCAGCAGGGCGGTGACACTCAGGCCGCTGACCACGCCGAGGGCCGCCGAAAGCGCGACCAGCATCCAGAACGGCTTGAGTATCCGCAGGGTTTCCTGGGCGAGGCTGGGGGTCTTGGACGTCATGGAGTCATCTCGTGAGTATTCGTTGGCGCAGGGCGGCGGACCAGGCCCTGATCTTGGTAGACGAGAGGGTTTTGCGCGGATTTAGTGGCGAGGTGGATCCGGCGCCGGGGGCGCCGGAGGCGGGGAGAGCTTAGAGTTCGCGGGCGACGCGGAATCCGATCCAGTCGCCGCGCAGGGTGGAACTGCGCTCGTTGCGGTTGCCCGAGCGGGAGAAGATCGGTGCCTCGGTGTAGTCGTTGCCGCGGATCACCCGGCGATCCTCGCATTCGCTGCTGTTGGCCTGCGGGCTGCCGTCGGTGGGGGCGGTGGCGTAGCTGTCGACGTAGCAGTCGCGGGTCCACTCGTAGACGTTGCCGTGGCCGTCGTAGACGCCGAAGGCGTTGGGCGGGAAGCTGCCGACGGGCGATGTGAAGGAGAAACCGTCCGTGGGGCCGTAGGTGTTGGCGTGCTTGGAGATCTGGTACTTCTGCTCGTCGTTGTCATCGAGTGGGAAGGGGAACGGCCCGGTGCTGCCGCCGCGCACGGCGTACTCGCGCTGGGACTCGCTGAGCACCTTGTAGACCTTGCCGGTCTTCTTCGACAGCCATGCGGCGTAGGCCTCGGCCTCGTGGAAGTTCAGGCACACGGCGGGCTGGCGGTCACCCTGCTGGTAGCGCGGCACGCCGGCGATGCACTCGCGGCCCGGGCGGGTGTCGCCGTTTGGGACCTTGTAGCCGCTGGCCTTGAGGTAGGCTTTCCATTCTCCATTGGTGATCTGGTAGCGGCTGACGGCGAAGGCCTTCTTGAAGGTTACCTCGTGCAACGGGCCTTCGTCGTCCTGGCGGCCCTTTTCGTCATCCGGGGTACCCATCATGAAGCTGCCGGCGGGCAGCACCACCATTTCCGGGCAGGTCTTGGCGCAGTCGCGGAACACCGTGCCGGGTTTGTGCGCGGGCGCCGCGGCCAGGGCCGGCAGGCTGCAGGCGACCAGCAGGGCGGCCAGGGTGAGGCGGTTCAGGGGTGCGGTCATGGGGAAGCCTTGTTCAGGGTTGCTGGGCAGACAGCGGGAGTTCGTGCTGAAGGACGAAATGAACGAGGCGATGTTTAAGGGGGATTTGTGTAAGTGTTTGACGAGAGAGGTGTGGCGCCTATGAGATCGAGCGCCGCGCGGGCGGCGCTCGATCTCGAGGGCGCTGCAAGGCTAGAGTCAAGCGCTAGCGGCTCAACTCAGCCCAACTCAAGCCAGATCGGCGCATGGTCCGAAGGCTTCTCCATCCCCCTCAGCTCATAGTCGACCCCGGCGGCCTTGATCCGCGGCAGCAAGCCCTGGGAGGTCATGATCAGATCGATGCGCAGGCCGCGCTTGGGCTCGTCCTCGAAGCCACGGCTGCGGTAGTCGAACCAGCTGAAACGGTCGGCCACTTCCGGGTGCAGGTGGCGGAAGCTGTCGACCAGGCCCCAGCCCTTGAGCCGCTCCATCCATTCGCGTTCCTCGGGCAGGAAGCTGCACTTGCCGGTCTTCAGCCAGCGCTTGGCGTTGTCCGCGCCGATGCCGATGTCGCAGTCCTGAGGCGAGATGTTCAGGTCGCCCATCACCACCAACGGCTGGCTGTTCTGGAACTGGTCTTCCAGCAGCGCCTGCAGGTCGCTGTAGAAGCGCTGCTTGGCCGGGAACTTGGTGGGGTGGTCGCGGCTCTCGCCCTGGGGGAAGTAACCGTTCATGACCGTAATCGGCGTACCGTCGGCATCGGCGAAGGTGCCCCAGATGAAGCGGCGCTGGGCGTCCTCTTCGTCGCCGGCGAAGCCCTTGGACAACGACAGCGGCGCCTGGCGCGAGAGCAGGGCGACGCCATAGTGGCCCTTTTGGCCATGGTAGTGCACCTGGTAGCCGAGCGCCTCGACGTCGGCCAACGGGAATTGCTCGTCGCTGACCTTGGTTTCCTGCAGGCCGATCACGTCCGGCTGGTGTTTGTCGATCAGTGCCGCCAGCTGGTGCAGGCGGGCGCGCAGGCCATTGATGTTGAACGAGACGATCTTCATGGAAAGACGATCCTGGTAAAAGCCACGGATGCTAGCCGACATCGCCGGCCACAGCCAGCATGGCGCCGTGCGTCGGGCGCTGCTAACGTGCTGGAGGCGGTGAACCCAGCGCCGGAATCTGGCTCCAAGGCACTGTACGCCCATTCCAGGAGGACTGCCCGCAATGCCTGACGTCATCGCCGCCCCGGCCCGTATCTGCCTGCTCGACGCCGGCTACGCCCGTGAGGCGCGCTCGCTGCTCTACCATGCCTATCGCCACGAGCCGACCTTCGCCTGGCTGTTCGAGGGCCAGCGCCCTGGCTACGAGCGCCGCCTGCGGGTGATGGTGCGCGAATGGGTGCGCCAGCACTTCTATCTGCAACTGCCGGCGATCGGCCTGCTGCTGGAAGACCGCCTGATCGGCCTGGCGCTGATCGTGCCGCCGCAGCGGCGCCTGGGCGTGGCCGACAGCTGGGCTTGGCGCCTGCGCATGATCCTCGGTACCGGGCTGCGTTGCACCCGGCGCTACCTGGACTACCAGGCCGCGCTGGCCGGCTGCCTGCCGGGCGACAATGTCCATGTCCTGCCGCTGCTGGGCGTGCACCCGCAGTTCCAGGGCCAGCATTACGGTGAGCAACTGCTCCAGGCGGTGCACGACTGGTGCGCGGAAGACGCCAGTACCGAAGGTGTGGTGCTGGACACCGGCAATGCGCACTACCTGGCGTTCTACCAGCGCCAGGGCTATGAGGAGATCGGCGAGATCGCGGTGGGGCCGATCAGGGAACGGGTGTTCTTCCACCCCAATCCCCGCTCATCCAGGGCGGCGAACCTGTGACAGGCGTTTGCCGACAGCCCTCTTGACCCCTTTGCTCTGGTAGCATGCCGCGCATGACGTATTCAGGAAGACTTGGCTGGGGCCTGCTGTTGTTGGCCGCCAGCTCCATGGCATGGGCGCAGAGCGAATTGCTGGTGCGGGTAAAACCCGCCAACAAGGCGCTCAAGTCCAATATCGAAGGGTATATCGGCAGCCTGGGTGAGCGCGACGAAGAGGCCCTGCTGCGCTTCAGTAGGGGCGCCGAGGAGCAGACGCGCAAGGCGGCCCAGGCCCTGGGCTACTATCAGGCGCGGGTCGAGACCGAGGTCAAGGCACCGGGGGGCAACGACAAACCCGCGCAACTGATCATCCGGGTCGAGCCCGGGGAGCCTGTGCGCCTGCGCAACGTGACCGTGCGCATCGACGGGCCGGCCAGCGAACTCAAGGTCTTTCGCATCCCCGACAGCAAGGCGCTGCGCCCGGGCGAGCAGCTCAACCACGGCACCTACGAGGATGCCAAGCGGCTGATCCAGAACCAGGCGTCGCGCTACGGCTTCTTTGCCGGGCGCTTCGAGCGCCAGCGTCTGGCGGTGGACCCGCAGGCCGGTGTGGCCGACATCGAACTGGTCTACCAGAGCGGCCCGCGCTACCGCCTCGGCGCGGTGACCTTCGGCGGCGACGCGCCGCTGGACAACGACTTGCTGCAACGCATGGTATCGTTCAAACCCGGCACGCCCTACGACTCGGAACTGATCGCCGAACTCAACAACGACCTGCAATCGAGCGGCTACTTCGACAGCGTGCGCGTGGACGCTGCGCCCACCGCCGCGGTGGGCGAGGACATCCCGGTGGATGTGCGCCTCGATACCCGCAAGCCGCGCACCCTGGGCCTGGGCCTGGGCTTTTCCACCGACGTCGGGCCGCGGGGCAAGGCCAACTGGACCCGGCACTGGGTCAACCCGCAGGGGCACAGCTACGGCTGGGAGACCGAACTGTCGGCGCCCCGGCAGAACGTCGGGCTGTGGTACGACATCCCGCTGGACCCGCCGCTCACCGACAAGCTGCGCTTCGCCGGCGGCTACCAGAACGAGGAAATTTCCGGTACCGACACCTTGAGCAAGCTGCTCACCGTCGGCCCCGAGTGGCACAGCAAGCTGCCCAGTGGCTGGCAGCGCGTGATCTCGCTCAAGTACCAACGCGAGGAATACCGCCTGGGCGACGACTCGGGCCTGAGCAACCTGCTGATGTCGGGCGTCAGCTTCTCGTATTTGCGCAGCGACAACCGCATCGATCCGCACAACGGCTACCGCCTGCAGTTCGACCTGCAAGCGGCCAAGGAGGGCCTGGGTTCGGACACCAACCTGATCCATGGCAACGTCTTGCTCAAGGGCCTGACCACCCTGGGTAAGAACCATCGCTTCCTTGGTCGCGTGCAGTTCGGCGGCAGCGCCACCAACGGCTACCAGCAGAACATCCCGCCGTCGCTGCGTTTCTTCGCCGGTGGCGACCAGAGCGTGCGCGGCTACGACTACCAGTCGCTGTCGCCGAAGAACAACCAGGGCGACCGCATCGGCGGCCGCTACCTGGTGGCCGGCAGCGCCGAGTACCAGTATTCGATCGCGGAAAAATGGCGCTTGGCGACCTTCGTCGACCAGGGCAACTCGTTCAATTCGCTGGAATTTCCAAGCCTCAAGACCGGTGTCGGCATCGGCGTGCGCTGGGTGTCGCCGGTCGGGCCGCTGCGCCTGGACCTGGCCCGCGCGCTGGATGATGACGGTGGTTTTCGCTTGCACTTCTCCATGGGGCCAGAGCTGTGATGCGTGTGTTCAAAACGACCCTGCTGGTGCTGGCGGGCCTGCTGATGCTGATCGTCCTGGCGCTGGGGCTGGTGCTCGGCACCCAGGCGGGCAGCCGCTGGGCGCTGGCGCGGGTGCCGGGGCTCGAGGTCAGCGATTTTACCGGGCGCCTTGGCGGCAGCTGGCAGGCCAGCCTGCTGCGCTGGTCCGCCGGCGACGATCGGGTCGAGCTGCTGGCGCCGCAACTGGCCTGGTCGCCGGCCTGCCTGCTGCGTGCCACCCTGTGCGTCAAGCACCTGCAGGCCGAGCGCATCGACATGGCCTTTGCGCCGGGTGAAGACCAGCCCGACAGCGGCCCGTTGCAATTGCCGGCGCTGAACCTGCCACTGGCCATCGAGCTGGGCGAGGTCAAGGTGGGCCGGTTGCGCCTGGATGGCAGTGACCTGCTGGGTGACCTGAGCCTGGCCGCGCACTGGACCGCGAGCGGCCTGCGGGTGGACAGCCTGCAACTGCGCCGGGACGATCTGCACCTGGACGTTCAGGGCGACCTGACGCCCCAGGGTGACTGGCCACTGCAACTGCAGGGCACGCTGCAACTGCCGGCGGTGGATGGCAAACCGTGGCAGCTGGCGTTGAATGCCAAGGGCGAGCTGCAGAAGACCCTCGTCATCGAGGCCACCAGCAGCGGTTACCTGGATGCCCGGTTGAACGGTGAATTGCAGGCCCTGGCCGAGCACCTGCCGGCCCGCCTGAGCATCCGCTCGGAGGCCTTCAAGTCCGCCGGCGAGTTGCCCGACACCCTGCAGTTGAACCAGCTCAAGCTCGATGCCCAGGGCGATCTGCTCAAGGGTTACCAACTCTCGGGCTCGGCCACCTTGCCCGCCGAGCAAGGGCCGGTGGGCCTGGTGCTGGCCGGCAAGGTGGACGCCAAGGGTGCCCGGATTGATGCCCTGGACCTCAACGCCAGCGACACGCAGCGGCTCAAGCTGCAGGCCAGCGCCGACTGGCAGAAGGGCCTGAGCGCCGACGCCAGCCTCGACTGGCTGGACTTCCCCTGGTTGCGCCTGTATCCGCTGGAGCAGGCGCCCCAAGTCACCCTCAAGCGCTTCAACGCCCAGGTGCAGTACCGCGACGGCAACTACAAGGGCGCGTTCAACGGCGACCTGGACGGCCCGGCAGGCGCCTTCAGCCTGGCCAGCCCGTTCGAGGGCGACCTGGGCCAGGTACGCCTGCCGCAGCTGCTGCTCAGCGCGGGGCAGGGCAAGGCGGCCGGTAGTGTCGCCTTACGCTTTGCCGACACCCTGGCCTGGGATGTCGACCTGCAATTGTCGGCGCTGGACCCGGCCTATTGGCTGGCGGAGCTGCCGGGCACCCTGGCCGGGCCACTGCGCAGCCAGGGCGAGTTGAAGCACGAGCAACTGGCGCTCAAGGCGCAGTTGGACCTCAAGGGTCGCCTTCGCGGCCAGCCGGCGCTGGTCAAGGTCGACGCCGAGGGCGCCGGTGAGCGCTGGACCCTGGGCAGCCTGACGGTGCAGTTGGGTAACAATCGCATCAGCGGCAGCGCCAGCCTGCAGCAGCGCCTGGCCGGGCGTATCGACCTCGACCTGCCGCGCCTGGGCCAGCTCTGGCCGCAACTGCAAGGGCAGGCCAAGGGCCGCCTGGACCTGGCCGGTACCCTGGCCGCGCCCCAGGGCACCCTGGCCCTGCAGGGCCAGCAACTGGGCCAGGCCGACAACCGCGTGCAGCGCCTGGACCTCGACGCGCGACTGGACAGCGCCCAGCGCGGCCAGCTGACGCTCAAGGCCGGCGGGATCCGCCTGGGGGACACCGCCCTGGGCAGCCTCGATGTGCAAGGCAAGGGCGATATCCGCCAGCAGGCTGCGACACTGGCCCTCGACGGCCCGCAACTCAAGCTCGACCTGGCGCTGGACGGCGCGCTGAACAAGGGCGACTGGCGCGGTCGCCTGGCCAGCGGTCGCATCCAGGCCGGCGGGCAGGACTGGCAGTTGCAGGCCCCGGCGCGCCTGCAACGGCTGGCCAGCGGCCAGCTCGACTTCGGTGCCCATTGCTGGCGTTCCGGCCAGGCCAGCCTGTGCGGCGAAGACCAGCGCCTGGTCCCGGAGCCGCGCCTGCGCTACCACCTCAAGCAGTTCCCGCTGGACAGCCTGGCGCAGTGGCTGCCCAAGGACTTCGCCTGGCAGGGCCTGCTCAACGCCGACATCAACCTCGACATCCCCGCCAGCGGCCCCAAGGGCAGCATCCGCATCGATGCCGGCGGCGGCACCCTGCGGGTGCGCGACAAGGACCGCTGGATCGACTTCCCCTACCAGGTGCTGCGTCTGGACAGCGCCTTGGCGCCGCGCCGGGTCGACACCCGCGTGGATTTCCGTGGCGAGCGCCTGGGCGAGCTGAGCCTGAATGCCCGCATCGACCCGCTGGGGCGCAACAAGCCGCTGTCCGGCGACTTCCGCCTGGCCGGGCTCGACCTGTCGGTCATCCGCCCGTTCCTGCCGATGGTCGAGCGCCTGGCCGGCCAACTCAATGGTAGCGGGCGTCTGTCGGGCAGCCTGCTGGCGCCCCAGGTCAATGGCAACCTTGCCTTGAGCGGTGGCGAAGTCAGCGGCGCGGAACTGCCGGTCAGCCTTGAGGACCTGTCGTTGCAGGCATTGATCGCCGGTGAGCAGGTGCAGTTGAGCGGCAACTGGCGCAGCGGCGCCGTCGGTCGTGGGCAACTGGCCGGCCACCTGACCTGGGGGCAGGCGCTGGGCATGGACCTGCGCCTGCAGGGCCAGCAGCTGCCGGTCAGCGTCGAGCCGTACGCGGCGCTTGAGGTTGCGCCCGACCTGACCATCCGCCTGCTGGACGACCGCCTGGCGGTGACCGGCAAGGTGCTGGTGCCCAAAGGCAAGATCACGGTGCGCGAGTTGCCGCCGTCGACGGTCAAGGTCTCGGACGACACGGTGATCGTCGGCCACCAGACCGAGCAGGGCAAGCCGCCGATGGCGGTGGCCATGGACATCGATGTCGAGGTCGGTAGCGAAAAACTGTCGTTCAAGGGCTTCGGCCTTACCGCCAACCTGCTTGGGCATGTGCATATCGGCGACAACCTCGACACCCGCGGGGAATTGAGCCTGGCTGACGGGCGCTATCGGCAGTATGGGCAGAATCTGACCATCCGCCGCGCGCGCCTGTTGTTCGCCGGGCCCATCGACCAGCCGTACCTGGACATCGAGGCCATTCGCCAGGTCGATGACGTGATTGCCGGCATCCGCTTGAGCGGCAGCGCCGAGCAGCCGACCACCAAGGTGTTCTCGGAGCCGGCGATGAGCCAGGAGCAGGCGTTGTCCTACCTGGTGCTGGGGCGGCCGTTGAACAGCTCCGGCGAGGACAACAACATGCTTGCCGAAGCGGCACTGGGCCTAGGCCTGATGGGCAGCGCCGGCTTGACCGGGGGGCTGGCTTCCAACCTGGGCATCGATGACTTTCAGCTCGACACCCAGGGCACGGGTAACAAGACCAGCGTGGTTGCCAGCGGCAACCTCACCGAGCGGCTGAGCCTGCGCTATGGCGTCGGGGTGTTCGAGCCGGCGAACACCATCGCCTTGCGCTACAAGCTCAGCAAGAAGGTCTACCTCGAGGCCGCCAGCGGCCTGGCCAGCTCGCTGGATATCTTCTACAAGCGCGATTTCTAAACCAGGTGGAGTGCCTGCTCAGCGGGCGTGGCACTCCTGGCGACGAATGTTGCCGATCTGTCGCAGACTCAGGCCGTACTTGTTGGCCAGCAGGCTGCGCGACAGCCCGCTGGCGCTTTCCTTCTGGATCTGCTGGTTGCGCAGCTGGCGCTGGAAGTGATCGGGCTTGGGGATTTCCAGGGCCAGGCCGGCGTAGCGTTCGATCAGCGCGTCGAGCGCCTCGGATGGCAGCATGTCGGCGAGCTTGCTGCGGTCACGATGCTTGGGAATGTACTTGGGGCGTCCGCCGAAGGCGCAGGTCAGGCGGTAGGCGCTGTCCAGGCCGACGCACTCGATCAGCGCCTGCAGCGATTGAGGCAGTTGGGTGATGTCGATATTGCTCAGGTCTGGCTTTTCCACGAAATGGTTCCTTCCGTCATGTAGGTTTGGCAGACGCCGAGGCCCGAATGGCTGCGGCGTGGTCAGCCACGGGTGGCGGTCCGAGTGGCGTGGTCCGATTTTCGAACAGCAGTGGAAAGGGTCGCTAGGCGCGAAGCGGACCGGAGCTTGTAGTCGCAACTGCCTACTGTTTGCGGGCAATCCTATAGCTTCAAGTAGGAAACGCCTTCACCCTTTGGCTGCAGGCCCCAAACCGTCTAGTGAAGGGGTTCCATGATGGCAGTTTGGGTGGATGACCCAGGCGTGCGCCCAGGGATATTCCGGGTGAGCCTGGGGAGGGCAGGGAAGTGCAGGGAAAAGATGAGGGCAGGAACTTCAGCGAGGGAAAAACGGGCGAGGTATCATGGCGTCGGCTCCGCTGGAGCCTCATGTCCCCGATGTCGCAAGGAAACTCCGATGACCCATGTGCAGCGCCTCAAATACTCGATCCTGATCATCCTGGTGGTCCTGGGGATCATGCTCGGCCTAAGCTACCTGCAGAAGCAGGGCACTATCAGCGAGCAGACGTTCCAGTACATCGCCATCGCCATCGCGGTGGTCGTGGTGGTGATCAACGGGATCCTGCGGCGCAAGGTCAAGCCCTGAGACGGGCGGGCCGGCATATCCTTGCCGGCCAGGCGCTCAACGCGAGACGGGTTGCTCGAGCACGGCCCAGGCCTGGGGGTTCAGGCTGTAGCACTTGTCGCTGCCCAGGCTGATGACGCCTTCGCTGCACAGGCGCTTGAGCACTTCGCGCACACTCAGGAACGACAGCGGAATGTCCAGTTGCTCGAGTTGCGCATGCACGCCGCGCACGCCGATGCTGCGGCCATTGCGCCCGGCGGTGTGCAGGGCGTCGATGACCTTCAGGCGGATCAGGCTGGTGCGCAGGCCGTAGGCGCGCAGCAGCTCGCGGATCTGTTCGTTGCCCACGCGTTCCTCCTGGGGGGCGGCGGCCTGGCCTGGGGCGGGCGGCGCCGATAGCGTTTGTTGCGGGTTGTACATGTGAATGCTCCTTTTCGTGGACTGTCCCGAAATCATGGGTGCCTCACATCTAAAGACGAATGAGATCGACAAAACTGCAACCCTCGGTGAAAAAAATCTGACACGTTCTGTTGAGGACGTTGCAGCCTCGCGTCGACCGTAAAATTTTCATCCGGCCATTCGTCTGTTCGGGATGACCCCGATAGCACGAGGAGTGCCTGTGATCCCTCTTCCCCTGTTCCGCCTGGGCCTCGCCGCCGCCCTGGTCGCCTCCAGCCTGGCCGTCCAGGCACGGGAGGTCGCCGACGAGGCCTCTGCGCAGATCCGCCGCACCAGCTTCGGTGTACCGCACATCCTGGCCAAGGACGAACGCGGCCTGGGCTACGGCATCGGCTACGCCTACGCCCAGGACAACCTGTGCCTGCTGGCCAACGAGGTGCTGACGGTCAATGGCGAGCGCTCGCGCTATTTTGGCGGCGACGGCAAGACGGTCGAGCAGCGCGACAACCTGTCCAGCGACCTGTTCTTTACCTGGCTCAACGAACCGGCGGCAGTGGATGCCTTCCTGCAGGCGCAGCCGGTGGCGGTGCGCGACCTGCTCGAAGGCTACGCCAGCGGCTACAACCGCGCCCTGGGCGAGCGGCGCACCGCAGGCCTGCCGACCGAATGCGGGGCAGGGGACTGGGTGCGGCCGATCAGCAGCCGCGACTTGGTCAAGCTGACCCGACGCCTGCTGGCCGAAGGCGGTGTCGGTCAGTTCGTCGAGGGGGTGGTGGCCGCGACCCCGCCGAAGCTGGCGGCGCAACGTCCGGCGGTCGATTACAGCGTGGCCCTCGCGCGCCAGGCGCAGTTCGCCGCCGAGCGTGGCAGCAATGCCGTGGCGGTGGGCAGCGAGCGTTCGGCCAACGGTCGCGGGCTGCTGCTGGCTAACCCGCATTTTCCTTGGGTCGGTGGCATGCGCTTCTACCAGATGCAGCTGACCATCCCCGGGCAGCTGGATGTGATGGGCGCGGCCCTGCCGGGCCTGCCGGTGGTCAATATCGGCTTCAACCGGCACCTGGCCTGGACCCACACCGTCGACACCTCGAAGCATTTCACCCTCTACCGCCTGCAGTTGGACCCCAAGGATGCGACCCGTTACCTGTATGACGGCCAGTCGCTGCCACTGGAGCGCAAGCCGCTCAAGGTCATGGTGAAGGGCGAAGACGGCACGCTGAGCGAGGTGCAACGCACGATCCACCTGTCGAAATTCGGCCCGGTGGTGCAGTGGCCAGGGCGGCTGGATTGGGATAACCAGGCGGCCTACAGCCTGCGCGACGCCAACCTGGACAATACCCGGGTCCTGCAGCAGTGGTACCGGATCAACCGCGCCGATAGCCTGCAAGCGCTGAAAGCGTCTGTAGGGCAGTTGCAGGGCATTCCCTGGGTCAACACACTGGCGGTGGATGCCGCTGGCCAGGCCTTGTACCTGAACCAGTCGGTGGTGCCCTATGTCGACCAGGCGCTGCTGGCGCAGTGCAGCAATCCGGCGGCTTCCGGCCCGCTGGTGGTGCTCGATGGCTCGCGCAGCGCCTGCCAGTGGAAGGTCGATGCGCAGGCGGCCCAGCCGGGGATCTTCCCGGCGAGCCTGCTGCCTAGCCTGGAACGGCGCGACTATGTGCAGCACGCCAACGATTCGGCGTGGATGGCCAACCCGGCCCAGCCGCTGACCGGTTTCTCGCCGCTGGTCAGCCGTGCCGACCAGCCCTTGGGCATGCGCAGCCGCTTTGCCCTGCAACGCCTGCAGGGCCGGGACAAGCTGGGTGTCGCCGAGCTGCAGCGCATGGTGTTCGATGACGAGGTGTACCAGGCCAGCCTGTTGCTGCCGGACCTGCTGCAGTGGTGCAAGGGTGTGGAGACGGATCTGGAATCAGTGTGCGCCAGCCTGCGCGACTGGAACGGCAAGGCCGACCTGGACAGCGGCGTCGGCCTGGTTCATTTCATGAACATCGCCGGCGCGTTGGCCGAGCACCCGCAAAGCTGGCGCGTGCCGTTCGACCCGGCCGACCCGCAGCACACGCCTCGCGGGCTGGCAGTGGAGCAGGCCGCGGTAGGCAAGCTGCTGCGCGAGGCGGCGTTGGCGTCGCTGGAACAGGTGGGCGAGGCAGGCATTGCCGCCGATCAGCGCTGGGGGCAGATCCAGCAGGCCGCCGATGGCACGCCGGTGCCCGGCGGTCCGCAGGCCCTGGGGGTCTACAACGCGATGGTCAGTGTGCCGGTGGGGCCGGGCAAGCGCCTGGTGGTCAGTGGTTCGAGCTATCTGCAGGTGGTCAGCTTCACCGAGCAGGGGCCACAGGCTCAGGGATTGCTGGCGTTCTCGCTGTCGAGCGAAAAGGCATCGGCGCATGCCGCCGACCAGACGCGGGCCTTTGCGGCCAAGCAACTGGCGCCGATCCCGTTCACCGAGGCGCAGATCAAGGCTGATCCGCAGTATCGGCAGTATGTGATCAGCGAGCGGGATAAGGGACGCGTGGTCATCGCCCAGTAATCAGGCGTCCTCTGTAGGAGCGGCCTTGTGCCGCGAAAGGGCTGCAAAGCAGCCCCGGCGATCTTTGCATAATCGCTGAAATCGGGGGTCGCATTGCGGCCCTTTCGCGACACAAGGCCGCTCCTACAGGGACCGCGCATGGGCGGTCGCTCAGGAAAACTCGAACGGC
Organism: Pseudomonas mosselii; assembly: GCF_003205295.1. Lineage (GTDB taxonomy): Bacteria > Pseudomonadota > Gammaproteobacteria > Pseudomonadales > Pseudomonadaceae > Aquipseudomonas > Aquipseudomonas mosselii_B. The sequence continues at coordinate 57,810 of NZ_QJRP01000011.1, forward strand.
GCCAGCTGGAAGCCCTGTTCGTCCACCTGCAACGCCCAGCCCCGCCGGTCCCAGTCCCCCAGCACGATACGCCGCGCCGGCTGGCCGTCGACCACCAGCTTGTGCAGCGCCGGCCGGTGGGTGTGGCCATGGACCAGGGTGCGCACGCCGTGGGCGGCCATCACCTTGGGCACTTCCTCGGGGGTGACGTCGACGATCTCGGTGCTCTTCATGCGCACCTGGGTGCTGCTTTCGCTGCGCAGCTTGCGCGCCAGCTTCTGCCGCGTGCCCAGCGGCAGGTGCCGCAGGATCCACAGGGTCAGCGGGTTACGCAGGTAGCGGCGCAGCTTCATGTAGGCCACATCGCGAGTGCACAGGGTGTCGCCGTGCATCAGCAGCACCGCCTCGCCACCGAGCTCGACCACGCTGGGGTCGGCCAGCAGGGTGCAGCCGGCGGCCTCGCAGAACGCCTGGCCAATGAGGAAGTCGCGGTTGCCGTGCATCAGGTAGATCGCCGTGCCGCTGTCGCTCAAGCGGCGCAGGGCCTGGCAGATCGACTGCTGGAACGGCGTCATCGCATCGTCGCCGATCCAGGCCTCGAAGAAGTCACCGAGGATGTACAGCGCCTTGGCGTGGCGGGCGCGGCCGTCGAGCAGATCAAGAAACGCCCGGGTGATATCCGGGCGTTCTTCTTGCAGGTGCAGATCGGAGATCAGCAGTATCACTCAATGATCTCGGCTTTCTCGATGATCACGTCTTCCTTCGGCACGTCCTGGTGGCCAGACTTGGACCCGGTGGCGACTTTTTCGATGGCGTCGACAACCTCGGTGCCTTCGGTCACTTTACCGAACACGGCGTAGCCCCAGCCCTGGACATTCTTGCCGCTGTGGTTGAGGAAGTCGTTGTTCGAGGCGTTGATGAAGAACTGCGCGGAGGCCGAGTGCGGCTCCATGGTGCGGGCCATGGCGATGGTGTACTTATCGTTCTTCAGGCCGTTGTCGGCTTCGTTCTGGATGCTGGCACGCTTGTCGCGCTTCTCGTTCATGCCTGGCTCGAAGCCACCGCCCTGGATCATGAAGCCCTTGATCACACGGTGGAACACGACGTTGCTGTAGTGCCCGGCCTTCACATATTCGAGGAAGTTGGCCACGGTGATCGGGGCTTTTTCGTCATTCAGTTCAATGACGATATCGCCGTGGTTGGTGCTCAGTTTGACTTTGGACATGCTGAAATTCGCTCTTTCAAGGCATTCGGAAATAAGTGCGCGCAGGGCGCTCGGAGTACCTGACGCAGGATCAGGCAACCGCGACACAGGCCGCTGGGCCGCCATTGTGCCGGATTGCGCCGCCTCGGGGCGACAAAACGTGCCACTTTGTCGGCACTTTTGTGGGCACTTCGGCTGTCAGCAGCTTGACTGCTTCGGCTATGATAGGCCCTTTGATTCAATCGGCCTACCCGGGCCGGCTACCTGCATTCAAGGACACTATGAGCAAGCCCACTGCCGACAACGCGCCAAACGCCGCTGCCAAAGGCGCACCCGCCGTCCCTGTGAACTTCCTGCGGCCGATCGTCCAGGCCGACCTGGACTCGGGCAAGCACCAGAGCATCGTCACCCGCTTCCCGCCGGAGCCCAACGGTTACCTGCACATCGGCCACGCCAAGTCGATCTGCGTCAACTTCGGCCTGGCCAAGGAGTTCGGCGGCGTCTGCCACCTGCGTTTCGACGACACCAACCCGGCCAAGGAAGACCAGGAGTACATCGACTCCATCCAGCGTGACGTCAAATGGCTGGGCTTCGAGTGGGCGGGCCCGGTGCGCTATGCCTCGGACTACTTCGAACAGCTGCACGCCTGGGCCGTTGAACTGATCAAGTCGGGCAACGCCTATGTCTGCGACTTGACCCCCGAGCAGGCCAAGGAATACCGCGGCAGCCTGACCGAGGCCGGCAAGAACAGCCCGTTCCGCGAGCGCAGCGTCGAGGAGAACCTCGACCTGTTCGCGCGCATGAAGGCCGGCGAGTTCAAGGACGGCGAGCGCGTGCTGCGCGCCAAGATCGACATGGCCTCGCCGAACATGAACCTGCGCGACCCGATCCTGTACCGCATCCGTCATGCCCACCACCACCAGACCGGTGACAAGTGGTGCATCTACCCCAACTACGACTTCACCCACGGTCAGTCGGACGCCATCGAAGGCATCACTCACTCGATCTGCACCCTGGAGTTCGAAAGCCACCGTCCGCTGTACGACTGGTTCCTCGACAAGCTGCCGGTGCCGGCGCACCCGCGCCAGTACGAGTTCAGCCGCCTGAACCTGAACTACACCATCACCTCCAAGCGCAAGCTCAAGCAGCTGGTGGACGAAGGTCATGTCGAAGCCTGGGACGATCCGCGCATGTCGACGCTGTCGGGCTACCGCCGCCGCGGCTACACACCGGCCTCGATCCGCAACTTCTGCGAGATGATCGGCACCAACCGCTCCGACGGCGTGGTCGACATGGCGATGCTCGAGTTCAGCATCCGCGACGACCTCGACCGCACCGCGCCACGCGCCATGTGCGTGCTGCGCCCGCTGAAGGTGGTGATCACCAACTACCCCGAGGGCCAGGTCGAGCAGCTCGAACTGCCGCGCCATCCGAAGGAAGACATGGGCGTGCGCGTGCTGCCGTTCGCCCGCGAGCTGTACATTGACCGCGACGACTTCATGGAAGAGCCGCCCAAGGGCTACAAGCGCCTGGAGCCGGCCGGCGAAGTGCGTCTGCGCGGCAGCTATGTGATCCGTGCCGACGAGGCGATCAAGGACGCTGACGGCAACATCGTCGAACTGCGCTGCTCGTACGATCCGGACACCCTGGGCAAGAACCCCGAGGGCCGCAAGGTCAAGGGCGTGATTCACTGGGTGCCGGCGCAAGGCAGCGTCGAGTGCGAAGTGCGTCTGTACGACCGCCTGTTCCGCTCCGCCAACCCGGAGAAGACCGAAGACGGCGGCAGCTTCCTCGACAACATCAACCCCGATTCGCTGCAGGTGCTCAGCGGTTGTCGCGCGGAACCTTCCCTGGGCCAGGCCCAGCCAGAAGACCGCTTCCAGTTCGAGCGCGAAGGCTACTTCTGCGCCGACCTGAAAGACTCCCAGCCGGGTCGCCCGGTATTCAACCGGACCGTGACCCTGCGCGATTCGTGGGGCAGCTGAGGAACCTTCGTGCTTACCATCTACAACACGCTGAGCAAGACCAAGGAAATTTTCAAGCCGCTGGACGGCAACAAGGTGCGCATGTACGTGTGCGGCATGACCGTGTACGACTACTGCCACCTGGGCCACGGCCGCAGCATGGTGGCCTTCGACCTGGTCACCCGCTGGCTGCGCAAGAGCGGCTATGAGCTGACCTATGTGCGCAACATCACCGACATCGACGACAAGATCATCAATCGGGCGAACGAGAACGGCGAGTCGTTCGACGCGCTGACCGCCCGCATGATCGACGCGATGCACGAGGACGAGCGGCGCCTGAGCATCCTGCCGCCGGACCTGGAGCCGCGTGCCACCGACCATATCCCCGGCATGCACGCGATGATCCAGACCCTGATCGACAAGGGCTATGCCTACGCGCCGGGCAACGGCGACGTGTACTACCGGGTCGGCAAGTTCGTCGGCTATGGCAAGCTGTCGCGCAAGAAGATCGAAGACCTGCGCATCGGCGCTCGCATCGAGGTCGACGAGGCCAAGCAGGACCCGCTGGACTTCGTCCTGTGGAAGGGCGTCAAGCCCGGTGAGCCGTACTGGGATTCGCCGTGGGGCCCGGGTCGTCCAGGCTGGCACATCGAGTGCTCGGTGATGTCCACCTGCTGCCTGGGCGAGAGCTTCGACATCCACGGTGGCGGCAGCGACCTGGAGTTCCCGCACCACGAGAACGAGATCGCCCAGAGCGAGGCGGCCACCGGCAAGCAGTACGCCAACGCCTGGATGCACTGCGGCATGATCCGCATCAATGGCGAGAAGATGTCCAAGTCGTTGAACAACTTCTTCACCATCCGCGACGTGCTCGACAAGTACCACCCGGAAGTGGTGCGCTACCTGCTGGTGGCCAGCCACTACCGCAGCGCGATCAACTATTCCGAGGACAGCCTGCGCGACGCCAAGGGCGCGCTCGAGCGCTTCTACCACGCGCTGCGCGGCTTGCCGCGGGTCGCGGCCAAGGGTGGCGAGGCGTTCGTCGAGCGTTTCACCGTGGCGATGAACGACGATTTCGGCACGCCGGAAGCCTGCGCCGTGCTGTTTGACCTGGTGCGCGAGATCAACCGCCTGCGCGACAGCGACCCCGAGGCCGCCGCCGGCCTGGCGGGTCGTCTGCGCGAGCTGGGGGATGTGCTGGGTGTGCTGCAACTGGAAGCCGATGACTTCCTGCGTGCCGGTGCCGAGGGCAAGGTCGATGCCGCCGAAGTGGAGGCGCTGATCCAGGCGCGTCTGCAGGCGCGTACCGATAAGAACTGGGCCGAGTCCGACCGTATCCGCGACCAGCTGACCGCCATGGGCGTGGTGCTGGAAGACAGCAAGGGCACCACCACCTGGCGCCTGGCTGACTGATCGGCTCAAGCCCTGTCGCGGGGCAAGTCGCATCGGCGCAGCGCCGATGCGACTTGCCCCGCGATGCTTTTCAGGTTGCCCTGGTGCAATGCAGCACCAATTTGGCGCCACCCAGTTCGCTGGCCCCCACCTCCAATCCAAAGCCATGCAGGTCGACGATCGCCGCGACGATCGACAACCCCAGCCCGAACCCCGGGTGGCGATGGCCTTCCTCGCTGCGATAGAACCGCTTCAACACCGCCTCGCGCTCATCCGCCGGAATCCCCGGCCCGCTGTCCTCGACCGCGATATGCACGCCTTGATCGTCTTCGCTGGCAACGATGCGCACCTGGCCGCCTTGCGGGGTGAACTTGATGGCGTTGCCTACCAGGTTGGCCAGGGCCTCGAACAGCAATTCCCGATCGCCATGCAGGGCCGCCAGTTGCGCGGGCTGGCTCAGTTGCAGATGGATGCCGCCATCTTCGGCCAGTGGCAGGTAGAAGTCGTGCAGTTCTACCAGCAAGCCTTGTGGGTCGAGTTGCACGAAGCCGGCCCGGCGTTGGCGGTCTTCCAGTTCGCTGATACGCAACAGGCCACGGAAGCGTGCCATCAGCGTGTCGGTCTCGCCGATCGCCTGGTCCAGCGCCGCGCCTTCGGCGGAATCGGCGCCGCTCTGCTGGCGAATGCGATAGAGCTGCGCGCGCAGGCGGGTCAGGGGCGTGCGCAGGTCGTGGGCGATGTTGTCACAGACCCCCTTGACCTCGTGCATCAGCCTTTCGATGCGGTCGAGCATCGCGTTGACAATGGCAGCCAGCATGTCCAGTTCATCGCGGCGCACCGACACCGGCAGGCGGTGGGTCAGGTCACCGGCGACGATAAGTTCGGCCTGGGCCTGGATCGCCCGGATGCGTTTGAGCGGTCGGCGGCGCAGCAGGTACCAGCCGGCAAAGCCTGGAATCAGGGTCAGGGAAATGCCCCAGAGCAGCGCGTCGAGAATGATCCGGGTGACCACGAACAGCGAGCCGTTGTCGCGCACCAGTACCAGCCAGCGACCGTCCTGGACCTTGATCGCCACCGCGTCGCAGCTGTCGCGGGGCAGGTGCGGATCGTCGGCGTCCAGGCAACGCTTGAGCTCATGGACCTTGCCGTCCAGGCCGAGCTCCGGCGGGATGCTGCGGATGCGCCCGCCAATCGGGTTGAGCTGGGGGTCGAACAGGCCGTAGGCGTCGAAGCTGCGTTCCTCGAAGGCCTGGCTTGCGATCAGCGCGTCGTCCAGCTGCTTGCCGCTCATATGGGCGAACAGGTGCTGGCGTTGCAGCATGGAATGACGGGTGAGCTTGTTCAGGTAGCTGGTGACCTCGAAGTACAGCACCCCCATCAGGATGCTGCTCCAGGCCACGAACAGGAAGCTGTACAGCGCCAGCAGGCGGCTGGTGGAAGAACTCCAGCCCTTAGACGGGTTCGGCAATGGCATAGCCGGAGCCCCGCACGGTACGGATCAGCGGGTTCTGCCCGGGCGAGTCGATCTTCTTGCGCAGGCGGCCGATGTGCACGTCGATCAGGTTGGTGCCTGGGTCGAAGTGGTAGCCCCAGACTTCCTCGAAGATCATCATCCGGGTGATCACCTGGCCGGAGTGGCGCATCAGGTACTCGAGCAGCTTGTACTCGGTGGGCAGCAGGTTCAGCGCCTGCTCGCCGCGGCGCGCCTCGTGGCTGATCAGGTCCAGCTCGAGGTCGGCGACCTGCAGGCGGGTCTGGGTCATCGGCACGCTGTTGCGACGCAGTAGCACCTCGACCCGGGCGGCCATCTCGTCGGAGGCGAACGGCTTGGTCAGGTAGTCGTCGCCGCCGGCGCGCAGGCCGCGCACGCGCTCGTCGACGTCCGACAGGGCGCTGATCATCAGGATCGGCGTGGTGATCTTCAGGTTGCGCAGGGTGGTGACGATGGTCAGGCCATCGACCTCGGGCAGCATGCGGTCGAGGGTGATCAGGTCATAGCCGCCGGCGATGGCCTTGGCCAGGCCTTCACGGCCATTGTCGGCCCAGTCGACTTCCAGGCCGTGGCTGGACAGTTCGGCGACGATTTCCTGGGCGGTGACGGCGTCGTCTTCGATGGTCAGTACGCGAGGCATGCTGGTTCCTGGGCGGCGAGTGGAGACCTGATTGTGCCAAAGAATAGACAACCGGCGATTTAAGAAAAATTCATCTGGCTGCCCAGGGCCGTGAAAGCCAAGAAAAACGGGGCATGCCATTGCTGGCATACCCCGTCTTCACTGCAGGCTGAAGCCTCAGGCGACCTTGACGATCCAGCCCGCCGGGGCTTCGACGTCACCGCTCTGGATGCCGGTCAGCTCGGCGTAGAGCTTCTGGGTGACCGGGCCGACTTCGGTTTCGCTGTGGAACACATGCAGCTTGCCGTTGTACTGGATGCCGCCGATCGGGGTGATCACCGCGGCGGTGCCACAGGCGCCGGCTTCGACGAAGCGGTCGAGCTTGTCGATTTCCACGTCGCCTTCTATCACTTTCAGGCCCAGGCGCGATTCGGCCAGTTCCATCAGCGACAGGCGGGTGATGCCCGGCAGTACCGAGATCGACTTCGGCGTGACGAATTCGTTGTTGGCGGTGATGCCGAAGAAGTTGGCCGAACCGACTTCCTCGATCTTCTTGTGGGTCAGCGGATCGAGGTAGATGCAGTCGGCGAAGCCGGCTTTCTTGGCCTCGTAGCCCGGTTGCAGGCTGGCCGCGTAGTTGCCGCCGACCTTGGCCGCGCCGGTGCCTTGCGGGGCTGCGCGGTCGTAGTCGGAGATCAGGAACTTGTGCGGGGTCATGCCGCCCTTGAAGTAGGAACCGACCGGGATGGCGAAGACCGAGAAGATGAACTCGGGGGCGGTGCGCACGCCGATGTTGTCACCGGTGCCGATCACGAACGGACGCAGGTACAGCGCGCCCTTGCCGTGCGGCGGCACGAATTTTTCGTTGGCCTTGACCACCTGCTTGCAGGCTTCGATGAACTGTTCGGTCGAGACCCGTGGCATCAGCAGGCGGTCGCAGCTGCGCTGCATGCGCGCGGCGTTCTGGTCGGGGCGGAACAGGTTGATCGAACCGTCCTTGCAGCGGTAGGCCTTCAGGCCTTCGAAGCACTGCTGGCCATAGTGCAGGGCGGTGGAGCCTTCACTGATGTGCAGCACGTTGTCTTCGGTCAGGGTGCCCTTGTCCCACTCGCCGTTACGCCATACGGACAGGTAACGTTTGTCGGTCTTGATGTAGTCGAAACCCAGCTTGTCCCAGTTAATGCTTTCGTTACTCATGACACCCTCATTGCTCTGGCCCGAACACGGCGGGCTGCTTTTATATGCGCACCCCGCCACCATAATACATCCGGCGCGGATCGGGAACGGCCAGTCACACAATCCGCCGGGCGTGTATGTTCGGGTCAGTCGCTGTCGCGATGGCGATTACGATGAACGAACAGGCCTGAGCCTGTGCAGAGCAGAAATGTCACCCACATGGACCACTCTACATTCAGGTACAGACCCTGAGGTAGGAACCACCAAGCCAACACACCTGCGCCAAGCAGAGACAGCCCGGCCCATTTGCGGAGCTTTGCAGCGCGAAGGCTGTGGTGGAGCACGGCTGCTACAAGTGTGAGCAGTATCGCGGCGATGAAGGCGTTCATGGCTGTGCCTGGATAATCAGCGATTGGCTTGACCGTTGCGGTCCGATTCCTCCGCTGACAGTCGCCTCTATGTACACCATCCTGTCGCCCATGTGATAAGTCGGTAACCTGCTGCTTGCCAGCGGGCCGATGCTCACCCCAGCGCGGCGCCGGTTATTGGCGCGGCCAAGCCGACAGGTACGCCAATAGCTGTGCTGATTAGTGCACCGACGTGCCCGCGTTGGTCATTCAGTGCATCGCCTTGTGCTCTGGAGAGAGGTCGGGACACCATGATTCGCAGCGCACATGGTCGGTCGCCTGCTTGCATTCGATCGTAGATCCGGATCGCGGCATCGCTGATCTGGTAGCTGGCCTGACGAGCCGATGCAAAGTACAGCTTGCACAGGTGCGGTCGGTCTGCGGGGTGCACTGTCAGTGCATAGAGGTCGAATACTAGTCCATGTGTGGTAATGATCTGGCTGACGTTATCGAACTGCACATCCACCTTCCTTGGAATTTACCTTGGCCAGGTACATTGCCGTGCAGGGGGATGTTGCTAAAGATCCCGACTTCCGAATGATGTGTAGGAGGATTCTGAAGGTTGTCGGATGTTAGTCAGACATGTCTTTGCTGTACTCAGCCTAAACGCAGATAGTCCTCCAGAATCAGGTTTTCCAGAAAAACGTGGTCATGCGAGACCACCAGCAGCGCCCCCTTGAACTGGCGCAACAAGTGCTCCAGCGCCTCGAGCGACGGCAGGTCGAGGTGGTTGTTCGGCTCGTCGAGCAGCAGCAGGTCCAAAGGCTGTTCCCGGTACAGCACGGCAGCCAACGCGACCTTGAGCCGTTCGCCGCCACTGAGCAGGGCACCGGGCAGTGCGATGCGTGCCGCATTGATGCCCAGCTGCGCCAGCCGACGATGCAGTTCGTCGCGCTGCAGGCGAGGGTTGGCGGCGCGCAGGTGTTCCAGGGCGCTCTGTTGCGGTTCCAAGCGGCTGCCGTGCTGGTCGAGCAGGGCCACTTCGCCAGTCAGCCGCAGGCTGCCCGCGCGCGGCGCTAGTTCACCGGCCAGCACCCGCAGCAGGGTGGACTTGCCGCTACCGTTGTCGCCCACCACCCCCAGTCGCTGGCCCAGGCACAGGCGCATGTCCAGCACATCCGTCGTGCCCCGTGACAGGCACAAACCCTCCAGGGCCAGCACCTCGCGCCCCGTATGCCGTTGCGGCGTGGGGGCGTGCAGCATGATCGGCACCTCGCGTTCGACCTGACGCGCCGCCTGGCGCACTTGTTCGTCCAGGGCCGCCTTGGCATCCCGCAGCTCGCGGCGCTGGCGCCCGGCGGTGGCCTGGCTGCGCTGCTGCTGGCGGTCGAGCAGAATCTGCGCCTGGTTCGCCTGCTTGGCCTGGCGCCCGGCGCAGGCCTGGTGACGCTCGAGGTTCTCACGCTGACGTTGCAATGCCTGAGCCTGACGTTGGCGCTGCTGCTTGAGGCGCAGCAGTTCCTGCGCGGCCCGTTCGGCCTGCGCGGTGCTTTGCTGCCGGTAGAAGCCGAAATCGCCGCCATAGGCTCGCAAGCCAAGGGGCGACAATTCGACGATGCGTGCCATGTGCCCGAGCAGCGCCCGGTCGTGGCTGATCACCAGCAGGCCCTTGTCCCAGCCCTGGAGCATGTCCAGCAGCAGGGCCCTGGCGCTGCTGTCCAGGTGGTTGCTCGGCTCGTCGAGGATCAGGTAGTCGGCTTCGCTCAGCCAGGCACCGAGCAGCGCGACGCGCATGGCCTGGCCGCCGCTCAGGCGCTCGGCCGGGTAGTGCGGGTCGAGATGGCCCAGTCCATGGTGTTGCAGTTGCGCCTGTAGCCGCGCCCGAATGTCCCAGCGTTCGCCGACCGCGTCGAAGTCCTCCGGGTCGAGGCTGCCACGTTCGATCCGCTCGAGGGCGCGCAGCGTACCACCCACCTGGGCCAGGTCGGCGACGGTGGCGCTGTTGGCGATCACCTGTTGGTCGAGATGATGTACCCGGCCAAGGCGCAGGCAATATCCCTCGCTGGGCTCGCGTAGGCCGGCCAGCAGTTGCCCGAGCAGGCTCTTGCCCACGCCGTTGCGCCCGACCAGCCCGGTGTGGCGCAGGTCGAAGGATTCGTTGAGGTCGGTGAAAAGCGGTCTGCCATCGGGCAGGACCAGGGTGACGCTGTCCAGCGTCAGGATCGACGAGCTCGTCATGCACAACTCCACTCATGCCGCGACATCTCCGGTACGAGCCGGAGGCTGAAGACTGGCCGTCAGGTAGACGGCGGCATCAATGGCGCATTGGACGAACACCTCGCAGGGGGAATTGGGTGTAAAGGCTAGCCCAGCGGCAAGCGCTGGGCAACACCTGCGGATGCGTGCAGGGGACTGTTCGTCGGCAACCGATGGGTCCGTTCAAACGCGCAGCAACAGATGCTCGCGCTCCCAGGCGCTGATCACCTGGTGGTAGTTGCGCTGCTCGGTGCGTTTTACCGCCACGTACCCCTGCACGAACCTGTCGCCAAGGTACTCCCTGGCCAGGTCGCAAGCCTCCATTCGCACCAATGCTTCCTCCAGGGTGGCCGGCAGGCGCAATCCGCCACGGTCGTAGGCGCGGCCCTGGACCGGCGCGCTGGGGGCAACCTGCTCGAGCAGGCCGAGGTAGCCGCACAACAGGCTGGCGGCCATGGCCAGGTAGGGATTGGCATCGGCGCCGGGCAGGCGGTTCTCGACGCGCATGGCGGCCGCAGGCGCAGCCGGCACGCGCAGGCCGACCGTGCGGTTCTCCTCGCCCCATTCGACGTTGACCGGAGCGCAGGCGTCGGGCAGGAAGCGGCGGAACGCGTTCACGTTCGGGGCCAGCAACGGCAGCATTTGCGGCAGATACTTCTGCAAGCCACCGATATAGTGCAGCAGCCGTTCGCTGGGCGAGTCGTGGGCGCTGGCGAAGAGGTTGGTGCCGGTAGCCCTGTCCAGCACGCTCTGGTGGATGTGCATCGAGCTGCCGGGTTCATGGGCGATCGGCTTGGCCATGAAGGTTGCACTGATGCCATGGCGCAGCGCCGCTTCGCGCAGGGTGCGCTTGAACACGATCAACTGGTCGGCCAGGCGCAGCGGATCGCCGTGGTGGAAGTTGACCTCCATTTGCGCGGGGCCGCTCTCGTGCACCAGCGTGTCCAGATCCAGGCCCTGAAGGGCACACCAGTGATAGACGTCCTCGAACAGCCGGGCGAATTCGTGGGTGGCTTCGATTGAGAAACTCTGCCTACCGCTCTCCGCACGCCCTGAGCGGCCTTCAGGTGGCTGCAGTGGCAGGTCCGGGTCATGGCTGCGTTTGGTCAGGTAGAACTCCAGCTCCGGCGCGACCACCGGTTGCCAGCCGCTGTCGCTGTAGAGCGACAGTACGCGCTTGAGCACATTGCGCGGTGACAATTCAATGGGCTTGCCGTGCCTGTCGAGGCTGTCATGGATGACCATGGCGGTCGGCTCCGCCAGCCATGGCAGGCGATAGACGGCATGCGCGGCGGGGCGGCAGAACATGTCGATGCCGGATTCGTCCAGCAATGCGTAGAAGATCTCATCGTCGACGAAGTCGCCGGTCACCGTCTGCAGCAGCACGCTCTCCGGCAGGCGCATGCCGCCCTCGTCGAGAAAGCGGTCGAGGGAAGCGACCTTGCCGCGGACGATGCCGGAAAAGTCGCTGACCACGCACTCCACCTCGCTGATGCCCTGTTGCCTGAGCTGCTGCAAAAGTGGGTCGTTGGAGGTGTTTACAGCCACATCGAAAGGGGGCGTACTTTCATCCCGAATGCCAGCCCGCCCAGGCAGGGCGTTAACGTAAAGCGTCATGTTGCATACTCGATACGCCGAAGACCTGGCCAAGGGTATTGAGTTGAGTATCAAGTTGCTGTCAGTTTGCGGCTCGTCGGCGTAAAGAGTTGATAAAGCGTGGGGCGGACACCGCCGGCCCGCTCTCATGGAACAAACCGTAACTTATTGATTTATCTAGGCCCTGTGGGAGCGGCCTTGCGTCGCGAAAGGGCCGCAGAGCGGCCCCGGCAATCTTTGCATCAACACTGAGAACCTGGGGCTGCTACGCAGCCCTTTCGCGACGCAAGGCCGCTCCCACAGGGGGACAGTTCCCTGCGCGACAGCGCAGCCCGACGGGCTGGGTGATCTCCCACGCGACATCGGTATTTCAGGAAGGTTGGGCCGCCAGGCGATTGCTGACGCTGCGCCCCAGCACCAGCACCGTGACAAAGCCGCAGCCCACCAGCGCCGTGGCCAGGCTGAACAGCACCGCGCTGCCCATCTGGTCGACGATCCGCCCACCGAAGAACGAGCCCAGGGCGATGATCACCTGGAACATGGCGACGAACAGCGGCATGCCGCGCTCCACATCCTTGGGCGCCACGACGAACATCCAGATGCTGGCGCAGGCCGGGAAGGCGCCGAAGGCGAAGCCCCAGAGCGCGATCAGCATCGCCGCGCCGGTGAGGCTGGTGGCGAAGTAGGGGAACAGCGCGGTGCCGACGCCGATCATCAAGGCAACCAGCATCAGGGTGTAGCGCACGCTCTGGTTGGCGGCGAAACCGGCGAAGACATTGCCCAGCACCCCGGCCACGCCGTAGAGCAGCAACAGCGAGCCGATCATCGGCCCGTCGAAGCCGGCGTTGTGCTTGAAGAACGGCGCGACGTAGGTGTACGCGGCAAAGTGCGCCAGGCCGATCAGCAACACCGCGATCAGGCCAACCCGCGCCTGCGGATTGACGAACAGTGCCGGCAGGTCGCTGATGCGGATGGCCTTCTCCGGGTTGAGCCGCGGCAGCAGCAGGACCTGCGCCAGCAGCACCGGCACGCCGACCAGCGCGGTGACTAGGAAGGTCATGCGCCAGCCCATGAGCCCGCTCAGCCAGGTGCCCACGGGCACGCCGAGCACGGTGGCCAAGGTCACGCCGACCATGATGATCGAGGTGGCCTGCGCCACGCCCACGCCCTTGGGCGCCAGGCGGCCGCTCAGGGCGATCGCGGTCGCCCAGAAACCACCGATGCTGATGCCCAGCAGCACCCGGCCGAACAGCAGCAGGCCGAAGTCGGTGGCGTAGGCCACCACCGCGTTGGCGACGATCATGATCAGCGTCAGGGCGATCAGCAGGTAGCTTCGGTCGAGGGCGCCGATGCCCACCGACAGCAAGGGCGCGGCGAGGGCCGCCATGATACCGGGCAGGGTCACCATCAGGCCGGCCTGGCCGGCGCTGATGCCAAGATCAGCGGCGACATCGTTGAGCACGCCCACCGGCAGGAATTCGCTGGTCACCAGGGCGAAGGCGCCCACGGCGACCGAGAGAATCGCCAGCCACTGCTGACGGACGCTCTGCTGGCTGTGTTCGGGTGGGCTGTGGGGGGACGGGTTGGGGCTTGGCATGGTGCGGGCTTCCATAGGGGACTGTCGCCTGGGACAGGCGCTGCAGCGAGGGGAAAACGGGGAAGGGATTATAGGGGGTGGATTTTGCAGCTCGACAGGCGGGCGGCTTGATAGTAATCATCAGTGGGATCGATGGGTGGCTTGGGGTAGAGCGTTTGGCCATCCGTCTCAAGGTTTTGGCCTGCACGGAAGGACATATGACAGAGGCACACCAAGGAAGCTGCCTGTGCGCAGCGGTCAGCTACGAGCTGCTCACGCCACCCAAGGCCGTGAGTCATTGTCACTGCAGCCAGTGCCGCAAAGGTCACGGGGCTGCATTCGGGTCATATGGCAGCGTGCCGCGCAGCGCACTTCGTGTACTTCGCGGGGCCGACAGCATCAAGGCCTACGCCTCTTCGCAGACAGTGTTACGCGAGTTCTGCGGGGCGTGTGGCTCGACGTTGTTCTGGTCACGATCCGAAGGTGAGTTCGCCGACTGGATCTCTATCGCGCTGGGTACACTTGATACACCGTTCCAGCCATGCAAGCAAAAGCACGTTTACATCGATTCTGCGGTGCCCTGGTATACGCCATCCAGTTATTGTCCCGAGGCCGACTGACGGCTTGCATCGCCGGAGTGGGTATGTTGTTGCCTCTACGCTTGTTTACTGGCTTGTCATCACTGCTTGAGTACTCGATGCTGATTTCCACGCTTTCCAACGGTCGATTCATTACGCCATCGCTCCAGGCCGAACCCTGTGTGCCATGGTGGAGTTTCACCAAGACGGTGTTGGCCGCGACCGCCCTGACTCTGGTGCGCGACGGACGACTCGCCCTGGACGCCGCGCTTCCTGAAACCACGTACACCTTGCGTCAGCTTCTGCGTCACGAGGCGGGCCTCGCGGATTATGGCGAGCTTCCCGAGTACCACGCGGCGGTTGCCAATCATGAATCCGCGTGGTCCGTGGACGAGATGATGCAGCGACTGGATGGCGCTCGGCTTCGCTACGACCCTGGAGCGGGTTGGCGCTACTCGAATGTGGGCTACATGCTGGTAGCCAGGCTCATCGAACGTGCCACAGGCCTGCCGCTTGAAGAGGCGCTCAGGCAGCAAGTTCTGGCTCCACTTGGCATCTTGTCGGTTCGCTTGGCAACGAAACGCTCAGACCGGCACGGTGACTATCTCGGTCATTCGTTGAACTACGATCCTGGCTGGGTCTACCACGGGTTGCTGATCGGCCCTGTTTCCCAGGCTGCCCTTTTCCTGGATCGCCTGCTTGCCGGGACACTTCTTCCGGACAACCTGCTCCAGGAAATGCAGGCAACGAAGGTATTGGGTGGGCCAATGGCCGGCCGGCCGTGGATCGCACCAGGCTATGCCCTGGGTCTGATGCGCGGGACGATCGAGGGCGGCCTGACGCTGGTTGGGCATACCGGGTGTGGCCCCGGTAGTGTGGTGGCGGTCTATCGATGTGCGGTTGGGGAGGCCGCCGTGTGTTGCGCAGTGTTTTCGATAGCGTCGGAGGAAGGACGTATCGAGGCGCTGGTCGCTCAGGAGATAAGCAAGGTGCTTGAGGCTGTGCGCTGAGGCTGCCTGGTTCTTGTTCCGCTTTCAATGGATATCACTTGCTGCCCGATTCAATACCCATTTCGGATTGGTAACGGATACACGTGAGCGGCTGCTTCCGACCCAAAGCGGACCATCATGAAGCGCAGTAATCGGCCAAATGCGGCCGCTCGGGTGTACCTACAAATCAAGTGGCAATTGCCGAAACAATGGATTCGGATAAACACCAGCTTGGGCTCAGACGCCCTTGTCACGAGCTTTACACTATTCCGTGTGGTACTTGTCCCAGAGCTTGTTCCGGAATCGCCCTCCTGGATCGACTTGCGCTTTGAGTGCTAACAGGCGGCGCGCGTTTGGGTAGGCACTTGAGAACTGTTCCTGCGTGGCATGCAGTTGGTAGGGCAGATAGTAAGTACCGCCAAGCAACAGCGCAGCGTTGATGAGTTCGCGTGTCCACACGCCAACTGCCTCGCGATCATCCACCCCAACGCGCTGCCAATAATAGAGCACGAATGAAAACACTTCTTCGCCTGCCCAGGACAGAAACGAGTCGGGGTCGGCCGGAGCGTGTCGGATGGAGATATTAACGGCGTCAACGCGGTGCGCCTGAAGGATGGCGGCTATTTGCTTTACGAACGCATTGAACTGTGTCACTGGCACAAAATATTCTTGCAACGCATAGGTACTGTTTCGGGTTGCAATGGGGCCAAGCGAAGCGACATCCGCACTGGCCTCGTAGTTGCGCCGTACGACCGGCTGATTGAGATAGCGCAGTGGATCGACCACATCCTTGCGAATCATTGGGCCACCGGGAAGCTTGGTCACACTCCACATGACGGTCTGGTTGATTTTGTACGATTGCCCCGGCGCCACCAGCCTTTCTGCGACGGTCAACGCTTTGTCCGAGGCACGCCAAGTGACGGAAGTAGCCATGTCGAAATAAGGGGGGGCCAAATCGGCATTATGCAGGATAGCCTGTTCGTTCTCGCGGACGTGCTCATTGAAAAAACGCGGGTAATCAGCAACTGGCATGCGGCGTATCTGACGTTCAATTGTGATGTTGGACGCAAGGTCCAGTTCGACCTCAGTGATCACCCCTATCGCACCGTAGCCACCGATAGCAGCGTAGAACAGGTCGGAATTTGCGGTGCGGGACGCTTCTACTACCGAACCGTCCGCAAGCACCAGTTGCAGAGAGCGCACAGAGTTGATGACTGGACCTGCGCCGACATAGCGTCCATGAGCATTGACTGACAGCGATCCGCCGACGGTGAAGTTGGCATAACTCTGCATGATTTTTATCGAGAGGTCGTCCGGGTCTATGACCGACTGCAGGTCACGCCAACGCATCCCTGTTTGCACGCGTATGACCCTGCTCTCAGGCGAATATCGGATCACCTGATTAAACTGACGCATGTCGAGGTGCAGGCTGTTTTCGGTAGCAATCTGCCCCCCCATGCTATAGCGGCCACCACCGATGCTGACTGGTCCTGACGACATAGCGAGCGCCCGCTGTATTTCGCCCGTGGTGCGAGGTGCGAACAAACGGTTGACCCAAATCGGATTGAGCATCGTCACATCGTTCACCAAGACGCCCGATGGTGCGGCCCATAACGACCACGGTGAAAGCACACTGACGGCAATCCCGGTCATCCCGGCCTGGAGTAGATGGCGCCGAGTGAGAATAGGCGACGACTCTGAAACGGCGTGCTGTTGCGTACTATCGATCAATTGCGCTCCCTCGCTGTGAATCAAAAATAACATGCGCCTTGGGACTTCAATGCAGGCTAGTGTCCTGTCTCGGAAATACGTTCTCTTTTGGCGAGACAGGAGACTAGGTCCGCAGCCAGTAGTAGAGGTCGCTAATCGACTGCATGTGCTGAGAGAGCTGGTTGTCGGATTCAGGATCTGCAATGGCAACTCGGCGAGCCCAGAGCGGGAACCACTCGCTATCACGCACATCGCTATCGCGAGGCTCTCGCACATTCTTCGACATGCTTCGCTCGCAGGCACCGAATTGGACGAAGTTCACCTGTGCCTCAATCAAACTGCATCTATTCGGGCCACCCTCCTGGTGAGGGTAGTAGAGCTGGAACACGTCATCCTCCCAGAAACAAATTGGGCAGATGTCGTATGACCCTGGGGGTTCCTCGAAGACTGCATATCCGCAGCATGGGCACGTAAACATACCTATGCGTCCAGAGCAGGCCTGGCCCACTGCGCCAGAAACTCGGCAATTCTGCGCTCAATACCACTCTCCACCGTCCGCAGCCGCAGAATGGGAAGGCCACTGGCAGCCAGAATCTCATTCTTCCTGGCGTCCCGAGCGGCCTGCACGGGGTGGTCGTGATATCCGCCATCGACCTCGATCACCCCAACCGGGGTCTTGCCCACTTTGAAATAGATGACGAAATCGCAACTGGCGCGGCTCATGAACGCCCGCTGGGATTGCGTCCACTCGGGGTTGCTCGGCGATGCGAGCATGTCCAGCTTGATCTGCGTATGGAACGTCAACGCATCGCACGCCGGGGCCGAGAGCGCTTCGCGCAGCAACTGCGCCACGATCTGCTCGGACTTGTAGCGTGAATCCTCGGGCCGCAGTCGGGCGTTCAGGCGTTCCCGGGACTGGTCGTACTCGCGGTACAACAAGTCGAATGCCGACACCACTGGCGCACGCACGATCTGCTCGTCCTGCGCGTAATAGCTGATGTAGCGGATCAGCGCGGCAATGTGGCCATTGTTCTCGGTGAACACCTCGTCACCAGTCACCAGGGTGAAGCGATGTTTGGCCCGCGACACCGCCACGTTGATCATGCGCGGGTCGTCGACGAAATCCAGGCGTCCTTGCGTCTGGTTGTAGCGCTTCTTGTCCAGCACGGTGGAAAAGACGATCTCGTCGCACTCGCGCCCTTGGAACTTGTGCACCGTGTCTTTGACGAAGTTCGCCGGCAAGTGCTTGTCGCAGAGGTTGACCTGTGCCCGGAACGGGGCGATGTAACCGCGGCCTTCACCGTCCACTGCGACGGATTGCCCCTCGTCTTCGAGCACCTTGAGCAAGGAATCCAGCTCCCGAAGGTTGGTGTTCTTGCGTGCGTGGTTGCCCTTGGCGGTCACCACCAGGCGCAGGGACTCCTCGCCGTTGTCCACGGTCATCGGCACCAATGCGTTGTCATAGAACTGCTGGTTGCAGAACTGGATGATCCTGGGGTGGCAGCGGTAATGCTCCTTGAGCAACGTCCTTGGCAGTGCCTCCTGGAACACGGCAATGCACGAATCCAGCAGGCTGTAGTGCTCGCAATCGTAGGCCTCGGCCGGCGCCCGCAGCCCCAGCTTCACGGGGATGTGCGGCAACTGGCGGTTGTCGCCGACGACGATCAGGTTCTTGGCGCAGCCCAGCGGCAGGATGCCCGGCACGATGTCCTGCAAGGAAGCTTCGTCGATGATCACGTAGTCGAGGATCGCCCCCGGCGCGATCGAGTTGACGATCGAGTGCGTGCCGCTGCCCAGGATAGGGAAACGCTGCACGAAGGCATCAAAGTCCCTGCGGTAGGTCTTGACATCGAAGCTGTCTCGCGGCGGAACCTGACCTTGCAGATGCTGCTTCAGATGCTGCATCGATGCGGTTGTCAGCTCTTTGAGCAAGGCCGTGAAGTTTGCGCGCGCCAAGGATTCACGGCACGCCCGCAGCTCGGTTTCCTTATCCTGCAGCGACTTGTCGTAGTAATGCATCTGCAGGGCATGGAACGCGGCCATGCGCGCCTCGCCCTCGGCGAACGGCTTGGTGCGAAAGACTCTGAATTGGAACAGCAGCTCGATGCGGTCCTTGAGCTTCACGCGGTGCTCGCCCAGGTGCGCCAGGTAGGCCATGAGGTCGGCAGTCTTGCGTGGGGTCAGCCCGTACTTGTCCAACGAGCCTGTGGCCGGCACACCGTTTTCTGCCTGCCACTGCTGCAGGTAGCGCCGCTCGATGACCAGCTCGTCCAGTTCGATCTGCAGTTGTGCTGCCCGGTTGTGGTCGTGCAGATGCTGCTTCAGGCGGGTCAGCAAGCCCTGGATCTCTTCCAGGGACGGTGCCGGCCCGGGTGGGCTGGAGGGCCATACAGGCAGGTCGTCGAAGAAGGCTTCGCGGTTTTCCTTGTTGCCAAGCTTGGCGACCAGGTAGCCCAGGCCGCATTTCTCCAGCTTTTCGTAGACGTTTGCCACGGCCGCATTGTTGTTGGACAGCACCGCCACTGTTTGCCCGCGCAACAGGATATTGGCGAGGATGTTGAGGATGGTCTGGGTCTTGCCGGTTCCCGGTGGGCCTTCGATCACGCTGACTTGCGCGCTGAATGCCCGCTCGACGGCCTGATACTGGCTTTCGTTCAACCCGAACGGATAAATGAGCCCCTGACCTGGGTCGAGCGTGCCATTGCGCCCGGTGCAATAGGCTTGCAAGGCAGTGCTGGCGATGGCGGGCAGTTTTCCAAGCTGAGTCACGACGTTGCTGGCTATGTCACGATCAGCCTTCGACTGCGCTTGAGCGTGTCGGGCATTCGCAACCGTAGTGAAGTAATCGAAGACCGGCGTGTCCTTGATCGAGGTAGGGGCGGTGAAGACGATGCCGTCCATCTTGTGGACATAGGGCCGGGTGCCGCCCGGATAGTGCACCACGGCATATCGCTCGCCGTAGATCACTGCTTTGTCGATGGGTTTGACGATCGTGCTGCCAGGTTTGGTCAGCAGTACATTGCTCAACTCGCGGGAAGGTGACACGCGGCAGTTACTGAGCGGGCGGGTGTATTTTTTACTGGAGGGGAAATGACAGGTCAGTTCCAGTGCTTCGAACTTTTCGCTCCAGCGAATCGCCCAGTCGCTGATCTTTGCGGTCTTGTCCTCACCATCCACCTGAATCGAAGCCATATTCCCTTATTCCTGTACGCATGACATTCGGTTACGTCGTGTACCGGATGCTGCTTTCCCTGATTGGTGTCATAGTGCCATTATTGGGTGCAGGTTCGATAGCTGGTGTGTGCGTTTTCCTGCGGGCATTGAGGTCGATGACGCCTTGGGGATGGCGGAGCAGACTGAGATCTGAAGCGGTGCGGCGACGGTTGAAGCATGACCGTCGCTATCCAATCCATAGCGGTCCTTCAACATAAGTGCCTATCGGCCAGAAGCGCTCGGTTGTTTTCATAGATGCACGAGTCTATTACGGCGGTTCACCTCTGGCTGTTTGCTGCTCTCAGCGTAGGACCGCCATGGGTCGATAGCAGCCGTTCCCGGATGACCGCTTTCGACCCATAGCGGACATTCAGCGGAAATGGATTGGGTGTCCGCGCAATCCTGAAATAGGATGGGCCATCCCCATCCAACATTGCGCACTACAAGCTTATCCATGGAACGAAAAGCAAACCCGTCCTCCGCTGATTGGGTCATACGCAGCGCCACGCCTGGTAGCGTGGAGCGCATCGAGGCGTGGATTGGCGGCCATGGCTACGACCCCCATCGGCACGATACCTACTCGATAGGCCGTACCCTTGCCGGCGTACAGAGCTTTCACTACAAAGGGGCGCTGTGCCACGGCGTGCCGGGCAACACCCTGGTGCTGCACCCGGACGAACTCCATGACGGCATGGCCGGCACGGATATCGGCTTTCGCTACCGGATGGCCTACATCGATCCTTCGCTGATCCAGAACGTGCTCGGCGGCGAACCGTTGCCGTTCATTGCCGGCGGGCTGTCCAGCGACCCGCGCCTCTATCGCGCCAGCGAGGCCTTCGTGCAGGCACTGGAGCATCCGCTGGAAACACTGGAGGAGCAGGACGCCATCTATGACCTGGCCATGGCGCTGCGTGCAGTCGGCGGCAAGCCCCGCGGCCGCAAACGCCTGGACTACCGCTCGGCCGAGCGCGCCAGGGCGTTCATCATGGAGCACCTTAACCACGGCATCACACTGGAAATGCTCGAGCAGGCCAGCGGGCGTGAGCAATGGAGCTTGTCACGGGACTTCCGGGCCCTTTACGGCACCAGCCCATACCGTTTTGTCACGCTACGACGCCTGGACTGTTTTCGCAGGCTGATCCTGGAAGGCTTCACCCTGGTCGATGCCGGCCTAGCTGCAGGCTTTCACGACCAGAGCCACATGACCCGACATTTCACTCGCACCTACGGCGTGCCGCCCCTGCGCTGGTTGGAACGCTTGCGGCCTGCCCGCTGACTTGCAGGATCGTACAAGAGACGCCTGCTTTCTCTTCGGTAGCCTGGTCACTCTAACTACAGAGGATCTGTCATGACCGACTTACACCCTCAACGCGCATCGCAACCTGTGAACCTGGCTCAGAAGGCTGCACTGATCGAGCAGCAGTGGAGCCCAAGGGTGGTCGCGCAAATGAACGACTACCAATTCAAGGTCGTGCGCATCGAAGGGGAATTCATCTGGCACTCGCACCCGGAGACGGATGAAGCGTTCCTGGTGCTTGAAGGCACCTTGCGTATCGATTTGCCAGAGGGCAGCGTGTATGTGCGGCCGGGTGAGCTGTATGTCGTACCGCGTGGCGTAGAGCATAGAACGGCGGCGCAGGCGGAAACCAAACTGATGATGATCGAGCCGCGAGGCGTTTTGAACACCGGCCATGAAGGCGGGGAGCGAACAGCGGTGAATGACGTCTGGATCTGAGTTGACGTTGCAGGCGATGAGGCCGGTACCGACTAAAGAGCCTTGAATCGATGTGCGCTTTGAGTCGGAAGCGGGAGCTCACGAGCGGCCGTTTTCGACCCAAAGCGGCCCCAGTGCCTTCCGTCATACTTGACTCTGTGTTCTAGCCTTTCGTGACGTCATAAGCGTTTGGCACATAGTCGCCACTTCTGGGATAGCCACAGCCAGCGTGGACAATACCTGATGCATTTCCTGGGCATCTGGAAATGGATATACATCCAGGCTCATGGCAATCGTAAGCTTGCGCGGATCTTGCTGTTCTCTGAGCCACGTCTCGACCTCACGCGTCATTGCCGCACCGTTATCGTTTGTTTGCCAAGCCAACAAATTGAAAAGTTCGGCCACCAGCTCTTCGGGCACTGTTCGGGGTATTTCTGCGAAGAGGCGATTGGCTAGGTCAAGCTCGCCAAATACGCTTACCACGTCATGCACCGCGTAAAACGCCTGGGTGTATTCAGCTACGTTGCGCTCGATATTAATGATGTCGAGCGCTTGTTTTAGCGATGGGTGCATCTAGTCATTCCATGGTGTTGCAGGAGTGTTTGACTATGCGGCCATGCAGACCCAAGGCATCGTCAGCGCGTTGAACCACGGTGTCGCAACGCCTCACACCTTAGAGGCAAGCGTTGAGGACGAAAAGAATTATCTTTTTACCTTTTTCAAGCGACCGCTTCTGGCCGGTTCCTGCCCTTGGTGAATGGCAGCTATGGGGCGAGAGCAGCCGGTCACCAGGGGCCGTCATCGACCCACAGCTGTCGTCGACAAGGCCATGGCGAGGGCGAAGCAAAAATGCTAATTTAGATTCATTCTCATTTATTGCCCGTTTTCATGGACAAACCGCGATCCACCTCATCCGACCCAATTGGCGAACTGTATGCAGGGCACCATCACTGGTTGGTGACGTGGCTGCGCCGTCGCCTGCAATGTCCTCACCAGGCCTCGGATTTTGCCCAGGACACCTTTTACCGTGTACTCACGGCCGGGCACTACGATCCGCCTCGTGAACCTCGAGCGTTCCTGGCCACCATCGCGCGTCGTATCCTAATCGACAACGGTCGCCGCTTGCGGCTGGAACAGGCCTACAGAGAGGAGCTCGAGCGCAGTATCGAGCACATGGATCAGGCGTTTTCTCCCGAACAGATCCTGCAGGCCATCGAGCTGCTCGAACGTATCGACCGGGCGTTGTCACGCATGAAGGCGAGGGTCCGGGAGACCTTCATCCTGCGTCACCTTGAAGGCTGGTCCCAGGATGACATTGCACGCCATCACGGCATCTCGGTGAGGACCGTGCAGGCCGATCTGGTCGAAGCCATGCTGGCGTGCGATGCCGCCATGGGGATGAGCTGATGGCAGAGACGACGGCCGATCCCGTCCTGCGCGCAGCGGCGCAATGGCTGGTGCTGCTCGACAACCAGGCCGATGAGCACTTGCAGGCAGCATTCCAGGCTTGGCTGGCCGAGTCGCCCGAGCATGGCGCGGCGGTCGCCCGCTTGCAGGGGTGTCTGGGTTCGCTGCAACAGCTTCCCCGCCACGCGGCCGTCACGGCCCTGAGCCACGCACCGCGCAAAGCCCTGAGCCACAAGGTTCAGGCACTGGCCTTGGCGATCGCCCTGGTGCCAATGGCGTGGGCT
Source organism: Pseudomonas mosselii (assembly GCF_003205295.1). GTDB lineage: Bacteria > Pseudomonadota > Gammaproteobacteria > Pseudomonadales > Pseudomonadaceae > Aquipseudomonas > Aquipseudomonas mosselii_B. The sequence continues at coordinate 81,306 of NZ_QJRP01000011.1, forward strand.
GCAACGACCTATTGGCAACAGGGCTACCTGCTGGCGGACCTGAGCACCTCGGCAGGGGATTGGCTCGATCACCGACTCGACGATGACAGCCAGATCCACCTGGACGCGGGCTCGGCAGTGGATGTGCACTTCGACGCTGGCGAACGCAGGATCGAACTGCTGCGCGGCGAAGTCCTGGTCGATGTCGCCAAGGATCCTCGCCCGTTCGTGGTGGTCACGGCGCATGGGCGTGTGCAGGCCCTTGGCACGCGTTTCACGGTGGAGCGACAGGACGACTCGACGCAGGTGGTCATGTTCGAGTCGACCACCGCCATCAGCAGTGCCGGGCAATCATTGCACCTGACCGCCAACCAACGCGTGCGCCTGAGCGCCGAAGGCCCTGGCAAGGTAGAGCAGGTGCAGGCAGAACCCCTTGAGCAGGCGTGGCGCAAGCACCAGCTGCTGGCAGACGACCAGCCGCTGAGCGATGTGCTCGCGCGTTTGTCGCGCCATTATCCCGGTGTGCTGTGGGCCGACCATGAAGCCCTCGCAGGCCTGCGGGTCACGGTCATGCTGCCGCTGGACGATCCACGCCAGGCGATGCGGCTGTTGCAACGCACCTTGCCGATCGAGGTCAGCCAGTACACCCCGTGGATAACCCGGGTGACCCTGAAGCCCAATGCGGTGAGTAAATAATTTCAATAATCATTTCGTGTTTTCGATTTTCGCCCGTCCTCCCATGGCCAACACCATCAGGAGTATCGAAAACATGAACTCGCCGATTCGAGCGCTGCCGCGTTCCACCTCGCGCAGCCTCTGCCTGGCCGTGCGCCTGGCACTTTGTGCGGCACCGCTGGTGCTGCCTGCCAGCGCCTTGGCCGAGCAGATCGTGCAGCGGTATGACATCGCTGCCGGCCCATTGGGCGAAGTACTCAGTCGTTACGCCCAGGCCAGCGGCGCCCCCATCTCGTTCGAGTCCCGCCAGGTGCAAGGTTTGAGCAGCCCGGGCGTTCGAGGCAGCTTCACCATCGAAGGCGGTTTTGCCCAGGCCTTGCTGGGCTCGGGGCTGGTGGCGAGCCCAACCCAGGATGGTTATCAACTCCTGCAGGCATCGCCGGTTACAGATGCGCTGGAGCTCGGGGCGACCACCATTTCCGGCAAGGTGCTCGGCGCGACGACCGAGGGCAGCGGATCCTACACCACGGGGTCAACCAATACGGCGACCAGGCTCGCCCTGAGCCTGCGCGAAACACCGCAATCGGTGACGGTGATCACCCGCAAGAAGATGGACGACCAGAACATTCAGAACCTGGACGATGTCGCGCGCACGGCGACCGGCATCACCCTCACCAAGATCGGCACTGACCGCTCTACCTATTACTCGCGCGGCTTCGAGATCAGCGATCTGCAATACGACGGTATTCCGACCAATATCTCGGAAAACTACTCGATGGACGTCATGTCCACTTCGAACATGGCGATCTATGACCGCGTCGAAGTCGTACGCGGGGCCAATGGCTTGCTGCAGGGGACAGGTAATCCGTCGGCGGCAATCAACCTGGTGCGCAAGCGACCGACCCAGGACTTTCGCCTGGGCGCGGAGCTGGGCGCGGGCTCCTGGGACAATTATCGTAGCCAGGTGGATGTGTCCGGGCCACTGACCTCAACGGGCAATGTTCGCGGCCGCGCAGTGGCCTATTACAACAACGCCAACAGCTACAAGGAAGGCTCCGGGCGGGACAACCAGTTGCTCTACCTGGTCGGCGAAGCGGATCTTGACGACGCCACCGTGCTGACGGTCGGCGCCACGATCCAGAAGGACAACCAGAACGGCTATGACTGGGGCGGCTTGAATACCCGCAGCAACGGCGCTTTCTATCCGCTTTCGCGTTCCACCAACCTCAACGGCAAGTGGGCCCACCTGGATCGCAACAACTACACGCTGTTCAGCGATGTCACGCACAACTTCGACAACGAGTGGAAGGTGACCCTGGCCATGAACGCGATCTGGTCGGACGCCGACTTTCTCTCCGCGTATCCGAACCGGGTATCGGGTGACAACTATCGGATGACCGTCTCCCAGGCCGACTACGAAGACACCCAGTTTGCGCTGGATCTCTACGCGACCGGCCCCTTCGAGCTGTTCGGGCGCAAACATCAGCTGATGCTTGGGGCCAACACGCGCCAGGACGAGTTCGACGCGGTGATCAAGAGTGCCACCAACAACCCGACGATCAACATCACCGACTTCGACTACAGTGCGCTGCCCAACCCCATCCTCAATGCCATCGGCGCGGACTACAACTACACACGCAAGGAGCGTGGCCTGTACGGCGCTTCACGCTTCAGCCTTACTGATGACCTGAGCCTGATCCTCGGTACGCGGGTGAGTTGGTCGGACTACAAGGTGGGCAGCCCATATACCAATGATCAATACCGGGAGAATGGCCGGCTGGTGCCCTACGCGGGGTTGGTACTGGACCTGGACAAACACCACACCTGGTATGCCAGCTACACCGAGATCTACAAGACACAGAGTTACTATGGTGTCGGCAATACCCTGCTTGATCCGATCGAAGGCGAGAACTACGAAACCGGCATCAAGGGTGAGTACTTCGAAGGCCGCCTGAACACCTCCCTGGCGATTTTCCAGACCAACCTGGAAAACATGCCCGAGGCACTGTCGGTGTCGCCCACCTGCGGCGTGACCGGTACGAGCAAGTGCTATGAAGCTGGCGCAAAAGTGCGTAACCGCGGCTTCGAGCTGGAGATTTCAGGCGAGCCATTGGAGAACTGGAACGTCAGCGCGGGCTACACCTACAGTGACCCCGAGTATGTGGCCGGCAGCAGCAAGGGCTCGGACTACTACCGCAAGATCCCACGGCGCCTGCTCAAGGTGTCGACTGACTACCGCTTGCCCGGTGTCCTCGACCAATGGCGTGTGGGCGGCGATGTGTATGCCCAGAGCCGCACCGCCGCCGATGTGACCGGGTACACGATTGAACAGGGTGGCTACGCCTTGCTCAACTTGCATGCCCATTATCAGATCAACCAACAGTTCAGTGTGCAGTACAACCTCAACAACGTGCTGGACAAGACGTACTACCAGTCGTTGCCCACTTCGAACAATTTCGGTGGCCTGTACTACGGTGATCCTCGCAATTTTGCGGTTACCTTGCGCTACCAATATTGATCAAAGGCCTGGGGTGGCGCTTCACCCGTCTTGTACCGATGCCCTTGCAAGTACGCATGCAGTTGACCGCGTCGCTGATTGCCGTAGAATCGCGCGCCCAAAATTCAGCAGGCAGGGAGCTTCAATGCAACGGGTGATGATCATTGGCCAGCCAGGGTCCGGGAAAAGCACCCTGGCGCGCAAGCTGGGCGAGCGCACGGGCTTGCCGGTCGTGCATATCGACACGATTCATTGGCAGCCAGGGTGGGTCGAGCGCAGCCGTGACGAGAAGACGCGTCTTTGCCATGAGGTCGAGGCCCGTGAGCGCTGGATCTTCGAAGGCGGACACTCGACCACATGGAACAACCGGCTGGCCCGCGCCGACATGCTGATATGGATCGATCGCTCGGCGCCGCTTCGATTCTGGCGCGTGCTCCTCAGAACGGCGCTGAACCGCGGTCGCTCTCGGCCCGACCTGCCGGACGACTGTCCGGAACTGCTGGCCAACCTGCCGGAGTTCTTCAGGTTCATGTGGCGGACGAAAACCTCGTCTCGGGAGGCGATGAAGCGATTCGTGGCGACGGCGCCGTCTGGGTGTCGCGTGGTCTGCCTGCGGTCGAATCGGGATACCGAGGTTTTTCTCGCGAGTCTGGGTGCGCAGCCTGATCAGGCAGTGCAAGGCCACTAGAGACTCGATTGCGCTTGATTGGCGGCAGACGTCTGCCGTGAAGCGTGTCAGAACGTTTTAACCTGCCCAAGGATGGCCCATGGCGCTGACCAGCAAGATCACGACCTACAACCCTGAATGGGCGCAACGGTACCAGGCGGACAAAGTGCTGCTCGCTTCGGCATTCGGTGATGAACTTCTCGCCATCCACCATGTGGGCAGCACGGCTGTCCCGCAACTCGCGGCCAAGCCTGAGATCGATGTGCTGATCGAGGTTTCAGAGCATCGCAATGAGGCAGCCCGAGACGAGGTGTTGCTCAGCCTGGGGTATGTACGCGGCAGTGATCTGTCGCCAGGACACCATTTCTACCGCCGCAATGTTGGCGAGGTTCGCACCCACAAGATCCACATTTGCAGGTGTGGTCACGATTCAGTCATCCAGATGCTGACGTTCAGGGATCTGCTCAGGAACGACGCCTCTCTCCGGCAGCGATACCAAGACCTCAAGCTCGAGCTGGAGGCTACCAATACCGGCGGTATGGCCGAGTACCTGGAGAAGAAGGGGCCGTTCGTCATTGCGGCGCTGCTCGAGGTCGGTATCAGGCGGTGGTGATGGTCAGCCATAGTGTTGTTCGACTACTCGAATCCGGCTGCTTACGATGCTTTTTCAAGCTGCGACCACAGGGGATCGCTCGCCATCAACGCAGTCACCCAGTCAGCGAACGCTCTTACTCGCGCCGACAAATGCCGCGTGTGGGGATAGACGATGGACAGGGGCATGCTCGCCATCTGCCAGTGCGGCAGGACCTCGACCAGGGCGCCACTTCTGAAGTGAGGCTCGGCCTCCGCCCTGGGCAGGAATGCGACGCCCAGGCCGGCGACTGTGGCGGCGGCCGTGGCGCTGCCGTTGTTGAAGTACATGCTTGGCGGATGATCCAGGGTGAAGTGCTCAGTGCCGCGAGTAAGGGTCGGGACGTATCGCCTGTCCGTGGCGGGAAACTTGAAACCCAGGTGCTTGTGTCGTGGCAAGTCCGCAGGCGTGTGGATCGGCTCTGCCGCCGCCAGGTAGGAGGGTGAGGCGCAAAAGCAGAAGCGCATCTGGCCTATCGGGCGGCAGACCAGGTCCTGGTCTGCGACCACGCCACCACGAATCGCGCAGTCGACGCCCTCCTGGACAAGGTCCACGACGCGCTCGCTGCAGCCGATGTCGAGATGAATCTCCGGGAACCTGGCGGTGAAATCGGGGAGCGCCGGCACGATGAACAATATCCCGACCGGTGACGGCATCTCGATGCGCACCCGGCCGCGCACGACGTTGCGGCTCTGGGATACCGAGGCCTCCAGTTCGTCTACGTCGTCGATGACCGCACGTGCCCGGGCGTAGTACGCGGCGCCTTCTGTAGTGGGGGAGACCTTGCGGGTGGTGCGGTGCAGAAGCTTGATCCCCAGCAGCGCTTCCAGCGCCTGCAGCTGCCCTGAGATCGTTGTCTTGGCCAAGCCCAGCGACTCTGCTGCGCCGCTGAAACTGCCTACCTCGACGATACGGCAGAACGCGCGCATGGCCTCCAAACGGTCTAAAGCCATTGTCCGTATTTCCGTAAAAACAAAACGATTCAACCTAGTTTATCCGAGTATCTGCTTTTCCTACAGTACGCCCATGCCACGGCACGTCGTGGCCAAACTGTCGGAGAACACCCATGAGCAACAAACGCATCAACTACTACGAAGCGGCCCCTCAAGCGATGAAAGCCATGATGGGCCTGGAAAAGGCGGTCTCCCAATCGATCCTGCCCGCCGCGTTGCGTGAGCTGGTACGGATTCGCGCCTCGCAGATCAACGGCTGCGCCTACTGCATCGACATGCACGCCAGTGATGCTTTGAAAGCCGGAGAAACCCCACGGCGGTTGATGGCCATCAGTGTCTGGAAGGAAACGCCGTTCTTCGATGCGCGTGAGCGTGCGGCCCTGTTGTGGGCCGAGACACTGACCCTGGTGGCCGAGCGGCATGCCCCCGACGAGATCTACGAAACCGTGGCCACCCAGTTCAACCCGCAGGAACTGTCCGAGTTGACGTTCGTCATCGCGGCTATCAACGCCTGGAACCGTTTTGGCGTTGGTTTCGCCATGCAACCGCAGTAAGCCCACCCGCTGGAGCTCGGCATTTCACTTGCTCGCCGACTGAGTTCCACCCGGTATTTCCATAGATCCCGTTTGCAAACTGATGAAGTTCAGTTGGCGCCGTTCTGCGCGCGCCATTCGAGGAAACGACATGAACCCACTCAGCAACTTCACGGCAATCGTTGCGCTGGCGTTGCCGTTGTTCGCCCATGCCGAAGATGGGGCGCAGGCCGCGAAGCGCTTTCACGATCACAACAAGGCGGTGTTCGCGCAACAGGCCAAGGATCGCGTCGCGCGTGAGCAACGTGAGCGTGAGGCCTTAGAACCGTCAATGGAAAGGGCGTCCGGTGATATCCCGGCGAGCCATGCAACGACTGCAGATTGACCTGCAAACGCCCTCGTCATTCACCGATTTAGAAAGGACAGCCCTGTGCGCGCCCCTTCCGTCAGCGTTACCGCAATCATCATCGCTGCCTTGCTTGCCAGCGGTTGCAGCAAAGAACCTGAGTCGATCGCCGCCAGCCCTCCTGCTGTCGATGTCGTGAGCGCGAAGGTTCGAAACGTCAGATATTGGGACAGCTTCAATGGTCGCGTGGCAGCCAAGGAGTCGGTGGCGATCCTTCCCCGGGTGGGCGGATACATCACCAAGGTCGCCTATGGCGAAGGACGCGAGGTCAGCAAGGGCGATCTGCTTTTTGTCATCGATCAGCGTCCCTACCGCGCCGCGTTGGACAGCGCGCGCGCCCAGCTGGAGCGGGCGCGTGTTTCGCTGGCGTTTGCCAGGCAGCAAGACCTGCGCGCGCAAAAGCTCATCAGCGCCAACGCCGTTTCGAAGGAACTCGCCGAGCAGCGGCGCACTGCCTACGAGCAGAGCGTTGCCGAGGTACACGCCGCCGAATCTGCAGTTGCCACCGCGGCATTGAACCTTGAGTTCACCGAGGTTCGATCGCCCATCGACGGCCGTACCAGCCGCGCTCGGCTGACCGTTGGCAACCTCGCGGTGGCGGATCAGTCCGTGCTGACCTCGGTCGTGTCGCAGGATCCGGTCCATGTCTACTTCGACCCCGATGAGCACAGTTACCTGAACTACCGCAAAACACTCACGACCTCGGCGAAGGCCTCGGTGCGTATTGGCCTGGCGACTGACGACGGCTTTGCGTACGAAGGTGAGCTGACGTTCGTGGACAACGAAGTGGACGCCGCGACCGGCACGATCCGCGCACGCGCCACCGTGCGCAACCCGGACCGGCACTTGACCCCAGGCCTGTTCGCCAAGGTCCGGTTCTCGCCAGGCGAGGCCGTGCAAGTCGTCGTGGTACCTGACCGGGCCATCCTGACCGACCAGGACAAACAATATGTGTATGTGCTCAGCGGCGCGAAGACGGCCGAAAAGCGCTACGTCGAAACCGGCAGGCTGCTCGGCAAGCAACGCGTCATCACGGTGGGCCTGGCCTCGGACGAGCCGGTCATCGTTTCCGGGCTGCAGCAGATCTATGCCTCGGGAACCCCGGTCCTGCCCAATATGCTCGCGCCTGAAAACGATGAGCTGAAAGTTTCCAGCACCCGTCATGACGGACGATGATCCGCAAAGGCTCCCACCATGGATTTCTCTAGATTCTTCATCGACAGGCCGATCTTCGCCATCGTCCTGTCGGTCGTTATTTTCGCTGCGGGCCTGATCGCCATGCCACTGTTGCCGGTCGGAGAGTACCCGCAAGTGGTGCCGCCCACCGTGGTGGTGAAAGCGACCTATCCCGGCGCCAACCCCAAGGAGATTGCCGAGTCGGTCGCCGTTACGCTGGAGGAGGCGATCACCGGGGTCGAGGACATGGTGTACATGAAGTCCGTGGCCAGTTCCGATGGCACCCTTCAGGTGGTCGTCACCTTCAATTCGAAGGTCGACCCCGACACCGCTGCCGTTCGCGTACAGAACCGTGTCAGCCAGGCCCTTTCGCGTTTGCCGGAGTCGGTGCGCCAATATGGCATCACTACCCAGAAGCAATCACCGACGCCGCTGATGTATGTGGACATGTATTCCGACAACGATGCGTTCGATGCTCTCTACCTGCGCAACTATCTGCGCTTGCACGTGAAGGATGAGCTGGCGCGCATACAAGGCATCGGCGATGTCGTGCTCTACGGCTCGGGCGATTATGCCATGCGTATCTGGCTCGACCCGAACAAGTTGGCCGCCCGTGGCATCACCGCTCAGGATGCGATCGGCGCGATCCGCCAGCAGAACGTGCAGGTTTCCGCAGGCCAGCTGGGAGCCGAGCCTGCTGCGCGGGATACGGAGTTCCTGGTCTCGATCAACGTCCAGGGCCGCCTGAAGACCGAACAGGAGTTCGCCGATGTCATCCTCAAGAGCGGGAGCGACGGACAAGTCACCCGCCTTGCCGATGTCGCCCGGGTGCAACTGGACTCGGGTGACTATACGATGCGCGTGTTTCGCGGCAAGAACCAGGAAGTCGCCATCGGGATCTTCCTGACGCCTGGGGCCAACGCCATCGATGTCGCCAACACGGTGTATGCGAAGCTCGACGCGTTGGCCAAGGATTTCCCCGAGGGTGTGCACTACACCCCGGTCTGGGACCCGACGGTATTCGTCCGTGAGTCGATCAGCGCCGTCCAGCATACCCTGTTCGAAGCGATGGTGCTGATCGTGCTGGTGGTCGTGTTGTTCCTGCAGACCTGGCGCGCCTCGATCATCCCGCTGATCGCCGTGCCGGTCTCGATTGTCGGCACGTTCGCGTTTCTCTACCTGCTTGGCTATTCGATCAATACCCTTACCTTGTTCGGCATGGTATTGGCCATCGGTATCGTGGTGGACGATGCCATCGTCGTGGTGGAAAACGTCGAGCGCAACATCGCGCTTGGCCTGGCGCCGCTCCAGGCGGCCCACCAGGCCATGCGCGAAGTGTCAGGCCCCATTCTCGCTATCGGCCTGGTGCTGTGTGCCGTGTTCATCCCGATGGCATTCATGAGCGGTGTCACGGGGCAGTTCTACAAGCAATTCGCGGTCACGATCGCCATTTCCACGGTGATTTCGACGATCAACTCGCTGACCCTGTCGCCCGCGCTGGCGGCCAAGCTGCTGCGTCATCACGACAGCCCCAGGGATCGGCTGACCCGTGGGATGGATTACACCCTGGGCTGGCTGTTGCGCCCGTTCAATCGATTGTTCAATCGCAGCTCGGCACGTTACGAAGGCAGCGTTGCGCGGTTGCTGCCGCGCAAAGGGCTGGTGTTCGTGGTCTACGCCGCATTACTGGGGGCTACCGGGGTGCTGTTCAAGACGATCCCGGGCGGTTTCATTCCCAACCAGGACAAGCTCTACCTGTTTGCCGGTGCCACACTGCCGCCCGGTGCGTCGCTGTCCCGCTCCGAGGCTGTCGCCCGGCAGATGTCGGCAATCGCCTCGAGCGTGGAGGGCGTCGATTACGCCAACTCCTATGTAGGCCTGAATGCGCTGCAGAGCACCACCACGCCGAACCTGGTGACCGCGTATGTCCTGCTCAAGCCCTTTGCCGAACGCACGCGCAGCGCGGCGGACATCAATGCCGAGCTCAACGCCAGGTTCGCTGCGATCAAGGACGGTGCTGCCTACGCGTTGCTGCCACCGCCGATCCAGGGGTTGGGCAACGGCTCCGGCTACTCGCTGTTTCTCACTGACCGGGGTGGGCTTGGTTATGCCGCGTTGCAGCAGGCGCTCGCCAGGTTCCAGGGCGAGGTTGCCAGTACCCCGGGCATGACCTTCCCGGTCAGTTCCTACCAGTCCAACATTCCGCAACTTGACGTCAAGGTCGACCGTACCAAGGCGCAAGCTCAAGGCGTGGAACTGACGGCCATCTTCGAGACCTTGCAGGCCTACCTCGGGTCGGTCTACGTGAACGACTTCAACCTGTTTGGCCGGGTGTATCGAGTGGTCGCCCAGGCCGACTCGAGCTTGCGCCAGACGGCGCAGGACATCGGTAACCTGCATGTGCGAAACCGCCGGGGCGACATGGTCCCCATCGGCGCGGTTGTCGATATCGTGCCGACCTTCGGCCCGGATCCGGTGATGCGCTACAACGGCTATCCCGCTGCAGACCTGATCGGCGATGCCGACCCGACTGTGATGTCGTCGGGCGAGGTCATCGCCAAGCTGCAAGCGATCGCGGCCCGCACGCTGCCACGGGGCATAGAGCTGCAATGGACGGACCTGAGCTATCAGCAGGTCACCCAGGCCAATACCGCGGCGATCGTGTTTCCAATCGCGGTCATGCTCGCCTTCCTGGTCCTGGCGGCGCTGTATGAAAGCTGGACCTTGCCGCTGGCGGTCATCCTGATCGTGCCCATCTGCATGTTCGCGGCGCTGAGCGGCGTCTGGCTGGTCGGTGGGGACAACAACGTGTTCGTTCAGGTCGGCCTGGTGGTGCTCATGGGGCTGGCCTGCAAGAACGCGATCCTGATCGTCGAGTTTGCCCGGGAGCTGGAAATGCAGGGGCGAGGCACGGTGGATGCCGCTTTGGAGGCCTGCCGGTTGCGGCTGCGGCCGATCGTGATGACCTCGGTGGCATTCATCGCTGGCGCCGTACCGCTTCTGCTCGGCAGCGGTGCGGGTAGCGAGGTGCGTCATGCCACGGGCGTCACGGTGTTCTGCGGGATGCTTGGCGTAACGTTGTTCGGCTTGTTTCTGACGCCGGTGTTCTATGTCGTGCTGAGAAAGCTCGGCGCAGGCATTCCTGTACATCCTTCCGGGGTGGCGCAGGACAGTATGCTGAACATACCGCCGCGCAACTAGGTGTCGAGCGCCGGAGCCATCGATTTCCAGGCGTGCAAATTGCCCTTGGTTTTGCAGCCGTTAATACTGGATTGAAACCGATGGCCCTGGCTCAGCCCGTAGCGTGCGAACGTCAGAAGTTGTACTTGATACCCGTCATGATGTTTCGTGGGGCACCGTACATACCGTGGTCGCCGGCATAGCTGAGGTATTCACGGTCGAACACGTTGTTCAGATTGACTGACGCACTCAGATGCTGGTTGAAGTCGTAGCGAGCCAGGAGGTTGGTGACGGCGTAGCTGCCCTGGGTGAAGGTGTGCAGGTCGGCACCGGTCTTGCTCTGCCAGTTCACACCGCCGCCGATGGTGACCTTGTCCAGAATGCCCGGCAGGCGATAGCTGGTGAAGGTCTTCAGACTGTGGCGGGGCAGGGTGGTAACGATACGCTGGTCGTCAGCGTCGGTACTGACCGCGTAGGCATAACCGGCGGAGGCTTGCCAGCCTTCGGCCAGTTCTCCGTCCAGGGTGAATTCAGCGCCCTTGGTAGTGGTGCCCTGTTCGGACTTGTAAGTGTTGCCGCCTGGGGTATCGATCCAGATCGCCAGGTTGTCCTGCTCGATCTTGAACAACGCGACGCTGGAGTTCAGCTTGCCGTCGAAGTGGCTGCCCTTGACACCGACTTCATAGCCGGTGCCCTCCATCGGGTCCAGTGGCTTGTTGTTGATGTCGCGAACCCAGGACGACTGAGGATTGAAGATTTTCGTATAGCTGGCATACAGCGACCACGTATCGTTGACGTCATACACCACACCGGCATACGGAATGTAGACGCCGGTTTCCGACTCCTTGGTCTTGGTGTGTTCAGCGTTATAGGGTTTATCCTCGATGTCGCGCTGCCAGTCGATCACGCGGCTGCCCAGCAAGATACTGAGATCGTCGGTGGCGTGCAGGCGCGTGGCGAGGTAGGCGGCGTATTGGGTTTCGTCGACAGTGGATTTGCCCGTGACGTCGAATTGCGGTTTCACCGAGGCGCCGCTCCAGTTCAGCAGGTTGTCGATCGCACCGGCCGCAGAGCCGGAATAGTCGTATTTCCAGCCGCCGTAGCTTGGCACGTTCTCGTAGTAGTTGGACAAGGTCACGCCGGCGATCAACTCGTGCTCGCGGCCCAACATACTGAATGGGCCAGTCAGGTAGGCATCGATATTGTTCTGGCGCGGGATACCGGAGAAGCGCACGGGTAACTGCGTGGTGCCACTTCCGTCCGGGTTGAGGCTGCCGTTGACGTAGTTGAAGACTTCATCGAACTTGTTTTCGGAGTGGGTGAGTTCGATCTTGCCGCTCCAGCCATTGGCGAACTGCTGCTCGATGGAAGTGAAGAAGCTTGTTTGTTCGTGGTCGTTGTATGACCAGGTTTGAGCTGAATTGAGCGAGCGTTTGAGGTTTGTGCGAGAGCCGTCGGTGAAGCGGGTCGGCAGGCCGGAGCGCATGGGGGAGTCGACGTCTGTGCGTTGATAACTGAAGCCCATGGTCAGCAGGGTGTCTTCAGTCAGGTCGAACTCGGTAATGCCGTAGATCAGTTGCGAGTCCTGCTTGTAGCGGTCGACCCAGGACTGCTCGGTCTTGAAGTCGGCGACCAGGCGCCCGCGTACGTTGCCGGTTTCGGTCAGCGGGCCGGACACATCAAAGCCGGTACCGTAGCGGTCCCAGTTGCCGGCTTCAGCGGTGACGCTGGCCTGAGCCTCGGCGGTCGGACGCTTGCGGATCAGGTTGATTGTCGCTGAAGGGCTGCCCAGGCCGCTGATCAGGCCGGTAGCACCACGCACCACCTCCACACGGTCATACATGGCCATGCTCTGGGTGTAATTGTCCATGCGCTTGACGGTGGGCACGCCATCGATTTCAAAGTTCTGGATCTCGAAGCCCCGGGAGAAGTAACCGTCGGATTCGGCACCCTGTCCGTCGCGCAGCACGATGATGCCTGGTGTGGCATCGAGGGTATCGCTGAGATTGGTCAGGCGCTGGTCATCCAGGCGCTGGCGGGTCATGACGGTCAGTGACTGCGGGGTTTCCTTGGGGGTCAGGTTCAGACGGGTCGAGCTGCTGGATGAGTAGGTGGTGTAGAGTCCGGTGCCCTCTGTAGTCGACCCGGGAGCCTTGCCCGAAATGGAAATGCTCTGCAGCTCCAGGGCGGCAGGGGCCGGTGCGCGCTGGAGGGTGTATCGCCCATCCGGCTGGCGAACCGCAATCAGTTGGCTGCCCTCGAGTAGCGCCTGTAAAGCACCGTGGACCGTGTAATCGCCACTCAAGCCAGGGCTGTTTCGCCCGGCAATCAACTCATTGGGAAACGACAACAACAAATGGGCTTGCTGGCCCAGTTGATTGAGCGCAGCGCCCAGTGGCGCCGGGGCAATTTCGTAGTGCTGCATACTGCTATCGGCGGCTGCCCAGGCTGGCGATGAAGTGGCGAGCAGGACCGCTGCGGTAGTGGCGAGCGAGGTTACGTAGTAGGAGGAAATACTGCGGTAATGCATGTGAAGTTTCCCGATGATTTTTGATGTATGGCCTATGAGTCTCGCCAGAAATCAAAACGGCTCATCGAGGACGCAAAAAACTTCAAACGTTGGCTGGCGAGGGGCGCAAGTTGACCCACAGGCGAGTGAAACGCTGTACATCCAGTTTCAGTGTGTGGGCGACGGCATCGATGATTCGATCGCTGTCTGCCAGCGGATAGGTGCCCCATACGCGCAGATTGGCCAAGGCGGCGTCGCACCCAAGGTGTCCATGACGATACCGGCCAAGTTCATCGAGGAACGCCTGAAGCGGTTGGCCGTTGGCGACGATCATGCCTTCGGCCCAGGCGGGAGTGGATGCTTGCATTGCCCCCTGATCGAGCATCCCGAGTGGCCCGAAACGCGCCAGCTGCCCGGCTTGCAGGGTAGTCCAGGTGCCGGCTTGAGTCGGGATGACGTCAAGCGAGCCACGATAGACCGCCAACTGGGTTGAGCCATTGTCAAACTGCCGCATCGTGAAACGCGCCGAGGACGCCTGCGCCCGAACCTGAGCGGTTTCGATTAACAGCGCCGGGCTCAAGGCGGTGTTGACCAAGACCTCGCCGCTGAGTAATCGCAGGTGCCAGCGATGGTCAGCCGCGCGAGCATTAATCGCACTACGGGTATTGAGTTCAAGCGACAGATCCGAGGCCAGTGCAATACGTCGCTGCTCGCCCACGCCCGTGGAGTAGTCGGCACTCATGCGCGATACCAACTCGCTGTCTCGACTCAACCAGGCACCGCTACCTGCAGCCAACAGCAAGGCCAGGCCTTTGATTGCTCGACGCCTGCTCAGCCCTTCTTGCGAGGGAATCAACAGGGCCTGTCGGGCGAGGTCTGGATCGCCTTGGGTGCGCAAGGAATCGAGCTGCGCCCCCAACGCCAAGGCTTTTTCCCAGGCCAACTCATGCAAGGGGTGTTCACGACGCCATGCCATGAAAGCGGCCTGTGCGGATGAATCGAAATTGGCCTCCTGCATATCGAGCCACCATTCCATCGCCTCCTCGCACATTTTCGGCGATAGCGAGGGTTCTCGGCCAAAGGCGTTGGCGGTGATAGTCATTGCAGCGACTCCGTCACCAGCATGCATCGCGCACCCGCCTTGATGATATGGCGCTTGACGGTAGCGATTGAAATACCCAACCGCTCGGCAATATCTGCGTGGCTGAGCCCATCGAGTTGCGACCAGAGAAAAGCTTTTTTGACGGCGACATCCAGTTCGCACAGCGCTTCGTCGAGTCGAACCAGCGTCTCGAAAATAATCAGCTGGGTCGCCAGATCCGGCAGCACGCTCTCGTCTTCGGCCTGGAGCGCCTCCAGATAGGCTTTTTCCAGGCGTGCGCGGCGGTAGTGGTTGGACAGGACACTACGTGCCACCTTGGCCAGAAAAGGCCGAGGCTGGCGGATTTCGAGCGCCTCGTTGCTGGCCAACAGACGCATGAAGGTGTCCTGCATCAAATCAGCGGCGCGGTGTGAGCAGCTCAATTGCCGATACAGCCAGCTACGCAACCAGCGGTGTTGCTGTTGGTAGAGAGCAGTGAGCTGAGCGGTATCGATGGATGCCATGAGTTGCCACGGAATTAGTGCAAATGAGACTTAGTATCATATGGGGTTAATTGGGTAGCGACAAGAATGCAGTCGGACGGAAGTGCCATCCATGTTGGCGATGTCGTCAGCCCCCCAGGCACGAGTGGCCGTGAAATCCTTGCTGCCAATAGGCTTTCGTTGCTTTCAGCGCCGTGCGGAAAGTTGTTGCGGCGCCAAGAAGGCGTCGTGGAAGTAATTGTGGAACGCGTGCATCGCCGGGCTGAACTCCCGCGCGCGATGCCAGGCCAGGCCGACGCTCATGGGGGTGACCTTGTCGGAGATGGTCACCGTTTCGATGCGTTTACCCTCCAGCGACCAGGGGCGGTGTACCAGGTCGGAGAGGATTGCCACGCCGCTGCCGTTGGCCACCATGCTGCGCACCGCTTCCACAGAGCTGGTGCGGATTCGCACGTTGGGCTGCTGGTGGGCATGTTCCCAGTAGCGCATGGCGCTTTGTTCGGCTTCGTCGACGGTAAGCAGGATGAAGGGCTCCTGTGTGACGTCGGCAAGGCTCACGGCCGAGCGTTCGCACAGCGGGTGATGGCTGGGCAGCCACAGCCGGCGCTCGGAATTGAACAGGGTTTTCGAGACGATGTCCGGGTGGGTCAGGTTCGAGGTCAGCACCACCGCCATGTCGAATTCGCCTTCCAGCAGGCCTTGCTCGATGGCCTGGCGCTCCCGTTCGTGCACTTCGATGGCCACGTCCGGGTGCCAGTGTTCCAGGCGTTGCAGGTGATGGGGCAGGAAGTAGCCGATCACCGTGTAACTGGCCGCCACCCGCAACAGGCCGGTGGCGCGAACGTCCGGCAGCGGGCTGTTGAGGGCATCGTCGACGCTGCGCAAGATCACGTAGGCCCGATTGAGAAAGTGCCGTCCGGCATCGGTCAGGCTCATGCCCTGGGCCGAGCGCTGGAACAGTAGCGTGCCGAGCATGCCCTCCAGTTCCTTGATCGCAGTGGTCACCGCCGACTGGGAAATATTCAGATGAATCGCAGCTTGGGAGATTTGCCCGATCTCGGCCGTGGCGACGAAGTAGCGAACCTGGCGCAGGGTCAGTGACATGAACACTCCGCTTGATGGGTATCTGATTTTCAGAAGATATCCCCTCAGATAATAGATCTTCCCAAGGGGGGTGGTTGGAACCTAACGTGCTCTGCATGAAGTCACAAGCGTCAGGAGCACGTGTCATGCAGGCAGTAGATTTCAATTCGGACATGGGCGAAGGCTTCGGTCCGTGGACGATCGGCGACGGGGTCGACAACGAACTGATGGGCTTCATCAGCTCGGCCAACATCGCCACCGGTTTCCATGCCGGCGACCCCGGCACCATGCGTTGCACGGTCGAGCAGGCCAAGCGTCTGGGCGTGGCCGTCGGTGCCCATCCGGGCTTTCGTGACCTGGTCGGGTTCGGCCGCCGCCACATCATTGCATCGGCCCAGGAGCTGGTGGACGACATGCTGTATCAGCTGGGCGCCCTGCGTGAGCTCGCCCGAGTTCAAGGCGTGGCCCTGCAACACATCAAACCTCACGGTGCGCTGTACATGCACCTGGCCCGGGACGAAGAAACGGCGCGCTTGCTGGTAGAAAACCTGCAGCGCCTGGAGCCTGAACTGCTGCTGTATTGCATGCCCGACTCGACGATCTGGCGCATCGCCAAGGAGCTTGGCCAGCCAGTGATCCGCGAGTTCTACGCCGACCGCGAATACGACATCAGCGGCTCCATCGTCTTCACCCGCAATGTGCGTGCCTACGACCCCGCGCAAGTCGCTGCGCGGGTACTGCGTGCCTGTCAGCAAGGCGTGGTGCGCACGGTGGAGGGTAAAGACCTGGCGATTGAGTTCGACTCCATCTGCTTGCACAGCGATACACCCGGTGCCCTGGCACTGGTCGAGGCCACCCGCAAAGCGCTCGATGGCGCGGGGATCGAGGTGCGCGCACCGCGATAACGCAACCGAAGACACCTGGCACGCAGACGCCAGGGTTTGCTCGACACACAGATTTTTTGCCTGCCTTTCTACAACTATTCCAAGAGGAACAGACATGGCGCAGCACACAGTCATCACCCCATTGCCGGGGACGTTCTACCGCAAGGCCACCCCGGAGTCGCCGAACTACGTCGAGGCCGGTGCCAGCGTCAGCGCCGACACAGTGATTGGCCTGATCGAGGTCATGAAGCAGTTTTCCGAACTGACCGCGGGTACGGCAGGGCGTCTGGACGCGTTTCTGGTCGAAGACGGTGATCCGGTGGAGCCGGGTCAGGCCATCGCTACACTCGAAGACGCGTGAGGGCACGACCATGACCCAAGGCATTGGTAAACTGCTAATCGCCAACCGTGGCGAGATCGCCGTGCGGATTATCCGTGCCGCGAAAGCGCTCGGGATTCCAACCGTGGCGGCGTGCAGCGAAGCAGACGTCGATTCCCAGGCCGCGCGCATGGCCGATGAAGTGCATATCCTCGGCCCGGCCCGCGCTGACAAGAGCTACCTCAATGTCGAGGCCTTGCTCGATGCCCTGAAGGCCACCGGGGCCAACGCGGTGCACCCCGGTTACGGCTTTCTTTCGGAAAACGCCGAATTCGCCGAAGCGGTACTCGCGGCTGGCGCGATTTTCGTCGGCCCAAGCCCCGAGACCATCCGCCGCATGGGTGACAAGGCCGAAGCCCGGCGCACCGCACAAGCGGCGGGCGTGCCGGTGGTGCCCGGTTCTGCCGATGAACTGTTCGATGTGGAATCGGCGGTCGAGGCCGCCAGTTCCGTCGGTTTCCCGCTGTTGATCAAGGCCTCGGCCGGAGGCGGTGGACGCGGCATTCGCCTGGCAGAAAACCCGCAACAGTTGCGCGAAGAATTCCCTCGTTCCCAGCGCGAAGCCCAGGCCGCCTTTGGCAATGGCGCGGTGTATCTGGAACGCTTCATCGGCAAGGCCCGGCATATCGAAGTGCAGGTGTTGGGCGACGGCAAGCAGGCGGTGCACCTGTTCGAGCGCGAATGTTCGCTGCAACGCCGTCGCCAGAAGATCTTCGAAGAAGCGCCGTCGCCGGTCCTCGATGCGCGGCAGCGCGAGGCCCTGTGCGCGAGCGCCGTGCGCCTGACCGAGGCGCTGGGATACAAGGGCGCCGGCACCCTTGAGTATCTGTACGATGACGCCACCGGCGAGTTTTTCTTCATCGAGATGAACACAAGGATCCAGGTGGAGCATCCGGTCAGCGAGCTGATCACCGGTATCGATCTGGTCCAAGCCATGTTGCGCATTGCCGGTGGCGAGCCACTGGGACTCAAGCAAGGCGATATCGAGATCAACGGCGCAGCCCTGCAGATGCGCCTGAACGCCGAAGACCCAGCGCGGGATTTCTTCCCAAGCCCAGGGCTGGTGCAAGCATTGAACTGGCCACAAGGCGAGGGCGTGCGTGTCGACAGCCATCTGTATGAAGGCTACCGGGTGCCGCCATACTATGACTCGCTGCTGGCCAAGCTGATTGTTCATGGTCGTGATCGCGCCGAAGCCCTGGCCCGCGCGCGACTGGCGGTCGAGCAGACCACGCTCACCGGCATGGCCAGCACCTTGTCGTTACATGGCGAACTGCTGGAGCAACCCTGGTTGCACACCGCCGACTTCCACACCGGCACTTTGGAAACCTGGCTGGCCGAGCGCCGCAGTGGAGGTGCAGCATGAGCAGTCCGATTCGCTACAGCTTTGGCGCCGACGAACATCTGTTTGCCGAAGTCAGCGACAGCATGTCCCTTGAAGCCTTCTTCAAGGGCATGGCGGTCACCCGTGCGGTGGAGCGTCTGGCCCTCGATGGCGTGCTCGACGTGTGCTTGGCCAACGCCTCGTTCCAGATCCGCTTTGACCCGGATCGCATCGCGCCGGCCGATCTGCTTGAAGCAGTGAAGGGGGCCGAGGCCCAGGCCGTGGCCGAGCGTACCCTGCACACCCGGATAATCGAGATCCCGGTGCTCTACAACGATCCCTGGACCCACGAAACCCTGATGCGCTTTCGCGACCGCCACCAGGACCCGAATGCCACGGACCTGGAGTACGCCGCGCGCATCAACGGCTTGGCCGACGTCGAGGCGTTCATCGCCGCCCACAGTGGCGCGCCGTGGTTCGTTTCGATGGTGGGCTTCGTGGCGGGCCTGCCGTTCATGTTCCAGATGGTCGACCGCGAACGCCAGTTGCAGGTGCCCAAGTACCTGCGACCGCGTACCGACACGCCGAAATTGACCCTGGGCCATGGCGGCTGCTTCGGTTGCATTTACTCGGTACGTGGCGCGGGTGGTTACCAGATGTTTGGCGTCACCCCGGCACCGATCTACGACCCGCAGCAGAACCTGGCGTATCTGAAGGAACACATGGTGTTCTTCCGTCCCGGCGACATCGTGCAGTTCAAGCCGATGGACCGCGATGCCTATGACCACGCCGTGGCCGAGGTCGAAGCCGGGCGCTTCGATCTGCGCATCCGCCCCGTGGAGTTCTCGCTCGATGCGTTCCTCGCCGATCCGATCGGTTATCCCAAGTCGTTGCAGGAGGTGCTGGCATGATCAAGGTGCTCAAACCCGGCCTGGCCACTTCGGTGCAGGACCTCGGCCGCGAAGGCTACTACCATCTGGGTATCCCGCCTTCCGGGGCGCTGGACCAGTACGCCCTGAGCGCGGCCAACCAGCTGGTGGGCAATCCGGCCAATTCGGCGGCGCTGGAGTGCACCTTGCTGGGACCGGAGCTGGAGTTTCAGCAGGACGCCCTGGTGGCGGTATGTGGTGCGCAGATGACGCCGAAGGTCGATGGCGTGGACATGCACTTGGACACCGCCTTTGAAGTGAAGGCCGGACAAGTGCTGCGTTTCGATTTTCCCAAGGCTGGCGCGCGGGCTTATCTGGCGGTGGCCGGCGGTATCGATGTGCCGGTGGTGCTCGGCAGTCGTTCCACCTACGCGCTGGGGGCGCTGGGTGGTTTTCAGGGGCGCAGGCTGGTGATGGGTGATGAACTGCCGGTAGGCACCGCCAGCGGCAAGGGGCGTGTCGGGGCGAGTCTGCCCATGGCGTTGCGTCAGTCGCTGGGAGGGGAGATCACCCTGCGGGTGGTGCCGGGGTTGTACTACGAGCGCTTGACCCTGGCGGCGGCGGACAGCTTTTTTGCCGAAGCCTGGACTGTCGGCTCGGAGGCAGATCGCATCGGCTATCGCTTCAAGGGTGGCAGCCCGCTGAGCTTCCAGCCTCGCGAACAGCCGTTCGGCGCCGGCTCCGATCCTTCGAACATCGTCGACAGCTGCTACCCGATCGGCTCGATCCAGGTGCCGGCAGGGCTCGAGCCCATCATCCTGCACCGCGATGCGGTGTCCGGTGGCGGCTACGCGATGATCGGCACGGTGATCAGCGCCGACCTCGACCTGGTCGGCCAGATGCAACCCAACCAGAAGGCCCGCTTCGTCGCGGTGACGCTGGAAGAGGCGCTGCAAGCTCGACGTTCCTACAAGAAAAAACTCAGTTGTCTGAGTAAGCTGTTCCCTTCGTGATGCAGTCGATTTAGTAGGGTTTAGCTGTTACACCTGCACGGGAAGTCGCCGAGCGGCGATCAGGCAAGGTTAAAACAGGCGAGGAACGGTCGGAGTCGCGCATGACTTGGCTGGAGGCCCTGGCCTTCTCGGTTTGCTTATTACCTGGTTGGTCGCGGGGAGAACATGCGGCGAGTGCAGGTGCGTGCTTTTGTTGAGTGGATTCAAGCGCGGGTTGAGGCTTGACCGCCCACGCGGTTCAAATACGTTTAACATGCTCAAGGCCCGCCCCCGTCGTCGAAAGGGATTCGTATGGAGTTACGTCAGCTTCGCTACTTCCTGAGTGTTCTGGAGTACGGCAGTCTTGGCAGGGCGGCGGTCGAGCTCGGGGTCGGCGCCTCCGCACTGAGCCAGCAATTGTCGAGGCTGGAGAGCGAGGTGAGTACCCGGCTTTTGACACGTTCCAGCACCGGCGTCGTGCCGACGGCGGCGGGCCTCGCCTTCGAATACCATGCGCGCCTGGCGCTTCGCCAGGCAGAGCATGCTGTGCTGGCGGCACAAAGCGGCCGCATGAGCGGTTACGCCAGCGTGGGGTTGGCTCCGACCACCGCATCGATTCTTGGCCTGGCGTTGATCGACAGGATGCGCGAACGCTATCCCGATATCCGCCTGCACCTGGTGGAAATGTTGTCCGGTTATCTGATGAACCAGCTCAATGCCAGGCACCTTGACCTGGCGGTGCTGTTCCAGGCTGAGGCGGGGCCGCGACTGGAAGTGCAGGCGCTTCTGACGGAGCGGCTGTTCGTGCTGGTTCCCGCCACGCTGGTCAAAGCCGAGTGGGGCGAGTCGCTCACGTTGCAACAGATCGCGACGCTCCCTTTGGTGATGCCCAGCGCACAGCATGGTCTGCGCACGACATTGCGCTCGATTTTCGAAGGGGCTGCGCTGGAGGCCCGCATCGTCATGGAAGTCGATGGTTTGTCGCTGTTGATGGATTGCGTGTGCGCGGGGCATGCCGCCACCATCCAGCCCGGCGCTACGGTGGCCCGGGCGCATCAGGCTCGCTTGCGTGTGTTTGCAATCGATGAAGCACAGGCGCAACGTCGCAATGTGATTGTCAGCCTGAGCGATGACGAGCTCTCGCCGGCAGCGTTGGCAACGCGGATCGTACTGCAGGAGGTCGCCAGGGATCTGGTGAAACAGGGCCGATGGCCTGGAGCCCGCCTGCTTTGACCCAGCCTCTGGGCCCACTCATCCAGCCCCTTTAGAAAAACTGAATGCCTCCCCCCGACGATCGCGTTTCGCACCCTCCGGGCTCTCATTAAAGTCCGTGGTCACAAGGAGCAGCCGAACATCGGCTCTTCGTGATCTGGAGGCGATATGATCGATGTGCTAGTCATTGGAGGGGGCAACGCCGCCCTGTGTGCCGCGCTGATGGCGCGAGAGGCCGGAGCCAGCGTGCTGCTGCTCGAGGCCGCACCTCGCGTCTGGCGTGGTGGCAATTCACAACACACGCGTAACCTGCGGTGCATGCATGATGGCCCGCAGGACGTATTGGTCGAGGCGTACCCGGAAGAAGAGTTCTGGCAGGACCTGCTGAAGGTCACCGGTGGCCAGACCAACGAAAAGCTCGCGCGCCTGGTGATTCGCGCGTCCTCCAGTTGCCGCGGGTGGATGCGCCGTCATGGTGTGCATTTCCAGCCCTCACTATCGGGCGCGCTGCACACCGCTCGGACCAATGCCTTTTTCATGGGCGGCGGCAAGGCGCTGGTCAATGCCTACTTCCGCAGTGCCGAAAACCTTGGCGTACAGATACGCTACGACACACCGGTAGCCGACATCGAACTGGAGCGCGGACGCTTCGTTGCGGCCCGTGTGCCGCCACGTGAGGTTGAAGGGCAACACCTGCCCGCCGAGCGCATCGAGGCGCGTACCTGTGTGCTTGGCGCCGGCGGCTTCGAGTCCAACCGTCAGTGGTTGCGCGAGGTCTGGGGGCAGAACGAGCGAGGGGAGTGGCCTTCGGACAATTTCCTGATCCGTGGCACGCGTTTCAATGACGGGGTGCTGTTGCGCCGCATGATCGAACAGGGCGCCGACACGATTGGCGACCCGACCCAGGCGCACATGGTGGCGATTGATGCCCGCGCGCCGCTATACGATGGCGGTATCTGCACGCGCATCGATTGTGTATCGCTGGGCGTGGTGGTCAACCGCGACGGTCAGCGCTTCTACGATGAAGGCGAGGATTTCTGGCCCAAGCGCTATGCCATCTGGGGGCGCCTGGTGGCGCATCAGCCTGGGCAGGTGGGATTCTCGATCATCGACCGCAAAGCCTTCGGGCGCTTCATGCCACCGGTTTTCCCGGGCGCCACCGCCGATAGCCTGGAGGCGTTGGCCGGCCTGCTCGGTTTGCCTGTGCAGGCCTTCCTCGAAACCGTGCATGCCTACAACCGAGCCTGCCAGGTGGGCACTTTCGACCACACCCGGCTGGACGACTGTCACACCGTAGGCCTGGAACCGGTGAAAAGCCACTGGGCGCGCCCGATCGATACACCGCCTTACTACGGCTACCCGCTGCGCCCTGGCGTGACCTTCACCTACCTGGGGTTGCGCACCGATGAAACAGCCGCCGTCCATTTCGATGGCTGTCCCAGCCCGAACCTGTTCGTTGCTGGCGAGATGATGGCGGGCAATGTCCTGGGCAAGGGCTACACCGCAGGTGTCGGCATGTCCATCGGCACCGCATTTGGCCGTATCGCCGGGACCAGTGCTGCCGCAGCGGCGGGTTACGAACATCCAGAAAGTGAGAACCGCCATGACCGCGCAATCGCCTGAACCAGGCCAGCCTGATGCCTTCCGGCCGGCCCTCGAACTGATCCCGGCCTTGAACCTGGAAGAGCAGGAAGTGGACCGGCAAATGCGGATCTGCAACGCCTGCCGATACTGCGAGGGCTTTTGCGCGGTTTTCCCGGCGATGACCCGCAGGCTGGAATTCGGCAAGGCCGACATCCACTACCTGGCCAACCTGTGCCACAACTGCGGTGCTTGCCTGCACGCCTGTCAGTACGCACAGCCCCACGAATTCGCAGTCAACGTGCCTCAGGCGATGGCCAAGGTGCGTGGCCAGACCTACGCCGAATACGCCTGGCCAACCCTTTTCGGGCGGCTGTATCGGAACAACGGCACTTATGTCGCCAGTGCCTTGGCAGTGGCCTTGTCGCTATTCCTGCTGCTGGCGTTGTGGGCCAATGGCACGCTGCTACCCGGTCGGCTGGCGGGTAATTTCTATGCGGTCTTCCCGCACAACAACCTGGCGCTGATGTTCGGTAGTGTCTTTGTCGTAGCTGGTGTGGCCCTGGCGGCGGCGGTTCGTCGTTTCTGGCATTCAGTCTCGCCTGCCGAGGCGCTGGCGCAACCGGCCAAAGGGGCAGTGTTCGAGGCATCGAGTGCGGTGTTGACCCTGAAGTACCTGGATGGTGGGCATGGCCAAGGTTGCAACAACGCCGATGATCGTTACACGCTCTGGCGCCGACGCTTCCATCACGCCACCTTCTACGGCTTCATGTTGTGCTTTGCCGCCACGGTGGTCGCCACCGGGTATCACTACCTGCTGGGCCAGCAGGCTCCGTACCCGCTGCTGAGTGCCCCGGTGATGCTCGGAGCACTCGGTGGTATTGGCTTGATCGTCGGGCCGGCCGGGCTTTTGGCGCTGAACCTGCGCAGGGCGCCGGAGCAGGGCGATGTTGCCCAGAGGCCCATGGATCGGGGCTTCATCCTGCTTCTACTGCTGGTCAGCGCCACGGGCCTTGCGTTGCTGAGCCTGCGTGACACTGCAGCGATGGCGATTTTGCTGGCGATCCATTTGGGTACCGTGATGGCGCTTTTCATCACGCTGCCCTATGGAAAGTTTGCCCATGGCCTGTTCCGCGGCGCGGCACTGCTGAAGTTCGCGATCGAGAAGCGCCGGCCCGGCGAGCTAAGTCTGGGAGGGGAGTGAGCCATGGACGCAGCCGGTTTTTCCCCTGTGCCGCATCGCGTGAAACGCCAGGCGTTTCGCTTAACGGTTGGGCCACTTGTCCAGCAGGATCGACACGAACTTCTCCGCTGCTGGCGACAGCGACGCCCCTCGGCGATAGACCAACCCCAGGGTGCGGGTGACCTGGGGTTCGATCAGCGGCACGCTGACCAGCGTCGGGTGGTCGGCGTTGGGCATGGCCAGGCTGGGCATGGCCGACACGCCCAGCCCTGCCTCGACCATGCCCAGCGAGGTGGACAGGTGCTGAACCTCATAGAACCACTTGGGCCGCAGGTTGAGCCCGGACAGGGCATGGTCCAGAAGCATCCGGTTACCGCTCAGTCGGCCTACGCCGATCAGGCGGTAGTCGGCCAGCTCTGTCCAGGTGACGGCTTCACGGTTCGCCAGCTTGTGGTCTCGGCGGCAGGCCAGAACGAAATGCTCCTGTACCAGGGAGACGAACTCGATGTCCGGGTGCTGGCCACTCATCATGTTGATGCCGAAGTCGGCTTCACCCCGCAGCACGGCTTCGAGCCCGTCGTTGGCGCTGAGGTCCAGCAGACGAATGCGGATCTTTGGGTATTGCTCGTTGTAGTCGCGGATAACCGACGGCAGGAAATAGAACGCCGCGGTCGGGATACAGGCGAGGGTTACCTGGCCGGTCTGCCGTTCGGCGAGTTCGCGAATGCTCAGGATCGAGTCCTCGAAGTCATCCAGTAGGCGCCTGGCCTTGGGCAGGAAGTCACGCCCGACGCTGGTAAGGCTGACCCGACGGGTAGTACGTTCCAGCAGCGAAGTGCCCAACCCTTCCTCAAGCTTTTTAATCCGCCGGCTCAGGGCGGGTTGCGACAGGTGCAATGCTTCAGCGGCTTCATGGAAGCTGCCGAGTTCGGCGATTTTCACGAAAGATCGTATGTCTTGTAACTCGTATTCCATCTCGGATCGCTCTTTGGCCCTGGTTCTGTATTGATGCTTGAATCGGAATAATAGCTACGATATTTGCATTGGATTGATTTATCCATCCCTGTCAATCTTGTGTCCACAGCATCAATGATGTCCATTGATTAACAAGAGTGCGAAATCATGCAACGAATTCCTTGCGTACTCATGCGCGGTGGCACCTCCAAGGGCCCCTTTTTCCATGCATGGGACCTTCCTGCCAATGTGGTCGAACGCGATGAATTGCTGATCAACCTGATGGGTTCCGGGCATGAACTGGAAATCGACGGCATCGGTGGCGGTAGCCCGCAGACCAGCAAGGTAGCAATTGTCAGCCCCTCGCTGCATGCCGACGCCGATGTCGACTATCTGTTCGTCCAGGTCATGGTTGCCCAGCGCCGCGTCGATACTGCGCCCAACTGCGGCAATATGCTTTGCGCCGTTGGCCCGTTCGCCATCGAACAGGGCCTTGTCAAAGGCCAGGATGGCAAGACTTTGGTGCGTATCCGCAACCTGAACACCGGCACCTTCGTCAATTCGCTGGTGGAAACCCCCGGCGGCATCGTGCGCTACGAAGGCCGTACGGCGATCGATGGCGTACCGGGCACTGCCGCTCCGGTGCACCTGACCTTCCTCAATGCGGTCGGCAGCAAGACCGGCAAGCTGTTCCCCACTGGCAAGGCCAAGGATGTGATCGATGGCGTAGCGGTCACCTGCATCGACATGGCCATGCCGATGATGGTGGTAGAAGCCAGCCAGCTGGGTGTCAGCGGCTCGGAAACCCCGGCCGAACTCGATGCCAACGTCGGTCTGCTCGAGCGCCTCGAGGCGTTGCGTCTGAAGGCCGGCAAGGCCATGGGCCTAGGCGACGTTAGCGGTATGGTCATCCCGAAACCGGTGCTGGTGTCCAAGCCCCGCTATGACGGCACTTTGCAGGTTCGCTATTTCATGCCGCACAACTGCCACCGCGCCCTGGCTATCACCGGAGCGATAGGGCTGGCGACTGCCTGCGTCAGCCCAGGCACAGTCATCGGCGAACTGCTGGGCGAGGGGGCCGAGCAACTGGCCGAGGTTCGCCTTGAACATCCAAGTGGCGGTATCGATGTTGCGCTGTCACGCAGCGGTGCCGATGGCAAGACGATTCAGGCTTCGGTGGTGCGAACGGCCCGGCGGCTGTTCTCAGGCTTCGTTTACGCCCCTACATTCCGCAGGTTGGCGGGGTAGGCCCAGAGCGGTAGCCAGACCTGTACATTCGCAACAAGCGCATCCGCACAATTTCAATAATGGGTGATGCCTCATGAGACTTGCCAAATCGCTGTACTTCCAGATCCTCTGCGCCGTCCTGCTGGGCGTGGTGGTCGGTCACTTCTGGGCGCAACAGGCCGTTGCGCTCAAGCCACTGGGTGACGCGTTCATCAAGCTGATCAAGATGATGATCGCGCCGGTGGTCTTCTGCACCATCGTCACCGGTATCGCCGGCATGACCGACAAGCGCTCCCTCGGGCGTTTGATGAGCAAGACCCTGCTGCTGTTCCTGGTGCTGACCGTGGCCAGTCTGATGATCGGCCTGGCAGCGGTTTACCTGTTCCGCCCTGGGGTCGGCATGAACATCGACCCGGCCACGCTCAGCACCGAGGGGCTTGGCCAGTACGCCGCGTCTGCGGCGAAGCTCGGTGTTGTCGACTTCTTCATGCATATCATTCCCGACACCTTCATCGGTGCATTCAACAAGGGTGAAGTGTTGCCGGTGCTGTTTATCGCGGTGCTCAGCGGTTTTGCCCTGTCATCCATGGGCGAGAAGGGCAAGCCGGTACTCGATGTGCTGGAATCTGCTTCGACCATGGTGTTCCGCATCTTTGGCTACCTGATGCGTTTCGCCCCGGTCGGCGCCTTCGGTGCGCTGGCCTTCACCGTCGGGCAGTACGGCGTGACGTCCCTAGGCGCATTGGCCAAGCTGGTTGGTACGCTCTACATCGCCTGTGCGTTTTTCGTGCTGGTGGTGCTCGGTGGCATCTGCCGTGCCCACGGCTTCAGCCTGTGGAAGCTGCTGCGCTATTTTCGCGAGGAGTTTCTGGTGGTGCTCGGCACCTCGTCCACCGAGCCCGTGCTGCCACGCATGCTGGAAAAACTGGAGAAGCTGGGCTGCAAGAAAGGCGTGGTCGGACTGGTGCTGCCAACCGGCTATTCCTTCAATCTCGACGGTACGGCCATCTACCTGTCGCTGGCGGCGGTGTTCATCGCTCAAGCCTGCAACATCGATCTGAGCCTCGGTCAGACGGTGACCATGCTGGCGATCATGCTGTTGTCGTCAAAAGGTGCAGCGGGTGTGACTGGCAGTGGCTTCGTTGCGCTGGCCTCGACTTTGACCGTCATTCACGACATCCCGTTGGCAGGGCTTGCCTTGCTGATCGGTATCGATCGCTTCATGTCCGAGGCGCGTGCCCTGACCAGCCTGGCCAGCAACGCCGTGGCCACCGTGGTCATCTCGCTGTCGGAAAATGCCTGTGACCGCGAAACCCTGTTGCGCCGGCTGAACGGTATTGCAGTTGCACCCGCCGAGGCGGGTGCGGTACCTGCCGAATGGTCTGCCGAGCCTCGGCATCACGGCTGAAAGCCTCTTCCACTTCCCATCGTTGACTTAGAATCCCACTCAGCATCCCGGCGATGCCGAGTGGGGTAGGGGGCCGTCTGCCTTGCCGATGGCCGCAACAGAATAAAAACAAGAGATAAGACCATGCTCGCACTCCTGGGCCTGATCATGGTGGTGACCTTCACCTACCTGATCATGAGCAAGCGCCTGTCGCCTATCGTTGCGCTCACCGTGGTACCCATTGTCTTCGCAGTGATCGGCGGCTTCGCGCCTGAACTGGGCAAGATGATGCTCGATGGCTTGAAAATGGTGGCGCCCTCGGCAGCGCTGTTGCTGTTCGCCATCCTGTTCTTCGGCCTGATGATCGATGCCGGGCTGTTCGACCCGCTGATCCGCAAGATCCTCAAGCGTGTCAATGGCGACCCGGTCAAGATCGCCATCGGTACCGCGCTGCTGTCGCTGCTGGTGGCGCTCGACGGTGACGGCACCACCACCTACATGATTACCTGCGCAGCCATGCTGCCGCTGTACAAGCGTATCGGCATGAACCCGATGATCCTGGCAACGGTGTCCATGCTGTCGCTGAGCATCATGAGTGGCATGAGCCCCTGGGGTGGGCCGGCGACCCGGGCCATTGCCGCGCTCGGGCTGGATGCGACCGAGTATTTCATCCCGATGCTGCCGACCGTGATCGGCGGTGCGGCCTGGGTGGTGTTCACCGCCTTCCTGCTGGGCCGTGCCGAGCGCCGACGCATCGGCAACATCGCCCTGGAGTCGGGGGGCGGCAACTGCTACATCAAGGAAATTCTCGGCGACAACCCGCACAAGCGCCCACGCTTGGCCTATGTGAACCTGATGCTTGTGATTGCCGTCATGACAGCTCTGGTGATGGGCGTCATGCACTCCGCACTGTTGTTCATGATCGGTTTCGTCGCGGCGCTGATGATCAACTACCCGCAGCTGGAGCTGCAGAAAGAGCGCATCCTCGCTCACTCGGGCAACGCCATGACCGTGGTACTGCTGGTATTCGCCGCAGGCATCTTCGCGGGAATCTTCTCGGGCACCAAGATGGTCGATGCGCTGGCGCAGACCCTGGTCGACTGGATTCCCGAGGCGTGGAGCCACTGGTTCCCGCTGGTGGTGGCGCTGACCAGCATGCCACTGACCTTCGTACTGTCCAACGACGCCTACTACTTTGGCGTGGTGCCTATCCTTGCCAACGCTGCGGCCGCCTACGGCATCGACCCGGTTGAAATCGCCCGCGCCTCGGTGCTGGGGCAGCCAGTGCACCTGATGAGCCCGCTGGTAGCCTCGACCTTGCTGCTGGTGGGCATGGTCGATCGCGACATCGGCGACTTCCAGAAGGCCACCGTGAAATGGGCGGTGCTGACATCGCTGGTCATCACCGCACTGGCCTTGGTCACGGGTGCCTTGTCCTTCTTCGTCTGATCTGTCCAGGGCGCCGTTGGCGCCCAACCTCACCCAAGAACAACAACAGAGTATCGAACATGTCCCGAACTGTTTTCCGTGGGGCTACTTGTGGCCTGCTGTGCGGCTGGCTGCCTGTGGCCGGCGCCGCCGGATTCATCGACGACGGCAAGCTCAAGCTGCAGCTGCGCAACGTTTACTTCAACGAAAACTTCCGCGACGAACAAGGCATGAGCGCCCGCGCTGCTGCAAATGCAAAGAGCGAGCGGGTGGAATGGGCACAGGGGGTTCTGCTCGACTACCAGTCAGGGTTCACTCAAGGCCCGCTGGGGCTGGGGATCGATGCCCTGGGGCTCGCAGGCTTACGGCTCGATTCGGGCCGCGGGCGCAGCGGTACCGGCTTGCTGCCGGTGCATGACGATGGCCGTGCCGCGGACGAGTTCGTCAGTGCCGGGGTGACGGCCAAGGCGCGACTGGGGCAGACTATGGTCAAGCATGGCACCTTGTTGCCGAAGACGCCGGTGCTGGTCTACAACGATGCGCGGTTGTTGCCGCAGACCTACCAGGGCACGCAGCTGACCAATACCGATGTCGATGGCCTGACCTTGACCGCCGGCTACCTGGACCGCTTCAAGCAGCGGGATTCCTCCGACAGCACGGGCCTGTTCCTGGATGGCTACAGCGGCGGGGAGTCTGGCAGTTTCAGCTTTGCCGGGGCCGACTATGCCGTCAGCAAGCAGCTACGCATGAGCTATTTCCACAGCCAGCTCGAGCACTTCTACCGCCAGGACTACATCAGCCTGGTACACGACCTGTCATTGGCTGGCGGGGTTTTCACCACCGACTTGCGCTATTTCAAGAGCCGCGACAGCGGAGCCGCTCATGGTGGCGAGATCGACAATGACATGTTCAGCGGTCAGCTGTCCTATATACACTCCGGGCACACTATCGGTGCCGGTTACCAGGTGCTCGACGGCGAGGCCGGGTTGCCATACATCAGCGGCGCGACGGTCTATTCGTTCAGCAATGTGGGCATCGGCAAATTCATCGAGGAGGAAGAGAAAACCTGGATGGCGAGCTATGCCTACAATTTTGCAGCGGCCGGTGTCCCCGGGCTCACCTTCATGGCGCGCTACCTGAGCGGGGACAACGGTCGCTCCGCTGGCGACGGGCTAAGCGAGTGGGAGCGTGATGTGGAAGTTGCCTACGTGGTGCAATCCGGGCCTGTGAAAGGGTTGGGCGTGAAACTTCGTAACTATGTCTACCGTTCTGATTTTTCCCGAGGTCGCGACAGCAACCGGATCTATCTGACCTACGATATAGCGGTTTGGTAATGGCGGCAGCGCTCGCTCGCCAGGTGCTGGCAGATAAACGAATCACGCTCCGCACGGCTGTGGCGCTTTCCTGCCTAACCGGATCAGCTCGTTGGAGAAACACAGTCCGCTGAGGATCAAACCTGCGCCAAGGTACAAAGTGTCTCTCGGCACCTCATTGAGGATCAAGAATGCCAGTAGCGCGGCAAACAGCGGTTCCGTCAGTTCCAGTGCCTGAACTTGCGATGGTTTCAGATACTCGATGGCCTTGGTGGTACAGAAGAAGCCGAGGATGGTCGGCAATGCGGCCAGAGCCAGCAATGCAATGACCGCCGCCATCGATAGCTCTGCGATGATGAACCCGTCGGTCGCAGCCGGCATCAGCAGATAAAGACTGCCGAAAAACAACAGTTGCCGAGTGAAATGCAGCCCTCCGGAAACGCCCATGCGCTTCATGGCAACCGAAAATGCGCCATATCCGCAGCCTCCGATCGAAGCGAGCACTGCGCCTTGCAGGGTGAAGCCTTGTTCCAGGTCAGCGCCAAAAATCACGGCAATACCGGCTATCGTCAATCCGGCGCCTACCGTCGCGTTGGCGGTAATTGGGTCTTTGAGGATGATCCGCCCCAGCAAGATCGAAGAAATGGAGGCGCTTGCCATCAGGATCACCACGACGCCGGCAGCGGCGTAATGGCTGTAGGCCAAGGTTTCAAAGTGGAACAGCACAAAAATGCCGAGAAAGGCGCAAACGGCGGCAGGGAGCCACTTGGCCGTATGCACGGGCCGCTTGAGGAACATGAGCAAGGCTGACAGCAACAGGCAGCCAAGTACGGTTTTTATCAGGGCGATGCTGCTGGAGCTGAATCCACTGTTCATCAACACTTTGCTGAGTACGCCGATGGTTGCATTCAGTGCAGCGGCGCACAGTGCAAAGACGACCCCTTTGCCGAAACGAGATTGCATCAGTACATTCCTTGTCATTGGTCTTGAGCTTTCGCTTGGTCGACATACAGGCCATTGCGACCTGCTTGCTTGGCGAGATAGAGCGCCTGGTCCGCGCGTTCCAGCAGCGATGACGGGCTGTCGAGGGTTGGCCCGCCGGAGCAGGCGATACCGATACTGGCGGTCACATGCCCGAAAGGGCTGCCTTCGTGAGGGATGGATTGCAAGGCCAGGCGCTCGAGCATCAGCCTGGCAACGACGGTCGCTCCGTCATTGTCGGTATCGGGCAGGATCACAGCCATTTCCTCACCCCCGTAACGTGCCAGCAGATCGCGAGGGCGGCGGATGCAGGAGGCGAGCAGGTGAGCCATCTGCTGCAGGCAAGCATCGCCAGCCGGATGCCCATAGGTGTCGTTGTAGCGTTTGAAATGATCGATGTCGATCATCAGCAAAGCCAGCGTGGTCCGGCCTCGGTAGGCCGTGCGGATCTCCTGGGTCAGCGTCTCGTCAAAGCAGCGTCGGTTGGCAAGTCCTGTCAGCGCATCATGCATCGCTTGGTGCTCAAGCTGCTGGTTGCTCTCAAGCAGTTGCTGCTGGGCCAGTCGAAGTTCGCTTTCGACTGCGTCACGCCGGCTCATGGCCCGAATCAGCAGCCAGCCAATGGTTCCGGTCAATGCAAGCAGCGCCGCAACCACCAGCGACGACAGCAGCGCCTCGAGCCGCCAGGCCGAGAGTGCTTCCTGCTTGCCCAGCGCGACCGTTGTCACCAGGGGTAGCTTGTCGCTCTTGCGAAACGCATAGAGGCGCTCCACGCCGTCAAGGCTGGAGGTGAATGATGCGGTGCCGGCTGACTGGTCGATGAGGTACTTAGCGAAGATTGGCGACTTTGAAAAGTTGCGCTCCATGTCCTGTTCCCGAAACGGATAGCGCACCAACATGGAGCCGTCGGTAAAGGTCAGCCCAATGGCTCCGTCATGGCCGACGTCCAAACTGCCGAAAAGCTGCAGGAAGTTTTCAACGCCAAGCGTCATGGCAACAACGCCGGCGAATTCACCGCGGTCATCGTTGAATCGCCTGCTGATGGTGATCACCCATTCCTGGGTGACCCGGCTACGGATTGGCAGGCCGATGAAAGGGTCGCGGGACGGGTCGTCACGGTGGTGGATGAAGAAGGCCCGGTCGCTGCTGTTGGCCCCGACGGGGGTAGGGCGGTTGGACGACATGAGCCAGCGACCATCCTTCGCATAGATGGTGATGCCGCTCATTGGCGGCATCAATGGCTGCTGACGCTTGACCAGCTGACCCAGCCGTTCGATCTGCCCAGGTTCGGCGCCCTCGGTTTCCAGGCGCTCGACCAGGCCGAGCAGCAGCATTGAGCTCTGCCGGACGATACCTTCCGAATAGGTGGACAGTGCCTGGGTCAGGTTCAGGCCATGGACATCGATGTCTTCCAAGGCACGCTCGCGAGAGGCCATGACCTTCCAGAGCGTTAGCGAGGCGAGGGAACAACCTATGACCGATAGCAATAGCACAACGAGATGAATGTCACGCTTCGTCAATTCACGCGCCTTTTCCCTGAGGATCAAGTTGAGCGTCGACCCGATTTAGCTAACCAGACGGTCAAGAAGTAACTATCTGGTTCATGTGCAATAATATAACAGCTAAATCGTGGTACGGTCCGACATGATTACACGGGCTGAAGTCTTCCTCCGAGCGCGCGACATCATTATCTTGCAACAGGGGGGCAAGCAGAGTGAGCAGGGTAATCAGGCAAGTAACCTTGGAGGTAGCGCACGGTCTTATCCAGCGTTTTCGCCATGTCGGGATGTGCCAACTGATACTTTCGCTCCAGTTGCTTGCTTTCACTCATGTCGAAGCGCTGTGTCTGAATGAAGTTCAATGACTCGGGGCTGATCGCGAACCTGGCCGCCAGCCCGGGGATCTTCAAGAGCCCCTTTAGCAACCCTATTGGTACATGGCGGTGGGGTGCCTTGATCTTCAGCGCTTTTGCCAGTTGCTCGAGCATACCCTGCAAGTTCGGAGTGTGCTCGAAGAGCGCCAGGACCTCCCGGTTGGCCATCGCGGGGTCGAACGCCACGCAGGTCATCATCTTCACCAGATAGTCAACGCTGACCAATGGCAGCCAGTGCCTGGTGGAGCCAGGGACAGCCTTGAAGCGGCCCAGTGCCAGATTTCGAATGAGTTCGGCCAATGGTTGTCCTTCAGGGATATGCCCACTCTCGCTGTGGCCACACACCGTGGCAGGATGAACGATCGCGTAATCTGCGCTGACTTCCTGCATGTAACGGATAACTGCAAAATGGGACTCCAGCTTGCTGCCTTCGTAACCGCCTGCACGGCCGTAGACTGTTGGCCAATGAGTGTTTTCAGGGTGCTCGTTATCAATCCCGATACTCGCAAGGTAGGTAATGTTCTGCACCATATAGCCGCCCACCATCAGTAAGCGGACGCGCTGGTTCGCCGCGAGCCTGGCGACTCTCAGCGCTCCTTGCACATTGACCGCGCGGGCCTGCTCCGTTGTCAGACCCCAGGTAAACTGCGCCGCGAGGTGAAAAACAACGGAGGCCGAAGACACGCGTTGCTTGTCTGCTTCACTGAGTCCAAGCCCCTCCCTGCTGATATCCCCTTCAACCGCATGAATAAAAGCAGGGTCACCGCCCAGGCGGGTTACCTGCTCTCTGAGGTGTCCGATGTTGTCGGGGTTGCGCATAAGCACCTGGGTCGTGTGCCCTGTTGCAGTGAGATGTGCCAACAAGTGTTGACCCACAAACCCACTGCCGCCTGTGACGAAGCATTCCACGCTCATGTCTGAACCCTTGTCTGGATGATCGGTGCAGGCTAAGGTGTAGAGCATACTCTACAGTCAAGAGGTTTTTACTGTGAATGTTGGAGAGTTGGAGCGCCGCAGTGGAGTCGGCCGCCATACATTGCGTTATTACGAGCAACTCGGGCTTATCGTGGCCCATCGCCAAGCCAACAACTACCGCAGCTACAGCGAGCAGACCGTTGTTGATCTGGCCTTTATACAAAGTGCTCAGAGTGGCGGTTTTTCACTCGCCGAGATCGGCGACATCCTTTCGGCCAAGCGGGGTAATACGATCGATTGCGCCCAAGGGGCGGCCTTGGTCGCCAGCAAGATGGCCGAAGTTCAAGCGAAGATCACCACGCTGCAAGCCGCCTATGTATTTCTGGACGCTGAGCGTGCAAAGCTGGAAGCCAGTGCCACTGCTAACGGCCTCACTATTGCTCAGGCTTCTGCCCATCAGCATGGCTCGACGCTGTAGCCGATTGGCCGATTTTTGCCTGTCGCCACCGTCTTCTTTGGGTCGATAGCTGTCACTCACTACCGGCTGCTATCGACCCAGTCAGTGTGAAAATGCAAGTAAGTACGTCGAGTAGCGAAAGAAGCTGGGGTAGCTTGTAAATTCGCAGTTGCAAGTGGAGACCTACCTCAGTCGGACACCAGCCGCAGCCCGTGCTATCAGGGCTGCGGCAGCGGCCCATCTAGCCGTATACGGGAGCAAAAAACGCTTGGTTTCATGTCCTGATCGCTTCAATCAGCCCAGCGACGCCAAAGATGCTCATCATTCGTTTGAGATTGTAGGCAAGCACGTGAAGGCTCATTTCGGTACTTACCCTCGGTAGGGTTTTGGTCAGGAAGTGAGTGCTTCCCATCCAGTATTTGAGCGTTCCGATGAGATGCTCCTCCGTCTGCCGGCGAACCTTCATCCTTCCTGGATCATGTTCCAATCTGATCTGCACCGCTTCAACTACCCCTTCATGCTCCTAGCGCTTTAGCCGGCGTTCCTTACCCGTCGTACACTGCTTCTGCATCTGGGATGCAACAGATATACGCAGGGCTCGAGGCGTTTGAAGCAAGCCTTGCAGGTGCCAAGTATCACTGCGGGCTTAAGCGTCTGCCATAAACAACGAAGCGAGCTTCTGGCTTTGATCTAGATGCGATCGCCGCAGGAGCGGGTTTGACCTGCGAGTACGGGCGTAAAAATATCAACCGTGTACGAATCCGTTCAGCCACGTATGCTTCGGGTCATTCAGCGAACAACAATAAAATTCTGAGTTAATTGATCCATGGTCAATGAATGTTTTCCTACTCATTGTAGGGTTTATAGGCAGCTTTGTGTCCATAGCGGCCTCTGGCGAGCGACCGCTCTGGATCGCGAGTCATGAGCCACAACTGACCGTTATCGACTCATAGCTGCCTCTCACCGCACTGGCAGAAAACGAACAAAAGCAAAAATTCCGAGTGCCTGACCCTGAAACGGCTTTACCCCCGTTTCAGCCAACCACCGGCGCATGCTCGGCCATCAATTCGATTATCCAGTCGATAAACACCCGCACCTTGGCGCTGACATGGCGATTCGGCGGGAAGGCCAGGTACATCGGCATTGGCGACATGTGCCAGTCTTCAAGCAGCGACAGCAGCTCGCCGCTGCTCAGGTGCGGCTTGGCCATGTACTGCGGCAGCCAGAGCATCCCCAGGCCAGCCAGGCCGGCGGCAAGGTACGCATTGCCGTCATCGACCGTCAGTTGCGGGCGGGCCTGGACCTCTATGCGCTCCTCGCCACGCTGCATCGCGTAGGGCAAGGTTTTGCCTGTGCGAAACCAGAGAAAGCCGATGGTTTTGTGCGGGCCGTCCCCTAACTCACGGGGGTGTACCGGTGTCCCGAAACGCTGCAAGTAGCCCGGCGTGGCATAGATGCCGAGCTTCAAATCGCCCACATGCCTCGCCACCAGGGACTGATCGGTGATCTCGCCGCCCCGCACCACGCAGTCGACGTTTTCACCAATGATGTCGACGATGCGATCGCTCACGCCCACGGTCAGCTGGATTTCTGGATAACGTGCAAAGAACTCCGGCAAGGCGGGTATGAGCAGCATTCGCGCCAGCGGGCTGGGTACATCCACCCGCAGCCGTCCGCGCGGTGTCATGGACGCGCTGGACAAGCTGGTCTCGGCGTCATCCATGTCGACCAGTAGCCGGACCACGCGTTCGTAGTAGGCCGCGCCGTCGGCGGTGACATTGACCTTGCGTGTGGTGCGGTTGAGCAGGCGCACGCGCAGCCTCGCTTCCAGCTGCTGGATGAGCTGCGTCACGGTGGTCTTGCTCATGTGCAGGGTGGCGGCCGCCTTGGTGAAACTGCCGGTTTCCACCACTCGGGCAAACGCCTGCATTGCATCGAATCGGTCCATTCCACGCCTCGTTCGCACCTGGATTGTTTGGAGTATACAAACAGTCATGACCAGAGCTGCCCGTTTATCCAGGTAGGTGGCCTTTTTATAGTGGCCTCACCGTAAACACCGGGCCGCGAAGGCCTAGAACGAGGTAGGTAATGTCCAGCAAACGTGATGTTGTTTTCCCACCCGATCGCCATGCTTTGTACGAGCTGCACCGTTACTCGCCGGCGATTCGCTCCAACGGGTTTCTGTTCGTATCCGGTCAGGTCGGCAGCCGCAAGGATGGTTCGGCCGAGCCGGACCTGGCGGCGCAGGTTCGCCTGGCCTTCGCCAACCTCAACGCGATCCTCGCCGAGGCCGGCAGTAGTTTCGAGGATGTGGTTGATACGACCATCTTCATGGTCGACCCCGACTCGAAGTTTGAAACCATCTGGGAAGTGGCGGCCGAGTATTGGGGTGAGGCGCCTTATCCTACGGTGACCGCTCTTGGCGTGACCTGGCTGTCCGGCTTCGACTTCGAGATCAAGGTGATCGCGAAACTGCCGCAATAGAGGCGGTCCAGCCCCTGCTTCTAGTTCAGGTCGCAGGGCGCGGTCATGCTACTTCGCTGCACTCGGAAAGCCCCCGCTTACCCGTCGGCCAGACGGTAATGGCGGTTCGCCTTGCGGGGGCTATCGTTGCTTGTCTGGGCGACGACTACCGACCGAGGGCGGTGCCATGAACACGAGTGATCTGCTGGAACAGTTGCTTCGGGCCGGGCAGGGCTCGCAAGCGCAACAAGGGCGCGGCGGCATGTCAGCGCAAGATGGCCTGGGTGGCTTGCTGGGAGGGCTGCTTGGCGGCGGCAGTGGAGCAGGGGGCGGTGGTGGCCTTGGTGGTTTACTGGGTGGCCTTCTGGGTGGCGGTGCTGGCAACGCTGGCGCCCCTACTCAGGGGCGCTCTACTGGCGGCGTCAATTACGCGGCTCTGGCGTCGTTGGGCATGATGGCGTTCCAGGCCTATCAAAGTTGGCAGCGCAGCCAGGCGGCAGCTCCGCAACAGGCCGTGCGTACCGTGGATCAATTGTCTGGCCCCGAGGCCGAGGATCACAGCCATGCGATCTTGCGCGCGCTGATTGCGGCAGCCAAGGCTGACGGTCGCATCGACCCGCAGGAAGAACAGTTGATTTACGCCGAAATCAAACGTCACACCAGCGACCCGCAACTGCAGCAGTGGCTGGATGAGGAAGTCAGCAAGCCCCTCGATGCCGCCGAGGTGGCACAGTCGGCCCAGGACCCGGGCATGGCTGCGGAAATGTACCTGGCCAGTGTAATGCTGGTGGATGACCAGCAGGATGCGGAGCGGGCCTACCTTGATGAATTGGCCAGTGCGTTGGGGATCGATCCGACGTTGCAGGTGCATCTGGAACAGCAGGCGAAGGGGGCCGCCTGATCGGGCTGAAGTGCTCTCGCTGTCTATCAATCTAAAGCCAGCGCAGGCAAGGCCCGAGAGATTGCGCGTACGCTCAGACTCTTCGTCTCGACCTGAGGCGGACATTGCTCCAAGGCAGTGTTTTCAACGCAGCCTGATTGTTGGGTTACGTGGGAGCGGGCTGGCCCCGCGATCACCGGCAACGCCGGTGCCATATGCCGCATCGCGGGGCAAGCCCGCTCCCACGTTGGTAAGGCTTGTAAGGTTGTTCCCTGCATGACTGCGTAGACCGTAGGGCCCGGCGATCTCCTACAAGAGCCGGACCTGGGCTTCAGTCCACCTCCGTGAACCGCCGCCGCGTCATGAACAGCACTGCGCCCAACGGCACGGCCAGGAGCGCCAGCAGCTCCAGGTCAAAGTCCAGCACCTGCTGCTGGTCGAAATTGAAGATGCCAACCAGGCCCGCCGCCAACAGCGCCACGCCCAGCCACTTGCGTAAGGGGTATGGTTTCAGAAACTGAACGATGAGTGCGCCCAGTACCAGAAGGATGGCGGCTTGCATGATGTAGGGCATATGCAACTTCTCAGACCTGATGACCAAAAGTGGGGGATTCCCTACAAGCTCTGGGTGAGATGTAAACCGTCTTTTTTGGGGCTGGGTAGACGGGCAGGGGAGAGATCCCGCGTTGCGTCCTACAGGGATTAATCAGATTTTCCCTATTTCGAGTAGTCCGTTTCCGAAGCATGCTTTGGCCGCTTTTACGCCATCCAACCTAGGTCTAGCCTTGCCTTGCTGGGTCGCTACAAAAAAGTAGCGACCGGGTCTGCAAGCCCGAGCGGGACATCTAGATCAGCACCACCCATTGCCATTGGTCTCAAGGCATTGGCCGTGCATTACGGTGGCTGCGTACGGGTGGCCTTCGGGTCAGTCGGGCTTGCTCTAGTTGCCCCGGTCTTGCAGGCCCGTACGTGGCCGCCACCCCTTCGTTTGCAAGCGATGAGTTGCGGGCTGATCAGCATAACTAGAGGGTTTCAACATGAAGATTTTCCCCGACCCATGAGTTTCGGCTTCTTGCTATGCAGCCATTTCGCGGCACAAGACCGCTCCTATAGGGATCGTGTCAACTTTCAGCTGCATCTGGATGCCCGACTGTCCCTGCGTGATGATGGTAGGTATTTCCAAACCGCTGACCCGTCAACAAGCAGACACCCTCAATACCCAGCGCACCAGCATTGCTAACCTGGCGCTCTCCGCTTTCGGTGGTGCTGCCCGTGCTGTGGGCAATCTGGCCGGGCCAGTAGCAGGGCTTGCCGCCGGTACTGCTGTAGGTATGGGCGTGCGCTCTTACGTTAATGACGTCTTACCCACCTACCATGCTGGTGACGTAGTCGTGAGCATTCAGGCTCAGGTAAGTGGTGGGATTGGCCCGCAGCGTACTGCCGAATCACTTATCATCAGGGCTTGAGAGGAGGTGCACATGTCCGAATTTACGCAGGCAGTCATCTTCGTTGCACTGGCTTTTCTATTTGAACGGTTCATGAGGCCATACTTGCTGCGCAAGTGGCTAGGCGTTGCGTTGGTCATTGCTGGACTGATTGGTTGTGTTGCGCTGAGCCAGACTCGTTTGCAGAGCTTTGACCTGGGATTGATGTCTGCCCTTGCAGTGCCGCTCGGCATAGGGTTGTTCCTGAGCAGACGACGATTTGAGGGGCGAGAGTAGGATCCTGGAGCGGCCTTGCACCTGTTTCGGCCGGTCTGCAAGCCTGCGCGGTATTACGATGGTGCTCACCATGAGCCTCGGCGTTGAGTAGTGGGTCTCGCTTTATGGTGGCTACGTGCGGGTGACCTTTTGGTCAGCCGGGTTTTTGCCTCGTAATGCCCCGGTCTTGCAGACCTGCACGTAGCTACCACCCTTCACCTGCAAGTGAAGAGGTGGCGGTCTGACTAATGCATTGCGAGGTGTTTATGCTCAAGATCGTCCCGGATCCACCACCGTCCACCGAATCCCCCAATCTCCTCGAGGATACCCTCGTCCAGGCCACCGAGTACGTCATGTGCGCACTGGCCGTCGCCCATCAGTCGATCAGCCACCTGCCAAAATCACCGGCCACCCTGGTGATGCTGACGATGATGCACGAGCTTGATGCCACCCGCATGCTGCTGGAGTCGGCTTTGGCCCAGCTCCAGATGAGTGCGCGACCGCCGTCATTCACATTGCACTGATAGAGCTGCCACAGGCCCCAGGTTCCGCGCCGCAATCAAAATTGCTGGGGCCGCTGCGCAGCCCTTTCGCGACGCAAGGCCGCTCCCACAGGCTCGGCCTAAATCATTGAGTGACGGTTAGCTCCACGAGAGAGGATTTCGCAAATGGACAACGAAACCAGCAGACCACGGCCAGCTCGGCTGGACCGTCGGCAGCTGCACTTGCCTGGAAGGTGCCACTAAAGGCGCGCCCCTGTTCCGCGTAGAGCCCGGCAACTGCGCGAGCCACGCCATGGAGCAGGCCTCCGTGCTGCTCGACAGTGCACGCCGGGCTTCCTTCATTGG
Organism: Pseudomonas mosselii; assembly: GCF_003205295.1. GTDB lineage: Bacteria > Pseudomonadota > Gammaproteobacteria > Pseudomonadales > Pseudomonadaceae > Aquipseudomonas > Aquipseudomonas mosselii_B. The sequence continues at coordinate 122,029 of NZ_QJRP01000011.1, forward strand.
TGTGATGGACAACGAACCGGTGCTGGTCTGGGCATCGCACTACCTGGGCGATATGGCCAAGGCATTGATGGATGATGCGCATATGGGGATGTTGAAGAAGGTGTGAAACAAAGGCCGGCGGTCTGGGTGGGCCGCCGCACCGACCCAGACCATATTCGAATGCCCTAAACACCTTCTTTCGTGGCGACAAGCCCGTATAGTGCCTGGCTCTCATCAGTCAAAGGAGTGGCCATGAAACAGAAAGTACATCGCTTGGAGAGGGGAGTCCGATGCGTATCGCAATGATCCTCGCGATAGTCGCGACCACCTTGTCGTTGATGTCGGCGTCGCTATCGGCGTCAGCCGGCCAGCCTTCGTCTCCGTTAAACACTGACCAGCAGCGTATCTCGGTCCAGGTCGAAGGCGCGGGCAGGGATGTGATCCTGATTCCGGGGCTGGCTTCGTCCCGCGAGGTGTGGGCTGACCTTGTTACTCGCTTACGCCAGAACCACCGCCTTCACCTCGTGCAGCTCGCAGGCTTCGCCGGTTTGCCTGCGGTGTCCGATAGCGAAGGGGCAGTGGTCGCTCCGGTGGCCGAGGCAATTGCTGACTACATCCGCACCCAGCATATCGAGGCACCCGTGATCATCGGCCATTCGCTGGGGGGAGAGGTTGCATTGATGCTGGGGGCTCGCCATGCCGATCAGGTCGGCCGCTTGATGATCGTCGATGCGTTGCCGTTCTATACGTTGCTGATCGATCCTTCGGCCACCAGCGAAACCGCTATCGTGCAGGCTGCAGCGATGCGCAGTTCGTTGTTGGCTGCATCGCCGGAGCAGAGCGAAGCAATGCAGACGGCATCTATAGCCCGACTCGCTAAAACCGAGGCGGTCAGACCAGGGTTGGTTTCTGCGGGAATCAGCTCCGATCGCAAGACCGTGGCCGACGCGGTGTATGAGTTGATGGTCACCGATCTGCGGCCCGAGCTCGGTCGCATCAGCGCTCCGGTTGAAGTCGTGTATGCATACGACGCTTTCTACGGCGTGCCTGCAACCAGCGTCGATGCCGTGTTCCGTCGGGCCTATGCCGCGACACCTGATATCCATTTCACTCGGATCGATGACAGTTTTCATTTCGTCATGCTCGATCAGCCGGAGCGGTTTGCCAGCGCTGTTGCGGCTTTCCTCGAGCCGGGAGCAGTGCGCGGGCAATGAGTCGTTGGCGTGCTTGTGGACAGCCTTCTCAAGGTGCTTGAGTGAGGGCCTCCAGGTGTACGCCGCAACCCTTGCAGCGCCTGTGAGATCGAGCGCCGCCCGCGCGGCGCTCGATCTCACAGGCGCAAAAGCCTTCGTGGCGAACACCCTGAAGGCCTGGCCCTTACTGCGCCGACCCTGCACCCATCAGAAACTCCCCTTGAGCGTCACCATGAAGTTACGCGGCTCACCGTAGTGGTTACCCCAGCCAGCAGCCCCGATGGTCGCGTAATAGCGCTTGTCCAGCAGGTTGTTGCCGTTCAACGCCAGGCTCCAGTGTTCGTCGAGGCGGTACTGCACGCGGCCGCTCCACAGGGTGTAGCCCGCTTGCTCGATGCTCAGGTTGCCCTGGCGGCGGAAGTTGTCGCTCTGACTGGAAACTCCGGCACCGACCGTCCAGCGCTCGAGCGCGCCGTCGAGCTGATAGTCGCCCCAGACCTTGAGCATGTGCTGCGGGATGAAGCTGGAGGTGAAGTTGAGCTCGGTCGGGTCGGTCTGGTTGATGGTGCTCAGGTATTTGGTCTGGGTATAGGTGTAGCCCGCCAGCAGCTCCAGGCGCTCGATTGGCGAGCCGCTGACTTCGGCCTCGAAGCCCTGGGCGCGGACCTTGCCGCTGTCGGTGTAGCAGTACTGGTCGCCCGAACCCATGCAGGTGGCGGCGTAGTCGGTTTCGGCGCGGTGCTCCTCGACCGTGCGGAACAGGTTGAAGGCGGTGTTGAGTGCGCCGGCGAACAGTTCGCCCTTGATCCCCAGCTCGTAGTTGGCACCGGTCTTGGGTTGCAGGGCCTGGCCTTGGGCATTCACCAGGTTGCTCTGCGGCTGGAAGATATCGGCGTAGCTGGCGTAGGCGGTCCACTCGTCGTTGAGGTCGTAGAGCACCGCGGCGAAGGGTGTGACCTGGCCGTTCTCCTGGCTGCGGTTGTGTACCCAGTAGTCCCAGGCCTGGGTGTAGGAGTCGCTTTGGTTGCGGTACCAGCTGACCCGCGTGCCGAGCACCAGGGTCAGCGGCTCGGCCAGCTTCAGGCGCAGGGTGGCGTAGGTGCCGTACTGGCTGGTGGTGGAGTCGCTGGGCGCGCTGCCGCCACGGCTGGGGTTGGCCAGGAATTCGTCCTTGGACGGATGCGGGAAGGCCCCTGACGGGTCGAAGGGGTTCTGGGTGCCGCCGAGCGGCATCAGCGCGAAGTAGTCGTGGGTCTTCTGCCGACTGGCGTTGGCGCCCACGATCAGCTCGTGCTCGAGGCCGAACGCCTCGAACTTGCCGTCGACGTAGCTATCGAAGCCGTAGTCGTCCTGGTCGTAGTCGAACCGGCCGACAATACGGCGCATTCCGGCGCTGCTGGCGCCGACCGGTACCGCGCCCTCGGAATAGCCGTACTCGATGTTCTGGTTATTGTGGGTGTAGACCGAGGCGAAGTTCAGCGTCCAGTCGTCGTTGAAACGATGCTTGAGATCGGCGAAACCGGTGATGCGCTGGCTTTGCTGGTCATTCCAGCTGGCGCCCAGGCAGGTAGAGCGCGACAGCTTGAGGTCGCTGCCGTCGGCGTAGCGGGGCAGGCCGGTGTAGCACGGCGAGGCATCGACGTCTTCATAGGCAAGGCCCACGCCCAGGGTGGTGTCGGGCGTCACGTCCCAGTCGAGGGCGCCGTACAGCACCTGGTCCTGGCGCTTGGCGTTGTCGTAGAAATACTGGCGATCCTGCAGGGTGGCCACGGCGCGGCCGCGCACGGTGCCCGACGCGTTGAGCGGGCCGCCCACATCCACCTGGCCACGGTAGTTGTCCCAGGTGCCGGCGGACAGGGTCAGCGTGGTATGGGCCTTGTCCTGGCCGCGCTTGCGCACGAAGTTGACGCCGCCGGCGGAGGAGCCTGAGCCCTTCATCATGCCGGCCGCGCCCTTGAGGATCTCGACGCGGTCGTAGAAGGCCATGTCGCTGGAGAAACTGTTGGCTTGCACATAGTTGCCGCCCACATCCAGCGGCACGCCGTCGTACTGGTACTGGCCGTCGAGGTTGAAACCACGGGAGTAGAAGTATTTGCCGCCCATGGGCGAGTCGTAGACGGTGATGCCGGGGGTCTTGTCCAGCACCTGCTCCAGGGTGTTGAGGTTCTGGTCGTCGAGCATCTTGCGGGTCATGACGGTGACCGACTGCGGCGTCTCCTTGAGGGTGTGCACGCCCTTGCCGATGGTTACCGCACGCGCGGCGTAGGACTGGGTGCCCTCGCTGGTGGCGTCGAGGCGGTTGGCGTCGATGGTCAACGGCCCCAGCTCCATCGCCGCGCCGTTGTCGGCCGGGACCAGCACATAGCCGCCGTTGCCCTGGCGCTGGGCTTGCAGCCCGCTGCTGGCGAGCAGGCGCAGCAGGCCTTCCTCGAAGCTGTAGCTGCCGTCGAGTCCGGCGGTGTTGAGGTGGCGGGTCTGCTCGGTGTCGAACGAGATGGTTACCCCCGCCTGCACGCCGAACTGGGTGATCGCATTGCCCAGGGGGCCGGCGGCGATATGGTAGGTGTTCTGGCTGCTGGCCATGGCGTGGGCCGGCGCTAGCAGCGCGCAGGGCACGCTGGCGAGGGACAGACCAAAGGCGAACCGGCGGATGGCCAGGCGCAGGCGGGCGGTGGGGTGGGGAGCGGGCATTGGGTGATCCTTGCGTGTCATGGCGGAAAGTCGCTGTCGTCGCGGCTTGTGTCATGGACGGACGAGAATCGAAATCAGCAAGATTGCGGAAAACTTTTTTCGTGCAGGGTTCAGGCAGGCTCCACGCTCACCCAGTAGCGGCTCAGGTAGCGCAGCTTCACCGGTAGGGATTTGGGCAGGTTCGCCAGGGCGATATCGGTGTCGTCGATACGGAACGAGCCGGAAATGCTCATGCCGCGAATGGCCGGGGCGCAGCGCAGCACGCCGGTTCGGTAGCGGGCGAGCTCGTCGATGAAGTCACCCAGGCGCCAGTCGTTGACGCTGAGCATGCCCTGCACCCAGGCCGTCGAGTCGGCGGGCAGGGGTTGGGCACGGGCAAACGTGTCGCGGTCGAAGCCGGCCTGTTGCCCGGCGTCCAGGCGTAGTACCCGGTCGAGGTGGTGCCGGGGGCGTATCTCGACGGCCGACTGCAATACGCCGACCCGTGTCTGCTCCGGTAACTGCCGAACACTGAACCGCGTACCCAGCGCCCGCACGCTGCCGTTGTCGGTGTGCACGATGAACGGACGCCGGGCGGGGTCGCTGGCGGTGCTGACCAGGATCTCGCCGCGATAGAGTTGGATCGCCCGTACCTGCGCATCGAAACGCACATCCAGCGCGGTGTCGACGTTCAGCTCCAGCTGCGAGCCATCCTCCAGGCGCAGCGAGCGCCGTTCGCCGCTGCCGGTGCGCTGCTGGGCGAGGAGGGCGCTGTAGGGCACCTGTTCGCTGGCCAGCCAGCTGCCGCCGCCGACGGCCAGCAGCATGCCCAGTACTTTCAGCACCTCGCGGCGCTGCGCCTGGGCCGCGCCCAAACCCGACAGCGCGGCCTGGCGTGGCACCATTGCCCATTGTCGCTGAAGCTTCTCCACTCGCGTCCAGGCTTCGGCATGCGCCGGGCTTGCGGCCAGCCACGTCTGCCAGGCCTGGGTCCGTGCAGTGTCGGCATCACCGTCATTGAGCTGCACGTACCAGGTCGCGGCCGCTTCGAGTGTCTTCATATCCATTGACCAGCCCTCAGCTCTCGACCACCAGCAGGCAGCGGGTCATGGCCCGGATCAGGTGGTTTTTCACCGTGGTGATCGAGACGTCGAAGCGTTCGGCGACCGCCGCATAGGTCAGCCCTTCCAGTTGCACCGCGAGGAAGATGTCGCGGGTCCTGGGGCCGAGCTCGTCGAGCATTGCATCGACCGATACCAGCATCTCGATGATCGACAGGCGAATCTCCGGCGACACCTCGACCGGCTCCGGGCGCAGGGCCAAGGCCTGCAGGTAGGCCTGCTCGATGGCGCGGCGGCGAACCTTGTCGATCAGCAGCGCGCGGGCGATGGCGCTGAGGTAGCTGCGCGGCTCGCGGATGGGCGCCTGGTTGCGGGCGGTCATGACCCGCAGGAAGGTGTCGTGGGCCAGGTCGGACGCATCGGCGGCATTGCCCAGGCGCGCGCGCAACCAGCTTTTCAACCAGCCGTTGTTTTCGCTGTACAGCTGGTGAAGCGCCGAGCGGTCGAGCGTCGACATAGAGCGGGATCCAGGATGTAAATGGTAATTGCTCGCATTGTCTCGGTGTGGCGGGGGGATTGCAAGGTCCGGTTCAGTGGCGGTGTTCAACTCCGGCCACGCGATGATTCAGTCTTTCGGGCGACTGGACAGCACTGCCTGGCGTCTCTCATTGGTGTGAAGCGCATTTGAGGGAGGTATGAAACGCAAGTCGAGCGGTGAGATAGGGGTGGAAGCAACGTGGCGGCTTTTAATTTCCATTTATTTCTAAACAAATACTCCATTCTCTTTGTTGTCAACTAGAGTGAGGGTGCAGGGTAGTATGGAGACTCGTTAGTAACTACTAAAAGGGGTTCCGCCAGGCGACCTGATGTCTCGTAATACTTAAATGGCAAGCTGGGCGGGATACGTGATGGGCGCTATCTGCCAAAGGAAAGATATCATGTCTCTTGAAGGACAGATACAGAAAGTATTGGAGTTGCTGCGCGGTTTCAAGATTGATGAGGACACCATTGAGCTGTATGTCATGTCTAATGGATGCACCCGCAAGGAGGACTTTGAAGTTCAAGTAAACAAGGGCTTTACAGGGGTGTCGCCCGTTGAGCTGACCGTGGTTAGAGTCAGGCCTGATACGTGCAAGATGCTGCCGGGCATGGTTACCATCACCTTCACAAAAAAAGAGCTTGAAATTGAAGGTTGTTTCGAAGCGACGCTCACGAATAAATTTGGCAGTGGCTTGCTTTTAGATAAGGTCGTACCTTGATTTCAGTTTGAGCAAACACTTCCATTCTAAATGATCTTGGATAACTTCTAGGGCAGGGATATAGTCATGGCTAAAAAGGAACTTGGGCGTGCGGAATACAAGGCCCGTCGTTTTGGTGACTGGGTCGAGATTGCTGCGGTCGGTACCACTTCTGCAGCCAATATAAAGGTCGATATCGAGCAGCTACCCTTCTTTATCTATCCACCGATGTTCGGTTTTTATTTTTGGGTGCCTGACGTCTTGCTTCCCGCGGTTACACCATTTTGCCGCAAGGAAATGTTCCCTTTTCCAGCATCTTCAAAAATCATCACGATTCTGGATGCCGATGGTAAACATAACGTAGAAATTCAAGAAATACATGTTCCGGAAACACAGCAGGCTCTGCCTGCTGCGACAGATACCGGGTTTTGTGTTTTCTCGTGGATTGGAACGGATACGTTACAGGTATCGGCGTGCGACGCCGTCGTTCCTGCAGTATATGCCCGTGTTTTTGGACCCGCGAGTTTCGCAGCGTGCGAGGCTTATGTCCGTGACAATGGCGGCCGCTAATGGTTTGATCTTTGCTATTGTTGCCCAGCGCAGACAACGTTTCCTGGTTTGCGCTGGGCAATGAAATCACGTGATTTTTTAGTCGTCGGCTGGGAAGTATATTTTTGATGCTGTCGATGCACGAGCCAGGCATCACCTTCACGCTCCTTGAGTCGGTCCTGAACACCTGCGCCGTCATGCACACTGCCCAGGCAAGTCTCCCACGCCCGCCATTCAGCTGATAAAAATAATCTTCGAAACCAGCTCCGCACTGTTCTTGGCCTGCAACTTCTTCATCAACCGCGCCCGATGCACTTCCACCGTCCGATGCGAGATCCCCAGCTGCCGCGCCACTTCCTTGCAGGTCAGCCCGTTGACGATATGCAAGGAAATCTCACGCTCCCGCGGCGTCAATTGCACCGTCGGCGCCGGCTGCCGGTCGAGCCGTTCGAAATGCCAGATCATCAGCTTGAACGGATCCTCCACCGTCAGCGTGAAGCCCTGGGCCCTGGCCCAGAACACCTCGCCGTTGCGGTGCTGCATGAAGCGTTCGTCGGAGTAGAAGGCGCCCAGCCCGTTGCGCAGCCAGTGCTCGCTGCGTTCGCCGATGCTCTGGTAGTCGGCGTGGGAAGGGTAGAGCAGCAAGGTCAGGTGCCCGCGCAGTTCTTCGCGGGTATAACCGAACAGCCGGGCGAAGGCCTCGTTGCAGTCGAGCATGCGCCGGTGGCCGGTGATCAGTTGCGGCGCGGGTGAAACCTGGAACGCCAGGCGCTCGAGGTCCGGGGAGGCGTGGGTGGGTGCGGTCATCAGGCTTCCTGCCTTGGTGCTTGGGGTCATGTCCCGTACGGCTCACTACTTACTCGCGTACGTAGTTGCCCCAACTAGCGTGGGATTCGGGTACTGCCACATTGTATGCAATACCCGCTTCAAGGACAGAAGAAAACCACCATGCTCCACGATTCCATCTCCATCGTCGCTGCCGCGCACAGCCCCTTTGGCCGTCTGGATGGCCTGAACCTCGAGGACCTGATCGTCCAGGTCACCCGCGATGCCCTGCAGGATGCGGCCATCGACGCCGCCGAGATCGACGCGCTGTTTCTCGGCCATTTCAACTCGGGCCTGGTGGCCGACGGCTTCCCGGCCTCGCTGATGCTGCAGGCCGATCCGCAACTGCGCTTCAAGCCCGCCACCCGCTGCGAGAACGCCTGCGCCTCGGGCTCGGCGGCGATCCAGGCCGGAATCAACGCGATCCGCAGCGGCGCCGCCGAACTGGTGCTGGTGGTCGGCGCGGAAAAGATGACCGGCAACAGCACGGTCGAGGTCACCCGGGCGCTGGCCGGCGCCGGCTACCAGAACGCCCTGCAGGAGGCCGGGCTGAGCTTTGCCCAGCTGTTCGGCCAGGTGGCACAGCAGTACAGCGAGCGCTACCACAGCCCGCTGGCGTCGATGGCGGCCATCGCCGTGAAGAACCACGCCAACGCCATGGCCAACCCGCTGGCGCAGATGCACCGGGTGATGGACTTCGAACACTGCAACCAGGTGTCGCCGGGCAACCCGCTGATCGCGGCGCCCCTGCGCCTGACCGACTGTTCGCTGATCAGTGACGGCGCGGCGGCGATCATCCTGGCCTCGCCCGAGCGCGCCCGTTCGATGCGGCGCCAGGTGGCGATCCGCTCGATGGTCCAGGTCAACGACTTCCTGCCGCTGTCACGCCGCGACATCCTCGCCTTCGAGGGGCCACAACGGGCGATCCACGGGGCGCTGCGCGAGGCGGGGGTGACCCTGAACGACCTGAGTTTCGCCGAGGTGCACGATTGCTTCACCATTGCCGAACTGCTGATCTACGAGGCCATGGGCCTGGCGCCAAGGGGCGAAGGGCACCGAGCGCTGGACGACGGCATTGTGCGTCAGGGTGGGCGCTTGCCGGTGAATCTGTCTGGCGGGCTCAAGGCCAAGGGCCACCCGGTGGGCGCCACCGGGGTGTCGATGCATGCCCTGGGCTTCGCCCAGTTGACCGGCAAGCCCATTGGCCTGGGCGTGCCCAACGCCGAGTTCGGCCTGCTGTTCAACATGGGCGGCATGGCGGTGGCCAACTATGCCAGCGTGCTGCAAGCCGTCAGGGTCTGAGGATGAACATCGCCCATTGGCTGCAGGATGCGGCCCAGCGCTGGCCCGAGCGTCCGGCGCTGTTCGAGGGGCAGCGCCAGGTCGCCGACTACCGGACGTTCGCCGCCCGCGTGCGGGCACGGGCGCTGGAGCTGCGTCACGCCCATGGCATCGAACCGGGCGACCGGGTGGCGCTGCTGATGAAGAACAGCTGCGCCTACCTGGAACTGCTCTACGCCATCTGGTGGAGCGGGGCGGTGGCGGTGCCGATCAACAGCAAGCTGCATGCCCTGGAAGCGGCCTGGATCGTCGGTAACGCCGGAGCGCGCCTGATCCATACCGACGAGGGCGAGGTCTTCGCCGGCGCGCCCCTGCCAGACGGTTGCCGTGAACTCACCTTGCCTGCCCTGGCTGCGCCCGGCGCGCTCGACAGCGATGAACTGGCGCAGCCGCATTCGCGCCTGGACAGCGACCTGGCCTGGCTGTTCTATACCTCCGGCACCACGGGGCGGTCGAAGGGCGTGATGCTGTCCCATGGCAACCTGGTCGCCATGTCGCTGTGCTATCCGCTGGATGTCGACCCGGTGAGCGCCGGCGACGCCGTGGTCTACGCTGCGCCAATGTCCCATGGCGCCGGGTTGTACAACTTCATCCACGTGCGTTGCGGCGCCCGGCACGTGGTGCCGTTGTCCCGGGGTTTCCAGGCCGCCGAGCTGTTCGGCCTGGCGCAGACCCTGGGGCAGGTCAGCCTTTTCGCCGCGCCGACCATGGTCAAGCGCATGGTCGAGCAGGCCCGCCAGCAGGGCTATGACGGCGGGGGTATCAAGACCATCGTCTATGGCGGCGGCCCGATGTACCTGGCCGACCTCACCGAGGCCCTGGACACTTTCGGCCCGCGGCTGGTGCAGATCTACGGCCAGGGCGAATGCCCGATGACCATCAGCGCGCTCTCGCGCCAGGCCATTGCCGACCGTGCGCAGGCTGGCTGGCCCGCCATCGCCGCTTCGGTGGGGCGGGCGCAGTCATGTGTCGAGGTGCGCGTGGTGGATGGCGCCGGCCAGCCGCAGGCGGCCGGCGAACCCGGCGAGATCAGCGTGCGCGGGCCGGTGGTGATGCTGGGGTACTGGAACAACCCGCAGGCCACCCAGGCGACCCTGGTGGACGGCTGGCTGCGCACCGGCGACATCGGCTACCTCGACGAGCGCGGCTACCTGACCCTGACCGACCGCAGCAAGGATGTGATCATCTCCGGCGGCAGCAACATCTACCCGCGCGAAGTCGAGGAAGTGCTGATCCAGCACCCCGAGGTGTTCGAGGCCTGCGTGGTGGGGGAGGCCGACGCCGAATGGGGCGAGTCGGTGGTGGCCTTCGTCGTGCCGCGCACACCGGGCAGCCTCGATGCCCAGGCGCTCAACCAATGGTTCCTGGCGCGCATGGCCTCGTTCAAGAAACCGAAGAAGTACCTGTTCTGCGCCGAGCTGCCGAAGAACAGCTACGGCAAGATTCTCAAGACCCAGGTGCGCCAGTGGCTGCAGGACCCCGACGGGGCGTTCGCCAGCCACTGACCCGCAACTTTCATGGAAAGCACCACGACAGGAGTTCCCGACATGGGCATGTCACCCGGCAATACCCAGCGCCAGCGACGCCGCGCCTTTATCGGCGCCACTACCGGCCACTTGATCGAGTGGTACGATTACGGCGTCTACGGCTTCCTGGCCTTGTACATCGGCAAGGCCTTCTTCGTCTCCGACGACCCCACCAGCAGCCTGCTGGCGAGCTTCGCAGCCTTCGCCCTGAGCTTCTTCATCCGCCCGCTGGGCGGGTTGTTCTTTGGCCCGCTGGCGGACAAGATCGGCCGCCGCCGCACGCTGATCACGGTGCTGGTGATGATGGCCGGCTCCACCTTCCTGCTGGGGCTGCTGCCGACCTACGCCAGCATCGGCATCGCCGCACCGGTGATCCTGGTGCTGATCCGCTGCGTGCAGGGCTTCTCCGCCGGCGGTGAGATCGGCACCATCACCAGCTTCATTTCCGAGTACGCCGGCCCCGGTCGCCGGGGCTTTGCCACCTGCTGGCTGATGGTCACCGCGGTGCTCGGCCTGTTGCTGGGCGGCGCCGTGGCCAATGGCATGACCTGGGCGCTGGGCGCCGAGCTGATGCAGGACTGGGGCTGGCGCATCCCGTTCCTGATCGCCGGCCCCTTGGGTTTCATCTCGCTGTACATTCGCCTCAAGCTCGAGGACAGCCCGGAGTTCCTGGCGCTGGTGGAAGCCGGGCAGACCTCCAAGGCGCCGCTGCGCGAGGTGTGGCAGTGGAAGCGCTCCATCGCCCTGGTGTTCTTCATCATCACCCTGCACAGCTCGATCTTCTACCTGGTGCTGACCTTCGCCTCGACCTACATGTCCAACACACTGAAGTTCGACAGCGGCACCACCTTGCTCTATGTGTTCGTCGCCAGCCTGTCAGCGGCCCTGGTGATGCCATTTGGCGGCGCCTTCACCGACCGCTACGGGCGCAAGCCGTTCCTGATGGTGATCGGCACCCTGGCTACCCTGGCCATGTACTGGTTCTTCAAGACCGCGCCCGGCGCCACCCCGGCCACCCTGTTCTGGCCGCTGATGGCGGTGGCGATCCTGTTCGGGCTGTACGCCTCGTCGACCTATGCGCTGATGAGCGAGCTGCTGCCGACGCGCATCCGTTCGACCGGCATCGCCATGGCCTACAACATCCCGGTGGCGGTGTTCGGCGGCAGCGCGCCGCTGATCTCCACCTGGCTGATCAAGGTGACCGGGGATATTACCGCGCCGTGGTACTTCTACGTGGGCACCGGCGTGGCGTCGCTGCTGGCGCTGGTGGTACTGCGCCAGGATGATTTCGTGGCCTCTGGCGCTGATGTGGGGCGCCAGGGGCGTCGAACGGGGGCGTTGGTGGCCGATCCGCAGCCTTGAGCTGACACACGGAACGCCTGTCCTTCACCTTTCCGCTGGGCGCAGCATCCTGTTACAGTCGCCGCCTCACGTTATCGGTCCGGGGATGTACAAGGATGTCGCTTCACGATTGGTTCGGTTTTGTCGTTGTCTCGATGCTGGTGACCCTGTCGCCAGGCCCCGGGGTCATCATGGCCCTGTCCAATTCGTTGTCCCACGGGCCGAGGCGGGCGATGCTCGGTTCGCTCGGCAATGCCTTCGGCCTGCTGGTGGTGTCCACCGCCACCAGTGCCGGCCTCGGCGTGTTGCTGCAGACCTCGGCCACGGCCTTCCTGCTGCTCAAGGTGCTCGGCGCGAGCTACCTGATCTACCTGGGCATCAAGCAGTGGAGGAGCCGCAGCAGCGCCTTCGACCAACTGGAGCAGCCGGCCAAGGCCATCGCCAGCAATCGCCGGCTGCTGCTCAATGGTGTAACGGTCGCGCTGACCAACCCCAAGGCGATCCTGTTCTTCGCCGCCTTCCTGCCGCAGTTCATGCGCACCGGCCACGGCGCAGATGGCCAGCTCGGCCTGTTGGTAGTCACCTTCGCCCTGTGCTCGATGCTGTCCCACGCTTTCTATGTCACCCTGGCCCAGGCCCTGAAGCGCAGGCTGGCCGCGCCGAACCGCGCGCGCCTGATGAACCGTCTGTTCGGCGTGTCTTTCATGACGCTGGGGGCCAGCCTGTTCACCGTTCAGGCCAAGACGGCCTGACCCCAACGCTTCCAATAGGTAGATGACATGGCACAAGCCACCGACCAGGCCTTTTACGACCGCGCCGACGCGCATATCGAGCTGGCCAACCAACAGATCGAAAAGCTTGAGGATCTTGGCAAGGTCAGCGCTTCGATGACCTTCGCCGCCAGCCGTTTCAATGCCTGGATGACCGCGCGCAGCTTCAAGTCCGCGCAGGAAATGGCCGCAGCGCGGGAAGAACTGCTGAAGTACTTCTGCGAGCAGTACCGGATGATGCTCGAGGACAACCTCGATGAGCATATCCAGCACTTCGACCGCTACGTGCTGGGCCAGGACAGCTGAGTCACCCGCCGCCAGGCCGTGCAGCGCCTCGCCCGGGCCGCGAGGGCGGTGGCTGAAGCCGGTTACTGCAGCGCGCCCTGTTCCTGCGCCGGTACGCCGAACGAGACGTAGTAGGCCAGGCCGACGAAGATCGCCCCACCCACAGCGTTACCCAGGAACACCGCCGCCAGGTTTTCCAGCAACTGGGCCCAGCTCAGGTAGCCGGCAAAGATCGCCGCCGGGATCAGGAACATGTTGGCCACCACGTGCTGGAAACCGATGGCGACGAAGGCCATGATCGGGAACCAGATGCCGAGGATCTTTCCGCTCATCTCGCGGCTGGCGTACGAAAGCCATACCGCCAGGCACACCAGCCAGTTGCAGCCGATGCCGGAAACGAACGCATGCAGGAAATCCGCACTGACCTTGCTGGTGGCGCCCGCCAGGGTCTTGCCCAGGTACGGCCCCTCGGTCAGCCCCAGCAGATGACCGAAGCAGTAGGCGACGAACAACGCGCCCAGCAGGTTGGCCAGGGTCACCAGGGCCCAGTTGCGTGCCACCGCGCGCAGGCGGATACGCCCGGCGAACATCGCCAGGGGCAGGCTCATCATGTTGCCGGTGAGCAGTTCGCCTCCGGCCAGGATCACCAGGATCAGGCCGATGGGAAACACCGCGGCGCCCAGCAGGGTGCCGAATGAGGCCCATGGCGTGGGGATCATGGCGCTGACGTGGATCGCCAGCAGGAAGCCCAGGGAAATGAATGCCCCGGCCAAGAAGCCTAGGATCAGGGTGGCGCGGGTGGGCAGATGGGCTTTGCGGGTGCCGGCTTCTATGACCAGCTCGGTGATCCGGGAGGGGGTATTCACAGACATTTCAACAACTCGAACGCAAGGACGACGGCTCAGGCCGTGGATCGGGGTTTGACAGCGGGGGGCGGCTTCGAAGCGGGCGGCACGTTAGCTGAGGCAATTTGACGCGGTCAAATCGATAGCCTGGATGAGGTGATAGATCTCATCTATGAGGGGCGGATATTCAAGCGGGTTGTGCTATACCAAAGCGACCGTGATGGTTCGTCGGTTTTTCGGCGTCGGCCTGGGCGCGGCTGTTCGGCACCCCGCAGCCGGCCTGCATGCCTTTCGCGAGTTCGGCAGTGGCGCACGCAAGGCAGTGGCCACGTCGGGCGACATCCTCCTGCATATTCGCGCCGAGCACATGGACCTGTGCTTCGAGCTGGCCGCGTTGCAGGTCAAGTGCCTGGGGCAGGCAGTGACGGTGGTCGATGAGGTGCAGGGTTTTCGCTATTTCGACATGCGCAGCATCATTGGTTTTGTCGACGGCACCGAGAACCCGGCGTTCATCGGCGGCAGCTATGTACTGGGGCAGAAGTGCCTGCATGACATGACCGGTTGGGAGGCGCTGTCCACCGAGGAGCAGGAGCGCATCATCGGACGCACCAAACTGTCCGATATCGAACTGGATGCCGCGAGCAAGCCCAGTTGCTCGTACAGCGTGCAGACCACCCTGGAAGAGGGCGGCGAAGAGGTCCGCTGGATGACCTGCTACCGACGCGCTTGAAAAGGCACTGCGCAGCGTGCACTATTTACCGAAATTACATGGTACATGCCATGGTATGTAACGATGGAGTGAGCAATGGCGCGTGTAGGCATCGACCAAGCAGCTGTCCAGCAGGCGCGGCAAGCGCTGTTGGCCCGCGGCGAACACCCCAGTATCGATGCGGTACGTATCGAACTGGGTAATACCGGGTCAAAGACCACCATTCACCGCTACCTGAAGGAGCTTGATCGTCAGCCGGTGCAAATGCTGGGCAACAGTGCGGCGCTCAGCGAACCGCTGGGGAGGATGGTCGAGCGGCTGGCCGCGCAGTTGCAGGAGGAAGGACAGGCGCGCATCGACGCCGCCGAGGCCGCCGCAGAGGCCCGTTGCGCGGCGATGCAGGCCGAGCTGCAACTGGCCCAGCGCGAATTGGCCAGCGCGCTGCGCCAGGTCGAGGCCTTGAGTGGTGCGCTGCGGGCCGAGTCAGAGCGCCTGGCCACCAGCCAGGCCACCTTGCAGGCCGAACAGTTGCACAGTGCCGGCCTCCGCCAGTCCCAGGGCGAACTGCAAGCGCGCTTGGCCGACAAGGACGAGCAACTGCGCGCCAGCCTCGAACAGCGCCAGCAGGAGCAACGCCGGAGCGAGACCCAGGCGCGCCAGTTGCAGGGCCAGTTGCAGACTCTGCAGCAGGGCGCCATCGCCCGCCAGGATGAACTGACCCGCCTGCATCGCGACAACGAACGCCTGCTCGCCGAGCAGCGCCAGGCAACGGCCCAGTGCCGGTTGCTGGACGAGCAACTGCAGCAGCGTGACGCCCAGGTGCAAGGCTTGCGGGCGATACTGGCGCAGGCCCAGGGCGCCAATGACGAGATGCGTCGTCAATTGGCGACGCGAATCTAGAGTGTTCGGTAATGATCGACGACCCCTGTAGGAGATCGCCCAGCCCTTTGGGGGCTGCGCTGTCGCGCAGGGAACTGTCCCCCTGTGGGAGCGGCCTTGTGTCGCGAAAGGGGTGCGAAGCGCCCCCAGATCTGCGCACCAAGCTGATATTGCCGGGGCCGCTATGCGGCCCTTTCGCGACACAAGGCCGCTCCCACAGGGGCTAGCTAAATCAATGAGTTACGGTTTGTTCCATGAGAGCGGCCTTGTGCCGCGAAAGGGCTGCGCAGCAGCCCCGGCGATTGATGTTGAAATCCCGGGGCCGCTCTGCGGCCCTTTCCGACCGGTCCGACGCCTCGGCAAGGCCGCTCCTACAGGGTGGGCGTACGGCCCAAGATAGTCGTTACACAGGAAATGCGCCGTTCGTTCAAGCGTCACGCTCAGGCTCTCGGCAACACTGGCGGCTCCATCCATGACCGGAGCCTTCCATGCGCATCCTCTACGCCCCCTGCTTTTTCCTCGGTTTTATCGGTACAGCCGTCTACCTGATCGACCTCGGCGCCGACATCCTCTGGCTGCTGCCCCTGCTCGGCGTGGCGATCCTGCTGTCGTTCACCTGCGAAGCGCTGTATCCCTACAAGCCCGCCTGGAGCGAGGCCGACGGGGAGGGCGGGCGTGACGGCCTGCACGCGCTAGTCAACGAAACGCTCAACATCGCCAGCATCGCTGTGATACCGCTGTTCGCTGGCTGGCTGCCGGCCAGCGGGGTGTGGCCCAGTCACTGGCCCGTATTGTGGCAGCTGCTCCTGGCGCTGCCCCTGGCCGACCTGGGCATCACCCTGGTGCATTACGCCAGCCACCGCAGCGCGTTGCTCTGGCGCCTGCACGCGGTGCATCACAGCGTGACCCGGCTGTACGGCTTCAATGGCCTGATGAAGCACCCGCTGCACCTGCTGGCCGAAGCCCTGGGCGGGGTGTTGCCGTTACTGTTGCTGGGCTTGCCGCAGGATGTCGCGGCGCTGCTGGCTTTCAGTATCTCGGTGCAGTTGCTGCTGCAGCACAGCAATGTCGACATGCGCATCGGCGGCCTGCGCCATCTGTTCGCCTGGGCGCCCGTGCACCGGCTGCACCACCTGAAGTATGGCAGGCTGGGCGACGTCAATTTCGCCCTGTTCTTCCCGCTGTGGGATCGCCTGCTGGGGACCGCGCTGCACCTGCCGAGCTATGGGCTGGCCGATGACGACATGGGCATCGGTGATCGCCCGGACTACCCGCAAGCGTACCTGGCACAGCTGCGTGAGCCGTTTCGTCTGAAGGCCACGGTGCAGCCGCCGGCGCCACTGCCGCACAGTCTGCGCCAGGCTCTAGGCCAGCGTGTCTGAACGCAGGTGGCGCAGGGCCTCGCTGGCGCGGATACCGAATTGCTGACGCAGGCTGCGGGACAGGTGTGCCGAGTCGGCAAAGCCCGCAGCCATGGCCGCCTCGGTCAGGGACATGCCGTCAAGGGCCTGACGCAGGGCCATGCGCAGGCGTTGCCACAGCACCAGGCGTCGTACCGACAGGCCTAGGCTGTCGCTGAACAAGCGCTCCAGCTGACTGATCGACACCGTGGCTTCCTGCGCCAGTGTCGTGGCTGGCAGGCGCTGCTCGTCCAGCGCCCGGATCCGCGCCAGGGCCCGTGCCAGGCGTGGGTCGAGCGGCTGGCGCGGCGCCTGGCGCAACGCCTGGGCCAGGGCCGGGATATCACGGGGCGCCTGCTGACAGACGTCGAGCAGGGTTTGCAGGGAAAACGCCAGGGGTTCGGCGAACAAGGTGATGCAGGGTGTCTGATGCCCGGGCATGGCGTGGGGCTGCAGCGACTCGATGGCCAGCAACCTGCCGCTGCACTGTTCGCCAGCGATCTCAACGCATGCCTCGCCCTCGAGGGGCAGCAGCACCTGGTGGGCATAGTGGGCGTGGACACTGGTGCGCCCAGGCGTGCCGAGCAGCAGGCAATGGTCATCGGCCAGCCAGAGTCGCCCCCGCCAAGCGCTGTCCTGTCGTTCGTTCATTCCGGGCTTCCTGTCTGTTTTGGTCGATAAACACTCATGCGAGTGGATATCGTTCAAAGGCCGATTATGCTTGAGGTGACTTGCCGCGATCCGAGGCCGATGCCTCGTCGTGCTTCGCGCAGCCTGCAATGCCGTTGGGCCTGGGTGCGTGCTTTGGGATCTGATGGAGCACTCCGGTCTACCACAACCAGACGGAGGCGACCCATGGCGGTCCTTGACAGCGCATCCACGGGCAGTAGCGCGCCCCAACGTGGCATCACCCGGGAGGAGCGCAAAGTCATCTTCGCCTCGTCCTTGGGCACCGTATTCGAATGGTACGACTTCTACCTCTACGGATCACTGGCGGCGATCATCGCCAAGCACTTCTTCGCCGGGGTCAACGAAACCACCTCGTTCATCTTCGCCTTGCTCGCCTTCGCCGCCGGCTTTGCCGTGCGGCCGTTCGGTGCCATCGTGTTCGGCCGTCTGGGCGACATGATCGGGCGCAAGTACACGTTCCTCATCACCATCGTGATCATGGGGGTGTCCACAGCGGTGGTGGGGCTGTTGCCCAGTTACGCGACCATCGGCGTGGCCGCGCCGGTGATCCTCATCAGCCTGCGGCTGCTGCAAGGGCTGGCGCTGGGTGGTGAATACGGCGGCGCCGCCACCTATGTGGCGGAACATGCGCCCAAGGGCAAGCGTGGCTTCTTCACCGCGTGGATCCAGACCACCGCGACCCTCGGCCTGTTCCTCTCGCTGCTGGTGATCCTGGCCTGCCGCACCGCCATGGGCACTGAGGCGTTCGAGGCCTGGGGCTGGCGCATCCCGTTCCTGCTGTCGATCCTGCTGTTGGCGATCTCGGTGTACATCCGCCTGCAGCTCAACGAGTCGCCGGTGTTCATTAAGATGAAGGCCGAAGGCAAGGCGTCGAAAGCGCCGCTTACCGAGTCGTTCGCCCGCTGGGACAACCTCAAGGTGGTGATCATGGCGTTGCTTGGCGGCACCGCCGGGCAGGCGGTGGTGTGGTACACCGGGCAGTTCTACGCGCTGTTCTTCCTGCTGCAGACGCTGAAGATCGATCCGCAGACCGCCAACCTGCTGATCGCCGGCTCGCTGCTGATCGGCACACCGTTCTTCATCTTCTTCGGCAGCCTGTCCGACCGCATCGGGCGCAAGAAGATCATCATGGCCGGTTGCATCATCGCCGCGCTGACCTACTTCCCGATCTTCAAGGCGCTGACCGAGTACGGCAACCCGGATGTGTTCGTCGCCCAGGAGCAGAACCCGGTGGTGGTGGTGGCCGACCCCGGACAGTGCGCGTTCCAGTTCGATCCGGTGGGCAAGGCCCGGTTCACCAGTTCCTGCGATATCGCCAAGAGCCTGCTGGCCAAGCGGGCGATCCCGTACGAGAACCAGAAGGCCGAGCCTGGCAGCGTGGCGCAGATCCGCATCGGTGAGCGGGTGATCCCGAGCTTCGAGGGCAGCAGCCTGGCCGCGGCGGACCTGAAGACCCAAAGCGATGCCTTCACCGCCACCCTGACGGCGGCCCTGAAAGAAGCCGGCTACCCGGAAAAGGCCGACCCGGCGAAGATCCATTACCCGATGGTGTTGCTGCTGCTGAGCATCCTGGTGATCTACGTGACCATGGTCTACGGCCCGATCGCCGCCTGGCTGGTCGAGCTGTTCCCGGCGCGGATCCGCTACACCTCAATGTCGCTGCCGTACCACATCGGCAATGGCTGGTTCGGTGGCTTCCTGCCGACGGTGGCCTTCGCCATGGTCGCGGCCACCGGTGATATCTACTACGGGCTGTGGTACCCGATCGTGATCGCGGTGATGACCGCGGTGCTGGGGATCTTCTTCCTGCCGGAAACCAAGGATCGCGATATCAACCATACCTGACTCGTCCGCAAGCCCGCTTCTCACATTCGTGAGAGCGGGCTGCCCCGCGATGACGGTTGATCAGTCGAAGTACCCACGCAAGGTAAATCGATACCCGACATCCACCGCCGCCATCTGCGGTTTGGCATAGGTTCTCTTCAGCACGAACTCGATCGCCGGTTCGTACAACCCGTCACGCACCACGGCGCCCGCCAGTACCTCCACCACGTACCAGCCGTTGTCCAGCTCGATGATCGGCCGCCCCGGCTCCTGGTAGCGCGCCAGCAGGTCGCCCAGGGTCTTGTTGGTGAAGTGCTGCAGGACGCGCCAGGTGAACAGTATCAGCGCACGGTTCTCGACCCGCAGCACATACCCCGCGCGACGATGCTTGAGACGGCTGCCGGGCTCCAGCAGTGCCGGCGTGCGCTCGTCGAGGGTGAACAGGATGCGATAAGGCAGGTTATCGATTCCGGCCAGGGGCAGGATCACCCCTTGCGCCACCGCCAGGTCGCCGCTGTCGGTGCTGGTGAAGGCGCGGGCGAGGTCGTCGGGCAGGTCGTGGTCTTCCTTGAACTGTTCGAGCAACTGGATATCACCAAGCAGGAAATAGTCGATCAGGTCGTTGAGCACTTCGCTGAATTCGTAGCGCATGGGTTGTCCTTGTTCTGGCTGCGCCGGGGGAAGTCAGCAATGTAGCAGCCCGCGGGGAAAACCACGCGGGTATCAGGCAGGGGGTGCCGGCTAATGCCGCTGGGCGATCTGTATCAGGTTGCCGCAAGTATCGTCGAACACGGCCACGGTGACAGGGCCCATGGCCGTGGGTGGCTGGGTGAACTGCACGCCGGCCTTGCAAAGCCGTTCATACTCGGCCTGGATATCGCGCACGCCGAACGAGGTGGCGGGAATGCCGTCCTGCTTGAGCGCGGCCTTGTAGGTCTTGGCTGCCGGATGGGCATCGGGTTCGAGCAGCAGCTCGACGCCGTTGGGGTCATTGGGGGAGGTGAGGGTGAGCCAGCGGTGCTTGCCCATGGGGATGTCGTGCTTGGGTTCGAAGCCCAGGACATGGTGGTAGAAGGCCTGGGCCCTGGCCTGATCGTCGACGAGGATGCTGGTGACCACGATCTTCATGCGTACCCCTCCGCTCATGCGCCGTCGCCTGAGTATAGAGCAGTGTTTACGCAGCCTCAGATCTGGGCTTGATAGCATCATCAGGTCACGAACGGACAGACGGTACAAATGCCTAATCCAAAAGTGATATCAGATCGCTTGCATGGCTCTAACGCCGATCTATGCTCAGGGCATCTCGTGGATACAGGAGCCCCGGCCCATGTTCGAAT
The DNA here is from genome assembly GCF_003205295.1 of Pseudomonas mosselii. Lineage (GTDB taxonomy): Bacteria > Pseudomonadota > Gammaproteobacteria > Pseudomonadales > Pseudomonadaceae > Aquipseudomonas > Aquipseudomonas mosselii_B. The sequence continues at coordinate 142,491 of NZ_QJRP01000011.1, forward strand.
ACCATCGCAAGTCCGATCTGGTCGAAATCCAGCGCGCCCGCCAGGCCCTGGCGGACATGGAGGCGAAGCTGGCGGCGATCAGCCGTTCCATGGCGATGATCGAGTTCGCGCCGGATGGCACGATCCTCGAGGCGAACGAGCATTTCTGCAAGACCATGGGCTACAGCGTCGACGAGATCCGCGGCAAGCACCACCGGATCTTCTGCGATCCGACCTACGCCAAGAGCGCCGAGTACCAGCAACTCTGGCGCGAACTAGGCCAGGGCAAGGCTATCAGTGGCACCTTCGAACGCCTGGACAAGGCGGGGCGCGAGGTGTGGCTGGAGGCCAGCTACATGCCGGTGATCGACGAGCGCCAGCAGGTCACAAGCGTGATCAAGGTGGCCTCCGACATCACCCGGCATGTAATCGAGGAGCATGAGAGCGAAAGCCTGCTCAAGGCCATCGGCCGCTCCATGGCGGTGATCGAGTTCAGCCCGGCCGGACGGGTGATCAAGGCCAACCAGAACTTCCTTGACACCATGGGTTATCGCCTGGAGGAGGTGGTCGGACGCCACCATGGGTTGTTCTGCCTGCCCCATGAGCGCGAGTCGGCCCAGTACCGCGACTTCTGGGCCTCGCTCAACCGCGGCGAGTACCATTCGCACCGCTTCGAACGCGTCAACAAGCAGGGCCAGACTGTGTATCTGGAGGCGTCCTACAACCCGATCTTCGACAACAAGGGCCGGTTGTACAAGGTGGTGAAGTTCGCCAGCGATATCACCCGTCAGATCAGTACCCAACAGACCGCCGCCGATGCCGCCCACGCCAGTTCGATGCAGACCGACGCCTGCGCTCGCAAGGGCACTCAGGTGGTGCAGCAGGCGGTGGAGGTGATCGAGCAGATTTCCTCCGAGTTGAATGACGCCGCCCGCACCATCGACGCGGTGAGCAAGCAGTCCGAGGTGATCGGGCAGATTGTCCTGACCATTCGCGGCATCGCCGACCAGACCAACCTGCTGGCGCTCAACGCCGCCATCGAGGCGGCCCGCGCTGGCGAGCATGGCCGGGGCTTCGCCGTGGTCGCCGACGAGGTGCGCAACCTGGCGGCGCGTACCAGCAAGGCCACCCTGGAGATTGTCGAGGTGGTGCGGCAGAACCACGACCTGTCACTCACCGCGGTGGCCAGCATGCAGTCGAGCCTGACCCGCACGGGGTTGGGCGTGGAGCTGGCCAACGAGGCCGGCACGGTGATCATGGAGATCCAGCAGGGCTCTCGGCACGTGGTGGACGCCATCAGCCAGATCAGTTCGACCCTTCAATTGCACTGAGGCTCTGGCGTAGTTCCTGTTCCAGGCCGTGCAAGCTCGCCCGCAGTCGGGCGAGCCGCTGGTCCACCGGCAGGCCTTGGGCGATGGCCTGCTCCAGGGCCTCGCAGTCTTGCCTGACGCCCTTGACCCTGAGCATTTTCGCGCCGCCCTTGACTCGGTGTACCACCGGAGCAAGGGCTTCTGGCGACGGATCGGCGCCGAGCGTATGCAAGGCCTGCAGATCCTCTGCGCTGCTTTTTGCCAGTTGTTCCAGCAGGCGCCGGATCAACTGGTGGTCGTCCTGAGTGAGGTGGCGCAGTTCGGCCAGGTCGAAACCGCTGGGCCGAGTCCCCTCGGGGATCTGGTCGCGAAGGGGGGCGGCGACCAGCGACAGGCACGCCCTGAGCGTCTGCAGGCCGATCGGTTTGAACAGGCATTCGTCCATGCCACTATCGAGGCAGCGTTGACGCTCCTCGGCCTGGGCGTTGGCGGTGACGCCGATGATGTGACAGGCCGGAGATTCAGCCTCGCTTTCCTCGGCACGAATGTTGCGGGCCAGCGTATGACCGTCCATGACCGGCATGCTGCAATCGGTGATCACCACGTCGAAACGGCCGGCGTGCCAGAGTGCCAGCGCCGCCTTGCCCTGATCGGCGAGTGTCACCTGATGGCCCAGTGAGCGCAGTTGCTTGTCGAGCAGCAGCAGGTTGGCCGGATAATCGTCGACCACCAGAACTTGCAGGGGGCCGCTGCTGGTTTCGATCAAGGCGTGGTCGAGCGCTTCTCTGGTGGTGGGCTCGGCATCGGGGAAGGTGAGACGGACATCGACCTGGGTCCCGAGGTCCTCGATGCTGTGCAAGGTCAGCTCGCCCCCCATGAGTTCGCACAGTTCTCGGGTGATCACCAGCCCCAGCCCCGCGCCCTGGCGTGCCTGGCGGCCATCGACCTGGGAGAAGGTGGTGAACAGCCGTGCCTGGTCGCTGGGGCTGATACCTACACCGCTGTCCTTGATCTGTAGCGTGACCTGCTGCAGGCCTGCGCCGAGCGGGGTCACTGTCAATGACACGTCGACCTGGCCCTGGTCGGTAAACTTTATCGCATTGCTCAGCAGGTTCGACAGCACCTGCTTGAGGCGCAACGGGTCGACAAGTACCCAGGCCGCTGCATCGGGCAGTACAGTACGCAGAGCGAGCCCCTTGAAGTGGGCATTGCCTTCGAAGACCCTCAGGGTAGTGCGCACGACTTCGACCAGGTCGGTTGCCACTGGTTGCAAGGTCATGTGGCCGGACTCGATGCGTGAGATGTCCAGTACATCGCCGATCAGATCGAGCAGGCCGATCGCTGAATCGTGGGCCGCTTCCAGCGCCTGGCTGTCGCTGTGGCCGTAGCGGCTGTCTTCCAGAGCCATCTCGAGCAGCCCGATAACGGCGTTCATCGGTGTGCGGATCTCGTGGCTCATGACCGCCAGGAAGGTGCTTTTTGCCCGGCTGGCCTGCTCGGCGTCGTCCTTGGCCTGACGCAGCTGTTCGAGCAGCCCGCGGCTGAGCGCCAGTTGGTCTTGCAGGGCACGCTGGGCCTCGCTGCGTTGCTGGATCAGTTTGCGCAGATAGCTGTTCCAGAACACCACGCCGGCCAGCAGCAGCGTGGCCAGCACCAGGACCTGCAGCGCCAGCGTACGGTAGTTGCGCCAGGGGCTGTCGCTGGCTACGGCGTTGGTGCGCCAGCGATTGACCAGTTGCTCCAGCTCATCGGGTGGGATGCTCAGCAACGCCTTGTCGAGGATCGCCTGCAGTTGTGGCAGCGCGGGGCTGACGGCGAAGGTTGCCAGGGCGGGTTCATCGCCCAGTAGCCCGGCGATTCTGAGGCGGCCACTGAAGACCTGGTTGATAAAGTAGGTGGCATTGACGTGCGAGTTGATGGCGACGTCGGCATTGCCGTTGGCCACCGCCTCCATGAGCTGCAGGGGATTTTCGACCTCCAGGGTACGCAGGCCGACGACCTGGTGTTCCAGGTCGTCGAGCAATGGCGAGCCGCGCAGCAGCGCCACGCGCAACCCCTGCAGCGGCTGCTTGGCGTCCAGTGGCGCTGCATTCTGGCGGGTGACCAGCACCCGCGGGCTGATCATGTAGGGGCGGGTGTAGCGCAGGCGTTGGGCACGATGCACGCCGTAGCCGATGGCGCCGACCATGTCCACCTTGCCCTGGGTGACGTGCTCGACCATGTCCTCGAACGACTCCGACTCGACGATCTGGAATTGCAGGCCAGTGCGCAGGCCTATGCGCTCCAGCAAGTCCAGGGCGATACCCCGTGGTTGCTGTTGGGCGTCGGTGAAACTCAGGGGGGCGAGGGTGGTGTTGATCATCACCTTGACCTGCCGGTGTCGGGCGATCCACTCGCGTTCTTCGTGGGTCAGGGCGTCGAGGCGGCGGTCGAGCAGGAAGCTGGTGCTGCCGCCCGTCCAGCGCCGCAGGATGTTCAGCCGTTCGCTGTCGGAGATGCGGCCGAGGGCGAGGTCGACCAGTTGCAGCAAGCGAGGGTTGTCTCGGGCCAGGGCGAAAGCGAAGGTGCTGGCCGGCATCTGGACGAAATGGTCGACCTTGACCCGTTCCTGAAAACCCTTGGCGATCACATAGTCGGCACTGATGGCATCACCCAGGTAGACATCGGCTTGTCCCAGCGCCACCGCGGTCACACCGGCCAGCGTGGAGCGGTAGAGACGCAGCTGAGCGTTGGGGTATAGGCGTTGCACAGTGTGAATGGGCAGGTAATGGTCGACCATCGCCAGGCGCAGCCCCTCCAGCTTGTCCTCTACGCGCAGGCTCCGGTTCTGTCGGGACACGATAACTGGCAGGTCGTCGGCATAGGGCAGGCTCAGCGTCAGGTCCGCATCGTTGGCCTCGAAGGCATTTGAGCTGCCCAGCAGGTCGATTTCGCCGGCACGCAGTGCGTCGAGCGCCTGGGCGCGGCTGGCATAGCGTCGCACCTCGATCGGTACCCCGAGCTGTTCGGCGATCAGACCGGCATAGTCGGCGCTCAGGCCCTCGTAGTCGGCCTGGCTGATGTTGATGTCGAAGGGTGGATAGTCCGGGCGTGAGCTGCCCAGCACCAGGCGCTTGCGTTCGTTCAGCCATTGTCGGTCAGTGGCGGCCACCGCCAGCGGTGGCGCCGCGCTCAGGGCACGGGCCAGCAGCTGGCGTGGCTCGCTGTGCACCTCACCCAGCACGGATGGCGACAGCAATGCGACCAGCAGCAGGCACACTGATGCCCCCTTGTTCATGGTTCAGACCACATTGTTGCGATTGGCGAGGTCCACCATTTCTACCAGCGACTCGACCTTGAGCTTCTCCATGATCCGGCCGCGGTAGGTGCTGATGGTCTTGGCGCTGAGGTTCATCTGCTCGCCGATCAGTTTGTTGCTCTGGCCGGCACTGAGTCGGCGCAGCACTTCCATTTCCCGGTTGGACAGCAGCGCCAGGCGCTCTGTCTCGCTTTCCAGGGTGTTGCTGTTGACCGCCATCTGCGGGAAGGTCGAGTAGCCTTTGACCAAGGCCTTGAGTGCGAAGACCAGAGCGTCGAGGTCTTCGTCCTTGTTGACGAAAGCCGAGATGCCGGCGTCCATGCAGCGACGCACATAGAGGTCGGCTGGCTGGCCGGTCAGGGCCATGATCCGTGGCGGCGGGTCGATCAGCTTGAGGCGCTTGATCACCTCCATGCCGTCGAGGTCTGGCAGGCCGATGTCGAGGATGACCACATCCGCCTTGGTCTGTTCGGCCAGGCGGGCAGCTTCCTTGCCTTTGCCGGTTTCCCCCACGACGGTGAAGCGTTCACGTTCGAGCAGCATGCGTACGGCGAGTCGAACAATGTGATGGTCATCGACCAACAGCACGGATGTCATTCAGGTAACTCCTGTCAAAGTGCAGCCAGCTTCCAGCCTTCTATAGGCGCTGGACAGCAGGCTTGCTGGGCAGCGCGCACCTTACGGATATTCAGGAGCCTTGGTAATAGGCGAGTATAGGTGTGTTGAAAAAACTACACCAACCTGTAGAAAAGTCCTACAAGTGAGGTTCAGGCACAGGGGGCGTGCGGCTTGTGCACACGCTGTGCCGAGGCAGGATTTTTGTCCAGCGCCTTGCCGACGCGGGTGGGGCGGGCCACTAGCTGGCCGCCGCAGTTCGGGCAGCGGTTGTGGAAGTGCCGGTCGTTGCAGGCACGGCAGAAGGTGCACTCGAACGAGCAGATCAGCGCATCCGGGCTTTCGGCCGGCAGGTCGGTGTCGCAGCATTCGCAGTTGGGGCGCAGTTCGAGCATGGGCTTGGTTTCCGTCCAGTTGGAAAACCCAGTGTGCTACGTCACGCCCCCGGTCGGCAATCGCTTCACGAGCCGGGCCGGTAGAGATGGGCGTGACCGGCGCGATACAGGGCCGAGTCGGCGAACGGCGTGTCGCCCAGTACATGGCCGACCAGGATCAGCGCGGTGCGACGGAAATCCCTGGAAGCAACACGCTCGCAAATATCGGCCAGCGTGCCCTTGACCCAGTCCTGGTCCGGCCAGGTGGCGCGATGGACCACGGCGATCGGGCAGTCGGCGCCATAATGCGGTAGCAGTTCCTCGACGATGCGGGGCAGGTGGCGTACGCCCAGGTGGATGGCCAGGGTACTACCGTGACGAGCCAGGTCCGCCAGCTGCTCACCGGCCGGCATTGGTGAACTGTCGCCATAGCGGGTGAGGATCACGGTCTGCGCCACATCGGGCAAGGTCAGCTCGCAGCCGAGCAGCGCGGCACTGGCAGCCGTGGCGGTGACGCCGGGGACGATCTGGTAGTCGATGCCCAGTTCACGCAGGTGGCGAATCTGCTCGCCGATGGCACCGTACAGGCTGGGGTCGCCGCTGTGCACGCGAGCCACGTCCTCGTCGTTGGCGTGGGCCTGTCGCATCGCCTCGACGATCTGTTCCAGGTGCAGTTCGGCGCTATTGATTACCGTGTGCGCCTGGTGGCCTTCCAGCACGGCGGCGGGGACCAGGGAGCCAGCATAGATGATCACCGGGCACTGGCGGATCAGGCGTTGGCCCTTGACCGTGATCAGCTCGGGATCGCCGGGGCCGGCGCCGATGAAATAGACCGTCATGGGGATTCCTTGTAGAGGGAGTGGCGTATTATCCGCCGATGGCCAGGGCCAGGGTAGCGCTGCCGAGGACCTGCCTCGGCACATGCAGGCGGCCGTTATCGCCAGCGAGGGCCAGGGCGGCGCTTTCGGCGACGCCCCAGCAGCCAGTCTGGGCATACGCCGTGGCTGAACGTTGGCTGAGCTGCGTTTCGAAGGCCAGCAAATGCGCGGCATCGAAACAGATGTATGGCAGTCCCAGACGTTCGGCCAGTGCCAGCAGGCCGGGCTCGCGGGCCTTGGGCTCGATGCTGGCGATGGCACGCAGGGCCGAGAGGGGCAGGGCGTTGCGGGTGAGGGTCTGGCGCAGCAGTACCGCCAGGGTCTCGACCGGGCAGCCACGGCGACAGCCAAAGCCGGCGTACAACGCCGGCTGGGCAGGCAGGTCGCGCATCAGGCCTGGCTGGAGCGACGGTACAGCCAGGCGCTGAGCAGGCCCAGGGCCAGCCAGAACGCGGCGTTGGTCAGCCACGAGGCGATCTTGAACTGGGTCTCGAGGGCTTCCGGCGCCAGGCTTTCATGCACTGCCGGCTGTGGTGCGCCGACCAGGTGCGGGATCACCAGCAGGGCTACACCCAGTGCCTTGAGCAGCCAGTGCCGGGCGAACACCAACAATGCCAGGCCGGCGGCGGTGGCCGCTGCGGTGCCGATCCACCAGGTCTGGCGCTGGCCAAGGTCGGCGGCGGCGGTGCCGGGCAGCTCCGGTGGCAGGCCCAGGGTCGGCGCCAGGCAGAACACGGCGAAGCCGGCCAGGCCCCACAGCGCGCCGGTGGCCACGCGGTTAGGTTCGCGCAGGCTGTAGAGGGCGACCAGGATCAGGGCGAAACCGACGGCGACCACCAGGTTGCCGCCGGTGGTGGACAGCACGCGCTGCCAGCCGTCTTCCGGCGCCCAGGCCTCGGCGCTGTGCTCATGCACATGAGGTGCGGCGGCGTCGCCATGCTCATGGTGTTCGCCGACCGGGGCGGCCGATTCGTAGGTTTCCGCCTGGAGAATCAGTGGGGCGACCCAGAAGCTTTGCAGCAGGGTCAGCAACAGGGCAGCGAGCAGGCCGCTGAAACCCGCGGTACGGGCGATGCGCGTAATCATGCGGGTTTACTCAGTGGCAAGGGAAGGCGGCGCTGTGGCGGGTGTCGTGGGCGGCGTTGTGCACCGCCTCGATGTGCGAGAAACCGGCGAAGTACACCAGGCACAGGCCCAGCAGGCTGGCGCCGATCGCGACGATCAGTCGCTGGCTGAGGCTGACGGGGGTGGCGATACTGTGTTTGGCGCTGGTGATGGGCATGACGCGTTCCTCTGCTGCTTTTGTTGTGGCAACGGGCATGCGCGACGACCCTGGGCACGGCTGGCCCAGGTGATACGACGACGCCCGCCCACCGCGGGGTGTACTGTGAGTACGTGTCAGGCCGGTCTCCGGGCTGGCGAGGTGGAGCTGGGCTCCGTTGGGCGTCACCTTCCCATGCCATACTGTTGGCACAGTGGTCCGGACACTTCTCTCGCTTACCGTTGCGGGGGCAGCACCGGCCTTGTCGGCTCCTGTATTGGAGTCGCGACGCACCGGTTTCCCGTTTCACCCCCGTCGGGGGCACCTGAACGCAATGCGCTAGCAAATCACGGGGCCGGGCCCGCGTCAATCGCCGCGGCGGTTGACCGCCAGGCAGGCACTGCGTAGCCTTGCCGCTGCGAGGTTCTCGGGCGTTGGCCCGAGCTAAGACGGGAACGCGGTACATGCCGCGGCTGCCCCCGCAACTGTAGGCACTGGAACGGTTCGGCACAGCCACTGCGCACGCGCGGGAAGGCGCCATCCCGCCGGCAATCATGCCGGCACAGTGCAAGCCAGGAGACCTGCCTCGTGACGTTTTCGACTTTCAACCGGGCGGGGTGATCCGGTGGCGAATTAGCCAGGCCGGCATGGCCCGTGGCTGTCGTCCTGCATGCCCGCGCCATTGCTGCCAAGGGCATCGCGACATGAAAACACTGGCCAAGCTTCCCGTCACCATCGTCACCGGCTTCCTCGGCTCGGGCAAGACCACCTTGCTGCGCCATATGCTCGACAACGCCCAGGGCCGCCGCATCGCGGTGATCGTCAACGAATTCGGCGAGCTGGGCATCGATGGCGAGATCCTCAAACAGTGCAGCATCGGCTGCACCGAGGAAGAGGCCAACGGCCGCGTCTACGAGCTGGCCAATGGTTGCCTGTGCTGCACCGTGCAGGAAGAATTCTTCCCGGTGATGCGCGAGTTGGTGGCCCGTCGCGGCGACCTCGACCACATCCTTATCGAAACCAGCGGCCTGGCCTTGCCCAAACCGCTGGTACAGGCCTTCCAGTGGCCGGAAATCCGTAACGCCTGCACCGTCGACGCGGTGATCACCGTGGTCGACAGCCCGGCCGTGGCCGCCGGCACCTTCGCCGCCTACCCGGACCAGGTCGACGCCCAGCGCAAGCTCGACCCCAACCTCGACCACGAGTCGCCGCTGCACGAGCTGTTCGCCGACCAGCTGGCCAGCGCCGACCTGGTAGTGCTGAACAAGGCTGACCTGATCGACGCCGAGGGCCTGGCCAAGGTTCGCGCCGAGGTGGCCGAGGAGCTGCCGTCGGCGGTCAAGGTGATCGAGGCCAGCAGCGGCCGCCTGCCGCTGGAAGTATTGCTGGGCGTGGGCGCCGAATCCGAGGCGCACATCGATGGTCGCCATACCCACCACGACTCGCATCACGACGGCGATGACCATGATGACCATGACCACGACGCCTTCGACTCGATCTCCATCGACCTGCCCGAGGCTGACGAAAGCCTGCTGCTCGATGCCCTGACCCAGCTGGTCACCGAGTTCGGCATCCTGCGCGCCAAGGGCTTCGCCGCCATCCCCGGCAAGCCGATGCGTCTGCTGATCCAGGGCGTGGGCACCCGCTTCGACAAGCATTTCGACCGCGCCTGGCGCAGCGAGGAACCACGGATCACCCGCCTGGTGCTGATCGGCCAGGAGCTGGATGCGGCGCAGTTGGAAGCGCGCCTGCGCCAGGCCCTGGGCGCCTGATCCATGCACCTGCTGCGGACCCAGCCCGGCGGCTTCGTGCCGGACGACAGCATCGCCGACCTCGGCCAGACCCCCGCCGACCTGGTGATCCTCTGCAGCGGTGACTCACACCTGGCGCTGCTCGCCGAAACCGCCGAGCAGCTGCCGGCGGATTTCCCCAGCGTGCGCCTGGCCAATCCGATGCAAGTGCAGAACCATGCCTCGGTCGACCTGTATGTCGACCAGGTGCTGCGCCATGCCAAGGTGATCCTGGTGTCGCTGCATGGCGGCGTCGGCTACTGGCGCTATGGTGTCGAGCAACTGGTCGAGCTGGCGGGGCGTGGGGTAGAACTGATCCTGGTACCTGGCGACGACCGCCCCGACCCGGAGCTCACCGACCTGGGCACGGTCCGCGGCGAACAGGCCGAGCGCCTCTGGCACTTCCTGCGCCAGGGTGGCAAGGCCAACGCGGTGAACCTGTTCAACTGCCTGGCCAGCCAGTGGCTGGGGCGCGATTACCCGTGGGACGAGCCACAGCCCTTGCCGCGCACTTCGGTCTATCACCCGGTCAAGTCCGCTGCGCGGCTGGAGGACTGGTACGCCGAGTGGAACCCGGAGCATCCGGTGGCGCCGCTGCTGTTCTACCGTTCGCACCTGCAGGCGGCCAACACGGCGTTCATCGATGTGTTCTGCCAGCGCCTGCAGGCCTGCGGTCTGAACCCATTGCCGATCGCCGTGGCCAGCCTCAAGGAGCGCGCCTGCCTGGACCAGGTCGAGGCCTGGCTCGACGAGGTGCAGGCCGAAGTGGTGATCAATACCACAGGTTTCGCCCTGTCCAGCCCCGAGCAACCCAACCTGCGCCCGTTGCGTCGCGACGTACCGGTGCTGCAGGCGATCTGCGCCCAGGACAACCAACCTGGCTGGGAGCAGAGCGAGCAGGGCCTGGGCGCCCGCGACCTGGCGATGCACATCGCCTTGCCGGAACTGGACGGGCGCATCATCACCCGGCCGGTGAGTTTCAAGGACCTGGCCTGGCGCAGCGAGCGCAGCCAGTCCGATGTGGTCTGCTACCGGGCCCATCCCGAACGCATGGACTTCGTCGCCGAACTGGCACGGCGCTGGGTGACCCTGGCGCGCCTGGACAACCAGGAAAAGCGCGTGGCCCTGGTGCTGGCCAACTACCCGACCCGCGACGGGCGCATCGGCAATGGCGTCGGCCTGGACACGCCGGGCGCGGCGCTCAACATCCTCGAGGCCTTGCAGGCGCAGGGCTATCCGGTGGCCGGCCTGCCCGACAGCGGCACCGAGCTGATTCACCAGTTGCTCGGCGGGGTCACCAACGACCTCGACCACCTCGACCAGCGCCCCTGCGCCCAGAGCCTGGCCCTGGCCGACTATCAGCACGCCTTTGCCGCATTGCCCGAGGCCAACCGGCGCGCGGTACTGGAGCGCTGGGGGCCGCCCGAGCAGGATCCTATGTTCCGCAGTGGGCGCATGATGGTCGCCGGCCTGCGCTACGGCCTGACCTTTGTCGGCATACAGCCGGCGCGGGGCTACCAGGTGGACCACAGCGCCGTGTACCACGACCCGGACCTGGTGCCGCCCCACGGATACCTGGCGTTCCACTTCTGGCTGCGCAACGGCTATGCCGCCGATGCGGTGATCCATGTGGGCAAGCACGGCAACCTGGAATGGCTGCCGGGCAAGGGCGTGGGCCTGTCCGCCGAGTGCTGGCCGGATGCGTTGCTCGGCCCGTTGCCCAATATCTACCCGTTCATCGTCAACGACCCGGGCGAGGGCGCCCAGGCCAAGCGCCGCACCCAGGCGGTGATCATCGACCACCTGATGCCACCGTTGACGCGTGCCGAGACCTACGGCCCGCTGCGTCACCTGGAGCAACTGGCCGACGAATACTACGAGGCGCAGTTGCTCGACCCGCGTCGTGCCCGCGAGCTGCAACGGGACATCCTCGAGCTGGTCAAGACTCACCATATCGACCGCGAGCTGCAGCTCGAAGGCCAGATGGAGGACGCGGCGGTATGGCTGCCGCGGCTGGACACCTACCTGTGTGACCTGAAGGAGTCACAGATCCGAGACGGTCTGCACGTGTTCGGCCAGTCGCCGCAGGGGCGCTTGCGCAGTGATACGCTGCTGGCGTTGCTGCGGGTGGCGCGGGGCGATGGCAAGGGCGCTAACGCCAGCCTGATCCGTGAGCTGGCCAAGGCATTGGCGCTGGGCTTCGATCCGCTGGATTGTGATCTGGGGCAGGCGTGGGACGGGCCGCGTCCGAACCTGCTGGCGCAACTCGATGCCAGCCTCTGGCGAACCTGCGGCGATACCCGCGAGCGCCTGGAGTTGTTGGCGTTGTCACTGATCGAGCAGGCCCTGCAGGGTGCCGTCGCGCTGCCGGACGCAGCGGGGTGGGACGCGGTACACGCGGTGCTGCACACGTTGGTCGAGCAGGTCGCGCCCGCCCTCGATGCCTGCGGCGCCGCCGAGATCGATGGCTTGCTGGCGGCCCTGGCCGGGCGTTTCGTCCCGGCCGGGCCCAGCGGCGCGCCCAGCCGCGGGCGGCTGGACGTGCTGCCCACCGGGCGCAACTTCTATACCGTCGATGTACGCAACCTGCCCACCGCCACGGCCTGGCGCCTGGGGTTCGCTTCGGCCAACCTGATTCTCGAGCGTCATCTGCAGGACCATGGCGATCACCTGCGTCAGCTGGGCCTGTCGGTGTGGGGCACGGCGACCATGCGCACCGGAGGCGATGATATCGCCCAGGCCATGGCGCTGATGGGCGTGCGCCCGGTCTGGGCCACCGGCAGCCAGCGGGTCGATGATTTCGAGATCCTGCCGCTGAGCCTGCTCGACCGGCCACGGGTGGACGTGACGCTGCGGGTGTCGGGGTTCTTCCGCGACGCCTTCGGCAACCTGATCCGCCTGTTCGACGCCGCCGTGCAGGCGGTGGCGGCGCTGGACGAGCCGGATGACCTGAACCCCCTGGCCGCGCGGGTGCGTGCCGAGCGTGAAGCGCTGCTCGGGGCCGGTGTCGAGCCCGAGCAGGCGGCGCGACAGGCCGGTTGGCGGGTGTTCGGCGCCAAGCCAGGCGCCTACGGGGCCGGGGTGCAGAACGCCATCGACGGGCGCCTGTGGCACAGCCGCGACGATCTGGCCGAGGTCTACCTCAACCATGGCGGCTACGCCTATGGCGCCGCCGACGAGGGCACTCCGGCCCGCGCCGCGTTCGCCCAGCGTCTGGCACAGGTACAGGCGGTGCTGCAGAACCAGGACAACCACGAGCACGACCTGCTCGATTCCAACGATTACTACCAGTTCCAGGGCGGCATGCTGGCGGCCGCCGAAACCCTGGCCGGCACCACGCGGGCCAGCTACCACGGCGACCACAGCCAGGCCGACCGGCCCCGAGTGCGCACCCTCAAGGAAGAACTCAATCGGGTGATCCGCGCCCGCGCGCTCAACCCCAAGTGGATCGACGGCGCCAAGCGCCATGGCTATAAAGGTGCCTTCGAGCTGGCGGCCACGGTCGACAACCTGTTCGCCTTCGATGCCACCACCCACCTGATCGACGACCATCATTACCAGGGGCTGGCCGATGCCTATGTGCTCGATCCGGCCACCCGGGATTTCATGCGCGAGCACAACCCCGAAGCCCTGCGCGACCTCACCGAGCGCCTGCTGGAAGCCCAGCAGCGCGGGTTGTGGCAGGAGCCGGGCGACTATCGTGAAAGCCTCGAGCAGCAGTTGCTCGCCGGCGAGGAAGACAGCTGAACATGAGCGAACCCGTACAATTTCCCCTGGCTGCCGTGGTCGGCGCCGACGACCTCAAGCTGGCCCTGTGCCTGACGGCGATCGATCCGAAGATCGGCGGCGTGCTGATCGAAGGCCCGCGGGGCATGGCCAAGAGCACCCTGGCCCGGGGCCTGGCCGACCTGCTGGGTGATGGCCCGTTCGTGACCCTGCCGCTGGGGGCCACCGAGGAGCGCCTGGTCGGTACCCTCGACCTGGATGCCGCGCTCGGCCAGGGCCAGGTGCGGTTCTCACCGGGCGTGCTGGCCCATGCCGACGGTGGCGTGCTGTACGTCGATGAGGTCAACCTGTTGCCCGATCCCCTGGTGGACTTGCTGCTGGATGTGGCCGCCAGCGGCACCAACCGCATCGAGCGCGACGGCATTTCCCATCGGCACGCCGCCCGTTTCGTGCTGATCGGCACCATGAATCCGGAGGAGGGTGAGCTGCGCCCGCAGTTGCTCGACCGTTTTGGCCTCAACGTGGCCTTGGAAGGTTTGCCGGCGCCTGAGGCGCGTCAGCAGATCATTCGCCGCCGGTTGGCCTTCGACAGCGACCCGCAGGCGTTCTGCGAACAGTGGGCCGAGCAGCAGGCGGCGTTGCGTGAGCGTTGCCGGTCGGCCCGTGAGCGTTTGGCGTCGATCGACTTGGACGAGCAGGCCCTGGCCTGGATCACCGAGCGCTGCTTCGCCGCCGGGGTGGATGGCCTGCGTGCCGACCTGGTCTGGCTGCGCGCGGCGCGGGCCCACGCTGCCTGGCGGGGCACCACGCAGATCGAGGAGGTGGATGTACAGGCGGTCGCCGAGTTCGCCCTGCGCCATCGACGCCGTACCGAGGCACCACCACCCCAGGCCAGCTCGGCGGGCGGGCAGGCGAGTCCGCAGGAGGCGCCGGGCGGGCAGGGCG
>NZ_QJRP01000012.1 GCF_003205295.1 Pseudomonas mosselii
TTTTCGTTCAACTTCAAACACTTGACTCGCTGCGATCTCTCGTAGCGGGAGGCGAATCATACAGCGTTACAACCTGCTGTCAACTGCCTTTTTCACCGCTGCCGATCAGATGATCGAAGCACCTCCGATACTACCTGAAACATTCAACCTATTGATTAACAAAAGGTTTTCCGTTTCGACTACGTCGGAAGTGGGCGCATTATAAGGGGATCTGAAAGCCCGTCAACCGTTTATTTCATATATTTGCAATGTCCGGCGCTGTCTGATGAGGAGCCTCCCCGATCGGCAAGGGCTTGTTCAGCAATACCCCCACCAGCACCGCAAAGATCAGCGCCGCGACACCAGCGCTGCACAGCACCGCCTCGAAGCCGCCGATGAACGCCTGGCGCGCCAGTGGTGCCGCCACCTCTCTCAGCCTTGGGTCGAGCAACGCCAACGCGGCATGCAGATCCCCCGCTGCCACCCGCGTAGCCATCTCCCCCGCCACACCCAACGCCTCGGGTGCCTGGATCGTCAGGGCGTCGCGCAGCAGTTGCCCACTGCGCGCCGCAAGGATGCCGCCGAGAATGCCTATGGCAAGGACGATGGCCCCGAAGCGCGTGGTGGTGCTCAGCCCCGAAGCCATACCGGTGCGCTCACGCGGCACGCAGGCCATGATGTTCTTCTGCGTATCGCCATTGAGCAGCCCGGCTCCGGCGCCCAGCACGACACTGGCCAGGGCGAACGCGGCATAGCCACTCTGGCCGGTGGCCCAGGCGCAGGCCAGGTTGCCCCCCCCTACCAGGACCAACCCCAATGCGAACACCTGGGCCGGCGACAGGCGCGCAGCCATGCGCATGCCCAGCCGAGGCGTGAGCAGCATGGCCACGGCGAACGGCAGCATGCCCGCGCCCGCGGCCAGGGCCGAGAGCTGCAAACCGCTCTGCAGGTACAGCGGCAGCAAGGTCATCATCACCTGCGCACAGGCGGCATAGGCGAACATCCCCAGCAAGGCACCGATGAAACGCCCGCTGCGCATCAGGCCGAGGTCGACCATCGGCCGCGCCTGGCTGCGCTCGACCATCACGAACAGACCAAGCAGGAACACGCCGATCAGCAGACGCCCCAACGTGGGGGCGCTATCCCAACCAACCCGATTGGCGTCGATCAAGGCCCAGGTCAGGTTGCCCAGGCCACCGGCGAAAGTCAGGCTGCCCAGTGGATCGAACCGCGCCGCCGAACCGTCGCGGGACTCCTCGATACTGCTTACGACCATGAACGCCAGCACGATCACCAGCGGCAGGTTGATATAGAAGATCCAGCGCCAGCCCAAGGTACTGGCGATCAGCCCACCGAGCAGCGGCGCGAAGGTGATGGTCGCGCCCATGCAGGCGCCCCAGAAGGCCCAGGCCCGCATGCGTTCCTGCGGCGCATGGAAACGGTGGCCGATGGCGGCCAGCGCGGCAGTCAGCAACAACGCGGCACCGATGCCCTTGGCTGCGCGAGCCAGATCAAGGAACAACAGGCTGGGCGCGGCGCCGCACGCCAGCGAGGCAGCGCCGAACAGCGCCAGGCCGAGCAGCAGCATGCGCCGCCTGCCGAAGCGGTCGGCCAGGCTGCCAGCGGGTAGCAGACAGGCAGCGAACGCCAGCAAATACGCACTGACCACCCATTCGATGTCGCTGAACGAGCCGGACAGATCACGGGCAATGCTGGGTAGGCTGACCGCGACGATGTTGGTGTCGAGGATGATCAAGGCGCACACCGCCGAGGCGGTGAACAGGGTGAAGCGTGGTGAGGCGGCGGCAGGCATGAAGGCTCCGTTATAAAGAGCAGGCGGGTCGTCGCCGCTTTACCGCCACGACGCCAGCCTTGTAGTGTTGCCTTCACCATAACGCCGCCGGGCACCTGGCTTGTTAGCCAGCACGTCCCGCGTCATTAGCGCCTGGCTAACGAGGCCCCATGGAGATACGTCACTTCCGCTACTTCCTTGCCGTCGCCCGCCACGGCCACTTCACCCGCGCCGCCGAGCAACTGGGCATCGCCCCGCCGACCCTGAGCCGGCAGATCCAGGACATGGAGCGTGAGCTGGGAGTGCGGCTGTTCGAACGCAGCCAGCGCGAGGTAAGCCTCACCGCCGCCGGCCATGCCTTGCTTACCGAGGCCGAACAGGCGGTGCAGCAGTTCGACGCAGCACAGTTGGGTGCGCAGCGTGCAGGTCGCGGCGACAGTGGGAGGATCGAACTCGGCTACGTTGCCTCTGCAGCTTACTCCGGTACCCTGCAGCAACAGGTCAGTCGGTTTGTCCAGGCCTATCCCGACGTACAGCTGAACATTCGCGAAGTGCCCATGCTCGAGCTCCCCTCTCTTGTCGACGAGGGGCAGCTCGACCTCGCCTACTTGCGTTCACCGATGGAGCTGCCGCAGCCCCTGAAAGCCGTCGCCTTGCATCAGGAAGGTTTCGTCCTGGCGATACCGGCCAGCTCGCGCCTCAACGAACTGAAGACCATCCCGGCCTCACGCCTGGCCGACGAAACCTTCATCTTGCCCGAGCAGATCTCCGGCACACTGGCAATTGCCACCCAGGGCAATTTCACCCCGCGCCTGGGGCCGCAACCGGGCAGCCTGGTGGCGGTGCTCACCCTGGTGTCACTGGGCCAGGGCGTGGCCGTGGTACCGGCGTCGGTGGTCCAGCGTATCAGTTTGCCCCAGGTCAACTACCGGCCCATCGCCGACGCCCAGGCAAGTTCATGGCTGAGCCTGGTGCACCGCCGCTTCGAAAAGTCGCCCGCAGTGCTGCGCTATATAGAAGGAGTGCGCCAAGGTGCCAAATGATCAACTACGTACCGGTTATCGGGTGCTGCTGGCGTTGCTCGCCTGCCTGGCCTGGCCCGCGTGGGCCGGCGACGCCATGCAGACGATGGCGCTGGGCAAGCCTGCGCCCTACCCTTTCTTCACCTATGCCAATGTCAGGCTCGACATCCTCCTGCCGGTCCAACACGCAGTGATCGTGCTCCATGGCGTGCACCGTGATGCCGACCACTACTATCGCAACGGCCTGATCCTGCTCGGCAATGCGGGACTCACCCAGGATGACACGCTGCTGCTGGCCCCCCGCTTCTTCAGCGAAGACGATCCCCAGACAACGCCCACTGCGCCCTTGTGGGTAAAAAGCCAATGGCTGCAGGGCCACGAGTCCGTGGCCGGACGCACCGGCATCTCAGCATTCGCGGTGCTCGACGACCTTCTCGCCTACCTTGGCGATCGTCATCGATTTCCACACCTTGAAGACATCACGTTGATCGGTCATTCCGCCGGCGGCCAACTGTTGCAGCGCTACACGCTGCTCGGCACGGGCGACCAGGCGCTGCGAGCCCTTGGTATCCATGTGCGCTACATTGTCGCCAGCCCCTCCACCTACCTGTACCTGGATGCCAACCGCCCCCTTGGCGAAGGCTTCGCCCCTTTAGCTGCCGCGCAGTGCCCCGACTACGACCGTTACCGCTATGGCCTGCCGGGCGCACCGGACTACTTCGCCACGCAGCATCTCGATGCCCGTCAGGTGCTCAGCCGCTACGCCGCACGCGACGTGACCTACCTGGTCGGCGAGCGCGACCGTCACCCGCACAGCCGGATCATGGACCGCAGCTGTGCAGCCCAGGCCCAGGGTCGTGACCGGGTCGAGCGGCAACTCAACTACCTGCGCTACGAGGCTTTACTTTCACAGCGCTGGTCGATAGCGCTCGCGCATCGCCAGTACGTACTGCCGGGCATTGGCCATGACCCCGCCCGCCTGCTGACCGATCCAGGCGTTGCCCAGCTGCTGTTTTCCGGCCACTGACATACCACCACGCCGCGCAGTACACTCGGCCCCTCCCCCTTTCGGAGACGCCCAAGGTGCATCACGCAGGAAGCGATGAACATCCACCGGCACGTGCCCGATCTGGCGCGGTCATCTGGCTTACCGGACTCTCAGGCGCGGGAAAGTCGACACTGGCCCAGGCCCTGGCCCGAGAGCTCCATGAGCTGGGACATGGCTGCTACGTGCTCGACGGTGATGTATTACGCACAGGGCTAAATGCCGACTTGGGTTTCTCACCCGAGGATCGCCATGAAAACATCCGCCGCACAGCCGAGGTGGCGGCGCTGCTCGCCGATGCCGGGCTGATCTGCATCGCCGCGTTGATCTCACCTTATCGCGCGGGGCGCGCCGCCGCACGCCAGGCCTGCAAGGCGGGCTTCCACGAGGTGCACGTCAACGCTGATCTGGCCACCTGCGAGGCCCGCGATCCCAAGGGCCTGTATCGCCGCGCCCGAGCGGGGGAGCTGGCGGCCTTTACCGGGATCGATGCGCCCTACGAAGTGCCGGAGCGACCGGAACTGGTGGTGGAGACGGCACACGTGCCGCTGCCGATAGCAACGGCGCAACTGCTGGCGTACGTACAGCAGCGGGTACTGTACCAACCGCAGTAGGCGCGGGCTGGCCCCGCGCCTGCTGGTTGCGCTCAGCTGCCCGGGGCGATATCGCCACGCTGCCAGCGCGCCTCATTGTTGCTCAAGGCCTGGGCAATATCGGCCAGCTCATTGGAAGGCAGGCTCTGCGGCAACGGGTCGAGACCGGCGCTGGCGAACAGTTGGCCATAACTGTTGCGCAGCTCGGCATAAGCCAAATCGCGACGCAGGTCGGCCTGCAGTGCATTCAGCTCGCCCTGGATCAATTCGAGTTCGCCGATCCCTTGGGCCTGGTGACGGTTACGCAGTTGCTCGACGATCTGCTGGTCGAGGGCCACCAGTTGCTGGCTGGTAGTGAACTGGCGACGGGCTTCGTTGTAGTTGGCGTTGGCCACGTACAGCTGAGCCAGGATAGCCATGGACATGGCCTGGCGCCGCGCCTCGACCACCTGCTCGCCGGCCTTGGCCACATCTATGGAGGCAGGCCCCGACAGCACGTTGAACAGGTTCCAGGTGACCTTCACGCCATAATCGGCCCAATGCTGGTTGATCAGGAAGCTGTTGCTGTCGTAGTGACCTCCGGCCGAAAACTCCAGCCCCGGCAACATGCGCAGCATCGACTTGCGCACTTCGGCGGCGCTGATGCGTGCCTGGTAGTCCTGCTCGCGCAGCTCGGGGCGGGTCGCCAGAGCCTGCTGCTCCAGCGTCTCCAACGCCACCTTCAACTCCGGCACGCTGTAGTCGTCGGTGGCGGCGAGGGTCAGCTCGGTGCCGGGCGGCAGGTTGATCAACGCGCCCAGCTCGGTCTTGGCCAGCGACAAGGCCCGACGCTGCTCTTCCAGCTGGCGGGTGGCCTCGATCAGCGCTCGCTGGTAGCCGAGCGCCTGGATCGGATCGCCGATGCGTTGCTCGCCCAGACGCTGACTGTTGTCCCTGGCCTGGTCGACGCGCACCATCAGCGCATCGATCTGCTTGAGCAGGCGTTCGGCAGCCACGGCCCGCCAATAGGCCGAGCGCACGTCCTGGATGATGGTCTGCACCACCTTGCGCCGACGCTCCTGCACGATCAGGCGCTGGTCGCCCTGCTGCTTGGCGCTGACGTAGCTGACGCCAAAGTCGAGCACGTTCCACACCATGGTCAGGTCGGCCACGTCGCGGTCACGGTCCTGGGAGGTCGACGGTTCCAGGGACTGGGTGTTGGTCAGCACGCTGCGGCTGCTCGACGCGCTGACGTTGCTGCGCCCGGCATAACCGGCCGACAGGGCCATGCGTGGCAGCATGTCGAAGCTGGCCAGGTCGACCTGGCGCTGGGCCAGGGCCTCCTCCATGACCTTCAGGCGGGCCTCCAGGTTGTACTTGACCGCCCTGGCCATGGCCTGGTGCAACGTCAACGGCCCGTGCAGCGCCTCCTGGCCCTTGAACATGCTGGCCAGGTCGGCCTTTGCACGCTGCTCGCTGACGCTGCGGTCGATGGGCTGGGTCTTGACCGCGCACCCCGTCACCGCCAGTGCCAGCACGCTTACCGCGAAAATCCTCGATGCTTTGCTCATCCCTGTCCGCCCCCTTGGTACGGCACTGCTGTTCTTCTAATGGATAGCTTGCGTCCGCTGGCTCATGCCTGCGGCGCGGGTACTTCTACCTGCCCCAACGCCTGCGCCAGTTGCCTGGCCTGACGTTGCTCCCCCTCCCGGAAGGCCTGCAGTTGCTGCTCCAGGGTCGGAGCCCCGGTCAAACCCTTGCCTGACCCCACCTCTGCGCCCTGGCGGAACGGCTTGCCGCCACTGAGCTCGAACTGGCCACCGTCATCCGGCAGCGTCTTGTCGAAGATGTTGGCCAGGCTGCTAGCCCCGAAGACACTGGCGTCCCCACCACCAAAGCCAAGGAATCCGGAGCCCGAGCCATTGCCGATAGCACTTTCACCCTGGTGGCCGACGAATACCTGGGCCAGGTAGCTCGGCGCCAGCGCTCCGTTCTGAATAAAGAGATTGCCCAAGGCCGGCAACCCGCCACCCGATGTCGGAACATCGAACAACGGCTGTGGCAAAAGCGGGGACTGGAAAGGCGCAGTCACCGGCACGGGCGAGACCGTCATGGGCGTGCCCGGGCTGACCTGCACCGGTTGCGCCGGCGGGTAGGCACGGAACTGCGGATCGCCGTCGTTCGACTGTAGAGCCACGCCTTGCCCGGTAAAGCCGCCGACCAGGGCATTGCCCGCGGCATCGGTAATGCCGGTACCACTGGCCTTGAGCGCCAGGGCCAGGCTGCCGGCACCGGCCACGCCGCCGACGTTGACCTGCCAGGTACGACCGTCGAGGCGTACCAGCGATTGCAGAGTGCCGCTGGCATTGCCATTGCTTACCAGTTCGAAGTCGCCCAGGTCGACACCGCTGACGTTCTCGCTGAAAGTCACGGTAAACGACTGGCTACCCGGTGTCGGCGAAGAATTGGCGACGATCGACGCCACCGTCGGCGAGGTGCCATCGACAACCACGCCATGGGTATCGCCGACATTGTTCAGTGCCGGCGTCAATGCGTTGCCGGCGCTGTCGTGCAGGCGTGCGCCGTTGGCCGACAAGCCAAGCACCTGTATGCCATCGGCGTCGTTGTCGCCCACCTGGACCTGGTACTGGAACACCAGCGTCGGTGTGCCCGAGCCAGCTACGAAATCGGCGTAGACCGTACGCCCGCCCACATCCAGGGCCAGACGGGGTACACCGTCGACCACCACTGCTTCGCTGGTGTTGACCACGAAGGTGAGCACATCACCGGTGTTGTAGGGAACACCGACCGGCACACTGACACTGTCCACCGTGGGGGCGTCACGGTCGATGCCGTACACGGCACCGGTGAGGCCGCCGACCAGCGCGTTGCCGGCCACGTCGGTGATGCCGGTCGCGCTGCCATTGAGGTTCAGGCCCAAGGTACCGGTACCGCTGACGCCGCTGACAGTGATCACATAGACACCACCCCCCAGCGCTTGCAGGCCACTGAGCGTGCCGGAGGCCGAGCCGCTGGCGACCAGGGTGAAATCGGCCAGGTCGACACCGTTGACCTGTTCGCTGAAGGTCACCGTGAAACGCACACTCTGTGCATTGCTCGGTGACGGATCGAGGGTGACGATACCGACCGCTGTCGGCGCCTGGGTGTCGACCAGTACCTGATGGGTGTCGACCACGCCATTGAGGGCCAGGTTCATGGCGTTGCCCGCGGCGTCGGTGAGGGTCGCGCCATTGGCGGTGAGCCCGGTGATGGTGACACCATCGCTGTCGTTGTCGCCGGGCTGGATGGTGTACTGGAACACCAGGGTCGTGGTACCGGCCCCGGCCACCAGGTCGGCGAACACCGTGTGGCCGCCGATATCCAGGGCCAGGCGCGGCGAGCCCGCCACCTGCACTGCTTCGCTGGCATTGACCACGAACACCAAGGTGTCGCCTGCGTTGTAGGAAACCCCGGCTGGGCCTCCGACGCTGGTCACGCTGGGGGCGCGGGTGTCGATGGCGTAGTTGTTGGAGTCGGTGCTGCCTATCCCGGCGTTGCCGGAACTCGCGCCGACCACGCCGGCATTGTCCAGGGTGATCAGGTTGCTGGTGTCTTCGACATTGCCGGCCGGGGTCAGGGTCGCGGTCCAGGTGATGCCGCCATCGCTGCTGCTCAACCCGCTCAGGGTACCGTTGGCCACGCTCAGGTCGGCCAGGGTGAATCCGCTGACCGCTTCACTGAAGGTGATGGTCACCAGTGATGTCTCGCCAACGCGCAGGGCCGTGTCGGCGACCACGACGGTGGCCGTGGGGACGACGGTGTCGACCGTGTAGTTGGCCGACGAGGTGGTGCCGACACCGGCATTGCCGGCCATGTCGCTGACACCGGTATTGTTCAGAGTGATCACATTGCTGAGGTCCCGTACCCCGCCGCTCGGAGTGAAGGTGGCAGTCCAGGTGATACCTCCGTCGCTGCTGCTCACGGTGCTCAGCGTGCCATTGGCAATAGTCAGGTCGGCGTTGGTGAAGCCAGACACCGCCTCGCTGAAGGTGAAGGTCACCGTGGTGGTCTCGCCAGCGGTCAGGTTGCTGTCGGCGATCACGATGGTGGCGGTCGGGCGCTGGCTATCGACGGCGTAGTTGTTCGAGTCGGTGGTACCGGTGCCGGCATTGCCCGCGATGTCCGTCACGCCGGTATTGTCCAGGGTGATCAGGTTGCTGGTGTCGGTGATACCGGCGGCCGGGGTCAGGGTCGCCGTCCAGGTCAGACCACCGTCGCTGCTGCTCACTGCGCTCAAGGTGCCGTTGGCGATGGTCAGGTCGGCATTGGTGAAGCCACTCACCGCCTCGCTGAAGGTGATGGTCACCAGCGACGTCTGGCCGACGGCCAGGTTGCTGTCGGCCACCACGATGGTCGCGGTCGGGCGCTGGGTGTCGATGGCGTAATTGTTCGAGCTGGTGGTGCCGGAACCGGCATTGCCACTGCTCGCGCCGACCACGCCGCTGTTGTCGAGGGTGATCAGGTTGGTGCTGTCGGTGATGTTGCCGGTCGGGGTGAAAGTGGCGGTCCAGGTGATACCGCCGTCGCTGCTGGACACCGCGCTCAGGGTGCCGTTGGCGACGGTCAGGTCGGCATTGGTGAAGCCACTTACCGCCTCGCTGAAGGTGAAGGTCACCAGGCTGGTGTCCCCCACGCGCAGGGCCGGGTTGCTCACCACCACAGTAGCCGTTGGCTGCAGGGTGCTGACCGTGTAGTTGGTGGAGTTGGTGGTGCCGGAGCCGGCGTTACCGGCCAGGTCGCTCACCCCGGTGTTGCTCAGGGTAATGACGTTGGTGGCGTCCTGCACGTTGATCGTCGGGGTGAAGGTGGCCGTCCAGGTGATGCCGCCGTCGCTGCTGGACAGCCCGCTCAGGGCACCGTTCGGCGCAGTCAGGTCGGCCAGGGTGAAGCCGGTGACCGCTTCGCTGAAGGTGATGGTTACCGTAGTGGTCTCGCCCACGGTCAGGCTGGGGTCGGCCAGCACGATGGTCGCGGTCGGGCGCACGGTGTCGATGGCGTAGTTGTTCGAATCGGTGGTACCGCTGCCAGCGTTGCCCGCAAGGTCCGTCACGCCGGTATTGTCCAAGGTGATCAGGTTGCTGGTGTCGGTGATGCTACTCGATGGGGTGAAGGTGGCGGTCCAGGTGATGCCGCCGTCACTGCTGGCCACCGCGCTCAAGGTGCCGTTGGCCACCGTCAGGTCGGCATTGCTGAAGCCGGTCACCGCCTCGCTGAAGGTGATGGTCACCAACGACGTCTGGCCGATGGCCAGGCTGCTGTTGGCCACCACGATGGTCGCGGTCGGGCGCACGGTGTCGATGGCGTAGTTGTTCGAGTCGGTGGTGCCGGCACCGGCGTTGCCGGCAGCATCGGTCACTGCGGTGTTGTCCAGGGTGATGAGGTTGGTCGCGTCGGTGATGGCGCTGGTCGGGGTAAAGGTCGCCGTCCAGGTGATACCGCCGTCACTGCTGGACACCGCGCTCAAGGTGCCGTTGGCCACGGTCAGGTCAGCATTGGTGAAGCCCGTCACCGCCTCGCTGAAGGTGATGGTGACTTGCGACGTCTCACCGATGCTCAGGTTGCTGTCAGCCACCACGATGGTCGCGGTCGGGCGCACGGTGTCGATGGCGTAGTTGTTCGAGTTGGTGGTACCACTGCCTGCGTTGCCCGCCAGGTCGGTCACCCCGGTGTTGTCCAGGGTAATGAGATTGGTCGCGTCGGTGATGGCGTTGGTCGGGGTGAAGATCGCCGTCCAGGTGATACCGCCGTCGCTGCTGGACACCGCGCTCAAGGTGCCGTTGGCCACGGTCAGGTCGGCATTGGTAAAGCCGCTTACCGCCTCGCTGAAGGTGATGGTCACCTGCGAGGTTTCGCCGATAGCCAGGTTGGTGTCGGTGACCACGATGGTCGCGGTCGGGCGCACGGTATCAATGCTGTAGTTGGCCGAGCTGGTAGTGCCGGCGCCAGCGTTGCCGGCCAGGTCGGTGACACCGGCGTTGTTCAGGGTGATGACGTTGCTGGCGTTGGTGATGCTGTTGGTCGGGGTGAAGGTCGCGGTCCAGGTCTTGCCGCCGTCGCTGCTGGACACCGCGCTCAGGGTGCCGTTGGCCACGGTCAGGTCGGCATTGGTGAAACCGCTCACCACCTCGCTGAAGGTAATCGTCACCGTCGCGGTCTCGCCCACTTTCAGGGCCGTGTCGCTGAGGGTGATGGTCGCGGTGGGCGGGACGGTCTCGTGGATGGCCACGGAAACCGACGCCGCGCTGGAGGTGCCGCCGTCGCCATCGTTGACGGTGACCGACAGGGTGCGGGTGGCCTGGCCGATGCTGTTGGCGGCGTTGCTGTTGTCGTAGGTGAGGTTGCGCACCACCGCCTGGACCGCCGCGGCCGTGGCGTTGCCGTTGAGCGTCAGTACCAGGTTGGCACCGCCCGCGCCTCCGGCATAAGTGCCGATGGTTACGCCGCCGTAGCTGACTGTGTTGCCGCTGACGCCAATCTGTCCGGCGCCGTTGCCCTGATTGCGGATACCCAGTACATCCTCGCCGGCCACGCCATTGCCGCTGACCGCCACGGTGAGGTTGCCGCCGGCGAAGTCGGCCGAATCGCTGTCGGTGACCGTGGCATTGCCGCCGCTGTCGAGCAGCACGGGGCCTGCGCCCTGAGAGTAGGTCTGGCTGTCGCCGTTGAGGTTGGCGATCACTGGCACGGCGTTGGCCGGCTGGACCACAACCGAGGCCGTGCGGGTGGTACTGCCCATGTCATCGTTGACGCTGACCGTCACGCTGCGGGTGCCGCTGGTCCAGGCCACGGTGCTGTTGCCGTAGGTCACCGCTGCGAGGATCGAACGGTAATGGGCCAGGGTGGCCACGCCGCTGAGCGACAGCACTGTGGTGCCGGAGCCAGTGATGGTGATGCCGTAGCTGGCCGCCGTGGCGATCTGCCCGGCGCTGAGCGACAGGGTTTCGTTACCGCCGTCAAGCACGCCACCGAGGGTCAGGGTCGCGCCACTGACCTGGGTGTCGCCGTCGGTCTGGGTGAGGCTGAGGTTCGGCACGATGGCCACCGGGCTGCCGGTGAAGTTGACCGTGCTGTCGTTGCCGCCGGTGCCGGTGTCCAGGTCGACTACCGGTGGCGCCGAGTACAGCACCTCGTAGGCGCCGATATCGATGCCGCCACCACGGGGTCGGTCGAAGCCGCGCAGGTCGGTAAGCGGTGCACCGGCGAGGGTGCCTTGATCGATGGCGTTGCTGGCACTGCTGGCCAAGCGGTAGTCACCCGTGGCGGTGTTGACGAAGTTGACTGCGGTACCGATCAGGTTGGTGGTGCTGGTGTAGCCGCCGCCGACACCACCATTGGTGGCCGCATCGAGCTGGGTGCCGTTCACCGTGTTGCCGGTGAAGATGCTGTTCTGCACCGTCACCGTGCCGGCCTGGCCGCTGGCCCAGCCGAGGCCGCCCGAGGTGATGCTGCCGGTGCTGGTGTTGAGGAACACGTTGTTGGCCACGGTGCTGTTGGTGATGCGCACCGTGCCGCCGCTGTTGCCCAGCACGATGATCGAACCGGCCGCCACGTTGCCGGTAGCGCCGTAGGTGCCGGTGTTGTTGTAGATCGCCACGTTTTCCAGCACGTGGTTGTTGCTGCCGCCCAGACGCACCAGGGTCGACATGGAGGTGCCGCCGACGATGCTGGCGCTGTTGTCGTGGATCGTGGTGTTGCGCACCACCACGGTGGATCCCGCCGTGGTCGCCGAGTTGATCACCGTGCCGGCGTTGCTCTCGAAGTTGGAATCCTCGACGGTGATCGAGCCGCCATTGGCGCGGATCGCGCCGCCGGCGATGTTGCTGGAGAAATGACGGAAATCCAGGTTGCGCACAGTCAGCACGCCACCGCCGTTGCTTTGCAGGCCCGAGGCTTCGAGGGTATCGCGGCTGCCGTTGTTGTTGACATCGCCGCTGAGGATGATGTCGCCCTTGCCGTCACCGTCGACATCGCCGTTGATGGTGATGTTGCTGGTCACCGCCAGCGCCGTGGCCGAGGACCAGCGGATGGTCTGCCCTTTCAGGTTCTGGTGGAACACGATGATGTCGTTGCCGCTGCCGGCGGCCGAGCCATCCACCGATGTGTCGTTGTTCGCGGCCTGGATGGCCTCGGCCAGGGATACCTGGCCATCGCCCGTGATGGCCGATGCATCGGCACTGGTGACGGTGATAGTTGCCAGCGAGGTACTGAACGCCGACAGGTTGCCACGCTGCACGCCCACACCGCTGGCCACCACGCCGGACACGGTCTCCAGTGCCCAGTCCTCGCCAGCGCGGTTGCCAGTGGAGTCGGACGAAGCGCCGACGTCGGCACCGCTCAGCCGTGCCACTTCGTTGACGAACAGTTGGCCGTCGCTACCTGCGCCGGTATTGCAGGCGAAAAAGCGAATGTCGCCGCCCGGCGCCAGGCTGCTGCCGATACGCGCAAGGTCCGCGCCATGGTTGGCCAGCTGGTTGGCCCAGATGGCGTTGCCGGCCAGGTAGACATAACCCTTGTCGCCGTGGCTGATGATATCGATCGAGGTCACGTCGTTGCGGCCATCGAGGTAATCGGCGATCTGCTTGAAACCATCCTTGCCGTTCTCCAGCACCACCACCTCGACCCCGGCGGGCAAGCCGGCGATGAGCTTCTGGTAGTCGCTGACGGCGGAGTCGACGAACACCACTTCATGGTTGCCCGACGTCGCCGTGACCGGCGCGGTGGCCGGCGCCGCCTCGTGGACCGGCTCGTGGGTGGCGCTGTCGCGGGTGCTGGCCGCGTCGCTGGCGGCGCTGGTGTCCTTGGCCGTGGTGGCAGCCGCGGCCGCCTCGACCGCCTGGGCACCCTGGTCGGCGACCACACCCACCGAGGCGTCGAACATCATTCGCGGTTCCAGGGCCTGGATCAGGCTGGGCCGGCTCGCGGAAACGTTGGGTGTGTGGGTGTCCTTGCCGCGTTTCCAGAATGCCATGATGCCCTCGCTCAGCCCTGGGGGCTGGTTGTATCGCCGTCCTTGCGATGAGGACGGCCTGTCCTTGTTTGGAAATCCTGAACGGACGACGGGGCGCCGATGTGCGCCCCGCTGCCCTGCCTGCTGGTTGCCCGGCCTCAGTTACGGGACGGGAAGACCCCTTCGAGCGCGATGATGAAGTTGATGCCCAGGTAAGGGCTCTGGTTCGTGAACGGCAGGTTGCTCCCCTGCACCGCCACCGCGCTGGCCGGGACCGTGATGTTGAACGGCTTGAGCGTGGTGTTGGTGGCTGTTGCCGTGTAGATCTTGATCTCAGGCCCCGAGCCTGTTGTGTCGACCGACTTGGCCAGCACCGCACCGGTCGAAGGCGTATCCAGTTCGGCGGTACCCGTGGTGGCCGGGATGGCGACCGACACTGTTGCAGCGGGGATGGTCAAGGTCTGCGGCACCATGTTCGCAATCGTCAGGGTGTTCGATGTCGTCCCTCCCGTCTCGCCCAACAGGATATTGGCCGTCCCCGTCCCTTGCCCCGCATGGACGGGGGCACGGCCACGCAAGTCAGGCAAGCCGAAGGTGCTCTGGCCATTACCTCCGTAGGTGGTGCCCAGGATCGCGAACAACGCCGTGTTCTGCTGGATGGGCAGAATCTGCCCATTGCACAGGGCCCAGCCCCGAGGTGCGAAGTTGCCTGCGAACAATGTGATTTGACCCAGGAACGGCTCACTCATTTGCTGCTCTCCTATGACAACGCTACAAAGGCGGGCCCCATGGCCCGCTGAAACAGATTCGCGTGACGGGCCCCTTCAGAGCGGCCGGTCGACATGGAAAATCGCTTCCAGCACCGGCCGCCCATCGCTATCGGGGCCCACCGGGGTCATCATCAACAGCCAGCCTTCTTCGCCCGGTGGCGACAGGCGGAACACCGCCTGCGGCAATACCGTACCGGCCGGCAGGGCGAACTCCGCCGCATAGCGCTGGTGGCGCGGCGACATGGCCTGGCCCTCGGTCACGGCCAGCAATTGCGCCTCGAGCGCCTGGTCGTCACTGATCCACAGCTGGAAGTGGTTGCCGGTGGCCTGTTGCAGGTCGACGAACGTGGGCATGGCATACATGGGGCTGATCCTTCAGGCGCGACTGGCGGTAGTGAGCGCCGGTCGGCGCATCTTCAGAGAAAGGCCGGTGTCGCCGACCACCTCGAACCCGAGGCGCTGGTAGAGCCGCAACGCAGGGTTGTGGGGGGTGACATGCAGGCCGGCACTGAACCCATCGGCATCGGCCTGCGCCAGCCACTGGCCGAGCAACCGGCTGCCGATGCCACGGCCGCACCAGGCGGGCAGCAGGGCCATGTCGATGAACTGCACGTGGTTGTCGGTCCATTGCAGGTAGGCACGACCGATGCGCTCGCCCGCGGCTTCGATGACGAAGAAGCCGGCGTCGGCGAAGTGGGTCTGGTAGTGGTCATGCTGAGCCTGGAACTGCTGGTCCAGGAAGGCATCGATGGCGGTCTGCGGCCACGGCAGAAGGGCCATTTCGGCGGCACGCGTGGTGCCATAAAGGTCGCGCAGGAACGCCAGGTCGGCGTCCACCATGGGACGGAGGCTCACCTCGGGGATGGACATCGGGTCTGGCTTCCCTGCGTAAGGTTACCCCATGGTGAGGGGCGCACATCCAAGTGAATTGTCCTACACGATTGCCAGCAGCGTAGCCGAAGAACAAGGCAGATAGCCACTACTCGAGCATGGTCTTTGCAACTATTTTCTCAAACAGCCGTTCGAGGTGTCTTGACGCCATTTTCTAGGCATTTCGCAACCGTATGGATTCCAACGCGTTGTAAGGTTCCTGTGCCCAACGGGCGACTGCGGCGCGTACTTCTTCGCTGGCCTCGTCACGCTTGCGCTGGCCGTCGGCGCTGAAGTTCATGGCCGGTTGCTTGGCGTCGAAGGCCGCGACCGCCTGCAGATCCGGTACATCGTCTGGCTGGATGCCGAACAGGGGGCCGAGGCGCCCCCAGACGGCGCTGGGCAATTCGCTGTAGTTCACTGCAATTGCCCCCTGGCGTTCACACAACGCTAGGCCAGCCACGAGGATTTCGCCAATCATTCGGCAGGTGTACTCCACCGCACCCATGGCCTGGGTATCCGGCAGCGCACTGTCTAGCCCCGAGGCGCCGAGCAGGCCGGGCACCCGGTGCATGCCCGCCTGGCGCAGTTGCGAGACGACGATCTCCAACGGATCGCGGTAGAGGAAGACCCGTGGAACGTCGGGATACAGCGCCGTCAGCAGCGGTGCGTCAAAGACGTTCCAGGCATCGAGCTTGATCAGCAATTGCCGCTCGTCGCCCCTGCGGCGCTGGCCGTACGCCGAACACAGCGCGCGCAATGCCTCGACCTGCCACGTGGCGGCGGCCGGGTCCTGGCGCGCGGCACGCAGCAGGTTGTCCAAGGGTGGCGGTTCGGACAACACGATGTTCCGCGCCTGGCTGGCCAGCAACTGGGCGACCAGCGTCGAGCCACAGCGCGAAGCGTGAAACACCAGGGCCGCAGGCGCCAGCCCCGGGCTGCAGGCGTGCCAGTCGAGCAAAGCCTGGACATCGGTGTCACGGCGCATGGCCTGGTTGAACGGCAGGCGCAGGGCCAGATCGACATCGTCACGGAAGAACGGTCGGGTCAGGCGCCGTTCGCCGAACCAGCACCAGTCCACCCGCCACCCGGGCTCACCCTGCCAGAGGCGAATGGGCAGCCAGCCGTGAAAGTCCGTCGGGGTGCTCACACTCGCCATTGATCGCTCCATGCCTGCTTGCCCCGGCGCATCGCGCCCAGGACCTCTGCGTCGGAAAATGCCAGCCCTTGTTCGGCGCCCAATCGCACCGTTTCGGCGACGAACTCCCGAGCGTCTTCCAGTGCCTGTAGACGCGCGGCCAATGCCGGCGCCTCGGCCACTTGCTGACGGAACCGTTCGAATGCCTGCCCCGCCCGGCCCGGATGCAACGTTGGCGTGCGCGCCAGACCGGCCTCGATCACTGCCAGCAACCAAGGGTCGGCCGCGCAGTCGAGCACCAGGTGGATGCGTTCGCCGGGCCCGGGGTTGTTGACTCGGTGAGGTCGCGACAGGTCGATGAACCAGCATTCGCCCGGGCGCATCGGCACTTGCAGGCCGTCCACCAGAAATTCAACGCCGGGCGGGCTGAGCAACGGAATGTGCAGGCGCAAGCAGCCACCGGGGCGGCCCAGGTCGGGATCGCGGTGCTCATGGATCCTGGCCCCCTCCCCCAGGCGCAGCAGGCGGGCGGCGCGCAGCGAGGGCTGGAACGGCGCCAGCACCGCTTGCCAGGCTGCTTCGCCCTGCCACCAGCTCAGGTCTTTTGGAGCACCCAGGCCTGGGGCCAGTGGCAGGGGAGCGTCCTCGGCGGTGACCAAGGCCACACCGCTCCAGTCCCCCTCGTGATAACCGCTGTTGAAATGCGCCTGCCAGGCCTCGGCCCGTATCCGAGCCAGAGCCTGCAGCAATGCTGGCAAGTCCGCGGCCAGAGCCAGTCGGGAACAACGCGGCAATGTGACCTCGGCCATTAAGGCTCCTCGCAGTGAATGTTTCCTAGAAACCGCTCTCGCGCACGCCCAATGCCGCCAGCCGACGCCACGCGGTGCCCAGCAGCGACTCCCGGGCCCCGTCGAGCACCACCACCCCGCGCAACGGCTGGCTCACATCGGACACCTCGGCCAGCGGGCTCAGGCGCACGCCGTAGTGGGCCTGGACCGGCTCCGCGCGCTGCTGGGCATCGCGACGCACGGCCACCGGACCATGGCGATCGGACGCCAGCGCCTCGAGTTCCAGCACCGCCACCCCGGTGGCATCGACCTGCTCGACCCGCACCGGCAACGCCGGCCGCGCAGGGTCATCGGCGATGAAGCGACCTTCGCTGCCGGACTGCACCCGCCACAGGTCGGCCTCGGCCAGGTAGCCGCGCAGGCGCAGTCCGGGTTCGACGACACGCCCCAGGGTCTGGGCCGGGCTGACCCATTGCCCAGGGGCCAGGTCGGTCGGCAGATCACGCAGTACCCCCGCACGCGGCGCACGCAGCTGCAGGCGCCCACGCTGGGCCGCCAGCCCCCGGTACTCGGCCACGGCCTCGGCCAGCTGCTGCTCGAGCACGCCGGCATCGCCCGCCGTCTCGCTACGGCCGGCCTGACGCCGCAAGAGCAGCTGCAGGATATCGATCTCACGGCGCACGATGGACTGGCGCGATGCCAGGTCGGGCGACTCCAGTTCCAGCAGCAGCTCACCTTGGGCGACTATCTGCCCTTCTTGCACCGGCAGGCGTTTCACCCGTGCCGCCACGGGCGCGTGCAAGGCACTGACCCGGGACGCCTCGAGCATCGCCGGCACATCCACCGCACCGCGCCAGGGCACCACCAGCACGGCCAGCAGCAGCGCCAGCCCACCCGCGACCCGCAACGCCTTGCCCGGCGCCGCCTGGCCACGCCGTCGCCACCATTGCTGCAATTCTTTCCACACCGGCAGGCCAATGAACCACACCAGCTCCACCAGCATCAGGAAGATGCCCAACACCTTGAAGAACAGGTGATACACCGCCAGGGCGATACCGAAGAACAACACCGCACGCCATAACCACGCGCCATACCCCCAGACCAGCAACCGCCGACGCATCACCGGCGGCCAGGGCTCGGGAGCCGGCTCGCCATAGCCGAACAGCGCCTCGCGCAGTCGCCAGCGACACAGGGCGAAAGCGCGGTTCTGCAGGTTCTCGACACCCCACAGGTCGCTGACCAGGAAATAGCCGTCAAAACGCATGAACGGATTGAGGTTGACCAGCAAGGTGGTGATCCAGGTGGCGCTGGCCAGCATGAACGCCGCCGTGCGCGCCGGGCCGTCGGGCAGCAGCGACCAGGCCAGCAGTGCCAACACCGCCAGCAGCAACTCGGCGAATACCCCACCGGCATCGATCAGCAGCCGCGAGCGACGGTCGCTGACCCGCCAGGCATCGCTGACGTCGGTATAGAACATCGGCAACAGCACCATGAACGCCAGCCCCATGCTCTGCACCCGGCAACCGGCGCGCTTGGCCATGAAGGCATGACCGAACTCGTGGCAAAGCTTGGCGAACCCCAGCGCCACGCCGAAGGCGAGGATGCCGCCCAAGCTGAACAGGTGCGGGAAGGTGGCAATGAAGCGTGACCAGTCGCGCACCACCAGGAACACCCCCAGCGCCAGTACCAGCGGCAGGGCCACGCGCAACATCCAGCCGCCATGCCGTTCGAGTACCGGCCAGGCACGATTGAGGAAGGCGTCCGGGCGCCACAAAGGAATCCGGAAGAACAGGTACTGGTGCAGCACGCGCGTCCACAGGCTCTGCCGGGTGGCGGCGGCCTTGGTCGCATAGTTGTCGCGCTGGCGGGCGTCCTCGGCGCTGATCAGGTCGTGCTGGCCGAGGAACAGCAACAGTTCTTCCAGCGCCTGCTGGTCGATGGCCAGGCCGGGCTCGGCATTGGCGGCCGCCAGCACATGCTGCGGGTCGCCCAGGCGCCAATGCTGTAGCAAGCGCACGGCAATGGCGCCGAGCTTGAAGTAACGACCGCGCAATGGGTCGGCGAGGGTCCACTGGGGCGCGCCATCGTGCCCGGGCGCCGCCGCGGACAGTTGCAGGTCGGCCCGCAGCGGCGGCAGGTTCATAGCCCAAGCCCCTGACGCAACGCCGCCAGTGGTCGACGCAGCAGGTAGTAGACCAGCGGCGCGCGCTCGCCATACAGCTTGGCGGTCCCGCGCAGGCCGATCCGCGGGGGCACCTCCTCGAAACCGGCGTCAAGCCGGTAGGCGAGCTGCCCGACGGCAGTGGCCTGGGCCTCGTAGGCGGCCCGTTCCAGGCGAGCGCCATGGCGATGCAGCGGATCGCTGTCGAGAAACAGCGCCACCTCGGCGCCAGGCTGCAAGGTGATGGCATCGCCCACCGGCAGTTCCAGGCGCAGCTCGGCCTGCTGTGGATCGGCCAGCTGCATCAGGCGCTCGCCGGTCTGCACCGGTTTGCCGGTCCAGCGCTCGGCATCGGCGAACACCGCTATCCCCGCACGCTCGGCGCGGATCTCGCTACGGCCGAGGAGCTGGCGGGCGTAATCCAGCTCGGCGCGCTTCTGCTCCACACGGGCGGCCAGCAGATCGAGGCGTGCATTGGACTCGGCGTCGCTGAAGGCGCGCTGGGTGCTGGCCTTGAGCTCGGCCTCGGCCACGCCGAGGGCACGCTCAGCGACATCGGCCTGGGCCTTGAGCGTGGTGGCGTCGAAGCGCACCAGCACGTCGCCGACGGCGACCGTCTGGTTGGGCTTGACCAGAAACTCGGCGATCACCCCGTCCAGGGGCGCGGCGACCACCCTTCCCGCCCGTGGCACGACCTCCGCCGGTGCCAGCACCGACTGGCGCACCGGCACCAGCAATACCAGCAACAGTACTCCGGCCACCGCCAGCAGACGCCGCCGTGGCCACCGTAGGCGCCAGGGGCGGGCAGGTTGCAAAGCCAGCCAGGCATGGGCGTAGGTTTCCCCCAACTGATCGAGCAAAGTCTGCTCGGCGGGGGCGAACGCTTGATCGCGGGCCAGCCAAAGCCCACCGAACACATCCCCCTTTCGATCGAGCAGCGGCAACCAATAGGCATGGGCGGCCGACAACGATTGCCAGTCGGCCAGGGCCTGGGCATCCAGCCTGGCCGGGTCCACCGCGGCGGCCTGCCCGGCCAATCCGGCCACCTGCAAGATGCGGGCGGCGTGCTCGACGAACGCCACGAACGGCGCATGGGGCTCTACCACGCTGATGCCGGTCAGCGCACGGACCTTGCCGGCGATCAGCAGCGCGGCATGGCGAAAGCCAAACAGCGCCTGGCCATCGTTGACCATGCCGTAGGCCAGCTGCTCGGTGCTGGCGGCTTGACGCGCCTGGCGCTGCAAGCCGAGAAAGTGGGCGAAGGCATGCTCGGCCACGCCTGCTGCAGCGGCGGTCATGGCTGTTGCGCGAAGTGGGCGGTACCGCTCATGCCGGCCAGTAGCCCCTGGTTGTCGCGGGGCAACTCACCGATCAGCAGCAGGGTCTGGCTGCCTTCGTCGATCCGCGCGCCGACACGCTTGACCTGCGCCTGCAGCGGCCTGCCGGTTTCATCCGGAACGAACTCGAACGGCTGGCCAGGCTTGAGCCGCCCCAGCCAACGCGAGGGCACCAGCAGGTGGATTTCCAGGGAGCGGTTGTCCACCACCTCGATCAACGGCGCACCGCTGGGCACGCTTTCATGGGGCTGGGCCCGGCGCTGTACCACCCGCCCGTCGAACGGCGCGGTGACCACGCAGCGCCTGATCTGCACCTGATACACCTGGGCTTCGGCCTGGGCCTGGGCTTGCTTGGCCTCGGCCAGCGACACCTCGAACTGGCCGACCGACTTCAACGCGGCCAACTGGCGGTTGTGCCTGAGTTCTTCACTGGCGGCGCGCACGGCGGCCTGGGCAGCATTGAGCTGGGCCTGGTAGGCGCTGCAATCGAAGCGCGCCAGGGTGCTGCCCTGCTTGAAGTCCTGGCCATCGGCATAGGGCATTTCGACGATGCGCCCGGCCAGCTCGCTGGACAGCACGGCCTGGTCACGGGCACGCAGCACACCGCGGGGGTCCTGCCCGGCGCTGGTGGCTGCGGGGAGATCGAGCAAGGGGTCGGCAGGTGCCTCGCCGGCCTGTGCCAGCGGCAGATGCAACAGACCCAGGGTCAAAGCCAGACGGAAACCGCGAAGCATGTTGCGCACTCCCTTGCGAGCTATTGGCGGGAGTGTAAGACAAAAAATGATGGCACGGATATATCACAGGGATGAAGAACCAGGGCGGTCGGCTCAGATCATTCGAATATGCGCCGCCTCCCTCTGTGGGAGCGGCCTTGTGTCGCGAAAGGCTGCGTAGCGGCCCCAGGGATCTCCGTTTTGACGCTAAGAACGCTGGGGCCGCTATGCGGCCCTTTCGCGACACAAGGCCGCTCCCACAGGGGCAGGCGTAAACTACCAACACTCTGCCAGACAGTTGCTCCCACAGGGGCTCATCCCGGCGACTGCGCCCCCACCTCTCGGCGCGCCTGGCCCCGGGTAGTGACGATCCCCAGGAACGAGATCACGATCGCCAGGCTCAAGGTGGCGGTCACCTCGGCGCGGTGCTCCTCGGTGAACATCATCACGGCCAGGGCACCGCTGATGAACAGGATCACGGCCCAGGTCAGCCAGGGGAACAGCCACATGCGGAACTTGAGGTTGGCGTTCTCGCGCTCCAGCCGCCCACGCATGCGCAGTTGCGAAATGGCGATCACCAGGTACACCAGCAGCGCGATGGCGCCGGAGCTGGCGAGCAGGAACTCGAACACGCCCTTGGGTGCGAAGTAATTGAGGATGGCGATGGCCGCGCCGATCAGGGTGCTGCCGAACACCGCGGCGCGGGGTACACCCACCTTGGAAGTGTTCTTCAGCAAGGCCGGGGCATCGCCACGCCTGGCCAGCGAGTACATCATTCGCGAAGCGATGTAGATCGACGAGTTCATGCAGCTGGTCACCGCGATCAACACCACGAAATCGACCATCAGCGCAGCATTGGGGATGTTCATGATCTCCAGCGCACGCTGGTACGAACCCACCACCGCCAGTTGCGGGTCATTCCACGGCACCACCGAGATGATCACGAAGATCGACAATATATAGAAGGTGCTGATGCGCCAGATCACCGAACGGGTGGCCTTGGCAATATTGCGCGCAGGGTCGCTGGACTCGGAGGCGGCAATAGTCACCGCCTCGGTGCCGATGAAGCTGAACATCACGGTGATGAAGGCGCCGACCACCGCGGACCAGCCCTTGGGCGCGAAGCCGCCGTGCTCGTCCACCAGTGTGCTCAGCCCACTGACCTCGCGCTCCGGCAACCAGCCCGCCAGCGCGGCGAAGCCCAGGCCGATGAAGCCGAGAATGGCGGTGACCTTGAGAATGGCGAACCAGAACTCGAATTCGCCGTACTTGGCCACGCTGAACAGGTTGGTGCAGGCCAGCAGCAGCACCGAGGTCAGGGCGAAGATCCAGCTGTCCACCTGGGGGAACCAGGCGTTGAGCACATGCCCGGCGGCCAGTGCCTCGATGGGGATCACCAGCACCCAGAACCACCAGTACAGCCAGCCGATGGTGTAGCCGGCCCAGCGACCGATGGCCTGATCGGCATAAGTGGAAAACGAGCCGGTGTCGGGGTGGGCCACGGCCATTTCGCCGAGCATGCGCATGACCAGCACCACCAGGGTGCCGGCCACGAAATAGGAGAGGATGGTGGCCGGACCGGCCGCCGCGATGGCGTGTCCGGAGCCGACGAAAAGCCCCGCGCCGATGATGCCGGCGATGGACAGCATCGTTACGTGACGTGGCTTGAAACCTTGAGCAAGGTTGCCATCAGTTCCCACGGTGTTCATTGGTCTTGTTCTCTTTTTGCTGACACAAGGAAGGGACGGGCAAGGGCAGGCGAAACGGTCTCCTCGGCTAAGGGCGGAGTACGTTGCACACGCTCTGTTACGGCCTTCTCACGCGCCCGTGGCAACGCACCGTGGGGGTGCGGGCTTCACTTTAAGCCGGGCGCGGCACGAGCAAAATGCTCGAAAACGTCAGACAACTGTTCGATCACGACACCGCGTGCCCATGCACGTCAGTCAAGCCCCCGGACATGCCTGTTTGCGTCAGTCGCGGTCGCGCAGGTAGTCCCAGTAGAAGTTCACCACCGCAAACACCACGATCACCGTGACGATCATCAGACCGATCTGCAGGTTGCTCATGGCGTTCTCCCGTTCATGGCGTTGCACGCATCAGCTATGGCGTGGGAGCGGGCTTGCCCCGCGATTGCGATTGCAGGGGAGTCCTCTCTGCCTGGGCTGACGCTATCGCGGGGCAAGCCCGCTCCCACACGACCCCGGGCCAGGCGCTTGAGCGCCAGCACCATGAGCACGCCCAGCAGCATCATCGCCAGCACCAGCACGGCATAGGCCAGCCACCAGGGCACGCCCGCCGTCATCATGCTGAACTCGGACATGCCGCCAATGCTGGCGATCAGGTTCAGCGGCAGGAACACCACGTTGATCAGGGTGAGCTTGCGCAGGGTCTCGTTCATTGCGTTGTTGGCCAGGTTGCCGCGGGCGTCCATCAGGCCGGCGAACACCGTCGAGTAGATCTCGGCCTGCTTGTGGCACTGGTTGTTCTCGATGACCAGGTCGTCGATCAGCGCCAGCACCTCGGGGTTGAAATGGCGCTTCTCGCCATGGGCGCGCAGGCGCGAGAGCACCGCGCCATTGCTGTGGATGGCGTTGATGTAGTGGATCAGGCTCTCGCTGAGGTTGAACATCTGCATCAGGTGGTGGTTCTCCAGCGACTGCTCGAAGCGTTGCTGCAGTTCGCGGGCGACCATCTTGATCACCTTCAGGTGCCCCAGGTAGTGATGCAGGTTGTCCAGCAGGATGGCCAGCAGCACATCCATCGGATCGTGCAGCGCATGGCGCTGCCCGAGGCCATCGAGTAAAGAGGCATCCGGGGCGATCAGCACCAGGTGGCCGTCGACCATCAGCATGCCGAACGAAGACACCTGGAAGGCGAAGCTGTCGCCACCGGTGTAGCTCTCCGGGCGCTTCCAGATCAGGAACAGCCCATCGCGATGCAACTCGATGCGAGACACCTCGTCCGGGTCGAGTGCCGAAGCCAGGGCATGGGCATCCAGGTGGAACCAGGCCTGCAACAGTTCACGCTCGGCACTGTCCGGTTCGACGAACAGCAGCACCTCGCAATCGAGCCCTTCGCGCTTGCGCAACTGGCCATGGGCCAGGCTGTAGCTTTCGATCATGCCAGCACCTCGTTACCAGGCTTGCCCCCGGCGCTTCTGCTCCAGGCGGCGGATGAATTCCTCCAGCACCAGGGTGTAGAGGTCGTCGTGCAGGTAGGCGTCTTCGATGCCGGCATCGAGGTTGGGGTTGTCGTTGACCTCGATCACCACCACCCGATCACCGACCTGCTTGAGGTCGACGCCGTACAGGCCATCGCCGATCAGGTTGGCGGCCTTCACCGCCAGCTCCACCACCGCACGCGGCGCCTCGTGCACGGCCAGGGTGCGGCACTCGCCGTTGACCTCGTCGCGCTGGGCCTGGTGGTTGAAGATTTGCCAGTGGCCCTTGGACATGAAGTACTGGCAGGCGAAGATCGGCTTGCGGTTAAGCACGCCGATGCGCCAGTCGTATTCGGTGTAGAGGTATTCCTGGGCGAGCAGCAGCACCGAGTGCTCGAACAGTTCGGCGGTGGCGGCCTGGAGTTCGGCGGCGTCCTTGACCTTGATCACGCCCCGGGAGAAACAGCCGTCGGGGATCTTCAGCACCAGCGGAAAGCCCAGCCGTTCACCGATCCCTTCGAGTGCCTGGGGGTTGTCGCGGTAGAGGATCTCGCTGGCCGGCATGGCCAGGCGGTGACTGCGCAGCAGGTCGGTCAGGTAGACCTTGTTGGTGCAACGCAGGATCGACGCCGGGTCATCCATTACCACCAGCCCTTCGCTCTCGGCCTTCTTGGCGAAGCGGTAGGTGTGGTTGTCGACGCTGGTGGTCTCGCGGATCAACAGCGCGTCGTACTCGGCCAGGCGGGCGTAGTCCTTCTTGCCGATCAGCTCGACGTCGACCCCCAGCTGACGACCGGCGCGAATGAAATATTCCAGCGCCTTGGGGTTCGAAGGCGGCAGCGCCTCATCAGGGTCGTGGAGGATCGCCAGGTCGTAACGCGCCACCCGCCGCGAGCGCGGCTGACGCCAGATACGGCGGCTGAAGCCATTGAGGGCATTGGCGAACGGGTCCTGCTGGTCTTCACGCAACTTGTGCAGCGCACCAGCCTTGACCCCGGCGATATGCCAGGTGCTGGTCTTGCGGAACTCCACCAACAGGATCGGACACGGGAAACTTTCGAACAGCTGGCGGGCGATGTCCTGCAGCGGTTCCAGATCGGTACGGCCGAAATACAGGGTCAGGGTGAACCCTTCGGTTTCGCCGTAGGGGTGATTGGCCAGGGCGCTTTCCAGGCTGCGTGCCATGTCGTCGAGGGCCAATCCGTACAACGACTTTCGGGTCAACTCACTGATACTTCTGACCGAGGGAATGACTTTATGCCCGCGCGCCTCGGCCAACAACGAACAATAATAACCGTGACCTAGATACTTGTAATTACGACATAGGTTTATTACCTGGACACGCTTGCCGTTATCGGCCTCGCGTGGCACCTCCAGGTACTCCTGGGCCGTCACGACGTCCTCGCTGGGCAGGTACGAAGCCCAGTCCTCACGCCGTTCCACGATGATCACCAGCTGACTTGACTTGTTATCCAGGGTCAGTGGATAAATAACACCAGTTGTACTTGAGTGTGAACTTTCCCCGGACCAGCCAGGTAAAGGTTCCTGAAACGAAGACATGTTTGAAGCCCTGTGTTGGGTAGACACGGGTTCTATTAAGCACGAAGTTTTTCGAATGTCCCGTTTCATTACGCAACTTTTACGGCGGCCCTATGCACATCGAATTTCGCCTGGCAACGGTTGACGACCTGCCGGCCCTGCTGGCGCTGGAGAACCAGTGCTTCGCCCTCGACCGGCTGACCCCGCGCAGCTTTCGCTGGATGCTGTCCCACGCCAACGCCAGCCTGCTGGTGGCGCAACGCGACGGGCAGCTGATGGGTTATGCCCTGTTACTCTTTCACCGTGGCACCTCGCTGGCCAGGCTGTATTCCATCGCCATTGCCGAGCAGGCGCGTGGTCATGGCCTTGGCGCCCGCCTGCTGGAACAGGCCGAACGCTGCGCCCTGGAGCACGAGCGCGCCTACCTGCGTCTTGAGGTGCGCACCGACAATCCCAAGGCCATCGCCCTGTACGAACGCCATGGTTACCGGCGCTTCGCACAGGTCGACGACTACTACGAGGACCACACCAGCGCCCTGCGCTACGAAAAGCGCATCCTCCAGCACCCGACGAGCGAGACGCGACCGGTCCCCTACTACGCCCAGACCACCGACTTCACCTGCGGCCCGGCCTGCCTGCTGATGGCCATGGCCGCGCTGCAACCGCAACGAACGCCAAGCCGTCGCGAGGAACTGCGCCTATGGCGCGAGGCGACCACCGTGTTCATGACCTCCGGCCACGGCGGCTGCAGCCCTCATGGGTTGGCGCTGGCCGCCTGGCGCCGGGGCTTTCGCGTAAGGCTGCTGCTCAATACCGAGGGGCCGCTGTTTCTCGACGGCGTGCGCCAGCCCGGCAAGAAGGAGGTCATGCGCCTGGTCCATGAGGACTTCTGCGCCGAGCTGCAGGACAGCGACGTGGTCATCGCGCGGCAGGCGCCCGATCTGCCCCGGGTGCTGGCCGAAGGCGGCCTGGCGCTGGTGCTGATCAGCAACTACCGGCTGACCGGCAGCAAGGCACTGCACTGGGTGCTGGTCACCGCCTGCGATGATGACTTCGTCTACCTGCACGACCCCGACACCGACCACGCTCGTCACCGGCAGGCGCTGGACTGTCAGCATCTGCCGGTCAGCCATCAGGCGTTCCAGCGCATGAGCCTGTTCGGCGGGTGCAAGTTGCGGGCGGCGGTGGTGGTGTATGCAGGGAGTGAAACTGCGGCGTAAACAGAGACCGCCGCCTGACTGCGGTGCGGGCGGCCATCTTTCTGCGTCTGCCCCCACCGCGATGGCACAAACCCTTACAACTTTTCATCCGCGCAACGGTTAACGTTCACCCTCACTTCACGGACAGGTATGGACGCCATGGCAATCCTCCTCGACGACCCCGCGCTCGCGCAGATCGAGCACTACCACGACGACCCGCACCTGCGTGCCGAACTCAACGCCCTCACCCGTCAGACCTACGGCTTCGACTTCGAAGACTGGTACCAGGCTGGCTTCTGGCAAGAAGACAACCAGCCATGCTCACTGGTTAGCGACGGGAAAATGCTGGCCAACGCCTCGGCCAACCTGCTCGACTTCACCCTCGATGGCCAGCATCTGCGTTGTGTCCAGATCGGCACGGTGATGACAGCGCCCGCGGCACAAGGCCGTGGCTACAGCCGCTACCTGATGGAAGTGCTTGTAGAGCGATGGGCAGGTCAATGTGACCTGTTGTACCTGTTCGCCAATAGCACCGTGCTGGATCTCTATCCTCGGTTCGGTTTCCGCCGGGTGATCGAACACGAATATTTCCAAGCCTGGTCGACGCCCCCTGAAGTCAGCACGTTCCATCCTGTGGATCTTGGCGACAGCACACAACGTGAACGCTTCATGGCAGCGGTAATGAAAAGTTGTCCACAGGCACGGTTGAGCCTGATGCCGAATGTGCCGTTGACAATGTTCTACTGTGACGGCCCCTACCGAGAAGCCTTGTTCCATTCCTCAAGACACGAAGCATACGTGGTGGTGGAGCACGACGGCGAGCGGATGGTGCTGGTGGATGTATTCTGCGAGCGGGAGCTAGCGCTGGCCGATGCGGTGGCCGAACTGGTCACGGCAACGACCCGGGAGGTGGTGCTGGGGTTTGCGCCGCTGAACAGCGAGGGCTTCGCGGCGCGGGTTGTGGATAACGATGATGCGCTGTTCGTCTGGGGGGCGGCACCCACCAGTGTCGATAGGCAGGTGCTGATGTTTCCATTGCTGTCCCATACCTGAACTGGCTCCCACGCCAGACAGCGCGCCACCTCTTCACAGGGCCTTGCGCAGACGGTCACCAGGTCAGGCAGATCTTGCCGAAATGCCTGTTGCTCTCCTGGTACCTGAACGCCTCGACCATCTGCTCCAGCTCGAAATGCTTGTCCACCACCGGCCGCAGGCCATTGGCGTCGATGGCGCGGACCATCGCCTGTTGCTGGGCGCGACTGCCCACCAGCACGCCCTGCAGGCGAATCTGCCGCACCAGCGCCTGCACCAGCGGCAACTGCCCGGCCACGCCGGTGAGGATGCCGATCAGCGACACATGCCCGCCGATCCGGGCGGCGACCATCGACTGCTCCAGCGTGGCCGGACCACCGACTTCGATCACATGGTCCACGCCGCGTCCGCCGGTCAGTGCACGGACCTTTTCGCCCCAGGCGGGCGTGGTCTTGTAGTTGATCAGGTGATCCGCGCCGAGCGCCTTGAGACGCTCCAGCTTGGCGTCGCTGGACGAGGTGGCGATCACCGTGGCGCCGGCCAGCTTGGCGAATTGCAGGGCGAAGATCGACACGCCACCGGTGCCCTGTACCAGCACGCTGTCACCGGGCTTGAGGTGGTCGTCGCTCATCAAGGCGCGCCAGGCCGTGAGGCCGGCGGTGGTCAGGGTTGCAGACTCGGCATGGCTGTAGCCCTTGGGAGCGAGGGTAAAGGCGGTGGCCCGGGCGGTTACCTGTTCACGGGCATAGCCGTCGATGCCGTCACCCGGCACGCTGGCGAAACCCTCGACCTGGGCCTGACCGTCGAGCCAGTCGGGGAAGAAGGTGCTGACCACCGCATCGCCGACCTGGAACTCACTGACCCCTGCTCCCACCGCAATCACTTCGCCAGCGCCGTCGGCCATCGGGATGCGCCGCTCGCTCGGCCCCCACATGCCGCTGACCACGGCGAAGTCGTGGTAGTTGAGGGAGCTGGCGTGCAGGCGCACGGTGATCTCGCCGGCCTTGGGCGCGGCGGTTTCGCAGGTGCCGACCTGGACCTTGTCGTAGCCGCCGCCGGGCAGGACGTAGAGGGCCTTGGTGCTCATGGGTGGGTCTCCATCGAGGGAAAAGATGCAGTGCAGCTTAGACAGGTCTGGAGGATCGCGGGGAAAGCTCGAGCCTCAAGATGGCAAGGTTTCCAGGATTCGGCCCAG
This sequence comes from Pseudomonas mosselii, assembly GCF_003205295.1. Lineage (GTDB taxonomy): Bacteria > Pseudomonadota > Gammaproteobacteria > Pseudomonadales > Pseudomonadaceae > Aquipseudomonas > Aquipseudomonas mosselii_B. The sequence continues at coordinate 29,320 of NZ_QJRP01000012.1, forward strand.
CCCCTGTGGGAGAGATTGTGCAGAGGCATCAGCCCAGCAACGCCCTCAGCGCCCGGCAATCGGCCGCATGCCAGTCGGCCAGCTGCGGCCATGGGTTGTCCGGCAGGTTGACCAGCACGGTGCGGGTGCCCGCGGCCCGGCCACAGTCGAGGTCGAAGCGGTAGTCACCGACCATCACCATTTCACCGGGGCTCACGCCCCAGGCCCGGGCGATCTGCAATAGCCCGTCCGGGCTGGGCTTGGGCGCCGCTTCGTCGCGCCCGAGGATGTGCTCGACCGGGAAGCAGTCGGCCAGGCCGATGGCCTCGAGGGTAACATGGGCCAGTTCGCGGGCATTGCGGGTGAGGATGGCCAGCCGGCAATCGCGTCCGGCCAGCTCACGCACCAGTTCCACCGCGCCGTCTGCGGCCTTCGAGGCGATCGCCAGGTCGCGCTCGTGCTCCAGCAGCCAGGCATGCTTGGCCGCCGCCTCCGGCGCCGGCAAGGCGGCCAGGTGAGTGAGAATGTCGTGGTCGGAGGGGATGTCGAGCGCTTCGCGGATGGCCGCGAAGTCATGCACGGCGACCGTCAGGGTGCCATCCATGTCGAATACCCAGTGGCGAATGTCGCGCAGGCTCATGCCCAGTCCTTGCGATGACGGATCAGGCCTTCCTGGGTGGACGAGGCTACCAACTGCCCGGCGCGGTTGAAGATACTGCCACGGCAGAAGCCGCGGGCGTTGCCGGCCCAGGGGCTGTCGGTGGCGTACAGCAGCCACTCGTCGGCGCGCAGGTCACGGTGGAACCACAGCGAATGGTCGAGGCTGGCGATCTGCATGTCCTTGCGCCACACCGACTTGCCATGGGGCAGCAACGAAGTGGTCAGCAGGCCGAAGTCCGAGGCGTAGGCCAGCAGGTACTTGTGCAGCGCCGGGATGTCCGGGAGGCTGCCGTCGGCGCGGAACCAGGCGTACTTGATCGGTTCGCCCGGCTTGGGGTCGAACGGATCGCGCTCGGTGATAGGGCGAATCTCGATGGGCTTGGCGCACAGCACCTTTTCGCGGATGCGCTCGGGCAGCTTGTCGGCCATGGCACTGGCCAGCTCGACTTCGCTGGGCAGGTTTTCCGGGCCGACCACGTCCGGCATCTGCGCCTGGTGCTCGAAACCGTCCTCGTCGTACTGGAACGACGCGCTGCAGGTGAAGATCGGCTGGCCCTTCTGGATCGCCGTGACCCGCCGGGTGCTGAAGCTGCCGCCGTCACGCACGCGGTCCACCGAATAGACCACCGGCATGCTGGCATCGCCCGGGCGCAGGAAGTAACCGTGCAGCGAATGCACGTGGCGGGCGTCCTCGACCGTCTGGCTGGCCGCCGACAACGACTGGCCGAGCACCTGGCCACCGTACAGCTGGCGGAAGCCCAGGTCCTGGCTGCGTCCGCGGAACAGGTTCTCCTCGATGGACTCGAGGCTCAGCAAGTCGACCAGATCGTCGAGTACGTGGCTCATGGGGTTCTCCTGGCAAGGCAATACGGCGCTGTTATACCGGCGAATGATACAGGGTTTTACCGTTCGTCCCGTCGTACGAATGGCGACCTATTCAGCCGCGCAGGTTCTGTTGCCAGCGGGCGCGGTCGATGCGGTACAGCACGTGGGGGCGCAGCGGATCGCCGGGAGGTAGGCGCGGGTGCTCGAAGCTGCCCGCCAGGTCCTGGACCATGCCGATGGCCTGCATCACCTTCTGCGACGGCAGGTTGCCCTCGGTCGTGAACGACACTACCTCGTCCAGGTGCAACTGGGCGAAGGCACAGCGCAGGCAGGCCCAGGCCGCCTCGCTGGCGAAGCCCAGCCCCCAGTGGCGACGGGCCAGGCGCCAACCGATCTCGACCGCCGGGCCGAACGGGGCGTCGAAGTTGACGTTGAGCAGGCCGGTCATGCCGATGAAGGCGCCGCTGTCCTTGCGCTCCAGGGCCCACAGGCCGAAGCCGTACTCGTTGAAATGGCCGCGGATCCGGCCGATCAGCGCCGCCGCCTCGACCCGGGTCATCGGCGCGGGGAAGTAGCGCATCACCTGCGGGTCGGCACACAGGGCGGCGAACTCGCGCAGGTCGTCGTCCTGCCATTGGCGCAACACCAGGCGCGGACTTTCCAGTTCGAGGATGGGGGGCATCGGCATGGCTCCGAAATCACGGTCTCGCAGTGTACAGCGTAGGACTTGTTGCAAGCTTACATCCAGGAGCTCCTTTTCAATGGGCGAGCGTGATCACCGCAAAACAGGCAAGATCGACACAGGCCCTCAACCTGAAACCGACATGCCTCTTCTGCCGCTGATCTACCACGACGACTATAGCCCCGAGTTCCCACCGGACCATCGTTTCCCGATGGACAAGTTCCGCCTGCTGCGCGATCACCTGGTGGACAGCGGCCTGACCACCGACGCCGCCCTGCTGCGCCCGCAGATCTGCCCCAACGACATCCTCGCCCTGGCCCATGACCGCGACTACATCGAGCGTTACATGAACGGCGAATTGTCCCGCGAGGACCAGCGCCGCCTCGGCCTGCCCTGGAGCGAGGCCCTGGCCCGGCGCACCGTGCGCGCCGTGGGCGGTTCGCTGTTGACCGCCGAGCAGGCGCTGCAACACGGCATCGCCTGCCACCTGGCCGGCGGTACCCATCACGCCCACTACGATCATCCGGCCGGCTTCTGCATCTTCAACGACCTGGCGGTGATCAGCCGCTACCTGCTGGAGGCCGGCCGCGTGCACCGGGTGCTGATCTTCGACTGCGACGTGCACCAGGGCGACGGCACCGCGCGCATGCTCCACGACACCCCGGAGGCAATCACCGTGTCGCTGCACTGCGAGCAGAACTTCCCGGCGCGCAAGGCCCAGAGCGACTGGGACATCCCCCTGCCCCGCGGCATGCACGACAGCGCCTACCTCAAGGTGGTCGAGGATGCGCTGAACTACCTGCTGCCGCTGTACCAGCCCGACCTGGTGCTGTACGACGCCGGCGTCGATGTGCACAAGGACGACGCCCTGGGCTACCTGCACCTGACCGACGAGGGCCTGGCCGCCCGCGACGAGCATGTGCTGCGCCAGTGCCTGGGCCGCGACATCCCGGTGATGGGCGTGATCGGCGGCGGCTACAGCAAGGACCGCGAAGCCCTGGCCCGTCGCCACGGCATCCTCCACCACAGCGCGGCGCGGGTGCTCGGTTGTTCACAATGACTGTGGAACCGCTTGTGGATAACCTGCGGGAAAGCCGCTCCAGCCCTTTAACTGCCTGAGCTGCAAAGAATTGATCGTTTTTTGAACAGTGTCGTGGCAGGCCCTGCTGGGGTAGAATGCGCGCTCTTTTCCACAGCCTGTCGCCCGCCATGAACGATCCCCGCCCCGCTTCCCGCCCCCTTGTCGCCGTGATCGGTGGCGGCCCTGCCGGCCTGATGGCCGCCGAGACCCTGGCCCGGCGCGGGATGGCGGTGCAAGTGTTCGACGCCATGCCTTCGGTAGGCCGCAAGTTCCTGCTGGCCGGCGTCGGCGGCATGAACATCACCCATTCAGAGCCCTACCCCGCTTTCGTCGGCCGCTACGGCACGCGCCAGGGCGAAATCGACACGCTGCTGCGCGACTTCGATGGCGAGGCCCTGCGCCAGTGGATTCACCGCCTGGGCATCGAAACCTTCGTCGGCACCTCGGGCCGCGTGTTCCCTCGCGACATGAAGGCCGCGCCACTGCTGCGCGCCTGGCTAAAGCGCCTGCGCGAAGCCGGCGTAGTTATCCACACCCGGCACCGCTGGCTGGGCTGGACAGCCGAAGGCGCCCTGCGGATGAGTTATCCACAAGGCGAGCTGCAGGTACAGGCCGATGCCGTGGTGCTGGCCCTGGGTGGTGGCAGCTGGGCGCGCCTGGGCTCGGACGGCGCCTGGGTACCGCTGCTGGCTGAACGGGGTGTGGATATCTCTGCGCTGCGGGCGAGCAACTGCGGTTTCGAGGTCGAGGGTTGGAGCGATCTGCTCAAGGACAAGTTCGCCGGCGCGCCGCTGAAGAACATCGCCCTCGGCATGCCCGGCGCCGGGTCGCGCAAGGGCGAATTCATCCTCACCGCCCAAGGGGTGGAGGGCAGTCTGGTGTATGCCTGGTCGGCGGCGCTGCGCGAAGCGATCGACCGCGACGGGCACGCAACGCTGCTGCTCGACCTGCTGCCGGACCGGCCTGTGGACAAGATTGCCCAGGCCCTGGCCAAGCCCAGGGGATCGCGCTCGATGGCCAAGCACCTGCACGGCCAGCTGGGGATCGACGGGGTGAAGGCGGCCTTGTTGCGCGAGTTGACCGACCAGGCGACCTTTGCCGACCCCGAGCGCCTGGCGGCGGCGGTCAAGTCCCTGCCGATCACGCTGGTGCGGACCCGGCCGCTGGACGAGGCGATCAGCAGCGCCGGCGGCGTGCGCTTTGAAGGGCTGGATGAGGGGCTGATGGCGCGCAACCTGCCAGGGGTGTTCTGCGCGGGCGAGATGCTGGATTGGGAGGCGCCGACGGGTGGGTACTTGCTGACGGCGTGTTTTGCCAGTGGGTTGCGGGCAGGGAGCGCGGCGGCGGATTGGCTGGCGCGCATGGCCTGAGATTGCCGGGCTGCGCTGTCGCGCAGGGAACTGTCCCCCTGTGGGAGCGGCCTTGCGTCGCGAAAGGGCTGCGTAGCAGCCCCAGGTTCTCAGTGTTGATGCAAAGATCGCCGGGGCCGCTCTGCGGCCCTTTCGCGACGCAAGGCCGCTCCCACAGGGCCTAGATAAATCAATAAGTTACGGTTTGTTCCATGAGAGCGGCCTTGTGCCGCGAAAGGGCCGCAAAGCGGCCCCAAGATCTCAAGGCTTGCGCTTGCCCGGCTTGCCACCAAAGCTCGGCACCTTGCGCACCGCCTTGGCCACCGGTGCCGCAGCGCCCGCCTCTGCGCTGTCCATCCAGCGCCCCAGGCCACGCTTGGTGCTGTTCTCCTTGGGCTTCTTGGGTTTCTTCGGCTTTTTCAGCACCTGTCCGCTGGCATCGGTCACCGGTACCCGGTGGTCGGGGATGAAGTCTGGTTCCTCATGGCGCGGCAGTACCTGGCGGATCAGCGTCTCGATCGACGCCAGCAGTTGCACCTCGTCGGCACACACCAGCGAGATTGCCTCGCCCTTATTGCCCGCGCGGCCAGTGCGACCGATACGGTGCACATAGTCCTCGGCAACGATCGGCAAGTCGAGGTTGACCACCAGCGGCAGGTCGTCGATATCCAGGCCACGGGCAGCCACATCGGTGGCTACCAGCACTTGGACTTCACGGGCCTTGAAGCTGTCCAGGGCGCGCTGGCGCGTGGCCTGCGGGCGGTCGCCATGGATGCCGTCGGCGTTCACGCCCTCGGCCAACAGACGCTCGACCAGTTGATCGACACCGTTGCGAGTCTTGGCGAACACCAGCACCTGCTTCCAACGCTGCTTGCGCATCAGGTGGATGAACAGGTCGGTCTTGCGCTTTTTATCCACAGGCACCAGCCACTGCTTGACCGTGGTGGCGGCGGCGTTGCGCGGGCTCACCTCGATGCTCAGCGGATCGTTCAGCGCCAGGCCCGCGAGCAGGCGGATCTGCTCGGAGAAGGTGGCGGAGAACAGCAGTGTCTGGCGCTTGCGCGGCAAAGCCGCGTACACCGATTGCAGTTCTTCGGCAAAACCCAGGTCGAGCATGCGGTCGGCTTCGTCGAGCACCAGGGTCTGCACCTGATTGAACTTCACCGCGTTTTGGCGGAAGAGGTCGAGCAAGCGGCCTGGGGTCGCCACCAGCAGGTCGACGCCACGACGCAGGCGCATCATCTGCGGGTTGATGCTGACCCCGCCGTACACCGCGTAGGTACTCAGCGGCAGGTTCTCGGCATACTCGCGCACATTGTTGTGCACCTGCTCGGCCAGCTCGCGGGTCGGCACCAGCACCAGCGCTCGGATCGAGTTGCTGGCGACCTTCTCCCCTTCCAGCGCCAGGCGCTGCAGTACCGGCAGGGCAAAGCCGGCGGTCTTGCCGGTGCCGGTCTGGGCGGCGGCCATCAGGTCGCGACCGGCAAGCACGGCGGGGATGGCCTTGGCCTGGACCGGGGTGGGGGTGGTGTAGTCCAGCGTCTGCAGGGTACGCAGCAGCGGTTCGATCAGGCCGAGTTGGGCGAAATTCATGGCAATACCGTCAGGGGGTTCAGCGAAGGCGGCAAGTTTACCGCAACGCCCTACCCTACTTGCACATTTCGCCTTTGAGCGGCACAGGTTGCTCCGGCGCCTTGCGCCACTGCGGCAGGCCGATCAACACCACCGCGCCGATGATCACTGCCATGGCCACGCACTCCTCGGCACCGATCTGCTCGCCGGCGAAGACGATCCCCAGCAGCACCGCCACCGCCGGGTTGACGTAGGCATAGCTGGTGGCCGCCGCCGGGCGCACGTGCTTGAGCAGGTACATGTAGGAACTGAACGCCAGGATCGAGCCGAAGAACACCAGGTAGGCCAACGCGCCCCAACCGGCGGCGGTGGGCATCTGCGTCAGGCGCTCGCCGCTGACGGCACTGCCGATCAGCAACGCGGCACCGCCCACCAGCATTTCCGCCGCGCTGGCCATCGCCCCCTGGGGCAGCGGCAGGCTCTTGCTCCACACCGAGCCGAAGGCCCAGGTTGCCGCGGCGAACAGGATCAGTGCCGCGCCCATGGGGCTGGCCTGCAGGTTCGAGCCCATGTTGAGCATGCCGATGCCGACCAGCCCGAGAGCGATCCCCGCCCACTCCAGGCGCGAGTTGCGATGGCCGAAGAACAGGCCGAACACCAGGGTGAACAGTGGCACCGTGGCCACCGCCAACGCCGCCACGCCCGAGGCGACCCCGGCATGCTCGGCCAGGGTCACCCCGCCGTTGCCGCAACTGAGCAACAGGAAACCGATCGCCCCGGCCGCGCGCCACTGGGGCCAGGTCGGCGCCGGCACGCCGCGCCAGCGCAGGAAGCCATACAGCAGGCTACCGGCAATCACGAAACGCACCCCGGCCATCAGCATCGGCGGCCAGGACTCCACGCCGATGCGAATGAACAGGTAGGTCGAGCCCCAGACCAGGTACAGGGCGAGAAAGGCGCCGACAAGCAACAACGGGAAGCGACGGGCAGTGGACATGGCAAGGGCTCGAAATCCGTTTACGGGTGGATTAGTTTAGAAAGGCCCTGACGCAAACTTAAGTTACAAAACACGTTTAAAACACCGAAACACTTTGTAATGCATGGTTATGCAGCGCCTTTCCCATCGATTGCAAAGTCAACAGGAATCACCATGGACAAGTACGACCGCATGCTCCTCGCCGCCTTGCTGGAAAATGGCCGGGCCACCTACGCGCAGCTGGCGCGCCAGGTCAATCTCTCGGCACCGGCGGTGGCCGAACGGGTGGCCAAGCTGGAAGCCAGCGGGGTGATCAGCGGCTACACGGCCAAGGTCGACCTGGAGAAAATCGGCCTGCCTATCCAGTGCGTGATGGAACTGCGCCTGGCCAGCCATGGCAACCAGCAGGCCTACGAGGCCCTGGAGAAAATCCCCGAACTCACCGAATGCCATCGGGTGACTGGCGACCCGTGCGTGATCATGCAGGCGGCCGTCACGTCGATGGGCGAGCTGGAGGCACTGATCAACCGCGTGTCGCAGCTGGGCTTCACCAAGACGTCGATCATCCTGTCGAGCGCGGTGGCGCGACGGGTGCCGCTGGGGCATCTGGAGGGCAATGGCAAGAAGAGCTGAAGCCCGCTCCCACGCACCGCTCCAGCCCAGCATTGGAACAGGTCAGTGGCGCAACAGCAGCTTGCCTTCAATGGGCACATAGCGACTGGCGGCGCGGATCAGCGCCAGGGCCGTCAGGCCGGGCACACCGTAGACCACTGTCTCGATGCCATGGCGTTGCATCGCCCGCTCCAGCAACAAGTCGAAATCACCGTCGCCCGAAGCCAGCACCACCTGGTCGACCCGCGCCGCTGCCTCGATCACATCGAGGGTGATGCCCACGTCCCAGTCGCCCTTGGCGGAGCCATCGGCACGCTGGATGAAAGGCTTGAGGCGCACCTCGAACCCGAGGTTGCGCAGGATCTGCTGGAACTGCTGCTGCTTGCTGTCGCCACGGTCGATGGCATAGGCCACCGCTTCGACGATCTGCCCTTCGCGGCTGACCTCGGCCCACAGCGCGGCGTAGTTGAAATGGCAGCCATGGCCTTGGCGAACCGTGTAGTAGAGGTTCTGCACATCGGCGAACAGCGCGATTTTCTTCACCTGAAGCCTCTCTCTGGCAGTGGCAAACGATCGCGGGGCAAGCCCGCTCCCACGTCTTCGTGGAAGCGGGCTTGCCCCGCGATAGGAAGCAGCAGTATGCCAGAGCCCTCAGACGTAGTCGTCGTCCGAGAAGAAGCCGCCACCGTCACCGCTGTAATCGGCATCGGCATAACCGCCCTGGTCATTGCCCCAGCCACCGTTGTCCGCCACCTGACGCTGACTGTCCTGGTCGTTCCAGCCGCCAGCGTCGCTGGCTGGCGCCGGCTCTTCCTTGATCACCTCGACGATTTCTTCAGGTTGCGAGTGATGGTTGAACAGGCTGCTGATGCCCTGGGCCAGCAACACGCCACCGGCCACACCCGCGGCAGTCTGCATGGCACCACCGAGGAAGCTGCTGGCGCCGCCGCGCGCCGGGGCGGGCGCCGCGCCGAAGCCCTGCTGCTGCGGTGGCGGGGCATAAGCCTGGGGCGCCGGTTCGCGCCAGCCTCCCGAGGAAGGAGACGGCGGCGCGACCGGGCGCTGCGGCTCCGGATTGCGGGCTCCCGCGCCGAAGATGCTGGACAGGAAACCACCGCCACTGCTGGGGCGGCTCGCATCCAATTGCGCGCGTGCCTGGCGCAGTTCGGCCTCGAGCTGCTTGTTCTGCTCGTCCAGGCGCTTGATCGCCGCCTCCTGGACCAGGATCGCCTGGGCCATGTAGTAAGGCGCCGCCGGCTGCTGGCGCAGGTGCTCCTCGATCCGCGCCTGGGCCTGGGCATCACGCGGCTGGGCCGGGTCCTCGGCTTGCTTGAGACGGCCGAACAGGCCATCGATCAGGGTTTGTTCTTCAGTGTTCATCGGGGCAACCTCGTGCGCTGAACAGGACATCGGACAGCGTCAAAGATGGAGGCCCGGGCTTGGCGATTCAATTGTCCGGGCCATGAAACTTTTTTCAGCAAGCGGGCCGACTGGGCTAAAGTTACGCCCTGCTTTTTCTGCCATGCGATGTTGACCGATGAATCCGCTGAGCGTTCTGCGCGACTCCCTGTACTTCTTCCGCCGTCACCTGACGAGCATCCTGCAACTGTGCCTGCCTTTGATCGTACTCGAAGTCCTCGGCACCCAACTGCTCTACAACCAGCTGGGCGAGCAGGCCTCGCCAGCCTACGGCATGCTCGTCAGCCTGCTGTTCTACCCGCTGTACAGCGCCGCACTGATCCTTTACCTCGACACTCGCAGCAATGGCCAGGACACCGCCAAGCGCGACCTGTTCGCCCGCGCACTGCAGCTGTGGCCGATGCTCGCCCTGCTGATCGTGATCAGCTCGCTGCTGATCATGGCGGGCCTGGCGCTGCTCATCTTCCCCGGCGTGTGGATCATGGTGAATCTGGTGTTCGCCGAGTACCTGCTGGTGCTGCGCGGCCTGCCGGTGATCGAGTCGATGCGCACCAGCGCGCGCATGACCACCGGGCACTTCCTGCGCATCATGGTCTGCATGCTGTCGGTGCTGGCGCCGCTGTGGCTGATCGACGGCCTGCTGCTGCAGCTGTTCCCCGAGCCGCAGCCCGGTGTGCAACTGGCGCTGGACAGCCTCAGCGGCTTCCTGCAGTTGTTCAGCACCGTGGTGCTGTACCGCCTGTTCATGCTGCTCGAGGGTGAAGCCGGCGCCTGAGGCCGGCATTCCCTCGAACCAACCCAGGCGTCAGGCTTTCCTTGGCTTGGCCCTGGCCGTGGCTTGCGCCACCAGTGGATCGTCCGGCCAGTAGTGCTTGGGATAACGCCCTTTCAGGTCCTTCTTCACCTCGGCATAGGTGGTCCGCCAGAAGTTGGCCAGGTCCTGGGTCACCTGCACCGGTCGGCGCGCAGGCGACAGCAGGTGCAGCTTGACCTGCTGGCGGCCATTGGCAATGCGCGGGGTGTCGGCCAGGCCGAACAGCTCCTGCAGGCGCACGGCGAGGATCGGTGGCTGCTCGCTGTAGTCCAGGCGAATGCTGGAGCCCGAGGGTACGGCCAAGTGTGAGGGCGCCTGCTCGTCCAGGCGCTGGGGCAGCGGCCAGGGCAGCAGGTTGCGCAGCATCGAGGGCAGGTCCAGGTTGGCGAAGTGGCTCAGCCGCGACACCTTGCCCAGATAAGGTTGCAACCAGTTTTCCAGGTTGGTGAGCAAGGCGTCGTCACCCAGGTCGGGCCACTCGCTGTGGCCGTCCTTTTCCAGATCCAGCTTGCGCAGCAGCGCGACGCGGGCTTGCCACTGGCGCAGTTCCGGGGTCCAGGTCAGCAGGTTCAGGCCCTTGCGCCGCACCAGCCCCAGCAATGCCCTGGCCCGTGCGTCGTCATCGAGCCCCGGCAACGGCTCGCGGCTGAGCACCAGCTCGCCGACCTTGCGCTGGCGCTCGGCGCGCAGCACCTGTTCACGCTCATCCCAGTCGAGCAGTTCAACCTGCTCCACCTGTTCGGCCAGCACATCGTCGAACAGCGCCGGGTCGAACTCGGCGGCCAGGTAGATGCGCTCTTCGCGCTGCCCCTGACGGCTGCCCAGATCGGCAATCACCAGCCACGGGCTTTTCATCAGCCCATCGGCTTCGGCGAACAGCGCCGCCCGGCCATTGGCCAGGCGGTACTCGGCGCCGCCTTCGCGGCGCTGCTGCGCCACCCGGTCGGGGTAGGCCAGCGCCAGCACCGCGCCCAGCCAGCGGGGATGGTCGGGGTCGGCGACCGGGCTGCGCGGTTTGCCACGCAACTGGCCGCGGTACTGCCGGGCCAGTTGCCGGGCGCGCTGCACGCCGCCTTGCCCGCCACGGGAGACGCGGCTTTCGCCGCTGAGCAGCGTCAGCCGGCTGTGCAGGTCGGCACCGCCGCCGCGCAGGATGTCGCGCTCGCCCAGCAACGCGGCGACGTCGCAGGCCATGTCGGCCAGCCCGAGGTCCTGGCCGCGCAGCAGCAGATGGGCGATGCGCGGATGCGCAGGCAGCTCGGCCATGGCCTGGCCATGGACGCTCAGGTTGTCGCGGCAGCCGGGCTTGAAGGCGCCGAGCCGGGCCAGCAGGTCCTGGGCTTGCGCAAAGGCGGCCGCTGGCGGCTGGTCGAGCCAGCTGAGCTGCTCCGGCGGCACACCCCAGCGCGCCAGTTGCAGGGCCAGGCCGGCCAGGTCGGCCTGGAGGATCTCGGCGCTGCCGTGGGCTGCCAGCTGGTCGTGTTGCGCTTCGGACCAAAGCCGATAGCACACGCCGGGTTCGAGGCGACCTGCACGCCCGGCACGCTGGGTGGCACTGGCGCGGGAAATGCGCTGGGTGTCCAGGCGAGTCATGCCGCTGCCGGGATCGAAGCGTGGCACCCGCGCGAGACCTGCGTCGATCACCACGCGCACGCCGTCGATGGTCAGGCTGGTTTCCGCGATGTTGGTGGCCAGCACCACCTTGCGCAGGCCTTTGGGCGCCGGCTCGATGGCGGCGCGCTGGGCACTCAGGTCAAGCTCACCGTGCAACGGGCAGAGCAAGATATCCGGGCGCTCGCCCAACGCCTCCTGCAGTGCCTGGTGCACACGGCGGATCTCGGCCTGGCCGGGAAGGAACACCAGCAGGCTGCCGGATTCGTCGGCCAGGGCCTGGAGCACGCAGTCGACCACGCGTGGCTCGACGAACTCGCCGGGCTGCCAGGGCCGGCTCCAGCGGATATCCACCGGATGCATGCGCCCCTGACTGCTGATGATCGGCGCCGCGTCGAGCAGGCGCGACAGACGCTCGCCCTCCAGCGTCGCCGACATCAGCAAGATCTTCAGAGGCGGCTCGTCACGCAGCAGCGCCCGGCCGTTGAGGCTCAGGGCCAGGGCCAGGTCGGCATCCAGGCTGCGTTCGTGGAACTCGTCGAAGATCAGCAGCCCCACGCCATCCAGCGCAGGATCCGCCTGCAGGCGGCGGGTGAGGATGCCCTCGGTGACCACTTCGATACGCGTGTTCGGGCCAACCTTGCTGTCCAGGCGGATGCGGTAGCCCACGGTTTCGCCAACCTTCTCCCCCAGTTCGCTGGCCAGGCGTTCGGCGGCGGCGCGGGCGGCCAGGCGCCGGGGCTCGAGCATGAGGATGGTCTGCCCCCGCAGCCAGGGCTCAGCGAGCAGGGCCAGTGGCACGCGGGTGGTCTTGCCGGCGCCGGGAGGCGCCTCGAGCACCGCTTCGTCACGTTCGGCCAGGGCCTGGCGCAGGTCGGACAGTACGGCATCGATCGGTAATGAAATCATGGTGGTCCTCGAACAATCGACCGAGTATAACGGCGAACCGAGGCTGCCCTATCATGGTCTTAACCTCAGGCGCAGGCGATTGCCGCGCCGTTGTTTGTCGTTTTCTTCCGGAGATTCACATGCGCATCCCATCCCGCGTCATCGGTGGCGCCCTCATCGCCACCCTGCTGACCCAGCTGACGGCCTGCGGCACCCTGTTCTACCCAGACCGTCGCGGCCAGATCGAAGGCAAGATCGACCCCGTGGTCGCGGCCATGGACGCCATCGGTATCCTGTTCTACGTGATTCCCGGCCTGATCGCCTTCGGCATCGACTTCGCCACCGGCGCCATCTATTACCCCGGCGGCAAGAACGCGCAGATCGACCCGGCCAAGCTCAAGCCGGCGATCAATGCCGACGGCCAGGTCGACAGGACCAAGCTGCAGGCTATCCTGGAGAGCGAACTGGGCCAGCGCCTGCCACTGAACGACCCGCGGCTGATCCAGCACCGCGGCAGCGTCGAGCAACTGGCCAGCTACGGCCTGGTGCCTGCGGCCTGACCTGATCCGGACGATCCCTGCGCATGACCGCCACCGCCGAACATCAACGCCTGCTGCGCCTGGCCACCCGCGCCTCGCTCAGCGTGGCCTGCATCCTGGTGCTGAGCAAGGCCGTGGCCTGGTGGCTGAGCGGCTCGGTCAGCCTGCTGGCCGGGCTGACCGACTCGGCGCTGGATGCCGCCGCCTCCTTCCTCAACCTGCTGGCGGTGCATTACGCGCTGCGTCCGGCCGATGACGACCACCGTTTCGGCCATGGGAAGGCCGAAGCCCTTGCCGGCATGGCCCAGGCGCTGTTCATCGGGGTCAGCGCGGTACTGATCGGGGTCCAGGCGGTGGAGCGGCTGAAGTCGCCGCAGCCTTTGGGCGACACCGCCGCCGGTATCGCGGTGATGCTGTTGTCGCTGGCGCTGACCGTGGCGCTGCTGGCGTTCCAGCGCAAGGTCATCCGCCTGACCGGCTCCACCGCTGTGCGCGCGGACTCGCTGCACTACCGCTCCGACCTGCTGCTCAACGCCAGCATCCTGCTTGCGCTGCTGCTGGCCCGCTTCGGCTGGCCGCAGCTCGACGCCCTGTTCGGCCTGGGGATCGCCCTGTACATCCTGTGGAGCGCGCTGCAGATCGCCCGCGAGAGCACGGCAATCCTGATGGACAAGGAACTGCCGACCGATATCGGCGAGCGCATGCTCGAAGTAGTGCTGGCGATCCCCGGCGTGAAGGGGGTGCACGACCTGCGCACGCGGGTGTCCGGCAGCCAGTGGTTCGTGCAACTGCATCTGGAACTGCCCGGCGACATGCCGCTGCATGCCGCCCATGAGCTGTGCGTGCAGGCCTCGCAGGTCATTCGCCAGCGCTACCCGCGGGCCGATGTGATGGTCCACGCCGACCCGGTGTAGCCCGTTATCGCCAATGCCCTGTCAATTGATGCTGTAGCCGCGCCCGCTCAGGCACGCCCCCAACGCCCGTCGATAGTTGTCCGTCACATTGGCCGGCGGCGCATAGGTGGCGGTCGCCGGATCGAACCCCGACTGGCTCACCGCCCAGCGATGGCATTGATAGCGGTCCTGCTCCTGCTGCTCAGGCCCCTGGCCGTACATCGGATAGGCGATCACATCGTAGCCGCCACCCTGCTGCGGCAAAGGCGCAGGCGCCACGGTGGGCGGATTGACCACCACGTACTCGCGGCTATCGGCCAGGTACTGGTAATAGGTGTCGGCCACCAGGAAGAACAACGCACCGCTCAGCCACACCTCTCGGGCATAGGGCGGCAGGTAGCCGACCCGCACACCGTAGGGCGGTGTGACCACCACGTAGCCGCCGCCATGGGGCCGGTACCAGTAACCGCCGGAGTAGAAATAGTCCTGCCCGCGGTACGGCACTTTCCAGTAACGGTCCGGGAAGCGGTCGACGGTATGCCCGGGATGGTACTGTGGCCCTGGCCCCCAGCCATTGCCATGACCATCGGGCCGGCCTGACCAGTCGCCGCCGGGGCGCTGACCCGGACCACCCGCTTCCCAGTAACGGTTGTCGCCGTAACGACGGGGAATGTCCTGGTAGTAGCCCTGGCGTGGCGGTTGCGTCTGGCGCACTTCATCACGCGAATTGAGCGGCGATCCACGTCGTTCGCCACCGCCCTGCTCCTGTTGGCCGCCACGACCGTCATGCCCGTCCCCAGGCCCCTCGGCCAGGGCCCCCAGGCTGAGGCCCAGGCCCAGCAAACCAACACCTGCCAACCGCCAGATGCGCGAACTCATGTTGTTCCTCTCGATGAAAACGCCCGCCTTTACCGGTCGCAGTCTACTCCACGGACCGCGACCGGCAGATGAAATAGCCGACAGCCTAGCGCGCCAAAAGACCGCGCAACAGAAGCTCCAGCGCCGCCAGCGCCTGGCCGAGCCGGGCATCGCCGTCCTCGTCCTGGGCGATCCAGAACGCCGCCTCCGACAGGCTGCCATGCACCAGCGCCGCCAGCGCCCAAGGGTCGGCTTCGGCCACCACGCCCACCTTGACCAGCCCGTCCAGCATCCGCTGCAACGACGCGATGCAATGCTGCTGCGCCTCGGGCGAGGCGGCGCCCAGCACGGCCCGCGCATCGCGCAGGACGATGCGCTGGATCTCCGGTTCACGGGCCATGCGCAGGTACGCCTGACAGCGCTGGCAGAAGCCTTGCCAAGGATCATCGCAGGATTCAGAGATTGCCAGCAGGCGCGCATCCATCTCGCCGTCGATCTGCGCCACCACGGCCGCCAGCAGGCCCTGCTTGTCGCCGAAATGGTGGTACAGCGCACCGCGGGTCAGCCCGGCGCGGGCAGTCAGATCGTCCATGGACGTTTGTGCGTAACCCTGCTCGCCGAGCACTTGGCGAGCCATCGCCAGCAGGGCGGCACGGGTTTCTTCCATTTCGGCACGGGTGCGGCGAACCATGGCCTCTCCTTTACGTACACTTCGTATGAATATTTACATTCAGCGCGTATGAATATTTAATCATACGCCCTGTATGTATTATTCACGCCCCACCCAGCGACCGGCAAGCGGGCAGCCTCATGGAGGAAGCAACATGTCCAACCCCTACACCCGATTGTTCATCCCCACCGGGACTCGAGCCTTCACCTTGGCCGGGCTGCTGGCACGCCTGCCCTTACCGATGACCGGGATCGGTATCATCACCCTGCTGGCACAATGGCGCGGCAGCTATGCCCTGGCCGGGGCGGTGGCGGCCTGCTTCGTGCTGACCTACGCCCTGCTGTCGCCGCAGGTCTCGCGCCTGGTGGACCGCCTGGGCCAACGCCGGGTGCTGCCGCTGGCCGGCCTGCTGAGCGTGCTCGGGCTGCTGCTGATGGCGGCCTGCGCCTGGCTGCGCGGCCCCGACTGGCTGCTATTTGTCGCCGCCCTGCTGGCCGGGTGCATGCCCAGCATGTCGGCCATGGTTCGAGCTCGCTGGACGCATCTGTACCGCGGCCAACCGCAACTGCAGACAGCCTATTCGCTGGAAACCGTGCTCGACGAAGCCAGCTTCATCGCCGGGCCACCCCTGGCGGTCGGGCTCAGCGTGGTGTTGTGGCCCCAGGCCGGGTTGCTGGCCGCCGCCGCACTGTTGTTGTTGGGCACGGCGGCACTGACGTTGCAGACCGCCAGCGAACCGCCTCCGGCGCCTGTCGATATCTCACTGGCCAATGACCTGCCGGTGTGGCGGCGCACGGCAGTACGCCAACTGACCTTGCTGATGGTGGCGATGGGCATGATCGTCGGCACGGTGGACATCGTCAGCGTCGCCTTCGCAAGCGAACAAGGGCAGCCAGCCGCCGCCAGCCTGGTGCTGTCGGCCTATGCCGTGGGTTCCTGTGTCTCGGGGCTGCTGTTCGGCGCCCTGCGCTGGCAACTACCGCTGCCCCGCCAGTTGTTGCTCGGGGCACTGGCCACCACGCTCGCGACCCTGCCGTTGCTCATGGTCGGCAACCTCACCCTGCTGGCCGCGGCGGTGCTGCTGGCCGGGGTGTTTTTCGCCCCGACCATGATCGTGGCCATGGCCCTGGTGGAGCGCAGCGTACCGGAGCGCCAGCTGACCGAAGGCCTGACCTGGCTGCTCGCCGGCCTGAATGTCGGCGTGGCCATCGGCGCGGCAGTCGCCGGCCAATGGGTGGACGCCACGACACCGCGCAGCGGCTTCCTGATTGCCGTGGCGGGCGGGTTGCTGGTGCTGCTGGCGGCGCTGGCCGTGGTCGGCCGCCGCAAGGCCTCAGTCGTTCAGACTGCGGCGCAATAAAAAAGGGAGGCCTTGCGGCCTCCCTTCGGGAATTGTCGTCCGTGCTCGGCGCTTGTGGCACCGGCTCACCTCGCGCCGTCTTCTGGACAGTGCGTAGCCCGGGGGCCTGGCGGATCCTGTTGGATGGCTGGCCGCGACCGCCCGCCTAGGGCGCGTCGCCGTGGACTGATGTCCGGGCAGTGATTCTGGTGATAAAGATAGGCCAGATGCCGGGGCAGAGGATTGCGAAGATTGCTCTGATAAATAGCGCTTGCGCAATTTTTCACTCAGGATCGATAATTCGCAGCAATCCGAACAGAAAAGGCCCTTTCCATGAGCAAGCTCGACCGCTACGACCTGAGCATCCTCGCCGAATTGCAGCGCGACGCGCGCATCTCCAACCAGGAACTGGCCGAACGCATCGGCCTGTCGCCCTCCCCATGCTCACGTCGGGTCAAGCAGCTCGAGGACGACGGCTACATCTCGCGCCAGGTAGCCCTGCTGGACCGCAAGAAGCTCGGCCTGAGTCTGACCGCCTATGTGCTGATCGGCATGGACCGGCACACGCCCGAGCGCTTCGAGACCTTCGAGGCGGCGATCCGCAGCCTGCCCCAGGTGCTCGAATGCAGCCTGGTCACCGGGATGGACGCCGACTACCAGCTCAAGGTAGTGGTGCCGGACATGGACCACTACCAGAAGCTGCTGCTGGGCAGCCTGACCCGTATCGAAGGGGTGACCAGCGTGCGCTCGAGCTTCGTGCTCAACCAGGTGCTGGCCAGCACCGAGCTGCCATTGACCCACCTGCGTTGAATCCTTGCGCGTGCGGCGTATGATCGGGGGCTCAATCTGCCTGGAGTGAACCGATGGATCCCGCAGTATTCGAAGAATGGATGATGATCGTCCTGGTCACCGTGCTGATCGCTTTCATGGGCTTCATCGTCTGGGACCTGGCGAAGAAGTCCAAGGCCGGGCGCTTTGGCACGCTGATCCTGTTCTTTGTGCTGGGCCTTGGTGTGCTCGCGTTCATCATCAAGAGCGTGGTGGTGGGGTTTATCGAAGGGGTGTAGCGGCCTGGCAACCCCGCACTTCCTTGTAGGAGCGGCCTTGTGTCGCGAAAGGGCCGCGCAGCGGCCCCAGCATTTTTCGCTTTGACGCTGGGACCTGGGGCTGCCTTGCAGCCCTTTCGCGACACAAGGCCGCTCCTACAGGGTACGTGCATAACTCGAATGTCAAAGCTTCGCCGGCACTTCGCGCCAGCAACCCTGGTCCAGCCCTTCGATCGTCCAGTCGCCGATGCGCACCCGCACCAGGCGCAAGGTCGGCAAGCCCACCGCCGCCGTCATCCGCCGCACCTGGCGATTGCGTCCTTCACGGATCACCAGCTCCAGCCAGGCCGTCGGCACGCTCTTGCGAAAACGCACCGGTGGGTTACGCGGCCAAAGCCCGGGTTCCTCGAGCAAGCGTGCCTCGGCCGGCAGCGTCGGTCCGTCATTGAGTTCAACCCCTTCGCGCAGGCGCTTGAGTTGCTCTTCACTCGGCTCGCCTTCCACCTGAACCCAGTAGGTCTTGGCCAGCTTGTGCTTCGGGTCGGCAATGCGCGCCTGCAGGCGCCCGTCGTTGGTCAGCAGCAGCAGGCCTTCACTGTCGCGGTCCAGGCGTCCGGCCGGGTAGATGCCGGAGATGTCGATGAAATCCTTGAGTGTGGCCCGCCCCTCGCCGTCGCTGAACTGGGTGAGCACATCGAACGGTTTGTTGAACAGGATCAGGCGCGGCTCGGCCGGCGCCGCCTTGGGCTGGCGACGCGGGCCGGTGGGCCGCGCCGCAGGGCGGCGCGGTGTGCTACGGGGTGGCAGGGGCATGGATCCTCAGCGGAACGGCGGCTCATCGAAGCTGCGCAGTTTACGCGAGTGCAGCGAGTTGAGCTCGGTGCGCAACAGGTCGAGGGCGGCGATGCCGATCTTCAGGTGCTGGCTGACCGCGCGGTTGTAGAAGGCGTTGGCCGAGCCCGGCAGCTTGATCTCGCTGTGCAGCGGCTTGTCGGAGACACACAGCAAGGTGCCATACGGCACGCGCAGGCGGTAGCCCTGGGCCGCGATGGTGCCGCTCTCCATGTCCACCGCCACGGCGCGGGACAGGTTGATCAACGGACGTTCCTGGGCCCAGCGCAGCTCCCAGTTGCGGTCGTCGTAGGTGAGCACGGTGCCGGTGCGCAGGCGCTTCTTGAGCTGCTCGCCACGCTCGCCGGTGACCTGCGCGGCCGCCTCCTGCAACGCCAGCTGCACCTCGGCCAGGGCCGGGATCGGGATGTTCGGCGGCACCACGCGGTCAAGGATGCCATCGCGGCGCATGTAGGCGTGGGCCAGTACGTAGTCGCCGATGGTCTGCGACTGGCGCAGGCCGCCGCAGTGGCCGATCATCAGCCAGCAGTGCGGGCGCAGCACCGCCAGGTGGTCGGTGATGTTCTTGGCGTTGGACGGGCCGACGCCGATGTTGACCAGGGTCACGCCATCGCCGTCGGCGGCGATCAGGTGATAGGCCGGCATCTGGTAGCGGTGCCAGACCACGCTGGCGACCAGGGCTTGGGCTTCGCCATTGTCCATGCCCTTCTCGATGATCACGTTGCCCGGCAGGACCATGCGCACGAAGCGTGGGTCCTCGCGCAACTGCTCAAGGCCATGGGCGATGAACTGGTCGACGTAGCGGTGGTAGTTGGTCAGCAGGATCCACGGCTGCATGTGCCGCCAGTCACTGCCGGTGTAGTGCACCAGGCGGCGCAGGGAGAAGTCCACGCGGGCGGCGTCGAACAGCGCCAGCGGCAGGGTCTCGGCGCTTTCCCAGTCGTACAGGCCATCGGCGATGTTGTCGGTGGCCGCTGAAAGGTCGGTGCTGGGGAACACCCGCGCCAGCTGCGCGGCGGTGATGCCGCTGCCGGCCAGTTCGTCGCCCTGGTCGACCACATAGGGGTACGGGATGTTCTGCTCGCTGACGCCGACTGCCACGGTCACGGTGTAGTCATGCATCAACGGGCGCAGTTGCTCGAGCAGGTAGCCACGGAACGCCGCGGGCTGGGTGACGGTGACGCTGTAGGTGCCGTCCACCTGGACCTTGGCGTAGGCGCGGGTGGTGGCGGCGACTTCGCCCTGGCTGGAGTAAGTCAGGCGCAGGGCCGGGTAGCGGAACAGCGCGCGTTCCTCGTCGCCCGGCTCGGTGCGGTCCTTGAGGTAGCGCTTGAGGGCCTGGCTCAAGGCCCCGGTGGCCTGTTCATGCAAGGCCGCCAGACGGTCGACGGCCTGTTCGGGGGTATCAACGACTACAAACGCTTGGCTCACGCTGGGCTTCCTGTCTTATGGAATGCATGACAGCCATCTTGCCTGCGTTGCAGGGCAAATACACCCCCACGAGGGCGTTACCCGGCCCACACCGGCGTGGCCCTGGCCACCAGCGCCTCGACATCCACGCCGCGCGGCAACGCGCCATACACCCGCCCGCCGCCGCCCAGGCGGCTGCCGATGAACGCATCGCTCACCGTGGCGTTACCTGCCTCGAGCAACAGCTTGGCCTGCAGCGCCACGGCGATATCCTCGGTCAGTTGCCGGGCGCGGTACTGGATATCGCCGGTATCGGCGAAGGCGCCCTTGAGGTTGCCGATGAACGCCGCCAGCCGCGGGTCGCCATGGCCATCCCCCAGCTCGCTGAACAGCGCCTCGAGCACGCCCGGCTCCTTCGACAAGGCCCGCAGCACATCCAGGCACTGCACGTTGCCCGAGCCCTCCCAGGTCGAGTTGACCGGCGCCTCGCGGTACAACCTCGGCAGGATGCTGTCCTCGACATAGCCGGCGCCGCCCAGGCACTCGGCGGCCTCGTTGATCATCCCGGGGGCACGCTTGCAGATCCAGTACTTGCCCACGGCCGTGACCAGGCGGGCGAAGTGCGCCTGCTGCGGGTCGTCGAGGCGGTCCAGGGCCTGGCCCATACGCAGGCTCAGGGCCAGGGCGGCCTCGCTCTCCAAGGCCAGGTCGGCGAGCACGTTCTGCATCAGCGGCTGCTCGGCCAGCACGCGCCCGCCAACCTTGCGGTGGGCGCAGTGGTGCGCGGCCTGGGTCAGGGCCTGGCGCATCAGGGCGCTGGAACCGACCATGCAGTCGAAACGGGTCATGGCCACCATCTCGATGATGGTCGGCACGCCGCGCCCCTCCTCGCCGATCATCCAGGCCAGGGCTCCGCGGAACTCCACCTCGCTGGAGGCGTTTGAACAGTTGCCCAGCTTGTTCTTCAGGCGCTGGATGTAGAACTGGTTGCGGTTGTCGTCGGGCCGGTGGCGCGGCAGCAGGAAGCAGCTCAGGCCCTTGTCGGTCTGGGCCAGGGTGAGAAAGGCGTCGCACATGGGCGCCGAACAGAACCACTTGTGGCCCACCAGCTCATAGGGCTGGCCCGGGCCAGGGGTGCCGACCGGGTAGGCGCGGGTGGTATTGGCGCGCACGTCGGTGCCGCCCTGTTTCTCGGTCATGGCCATGCCGATGGTGACACCGGCCTTGTGCCGGTCGCCGACGTTGCGCGGGTCATATTCGCGGGCCAGGACCTTCGGCAGCCAGTAGCCAGCAAGCTCAGGTTGCAACCGCAGGGCCGGCACAGCGGCGAAGGTCATGGTCAGCGGGCAGCCGGTACCGGCTTCGGCCTGGCTGTGCAGATAGGTCATCGAGGCCCGTGCCACATGGGCACCGTCCCGCGGCTCGGCCCAGGGCAGCGAGGGCAGGCCGTGCTCGACGGCGGTACGCATCAGCTGGTGATAGGCGGGGTGGAACTCCACCAGATCGATGCGGTGGCCATAGCGGTCATGGCTGTTGAATTCGGGCTTGTGGGCATTGGCGAGAAAACCTGCGGCCATCAACGGACCGCCGGCCAGGGCACCATAGGCGTCGATCCGCGACTCGGCCCAGCCGGCGCCGAAGCGCCGCGACCACTCCTGCAGGGGCTGGTCGAGGCGATACAGGTTGGCGCCGTCCAGGGACGGCGGTTGGTTGGTGACTTCGTGGGTTTCAGCGAACTGGTGCAGGTTCATTGGCGGCCTCCTGGATCCGTTCATGCCTGGATAACCCAGTGAAGCACCGCAGGCCCTCGAGTCAAAGTGACAAAACGGACTACATGGGGGCGCTTCGCGCCCTGATCGCGGGGCAAGCCCGCTGCGAAGGGTCCGTCAAAAGCGCTCCAGGCCTGATGCGACACGCGCCGGTGGTACCTGCACCTGCGCCACCGCAAGGGCCAGGGTCAGCTCGAAGCGGCTGCCCAGCCCCGGCGTCGACTCATGGGACAGTTGCGCGCCGATCAACTCGCCCAGTTGCCGGCAGATCGACAGGCCGATGCCCAGCCCGCCGTAGCGCCGGGTCATCGAACCGTCCATCTGGAAGAAACGCTGGTACAGCACCGCCTGGTCCAGATCGTCGAAGCCGATGCCGCTGTCACTGACCGTGAGGCTCAGGACCAGGCTGTCCGGCCCGGTACGCCGGCCACGGGCCTGCACGGTGACGCCCCCCTGATGGGTGAACTTCAGCCCGTTGTCCACCAGGCAGGCCAGGCAGCGGGCGAGCTTCTGCGCATCGCCGACCAGGCTGTCGGGCAAGTCGGCGGGGATGTCCAGGCTCAGGTACAGGCCCTTGGCCAGCGCCTGGCTGGCATAACCGGCCCGCAGTTCCTGGAGCAGGCGTCGCAGGCTGAACGCCATGCCCTGGTTGCGCAGGCGCCCGGCCTGCAGCTCGGTGAGGATAAGGATGTCGTCGACCATCGCCATCATGTCCTGGGCCGACCCTGTGGCAGTGCGATGGTACTGGGCCTGCTCGGCGCTCATGGGCAGGGTGTGCAGCAGCTCCAGCGAACCGATCACGCCGTTCATCGGCGTGCGCAACTCATGGGTCACGGTGGCCAGGAACTCGTCCTTGAGCCGGTTGCTGCGCGCCAGTTGCAAGTTAAGTTGCTCCAGGGTGCGCCCGGTCTCGCGCAGGGTCTGTGCCTGCTGCTCACGCAGGCTGTTGATGCGGTCGGCCAGGGCCAGCGACAGCAACGCCACCTCAAGTGCCGAGCCGAGCTGGCTGGCGTACATGGTGATGAACACGTTGGGCAGGTAGCCCAGCACCATCAGCGTGTTGACCAATCCGCCAGCGAGGAAGGCGGTCCAGGCGATGATGAACCAGCGTGCCACGCGCAATCCGTGCCACCAGGCATAGAGCCCGGCGCTGAAGATACTGACGGTGAACAGCAGCGCTAGCACCGTGGCCATGCGCAGCGCCACACCGTAGCGCAGGGTCACCGCCAGCACCATGACCAGCGCGCCGCCGGCCATCAAGCCCTTGAGCAGGCGGTCGAAGCCCCGGCTGAGGCTGCCAAGTTGCAGGAAGTGGCGGGCGAACTGGCAGCCGAACAGCCCGGCGGCACCGATGAACAACGGGGTGGCGGCGTTGGCCCACCATGGGCTGTCCGGCCAGAAATAGGCAATGCCAGCGCCGTTGACCGACACCTGGTAGAGACCGAACGAAGCGATATAAAGGATGTAGTACAGGTAACTGACATCACGCACGCTGAGGTAGATGAACAGGTTGTACACCAGCATCACCAGCAGCACGCCGTAGATCATGCCCAGCACATAAAGCCGGGTGGGCTGGTCTTCCAGGTAGGCCTCGGCCGACCACAATGTCAGCGGTGCCTGGATCGAGCCCTGGCTATGCAGACGCAGGTAGGCGGTGGTCGCCTGGCCGGGCTGCAGCGGCAACTCGAACAGGTAGTTGTTCTGGCGGATCTCCCGGCTGGCATAGGGCAGCGCGTCACCGGTGCGCCGGGCCAGGCGATAGGTGCCCTGCGCGTCCGGCAGGTAGAGTTCCAGGTGATCCAGTGGCGGGTAGGCGAGTTCCAGCAGCCACTGACGTGGCGCGGCCGAAGGGGCGGCGGCATAGGCGAGATCGACCCGCAGCCAGAACACCGAGGTGGAGTAGCCCGCATTGAGCACTTCGTCCTGATGTGCCTGGAAGCGCCCGGCGAACGCCGCAGAGCTGACCTGGGCAATGCTGGCGCTGCCGTCCTGGTCTTCATAGACCTGCATATGGCGGCCCAGCGGCAGGCGCCCGGTGGCGTCGTCGAATTCGACCGCTCCGGCCAGCATGGGCAAGCAGCCCAGAAGCACAATCAGCAAATAGCGCATACAGCCCCAGCATGGCCTGTGCGGTCGCGTCGCGGTTGCCTCCCATCCCTTTGAGACGACGTGATCCGGCAGAACCCATTTATCGAGTTATCCGAGCACTCTAGCATAGCCTCTAGCACTGGCCAGCAGCCACCTAGAATTTTCATTCAGAGGCTCTAGAATGCATGTTTCAGAATATACAACCAGGCCAACCTGACCACTTGATCAGCAATTCTCTCGCCGCGGGCGAACCGCAGAAAAAGGTTTGGTGATAAGCTCGCCGACCATGAATACCTACAGCTCCCGCCCCGTTGTCCTCTGTCTCTCCGGCCACGACCCCAGTGGTGGCGCCGGGCTGCAGGCAGATATCGAAGCCCTGATCGCCCAGGGCTGTCACGCCGCGCCCGCCGTGACCGCCCTGACCGTGCAGGATACCGTCAACGTTTCCGACTTCCGCGTGCTCGACCGCGAGTGGGTCCTGGCCCAGGCCAACGCCGTGCTGGCCGACTCCACGGTGGCTGCGGTGAAGCTGGGCATGCTCGGCTCGATCGAGATGGTCGACACCGTCGCCGAACTGCTCGCCGCCCATCCGCACTTGCCACTGGTCTGCGACCCGGTGCTGCGCGCCGGCGGCGGCGGTCGCCTGGGCAAGGACGAGGTCGGCTACTCGCTGCGCGAACGCCTGCTGCCGCTGGCCACCATTGCCACGCCGAACCTGCCGGAGGCACGTATCCTGGCGGAACTGCCAGAAGGTACTGCAGACGAATGTGCCGAGAAGCTGCTGCCATTCTGTAGACACCTGCTGATCACCGGCGGTCACGGCGACGAGGTGGAAATCCACAACCGCCTGTACAGCCGCGACGGCCAGCAGCACACCTGGATCTGCCAGCGCCTGCCGGGCAGCTACCACGGCTCGGGCTGCACCCTGGCCAGTGCCCTGGCCGGCCGGCTGGCCCTGGGTGAAGATTTGAGCAGCGCCGTGCGCAGCGCCCTGGACTACACCTGGCGGACCCTGCGCGACGCCGAGCAACTGGGCAAGGGCCAGTACGTGCCGCGCCGCCTGCCCCTGGATTTCTGTTCCTGACTCGAGGCCATCCGATGACGCTCCGCGGTCTGTATGCCATCACTGACAGCCAGCTGCTTGCTGGCCGTTTCCTGAGCCATGTCGAGGCAGCACTTGAAGGCGGTGTCTGCCTGCTGCAGTACCGCGACAAGAGCGACGACGCCGGACGTCGCCTGCGCGAAGCCGAGGAGCTGACGAAGCTCTGCGAACGCTACGGCACCCAGTTGATCATCAACGACGACGCCGAACTGGCCGCGCGCCTGGGTGTCGGCGTGCACCTGGGGCAGACCGACGGCCCGCTCACCCCGGCCCGCGCCCTGCTCGGCCGCCAGGCGATCATCGGCTCGACCTGCCACGCCAGCCTCGAACTCGCGCAACAGGCCGCCAGCGAGGGTGCCACCTATGTCGCCTTCGGTCGCTTCTTCAATTCCGTCACCAAACCGGGCGCGCCCGCTGCCAGCGTCGAACTGCTGGAACAGGCCCGCGCCCAGGTCAAGCTGCCGATCGCCGTGATCGGCGGCATCACCCTCGACAACGCCGCCCCGCTGGTCGCCCATGGCGCCGACCTGCTGGCGGTGATCCACGGCCTGTTCGGTGCCGACAGCGCGCAGGAAGTCACCCGCCGCGCCCGCGCCTTCAACGCCCTGTTCGTTTCCTGATTTCGAGAGAAGACTCCATGTCCCGTTCCGAAGCCCTGTTCGCCCAAGCCCAGAAACACATCCCCGGCGGCGTCAACTCGCCGGTGCGCGCCTTCAAGAGCGTCGGCGGCACCCCGCTGTTCTTCAAGCACGCCGAAGGCGCCTACGTCATCGACGAGGACGACAAGCGCTACGTCGACTATGTCGGTTCCTGGGGCCCGATGATTCTCGGCCACGGCCACCCCGACGTGCTGGATGCCGTGCGCCGGCAGCTCGAGCACGGCCTGTCCTACGGTGCGCCGACCGCCATGGAAACCGAGATGGCCGACCTGGTCTGCTCGATCGTGCCGTCGATGGAGATGGTGCGCATGGTCAGCTCCGGCACCGAGGCGACCATGAGCGCCATCCGCCTGGCCCGTGGCTACACCGGCCGCGACGCCATCATCAAGTTCGAGGGCTGCTACCACGGTCACTCCGACAGCCTGCTGGTCAAGGCCGGCTCCGGCCTGCTGACCCAAGGCGTGCCGAGCTCGGCCGGGGTGCCGGCGGACTTCGCCAAGCACACCCTGACCCTGCCGTTCAACGACATCGCCGCCGTCGAGAAAACCCTGGCGGACGTCGGCCAGACCGTCGCCTGCATCATCGTCGAGCCAGTGGCCGGCAACATGAACTGCGTACCGCCGGCGCCGGGCTTCCTCGAAGGCCTGCGCGCGCTGTGCGACAAGCATGGCGTGGTGCTGATCTTCGATGAGGTGATGACCGGCTTCCGTGTGTCGCTGGGCGGCGCCCAGGGCCACTACGGCATCACCCCGGACCTGTCGACCTTCGGCAAGATCGTCGGCGGCGGCATGCCGGTCGGCTGCTTCGGCGGCAAACGCGAAATCATGGGCTGCATCGCCCCGCTGGGCCCGGTCTACCAGGCCGGTACCCTGTCGGGCAACCCGCTGGCGATGGCCGCGGGCCTGACCACCCTGAAGCTGATCAGCCGCCCGGGTTTCCATGACGAGCTGAGCGCCTTCACCAGCCGTATGCTCGATGGCCTGCAACAGCGCGCCGATGCTGCCGGCATCCCGTTCGTCACCACCCAGGCGGGGGCCATGTTCGGCCTGTACTTCAGCGGCGCCGACGACATCGTCACCTTCGACGACGTGATGGCCAGCGACGCCGAGCGCTTCAAGCGCTTCTTCCACCTGATGCTCGACGGCGGCGTGTACCTGGCGCCAAGCGCCTTCGAAGCGGGCTTCACCTCCATCGCCCATGGCGACAAGGAACTGCAGATCACCCTGGATGCAGCCGAGCGGGCGTTCGCCAAGCTGAAGTAAGGGTGTTCCATCGCGGGGCAAGCCCGCTTCCACGCCATAACGGCATGCGTGGGAGCGGGCTTGCCCCGCGATGAGGCCGCCAAAGGCGACAAATGAGCAAAGCGTTAACCCTGTCACACCCTTGCACTGCTCACCGTGTTGTAGAAATTCGAGTAAAACTTTGTAAGGTAGGCGCTGCTTATCCCATAATGTGCCACCAGAGACATTGGCCGTAGCTTTGCAGAGGTAAGTCGATCCCCATGAACCGCACCGGCCGCGCCCTGACCCTGGGCTGCCTGTTGCTTCTTCAGCCCCTGCTGGCCCTGGCGGAGGGCGGTAACTCGTTGCTGATTCCAACGACGGGCCGCTGCACGCTCGATACCGCGCCCGAAGACCTGCCGAACGCACTGAAGGCCTGCGAGCAGACGGCGCAATCCGGGGATGCCGAAGCGCAGTACGAGCTGGGCGAGTTCTATTACAGCGGCACGCCGCGCCATCTCGACAAGGCGCTCAAATGGTTCGAAAAGGCTTCGCTGCAGGGCCAGGGCCAGGCCCAGTACCGCCTGGGCTCGATGTTTTTCCATGGCGAAGGGGTCAAGGCCAATAACGTGCAGGCCTACATTCTGCTCAAGATCGCCGCGGTCAACGGTGCCGAAGACGCCCTGGACATGGCCGACGAAGTCACCGAGCAGATGCCCCGCGACGAGCTCGAGCACGCCACCCAGGTGCTCGGCCAGATCTTCCGCAAGTACCTGCTGGAACTGCAGAACGCCGAAGGCCGCACGCCCTTCTCGCCCCTGCCCTGAGCCGCCCCGGACCCTGCGCGGCCCACCGGCATCATCGTTTCGTCAACTTGCCCTGCCATGATCGACACGCGGATCGGAAGCGTCGCACCGACCCTTGATCGTTTCAGTGCTTTCGCCACTGCCACTCAAGGGTTATTCTTGAGTTCACATTCATTGCCGTCGAGCGGCTAAAAACGACCTTGAACGCACCCATACAACCCCATCGTTTCATCCTCGAGCCCTTCGAGGCCCATCGTTTCGCCAACCTGTGCGGCCAGTTCGACGAGCACCTGCGCCTGATCGAACAACGCCTGGCCATCGAGATCCGCAACCGCGGCAACCAGTTCGAACTGATCGGCGAACCCAAGACCACCTCCGCCGCCGAACAGTTGCTGCGCCGTCTCTATCGCGAGGCCAAGGCCACCGACCTGTCGCCGGAAACGGTCCATCTCTATCTCCAGGAATCGACAGTCGAGACCCTCGAGAACCCGGCGGTCAACGAAGTCAGCGTCTCACTGCGCACACGCAAGGGCAACATCCGCCCGCGCGGCGCCAACCAGCAGCGCTACGTCAAGGAAATCCTGGCCAACGACATCAACTTCGGCATCGGCCCGGCCGGTACCGGCAAGACCTACCTGGCCGTGGCCTGCGCGGTCGATGCGCTGGAGCGCGAACAGGTGCGCCGCATCCTGCTGGTGCGCCCGGCGGTCGAGGCCGGCGAAAAGCTCGGTTTCCTGCCCGGCGACCTCGCCCAGAAGATCGACCCTTACCTGCGCCCACTGTACGACGCGCTCTACGAGATGCTCGGCTTTGAACATGTGGCCAAGCTCATCGAACGCCAGGTGATCGAGATCGCGCCACTGGCCTACATGCGCGGCCGCACCCTGAACAACAGCTTCATCATCCTCGACGAGAGCCAGAACACCACCCTCGAGCAGATGAAGATGTTCCTCACCCGCATCGGCTTCGGCTCGACCGCGGTGATCACCGGCGACATCACCCAGGTCGACCTGCCACGCGGCACCAAGTCGGGGCTGGCCCATGTGATCGAGGTGCTCAAGGACGTCCCAGGTATCAGCTTCACCCATTTCCAGCCCAAGGATGTGGTGCGCCACCCGCTGGTGCAGCGCATCGTCGAGGCCTACGACCGCTTCGACGCCCGTCAGGCCAAGCCCGAGGCACCCGGCAAAGATGCTTGAACTCGACCTGCAACGGGCCACGGACGCCGCTGCCCCCGATGACGCCGCCTTCCGCCGCTGGTGCGAGCTTGCCCTGCGCCAGCGCACCGCCGACTCGGAAATGACCATTCGCCTGGTCGACGAAGCCGAAGGCCGCGAGCTGAACCACACCTTCCGGCACAAGGATTACGCCACCAACGTGCTGTCATTCCCGGCCGACGTGCCCGACGAGCTGCTCGACATCCCGCTGCTGGGCGACCTGGTGATCTGCGTGCCGGTGGTCGAGCGCGAGGCCGCCGAACAAGGCAAGGCCCTCGAGGCACACTGGGCGCACCTGGTCATCCACGGCTGCCTGCACCTGCTCGGCTACGACCACATCGAGGACGATGAGGCCGAGGAGATGGAAGCGCTGGAACGAACATTGCTGGCGGAACTGGGTCATCCGGACCCGTACGCCGACGACGAAACCGAATCAATCACACACTGATACTGCAAGGATCACGAGTAACCGCCATGAGCGAAGACCGATCGAGCAACGGGCAGAAGTCCTGGCTGGGTAAACTGACCCAGGCTTTTGCCCATGAGCCGAAAAACCGCCAGGAGCTCCTCGAGCTGCTGCGCGAAGCCCATCAGAACAAGCTGCTCGACAGCGAAGCGCTGACCATCGTCGAAGGCGCCATCCAGGTCGCTGACCTGCAAGTGCGCGACATCATGGTGCCGCGCTCGCAGATGATCAGCATCAAGGCCAGCCAGTCGCCGCGTGAATTCCTGCCGGCGGTGATCGACGCCGCGCACTCGCGCTACCCGGTGATCGGCGAGAGCCATGACGATGTGCTCGGCATCCTGCTCGCCAAGGACCTGCTGCCGCTGATCCTCAAGGAGAACGGCGACAGCTTCAACATCAAGGACCTGCTGCGCCCGGCCACCTTCGTGCCGGAGTCCAAGCGCCTGAACGTGCTGCTGCGCGAGTTCCGCGCCAACCACAACCACATGGCCATCGTCATCGACGAGTACGGCGGCGTGGCGGGCCTGGTAACCATCGAGGACGTGCTCGAGCAGATCGTCGGCGATATCGAGGACGAGCACGATGTCGAGGAAGACAGCTACATCAAGCCGCTGCCCAGCGGCGACTTCCTGGTCAAGGCGCTGACCCCGATCGAGAACTTCAACGGGTTCTTCGACAGCGAATTCTCCGATGACGAGTTCGACACCGTCGGCGGCCTGGTGATGAGCGCGTTCGGCCATCTGCCCAAGCGCAACGAAACCACCGAGATCGGTGGCTACCGCTTCCGTATTCTCAACGCCGACAGCCGGCGGATACATTTGCTGCGCCTAACCCCGATCAACCGTTAAGGACGAAAATGCGCTGGATCACCCGCCCCGGCTGGCCCGGTAACCTGCTGGCCATGGCGGCCGGCGCTTCCACCCTCCTGGCCCTGGCGCCGTTCGACGTCTGGCCGCTGGCCATCCTGTCCATCGCCCTGTTCTACGCCGGCCTGCGCGAACTGACGCCGCGCCAGGCCCTGGGCCGCGGCTGGTGCTTCGGCTTCGGCCTCTACGGCGCCGGCACCTGGTGGATCTACGTCAGCATGAACACCTACGGCGGCGCCTCGCCGCTGCTGGCGATCGCCCTGCTGCTGGCGTTCTTCGCCTGCCTGGCGTTCTTCTTCGCCTTGCCCGCCTGGCTATGGGCGCGCTGGCTACGCCGCGACGAGGCGCCACTGGCCGATGCCCTGTGTTTCGCCGCCTTGTGGTTGCTGCAGGAGGCCTTCCGCGGCTGGTTCCTCACTGGTTTCCCCTGGCTGTATGCCGGCTACAGCCAGCTCGACGGCCCACTCGCCGGACTCGCCCCGCTGGGCGGCGTCTGGCTGGTGTCCTTCGTCCTGGCCTTGAGCGCCGCCTTGCTGTGCAACCTGTACCGCCTGCGTGAACGCCGTTCGTTCCTGGCCGTTGGCGCGGTGTTGCTGTTGGCGCCGTGGATCCTCGGCCTGGCCCTCAAGGATCATGCCTGGACCCAGCCGGCGGGCGATCCGCTGAAGGTCGCCGCCTTGCAGGGCAATGTCGAACAGGACCTGAAATGGGATCCGGCGCACGTCAATGCGCAACTGGCGCTGTACCGCGACATGAGCTTCAGCTCGAAACCCGTCGACCTGCTGGTCTGGCCGGAAACCGCCGTGCCG
Organism: Pseudomonas mosselii; assembly: GCF_003205295.1. GTDB lineage: Bacteria > Pseudomonadota > Gammaproteobacteria > Pseudomonadales > Pseudomonadaceae > Aquipseudomonas > Aquipseudomonas mosselii_B. Next base: position 60,397 of record NZ_QJRP01000012.1, read on the forward strand.
GTGCTCAAGGACCAGGCCCAGGGCTACATCGACATGATGGGCACCTTTGCCGCCGAACGGCACTCGGCGCTGATCACCGGGGTACCGGTGCGGCAGATGGTCCACCACCAGCGCCGCTACTACAACGGCATCACCGTGGCCGGCGAAGGCGACGGCACCTATCTCAAGCAGAAGCTGGTGCCGTTCGGCGAGTACGTGCCGCTGCAGGACATGCTGCGCGGCCTGATCGAGTTCTTCAACCTGCCGATGTCGGACTTCGCCCGCGGCCCCGAGGACCAGCCCCTGCTGCAGGCCAAGGGTTACCAGGTGGCACCGTACATCTGCTACGAAGTGGTCTACCCCGAGTTCGCCGCAAGCCTTGCCGCGCGCAGCGACCTGCTGCTGACCATCAGCAACGACACCTGGTTCGGCACCTCGATCGGCCCGCTGCAGCACCTGCAGATGGCCCAGATGCGCGCCCTGGAGGCCGGTCGCTGGATGATCCGCGCCACCAACAACGGCGTGACGGCGCTGATCGATCCGTTCGGCAGGATCACCGCGCAGATCCCGCAGTTCCAGCGGGCCGTGCTGTACGGCGAGGTGGTGCCGATGCAGCAGCTGACGCCTTACCTGCAATGGCGCTCGTGGCCGTTGGCAATTGTCTGCGCATTGTTGCTGGGCTGGGCGCTGCTGGCCGGGCGTATCGCCAAGACCGTCTGACCGACGCCCCCTGTAGGAGCGGCCTTGTGTCGCGAAAGGGCCGCGAAGCGGCCCCGGCGATCTTTGCGTCAACGCTGAAACCCTGGGGCCGCTTTGCGGCCCTTTCGCGACACAAGGCCGCTCCTACAGGGGGCCGCGTGCGCTTGGCATCAGTAGAACAACCGATACCCCAGCAACCCTACCGCCTCATTCAGCAACTGCCCGCTCTGCCACATGGCTCGGCTTTCCGGCAGCAACCCCGCGAACGGCCGCGCATGATCGCGCCCCAGGAAGCCCACCGGCGCCGACACCACCTCGAACCCAGCCCGCTCGAAGCTCCAGCGCGAACGCTGCATGTGCCAGGCCTGGGTCACCACCACCACACGCCTGATACCCAGTGGCTGCAACACCTTGGCGCTGAACTCGGCGTTTTCCCAGGTGGTACGGCTGGCTTCCTCCTTCCAGGTGACCTTCACCCCGAAATCGGCCTGCATGCGATCAGCCATCAGCTGAGCCTCGCTGGGCGGTGTGCCATAGTGCAAACCGCCACTGGTCAGCACCGGCAAACCCGAGGCCTTGGCCAGTTGAGCCGCATAACGAATGCGTTCAAAGGCGGCATAACTCGGCTGGTCCGCGCTTTCCCAAGCCGGATCGCCCCGATCCCTTCCAGCGCCCAGGATGACAATGGCGTCAGCCCTGCTCGCCAGCGCCGTCCAGGCGTCCATCATCAGCGCGGGTTCGGTTTCCAGCGCCTGAGCCCCCTGTTGCACCACCACTGGCAGGCTCATCAGCCACAACCCTCCCAACCCCAGGGCAAAGCAGACCGCAGCCAGGCGCGGCCGGCGACGGCGCCACCACCAGGCGGCCAGCAGCAGCAGGAACAGGATGCCGGGCGGCATCAGCCATTGTTTGATGAAAAAGCGCAGCGGCATCACACACCTCCAGGGAAGGCGTGCAGCCTAAGAGGATCGGCACCGGGCCTCAAGGGCAACCGGCGCCGATCGATGCGTGCATTGCGAAAAACCGGCGCGTCGATCCGCGCCTGCAACCCTGAACGGCTATCGGGACGGCAACGTCCTGGAGCTGGCTGGGGCGCCGGAGCGCTTGCGGTCCTTGAGCCAGACAATCCTGGCCGAGGACGGCTCCGGTTGCGGGTAGGCACCGGCACTGGCAAAACGGCCCTCCGGAAGGGATTCCAGGTAGGCCTTGATGACCTCGAACTCGGCATGGCTCAGGCCACGCAGCTCCAGTTCGGCAGGCATCTCGTCGCGCAATCGCACAGAGGTCCTGGCCACTTCCAATGCCAGGCCCAGGCGGTCGATCAGGCGTTCGTAAAGCTCCGGCTTGTTTGCGGTTAGTTGCGACTCTCCCATCCGTTCACCTCATTGAAGGTAAGAATATCTCCCCCCACAGATGAGCTTAGCGTCACTCGCAAAAGCGGCAGGGCGCTGCGACCAACGGCCCGCGCGACGGGCGATGCAATCAGGGTTTCCCACGACGCGCGGCGCTCATGTATGCTACGGCGTTCACTCTCATAAGATCCCGGAGTGCCGGACGCAGCGAGGTCGAGCTGCCTGGAACATGTCTCTTATTCCTCTCAATACAAAGTAGCCATGCACGAACAATACACGCCCCGTGATGTAGAAGCCGCCGCCCAGAATGCCTGGGACGAGCAACAATCGTTCGCTGTCACCGAACAGCCAGGCAAAGACACGTACTACTGCCTATCGATGTTCCCGTACCCGAGCGGCAAGCTACACATGGGCCACGTGCGCAACTACACCATCGGTGACGTGATCGCCCGCTACCAGCGCATGCTGGGCAAGAACGTCCTGCAGCCGATGGGCTGGGACGCTTTCGGCATGCCGGCGGAAAACGCCGCGATGAAGAACAACGTCGCTCCGGCCAAGTGGACCTACGAGAACATCGACTACATGAAGACCCAGCTCAAGAGCCTGGGCCTGGCCATCGACTGGTCGCGTGAAGTCACCACCTGCAAGCCGGACTACTACCGCTGGGAGCAGTGGCTGTTCACCCGCCTGTTCGAGAAAGGCATCATCTACCGCAAGAACGGTACCGTGAACTGGGACCCGGCGGACCAGACCGTACTGGCCAACGAGCAGGTCATCGACGGCCGTGGCTGGCGTTCGGGCGCGCTGATCGAAAAGCGCGAAATCCCGATGTACTACTTCCGCATCACCGACTACGCCGACGAGCTGCTGGAAAGCCTCGACGAGCTGCCGGGCTGGCCTGAGCAGGTCAAGACCATGCAGCGCAACTGGATCGGCAAGTCGCGCGGCATGGAAGTACAGTTCCCGTACGACCAGGCGAGCATCGGTCACCCGGGCACCCTGAAGGTCTTCACCACCCGTCCGGACACCCTGATGGGCGCGACCTACGTCGCCGTCGCCGCCGAGCACCCGCTGGCCACCCAGGCCGCCCAGGGCAACCCGGCGCTGCAGGCGTTCATCGACGAGTGCAAGAGCGGCAGCGTTGCCGAGGCCGACATGGCCACGCAGGAGAAGAAGGGCATGGCCACTTCCCTGTGCGTCGAGCACCCGCTGACCGGCGAGAAACTGCCGGTATGGGTCGCCAACTACGTGCTGATGCACTACGGCGATGGCGCGGTCATGGCCGTGCCGGCCCACGACGAGCGCGACTTCGAGTTCGCCCACAAGTACAACCTGCCGGTCAAGGCGGTGGTGCGCACCAGCGTCGGCGACGAAGTCGGCAGCGAGTGGCTGGCCGCCTACGGCGAGCACGGCCAGCTGATCAACTCCGGCGAGTTTGACGACCTGGACTTCCAGGGCGCCTTCGACGCCATCGAAGCCGCACTGATCCGCAAGGACCTGGGCAAGTCGCGCACCCAGTTCCGCCTGCGCGACTGGGGTATCAGCCGCCAGCGCTACTGGGGCTGCCCGATCCCGATCATCCACTGCCCGTCCTGCGGCGACGTACCGGTGCCGGAAGACCAGCTGCCAGTCACCCTGCCGGAGAACGTGGTGCCGGACGGCGCCGGTTCGCCACTGGCGCGCATGCCCGAGTTCTATGAGTGCACCTGCCCGAAATGCGGCACTGCGGCCAAGCGCGAAACCGACACCATGGACACCTTCGTCGAATCGTCCTGGTACTTCGCCCGCTATGCCTCGCCGAATTACGACAAGGGCCTGGTCGATCCGAAAGCCGCCAACCACTGGCTGCCAGTGGACCAGTACATCGGCGGTATCGAACACGCGATCCTGCACCTGCTGTACGCGCGCTTCTTCCACAAGCTGATGCGTGACGAAGGCCTGGTAACCTCGAACGAGCCGTTCAAGAACCTGCTGACCCAGGGCATGGTGGTCGCCGAAACCTACTACCGTGTCGCCAGCAACGGCGGCAAGGACTGGTTCAACCCGGCCGATGTCGAGATCGAGCGTGACGCCAAGGCCAAGATCATCGGCGCACGCCTGAAGACCGACGGCCTGCCGGTGGAAATCGGTGGCACCGAGAAGATGTCGAAATCGAAGAACAATGGTGTCGACCCGCAGTCGATGATCGAAGCCTACGGTGCCGACACCTGCCGCCTGTTCATGATGTTCGCTTCGCCACCCGACATGAGCCTGGAGTGGTCCGACTCCGGCGTCGAGGGTGCCAGCCGCTTCCTGCGCCGTGTCTGGCGCCTGGCCCAGGCCCATGTGGCCCAGGGCCTGCCGGGCCAGCTGGACATCGCCGCCCTGAGCGACGAGCAGAAGGTCATCCGCCGCGCCATCCACGCCGCCATCAAGCAGGCCAGCACCGACGTGGGCCAGTTCCACAAGTTCAACACCGCGATCGCCCAGGTGATGACCGTGATGAACGTGCTGGAGAAAGCGCCACAGGCCACCGCCCAGGACCGCGCACTGCTGCAGGAGGGCCTCGAGGCCGTCACCCTGCTGCTGGCACCGATCACCCCGCACATCTCCCACGAACTGTGGAAGGCGCTGGGCCACGACCAGGCGGCAATCGACGCGGCCTGGCCGACGGTCGACGAAAGCGCCCTGGTGCAGGACACCGTGACGCTGGTGGTGCAGGTCAACGGCAAGCTGCGTGGCCAGGTCGAGATGCCGGCCGCCGCCAGCCGCGAGGAAATCGAAGCCGCCGCCCGCAACAACGAGAACGTCCTGCGCTTCACCGACGGCCTGACCATCCGCAAGGTCATCGTCGTACCGGGCAAACTGGTCAACATCGTCGCCAACTGATGGCAACGCCCGCCTGCACACTCTGCAGGCGGGCGTAATCGGTCCACGAGGGAGCAACACACATGATCAAACGCAATCTGCTGGTAATGGGCCTGGCTGTCCTGCTCAGCGCCTGCGGTTTCCAGCTGCGCGGCACCGGCACCAACGAGCTGAGCATCAAGGAACTGGACCTTGGCGCGCGCAACCAGTACGGCACCACCGTCATGCAACTGCGCCGCGCCCTGGAAAGCAGCGGTGTGAAGGTCTATGCCGGCGCACCGTACAAACTGGTGCTGACCAACGAGCAGGAAACCCAGCGCGCCGCCACCTACAGCGGCGGCAACCGTTCGGCCGAGTACGAACTGACCACCGTGCTGAACTATGCGATCGAAGGCCAGAACGACAGCCAGTTGCTGGAAGACAAGCTGCAAGTACAGAAGTACTACGTCTACAACGGCAACAACGTCAACGGCTCCGGCCAGGAAGCAAACCAGGTTCGCGAGGAAATGCGTCGCGATCTTGTACAAAGCATGATGGCCCGACTGCAGCAGCTGACCCCGGCACACCTGGATCACCTGCAGCGCAAGGCTGACGAGCGCGCCAAGGCCGAGGCCCGCGCCCAACAGGAAGCCCAGCGCATCCAGGACGAGACGCCCCAGCAATCGCCGCTGGAAGTCCCGGCTCCCTGAGCCTGAACGGGGCACCTGAGGTGCCCCGCCTTTCCCCATGAAGCTCGCTCCCGCCCAACTCAACAAGCACCTGCAAGGCCAGCTGGCGCCGGTCTACATCGTCAGCGGCGACGATCCGCTGCTGTGCCAGGAAGCCGCCGACGCCATCCGCGGTGCCGCGCGCCAGCAAGGTTACGACGAACGCCAGGTATTCAGCGCCGACGCCAACTTCGACTGGGGCAACCTGCTGCTGGCCGGTGCCAGCCTGTCGCTGTTCGCCCAGCGTCGCCTGCTGGAACTGCGCCTGCCCTCGGGCAAGCCCGGCGACAAGGGCGCCGCCGCGCTGATGGAGTACTGCGCCAACCCCGCCGAGGACACGCTACTGCTGATCAGTCTGCCCAAGCTCGATGGCAGCGCGCAGAAGACCAAGTGGGGCAAGGCCCTGATCGAAGGTGCGCACTGCCAGTTCATCCAGATCTGGCCAGTGGACGCCCAGCAGTTGCCGCAGTGGATCAACCAGCGCCTGTCCCAGGCCGGCCTGTCGGCCCAGCGCGACGCCGTCGACCTGATCGCCGCCCGGGTCGAGGGCAACCTGCTGGCCGCCGCCCAGGAGATCGAGAAGCTCAAGCTGCTGGCCGAGGGCAACCAGATCACCGTGGAGACCGTCCAGGCCGCCGTCGCCGACAGCGCCCGCTTTGATGTCTTCGGTCTGGTTGACGCCATTCTCAACGGCGAGGCGGCCCACGCCCTGCGCATGCTCGAGGGGTTGCGCGGCGAAGGCGTCGAGCCACCGGTGATTCTCTGGGCGCTGGCCCGCGAGTTGCGCCTGTTGGCGGGGCTCGCCCAGCAGTTCAGCCAGGGGGTGCCACTGGACAAGGCGTTCAGCCAGGCACGTCCGCCGGTGTGGGACAAGCGCCGTCCGTTGGTGAGCAAGGCCTTGCAGCGCCTCTCTGCGCAGCGCTGGGCCATGCTGCTGCAGGATGCCCAGCGTATCGATGCGCAGATCAAGGGACAGGCCGAGGGCTCGCCCTGGACCAGCCTGGCGCGCTTGTCGCTGCTGATGGCCGGACAGCGATTGGCACTGCCTGCCGAGTAAAACGCATCGCGGGGCTCCCAAAGGCACCGTAAGAGTGGGCTTGACCCGCGATGAGGCCCGCCACCATAAACACAATCAATTGGCTCACGTAGCGCTACAGGCCTAAAGTGCGCCCGCCATCCACCCAGTCCGGGAATCCACCATGAGCAAAAAGCCGAAAAAGCACGGCCCCAACAAGGCCAAGTCCATCGTCGCCCAACCGCTGTTCCGCTGCCGCCAGGAACGACCGGAAAAAGGCAAAGGCAGCTACCGCCGCGAAGCCTTCCAATCGAGAGATTGGGAGGCTTCCTGCTTTATGGCGGCATGAAAGGCATGAAATGCGCAGGCATGGTATGGTCGGCACCTGACCTGCAATTCTGGATCCGTGCATGCCCTCTCGTCTCACTCTCCGCTGGCAACCCCGCCAGCTGATCGCGGCCACAAGCTTCATCCTGCTCGTCGCCTGCGCCGAGAAACCCACCGCCGCCGACGCCCTGCCGCTGGCGCCCGCCCAGCCCGCTCCCGTCGTCACCCTGCCCGGCACCGCGCCCGAGGCCAACGGTGAAATCCAGCCCCTGCAGACCTTCGCCCAATGGCAGGCCGGTTTCCGCCAGCAAGCCCTGCAAGCCGGTATCAGTGCCAGCCTGTTCGACCGCGCCTTCCTCGGCGTCACCCCGGACATGGACGTGATCAAGGCCGACCGCAGCCAACCCGAGTTCACTCGCCCGGTCTGGGAGTACCTGGACGGCGCCCTGTCGCCGCTGCGCGTGCGCAACGGCAAGAAGCTGCTCGAGCAGAACGCCGAGCTGCTGTCCCGCATCGAGCAGCGCTACGGTGTCGATCGCCAGGTCCTGGTCTCGGTATGGGGCATGGAAAGCAACTTCGGCCAGTTCCAGGGCAGCAAGTCGGTGATCCGCTCACTGGCCACCCTGGCTTATGAGGGCCGCCGTCCTCAGTTCGCCCAGGACCAGTTGATCGCCGCCCTGCAGATCCTGCAGAACGGCGATATCCAGCCCGACGCGATGCGCGGCTCCTGGGCCGGCGCCATGGGGCAGACCCAGTTCATCCCGACCACCTACCTTACCCACGCGGTGGACTTCGACGGTGACGGCCGCCGTGACATCTGGAACAGCACCGCCGACGCCCTGGCGTCCACCGCGCACTACCTGCAGGCGTCCGGCTGGAAACGTGGCCAACCCTGGGGCTTCGAGGTGCAGGTGCCTGCCGGCTTCGACTACTGGCTGGCCGATGGCAGCCAGCGCAAGAGTGTCAGCGAGTGGCTGCAACTGGGCGTGAAACTGCCTGCCGGTACCACGCTGCCCGCCGGCAGCAGCCAGCTGTCCGCCGCCCTGCTGCTGCCTGCGGGCGCCCGTGGGCCGGCGTTCCTGGTGCTGGACAACTTCCGAGCCATTCTCAAGTACAACAACTCGTCGTCCTACGCGCTGGCCGTCAGCCTGCTGGGAGATCGTTTCTACGGGTGGGGGTTCATTGCCGGCAACTGGCCGAAAGAGGACCTGCCGCTTAGCCGCAGCGAACGAATCGAGCTGCAGACCTTGCTTAATGCCAACGGGCATGAGGCAGGCAATCCGGATGGAATCATCGGCGCCAATACCCGCAAGGCGATCCGTAATGCGCAGCAGGCGCAGGGCTGGCCGGCGGATGGTTATCCGACCCACAAGCTGCTTGATAGCCTGCGCCGCTAGAGAACGCAGGGGGCGCTTTGCGCCCCTTTCGCGGCACGAGGCCGCGCCTACAGGAGATTGCGATCCCCTGTAGGAGCGGCCTCGTGCCGCGAAAGGGCTGCAAAGCAGCCCCGGCGATCTCAAACCCTGAACAGATCCTGCAACAGCACCAGACTCTGCTCTTCGGCATCCAGTCGCACACTTGCCCCCAACGGCAAGCACACATTCGGATCACAGTGCCCACTGCGCCACCCTGCCAGCACCGGCACCCCGAGCGGGCCGAAGATGTCCAGCAGCAGTGGCGTCATCGCCGCCACCGTGATCCCGGCAAAGTCCCCCACCAGCACCCCTCGCACCCCTTTCAGCTTGCCGGCCAGGCGCAGCTGGGTCAGCAGGCGGTCGACACGGTAGAGCGGCTCGTTGACGTCCTCGATGAACAGGATGCTGTCTTTGGTATCGACTTCCGCCAATGTCCCCAGCGTGGTGCCGAGCAGCGACAGGTTGCCACCGACCAGACGCCCGCTGGCAACCCCGGGCACCACGCTGCTGAGCGCAAACCCCGCAGGATGATTGATCGCATCGCCCGCCCCCAACCGTCCCCGCAGTTGCCCGAACAGTGAGCCGACGGTGGGCTCGAGCTTGCCCCCCAGCAGGTCGGCATTGAGCATCCCGCCATGGAAGGCCAGCATCCCGGCATGTCGGTTGAGCACCGAATGCAGGGCGGTGATGTCGCTGTAACCCACCAGCGGCTTGGGATGGCGACGGATCAGTTCGAAGTCGATGCGGTCCAGCAGGCGCATGCTGCCGTAACCGCCGCGCATGCACAGGATGGCGTCGATGTCCGGGGAGCAGAACGCATCGTGCAGGTCACGCAGGCGTTGCTCGTCGCTGCCGGCAAGGTAACCGTCCGCCTGCAGCACCCCAGGGTAGATGCGGCACTGCTGGCCACGGTCTTCGAACCACTGGCGGGCCTTGTCGGTATCCAGCCGCGCCGGGCCGGCCGGGGCGATGATGGCGAAACGGGCGTTGTCAGGCAGGGCCTTGGGCAACAGGTACTCGGCAGTTTCCAGGCAATTCATCGCGCCACTCCTTGCAGCTTGTCGCTTGAAACTTGTAGCTCAAAAAAATGCCGATGCCGCCTTCCGGCGCGCATCGGCATGTCCCGCTCAAGCCCGGCTCAGAGCTTGATCTTGGCTTCGTGGGCCTGCTGGTCGGCGTGGTACGACGAACGCACCAGCGGGCCGGAGGCGACGTTCTTGAAGCCCATCTTGTAACCTTCCTCGGCGAACCAGGCGAAGGTGTCCGGGTGCACGAAGCGCTGTACCGGCAGGTGGTTGCGCGACGGCTGCAGGTACTGGCCGAGGGTCAGCATGTCGATGTCGTGCTCGCGCATGCGGTGCATGACCTCGATCACCTCGTCGTCGGTCTCGCCCAGGCCCAGCATCAAGCCGGACTTGGTCGGCACGTGCGGGACCATCTGCTTGAACTTCTGCAGCAGGTCCAGCGACCAGTCGTAGTCCGAGCCCGGACGCGCGGCCTTGTACAGGCGCGGCACGGTCTCGAGGTTGTGGTTGAACACGTCCGGCGGGGTCTGCGCGGTGATTTCCAGCGCCACGTCCATGCGCCCACGGTAGTCCGGCACCAGGGTTTCCAGCTGGACGCCCGGCGACAGCGCGCGGATTTCGCGGATGCAGTCGGCGAAGTGCTGGGCACCGCCGTCACGCAGGTCGTCGCGGTCCACCGAGGTGATCACCACGTACTTCAGGCGCAGGTCGGCGATGGCGATGGCCAGGTTCTTCGGCTCGTCCAGGTCCAGTGGCTTCGGACGACCATGGCCAACGTCGCAGAACGGGCAGCGACGGGTGCAGATGTCGCCCATGATCATGAAGGTCGCGGTGCCGCCGGAGAAGCACTCGCCCAGGTTCGGGCAGGAGGCCTCTTCGCACACGCTGTGCAGCTTGTGCTTGCGCAGCAGTTGCTTGATGCGGTCGACTTCCGGCGAAACCGGGATGCGCACGCGAATCCAGTCGGGCTTTTTCGGCAGTTCTTCGGTGGGGATGATCTTCACCGGGATGCGCGCCACCTTCTCGGCGCCGCGCAGCTTCACGCCGGCCTCGACTTTCTTCGGCGCAGGGCGCGGGGTCACGTCTTGCGTGGGGATCAGGTTCGGCACGGCTTCTTGCACAGTTGTCATAATCAGTCGATTCCGCCCGTGAGGGTCGTCTGCTCAGCATAGTCGAGGTGCCTGACCAGCTGTCCGCGCAGCCTTGTCCTGACCTCAATGAGTTCGATCGGGCCTGCCAGGTCGCGCAGCTGGGTCATGGCCAGCCCCGCATACCCACAGGGGTTGATTCGGCGGAATGGCGCAAGGTCCATGTCCACGTTCAGGGCAAGGCCGTGGAAGGAACGACCGTTGCGGATTCGAAGGCCAAGGGACGCGATCTTCGCGCCATCGACGTAGACGCCCGGGGCATCGGGCTTGGCCACCGCCTGCACGCCGTAGCTGGCGAGCAGATCGATGAGCGCCTGCTCGATGCGGCTGACCAGCTCGCGCACGCCGATGCTCAGGCGCCGCACATCCAGCAGCAGGTAGGCCACCAGCTGGCCGGGGCCGTGGTAGGTGACCTGGCCGCCGCGATCGGTCTGCACTACCGGGATTTCCCCCGGGATCAGCAGGTGCTCGGCCTTGCCGGCCTGGCCCTGGGTGAAGACCGGCGGGTGCTCGACCAGCCAGACTTCATCCTGGCTGTCCGGGCCGCGTTGCTCGGTAAAGCGACGCATGGCCTCCAGCACCGGCTCATAGGGCTGCAGGCCAAGATCGCGAATACCGAGCACGCCGGACATCACAGCACCATTTTCACGATGCCGGTGGCACGCAGGGCACTGTTGATGTCGTGCAGCTGGTTCTCGCTCTCGGCAACGATATGCAGTTGCACCGTGGTGTACTTGCCTTCCTTGCTCTGGCGCTCGGCCAGGGTCGACAGGTCGACCTTGGCGTGCTTGCTGAGGATCTCGATCACGGTGTCGCGGAAACCGACAACGGTGTCGCCGATCACCTTGATCGGGTAATCCTCGCAGGGGAATTCGATCTTGTGCGACTTGACGTCTTCTTCGCTCATGGCGGAAACGGCCTCGTAAGCCGTGGCAGCAACATCGCCCCCGCCTGGTTCACGGGGGCGTGCAGGTCACGTATCAGTTGAACAAACCGTAGAAGAACAGGCGGATGCTATCCCACATACGGCCGAAGAAACCAGCTTCCTCCACGCCGTCTAGGGCGATGAGGTCGGCGCTGTGAATCACTTTCTCGTCCAGTTTGACTTCCACTTTGCCGATCACGTCACCTTTGGCGATCGGAGCGGTCAGTTGCGGATTCATGGTCATCGAAGCCTGGAGGCGTTTCAATTGGCCTTTAGGCATGGTCATGGTCAGGTCGTTGGCCAGACCGGCTTTCACCTGGTTGGTCGCGCCTTTCCATACCTGGGCCTGGGTCAGCTCGGTACCTTTCTGGTAGAAGGTCTGGGTTTCGAAGAAGCGGAAACCGTAGGTCAGCAGCTTCTGGGTCTCGGCGGCGCGGGACTGCTCGCTGTTGGTGCCGAACACCACGGCGATCAGGCGCTGGCCGTCACGCACGGCCGAGGCGACCATGCAGTAGCCGGCTTCGTCGGTGTGGCCGGTCTTCAGGCCATCGACGGTCTTGTCGCGCCACAGCAGCAGGTTACGGTTCGGCTGCTTGATGTTGTTCCAGAAGAACTCTTTCTGCGAGTAGATGGCGTAGTGCGCAGGATCTTCGTTGATGATCGCGCGTGCCAGCAGGGCCATGTCGTGGGCCGAGGAGTAGTGCTCCGGGTTCGGCAGGCCGGTCGGGTTCATGAAGTGGCTGTTGGCCATACCCAGGTCGGCGGCGGTCTTGTTCATCATGTCGGCGAAGGCGTCTTCGCTGCCGGCAATGTGCTCGGACAGGGCGACCGAGGCGTCGTTGCCGGACTGGATGATGATGCCGTGCAGCAGGTCACTGACGGTCACCTGGCTGCCAACCTTGATGAACATGCGCGAACCACCGGTACGCCAGGCGTTCTCGCTGACGGTGACCGGGTCGTTCTCGCCGATCTGGCCACGACGGATGTCCAGGGTGGCGATGTAGGCGGTCATCAGCTTGGTCAGGCTGGCCGGCGGCAGGCGCTCGTCACCGTTGTTCTCGACCAGCACGTTGCCGCTGGACGCGTCCATGAGTACGTAGGACTTGGCGGCCAGTTGCGGTGGTGCCGGCATCATCTGCTCCGCTGCGAAGGCAGCAGGCATGATCATCAGCAGAACGGGCAGGCAAAGTCGTTTGGCAAGGTTGGTGATGTTCATCCGTCTCTCGTAAATCGCTAATGGTCTGATGTTCCGTGGGCAAGTTCATTTGCCCAGCGCCCCGTCAGTCTAGTTTTATGGCCGGTGGCCTGGCCCGACAGTGCGACGTAATGCCGCTGCGGGCAAAAGCGGGCATTGTACATGTCATTGCCCGGCAATTCATGAACAAACCGACAGATCGGTGTGCTCTGCTTCGCGGGTGAACCCGCTCCCACAGGATCTGTGCAAAACCCTGTGGGAGCGGGTTTACCCGCGAAAGGTCCGACGCGTACGTCAGTCGGTCACGACCTTCGCCTGACCGAGGTTCGCCAAGCGAATGCTGTCCTGCGCCTGCTGGATCTCGCCCTGGCTGTTGATCGGCCCCAGGCGAACCCGATGCAAGGTTTGCTGGTTGCGCACCACGGAGCTGATGAACACCGGCGCGCTGACCATGGTGCTCAGCTTCGAGCGCAGCAGCTCGGCGGCGTCCGGGTTGGCGAACGCGCCCACCTGCAGGATGCTGCCGCCGCTGGCGTTCGGTACGTTGTTGCCGCCCACCTGCACCGGCACCACCGGCGCCGCGTGCTGTTGCGGCGGCGGGGTCCACTGCTCGACCCGACCGGTGCTCGCCGGAATCGGCTGGGCCTGGGCCACCTGCGGCTCCTTGAGCATCATCGGCGGCTGCTGGCCACGCTGGGCCCACCATTGCTGCGGATCGATGCCTTCGACGCGCACATGGGCGGTGCCGGTCTCGGCGTAGCCGAGCTTCTTAGCCGCAGCATAGGAGAGGTCGATGATGCGGTCGGAGTAGAACGGACCACGGTCATTGACCCGCAGGATCACGCTGCGTCCGTTGGCCAGGTTGGTCACCCGCACGTAGGCCGGCAGCGGCAGGGTCTTGTGCGCAGCGCTCATGCCGTACAGGTCGTACAGCTCGCCGTTGGCGGTGTTTTGTCCGTGGAACTTGGTGCCATACCACGACGCGGTGCCCTCTGCGCGGTAATTGCGCGAGTCCTGCATCGGGTAGTAGGTCTTGCCCAGCACAGTGTAGGGGTTGGCCTTGTAGTTGCCGGTGTGCACGGTCGGCGTGGCGTCGGGGATCTTGTTGACGTCCACGTCCCACCAGGGCGCGCCGTCCTTGTGCGCGCGGTTGATATCCAGACCCGGCTGCGCACGCACGGTGTTGCCGCTCTGCGGGGTGGAAGGCCGACTCGACGAGCAGCTGGCCAGCACCAGGCCGACGGCGACACAGGTGAGCAGTTTTGCGGTGTTGCCGGAGAAGAGATTGCGCATTTACTTGACGCCCCGTGCCAGAACCAGCTGTTCCGAAAGCTGATGCACCGCCATGGCATACATCACGCTGCGGTTGTAGCGAGTGATCGCGTAGAAGTTCTTCAGGCCCATCCAGTACTCGGGGCCATCCGCGCCTTCCAGACGGAAGGCGGTGACCGGCAGATCATCGCGCAGCGCATCATGACCCGACCAGCCCAGCGCCCGCAACTGCGCGACTGTCCTGGTCGGCTCGATGCCGGTGGTCAGGCCTTCGTCGGCCCGCCCGCCAGCCACACTGGCGCGGCTGACCACAGGTTCGCCGGGCACCCAGCCGTGGCGCTTGAAGTAGCTGGCGACACTGCCGATGGCATCGTCCGGGTTGTTCCAGATATTGATGTGGCCGTCGCCGTCGAAGTCCACGGCATAGGCGCGAAAGCTGCTCGGCATGAACTGCGGCAGGCCCATGGCACCAGCGTAGGAGCCCTTGAGCGTGAGTGGATCGAGCTGTTCCTCGCGAGCCAGCAGGAGGAACTCGCGCAGCTCCTTGCGGAAGAATTCGGCCCGTGGAGGGTAGTCGAAACCGAGCGTGGACAGGGCATCAATGACCCGATAGTTGCCGGTGTTGCGGCCAAAGAAGGTTTCCACGCCGATGATCGCGACGATGTACTGCGCCGGCACGCCGTATTCCTGCTCGGCGCGGGCCAGCACGGCCTCGTGCTGGCGCCAGAAGTCCACACCGCGGGCGATGCGCGCGTCGGTGATGAACATCGGCCGGTATTCCTTCCACGGCTTGACCCGCTCGGCCGGCCGCGAAATCGCGTCGAGGATCGCCTGCTTGCGCTGCACCTCCCCGAACACGCCCATCAGTTGCTCGCCGGCAAAGCCGTAGTCGCGGGTCATCTCGCCAACGAACTCGGCCACCTGCGACGAGCCGTCGTAGTCGCCGGCATTGGCCTGCTGGATTGCGCCGAACAGCCCCATCGCGCCGAACCACGGCGCCAGGCGGGCAGCCCAGCCACGCACTGCTTGCATGAAATTCTTCACCTTTTTCAAACCTGTGCAATCCACTTGCGGTGCGTATGGATCGACATAAGAACGCCAAACGCTGACAGCAGCGTCACCAACGAAGTTCCGCCATAGCTGATGAAGGGCAGCGGCACGCCCACCACGGGCAGGAGGCCGCTGACCATACCGATATTGACGAACACGTAAACAAAGAAGGTCATGGTCAGGCTGCCCGCGAGCAGCTTGCCGAACAGGGTCTGGGCCTGGGCGGTGATCACCAGCCCGCGGCCGATCAACAGGATGTAGATCAGCAGCAGCAGGCAGATGCCGACCAGGCCGAACTCTTCGCCGAGCACGGCGATGATGAAGTCGGTGTGGCTTTCCGGCAGGAAGTCCAGGTGCGACTGGGTGCCCAGCAGCCAGCCCTTGCCGAACACCCCGCCCGAACCGATCGCTGCCTTGGACTGGATGATGTTCCAGCCGGTGCCCAGCGGGTCGCTTTCCGGATCGAGGAAGGTCAGCACGCGCTGTTTCTGGTAGTCGTGCATGACGAAGAACCACATCGCCACCGCCACCGGTACCGCCGCGGCGATCACGCTGACGATCCAGCGCCAGCGCAGCCCGCCCATGAACAGCACGAAGGCACCCGAGGCGAGGATCAGCAGCGCCGTGCCCAGGTCGGGCTGGCGCACGATGAGAATGAACGGCACGCCGATCAGGACCAGGCTGATCGCCACATGCTTGAGGTGCGGCGGCAAGGTGCGCTTGGACAGGTACCAGGCGATGGTCGCCGGCATGATGATCTTCATGAATTCCGAGGGTTGGAAGCGGATTACCCCGGGGATGTTGATCCAGCGCGTCGCGCCCATGGCGTTATGGCCCATGACGTCCACCACCACCAGCAGGAACACCCCGGCCAGGTAGGCCAGCGGCACCCAGCGCGCCATGAAGCGCGGCTCGAGCTGGGCGATGATGAACATCGACACCAGGCCGATGCCGAACGAGCTGGCCTGCTTCATCAGCAGGTCCCAGTTCTTGCCGCTGGCCGAATAGAGCACGAACAGGCTGCCGGCGGCGAGTGTCAGCAGGATGAGCAGCAAGGGGCCGTCGATATGGATGCGCTGCAGGAAGCTGGCACGCCTGCGCATCACGTCCTCGCTGGAAAGCATGCGGTCGAAGTTGTTCTTCACGGGGCCGATTCCTGGGCGACTGTGGCGGGGGCGAACTCGGGTTTGAGCCGGCCGTTCTCGTCAAGCAGCCAAGCGTCCATGACCTGGCGCACCACGGGGGCGGCGACGCCGGAGCCGGACTCGCCGTTCTCGACCATCACCGAGACCACGATCCTCGGATCGTCGGCCGGGGCGAAGGCGACGAACAGCGCGTGGTCGCGGTGGCGTTCCTGGAGTTTGTTGCGGTCGTACTTCTCACCCTGCTTGATCGCCACAACCTGAGCAGTACCGCTCTTGCCGGCGATGCGGTACTGCGAGCCGATGGCGGCCTTGCGCGCGGTGCCGCGGGCGCCGTGCATCACCTGCTCCATGCCGTGAGTGACCCTGGCCCAGTCCGACTTGTCGCGCAGGATGATGTTTTCCATGGGGTTCTCGTCCACCGGGGGCTGGCCTTCGATGGTCCTGGCCAGGCGCGGACGGTTCCACACGCCTTTGTTGGCAATCAGGGCGGTGGCCTGGGCCAACTGCAGTGGCGTGGTCTGCATATAGCCCTGGCCGATGCCGAGGATCAGGGTTTCGCCAGGGAACCAGGCCTGGCGGCGGGTGGCGCGCTTCCACTCACGGGAAGGCATCAATCCGGGCGACTCCTCGAACATGTCCAGGGCGACCTTCTGCCCGATACCGAACTTGTTCATGTAGCTGGACAGCCGATCAATCCCCATCTTGTGTGCAAGATCGTAGAAGTACGTGTCGTTTGACCGCATGATCGCCACATCCAGGTCAACCCAGCCATCGCCGGTGCGGTTCCAGTTGCGGTATTTGTGATCGTAGTTGGGCAATTGGTAGTAACCCGGGTCGAACACCCGGCTGCCTGCGGTCACCACGCCACTGTCCAGACCGGCGATCGCCACCGCCGGCTTGATGGTCGAGCCCGGCGGGTAGAGGCCGCGCAGCACGCGGTTGAACAACGGCCGGTCGATCGAGTCGCGCAGTTCGGCGTAGGCCTTGAAGCCGATGCCGGTGACGAACAGGTTGGGGTCGAAGCTCGGCTGGCTGACCATGGCCAGCACTTCGCCGGTGCGCGGATCGAGGGCGACGATGGCGCCACGGCGCCCGCCCAGCGCCTGCTCAGCGGCTTCCTGCAGCTTGATGTCCAGACTCAGCACGATGTCCTTGCCAGGCTTCGGATCGGTGCGCTTGAGCACTCGCAGCACGCGGCCACGGGCGTTAGTCTCGACTTCCTCGTAGCCCACCTGGCCATGCAACTCGTCTTCGTAGAAACGTTCGATGCCGGTCTTGCCGATGTGGTGGGTGCCGCTGTAGTTCACCGGGTCGAGGGTCTTGAGTTCCTTCTCGTTGATCCGCCCGACGTAGCCTACCGAATGGGCGAAATGCGCGCCCTGGGGATAGTGGCGGACCAGCTGCGCCGCCACTTCCACACCGGGCAGGCGGAACTGGTTGACCGCGATGCGGGCAATCTGCTCCTCGTTGAGCTCGAACAGGATCGGCACCGGCTCGAATGGCCGACGCCCCTGCTTCATGCGCTTCTCGAACAGGGCACGATCGTCAGGGGTGAGTTCGAGCACCTCTACGATCACATCCAGCACGTCCTGCCACTTGCCGGCGTTGCCGGCGCGCTC
Organism: Pseudomonas mosselii; assembly: GCF_003205295.1. Taxonomy (GTDB): domain Bacteria; phylum Pseudomonadota; class Gammaproteobacteria; order Pseudomonadales; family Pseudomonadaceae; genus Aquipseudomonas; species Aquipseudomonas mosselii_B. The sequence goes on from NZ_QJRP01000012.1 coordinate 78,117, forward strand.
GCGGGTCATCACCAGGCTGAAGCTGGGGCGGTTGTCCGCCACCACCACGCCGTTGCGGTCGAAGATCAACCCACGGGTCGGCGGGATTGGCTGCACATGCACCCGGTTGTTCTCCGACAGCGTCGAGTGATAGTCGTACTGGATGACCTGCAGGTAATACAACCGGGCGATCAGCACGCAGACGAGCAGCACCACCGCCACGGCGCCCACGACGACGCGGTTGCGCACCAGGCGGGCGTCTTTTTCGTGGTCCTTGAGGCGGATCTGCTGCGGCATCGGACAGGCTTACAGGTTCATTTGTGGTAGGGATGCCCGGACAGCACGGTCCAGGCGCGGTAGATCTGCTCGCCGATGAGTATCCTTACCAACGGGTGCGGCAACGTCAGCGGCGACAGCGACCAACGCTGTTCGCTGCGCGCGCAGACTTCCGGCGCCAACCCTTCCGGGCCGCCCACCATCAGGTTGACCGTACGCGCATCCAGGCGCCAACGGTCCAGTTCGCCCGCCAATTGCTCGGTACTCCAGGGCTTGCCATGGACCTCGAGGGTGACGATGCGTTCCCCAGGCTGCACCTTGCTCAGCATCGCCTCGCCCTCCTGACGGATCAGGCGGGCGACATCGGCGTTCTTGCCGCGGGTGTTCAGCGGGATTTCCACCAGCTCCAGCGCAAGTTCCGGGGGCAGGCGCTTGGCATACTCATGCCAGCCTTCCTCGACCCACTTGGGCATGCGCGAGCCGACCGCGATCAGACGCAGACGCACGGCGCTTCCTTATTCCCGGTCCTTGAGCTTCTCGGAGTACTCGTGGGCGTGCTCCGGGCTGTGGTGCTTGCCATCGGCGGCACGGCTTTGCTCGGCACCCTGCCACAGGCGCTCCAGGTCGTAGAACTGGCGGGCAGCGGCGGTCATCATGTGGACGATGACGTCGTTGAGGTCCAGCAGCACCCAATCACTGTCGCCTTTGCCTTCTTCGCCCAGCGGTTGAGCGCCCTTGGCCTTGACCGCCTCACGGACCTTTTCCGCCATGGCGTTGATCTGGCGGTTGGAGGTACCGGTGGCAATGATCATGTAGTCGGTCAGGCTGTGCTTTTCGCGCACGTCGATGACCTGGATGTCCTGGGCCTTGACGTCTTCCAGCGCGGCCTTGGTCACTGCGACCAGTTCTTCGCCGTAAATTTTCTGCTTGGTCATATAAAACTCGTTCAACTCATTGATTGAGGCGCCAGCGGGCACCGTCAGTTGGACACACGATACAGGTCGTGTGCCTCGATATAGGCCAGTACTGCGTCCGGCACCAGGAACCGCGCCGACTTGCCGCTGGCCAGCAGCTGTCGGATCTGTGTGGCGGACACCGCGAGCGGGGTCTGCCAGACGAACGAAATGTGCCCCGCCGGGCCGGACATGGCGGTGGGATCGCTCTCCGAGCGCGCCGCCAGCAAGTTGCGCAGCGCGTCGGGGGGTTCGACATCAGCATCCGGGCGTTGCAGCACCAGGATGTGACAGTGTTGCAGCAGTTCTTCCCAGCGATGCCAGCTGGGCAGGCCGCAGAACGCGTCCCAGCCCAGCACCAGGAACAACTGGTCGTGCGCGTGCAACTGCGCACGGATCGATTCAAGGGTGTCGATGGTGTACGACGGCTTGTCGCGGGCCAGCTCGCGGTCATCCACGCTCAGGCGTTCGACGCCCTGCACGGCGCCGCGCACCATGGCCAGGCGGTCCTGGGCCGACACCTGCGGCGTGTCGCGGTGCGGCGGGCGGGCGTTGGGCAGCAGGCGCAGCTCGTCCAGGCGCATGAACTCGGCCACTTCCAGCGCGCTGCGCAGGTGGCCGATATGCACCGGGTCGAAGGTTCCGCCGAGAATGCCGATGCGCCGGACTGCCACCGCGTTGCTCAACTCAGCACGACTCCTGGCCGCGCAGCTGGCCGTCACCGATCACCACGTACTTCTCGCAGGTCAGGCCTTCCAGGCCGACCGGGCCGCGGGCGTGCAGCTTGTCGGTGGAGATGCCGATCTCCGCGCCCAGGCCGTACTCGAAGCCATCGGCGAAGCAGGTCGGGGTATTGAGCATGACCGATGCCGAGTCGACCTCGGCGATGAAACGCCGGGACTGCCCCTGGTGCTCGGTGATGATCGAGTCGGTGTGGTGCGAGCCGTAGTGGTTGATGTGCTCGATGGCCTGCTCCAGGCCGTCGACAACGCGGATCGACAGGATCGCGTCGAGGTATTCGGTGTGCCAGTCGTCTTCGCTGGCCGGCTTGGCGTCGATGATCGCCCGGGTGCGCTCGCAGCCGCGCAGCTCGACGCCCTTGTCGTGGAAACGGCGGGCCATTTCCGGCAGGAAGCGCTCGGCCACGGCCTGGTCCACCAGCAGGGTTTCCATGGCGCCACAAATGCCGTAGCGGTAGGTCTTGGCGTTGAAGGCCACGCGCCAGGCCTTGTCCAAGTCGGCGTGGGCATCGACGAAGACATGGCAGATGCCGTCCAGATGCTTGATTACCGGCACCCGGGCGTCGCGGCTGATGCGCTCGATCAGGCCACGGCCGCCGCGCGGGACGATCACGTCGACGAACTCCGGCATGCTGATCAGCGCGCCCACGGCCTCGCGGTCGGTGGTCTCGACCACCTGCACCACCGCCGGCGGCAGACCGGCCTCGGCCAGGCCGCGCTGGATGCAGGCGGCTATGGCGCGGTTGGAGTGGATGGCCTCGGAGCCGCCGCGCAGGATAGTGGCATTGCCCGACTTCAGGCACAGGCTGGCGGCGTCGATGGTCACGTTGGGGCGCGACTCGTAGATGATGCCGATGACACCCAGCGGCACGCGCATCTTGCCGACCTGGATGCCCGACGGGCGGTAGCTCATATCGCGGATGGCGCCGACCGGGTCCGGCAGGCTGGCCACCTGGCGCAGGCCGGTGATCATGCCGTCGATGCGCGCCGGGGTGAGCGCCAGGCGATCGAGCAGCGCCGGCTCCAGGCCGTTCTTGCGACCGTTGGCCAGGTCCTGTTCGTTGGCTGCGGTGAGCGCGTCGCGGGCCGCGTCGAGGGCGTCGGCGGCGGCCTGCAGGGCGCGGTTCTTCTGCGCGGTGCTGGCACGGCCGATCACCCGCGAGGCCTCACGGGCGGCGCGACCCAGGCGGATCATGTAGTCAAGAACGGACTCGGTCATGGGCTCGATGTCTTGGCAAAGGGGAAATCGGCTGATTATAACTGGAGCGCTCGGGTACGCCCAGCGGCGGGTGGCGGATGGTAGAAAATGCCGCTAGGAATGTGTAGGAAAGATGTAACCACCCGTATCGGAAAACGCCTCGACCTCATCGCGGGGCAAGCGCGCTCCCACGCCAGCCGCGCTGTCCAGGCATTATCGTGGGAGCGGGCTTGCCCCGCGATGACGTCAACCTGATTCAGCCTCGATTAAGCCATTCATTGCTATTATCGCCGCCTTCACAGCCACGAACCGCGCGTATGTCCGCTCCAGCCCCCTGCCCGACCCGGGCCCTGCCCGATAGTTTCTTCGACCGCGACGCCCAGACCCTCGCCCGCGAGCTGTTGGGCAAGGTCATCCGCCATCGCCACGGCGATCTCTGGCTGGCGGCGCGAATCATCGAGACCGAGGCCTACTACCTGACCGACAAGGGCAGCCACGCCTCCCTCGGCTTCACCGAGAAGCGCAAGGCGCTGTTCCTCGATGGCGGGCACATCTACATGTACTACGCCCGCGGTGGCGACTCGCTGAACTTCAGCGCCCAGGGGCCGGGCAACGCGGTGCTGATCAAGTCCGCCTACCCCTGGACCGACGCCATCTCCGACGCCAACAGCCTGGCCCGGATGCAACTGAACAACCCCGACGCCAGCGGCAACCTGCGCCCGCCCGAGCGCCTGTGCAACGGCCAGACCCTGCTGTGCCGGGCCATGGGCCTGAAGGTGCCGCACTGGGACGCCCGGCGCTTCGATCCCGAGCGCCTGTATGTCGAGGACTGCGCCATACAGGTGCCGAGGGTGATCCAGACCACCCGCCTGGGTATCCCCCACGGCCGCGACGAACACCTGCCCTACCGCTTCGTCGATGCCGACTACGCGCGCTTCTGCACCCGAAACCCGCTGCGCCGTGGCCAGGCCGAAGGGAAAGACTTCTTCATGCTCGAACAAGGAAACTGAACCATGGGCCAATGGCTGGACAGCCTGACCGCCTGGCTTGGCGCCAACCCGCAGTGGTTGGGCCTGGCCATCTTCATCGTGGCCTGCGTTGAATGCCTGGCCATCGCCGGCATCATCGTGCCCGGCACCGTGCTGCTGTTCGCCGTCGCCGTCCTCGCCGGCAGCGGTGCCTTCAGCCTCGGCGAGACCCTGCTGCTGGGCTTCCTCGGCGGCCTGCTGGGCGATGCGATCTCCTACGGCATCGGCAAGTATTTCCACCAGAACATCCGGCGCCTGCCGCTGCTGCGCAGCCACCCGGAGTGGATCGGCAGCGCCGAGGCGTACTTCCAGCGCTACGGCATCGCCAGTCTGCTGGTCGGCCGCTTCATCGGCCCGCTGCGGCCGATGCTGCCGATGGTCGCCGGCATGTTCGACATGCCGCTGCCGCGCTTCATCGCCGTGAGCCTGGTGGCCGGCGCCGGCTGGTCGGTGGCCTACCTGCTGCCGGGCTGGGCCACCGGCGCGGCCATGCGCCTGCCGCTGCCGGAAGGATTCTGGCTGGACGCAGGGATCGTCGTCGGCACCCTTGCGGTGCTGATCGGCCTGAGCCTGAGCACCAGCATTCGCGACCAGCGCCATGGCACCCGGCTGATCGCCGCCCTCAGCGGCCTGGCCGTGGCCGCGCTGTTCATCGGCTGGCCGTACCTGAGCGAGTTCGACCAAGGCGTGATGACCCTGGTCCAGGAACACCGCAGTCAGGTGATCGACGGCGCCGTGGTGCTGGTCACCCGCCTGGGCGACTTCCGCACCCAGTTCTTCCTGGGAGGCCTGCTCACCGGCCTGCTGCTGCTGGCCCGGCAATGGCGTCACGCCTTGTTCGCCGGGGCGACGCTGATCGGCGCGGCGGCCGCCAACGGCACCTTGAAATGGCTGTTCGCCCGCGCCCGCCCCGAAGTGCTGGTCGATCCGCTGACCAGCTACAGCATGCCCAGCGGCCACAGCTCGGCGTCGTTCGCCTTCTTCCTGGTGCTGGCGGTGCTGGCTGGACGCGGTCAGCCGCCGCGCATGCGCCTGACCTGGGTCATGCTGGGCTGCCTGCCAGCGCTGGCGATCGCCTTGTCGCGGGTGTACCTCGGGGCGCACTGGCCAACCGACATCCTCGCCGGGGCACTGCTGGCGTGCTGCGTGTGCGCGGCGAGCCTGACCCTGGTGCAGTATCGCCAGCCGCTGGTGGCGCTGCCGCAAAGGGTGTGGTGGCTAGTGCTGCCGGCGTGCGTCGCGCTGCTGGCGTTCTTTGCCCTGCATGCACTGCCAAAGGCGTTGTTGCGTTACCAGTATTGATACGGCCATTTTGCAGCAGCGCGAATCCCTGTAGGAGCGGCCTTGTGTCGCGAAAGGGCCGCAAAGCGGCCCCGACAATATCAGCTTGATGCGCAGATCTGGGGGCGCTTCGCACCCCTTTCGCGACACAAGGCCGCTCCTACAGGGATCGCATGGGCCGCAGGGGGAGCGAGCCTGATCAGGCGAACAATTCGCCCTGAATCCGCTCGAGCAACGCCTGGATCGCCTCCAGCCTGAGCTTTGGCGAATCGATGGCCAGCAGGTCGAGCTTGTCCTCTTCCATGAACGGCAGCAGGTAGGCCAGCTGGTTGCCCAGCGACTGGCGCCCGTCCACGTCGCGCGGCATGTCCAGCGCCTCGACCATCGGATGCTCGCCCAACGCCAGCAGCAGGGCCAGCAGGTCGTCGTCCTGCTCCACCAACGGGCTGTCCGCCAGGTCCGGCAGCCATTGCACCTCGGCGAGCATCAGCTGGTCCTTCTGCACCTCGGTCCGTTCGACACGAAACCGCCGCACGCCCTCGACGCGAATACCCAGCAGGCCGTTGTCCTGCTGCACGAAGTCGCGGATCAGCGCCTCGCAGCCGACCGAGGCCACCACCGGCGGCGCCTTGCCCACCTGCTCGCCTTCAAGGATGCACACCACGCCGAAACCGGCGCCCTGCTTCATGCAGCGGCCGATCATGTCCAGGTAGCGCGCCTCGAAGATCTGCAGGTCGAGCAGGCAACCGGGGAACAGCACGGTATTGAGGGGAAACAGCGGTAACGTCATCTCGACTCCTCAAGCCACCAGGCTGACCGCCAACGGCAGGAACACCGCCGTGGCCACCCCCATCAGGCTCATCGCCAGCGCGGCGAAGGCGCCGCATTCGTCACTTTCCTGCAAGGCCACCGAGGTGCCCACCGCGTGGGCGGTCACCCCCAGCGCCATGCCCCGAGCCTCCGGACTGAGCACGCCGCAGCGGGTCAACAGCGCCGGGCCGAAGATCGCACCGATCACCCCGGTGATCAGCACGAACACCGCGGCCAAGGCCGCCACCCCGCCGATCTGCTCGGCCACCAGCATGGCGATCGGTGAAGTGACCGACTTCGGCGCCATGGTCATCAGGATCATGTGTTCGGCACCGAACCACCACCCCAGCGCCAGGCACGCCACGGTGGCGAACAGGCCTCCGATTACCAGCGTAGTAAATGTCGGCCAGAACAGCTGCCGAATGCGCCGCAGGTTGAGGTAGAGCGGCACCGCCAGGGCCACGGTGGCCGGCCCCAGGAGGATGTTCATGATCTCAGTGCTCTTGCGGTACTCGGCGTAGTCGATGCCGCAGGCCAGGAGGATGCCGATCACCACCAGCATCGACACCAGCACCGGTTGCAGGAAGATCCAGCGGGTCTTCTCGTAGCCCGCCAGCACCAGCTGGTAGGCGGCCAACGTGATGCCGATGCCGAACAACGGATGATGGATGACCGCCTCGAGCGCGCCGTGCCAGTCGAGGATCATGGCTGCTCCTCGCGCTTGCCCTGGCGGTGGATCAGCTTCTGCATCAGCACGCCGACGAACACCAGGGTCAGCAGGCAGGAGATCAGCAAGGCCCCGACGATGGCCCAGAAGTCGGCGGCGATGTCCCTGGCGTAGACCATCACCCCCACCGCCGGTGGCACCAGCAGCAGCGGCAGGTAGCGCAGCAGGCTGCCCGCGGCCTCGTTGAGCGGCTGGCCGACTTCGCCACGAATCATCAGGAAGGCCATCAGCAGCAACAGGCCGATGATCGGCCCGGGCAGGATAGGCAGCAACAGGTGGTTGATCGCCGTTCCCAGCAACTGGAACAGCACCAGCCAGGTCAAACCACGCAACAGCATATGGACCTCCCTCAGAGCATGGCGACCATTATAAGCACGCTAAGCAACTGCCTATAAGGCGATGTTCGGCGAAAAGCGGGCAACTTGACTGAAACGGTTCGCCGTGCTGATCTTGCACATTCGTACCAAATGACAATCTGGAGATGTCGCGATGCCCTATGTACCCGTTACAGAGCTTTCGCAGTACGTTGGCAAGGAACTGGGACGTTCCGCCTGGCTTAAGATCGATCAGCAACGCATCAACCTGTTCGCCGAGGCCACCGGCGATTTCCAGTTCATCCATGTCGACCCGGTCAAAGCGGCCAAGACCCCGTTCGGCACCACCATCGCTCATGGCTTCCTCACCCTGTCGCTGATCCCCAAGCTGATGGAAGACATCCTCGTGCTGCCCGAAGGGCTGAAGATGGTGGTCAACTACGGCCTGGACAGCGTACGTTTCATCCAGCCGGTAAAGGTCGACAGCCAGGTGCGACTGAAGGTCGACCTGACCGACGCCACCGAGAAGAAACCGGGGCAATGGCTGCTCAAGGCCACCGTCACCCTCGAGATCGAAGGCGAAGAAAAACCCGCCTACATCGCCGAACCTCTGTCGCTCTGCTTCGTCTGATACGCCCCAGGGGCCGCCGCGCGGCCCCGATTCACGCACCCGCGCATTCTGCGGCATACTCGGCGCATCGATTGTCCCGGAACCCGCCATGCGCCCCCTGCTCCCCCTGACCCTGATCCTGTTGCTCGCCGCCTGCGGCGAAGGCGAACCGCTGTCGCCCCCGGACGCCCGGCTGCCCGACGGCGGCCGCTACCGCGGCCAGGTGGTCGACGGCTTGCTGCAAGGCGAGGGGCGCATCGACTACCCCAACGGCAGTTGGTACGCCGGCACCTTCAAGGACGGCCAGTGGCATGGCCAGGGCGAATGGCACGGCAGCAACGGCGAGGTCTATCGCGGCCAATTCAGCGAAGGCCTGTTCCAGGGCCTGGGCGACCTGACCACACCCGGTAGCCATTATGCGGGCACCTTCAAGCATGGCCGCCGCGACGGCGAGGGCGCGCTCAGGCAGAACGACCAGACCTACCGCGGCCAGTTCAAGGACGACCAGTACGAAGGTGCCGGCCAACTCGAACTGGCCGACGGCAGCCGCTACCAGGGCCTGTTCGCAAAGGGCAAGCCCAATGGCGCCGGGGTGCGCAGCGACGCCAGCGGCAACCAGTTCAGCGGCCACTTCATCGACGGCCAGTTGCAAGGCGCCGGCACCTACGACAGCGCCGACGGCGAGCAGTACATCGGCGAATTCAAGGACAACCGCCTCGAAGGCCGGGGGCGCTACGAGAGCGCCGACGGCGACGTCTGGATCGGCGACTTCAGGGATGGATCGCTGGTCGGCCAGGGCGAACTGCTGGGCAGCGATGGCAGCCGCTACAAGGGTGGTTTTCGCGACTGGCGCTTCGCCGGCAGCGGCACCTTGCAGTTGGCCGACGGCAGCCAGTATGTCGGCGGCTTCGCCGATGATGCCTACCACGGTCGCGGCAAGCTGACCCGCCCGGACGGGCGGGTCGAGAGCGGCACCTGGGTCAACGGTGTGCGGGTGCGCGATGCCCAGGGCAAGCTGCTACCCGACCCGCTGGACCTGGCCCTGCTCAACCAGGGCAAGCTGTTGGGCGATGCCCTGGCCAAGGTGCCGGCGTCGGAGCCGCCGGTGCAGCTGTACAGCCTGGTGGTGGCCGGCGACGGTCAGCAGAGCGTGTTCCTGCGCGAGGCCGACTATGTCAGCAACATGCTCAAGGTGCGCTTCGGTGCCCACGGCCAGGTGACCCTGGTCAACCATCGCGACCATCTGGCCGACCGCCCGATGGCCACCCGCGAGAACCTCACTCGCGCCGCCCGCACCCTGGCCGAGCGCAGCGGCCCCGAGGACCTGGTGTTCATCTACCTGACCAGCCACGGCAGCCATGACCACCAACTGGTGCTCGACCAGCCGCGCCTGCAACTGGCCGACCTGTCCGCCGACGAGCTGGCCAGTGCCCTGGCCCCGCTGAAGGACCGCGACAAGGTGATCGTCATCTCTGCCTGCTATTCCGGTGGCTACATCGCCCCGCTCAAGGACGACCGCACGCTGGTCATGACCGCCGCCCGCCCTGACCGGGTGTCGTTCGGCTGTTCGGAAGAAGCCGACTTCACCTATTTTGGCGACGCCCTGTTCGCCCAGGCGCTGAACCAGACCGACGACCTGAAACAGGCGTTTGAACTGGCGCGACAAAGCGTTGCCGAAAGAGAACGAAGGGAGGGCTTCGAAGCCTCGGAGCCACAGCTCTGGGCGCCGTCGGCGGTGATCAGCCACTGGCAGCGCCTGCGCCGCCAACAGGCCGAGCAAGCCCTGCGCAATGAAGCCCAGCCAGCTTCGGGGCAACAGGCAAAAAAACCTGGCGCCCACTAAGCTGTGTAGTAACGAGGGAGAGACATCATGTACCTGACGCCTCAACATGTCCTGCTTGCCGGTGCCACGGGTCTGACGGGTGAACACCTGCTCGACCGCCTGCTCAACGAGCCCACCATCAGCCGCGTGCTGGCACCGACTCGCCGCCCTCTGGCCGAGCACCCGCACCTGGAAAACCCGGTGGGCGACCCGGCCGTGTTTCTCCCGCAACTGGCCGGCCGCGTCGATATCGCCTTCTGCTGCCTGGGTACCACGCTCAAGCAGGCAGGCTCGGAAAACGCCTTCCGCGCCGTCGACCTGGACATGGTCGTGGCCTTCAGCAAGCGTGCCCGCGAGATGGGCGCCCGCCACCTCCTGGTGATCAGTGCCCTGGGCGCCGATCCGAAGTCATCGGTTTTCTACAACCGGGTCAAGGGTGAGATGGAAGAGGCACTCAAGCAGCAGGACTGGCCGCAACTGACCATCGTGCGGCCTTCGTTGTTGCTGGGCGAGCGGATCGAGCCACGCCTGGGTGAACGGATGGCGGCGCCGTTTGCCCGTCTGATACCCGGCAAGTATCGCGGTATCGAGGCCTGTACCCTGGCTCGGGCGCTGTGGCGCCTGGCGCTGGAGGAGGAAGATGGGATCAGGGTGGTCGAGTCGGACGAGTTGCGAAAACTCGGCAAGAAATAGCGTTGACCTGTTATGCCCTTTCGCGGGTAAACCCGCTCCCACAGGTTGTGCACAGGCCCTGTGGGAGCGGGTTTACCCGCGAAAGGGCCGCTACAGACCGCCCGTGGCGTTGAAACCCACCCCCGCCGCAGTCAACAACGACAGCGGCAGCAACAAGGTATCCAGCAACGCGCTCCCCGGCAGGTCCAGCCCCGGATAGGCCGGCGCTTCGGCACCAAAGCGATCCTCGGGACAACAGCCGCCATTGATCACGTACAGGTCAAGCCGCGTCCCGGCATACACCACCGGCGCCCCCGGCTTGTTGGCATCGAGGGTGCGCACCGTGGCGCAGCCGCCGAGCTGGGCCAGTATCACCAGCCCCGCCAACACCCGCTTCAATCATCGACCCCGTAGTGATGCTCGCCCCAGCGCGGCAGCATGTCCTGCGGAATGTTCAGCAGGTTGAGGATACGCGCCACGACGAAATCGACCAGGTCGTCGATGCTCTGCGGCTGGTGATAGAACCCCGGAGCCGCCGGCAGGATCACCGCGCCCATCTGCGACAGCTTGAGCATGTTCTCCAGGTGGATTGTGGAGAACGGCGCCTCGCGCGGCACCAGGATCAACTGGCGACGCTCCTTGAGGGTCACGTCGGCGGCGCGCTCGATCAGGTTGTTGCAGGCGCCCGTGGCGATCGCCGAGAGGGTGCCGGTGGAACAGGGCACCACCACCATCGCCGCTGGCGCGCCGGAGCCCGAGGCCACCGGCGACATCCAGTCCTCCTTGCCGTACACGCGGATCTGCCCGTCAGCCGCGCCGGTGTACTCGGTGAGGAACGCCTGCATGGCCTGGGGCTTGGCCGGCAGCAGCACGTCGGTCTCGGTGGCCATCACCAGCTGGGCGGCCTTGGAGACGAGGAAGTGCACCTCGCGGTCCTCGCGCACCAGGCAGTCGAGCAAACGCAGGCCATACTGCGCCCCGGAGGCGCCGGTCATGGCCAGGGTGATGCGTTCCGGCCCGCTCACTTCAGCGCCTCGGCCAGCTTGCCGTGCAGGCCGCCGAAGCCGCCGTTGCTCATGATCACCACATGGGTGCCCGGGCGGGCCTGGCCCTTGATGCGCTCGATGATGGCTTCAAGACTGTCGGCCACCACGCTCGGCACCTTGCACTGCGCGGCGGTGCCCGCCAAGTCCCAGCCCAGGTTGGGCGGGGCGTACCAGATCACCTGGTCGGCGTCGTTGACGCTTTCCGGCAGGCCATCGCGGTGGGCGCCGAGCTTCATGGAGTTGGAACGAGGCTCGATCACCGCGATCACCGGTGCCTCGCCGACACGCTTGCGCAGGCCGTCGAGGGTGGTGGCGATGGCGGTCGGGTGGTGAGCGAAGTCGTCATAGATGGTCACGCCCTGCACTTCGGCGACCTTCTCCATGCGCCGCTTGACGCTCTTGAATCCGCTCAGGCCTTCAATGCCCATGGCCGGCGCCACGCCAACGTGACGAGCGGCGGCCAAGGTAGCCAGGGCGTTGGCGACGTTGTGCTGACCGGTCAGCGCCCAATCCACGACACCCTGCGCCTCACCGTCGAACAGCACCTCGAAGCGCGAACCGTCGGCGCTGAGCAGGCGCGCCTGCCATTGCCCGCCTTCGCCGGTGGTCTGCACCGGGGTCCAGCAGCCCATGCCGATGACCCGTTCCAGCGCCTGCTCGGTGGTCGGGTGGATGACCAGGCCTTCGCTGGGAATGGTGCGCACCAGGTGATGGAACTGCCGCTCGATGGACGCCAGGTCCGGAAAGATGTCCGCGTGGTCGAACTCGAGGTTATTGAGAATCGCGGTACGCGGGTGGTAGTGGACGAACTTGGAGCGCTTGTCGAAGAAGGCGCTGTCGTATTCGTCGGCCTCGACCACGAAGAACGGCGTATCGCCCAGGCGCGCCGACACCGAGAAGTTCTGCGGCACGCCGCCGATCAGGAAGCCCGGGCTCATGCCGGCATGCTCCAGGACCCAGGCCAGCATGCTGCTGGTGGTGGTCTTGCCATGGGTACCTGCTACCGCCAGGACCCAACGCCCCTGCAGCACATGGTCGGCCAGACACTGCGGGCCAGACACATAGGGCAGGCCCTTGTTCAGCACGTACTCCACCGCCGGGTTGCCCCGCGACATGGCATTGCCGATCACCACCAGGTCAGGTGCCGGCTCCAGCTGGGCCGGGTCGTAGCCCTGGGTCAGCTCGATGCCCTGGGCCTCGAGCTGGGTGCTCATCGGGGGATAGACGTTGGCGTCGGAGCCGGTGACGCGGTGGCCCAGCTCCTTGGCCAGCACGGCCAGCGAACCCATGAAAGTGCCGCAAATACCGAGAATATGAATGTGCATGATCGACCTCGCAAAACGTCGAGGCAGGGTAGCCCAGGGCGAGGGAAATCGCACTCGCTGTTTCGCTCAACCGGCCCTGGCGATGCCGTGTTTGCGCAGTTTTCGATACAAGGTATTGCGGCTGATGCCCAACTGCTCGGCGACGCGGGTCAGATGCCAGCGGTTTGCCTCCAGTACGGCGAGCAATGCATCGCGCTCGGCGTGTAGGAGCGGCCTTGTGCCGCGAAAGGGCTGCGCAGCAGCCCCGGCGACTTCAGCGATATGGTCAGGATGCTGGGGCCGCTCTGCGGCCCTTTCGCGGCACAAGGTCGCTCCTACAGAGGGCGCGCCATGGCGGACAACTGCAGGGAGATCGGAAAACTCGATGTGCGCACCTTCGCACAACGCCACCAGCGTACGCAGCACATTCCTCATCTGCCGCACATTACCCGGCCAGGTAAAGTCCAGCAGCGCCTGGCGGGCGGCCGGGTCGAGGCCGATAGACTGGCCCTCGGCCTCCTGCGCCAGCAGGAAGTCGAGCAACTGCGCCTTGTCGCTGCGCTCGCGCAGCGCCGGCAGTGCAACCTCGAGACCATTGAGGCGGTAATAGAGGTCTTCGCGAAAGCCCCCCTGCTCCACCCGTTCCAGCAGGTCACGGTGGGTGGCGCTGACGATCCGCACATCCACCGCCTGCGGCTCGCCACCGATGGGCACCACCTGGCGCTCCTCGAGCACCCGCAGCAGGCGGGTCTGCAGCGCCAGGGGCATGTCGCCGATCTCGTCCAGCAGCAAGGTGCCGCCATCGGCCTGCAGCAGCTTGCCGCGCATGCCCTCCTTGCGCGCGCCGGTGAAGCTGCCGCCGCGATAGCCGAACAGCTCGCTCTCGATCAGGCTCTCGGGAATCGACGCGCAGTTGATTGCCACGAACGGCTTGTGCCGGCGCGAGCTGGCCTGGTGCACGGCCTGGGCGAAGGCCTCCTTGCCACAACCGGTCTCGCCGCGCAGCAACAGCGGCACGTCACGCTCGAACACCCGCACGGCGCGGCGAAAGTCCTCGCTCAGGGCCGGGTCGAGCAGGCAGATGCCGGGGTCGCTGGCCCGGGGCAAGGCCACCGGCACTGACCACACCGGCGTTCGGGCCTGGCCGCGCAGGCTGGCGAACACCTGGCGACCATCGCGGGTGTGCAGCGGCCAGGCGCTGCTGCCCTGGGGCGTGGCGCGGCTGAACAGTTCGTCGTGGCAGCAGGCGAAGAACCTGTCCAGGGGCTTGCCCAGCACACCGCCACGGACGGTGCCCAGCAGGTTCAAGGCGCTCTGGTTGGCGGCGCAGATCCGCCCGTCGCCATCGACGGCCAGCAACCCCTCGCTGAACAAGCCGACCGACTCCGCCTGCAGGTGGAAGCGCAATAGCCACTGCTGCTCGAAATGGCGCAGGAAATAGCAGCTTTCGATCATCTTCGCCGACAGGTTGACCAGGGCCATGGTGTGGAACTGGCTCTGGCGCGACACGTCTGGCCGCGCCGACGACACGTCGAGCACCGCCAGTAGTTCGCCGTGGGGGTCGAACACCGGGCTGGCCGAGCAGGTCAGCCCGGTGTGGCGGCCACGGAAGTGCTCGTCCTGGTGAATGGTCAGGGCCTGGCGCTCGACCAGGCAGGTGCCGATGCCGTTGGTGCCCTCGCGGGCTTCGCTCCAGTCGGCGCCCAGCCACAGCCCGGCGCGCTCGAAGATGCGCCGCTCGCCGGGGGCGGTGACGCAGTTGAGGATCACCCCGCGGGCATCGGTCAGCAGCACCGCGTGCCCGCTGCCGGAGAGCTGCTGGTGCAGGCTGTTCATCTCGTTGTCGGCGATCTGCAGCACCTGGCGCAGGCGCTCGCGGCTCTCCAGCAGACGGCCATGCTCGAGCACCACCGGGGCCTGGGCCCGTGCCGGGTCGAGGTGGTAGTCCTCCAGGCAGCGCAGCCAGGAGCGGGCGATCGACGGGTCGCTGCCCGGCCCGCTGGCCTGGCCGTGGGCGACCGTGAGCACTTGCTGGGCATGGCGGCTGAACGGGTTGCTCTGCATTTGTAGTTGTTCTCCGCAGATAGAGCGTGTCGCAAGCATCCTCCAGGCGGGAACGCTTTGCAATGATGCAATGACCCTGCGGTCACGGACTGTGTCGCAAACGGTACAAAGTGTCACCCAGGCCGTGCCGGCCCTGGCACAGGGCTGCGCCAGCCACTGCCTGATCTTGATCCAAGTCATTGATACACAAGGACCTCCAGGCGCTGGCCCGACCTTTGCTCTACGCTTGGAAACTCCGCAACAATCACAACGACCAGGAGACACACCATGCGTTACGCACATCCCGGTACCGAGGGCGCGAAGGTTTCCTTCAAGAGCCGCTACGGCAACTACATCGGTGGTGAGTTCGTTCCTCCGGTAAAGGGTGAGTACTTCACCAACACCTCGCCGGTGAACGGCCAGGCGATCGCCGAGTTCCCCCGCTCCACTGCCGAAGACATCGAAAAGGCCCTCGACGCCGCCCATGCCGCCGCCGACGCCTGGGGCCGCACCTCGGTGCAGGACCGCTCCAACGTCCTGTTGCGCATCGCCGACCGCATCGAGCAGAACCTCGAAGTGCTGGCCATCACCGAGACCTGGGACAACGGCAAGCCGATCCGCGAAACCCTCAACGCCGACATCCCGCTGGCGGTCGATCACTTCCGCTACTTCGCCGGCTGCATCCGCGCCCAGGAAGGCGGCGCCGCCGAGATCAACGAAACCACCGTGGCCTACCACATCCACGAGCCGCTGGGCGTGGTCGGGCAGATCATCCCGTGGAACTTCCCGCTGCTGATGGCTGCCTGGAAGCTCGCTCCGGCCCTGGCCGCCGGCAACTGCGTGGTGCTCAAGCCGGCCGAGCAGACGCCGCTGGGCATCACCGTGCTGCTGGAACTGATCGGCGACCTGCTGCCCAAGGGCGTGCTCAACGTGGTGCAAGGCTATGGCCGCGAGGCCGGTGAAGCCCTGGCCACCAGCAAGCGCATCGCCAAGATCGCCTTCACCGGCTCCACCCCGGTGGGTTCGCACATCATGAAATGCGCGGCCGAGAACATCATCCCGTCCACCGTCGAACTGGGCGGCAAGTCGCCCAACGTGTACTTCGAGGACATCATGCAGGCCGAGCCTGCCTTCATCGACAAGGCCGCCGAAGGGATGGTGCTGGCGTTCTTCAACCAGGGCGAAGTGTGCACCTGCCCGTCGCGCGCCCTGGTGCAGGAGTCGATCTACCCGCAGTTCATGGAAGTGGTGATGAAGAAGGTCCTGCAGATCAAGCGCGGCGACCCGCTGGACACCGACACCATGGTCGGCGCCCAGGCATCCCAGCAGCAGTTCGAGAAGATCCAGTCGTACCTGAAGATTGCCCAGGAAGAAGGCGCCGAGCTGCTGACCGGCGGCAAGGTGGAGCAGCTCGAAGGCGCGCTGGCCAGCGGTTACTACATCCAGCCGACCTTGCTCAAGGGCAACAACAAGATGCGCGTGTTCCAGGAAGAAATCTTCGGCCCGGTGGTCAGCGTCACCACCTTCAAGGACGAAGCCGAGGCCCTGGCCATCGCCAACGACACCGAGTTCGGCCTCGGTGCCGGCGTGTGGACCCGCGACATCAACCGCGCCTACCGCATGGGCCGAGGCATCAAGGCCGGCCGCGTGTGGACCAACTGCTACCACCTGTACCCGGCGCATGCCGCGTTCGGTGGCTACAAGAAGTCCGGCGTCGGCCGTGAAACCCACAAGATGATGCTCGATCACTACCAGCAGACCAAGAACCTGCTGGTGAGCTACGACATCAACCCGCTGGGCTTCTTCTAAACAGGCCCCAGGGGCCGCAAAGCGGCCCCAAAGGCTCTGGCTCGCTTCCTGCAGTAAAAATCACCAAGGGCCGGCAGTCCCTCCGGCAACCTAAGAAAAACAACAGGTGAACCCTATGCCAAGCGATCATTCCGGCAGCGCGCCGGCGAGCTCCTCCGTCGACTTCGAAAAAGTCGGATCGGACTATTTCCAGCAACGTGAACTGAAAAAAGGCGCCGCCGGCTGGGTCCTGCTGGTGGGCCTGGGCGTGGCCTACGTGATCTCCGGCGACTATGCCGGCTGGAACTTCGGCCTGGCCCAGGGCGGCTGGGGCGGCATGTTCCTCGCCACCCTGCTGATGGCCACCATGTACCTGTGCATGTGCTTCTCCCTGGCGGAACTGTCGTCAATGATCCCCACCGCCGGCGGCGGCTACGGCTTTGCCCGCAGCGCCTTCGGCCCCTGGGGCGGGTTTCTCACCGGCACGGCGATCCTCATCGAGTACGCCATCGCCCCCGCGGCCATCGCCGTGTTCATCGGCGCCTACTGCCAGTCGCTGTTCGGTATCGGCGGCTGGATGATCTACCTGGCCTTCTACATCGTGTTCATCGGCATCCACATCTTCGGGGTGGGCGAGGCGCTGAAGCTGATGTTCATCATCACCGCCGTCGCCGCCATCGCCCTGGCGGTGTTCCTGATCGGCATGGTGCCCCATTTCGATGCAGCCAACCTGTTCGACATCGCCAAGACCGACGCCGTGGGTGCCAGCAGCTTCCTGCCGTTCGGCTATGTCGGCGTGTGGGCAGCGATTCCCTATGCAATCTGGTTCTTCCTGGCGGTCGAGGGCGTGCCGCTGGCCGCCGAAGAGACCAAGAACCCGAAACGCGACCTGCCCCGCGGCCTGATCGGCGCGATGCTGGTGCTGCTGGCCTTTGCCCTGCTGATCCTGGTGGTCGGCCCCGGCGGCGCCGGCTCAGAGGCCCTGAAAGCCTCGGGCAACCCGCTGGTCGAGGCACTGTCCAAGGCCTACGGCGGCTCCACCTGGATGGGCGGCTTCGTCAACCTGGTGGGACTGGCCGGCCTGATCGCCAGCTTCTTCTCGATCATCTACGCCTATTCGCGGCAGATCTTCGCGCTTTCCCGTGCCGGCTACCTGCCGCGCAAGCTGTCGGAAACCAACAAGAGCAAGGCCCCGGTACTGGCCCTGGTGATCCCCGGCATCATCGGCTTCGCCCTGTCGCTGACCGGCCAGGGCGACCTGCTGATCCTGGTGGCGGTGTTCGGCGCCACGCTGTCCTACGTGCTGATGATGGCCGCGCACATCACCCTGCGCATCCGTCGCCCGAAAATGGAGCGTCCGTACCGTACCCCCGGCGGCATCTTCACCTCGGGCGTGGCCCTGGTGCTGGCCTGCATTGCCGTGGTCGCCGGGTTCCTGGTCGATCCGCGGGTGGTGATTGGCGCTGCAGTGATCTATGCAGTATTAATTGCCTATTTTGCTTTCTACAGCCGTCACCACCTGGTGGCCGGTACCCCGGAAGAGGAATTCGCCGCGATCCAGAAGGCCGAAGAGGCCCTGCACTGATATCGCCGACTTGCGCCGCAGGCCAGGCCTGCGGCGCCCTGGAGATTCTGTATGGCAAGTTTCACGCACACGGTGGGCCACCAGGTCTACCGCTTCGACAGCCTCAAAGAGGTGATGGCCAAGGCCAGCCCGGCGCGCTCGGGCGATTACCTCGCGGGGGTTGCCGCCAGCAACGACGGCGAGCGTGTGGCGGCGCAGATGGCCCTGGCCAACATCCCGCTCAAGCACTTCCTCAACGAGGCACTGATTCCCTATGAACAGGACGAAGTCACCCGGCTGATCGTCGACACTCACGACCAGCAAGCTTTCGCTCCGGTCAGCCACCTGACCGTCGGCGGCCTGCGCGACTGGCTGCTGGGCGACCAGGCCGACGAGCACAGCCTGCGCGCCCTGGCCCCGGGCCTGACGCCGGAGATGGCGGCGGCGGTGTCGAAGATCATGCGCGTGCAGGACTTGGTGCTGGTGGCGCAGAAGATCCGCGTGGTCACTGCCTTTCGCGGCACCATGGGGTTGCGCGGGCGGCTATCGACGCGCCTGCAGCCCAACCACCCGACCGACGAGCCGGCCGGCATCGCCGCGAGCATCCTCGACGGCTTGCTGTACGGCAACGGTGACGCCATGATCGGCATCAACCCGGCCACCGACAGCATCGCCTCGATCTGCGCGCTGCTGGAGATGCTCGACGCGATCATCCAGCGCTACGACATTCCCACCCAATCCTGCGTGCTGACCCACGTCACCACCTCGATCGAGGCGATCAACCGCGGCGTGCCGCTGGACCTGGTGTTCCAGTCCATCGCCGGCACCGAGGCGGCCAATGCCGGCTTCGGCATCAACCTCAACGTGCTCCAGGAGGGCTACGAGGCGGGCCTGTCACTCAAGCGCGGCACGGTCGGACAGAACCTGATGTACTTCGAGACCGGCCAGGGCAGCGCGCTGTCGGCCAACGCCCACCACGGCGTCGACCAGCAGACCTGCGAGACCCGCGCCTACGCCGTGGCCCGCCACTTCAAACCGTTCCTGGTCAACACCGTGGTCGGTTTCATCGGCCCTGAATACCTGTACAACGGCAAGCAGATCATCCGCGCCGGCCTCGAGGATCACTTCTGCGGCAAGCTGCTGGGCGTGCCGATGGGCTGCGACATCTGCTACACCAACCACGCCGAAGCCGACCAGGACGACATGGACACCCTGCTGACCCTGCTGGGCGTGGCCGGGATCAACTTCATCATGGGCATCCCCGGCTCCGACGACATCATGCTCAACTACCAGACCACCTCGTTCCACGACGCGCTCTACGCGCGCCAGACCCTGGGCCTGAAGCCCGGGCCGGAATTCGAGGCGTGGTTGGAGCGCACCGGCATCTTCACCCAGTCCGACGGCCGCATCCGCTTCGGCGACAACCTGCCGCCGGCCTTCCGCCAGGCCCTGGCACAGCTGGCCTAGAGGTGACCATGGAACGACACACCCCCACGCAGGACAATCCCTGGCTGGCCCTGCGCAACCTCACCCCGGCGCGCATCGCCCTCGGCCGCACCGGCATCAGCCTGCCGACCGGCGCCCAGTTGGACTTCCAGTTCGCCCACGCCCAGGCCCGCGATGCCGTGCACCTGCCGTTCGACCACGTTGGCCTGCGCCAGCAGCTTGGCGAGCGCGGCCGCGACAGCCTGCTGCTGCACAGCGCCGCCAGCGACCGCCACCAATACCTGCAACGCCCGGACCTTGGCCGGCGCCTGCACGGGGACTCGGCCCAGCGCCTGCGTGAGCACGCCCAGGCCAACCCCGGCGGCGTCGACCTGGCGATCGTCGTCGCCGATGGCCTGTCGGCGCTGGCCGTGCACCGTCACACCCTGCCCTTCCTGGGTCGTTTCGAGGAACAGGCCGCCGCCGATGGCTGGACCAGCGCCCCGGTGATCCTGGTGGAGCAAGGCCGGGTCGCGGTGGCCGACGAGGTGGGCGAACTGCTCGGCGCGCGCATGACGGTGATGCTGATCGGCGAGCGGCCGGGCCTGAGTTCGCCCGACAGCCTGGGGCTGTACTTCACCTACGCGCCCAAGGTCGGCCTCACCGACGCCTACCGCAACTGCATCTCCAACGTGCGCCTGGAAGGCCTGAGCTATGGCATGGCCGCCCATCGCCTGCTGTATCTCATGCGCGAAGCCTGCAGGCGCCAGCTGTCGGGGGTGAATCTGAAGGACGAAGCGGAGGTCCATAGTATCGATAGTGAAGAATCTGCCGGAAAAAGCGGAAACTTCCTGCTCGGTGAAGGGTAAAAAACATGTCACGGAAGGCGGATTGCGCTTCTAGCCTGCTTTAGGCAGCATGCCCGAGGACGCTGCAGGCAATCCGCCGTATCCCCAATGGACTCAGAGGCCCGCCCATGCGCATCATCCAGGCAACCTTGGAACACCTTGACCTGCTCACCCCGCTGTTCGTGAAATACCGCGAGTTCTATGGGCAACTGCCTTACCCGGACAGCTCACGATCCTTCCTCGAGAAGCGCCTCAAGCGTAAAGAGTCGATCATCTACCTGGCCCTGCCGGATGACGGCGATGATCGCCTGCTGGGTTTCTGCCAGCTGTACCCAAGCTTTTCGTCGCTGTCGCTCAAGCGCGTGTGGATCCTCAACGACATCTACGTGGCCGAGGACTCACGACGCATGCTGGTAGCGGACAACCTGATGCGCGAAGCCAAGAAGATGGCCAAGCAATCCAACGCCGTGCGCATGCGCGTGTCCACCAGCAGCGACAACGAAGTGGCGCGCAAGACCTATGAGTCCATGGGCTTTCGCAAGGACACCGAGTTCGAGAACTATATCTTGCCGATCAGTCAGGATTGATGCCTGGCGCTCTTGTGCTCTCTGTGGGAGCGGCCTTGTGTCGCGATGGGCCGCGCAGCGGCCCCGACGATTTTGCATGATGTCGACATTCAGGGGCCGCTGCGCGCCCCATCGCGACACAAGGCCGCTCCCAGAGGAACCGCGTTGCCGCAGACTTTCCCTCTGGAAGCCCAATTACCCATCGTAACCCCTCGCTACAAACTCTCCGGGCACAATCCGGACTTAGCCGTATAATCCCCCTCCTGTCATGTGCGAAAAGTTACCCGCCTAGCCGGTAAACCGTCCCCAACCATGGCGCTGTCCGTCATCGCGCGCCCGTAGACGCGGGTCAAGAACACAGGTGCTGTACATGGATTTCAACCCGCTGGACCTCATCCTGCATCTCGATGCCTACCTCGATCTGCTGGTCAACAACTACGGTCCCTGGATCTACGCCATCCTCTTCGCCGTGATTTTCTGCGAGACCGGCCTGGTGGTCATGCCATTCCTGCCGGGCGATTCGCTGCTGTTCATCGCCGGCGCCGTGGCCGCGGGCGGCGGTATGGACCCGGGACTGCTGGCCGGCCTGCTGATGGCCGCGGCGATCCTCGGCGACAGCACCAACTACGTGATCGGGCGCACGGCGGGTGAACGCCTGTTCCGCAACCCCAACTCGAAGATCTTCCGCCAGGACTACCTGCAGCGCACCCACGAGTTCTACGAACGCCACGGCGGCAAGACCGTCACCCTGGCGCGCTTCCTGCCGATCCTGCGCACCTTCGCACCGTTCGTCGCCGGCATCGCCCACATGCACTACCCGCGCTTCCTGGCCTTCAGCGTGACCGGTTCGCTGCTGTGGGTGGGCGGCCTGGTGACCCTGGGCTACTTCTTCGGCAACGTGCCGTTCATCAAGCAGCACCTGTCGCTGATGGTGGTCGGCATCATCATCCTGTCGCTGGTGCCGATGATCCTCGGCCTGCTGCGCGGTCGCTTCGGCCGCACGGCCAAGGCCCACTGACCGGCGCATGTGGTCGTTCAGCGCCTGGCGCCGCCGGCGTACCCTGGCCCGCTACCCGGTCGACCCACAGCTATGGCAGGTGATCCGCGATCGCCTGCCGCTGCTGGACGGCATCAGCGACGAAGAAGACCGCTGGCTGCGTGAAGCCAGCGTGCTGTTCCTGCGCGACAAGCACCTGACCACCCTGCCGGGCGTCGAGCTGGACGACGAGCAGCGCCTGTTCCTCGCCGCCCAGGCCCAATTGCCACTGCTGCACCTGGGAGAGCTGAACTGGTTCCAGGGCTTCCACGAGATCATCCTCTATCCCGACGATTTCAAGAGCCCCCAGCGCCACCGCGATGCCAGCGGCGTCGAGCATGTCTGGGACGCCGAGCACAGCGGCGAGGCCTGGCAGCAGGGGCCGGTGATCCTGGCCTGGCCCGGGGTGCTGGCCAGCGGCGGCTGGGAAGCCTACAACCTGGTGATCCACGAACTGGCGCACAAGCTGGACATGCTCAACGGCGATGCCAACGGCCTGCCGCCCCTGCACCACGGCATGCGTGTCGAGGACTGGGCCCAGGCCATGCAGCAGGCCTATGACGCGATGAATCGCCAGCTCGATGCCGACCCGGACGCCGAAACGGCCATCGACCCCTACGCGGCGGAAAACCCGGCCGAGTTCTTTGCCGTCACCAGCGAATACTTTTTCAGCGCCCCCGACCTGCTGCACCAGGCCTGGCCGCAGGTCTACCAGCAGCTGTCGCTGTTCTACCGCCAGGACCCGCTCGAGCGTCTGGCGCGCCTGCAAGCCGAGCACCCGGATTACCGCGAAAGCCACGTCTGAGCGCCCGCACATCAGGCCGGGCGTGGCACCCGCTGTGGGAATGTGCCTATAATCGCCGCCACTTTTTTGTTCAAACACGGGGGCATTGCCCAATGAGCTACAGCAAGATTCCAGCCGGCAAAGACCTGCCGAACGACATCTACGTCGCCATCGAAATCCCGGCCAACCACGCGCCGATCAAGTACGAGATCGACAAGGACAGCGATGCCCTGTTCGTCGACCGCTTCATGGCCACCCCGATGTTCTACCCGGCCAACTACGGCTACATTCCAAACACCCTGGCCGACGACGGTGATCCGCTGGACGTGCTGGTCGTGACCCCGTACCCGGTCGCTCCAGGCTCGGTCATCCGCGCCCGTCCGGTCGGCATCCTGAACATGACCGACGACGGCGGCGGCGACGCCAAGGTCATCGCTGTTCCACACGACAAGCTGAGCCAGCTGTATGTCGACGTGAAGGAATACACCGACCTGCCAGCCCTGCTGATCCAGCAGATCGAACACTTCTTCGCGAACTACAAGGATCTCGAGAAGGGCAAGTGGGTCAAGATCGAAGGCTGGGACGGCGCCGACGCCGCCCGCGCCGCGATCACCAAGTCGGTCGCTGCCTACAAGGGCTGAGCCTGACACAAGAAAAGCCCTGCTTCGGCAGGGCTTTTTTATGGGCGCTCGCCAAGGGGAATCGCACACCGACCATGCATGGAGAGAAACTTCTTACTCGCTCCTAGGCATTACCTTACAAGCCACCACGTTTCCTACAAATACCCTCGACATCGGGTTGATTTCCACACCGTTCGAGGGTCTATAGACTCGGCACCATGAAAACATCCGGTGACCGTCTCAAAGCCCTCCTGCTGGAGTGCAACCTGACCCCGTCCGACTTTGCCGCCCAGCGCAAGGTCACGCCGCAGCACGTCAACAACTGGTTCAAGCGCGGTGTGCCCCAGGCTCGGCTCGACGAGATTGCCGACCTGTTCTGCGTGCGCAGGCGCTGGCTGCGCAGTGGCGAGGGACCGAAGCATCCGACGCCCCTGACCCCCATATCATCGGCGGCGCCAAGCCTGGCCCTGCCGCCGCCGTTGCAGGCCCTGGACACTGACCTGGTCCACCTGCCCCTGCACCAGGTGCGGGAAGGCAGACTGTTGGCACTGCCAGGCCACTACCAGCCGATACCCCGGCGAGCCCTGGAGTGCGTGCAGGTCAACGCAGAAAAGGCCATCTGCCTCGGCATGCCGGGTAACAACATGGCCCCCCTGCTGCCCCTGGGCACCCTGCTGGCTATCGACCGCAGCTGTACCCGGGTGGTCGAGGGCGAATGCTATGCCTTGCTGCACAATGGCCGCCTGCGGGTGCAGCACCTCACCCTTGGCCACAACGGCACGCTGTGCCTGCACAGCCATGACCGTCTCAACCACCCCAGCGAACGCTATACGGCCTATCAGCGCCGGGTGCAGAACGTGGAAATCCTCGGCTGGGTGTTCTGGTGGTCAAGCCTGCGCCCGGCACGCCCCGGCTGAAGCACCTCACTTTTTGCTGGGCATGTGCCGCACACACGGGTATGCTACGCCGCACATCTTACCCCCTGATGGTGCAAGCCGCATTCCAGAGGGCCTGGCGACGCCTCACACAGCCGTACGCCATCTTTTTCAGGCCATGTTGCCAACCGTTCAAGGCGGTTGCGGCTTATCAAAAATGAGCCAAGACCGTCCCCGAGAAGCCGGCCACAAGCCGGCTTTTTAATGCCTGACGAAAAGTTGGCCGCCCTCTCAGAAGCGCGCCACCATCCCCACCCGCCAGGTCCGCCCCGGTGCCGGCATGAAGCTCTGCGCCAGCGGGTCCAGGTAGTAGCGGTCGGTCAGGTTCTGCACCGACACATTCAGCTCGGTGTGCTCCAGCAGCTTGTACTTGAGGAACAGGTCGAACAACGCCACCGAGCGATAGTCGATCTGCGGCGTAGTTGCGCCGGTCTGCCAGGGTTTGTCCATCTGCGCGGTGGGTCCCGAGCTGTAGGTCATGCGCCCGCCCACGGTCAGTGCCTCGTCGAAGAAGCGCATCCCGCCGAGCAGGTTGGCCGAGAAGCGCGGCGGGTTCTGGGTGTTGGTATACGAGCCCATGTAGCTGCCCGACGTGCAGTCCGGGGTGTCCTGGGTGCGCTGGTAGCGATTGGCGCTGGCACGCAGCTTGGCGGCGAAGGCCGCGTCGCAGGTCTCGGTCATCAGGTAGTAGGTGGCCGAGAGGTCGGCGAACACGCGCCCGGCATCGTAGTGCGACTGCAGTTCCAGGCCGCGGGTGTGGAAGCTGTCGGTGTTGCTGAAGGTCATCTGCCCCCACAGGCCCGGGCTCGGGTCGTAGTAGCGGGTGATGTAGTTCTTGATGTCGTTGTCGAACCAGGCCAGCTTGGCCGACGCCTCGTCGCCTGCGGTCAGCAGGTCGCTGCGCAAGGCGCTCACGCCCACTTCCCAGCTGCGCGAGCGCTCGGGCTTGAGGTGCTTGCCCGGGGTGACCTGCTGGGTGCCCTGGCTGGTCTCGAACAGCGACGGCAGGCGCAGGCCCTCGGTGTAGGAGGCATAGACGAAGGTGTCCGGCAGGAACTCGAAATTGATACCGAAGGCCGGTGCGAAGCCACCGCCGCGGCTCTTGCCCTGTGGGGTGTAGTCGTAGCCGGTGACCACGTTACTGACGCCTTCGGGATGGACCACCACGTTGGTCGCGCCGGACTCGTTGAACGGCACGCCATTGAACGGCTCGTTGCTGTTCTCGAAGACGATGCCGTTGTTCAGGCGTGGGTCGGTGGCGTCGGTGTACTGGCCGTTCTGGTCGGGGAACCACATCATGCTGCCCCAATGCCCCGGGCTGCTGGCGGTGATCCAGCGCATTTCCCGCTCTTCGCGGCGAGCCTCGGCCAGCACGGTGTTGTCCTTGGTCTGGTAGTGGGCATAGCGACCACCGCCCCACAGCGTCAGCGCTTCAGTGGGCTTGTATTCCAGGTTGCCGTTGAAGCTGAATTCCTGGCGCGAGGCATCGCGCAGCATGCGGTTGGCATTGATGTCGTGCTGGGTGGAAACCACGCTCTTCTGCGGCTGCAGGTCCTCGAGCTGGAAGGCGCCGCCCAGGTCGAGCTTGAAATCGCCATGGGCGGTGGTGAAGCGCGACACGTTGTTCAGGTCGCCGCCGATGCGACGGTTGTCCTGACGGGACCAGGCGCGGTCGGTACGGTACAGCTGCGACTTGGGCGCCATCCAGGCCGCGCTCAAGGTACTGGTCTTCGAGTCGGTCATCCACAGCCTGCTGGTGAGGTCCACCCACGGATTGCCCTCGGGCAGGTAGTGATAGCGAGCGGTGTAGGTGTCGATCTGGATTTCGCTGGTGGGGTACTGATAGATGCCCGCGGTGCCATAACGGAAGATGTCCGACGGCATGATCTCGCCCATGTGCCCGTCGAAGCGGCGGTAACCCAGGTCCAGGGTATGGTCGTCGGCCAGCCGCCAGGTGGTCTTGAGCAGGTAGGAGTCGGTCTCGAACGACGAGTTGAGCACCTCCTCGCCGGCGTTGTAGGTGTTGGCGACGCTGGCTTGCTCGTCACCGTCGCGATCGTAGAGCCGGTAGCGGTCCTGACCCTTCTTGCCGGAGAAATAGTTGCCCTGGTTGCGGTGCGCATAGGCCGCCACCAGGTCGAAGCGTTCATGGGAGTAACCAAAGGCGGCGCTACCGGACTCGGCCTTGGAGCCGAACAGGCTGCCGCGTTCGTCGCGTGGCACCGCGCTCAGATCCTCGTCCTTGGAGTTGCGGTTGCGGTGCTCGGGCTCCACGCCGTTGTTCCACAGGTTGCCGGTCAGGCGCACGCCGACGTCCTTGCCATCGACCAGGATGTCATCGACGCCGATGGTCTTCATTTCCACCGAGCCGCCAATCGCCCCCGAGCGGGTGCTGGGGCCCTTGTTCACGGTGACGCTGCTGATCAGGTCGGGGTCGATGTAGCTGCGCTGCTGGGTACCGCCGTAGCCCCGGTAGACATCCACCGCCTGCTCCGAGCCATCGACCCTGACCGCCACCCGGCTCTGCCCCTGGATGCCGCGGATGTTGACGTCCAGCGCGCCGCCGTTGCGGCTGTCGCCCACCTGCACGCCCGCCACGCCCTTGAGCATGTCGCCCACCGACACGGTGCTGAAGCGGTCGAGGTCCTCGCGCGACAGGTGCACCGTCGAGCGCGGCGCGCGGTAGGTGTCGCGCTGTGGGTCAGCCAGCTCGCTGGCCGCGACCATGGTCGGCGTCAGTTCCGTCGCCATCGCCAATGCCTGGGCCTGCGGGATGAGGATGTAGGCACCCCGCGAGTTCGGCAGCAGTTGCAGGCCGCTGTTGGCCAGCAGCCGCCGGGCTCCCTCCTGCACGGTGTAGCGCCCCTTGAGCGCCGGCGCGGCGCGACCGCGGGTCAGCTCCGGGTCATAGGACAACAGCAGGCCCGATTGGCTGGCGAACACGCCCAGCGCGGTGCCCAGCGGGCCCTGGACGATGTCGTAGTCGCGCAGCTTGGCATCGTCTAACCGGGTGGACGCCGCGGCCGGGGTATCGGCGGCCTGGGCCAGGGTCGAAGCCGTGCCCATCAGGCAGCCGAGCATCGCACAACGCACGGCGAAGCTGATCGGGGACAAGCGTTGCAAAGGACGCGAAACAGGGGAAAGCCGACGGATTGCGGGCATGCTTTTCTCGCTCGTGAGGTCAGTGCCCGGCACTCGATGCGGGCTTGCACCCCTTCTGTCGCATGACGGCGAAAAAGGTATATGCGTGCGATTCGCATTTTCACTTGATCTTGTGATTTAGCCAAATCTAGTGATAATTGTTTGCATTTACGCCCTGACACCTCCCCGCCATGACACTTTTCAATACTCCGCCCCAGCCCGCCGAGCGCTGCGCCGTGACCACGCTGTACATCGAGCACCACGCCTGGTTGCGCGGCTGGCTGGCGTACCGACTGCGCTCCTGGGGGCGTGGCGTGGCCGACGACCTGGCCCAGGACATCTTCGTGCGCGTGCTCGCCAGCCGCGACAGCAACCAGCCTGACACCTTGCGCCAGCCACGCGCCTACCTGACCCGCATCGCCAACTGCGTGCTGGTCAGCTGGCGCCGCCGTCATTCGCTGGAGCAGGCCTGGCTCGAGGCGCTGGCGCTGGTGCCCGAGGCGCTGCAGCCGTCGCCCGAGCAGCAGAGCGTCATCCTCGAGACCCTGCACGAGATCGACGCGGTGCTCGACAGCCTGCGTCCACGGGTCAGGCAGGCGTTCCTGATGGCCACCCTGGACGGCATGAAACAGAAAGACATTGCCCAGGCCCTGAACGTCGCTTTGCCGACGGTGAAGAAGTACATCCACGAAGGCTACATGGCCTGCCTGAGCCAGATGCCCGATGACTGACCAGCCCGCCATTGCCCAGGCCGTGCTTGCCGAGGCCGCCGCCTGGTTGCTGCTGATGCAGGAAGGCCCGCTGACGCCGGCGCAACAGCTCGAGCTGGAGCGCTGGCGGCGCCGCGACCCGGACCACGAACGCGCCTGGAAGCGTGCCCAGCGCCTGCTGACCCGCCTGGGCACCCTGCCGCCGACCCTCGCCCGGCAAACCCTCGTTCGCCCGCAGGACAGCAGCCGGCGCACCGTACTGCGTGGCCTGCTGGTGCTGATCGGCGCGGCCCCGCTGGGCTGGTGGGCATGGCGCCAGGCCCGGGAAGGTGTCGACTACCAGACCGCAGTGGGCGAACGGCGCGAGTTGCTGCTGAGCGATGGCACCCAGGTCACGCTCAACAGCCACAGCGAGCTGCAGGTGGTGTATTCGGCCAAGGAACGCCTGCTGCACCTGCGCCGTGGCGAGGCATACATCATCACCGCGCAGGACCCGTCGCGGCCGTTGCGGGTGCGGAGCGAGCACGGCCTGATGCAGGCGCTGGGCACCCGCTTCAGCGTGCGCCAGCTCCCTCGCGAGACCCAGCTCGCGGTTTATGAAGGCGCCGTGCGCGTCACCCCCGAAGCTGGCCGTGGCACCGTCATCCACACCGGCTCGCAGGTGCGCTTCGACCGCGATCGGCTCGGCCTGGTGGAAACCGCCCGGGACACCCAGCTGGCCTGGCGCAAGGGTTTGCTGGTGGTCGACGACATGCCGCTATTGCAGTGGGCCCAGGAGCTGATGCGCTACGGCGACCAACGCCTGGTCTGCGACCCGGCCGTGGCCGAGCTGCGGGTCTCCGGCAGCTTCCCGGTCGATGACCTGCCACTGGCCCTGGCCATGCTGAGCGAGAGCCATGGCCTGCGAGTGCGCACCGAAGCCGGCGGGATGTTCATCAGTCGCTGAAAAAGGGGCCGCAGGCATCAACCACGCGACGAAATGCCGGCATCCAGCCATTGCCCCGGCACCATCGCCAATGGGATGATTCGTATTTGCAACGAATTCTCATCAAGGTCACCCCGTGCCCCCCAAGCTCCTCCTCGCCGAAGACGACCCCCGATTGCGCCAGGACCTGGAACAGCACTTCCTGCGTCGCGGCTTCAGCGTCCAGGCCTGCGAGAACGGCACCCAGGCATTGAACGCGATGCACAAGGCCCCCTTCGACCTGCTGCTGCTGGACATCATGCTCCCCGGCATCGATGGCCTCAGCCTGCTCGACGAACTGCGCCGGCACCAGGCGGTACCGGTGATGCTGATGTCGGCCCTGGGCGCCGAGCAGGACCGCATCAGCGGCTTCACCCGCGGCGCCGACGACTACCTGCCCAAGCCCTTCAGCCTGGCCGAACTGGATGCCCGGATCGATGCCCTGCTGCGCCGGGTGGCGCTGGACCGACGCCCGCCCATGCCACGCAACACCTGCCCGCTGACCTTCGATACCGCCAACCATGATGTCGCCCACCATGGCCAGAATGCCGGGCTGACCGGCTCCGAATACCGATTGCTGGTGACCTTGCAGGCCCATCCCGGCGAGGCGCTGAGCAAGGCGTTTCTCTACCAGAGCGTCCTGCACCGGGCCTATACCCGCCTCGACCGCGGCCTGGATGTGCATGTCTGCAACCTGCGCCGCAAGCTCGCCACCATCGGCGCCGGCCACCTGGAGATCCAGGCCGTGCGCGGCCAGGGCTATATCCTGGTCGATGCGGGCAGCAGCTGATGCGCCGTCATCCGCTGCTGTGGAAGCTGGCGCTGCTGCAGGTGTGCTTCTGCCTGCTGCTGACCTGGCTGATCTGGACCTGGGGCCTTTCCGTCGAGCGCAGCACCTACTTTCTGGCCCCCGCCGACCGGGTGTTCCTCGCCGACTTCGCCAAACGGGCCGAGCAGGCCTGGCGCGCGGAGGGCGCCGATGGCGTGGAACGCCTGCGCCGCCGGCTCGAAACCGAGGAGGACACCTGGGTCGCCATCATCGGCCCCCACCTGCAGAGCCTCGGCACCACGCCCCTGAGCGCCGATGAAGCCAGCCGCCTGACTTTCATGCGCAAGCTCGACTGGCCGATGAGCCGGCGCCTGCAGGACGAGCTGCCGTACGTGAGCATCGCCTTCCCCGAGCACCCCGAGGACGGCCGCCTGGTCATCCAGCTCCCCGAGCACCTGCTGCCCACCGGCCTGACACCCTGGACCCACGTGGTCACCCACGGCGTGGCCCCCGCCCTGCTCGCCCTGCTGCTGGGCCTGGCGCTGTACCGTCATCTGGTCGTGCCGCTCAACCGCCTGCGCGACCGCGCCGACGCCCTGCGCGCCGATGATCTGGACGGTCCCGGGCTGCCCCTGCAGGAGCGTCGCGACGAGCTGGGCGAGCTGGCCCAGGCCTTCGAGCACATGGCCGTGCGCCTGCGCAAAAGCCTCGACCAGCAACGCCTGCTGCTGCGCACCCTGTCCCACGAACTGCGCACCCCGCTGGCGCGCCTGCGCATCGCCCACGACAGCGAACTACCGGCGCAGCAGCTGCGCCAGCGCCTGGACCGCGAGGTGGACGACATGCAGAAACTGCTGGAGAACACCCTCGACCTGGCCTGGCTGGACACCGAGCGGCCGCAACTGGCGACCGAGCCGGTACTGGTGCTCTCGGTCTGGGAGGCGCTGGTCCAGGACAGCTGCTTCGAAAGCGGCTGGCCGTCCGAACGGCTGCCCTGCTCGCTCGGGCTCGAATGCAATGTGCAGGCGCACCTGGACAGCCTGGCCCAGGCCTTGGAAAACCTGCTGCGCAATGCCATCCGCCACTCGCCCGCCACTGGCCGGGTCAGCCTGGACGGTTGGCGCGAGGGCGCCTTCTGGCGCCTGTGCCTGCGCGACCAAGGGCCCGGGGTGCCGGAGGCGGAACTCGAACAGATCTTCCAGCCCTATCGCCGCCTGCCTGGCAGCGGCGCCGGCTTCGGCCTGGGTCTGGCCATCGCCCGACGCGCCATCGAGCTGCAAGGCGGGCGCTTGTGGGCGACCAATGGCCATCCCGGCCTGTGCCTGCACCTGCTGCTGCCGGCCAGCGAAAGTGTTTAGAAAGTTAATGCGCTTTACTCTCAAATAGGAGTTATTACCATCTGTGATCTCTTGAATTCAGCCCGCCGTGCCGGAGATCACACATGTCGCCCCGCCCGCTTTCCCTCGCCCCCTTCCTGCTGCTGTCCAGCTGCCTGCTGAGCAGCGCCGTGCAGGCCGCCAACCAGCCAGAACCCATCGTGCTGGAAAGCCAGAACGTGGTGGCCACCGCCCTGGAGGAGACCAAGCAGGCACCGGGTGTATCGGTCATCACCGCCGAGGACATCCAGAAACGCCCACCGGCCAACGACCTGTCGCAGATCATCCGCACCATGCCTGGAGTCAACCTCACCGGCAACTCCACCAGCGGCCAGCGCGGCAACAACCGGCAGATCGATATCCGTGGCATGGGGCCGGAGAACACCCTGATCCTGGTCGACGGCAAGCCGGTCAGCAGCCGCAGCTCGGTGCGCTACGGCTGGCGCGGCGAACGCGACTCGCGCGGCGACACCAACTGGGTGCCGGCCGACCAGGTCGAGCGCATCGAGGTGATCCGCGGCCCGGCGGCGGCGCGCTACGGCTCCGGGGCCATGGGTGGGGTGATCAACATCATCACCAAGCAACCGGCGGGCGAGACCCACGGCAACATGACCGTGTACCAGAACTTCCCGCAGCACGGTGACGAAGGCGCCACCAAGCGCGTGAGCTTCGGCCTCAACGGCCCACTGACCGACACCCTCAGCTATCGGGTGTACGGCAACGTGGCCAAGACCGACGCGGACGACTGGGACATCAACGCCGGCCACGAGTCCGCGCGCACCGGCACCCAGGCCGGTACCCTGCCCGCCGGCCGCGAAGGCGTGCGCAACAAGGACCTCAACGGCCTGCTGAGCTGGCGCCTGACCCCGGAGCAGACCCTGGAGCTCGAAGCCGGCTTCAGCCGCCAGGGCAACCTGTACGCGGGCGATACGCAGAACACCAACTCCAATGCCAACGTCAAAAACATGCTGGGCAAGGAGACCAACATTCTCTACCGCGAGAACTTCGCCATCACTCACCGGGGCGACTGGGACTTCGGCAGCAGCATGGCCTTTCTGCAATACGAAAAGACCCGTAACCAGCGCATCAACGAAGGGCTGGCCGGCGGCACCGAAGGCATCTTCAGCAACACCGACTTCTACACCTCGACCCTGCGCGACCTGACCGCCCACGGTGAGCTCAACCTGCCACTGCACGCCTGGCGCGACCAGACCCTGACCCTGGGCAGCGAGTGGAGCCAGCAGAAACTGGACGACCCCAACGCCAATACCCAGACCACCAGCGAAGGCGGCAGCGTGCCCGGCCTGAGCAGCAGCGGCCGCAGCACCAGCAGCCAGGCGCAGATCTTCTCGCTGTTTGCCGAGGACAACATCGAACTGCTGCCCGGCACCATGCTCACTCCGGCACTGCGCTTCGATCACCACAGCATCGTCGGCGACAACTGGAGCCCGTCGCTCAACCTGTCCCACGCGCTGACCGACACCCTGACGCTCAAGGCCGGCATCGCCCGCGCCTACAAGGCGCCGAACCTGTACCAGCTCAATCCCGACTACCTGCTCTACAGCCGAGGCCAGGGCTGCTACGGGCAGAGCACCAGCTGCTACCTGCAGGGCAACGCGCACCTGGAAGCCGAGACCAGCGTCAACAAGGAACTGGGCATCGAGTTCCAGGAAAACGGCTGGGTCGCCGGCCTGACGTACTTTCGCAACGACTACAAGAACAAGATCGACTCGGGCCTGAGCGGCATCGGCCAGGCATCCGGTGGCGCAGGCCTCAACGCCAACGCCACCCTGTACCAGTGGGAGAACATTCCCAAGGCGCTGGTCGAGGGCCTCGAGGGCACCCTGACCATCCCGCTGAGCGAACAGCTGAAGTGGAGCAACAACTTCACCTACATGCTGCAGTCGAAGAACAAGACCACCGGCGAGACCCTGTCGGTGACCCCGGCCTACACCCTCAATTCGATGCTCGACTGGCAAGCCTGCGACGACCTGTCGCTGCAGCTGAGCGTGGCCTGGTACGGCAAGCAGACGCCGAAGAAGTACGACTACCAGGGCAAGCGGGTCACCGGCACCGCCAACGACCAGGTGGCCCCTTACGCCCTGGTCGGCGCCAGCGGCACCTATGCACTCACTAAAAACCTGAGCGTTACCGCCGGCATCGACAACCTGTTCGACAAGCGTCTGTACCGGGCCGGCAACGCCCAGGCGGTGAACGGTATCGAGGGTGCGGGCGCGGCCACCTACAACGAACCCGGGCGCACTCTCTACACCAGCCTGACCGCCTCCTTCTGAACCCGTGCCGCCGCCGCATCCGACGATGCCGCGGCGGCCTGTCATGGATGACCTCACGAGAACGCCCGATGAAGATCCTCTCCCTTGTCCTGACGCTGGCGCTGAGCGGCACGGCCCTGGCCCAGCCGCAACCCGAGCAGAAGATGGACACGACCCTGCTGCAGCGCCAGGACCTGGCCTATCGCTTCAGCCACCTCGACCTGGATTCGCGCGATGGCCAGCGCCATTACCGCCTGTGGATCGGCCAGCCCCGACGTCCGGCCCCCGCCAGCGGTTACCCGGTGCTGTGGATGCTCGACGGCAACGCCGCCATCAGTACCCTGACGCCGCAGCAG
Source organism: Pseudomonas mosselii (assembly GCF_003205295.1). Taxonomy (GTDB): domain Bacteria; phylum Pseudomonadota; class Gammaproteobacteria; order Pseudomonadales; family Pseudomonadaceae; genus Aquipseudomonas; species Aquipseudomonas mosselii_B. The sequence goes on from NZ_QJRP01000012.1 coordinate 112,075, forward strand.
CTGCAGGCGCTCGACAACGGCCAGGCACCGCTGCTGGTCGCCGTCGGCTACCAGACAGACCAACGCATCGAGCGCGCCGCACGTACCTACGACTACACCCCCGTGGTGCCCGGACTGGCCGCGCAACGCGACCCCCTGACCGGCCAGGCCAGCGGGGGTGCCGATGAGTTCCTCGACCTATTGGAACAGCGCATGCGCCCGATGATCGCCGCTGTTGCTTCCGTCGACCCGCAACGGCAGACACTCTGGGGCCACTCCTATGGCGGGCTGGCGGTGCTGCACACGCTGTTCACCCGCCCGTGGCTGTTCAGCGACTATGCGGCGGCCAGTCCATCGTTGTGGTGGAACGACGGAGTCATTCTCAACGAAGCGCAAGGCCTGCGCGAACGGTTGTCCGACCGGCACCCACGGCTGTTGCTGATGCGCGGGAGCGCAGAACCGCTCACACCACGCAGCACGCCTCAGGCGGATACGCTAAATCCGGTGCGTGAGCTGACACGGGACCTGAAGCGAACGACCGGAATGCAGGTGTGCTTGGTTCCGTTCGAAGGACTGACCCACGGTGCGATGCTGCCGGCATCATTGGGTCGCGTCATGGATGAGATGTCCAGCCCACAACGGATGCCGACCTGCACTCGCTGACAGCCCGTCAAGGAGCGGATGCTGGAGCGCGAGAGGCGAGCTCGCTGATCCGACAACGCCGCTTGATGAAGCGAAAGTCCTCTGCGCCCTCGGGAACAGCCACGACGGCCAGTTCAAAGCGAACTTGCACCAGCCTCGCGCTCCCTGGCACCTGATCTTCCAGACCGCACGCCTCAGGGGGTAGATGAAACGAACTGAACACCAGTGCCTGTTTGAGCTTCTGGCTGGCGTAGGTCGTCGAAACCAGACGCGAGGCCGTTTGCTGCATGCCGGCCGTAGTGAAGCTCAACGCAACAAGGACAGAGATTCTCCTGGCGGTCGCCAAACGCAGACGACGGTTTTCGATCGAGCGCTGCTGCGGACTCAGATAAGCGAGCCGCGCGCGTATCACCTTCCGTTTGCCGGCCCACAAATGCCCAGCCCCAAGCAACCAGGACACCAGCGCCCCCAGAGGAAGCAAGCCAAGCGGCCAGACGACCAAAGACATGATCAGCACGAACAGGTTCTGCCCACGCGTAAATGCATTTGCCTCCAACCCAGTGAATCGACTGATCGTCGCATCTGCCAGTGGACCCGCCAGATACGGAATCGCCGCACTGGTTAGGCCGATCACGACCATCAACAAGGCTCGGTACCTCTTCAGCTCAGCCCAGATTTCCTTATCTACCCGGCACAGGACCAGCATTGCCACGACCATCGTGAGCAGCAAGGCATAAGCCATCCAGAGTACGGGGTTGTAGTGCAGGTATTGGACAATCAGCGTGAGCACCATGAAAACCAAAAAGTTCACGAAGATCAGTAGTGCCATCCAGTCACTGACTGTGGCTACCTCGCGTAGTGTACGCAACTCGGATTTCATCCGAGCGACCACACCCGGCCTCTCAGCCGCCCGCACGCACCACTGCGCGACAAACGAGACAGGCAACGCCAGGACAAACACGGTATTGATCAAAACGAATGCAATGTTCACAAGCTTCATGTTCTTTACTCAACCTTTGACACACACCACCTGACGCAGGGTGTGCACCACTTCTACCAACTCCCGCTGGGCCTGCATCACCACATCGATGTCCTTGTAGGCCATCGGGATCTCGTCGATCACGTCCTTGTCCTTGCGGCACTCCACATGGGCGGTGGCACGCTGCTGGTCCTCGACGGTGAAGCGGCTCTTGGCCTTGGTGCGGCTCATCACCCGGCCCGCGCCATGGCTGCACGAGCAGAACGCCTCCTCGTTGCCCAGGCCACGGACGATGAAGCTCTTGGCGCCCATGGAACCGGGGATGATGCCCAACTGGCCCTTCTGCGCCGATACCGCGCCCTTGCGGGTCACCAGCACCTCACGGCCGAAGTGCTGCTCCTTCTGCACATAGTTGTGGTGGCAGTTGACCGCCTCGAGGCTGGCCTCGAACGGTTTGCCCAGCACCTTTCGGGTGGCGGCAACCACCGCCTGCATCATTAGCTCACGGTTGTGCCGGGCGAAGTCCTGCGCCCACTCGACCGCCTCGACATAGTCGGCGAAATGCCGGCTGCCTTCCTCGAAGTACGCCAGGTCCCGGTCCGGCAGGTTGACCATGTGCTGGCGCATGTCGGCCTGGGCCAGTTCGATGAACAGGTTGCCGATGGCGTTACCCACACCACGCGACCCGCTGTGCAGCATGAACCAGACCCGGTCGGCCTCGTCCAGGCAGACTTCGATGAAGTGGTTGCCGCCACCCAGTGTCCCCAGGTGCTGACGGTTGTTGGTCTTCTCCAGCCGCGGGTACTTGTCGGTGATCGCCTTGAAGCGCCCGGCCAGGCCGCTCCATACCTGGTCGGCCTGGTTCGGCACATTGTCCCAGGCACCCTGGTCGCGACGGCCGAAGGTCTTGCCATGGGGCACGGCTTTTTCGATGGCCGTACGCAGGCCGTGCAGGTTGTCCGGCAGGTCGCGGGCGTGCAGCGAGGTGCGTGCGGCGATCATGCCGCAGCCGATGTCCACGCCCACCGCCGCCGGAATGATCGCGCCCACGGTGGGGATCACGCTGCCGATGGTCGAGCCCTTGCCCAGGTGCACGTCCGGCATCACCGCCAGGTGCTTGAAGATGAACGGCATCTTCGCCGTGTTCATCAGTTGCTTGCGGGCGTCGTCCTCGACCGGTACACCGTCGGTCCACAGTTTGATCGGCTTGCCGCCCGCCACTTCGAGTATGTTCATTGCCTTGTTCCTTGCTGCGCTACGTCTTGTCGCAAAGGGTCAACCCGCCTTGAGGCTGACCATTCCATTCAATACCTGATCCAGGCCACCGAACACCGAAATCCGGTCGATGCGCTCGGCCACCCGCTCCAGGGTTTCCAGCTCCTTCAGGCGCAGGGCCGTCGGGTTGCCTTCCATCACCTTGGCGGTGTTGAGCAGCGAACGGGTCGCCTGGGTTTCCTCGCGGCGCCGGATCACGTTGGCCTGGGCGGCCTTTTCCGCCTCCACCACTTGTGCCAGCAGGGTCTTCATTTCGCCTGGCAGGATGATGTCGCGCACCCCCAGGCTGCTCACCTCCAGGCCACTGCCTTGCAGGTGCGCCAGCAGGTGCTCGGTGACGCTACCGTCGATGGACTGCTTGTCTTCCAGCAGCTCGTCGAGGGTGCGGGTACCCACTGCCGCACGCAAGCCGAACTGCAGCTCGCGATACAGATGCTCCACCGGCTTGCTCATCTGTCCGTGGGCGCCAAGCACATCGGTGTAGCGCCAGTTGGCCACCAGGCTCAAGCGCAGGCTGACCTTGTCACGGGTGAGGATCTCCTGGCCGTTGACCTCCAACGCCTGCAGGCGGGTGTCGACCATCTCCACCGCTACCTGGCTGCCGCAGCGCCAGTAGCCATGCCGGCCTGGCTCGAGCAACCCGGCCACCACGCCATCAATCTTCAGCACGCCGACATGGAAGGCCGGCACCAGTGCCAGCAAGACCAGGTCCGTACCGGCCACGCCGGGTCGGTTAAGGCGAACCACCAGTTCGTCGTCCAGGCGCCGTCCTTGATTAAGGTCGATGCGCTGCAAGCCATGTTCGACCTGACCTTTCCAGTACAGGCGGCGGCTGTCCGGGGCCAGCAACTCAACCAGGCGACCGTCCTCGAAGCGCAGGCCGGCCTCATGCGGCGCCAGGTCCATGGTTTCGAAGTACTGCTCGACCAGTGCCGGCTCATGCCCACGCAGGTATTGCGCCAGCGGGTGGTCAAACAGCGGGGATTGGAGGCTGAAAGTGGTCACTGTCAGCCGGTCTTGCCAGTCGAAACGCTGGTACTGGCCAGGCTCGAGGATCGACACGAAGTCGCCTTCGCTCATCAACAGGCCGCGTTCGTTTTTCTTCACCACAAAGCGTTTCAACAGTTTCATCTTGCTCATCCTTTTATCAATGTCCTTGGCTGCGGGTGGTCACCGACTCACCGAGCGCCGTGGGCGAAACCTGGCGGAGTCCGGGGCTGGGAGCGATTGCTCCGGCGGCCGCCATCGTTGCGCCTGGTCCGGCCGGCGGGCCGGGTGAACCAGCGGTGGCTCAGGCTTCCTTCGCAGTGGCGGGTCGTCCTGGCCCTGGTTGCGTTGCCTGTGCCCCACCTGCGGGTGTTGCGGGTGTAGCTACCGTGGAGGGTATTGCCGAGACGTGGCCCGGCGAGCGCCTCGCAAGCCTGTTCACAGGCTTGCGCCGCAATGACCGGTCGTTGCGGCGGCGGCATGCACGACACCGACACCTGAAGGTGGGTACGTGCACCGGCGGGGGTTGATCCCCTGACCCGAGGGCCTGCCTGGCGATGCGGTCGAGAGGGATATAGCGAGCGGCGTGCCAGGTTTTCATTCGATCTTGAAAAAATCTTTTAACTAACTGATTTATAAGTATTTATTTTTTGTTGCGCGTTAGCCTGTGCATTGCAACGTGTCATACCGATTTCATTTTTCGTATATTCTGAGATACATATTTATCTCTTTGGATAATCACGGATGACCAAGCCCCTCGTCGCCATCGGTTTCCTCGGCACCACCCTCGACCGCAACGGCAAGGGCGCCGCACGCTGGAACCGCTGGCGGCCAACCATCGGCCTGTGCCAGCAAGCCGACCTGCCCCTGGACCGCCTGGAACTGATCCACGGCCCCGGCACCCGCGACCTCGGCCTGGCCGAGCGGATTCGCGCCGACATCCAGCAGGTCTCGCCCGACACCGAAGTGCGCCTGCACCCGCTGGCGCTGCGCAACCCTTGGGACTTCGAGGAGGTCTACGGCGCCCTGCACGACTTCGCCAGCGGTTATACCTTCGACACCGAGCGCGAGGACTACCTGGTGCATATCACCACCGGTACCCACGTCGCGCAGATCTGCTGGTTCCTGCTTACCGAGGCGCGCTACCTGCCGGCGCGCCTGGTGCAGACCTCGCCCTCGCGCAAGCAGGACGAAAACAGCGACCCGGCCGGCATCGCCACCCTGATCGACCTCGACCTGTCGCGCTACGACCCGATCGCCTCGCGCTTTCGCCGCGAACAGGCCCAGGGGCAATCGCTGCTCAAGTCCGGCATCGCCACGCGCAACCCGGATTTCAACCGCACCATCGAGCAGATCGAGCGGGTCGCCCTGCGCTCGAAGGCCCCCATGCTGCTGGTCGGCCCAACCGGCGCCGGCAAGTCGTTCCTGGCCCGCCGCGTCCATGAGCTCAAGCGCGGCCGCCATCAACTGGGCGGGCGCTTCATCGAAGTGAACTGCGCCACCCTGCGCGGCGACGGCGCCATGTCGACCCTGTTCGGCCACGCCAAGGGCGCCTTCACCGGCGCCCAGAACGCCCGCGACGGTCTGCTGCGCGCCGCCGACGGCGGCATGCTGTTCCTCGACGAGATCGGTGAACTGGGCGCTGACGAACAGGCCATGCTGCTCAAGGCCATCGAGGAAAAGCGATTCTTCCCGCTGGGCGCGGACCGCGAGGTGGAAAGCGACTTCCAGCTGATCGCCGGCACCCACCGCGACCTGCGCGCCAAGGTCGCCGACGGCTCGTTCCGCGAGGACCTGTTCGCCCGCATCAACCTGTGGACCTTCGCCCTCCCGGGCCTGGCCGAACGCCGCGAGGACATCGAGCCGAACCTTGATTTCGAGTTGCAGCGCCATGCCCGCGAACAGGGGCGCCAGGTGCGCTTCAACCTCGAAGCCAAGCGCCGCTACCTGGCCTTCGCCCATGCCAGCGAGGCACGCTGGGCCGGCAACTTCCGCGAGCTCTCGGCGTCGATCACGCGCATGGCGACCCTGGCCGACAGCGGGCGCATCGACGAGGCACTGGTCGAGGAAGAGATTGCCCGACTGCGCTATGCATGGGGCTTGGAACCGGCAAGCGAGCCCCTGCTGGCCGACCGCTCACTCGACTTGTTCGACCAGGTTCAGTTACAGGCGGTCATCGACGTCTGCCGCCGTGCCCCGAGCCTGTCCGAGGCCGGGCGCCAGCTGTTCGCGGTGTCGCGCCAGGAGAAGGCCAACCCCAACGACGCCGACCGCCTGCGCAAGTACCTGGCGCGCTTTGGGCTGGACTGGCAGCAACTAAAGTCGTAGGGCTTGCCAGCCCGCTGGCACAGTGGGGTATGCTTGGCCGGTCTTCAGGGCGGGGTGAAAGTCCCCACCGGCGGTAAATCGAAAGATGAGCCCGCGAGCGCCCCGGCCATGCCGGGGGTCAGCAGATCTGGTGAGATTCCAGGGCCGACGGTCATAGTCCGGATGAAAGAAGGCGTTTGGCAAGGGCCGCCCAGGCGCCCTTGCGCGCGCATTTTGTTCGCCCCGAGACGTTCATCGATCATTCACGAGGAGCGTTTCATGTCCACCATGCTCAACAAGCAATTCCCCAATGTCAGCGCCGCCATCGCCGCCTTCCAGGCCGGGCGCCCTGTACTGCTGCTCGACGACGACGACCGCGAGGACGAAGCCGATATCGTCGCCGCCGCCGAGAACCTTTCGCTGCAGACCATGGCCATGATGATCCGCGATTGCAGCGGTATCGTCTGCCTGTGCCTGGACGAAGCCACCGTCGATGCCCTGCAGCTGGCGCCGATGGTACAGAACAACCAGGCCCGCCATGGCACCGGCTTCACCGTCACCATCGAGGCCGCCGAAGGGGTCAGCACCGGCGTGTCGGCACAGGACCGCATCACCACCATCGAAGCCGCGCTGCGCTCGACCGCGCAGGAACGTCATATCGTCAGCCCAGGCCATGTGTTCCCGCTGCGCGCCCGCAATGGCGGCGTATTGACCCGTCGCGGCCACACCGAAGGCTCGGTGGACCTGGCCCACCTGGCCGGCCTGCGCCCGGCGGCGGTACTGTGCGAACTGATGAATCCCGACGGCAGCATGGCCCGCGGCGAACAGGTGGCGGTGTATGCCCGCCAGTACAACCTGCCGGTGCTGACCATCGAGGAACTGGCGCGCTATCGCGAAGCGATGATCGAGCTGGAAGCAGAGATCGCCTGAACCATCTTGGGGCTGCAAAGTAGCCCCAACAATCTAAAGCCCAACGCCAATCAAGCTGCCGTCAACGCAACCTCAACGGCCCCTTCAGAAACTCATACAACCCCGCCGCACTCTTGCGATAGCCATCAGCCGTCAGGTGCACCAGATCCGGCCGCGCCAGCCCGCCCGCCTGCCAGCCGGCAATCGAGCACGGCCCGCCCATGAACCCCTGCCAATCCCAGAACAGCGCCTTGTGCTTGTGCGCCATCTGCTTCTGGATACGGATCACCGAGGCCAACGGTTGAGGCTGGCGCGCCGCACAGCTGCGCGCCTTGCGTTGCTTGATCGAGTCCGGCGGACCGACCAGCAGGATCGCCGCCTGTGGCAGGTCCTTGCGAAGGCCCGTGAGGGTCGCCTCCAGTTGCGTCTGGTACAGCGCCAGGTCGAGCTTGTCGTCAAACGCTTCGTTGGTGCCGTAGGCCAGGATCACCAGGTCAGGCCGCACGGCCTTGAGGCTGTCACGCCAACCCGACTGCCACTTGTCCACCACGTCCAGGCGCGCACCGTTGATGCCCAGCGCCGAGTAGGTCACCCCGGCATTCTTCTGTCCCTGGATGTACCAGCCCCCCAGTGCGACACCCCGACCGCCCTCGACACTCAACTGCACCGGCAGGCCGACATTGGCGTAGGCCGGGCTGAAGCGCCACTGGCCATTGCTGGCCGGCAGTACGCGGCGCTGGCCGCCATTGACGAAGAGGCTGGCGCTGGTGCTCGACTGGTACAGCGCCGAGACCTTGTAACGCTGGCGGTCCTCGTCCCGCGCCTGCAGCACCACACTGGCGCGATTGGCCAACGGCAGCGACAGGTAGCCCCCCAACGGGAACTGCTGGCTCTGCTGGTTACGCGCCGACACCAGCTCCCACTGGCGCTTCTCGCTCTTGATGATCACCCGGTCGTTGCGGATCCCCGGCACCGGCGAGGCCGGCACCAGGCCGATGCCGCCGTCGCCGTAGCGCGCCTGCAACAGCTTGCGCAGCTCGCCGCTGAACAGGTCGGCGGCGGTGTGCGAGTCACCCAGCTGGACGATGGCAACTGGCGCCCGGCCGGCATTGCGCAGCTTGCCGGCGAGCAAGGCGAGGTTGCCGTCCTGACGGGCGGCAGGCGCGGCGGCGGGCCGGGCCGTGGGCTGGGCGCTCACGCTGTTGGCGCCGGTACTGCAACCCGGCACGGCGCTGATCAGCAGGGCCAGGCCCAGCAGGTGATGCCATTGGCGCATCTCAATGTCCTGTAACGGTCAGGCCCGGAAAGCTGATCAGCGACAGAACCTGTTCGGCGATCATCTTCTGGCCTGTGATGGTGAAATGAATGCCGTCGTCGACCCGCACCTTGACCCGCTTGCCCTGCGGTGTCTGCACCGTATACGAGAAGCTGGCGTCGGTGTAGCCGAGGATCGGGTTGGCCGAGACGTAGTGCTGGCCGAAGAGCGCGGTCTGCTCCTGGTAGAGCCCGCTGAGGTAGCCCATTGCCGTGGACAGTCGCGCCTTTTCCATATTCGGCGGCCCGACCCAGATCACCTGCACGTTGTGCGCTCGCGCTTGCTCGAGGATCGAATCGATACGGGCGCGGTAGGCGACCTCCCACTCCGGCGACTTGAAGCGCAGGAACGGCTTGCCCTTGCCCTGGGGCATGTCCCAGGGGTCGTTGGGGCCGAGGAACACCACCATCAGACGCACGTTCGGTTCATGGTCGAGGGTGTCGGCCACGGTCTTCGGCCAGTTGAAGAAGCCCGGGTAGGCAAGGCCGGTGCTCTGCTTGCTGAGGTTGACGGTACGGATCTGGTAGCGCTTGCGCAGGCTGTTGGCCAGGTGCGGCGCCACGCCCTGCATCAGCGAGTCGCCGACCAGGAACACGTCGTCGCCAGCGGCCAGCGAGGCCACGGTGCCCGGCTGCAGCAACACCGGTGCAGGCGCGGACGGTGCAGGCTGGGCGACAACTACGGGGGCTGGCGCATGAACAGGCGCAGGCGTCGGCTGCACATGCGCAGGCGTCGACACCGGTGGCAACGGCTTGGCCAAGGCCGCCGGGGTTTCCAGATCGACCGTGACCACCGGCAACGGTGCGGGCAGCACCTCGACCGCCGGCCCCTCGGCCAGTTGCGGCGCGGGCAGCAACTGCTCGAGCAGGCCATCGCGTTGCGCCTCCAGCATCGCCGTCAACTGCGCGCCCATACGCCAGGCCGGCATCTGGCCCAGCACCGGTATCTCGCAGCTCTGGTGGTATTTCTGCTGGCAATAAAGCTTGATCGAGTCCTGGTTCAGCCAGAACAGCAACGCGGTGGTGACCACGATCGCATACAAGCCACGGGCGGCGCCCATCTGCACCTGGAACAGCTGTTTGCTATCAGAAGCTTGCATAGATGAACCCCGGCACGCCCGACTGCGAAGCGAAAATCACCAGCGACACACCGACCCCGAGCGGGATCGGGTACAGCTGCCACGGCAGGCGCTGGAACAGCGCGCCACTCTGGCGCAACAGCGCCAGCCACTGTGGATAACTGGCCACGAACAGCACGCAGGCCAGCAGCATCAGGCCCGTGGCGCTGTGCAGTCCCGCCAGGCTCAGCTGGCCGATGTCGCCGAGCATCTCCAGCGCGCCGTCCAGCGTCGGGCTGCGGAAGAAGATCCAGGCGAAGGCCACGTAATGGAAGGTCATCAGGCGCGCCAGCAGGCCGGCACCCGGCAGCCGCGCGAAACCCGGAAACCACTGGCTGAACAGCTTGGAAATGGCCAGGCCGACCCCATGCAGGGCGCCCCAGATGATGAAGTTCACGCTCGCCCCGTGCCAAAGGCCGGACACCAGCATCGCCAGCAGCATGTTCAGGTTGCCGCGCCATACGCCCTTGCGGTTGCCGCCCAGCGGGATGTACACATAGTCGCGGATGAAGCGCGACAGGCTGATGTGCCAGCGGCCCCAGAATTCCTTGAGGTTGTGCGCGGCGTACGGCGCGTCGAAGTTGTCCGGCAGACGAAAGCCCAGCAGCAGGGCGATGCCGGTGACCAGGTTGGTGTAGCCGCTGAAGTTGAAGTAGATCAGCAAGCTGTAGCCGTACACGCTCAGCAGCACCTGCTCGGGGCTGGCGCTGCCCGGGGTGTCGAATACCGGGTCGACCCACTCGCTACCCAGCCAGGCACTGAGGAAGAACAGCTTGACCACCGCCATGGCGATCAACCCCAGCGCCCGCTGCGGCTCCAGCACCTGGCGCATGGCCGGCGGGCGGATCTGCGGCAACATGTGCAGGGCGCGGTTGACCGGCCCGGCCACCAGGCTGGGGAAGAACGCCAGGTACAGGGCCAGGTCCAGCGGCGGCGCCGGTGCCAGCTCGCGGCGGTTGATCGACACCAGGTAGCTGACCGAATGGAAGGTGTAGAACGACAGCCCGATCGGCACCAGCACTTCCAGCAGCGGCAGCGCCACGTCGAACCCGGCGGTGGCCAGCGCGGCCTGCGCGCCTTCGACGAAGAACGCCTGGTACTTGAACAGGTAGAAGCAGCCCAGCACCAGCGTCAGCAGCAGCACGCGGCTGAACCAGCGCCCGGGATAGCGCCCCGCCAGCAGGCCGAACAGGTACACCAGCGTGCTGTAGCCCAGCAGGATGTACAGCGATTGCAGGCTGAAGCTCGCCACCAGGCCGTAGCTGGCGGTCAGCAGCAGCAGGTTCTGCAACCGTACGCTCCAGCACAGGCTCCAGTAGAGCAGGAAGAACAGCGTGAAACAGAGGCCGAATTCGATCGAGAGGAAGCTCACAACGTAGTCCATTACATGACGTCGGGGAGGAAGGTCCCTGGCCCGCAGGCCAGAGCGCGCGGATTATGGCAGAGGGCCGCCACCCCCACAATTCGATTGCATCGCGGATTGCAAGATGGCTCACGCCAGACAAATGCAACAAAATGCGACGAACGATAGGCCCACGCAATTTGCTCCCCCTGCCCCGCTCTGCTAGTGTCGCGCCGTTCTGAATGCCACCGAGACAGTCGCCATGGCCCGCAAAAAAGCCTCCATCGATTTCGAACAATCCCTCGCCGACCTGCAAGCCCTGGTCGAACGCCTGGAGAACGGCGAACTGTCGCTGGAAGAGTCGCTGGCCGCCTTCGAACAGGGCATCGCCCTGACCCGCGATTGCCAGGGTGCCCTGGCCCAGGCCGAGCAGAAGGTGCAGATCCTGCTGGAGCGTGACGGCGAGCTGGCCGCCCAGCCGTTCGACGCGGAGCCCGAGGCATGATCGCCCAGTACCAGCAAAGCGCCCAGGCACGGGTCGACGCCGCTCTCGAACCCCTGTTCCTGGCCCCGTCGAAAGAGTTTGAACGCCTCTACGCCGCCATGCGCTACAGCGTGATGAACGGTGGCAAGCGCGTGCGCCCGCTGCTGGCCTATGCCGCCTGCGAAGCCTTCGGCGTGCCAGCCGAGCATGCCAACGGCGCCGCCTGCGCGGTGGAACTGATCCACGCCTACTCGCTGGTACATGACGACTTGCCGGCGATGGACGACGACGACCTGCGTCGCGGCCAGCCCACCACCCACAAGGCGTTCGACGAAGCCTGCGCGATCCTCGCCGGCGACGGCCTGCAGAGCCTGGCCTTCAGCGCCCTGCTCGACCCACGCCTGAGCCCGCAAGCCGACGCCATCCGCCTGCAGATGGTCCAGGCCCTGGCCAAGGCCGCCGGCCCCGCGGGCATGGTCGGTGGCCAGGCCATCGACCTGGGCTCGGTGGGCGTCAAGCTCGACCAGCAAGCGCTGGAGTACATGCACCGGCACAAGACCGGCGCGCTGATCGAAGCCAGCGTGCGCCTCGGCGCCCTGGCCAGCGCCCGCGCCGGGCAGGCCCAGCTCGATGCCCTGCAGACTTATGCACAGGCCATCGGCCTGGCGTTCCAGGTGCAGGACGACATTCTCGACGTGGAGAGTGACACCGCCACCTTGGGCAAGCGCCAGGGCGCCGACATCGCCCGCGACAAGCCGACCTACCCGGCGCTGCTCGGGCTGGAGGCGGCCAAGGCCTATGCCCTGGAACTGCGTGACCAGGCGCTGGCCGCGCTGCAAGGCTTTGACCAGAACGCCGAGCCGTTGCGTGCGCTGGCCCGCTACATCGTCGAGCGCCGCCACTAAGACCTGAGATAGACCCTGTAGGAGCGGCCTTGTGTCGCGAAAGGGGTGCGCAGCAGCCCCGGGATTTCAGCGTTGACGCAAAGATTGCCGGGGCCGCTTTGCGGCCCTTTCGCGACACAAGGCCGCTCCTACAGGATCTCTGCCGCACTGGTGGTCCTCATACACCCGTCCGAATGGGCAGCTTTTCCTACAATGGGGTAAACTGCCGCGTCTTCACACCTATAACGACACGCCTGATGCCCACGACGTTTCAAGAGATCCCCCGCGAACGCCCGGTCACGCCTTTGCTGGACCGCGCCGACACGCCAGCCGGCCTGCGCCGCCTGGCCGAAGCCGACCTGGAGACCCTGGCCGACGAGCTGCGCCAGGACCTGCTCTATACCGTGGGGCAGACCGGTGGGCATTTTGGTGCGGGCCTGGGCGTCATCGAGCTGACGATCGCCCTGCACTACGTCTTCGACACCCCGGATGACCGGCTGGTGTGGGACGTCGGTCACCAGGCCTACCCGCACAAGATCCTCACCGGCCGCCGCGAGCGCATGCTCAGCCTGCGCCAGAAGGACGGCATCGCCGCCTTCCCGCGCCGCAGCGAGAGCGAATACGACACCTTCGGCGTCGGTCACTCCAGCACCTCGATCAGCGCCGCGCTGGGCATGGCCATCGCCGCCCGCCTGCAGAACGATCCGCGCAAGTCGATCGCCGTGATCGGCGACGGCGCGCTGACCGCCGGCATGGCCTTCGAGGCGCTGAACCACGCGCAGGAAGTGGATGCCGACATGCTGGTCATCCTCAACGACAACGACATGTCGATCTCGCGCAACGTCGGCGGCCTGTCCAACTACCTGGCCAAGATCCTCTCCAGCCGCACCTACGCCAGCATGCGCGAAGGCAGCAAGAAAGTGCTGTCGCGCCTGCCCGGCGCCTGGGAGATCGCCCGCCGCACCGAAGAATACGCCAAGGGCATGCTGGTGCCCGGCACCCTGTTCGAGGAGCTGGGCTGGAACTACATCGGCCCGATCGACGGCCACGACCTGCCGACCCTGATCGCCACCCTGCGCAACATGCGCGACCTCAAGGGCCCGCAGTTCCTCCATGTGGTCACCAAGAAGGGCAAGGGCTTCGCCCCGGCCGAGGTCGACCCGATCGGCTACCACGCGATCACCAAGCTGGAGCCGGCCGACAAGCCGGTCGCGCCGAAAAAAGCCAGCGGGCCAAAGTACGCCTCGGTGTTCGGCCAGTGGCTGTGCGACATGGCCGCCGCCGACAACCGCCTGGTGGGCATCACCCCGGCGATGAAGGAAGGCTCGGACCTGATCGACTTCAGCGAACGCTACCCGGAGCGCTACTTCGACGTCGCCATCGCCGAGCAGCACGCGGTGACCCTGGCCGCGGGCATGGCCTGCGAGGGCGCCAAGCCGGTGGTGGCGATCTACTCCACCTTCCTGCAGCGCGCCTATGACCAACTGATCCATGACGTGGCGGTGCAGGACCTCGATGTGCTGTTCGCCATCGACCGCGCCGGCCTGGTCGGCGAGGACGGTCCGACTCACGCCGGCGCCTACGACCTGTCCTACCTGCGCTGTATCCCCGGCATGCTGGTGATGACCCCCAGCGACGAGAACGAGCTGCGCAAGATGCTCAGCACCGGCCACCACTACAAGGGCCCGGCTGCCGTGCGCTACCCGCGCGGCACCGGCCCGAATGCACCGATCAGCGGCGACCTCGAGCCGCTGGAGATCGGCAAGGGCGTGGTCCGTCGCCAGGGCGGCAAGGTCGCCCTGCTGGTGTTCGGCGTGCAACTGACCGAGGCTCTGCAGGTGGCCGAGCAGATCGACGCCACCGTGGTCGACATGCGTTTCGTCAAGCCGCTGGACGAGGCCCTGGTGCTGGAGATGGCCGCCAGCCATGAGTTGCTGGTGACCATCGAGGAAAACGCCATCATGGGCGGCGCCGGCGCCGCCGTCGGCGAGTTCCTGGCCCGCGAGGGCGTGGTCAAGCCGCTGCTGCACCTGGGCCTGCCGGATATCTATGTCGAGCATGCCAAGCCTGCGCAGATGCTGGCTGAGTGCGGGCTGGATGCGGCCGGTATCGAAGCCTCCGTCAAAGCCCGGATGGCCAAACTCGGCCTCTAGGGGCCTTTCGCGGGTAAACCCGCTCCCACAGGGACTGCACAGCGTTCAAGGTCTGTGCAGATCCTGTGGGAGCGGGTTTACCCGCGAATGCGATGGAACTGCCCATGAAAAAATCCGCCTGTGCCGCACTCCTTTGCGCCCCTACATTCCTGCTGGCCGCCGAACGCGATGACGCCCTCAAGCTCCCCGACGTACTGATCAGCGCCAGCCGCCAGGTCGAGTCGCGCAGCGCCACCAGCGCCGCCAACACGGTGTTCACACGCGCCGACATCGACCGCCTGCAGCCCAGCGGCGTCACCGACCTGCTCGCCCGCGTCCCCGGTGTACAGGTCGCGCCCACCGGCGGGCGCGGCAGCCTGCCCGGCATCTTCATCCGCGGCACCAAGGCCGCCCAGACCCTGGTATTGGTCGACGGCGTGCGCATCGCCAACGCCACCTCCGGCGACAGCGCCCTGCAGTTCCTCGGCATCGACCAGATCGAACGTGTGGAAGTGCTGCGCGGCTCGCGCTCGGCGGTCTACGGCAGCGACGCCATTGGCGGGGTGATCCAGATCTTCACCCGTCGCGGCAGCGCCCAGGGCCTGCAACCGCGCCTGCGCCTGGCCGCCGGCAGCAATCAGACCTGGCAACGCAGCCTGGGGTTGTCGGGCGGCGATGACGCGACCCGCTTCAACCTCGGCGCCAGCCTGGACGAAACCGCCGGCATCGATTCGACCGGACCGTCGTATGCCAGCGATGGCGACCATGACGCCTATCGCAACCGCTCGATCAACCTGAGCCTGAGCCACACCTTCAACGAACGCTTCGAAGCCGGGCTGAACCTGCTCGACAGCCGTGGGCGTCGTGAGTTCGACGAACCTCGTGGCGCCAGCCCGCAGATGCCCTACTCGAACTTCGCCGTCAGCAGCCTGGGCAGCTACCTTGACGCCCAACTGGCCGAGCAGTGGCACTCCCGACTGGAAGTGGCCCACAGTGAGAACCGCGATGACAGCCGCGACAAGCTCACGCACAAGAGCTCACCGTTCAACACCTACCGCGACCAGGTCACCTGGCAGAACGATCTGACCCTGAATGACTACAACAGCCTATTGCTGGGTGGCGAGTGGTACGAGGACCGGGTACACGCGAGCACCGACTTCAACGAGGACAGCCGCTGGAACCGCGCAGCCTTCGCCCAGCACAGGTTCCAGGGCGAGCACTTCTCGACCGAGCTTGGCGTGCGCCACGACAAGAACCAGCAGTTCGGCGGTCAGACCACCTGGAGCGGCAGCCTGACGCTGCCGTTGAACGCCCGCAATGACCTGCTGCTGTCCTACAGCGAGGGCTTCCGTGCCCCGACATTCAACGACCTCTACTACCCGGGGTTCAGCAACCCTGGCCTCAAGCCGGAGCACTCGAAGTCCTATGAAGTGCAATGGCGCAGCCAACTGACCGACAGCAGCCGCCTGGAAACCTCGCTCTATCGCACCAACTTGCGAGACGCCATCAGTTACGACGTAGAGGCCAACAACATGGGCAACGTTGCCCAAGCCCGCATCAATGGCTTCGAGATGGCGTTGGAGCAGCAATGGGGGGGTTGGAAATCGCAGTTGGGATTGGCATTGATCGACCCGCGCGACCAGAAAAGTGGCCACACACTCGCACGTCGTGCGCGGCGCACCCTGAGCCTGGATATCGATCGTCAATTCGACCGCCTCAATGTCGGTGCCAGTTGGCAGGCAGTCAGCGGCAGCTACAACGACGAAACCAACAATGCCCCCATCGGTGGTTATGGGCTGCTGGGCATTCGCGGCGGCTGGGCGGCCACCCGTGAACTGAAGGTCGACCTGAAGCTCGATAACCTGTTGGACAAGGGTTACAGCCGCACCCTGTACAACCATCAGGGGACTAACCACGGCTACCGCGAAGAAGGCCGCACCTGGCTGCTGAGCCTTACCTGGACACCGACCCTCTAGCCTCCAGCAGCGCGCACAACCGGGCAGTGGCCTCGATCATCTGCCCGCTGGGCCGCTCCAGGCCTTTATCCGGCACCACCAGCAAGCGCTCCCCCTTCACGGCGCTCAACTGCGGCCAGCTACGCCAGCTGGCCAGCTGCGCCGTGTCGCCCGCCAGGATCACCTCGGGATCGCGCAGCAGCACCGACTCCACGCTGACCTGCGGCGCAGGCTGGGTCAGGTCGTCGAACACATTGCGCGCCCCACAGACGCGCAAGGCATCACTGACCACCTGGCGTCCGCCCAAGGTGTACAGCGGCTTGTCCCAAACCTGATAGAACACCCTCAGCGGCGTGTCACGCCGGTAGCGCTGCGTGAGCGCCTGCAGTCGCTCACGCAGGCCGGCGGCATAGGCGCGACCCTGCTCGTCACGCCCGAGGCGCCGGGCGATGGCTTCGATCTGCTCGATCAACTGGTCGAGGTCGCCGGGCTCGCCACTGAACGTGGCGATGCCCAAGCGCCTGAGCTGGTCGCGCTGGGCAGGTGCCACGCTGCCGGGCCAGAGCAGCAGCAGGTCAGGCTTGAGGCTGAGCAGGCGCTCCATGTCCAGCTGGCCATGGCGCCCGACCGAGGGCAGGTCCTGAAGACTCGGCGGACGCTCGCCTGCGTCCAGCAGGCCCACCAACAAGTCGCCGGCCTCCAGCTCAACAACGATCTCGGTCATCGACGGCGCCAGGCTGACCACCCGCGGCCCGGCCTCGGCCAGGGTGCCGATGCACGCCAGCGCGAGGAAGGCGAGAAGCGCCCGCATCAGCCGAGCTGACGCGGAATACGATAGAGGTACAGCACCACCACGGTAGACAGGGCAAGGAGGATCTGCGGCACCGCCTCCAGCCCGACCAGCACCGAAAGCGCCGCGACCCAGGCCGGGAAACAGGCGAACAGCATGGCCAGGCGTCGAACCCGGGCCAGCTCGATCCAGGCGCCGGGCTCTTCAGTCGTGCCCAGCTGCTTGTCAGTGGCGATCAACGCCCGCTTGTAGGCGCTGAAACGCGGCAGGCTGAGGAACATGGTCGCGGCCCCGGCAATGAACAACGGCATGGCCAGCACCGGGATCAGCGGCTCACCGCCGCCGAACGCCCAGGCCATTATCGGCAACGGCAACAGGCCCATGGCCAGGTACTGCCACCAGGCCAGGGCCAGCCGACGTTTCACCTCGCCACGGGTCACGCCTGGGGCACCTCGCCCTGTTGCTTGTTGCCCATCATGTGGCCGAGCTTGTCAGCCTTGGTGGCCAGGTACAGGCGGTTGTGCGGGTTGTGGCCGGTGTGCAGCGGCACACGCTCGGCGACCTTGATGCTCATGTCGGTCAGGGCCTTGACCTTGCGTGGGTTGTTGGTCATCAGGCGCAGCGATTTCACACCCAGGTGCTCGAGCATCGGCAGGCACATGGCGTAGTCGCGCTGGTCGGCGGCGAAGCCCAGGCGCTCGTTGGCCTCGACGGTGTCGGCGCCGCCATCCTGCAGCTCATAGGCGCGAATCTTGTTCAGCAGGCCGATGCCACGGCCTTCCTGGCGCAGGTACAGCAGTACGCCACGGCCTTCGCGGGCGATGGCCTGCAGCGCGGCTTCGAGTTGCGAGCCGCAGTCGCAGCGCTGGCTGAACAGCGCATCGCCGGTCAGGCACTCGGAGTGCAGGCGCCCCAACACCGGCTCGCCGTCCGCGATGTCACCCAGGCTGAGCACCACGTGCTCGCGGCCAGTGGCTTCGTCGAGAAAGCCATGCATGGTGAAGATCGCAAAGGGAGTCGGGAGTTTAGAGGCGGCAACAAAGACGACGGGCACGTTGTGCTCCTGGGTAGTAGGATTTTTCAGATCGGCCGATTGTATCAGCAGCCCGGCGCACGTGCGCAGGAGGAATATGGTGGCTTAAGATCGAAAAGTTCGATGCTTATGGAACAAGGACCAAATCCTGTAGGAGCGGCCTTGTGTCGCGAAAGGGCCGCATAGCGGCCCCGGCAATGTCAGCTTGGTGCGCAGATCTGGGGGCGCTTCGCACCCCTTTCGCGACACAAGGCCGCTCCCACAGGGGGACAGTTCCCTGCGCGACAGCGCAGCCCCCAAAGGGCTGGGCGATCTCCTACAAGAACAGCGACATGAGCCTAATGCGGCTGGCTATCCGCCGTGAACGGATACGGCTGCTTCCAACGCTCGAAGATCGGCTTCAACTCACCGCTGCGCACCAGTTGCGCCATGCGCCGGTCGAACAGGTCACGCAAGGCCTCGCCCTGCGCACTGCGGGTGAACGCCAGGTACAACGGCAGCTCGGCGACGTGGGTGCTGCGAAAACGCTGGGGCTCGGGCGCCTGCCCGAGCACGTACTCCACCTCGGTCTGCGCATCGATGTAGAAATCCACCCGGTCATGCTCGAGCATGGGCAGGATGCCTTCGCGGCGCTGGACCTCGCGGAAGTTGTGCACCTTGGGCAGGTAGCTGGCGTAGTCATAGCCGCGCACCCAGGCCAGGCGGTACTGGCCGATAGTGTCCAGCGTGGGCTGCGGCTTGCCGGCCAGGCCAAGGGCGTAGATATGGTCCATGTCGAAATGCCAGCGCGGATAGAGGTTGTCGTCGTTCTCTTCCTTGTAGGAGCCGACCCAGGCATCCGCCTCGCCCCGCTTCACCAGGCCGACCGCGCGGCTGTACGGCGCGCTCAGCACCCTGACCTTGACGCCGGCCGGCTCGAACACCTTGCGCAGCACGTCCCAGGCCAACCCGCTGCCATCGGCGTTGGTGTAGTCGAGCCACTCCTCGCTGACCAGGCGCACCTGCTGCTCCTGCGCCATGACGCCAGGCGCCACCCAGAGCAGCACCCACGCCAGCAACACACTCCTCAAGGCCATCGCAACGCTCCCTGTATCAGGCCACCGCCCACACCAGAACCTGCATGCCCAGCCAGGCGAACACCCCGGCCAGGATATCGTCGAGCATGATCCCGAACCCACCATGCACATGGCGGTCGACCCAGCGGATCGGCCACGGTTTGAGGATGTCGAAGAAGCGGAACATCAGGAACCCCGCCAGCAGCCACTGCCAGCCTTCCGGCACCAGCCACAGGGTGATCCACATGCCGACGATCTCGTCCCAGACAATGCCCTCGTGATCGTGCACGCGCAAGTCGTTGGCCACCTTGCCGCACAGCCACACGCCGAACAGCATGCTGATGCCCAGCAACAGCCAGTAGCCCCAGTCGGGCAGCATCTGCCACAGTGGAATGAACGGCAGCGCCACCAGCGAACCCCAGGTCCCCGGTGCCTTGGGCAGGGTGCCGGAGCCGAAGCCGAAGGCGATGAAGTGCCACGGGTTGCGCCAGACCGAAGGCGGAACGAACTCCGCAGGCACCTGGTTGGGGTGGTCGGTCACGGTGTCTCCCTGAAATGTTGATAGCCCCGTTGCACGGGGGTGATGTCCTGGCCCTGCGGGTCACGCAGGGTCACGCCCTGGCCCTGCAGCACACGCCCGATGACGTGCACCTCGCGGGCCAGGGAGGTCAGTGCGCTTTCCGGCAGGGTGAAGGCCAGCACGTAGTCGTCGCCACCGGTGAGCGCCGCCTGCACTGCCGCCTCGCGCCCCAGGAAAGCCTGTAAAGGAGCAGACACGGGGACCTGCGCCAGGTTCACCTCCAGCGCAACGCCGGACGCCTTGGCGATATGCCCGCAGTCGGCCAGCAGGCCGTCGGAGATATCCAGTGCCGCCGTGGCCAGGCCACGCAGGCGCTCGCCCAGCTGCAGTTGCGGCAAGGGCGACCAGTAGTGCTCCAGCAAGGGACCGGCCACCTCGGCAGCCGCCTCGCGCTCGCCCAGCACCAGCGGCAAGGCCCCCGCCGCGTTGCCCAGGAAACCGCCGACGCACAGCAGGTCGCCCGGCTGCGCGCCGCTACGGCGCAGGGCCTGGCCCGACGGTACCCGGCCG
Source organism: Pseudomonas mosselii (assembly GCF_003205295.1). Lineage (GTDB taxonomy): Bacteria > Pseudomonadota > Gammaproteobacteria > Pseudomonadales > Pseudomonadaceae > Aquipseudomonas > Aquipseudomonas mosselii_B. The sequence goes on from NZ_QJRP01000012.1 coordinate 132,350, forward strand.
AACACGGTCACGGTAATGCTCAGCGGCCCACGGGTGGTGTCACCGCCGATCAGGGTCATGCGGCAACGGTGGGCCATGCGGCCGAGGCCATCGGCGAAGGCTTCGAGCCAGTCCGGGCCGACTTCGGGCAGGGTCAGGGCGAGGGTGAAGCCGATGGGTGTGGCGCCCATGGCCGCCAGGTCGCTGGCCGCCACGGCGAGCGAGCGCTGGCCCAGCAGCAGCGGGTCGCAGACCGTGGGGAAATGCACACCGGCCACCAGCGTGTCGGTGGAGATCGCCAGTTGCTCGCCGGCGGGCAGGTCCAGCAGGGCGCAGTCGTCGCCGATCCCCAGGGCCACGCCCTCGCCGCCCTGCGCACAGGGCGCGGCGGCGAAGTAGTGACGGATCAGCTCGAACTCACCCATGGCTGGTCAGCGCCGCGATCAGCGCTTGTTCGCCTTGACTTCCGCCTCACGCAGACGCGGAGCCAGCTTGTCCAGCACGCCGTTGACGAACTTGTGGCCGTCGGTGGCGCCGAAGACCTTGGCCAGTTCCACGCCTTCGTTGATGACGACGCGGTACGGCACGTCGACGCGCATCATGAACTCCCAGGTGGACAGGCGCAGCACGGCCAGCTCGACCGGGTCGAGCTCTTCCAGCGGCGTGTCCAGGCAAGGCTTGAGCGCCTCGTCGATCTCGACCTTCTTCGCCGGGACCCCGTGCAGGATCTCGCGGAAGTAGGCGCCGTCGACATCGGAGAAATCGTTATCGACCCGGAACTGCGCTTCCACTTCGTTCAGCGAGTGCTTGGCCATGTGCCACTGGTAGAGCGCTTGCGTGGCGAGCTTGCGGGCTTCGCGACGCTTGGCGCTCTTCGAGGGCTTGCCGGCATCCGCAGGTTTTGGATCGCGCGGGTTGAAACGATCGCTTTCGTCGCTAATCACTTGGCCTCCAACTGCGCCAGCAGACTGACCATTTCCAGGGCCGACAGGGCAGCTTCGGCACCTTTGTTGCCGGCCTTGGTGCCGGAACGCTCGATGGCCTGTTCGATGGAGTCGACGGTCAGGACGCCGAAGGCCACCGGAACACCGAACTCCATGGACACCTGGGCCAGGCCCTTGGTGCACTCGCCCGCCACGTATTCGAAGTGCGGGGTACCGCCACGGATCACTGCGCCCAGGGCGATGATCGCGTCATAAGCACCCTGCTGGGCGACTTTCTGCGCTACCAGCGGGATTTCGAACGCGCCCGGGGCACGAATGATGGTGATGTCGCTTTCGCTGACGCCGTGGCGTACCAGGGCGTCGACTGCACCGCTTACCAGGCTTTCGACGACGAAGCTGTTGAAGCGGCCAACCACCAAAGCATAGCGACCTTTGGGGGCGATGAAGGTACCTTCGATGGTCTTCAGGGTCATTCCGGAGTTCTCATCTTCAAGAGCGAGGCCGCGCTGTGGCGGCCTCGGGAGGGTTTGGACTCGAGTCCAGGGGCGAAAATGCCGCCTCAAGTCACTCGGAGGGCACGTATTCTACAACTTCCAGATCGAATCCGGATATCGCATTGAACTTCATCGGCGAACTCATCAGGCGCATCTTGCGCACACCGAGGTCGCGCAGGATCTGCGAACCGGCACCGACGGTGCTGTAGGTGGTCGGCGCTTTCGCCGGGGCATCGCCCGCGCTTTCGCGGATATGCGCCAGCAGCACGTCGCCGTCCAGCGGGTGGCCCAGCAGCAGCACCACGCCACTGCCGGCCTCGGCCACGGCGCTCATGGCCGCGCGCAGGCTCCAGCGGCCCGGTTGCTTGACCATCAGCAGGTCGCGCAGCGGGTCCATGTTGTGCACGCGCACCAGGGTCGGCTCCTCGGCGCAGATCTTGCCCAGGGTCAGCGCCATGTGCACGTCGCCTTCCACCGCATCGCGGTAGGTGACCAGGTTGAACTGGCCCAGCTCGCTCTCGATCGGCTGCTCGGAGACGCGCTGCACGGTGCGCTCGTGGATCATGCGGTAGTGGATCAGGTCGGCGATGGTGCCGATCTTCAGGCCGTGTTCGGCGGCGAACACTTCCAGCTCGGCGCGGCGCGACATGGTGCCGTCGTCGTTCATCACTTCACAAATCACACCGCTCGGCTCGAAGCCGGCCATGCGCGCCAGGTCGCAGGCGGCCTCGGTATGGCCGGCGCGGGCCAGGGTACCACCAGGCTGGGCCATCAGCGGGAAGATATGACCGGGGCTGACGATGTCCTCGGCCTTGGCGTCCTTGGCGGCGGCGGCCTGCACGGTGCGGGCGCGATCGGCGGCGGAAATGCCGGTGGTGACGCCTTCGGCGGCCTCGATAGACACGGTGAACTTGGTGCCGAAGCCCGAGCCGTTGCGCGGCGCCATCAGCGGCAGCTTGAGCGTTTCGCAGCGCTCACGGGTCATCGGCATGCAGATCAGGCCGCGGGCGTGCTTGGCCATGAAGTTGATGTGCTCGGGCAGGCAGCACTCGGCCGCCATGATGATGTCGCCTTCGTTCTCGCGGTCTTCGTCATCCATGAGGATGACCATTTTGCCCTGGCGGATGTCTTCGACCAGTTCTTCGATGCTGTTGAGCGCCACGCGGCACCCCCTTCTCAATCAGGATTTCAAGAAGCCGTTGGCGGCCAGGAAGCTTTCGGTGATGCCACTGCCTTTGCTCGGCTCAGCGGCCTTGTCGCCCAGCAGCAGACGCTCCAGGTAACGGGCCAGCAGGTCGACCTCAAGGTTCACCCGACGCCCTGCGCGGTAGTCGGCCATGATGGTTTCGGACAGGGTGTGCGGGACGATGGTCAGCTCGAACTCGGCGCCATCGACTTCGTTGACCGTCAGGCTGGTGCCGTCGACGGTGATCGAGCCCTTGTGGGCGATGTACTTGGCCAGCTCCTTGGGCGCACGCACGCGGAACTGGATGGCGCGGGCGCTATCGGCGCGCGAGACGATCTCGCCGACGCCGTCGACGTGGCCGCTGACCAGGTGGCCGCCCAGGCGGGTGGTGGGGGTCAGGGCCTTTTCCAGGTTGACCCGGCTGCCGCTCTTGAGATCGACCATGGCGGTGCGCTTGAGGGTCTCGACGCTGACGTCGGCCCAGAAGCCATCGCCGGGCAGCTCGACGGCGGTCAGGCACACGCCGTTGACCGCGATGCTGTCGCCGAGCTTGACGTCGCCCAGGTCGAGCTTGCCGGTCTCTACGTAGACGCGCACGTCACCGCCCTTGGGGGTGAGGCTGCGGATGGTGCCGATGGATTCGATGATGCCGGTGAACATGGTGTTCTCCTAGATACGGGCTGCGCGAGGCAAGCCTGGCATTATACGCCGGGGGGCGGCAGGGGGATGGCAGTGACTCGCCAGTCATCGCCGACCGCGCGCATTTCGGTGATCTTCAGCCGCGGCGCCTCGCTCATTTTCGACAGCGGCCAGTCCAGCAACGGACGGGCGTCGGAGCCGAGGAAGGTGCCGGCGACGAACAGCTGGTACTCGTCGACCAGACCCTCGCGGGCGAAAGCGCCGACCAGGCCGGCGCCGGCCTCCAGCAGGATTTCGTTGACGCCGCGCCCGGCCAGGGTGCGCAGCAGTGCCGGCAGGTCGACGCGACCCTCGCTGCCGGGCAGATTGATCAGTTCATGACCGGCGGCCGCATAGCGCGGGTCTTCGCCCGCGGCGGTCACCACCAGCGCCGGGCCGGCCTGGAAGAACGGCGCGTCCAGCGGCAGGCGCAGGCGCCCGTCGACCAGCACGCGCAACGGCGGGCGCGACAGGGCCAGGGCGGTGAGCGAGTCATCCAGGCCCAGTTCCTCGCCACGCACGGTCATGCGGGCGTTGTCGAACAGCACGCTCTCGGCGCTGGTCAGTACCACGCTGGAACGGGCGCGCAGGCGCTGCACCGCGGCACGCGCCGCAGGGCCGGTGATCCACTGGCTTTCGCCGCTGGCCATGGCGGTGCGGCCGTCCAGGCTCATGGCCAGCTTGGCGCGCACGAACGGCAGGCCTTGCTCCATGCGTTTGAGGAACCCGGGATTGAGCGCGCGGGCCTCGACCTCGAGCACGCCGCTGGCGACTTCGATGCCGGCCTCGCGCAGGCGCTGCAAGCCGTTGCCGGCCACTTGCGGATTGGGATCCTGCATGGCCGCCACCACCCGCGCCACCCCGGCCTTGACCAGTGCCTCGGCGCACGGCGGCGTGCGGCCATGGTGGCTGCAGGGTTCGAGGGTGACGTAGGCACAGGCGCCACGGGCACGCTCGCCGGCCTGGCGCAGGGCATGGACCTCGGCGTGCGGCTCGCCGGCACGCACATGCCAGCCTTCGCCGACCACCTCGCCGTCACGCACGATCACGCAACCCACGCGGGGGTTGGGGTGGGTGCTGTACAGGCCCTTGCGGGCCAGTTCCACGGCGCGGGCCATGTAGTGGGCGTCGAGAATGGCTTGGCTGGACATGCTTACTCTTTAGCCGGCTCGCGGGCCAGTCGGTCGATTTCTTCGCGGAATTCGTCGAGGTCCTGGAACCGCCGGTAGACCGAGGCGAAACGGATATAGGCCACCTCGTCGAGCTTGCGCAGCTCGGCCATCACCATCTCACCGACCACCAGCGACTTCACTTCACGCTCGCCGGTAGCGCGCAGACGACTCTTGATATGCGCCAGCGCCGCTTCCAGTCGCTCAACGCTGACCGGGCGCTTTTCCAGCGCGCGCTGCATGCCGGCACGCAGCTTGTCTTCATCGAAGGGTTGGCGCGTGCCGTCCTGCTTGATCAGCCGGGGCAGGACCAGCTCGGCGGTCTCGAAGGTGGTGAAACGCTCGCCGCAGGCGACGCATTCGCGCCGGCGACGCACCTGTTCGCCCTCGGCGACCAGACGCGAGTCGATGACCTTGGTGTCGTTGGCACCGCAAAACGGACAGTGCATGGTGGCAGGCAACAAAAAAAGGGAGGGCCATGGTAGCGCATTGCACTGGCAAGACAAGCCAAAGGGTTTACCATCCATGCAAATCTGCGCGTGAAGGACTACCCCATGCACCCTCGAGCACTCGTCGTGCTGTGTTGCGCCGCCCTGCTCGCCGCCTGCGGCAGCGACCGCCCCAAGCCGGAACAGGCCCAGGCCCCGGTACCGGCCAAGGTGGCGAAGAAAACCGAACCCCTGGGCCCGCTGCCGGCCTACCAGCGCGAGCTGAGCGGCACCCTGCTGGAAATCCCGGCAGGCGCCGACGTGGAACTGGCCCTGCTGGTGGTCGACGAGCGCGGCCGGCCACAGCAACTGCTGGCCAGCAGTACCCTGAGCGGTACCGGCCAGGCCCTGCCCTATCGCCTGCGTTTCAATCCCGAAGCCTTCCCCGCCGGGGCCCGGGTCGAACTGCGCGGCCGCGCCAGCCGCTCCGGCCAGCTGATCCTGCACCTGCCGCCGGTTCGCATCGCCCAGGCCCAGACCCAGGCCACCGGCCCGCTGCGTTTCGAAAAGGCACCGTAGATGGCCCCGCCAGCCCTGCAACAGGCCCTGAGCGGCCTGATCGGCGAAGCGCGGATGATCGTCAGCGAGCTGCCCGGGTGCGACCTGAAACTCTGGTTGATCGACGAGCAGAACATGGACCGCGAGTTCAGCAGCGAGGAAACCCGGCGCATTCTCGAGGAGCCGCCCTACTGGAGCTTCTGCTGGGCCAGCGGCCTGGCCATGGCGCGCTACCTGGCCGAGCACCCGCAATGGGTGCGCGGCAAGCGCGTGCTGGATTTCGGCGCCGGCTCCGGCATTGCCGGGATCGCCGCCGCCCGGGCCGGCGCCCTGGAGGTGGTGGCCTGCGACCTCGATCCGCTGGCCCTGGACGCCTGCCGTGCCAACGCCGCGCTGAACGGTGTGACGCTGAGCTACAGCAGCGACTTCTTCGCCGAGGCCGACCGCTTCGACCTGATCCTGGTCGCCGATGTGCTCTACGACCGCGCCAACCTGCCGCTGCTGGACGAATTCCTCAGCCGTGGCCGCCAGGCACTGGTGGCCGACTCGCGGGTGCGCGACTTCAGCCACCCGCTGTACCGCCCGCTCGGCGTGCTCGAGGCGCTGACCCTGCCGGATCTGGCCGAGCCGCACGAATTCCGCCGGGTCAGCCTGTACCATGCCAGCCGCGAGCCCTTATAGTGGGGGTATTCACGGATTTGCGAGAGTTGCGATGAGCCAAGCTCCTGATAACAAAGATGTGCCGTACATCTTCGATGCCACCGATGCCACCTTCCAGCAACTGGTCATCGAGAACTCCTTCCACAAGCCGGTGCTGGTCGACTTCTGGGCCGAGTGGTGCGCGCCGTGCAAGGCGCTGATGCCGCTGCTGGCCAAAATTACCGAGGGTTATCAGGGCGAACTGCTGCTGGCCAAGATCAACTGTGACGTCGAGCAGCAGGTCGTCGCCCAGTTCGGCATCCGTAGCCTGCCGACCGTGGTGCTGTTCAAGGACGGACAGCCGGTCGACGGTTTTGCCGGCGCCCAGCCCGAGTCGGCCATTCGCGCCATGCTCGAACCCCATGTGCAGATGCCCGCGCCGCCCGCCGCCGCGCCGCTGGAGCAGGCCAAGGCGCTGTTCGCCGAAAGCCGCTTCAGCGAAGCCGAAGCCCTGCTGCAGGTGTTGCTGGGTGAAGACAACAGCAATGCCGAGGCGCTGATCCTCTATGCCCGCTGCCTGGCCGAGCGCGGCGAGCTGGGCGAAGCCCAGGTGGTGCTCGACGCGGTCAAGACCGACGAACACAAGGCCGCCCTGGCCGGCGCCAAGGCCCAGCTGACCTTCCTGCGCCAGGCCGCCAGCCTGCCGGAAGCCGCCGAGCTGAAGAGCCGCCTGGCGCAGAACCCGCAGGACGACGAGGCGGCCTACCAACTGTGCATCCAGCAGTTGGCGCGCCAACAGTACGAGGCCGCGATGGATGGGCTGCTGAAGCTGTTCCAGCGTAACCGCGCCTACGAGAACGGCTTGCCGCAGAAGGCACTGCTGCAGGTGTTCGAACTGCTGGGCAACGCTCACCCGCTGGTCAGCGTTTATCGCCGCAAGCTGTCCGCTGCGCTGTTCTGAGTCTGTTGGGGCTGCTTTGCAGCCCCCTTACCCTACCCAGCGATACACCGGCGCATCCACGCCGCTTTCCACCTTCACCTCACTGCTGTGGCGCAAGCGCACCAGCAGCCGCTTGCCCGCCGCCACGCTCCCGGCCAGCCCTTCCAGGCGTTCCAGCAACTCCGGCCCGCTCATCTGCCCCGCCTGGCGCAACACTTCACGCGCCGCCGCCCACTGCCCGTCATCCTGCCGTGGCCCCGGGCTGTCGGTGACCGGCAGCGCCTCGACAGATGCCGGCACCTCCAGTCGACGCCCCAGCTGCGCCCACTCCTCCGGCGCCAGCTCAACGGTCAGGTCCACCGGCCAGTCACCGATCTGTCCACGAATTCTCACGATAGATTCCTTGCTTTCAGGCTCGATACCGCCATGCTCCCACGAACATGAAACCTGTGCCAGACAGGCTGGCGAGACAAATAAAAATTGTTATAACATCACAAAATCTTTCCCAAGCCGCCTGTGGAGCCGTCCATGCGTCGTCTGTTGCTCGCCCTGCCCTTCGCCCTGCTGCCCCTGGCCGTGGCCCATGCCCACGACGACCACGATCATGACCACGCCCATGGCACCCTCGGCGCCCACGAACATGGCGTGGCCAAGCTCAACGCGGTGCTCGACGGCAACACCCTCGAGCTGGAACTGGACAGCCCGGCGATGAACATCGTCGGCTTCGAGCACATGGCCAGCAGCGATGCCGACAAGGCCAAGGTCGCCGCCGCCCGCCAGCAGCTCGAACAGCCCCTGAAACTATTCGGCGTTGCCCCGCCAGCCGGCTGCAAGGAAGACGCCCAGGAGCTGGAAAGCCCGCTGTTCGGTGACGCCGCCCAGGCCGACGAGGATGGCGACAGCCATGAACACGGTCACTCGCACGCCGACGTCAACGCCCACTATCAACTGACCTGCGCCACACCGGGCAAACTCACCCAGATCGACCTCGGCCCGCTGTTCAAGACCTTCCCGCAGACCCAGAAGGTCAACGTGCAACTGATCGGCCCCAACGGCCAGAAAGGCGTCGAGGCCACCCCCGCCAAGGCCGTGGTCGCGTTCTGAATGAACCAGCCGCTGATCGAACTGCATGACCTGGTGTTCGCCTGGCCCGGCCAGGCGCCACTGCTGGAAATCCCTGCATTTCGCCTGGAGCCGGGCGAGGCGCTGTTCCTCAAGGGCCCCAGCGGCAGCGGCAAGACCACCCTGCTCGGCCTGCTGGGCGGCGTCAACCGCCCCGGGCAAGGCAGCATCCGCCTGCTTGGCCAGGACCTCGCGACCCTGGGCCAGGGCGCGCGCGACCGCTTCCGGGTCGATCACACCGGCTACATCTTCCAGCAGTTCAACCTGCTGCCGTTCCTGTCGGTACGGGAGAATGTCGAGCTGCCCTGCCGCTTCTCGAAGAGCCGCGCAGCCCGCGCCGCCCAGCGCCATGGCAGCATCGACCAGGCCGCCGCCCAACTGCTCGCCCACCTGGGCCTGGACGACCCAGCGCTGCTCGCCCGCCGCGCCGACAGCCTGTCGATCGGCCAGCAGCAGCGAGTCGCCGCGGCACGGGCGCTGATCGGCCAGCCCGAATTGGTGATCGCCGACGAGCCCACCTCGGCCCTCGACGCCGACACCCGCGAGGCCTTCATCCGCCTGCTGTTCGACGAATGCCGCGACGCCGGCGCCAGCCTGCTGTTCGTCAGCCATGACCAGAGCCTGGCGCCGCTGTTCGACCGGCACCTGTCCCTGGCCGAGCTCAACCGCGCCGCCAAGCCCCGGGAGGCCTGATGTACCTGCTTCGCCTTGCCCTGGCCAGCCTGGCCAACCGCCGCTTCACCGCCCTGCTCACCGCGTTCGCCATCGCCCTGTCGGTGTGCCTGCTGCTGGCCGTCGAGCGGGTGCGCACCGAGGCCCGCGCCAGCTTCGCCAGCACCATCAGCGGCACCGACCTGATCGTCGGCGCCCGCTCGGGGTCGGTGAACCTGCTGCTGTACTCGGTGTTCCGCATCGGCAACGCCACCAACAACATTCGCTGGGACAGCTACCAGCACTACGCCAGCGACCCGCGGGTGAAATGGGCGATCCCCATCTCCCTGGGCGACTCGCACCGTGGCTACCGGGTGATGGGCACCACCACCGACTACTTCAGCCATTACCAGTTCGGCCGCCGCCAGCACCTGGCACTCGACCAGGGCCGGGCGTTCGCCGACGATCCGTTCGAGGTAGTGCTCGGCGCAGAAGTGGCCGAGGCGCTGCACTACAAGCTCGGCGACAAGCTGGTGCTGGCGCATGGCGTAGCTGCCATCAGCCTGGTCAAGCATGACGACAAGCCGTTCACCGTGGTCGGCGTGCTCGAGCGCACCGGCACCCCGGTGGACCGCACCCTGCACATCAGCCTGGCCGGCATGGAGGCGATCCATATCGACTGGCACAACGGCGTGCCGGCCCGTGGCGCCGGGCGCATCAGCGCCGAGCAGGCCCGCACCATGGACCTGCAGCCTGCGGCCATCACCGCCTTCATGCTCGGGCTCAACAGCAAGATCGCCACCTTCAGCCTGCAGCGCGAAATCAACGAGTACCGCGCCGAACCGCTGCTGGCGATCCTGCCCGGCGTGGCCCTGCAGGAGCTGTGGAGCCTGATGGGCACGGCGGAGCAGGCGTTGTTCGTGGTATCGCTGTTCGTCGTGCTCACCGGCCTGATCGGCATGCTCACGGCCATTCTCACCAGCCTCAACGAACGCCGCCGGGAAATGGCCATCCTGCGTTCGGTAGGTGCCCGACCCTGGCACATCGCCGGGCTGCTGGTGCTCGAGGCGCTGGCCCTGGCGCTGGCGGGCATCGCCGCCGGGCTGGGGTTGCTGTACGCGGGCATCGCCCTGGCCCAGGGTTATGTGCAGGCCAACTATGGGCTATACCTGCCACTGGCCTGGCCGAGCGCCCACGAGTGGACCTTGCTGGCCATCATCCTCGGCGCGGCGCTGCTGATGGGCAGCGTGCCGGCCTGGCGCGCCTATCGGCAGTCGCTGGCCGATGGTTTGTCGATTCATCTTTAAGAGACAGACATGACTCCAGACCTCACCGCCCTCTTTGCGGGTAAACCCGCTCCCACAGGGATGGCCTCACCTCCTGTGGGAGCGGGTTTACCCGCGAAGAAGGCAACACCGATCATTCAGTACTTGCTGCTCGCGATCATGCTGATGACTTCGCTGCCCCTGTGGGCCGCAGACCCTCGCGAACTGGACTGGCCTGCCCTGATCCCCGAAGGCGCGCCGGTCATCCCGCCACAACTGACGCCCCTGCATGACCTGTCGCAGATCAGCGACGCGCTGTCCGCCGAGGCGGCCCCCGCCGCCCGCCAGCAGGCGCCCAACGCGCCGGTGGTGAAAACCCTGGACGGCCAGCAGGTGAAAATCCCCGGCTACATCGTGCCGCTGGAAGTCAGCGACGAAGGCCGCACCACCGAATTCCTCCTGGTGCCCTACTACGGCGCCTGCATCCATGTGCCGCCGCCGCCGTCGAACCAGATCGTGCATATCTTCAGCGAGATGGGCGTGCGCATCGAAGACCTGTACCAGCCCTACTGGATCGAGGGGACGATGCAGGTCAAGGCCAGCAGCAGCGAGCTCGCCGATGCCGGTTACCAGATGGAAGCAGAGAAAATCTACGCTTATGAGCTGAAGTGAGCACTGCGTCACCCCGATAGCACGGCTTCTTTGAGCTGGGTCAAACTTTCTGTTTAGTCAGCTTCGTACCATTGGACTACTCGATTACTCACGTCCTCTGGGAGCTTCCATGAACAAGTCCTTGCTCGGTGCCTCGCTCGTCGCGTTGGCGCTTGCAGCCCCTGTCGCCCACGCCCACCAGGCGGGGGATTTCATCCTCCGCGCCGGCGCCATCACCACCGCGCCCAACGAGAACAGCGGCGACATCAAGCTTGACGGCGCCAAGGTCTCGGGCACCAAGGCGACCCTGGACAGCGACACCCAGCTGGGCCTGGCCTTCGCCTACATGCTCACCGACCACATCGGCCTCGAGCTGCTGGCCGCCACCCCGTTCCAGCACACTGTCGGCGTCAAGGGTCTCGGCCCTGGCCTGGACGGCAAGCTGGCCGACATCAAGCAGCTGCCACCGACCCTGTCGCTGCAGTACTACCCGATGGCACCGTCCTCGAAGTTCCAGCCGTACGCCGGCGTGGGCATCAACTACACGATGTTCTTCGATGAAGACCTGAGCAGCGCCCGCAAGGCCCAGGGCTTCAGCAACATGAAGCTGAAGGACTCGGTCGGCATCGCCGGCCAGCTGGGCATGGACTACATGCTCACCGACAACCTGCTGCTCAACGCCGCGGTCTGGTACGTCGACATCGACACCAAGGCCAGCATCGATGGCCCGAGCGCCCTGGGCGTCGGCAAGACCAAGGTAGACGTCGATGTCGACCCCTGGGTCTACATGGTCGGCATCGGCTACAAGTTCTGATCCGCAGGCGCGCCTGCTCCCTCTGGAGCGGGCGCGCCACGCATCGTCTCGACACTCCAGAGATACACCCAATAGCCCCAGGCTAGCGCGCTTATTCCCGCCCCCAACC
>NZ_QJRP01000013.1 GCF_003205295.1 Pseudomonas mosselii
GGGCGGGACCTATTCGGGCAATCCGATTGCCTGCGCGGCGGCGCTGGCGAGCCTGGCGCAGATGACCGACGCCAGTATCGCCACCTGGGGCGAACGGCAGGAACAGGCCATCGTGGCGCGCCATGCGCGCTGGAAAGCGTCGGGAATGTGCGCAGCACTCGGCCGCCTGACCGGCACCGGGGCCATGCGCGGGCTGGAATTCGTCAAACCGGACGGCAGCCCGGCACCGGCGCAACTGGCCAAGCTGCTGGAGGCGGCGCGCAGCAGAGGCTTGTTGCTGATGCCCAGCGGCAAGGCGCGGCACATCATCCGCCTGCTGGCACCGCTGACCATCGAGCCCGAGGTGCTCGAGGAAGGGCTGGATATCCTCGAGCAGTGCCTGATGGAGCTGGACTGAGGGTTACAGGCCCAGTTCTTCAGGAGTGGGCATGTCGCATTCGAAGGCGATCCAGCCGCCTTCGAGCTCGGCGTGGCCGTTGACGATCAGGCCGTAGTAGGTCAGGCCATTCTCCAGGGTGACGCAGATGTGCGTGGCGCCTTTTTCGGGGGCCGCGAGCGTGCCGACGAAATGCACCTTCTTCAGCACCTCGGTCACCGCCTCAAGGCCCACGCGCATGTTGGTGTTCTCCGAGGCCTCGGTATCGCCCCCACGGTCTTCGGCGCTGATGGTCACGGTGGCGGTGTACGGGTACTTGGTGCTCAAGCGGGGTTACCTCAACAGGTGTATTAGGCGTATGGGCGCGTAGAGTACGGCAGGCGTTCCCGGTTGTCTCTACCGGCCTCATCGCGGGGCAAGCCCGCTCCCACGCCAGCATCCTGCAGTGGGGCATCGAGCATGGCCTCCCCGGGCCCGATCTGTTAGGGTGCCCGCCGATGCACGCCATACCACGCGAGGATACCGAGTGAGCGCCGAACAACCCCTGATCGCCGACCTGTTCGAGGTCGACAAACGCCTGACCCTCAAGCCCGTCGTGGACTTCAACGCCTACCTGCGCAACGCTTTCGGCGACGGCCCCTGCCGCTGCCACCGCTGCGTCGAGGCCAATGGCGACGAGAACGGCTACGAGCACCGTCACAGCTTCGAGCTGGAAGGCCGCACCCTGCACCGGCGCTTCGCCAGCACCGCCGGCAGCGACGTGCTGATGGTGCTGAAGAAGGCCTGGCTGTCCTACACCAAGGCCGAACTGATCACCGTCGGTAGCCTGGACATGGCCACCCTCAAGTCCTTCACCGAAGCCGCCCTGCACGAACGCCTGCTGGCCCTGCTGCCGGCCAGCGGCCTGGCCCGCGAAAGCGAAGGCCAGTGGCAACTGCAGGTGCTCGCCGACTGACGGTCGCCCCGGCAGGATTCTCCCGCTCTGCTACCTTGGGAGAATCCTCACCCACAGGTGATCCGACCATGGCCCGCACGACCCCCATCGAGCTGTACCGCAACATCGGTATCGTTGCCCACGTGGATGCCGGCAAGACCACTACCACCGAGCGGATCCTGTTCTACACCGGGGTCAACCACAAGATGGGCGAGGTGCACGACGGCGCCGCGACCATGGACTGGATGGCCCAGGAGCAGGAGCGCGGCATCACCATCACCTCGGCGGCCACCACGGCCTTCTGGCAAGGCTCGACCAAGCAGTTCGAGCACAAGTACCGCTTCAATATCATCGACACCCCCGGCCACGTCGACTTCACCATCGAGGTGGAGCGCTCGTTGCGCGTGCTCGATGGCGCTGTGGTGGTGTTCAGCGGCGCCGACGGCGTCGAGCCGCAGTCCGAGACGGTGTGGCGCCAGGCCAACAAGTACCATGTGCCGCGCCTGGCCTACATCAACAAGATGGACCGCCAGGGCGCGGACTTCCTGAGGGTGGTGAAGCAGATCGACCAGCGTCTGGGCCACCATCCGGTGCCGATCCAGCTGGCCATTGGCAGCGAAGAGCACTTCATCGGCCAGATCGACCTGGTGAAGATGAAAGCCATCTACTGGAACGACGCCGACCAGGGCACCAGCTACCGCGAAGAAACGATCCCCGCCGAGCTACAGGCACTGGCCGACGAATGGCGTGCCCATATGATCGAGGCTGCGGCCGATGCCAGCGAAGAGCTGACCCTGAAGTTCCTCGAAGGCGAGGAGTTCACCATCGAAGAAATCAAGGCTGCCCTGCGCCAGCGCACCATTGCCAACGAGATCGTGCCGACCATCCTCGGCTCATCGTTCAAGAACAAGGGCGTGCCGCTGATGCTCGACGCGGTGATCGACTACCTGCCCGCCCCCAGCGAGATCCCGGCGATCAAGGGCACCGACCCGGACGACGAAGACAAGCACCTGGAACGCCACGCCGACGACAAGGAACCGTTCTCGGCGCTGGCGTTCAAGATCGCCACCGACCCGTTCGTCGGCACCCTGACCTTCGCCCGGGTGTATTCCGGCGTGCTCAGCTCCGGCAATGCCGTGCTCAACTCGGTCAAGGGCAAGAAGGAACGCATCGGCCGCATGGTGCAGATGCACGCCAACCAGCGCGCCGAGATCAAGGACGTGTGCGCCGGCGACATCGCCGCGCTGATCGGCATGAAGGACGTCACCACCGGCGACACCCTGTGCGACATGGACAAGCCGATCATCCTCGAGCGTATGGACTTCCCCGACCCGGTGATCTCGGTGGCGGTGGAACCCAAGACCAAGGGCGACCAGGAGAAGATGGGCATCGCCCTGGGCAAGCTGGCCCAGGAGGACCCGTCATTCCGAGTCAAGACCGACGAGGAGACCGGCCAGACCATCATCTCCGGCATGGGCGAGCTGCACCTGGATATCATCGTCGACCGCATGCGCCGCGAGTTCAACGTCGAGGCCAACATCGGCAAGCCGCAGGTGGCCTACCGCGAGAAGATCCGCAACACCTGCGAGATCGAAGGCCGCTTCGTCCGCCAGTCCGGCGGCCGTGGCCAGTACGGGCATTGCTGGATCCGCTTCGCCCCGGGCGATGAAGGCAAGGAAGGGCTGGAGTTCATCAACGAGATCGTCGGTGGCGTGGTCCCCCGCGAATACATCCCGGCCATCCAGAAAGGCATCGAGGAGCAGATGAAGAACGGCGTGCTCGCCGGTTATCCGCTGATCAACCTCAAGGCGGCGGTGTTCGACGGCTCGTACCACGACGTCGACTCCAACGAGATGGCCTACAAGATCGCCGCGTCCATGGCCACCAAGCAGCTGTCGCAGAAAGGTGGCGCGGTGCTGCTGGAGCCGGTGATGAAGGTCGAGGTGGTGACGCCCGAAGATTTTCTCGGGGACATCATGGGGGACCTGAATCGCCGCCGAGGGATGATTCAGGGCACTGAAGATGTTTCAGCAGGAAAGGCAATCCGTGCTGAGGTGCCTTTGGGTGAGATGTTCGGCTACGCCACCTCGATGCGCTCGATGACACAAGGCCGAGCCAGCTATTCGATGGAGTTTCTGAAATATGACGATGCCCCAGCGAGCATTGCCGATGCCATCGTGAAGAAGAATCCCAGGGAAACCTGAGCGGCTCTTGCGCGACATCGGGTCGCCTGCGGGAATTGCGCAGGGCCTGAAGCTTGGCGGTGGAGCCACACGCAAAAAGGGGCGATCCTTGCGGATCGCCCCTTTTCTGATTTGGTAGGCACAATTGGACTCGAACCAACGACCCCCACCATGTCAAGGTGGTGCTCTAACCAACTGAGCTATGTGCCTGTCGTGTGGGGCGCATTCTACGCGATCCGAATGGCCTGTCAACCGTTTTTTTCACGCTAAGCTGCTGAATCTTAAAATAATAATAGAAAGGCCGGGTTCCAGGGCGGCGTAAAGGATTTTCACCGGACGACTAGCGGGTGTTTATTATTATTGATAGCATCGGTACATTCGTTAAAAATATAAAACACGAGGTTTCTCGAGCATGGCCAACACCCCCTACCCCCAGTCCTACTACGCCGCCTCGGCCAACCCGGTGCCGCCACGTCCGGCGCTGCAGGGTGAGGTGGAAACCGATGTGTGCATCATCGGTGCCGGCTACACCGGCCTGTCCAGCGCCCTGTTCCTGCTGGAGAACGGCTTCAAGGTGAGCATCGTCGAGGCCGCCAAGGTCGGCTTCGGCGCTTCGGGCCGCAACGGCGGCCAGATCGTCAACAGCTACAGCCGCGACATCGACGTCATCGAACGCACCGTCGGCCCCAAGCAGGCACAACTGCTGGGCCAGATGGCCTTCGAAGGCGGGCGCATCATCCGTGAACGCGTGGCCAAGTACGACATCCAGTGCGACCTGAAGGACGGCGGTGTATTCGCCGCCCTTACCGCTAAGCAAATGGGCCACCTGGAATCGCAGAAACGTCTGTGGGAGCGCTTCGGCCACACCCAGCTGGAGCTGATGGACCAGAAGCGCATCCGTGAAGTGGTGGCTTGCGACAGCTATATCGGTGGCATGCTCGACATGAGCGGCGGCCACATCCACCCGCTGAACCTGGCCCTGGGCGAAGCCGCCGCGGTCGAGTCGCTGGGCGGGATCATCTATGAACAGACCCCGGCCGTACGCATCGAGCGCGGCGCCAACCCGGTCGTGCACACCCCGCAGGGCAAGGTCCGCGCCAAGTTCATCATCGTCGCCGGCAATGCCTACCTGGGCAACCTGGTGCCGGAACTGGCCGCCAAGTCGATGCCGTGCGGCACCCAGGTCATCACCACCGAGCCGCTGGGCGAGGAACTGGCGCGCACCCTGCTGCCGCAGGACTACTGCGTCGAGGACTGCAACTACCTGCTCGACTACTACCGCTTGACCAGCGACAAGCGCCTGATCTTCGGTGGCGGCGTGGTATACGGCGCGCGCGACCCGGCGAACATCGAGGCGATCATCCGTCCGAAGATGCTCAAGGCCTTCCCGCAGCTCAAAGACGTCAAGATCGACTATGCCTGGACCGGCAACTTCCTGCTGACCCTGTCGCGCCTGCCGCAGGTCGGCCGTATCGGCGACAACATCTACTATTCCCAGGGCTGCTCGGGCCACGGCGTGACCTACACCCACCTGGCGGGCAAGGTGCTGGCCGAGGCCCTGCGCGGCCAGGCCGAGCGTTTCGACGCCTTCGCCGGCCTGCCGCACTACCCGTTCCCGGGTGGCCAGATGCTGCGTGTGCCGTTCAGCGCCATCGGCGCCTGGTACTACAGCCTGCGCGACCGCCTGGGCTTCTGATCCAGCGCCATCCGGCAAGCCCGCTCCCCTGAGCGGGCTTTTTCGTTTCCCCACGGCATGCTCTCAACCCGCTTCACGGTAGGGATTGCGCGGGTCCTGGGTCCAGTTCATGTACGGCTTGCCGGTCCCCTGCGCCTGCATGTCGATGCAGCCCTCCACCGGGCAGGTGATCTGGCACAGGTTGCAGCCGACGCACTCGGCCTCGATCACGCTGTAGGCGTGGGTGCCGTCGGCCTTCAGGGTGCTGGCGATGGCCTGGTGCGAGGTGTCCTCGCAGGCGATGTGACAGCGCCCGCAGCCGATGCAGGCGTCCTGGTCGATATGGGCTACCGACTGGTAGTTGATGTCCAGGTACTTCCAGTCGGTGGTGTGCCCCACGGCCTGGCCGCGAAACGCCTCGAGGTTGCGGTGGCCGTGCTGGTCCATCCAGCGCGCCAGGCCGTCCTTCATGTCGTCGACGATGCGAAAGCCGTGCAGCATCGCCGCCGTGCACACCTGCACCGCGCCACTGCCCAGGGCGATGAACTCGGCGGCGTCGCGCCAGGTGCCGATGCCGCCGATGCCGCAGATCGGCAGGCCACGGGTCTCGGGATCACGGGCGATTTCCGCGACCATGTTCAGGGCGATCGGCTTGACCGCCGAACCGCAATAGCCGCCATGGGTGCTCTGATCACCGACGATGGGGTGGGCGACCATGCGGTCGAGGTCGACGCTGGTGATCGAGTTGATGGTGTTGATCAAAGACACCGCATCCGCCCCGCCCCGGTGCGCGGCCCGCGCCGACTGGCGGATGTCGGTGATGTTGGGGGTGAGCTTGACGATCACCGGCAGTGCGCAGTGGGTCTTGCACCAACGGGTGACCATCTCCACGTATTCCGGCACCTGGCCGACGGCGGCGCCCATGCCGCGCTCGGGCATGCCGTGGGGGCAGCCGAAGTTGAGCTCGATGCCGTCGGCGCCGGTGGCCTCCACCAGGGGCAGGATGAACTTCCAGGATTCTTCGATACACGGCACCATCAGCGACACGATCAGCGCGCGGTCGGGCCAGTCCTTCTTCACCTGGGTGATCTCACGCAGGTTGATCTCCAGCGAGCGGTCGGTGATCAGCTCGATGTTGTTGATGCCCTGCACCTGGCGGTTGGGGCCGAAGTGCGCCGAGTAGCGCGACGACACGTTGACCGCCGCCGGGTCCTCGCCCAGGGTCTTCCACACCACCCCGCCCCACCCGGCCTCGAAGGCGCGGACCACGTTGTAGGCCTTGTCGGTGGGTGGCGCGGAGGCCAGCCAGAACGGGTTGGGTGCCTTGATGCCGGCGAATTCGATGGACAGGTCGGCCATTTACGCAGCCTCCACGTTGAGCATGAGTTGGGCATGGATGGCTTCGGCGGCCAGCTTGCCATGTTGCACGGCCTGGACGGTGAGGTCCTGGCCCAGCGCGATGCAGTCGCCGCCGGCGTAGATGCCGGGAACTGAGGTCTGCAGGTGCGCATCCACTTGGATGCGCTCGCCGTCACGGGCCAATTGCGCCGCCAGCGGATCAGCCAGGCTTGTGTCGTCGAAGCGTTGGCCGATGGCCTTGAAGATCGCGTCGGCGGCCAGCTCGAAAGTCTCGCCGGTATCGCCCAGGCGTCCGTCGACCAGCTGGGTGCGCGCGAAACGCATGCCGCGTACACGCCCAACATCATCCAGCAGCACGGCATCGGGCCGTGCCCAGGTGTGCAGACGCACCTGGTTGTGCTTGGCGATCTCCTGCTCATGATCAGTGGCGCCCATGTCGGACAGGCCACGGCGGTACACCAGGTTGACGTCGCGGGCGCCCAGGCAACTCATCTGCACGGCCATGTCGATGGCAGTGTTGCCGGCGCCGAGCACCAGGCAGCGGTCGGCCAGCGGCAGCTGGGTGAGGTCGTCGGCCTGGCGCAGCTCGCGGATGTACTCGGTGGCGGCGAGCAGGCCTGGCGCGTCTTCGTCCGTCAGGCCCAGCTGGCGCACGGCAGCCAGGCCCAGGCCGAGGAACACCGCGTCGTACTGGGCCTGCAGCTCGCCCAGCGACAGGTTGGCTCCCAGGCGCTGGCCATGGCGGATCTCGATACCGCCGATACCCAGCAGGAATTCCACTTCGCGCTGGGCGTAGTCGTCCACCAGCTTGTAGCGGGCGATGCCGTATTCGTTGAGGCCACCGGCTTTCTCCCGCGCCTCGAAGATCACCACGTCATGGCCGTGCATGGCCAGGCGGTGTGCGCAGGACAGCCCGGCGGGGCCGGCGCCGACCACGGCGATACGCTTGCCGCTGGCCGGCGAGCGCTGGAACGGATGCTCGGTGAAGCCGGCGTGGTCCAGGGCGTAGCGCTGCAGCTGGCCGATCAGCACCGGCGCGCATTCCTGGGCGTTGTTGCGCACGCAGGCCTGCTGGCAGAGGATCTCGGTCGGGCACACTCGGGCGCAACTGCCGCCTAGGATGTTGGCCGAGAGAATGCGTTCGGCGGCGCCCTGCAGGTTCTCGTCGCTGATGCGATGGATGAACGAGGGGATGTCGATCTCGCTGGGGCACGCATTGACGCAGGGCGCGTCGTAGCAGTACAGGCAGCGCGCGCTCTCGACGGCGGCCTGACGGGCGGTGAGCGGGGGCGCGAGGTCGCTGAAGGCCTCGGCCAGCTGGTCGGCGCCGGCCCGGGGGCGCGGCAAGTGGTTCAGGGCATCGATCACGGTTGTAGCCTCTCTCATTTTTATTGGACACGGCGCCGGTCAGGTACCGGTCTGTTCTAGGGGATGGCAGTCAACAGGAGCATGTGTGTTGTTATCAGGGAGCGCTTTGCGCCCCTTTCGCGACACAAGGCCGCTCCCACAGCCAAAGCACCGATCCCTGTGGGAGCGGCCTTGCGTCGCGATGGGCTGCGAAGCGGCCCCAATGGCCTCAGCGCTGAACCGGTGTCGGCCGCTGGTGCTCGGCCCGGCGCTCCAGCACCTCGTACACCGACGGATACGCCGGCCGCTCCACATAACGCCCCGCGCCCGGCTCGGCACGCAGGTCGCCATCGGCCCAGAGCACCTTGCCCTGGCTGATGGTGTGGCTGGGGATGCCGCGTACGGTGCGGCCTTCGAAGATGTTGAAGTCAACCCGCTGATGATGGGTCTGGGCGCTGATCGTGCGCGTGCCCTGCGGGTCCCACAGCACCAGGTCGGCGTCGGCGCCGACGCGGATGGCGCCCTTGCGCGGGAACAGGTTGAAGATCTTCGCGGTGTTGGTGGAGGTCAGCGCGACGAACTCGTGGATCGACAGGCGCCCGCTGTTCACCCCGGCGTCCCACAGCACCGCCATGCGGTCCTCGATCCCGGCGGTACCGTTGGGAATGCGGCTGAAGTCGTCGCGGCCCATGGCCTTCTGTTCGGCGCAGAAGCAGCAGTGGTCGGTGGCGGTGGTGTGCAGGTTGCCCGACTGCAGGCCCCCCCACAGTGCGTCCTGGTGCTCGCGCGGGCGGAACGGCGGGCTCATCACGTAGCCGGCGGCGGTGGCCCAGTCCGGGTCGCGGTAGACGCTGTCGTCCAGCAGCAGGTGGCCCGGCAGCACCTCGCCATACACCGGCTGCCCCTTGGCCCGGGCATAGCTGATCTCGTCCAGCGCCTCGCGGCTGGAGACATGCACCAGGTACAGCGGCGTGCCGAGGGTCTCGGCGATGCGGATGGCGCGGCTGGCGGCCTCGCCCTCGACCTGCGACGGGCGCGACAGCGGATGCGCCTCGGGCCCGGTCAGGCCCTGGGCGAGCAGTTTCTTCTGCAGGTGATAGACCAGCTCGCCATTCTCGGCGTGTACCGTCGGCACCGCCCCCAGTTGCAGGCAGCGCTCGAAGCTGGCCACCAGGGTGTCGTCGGCGGCCATGATCGCGTTCTTGTAGGCCATGAAATGCTTGAAACTGTTCACCCCATGCTTGGCCACCAGCTCGCCCATTTCCTCGGCGACCTGTTCGCTCCACCAGGTGATGGCGACATGAAAACCGTAGTCGCTGGCGCTTTTCTGCGCCCAGCCACGCCAGGTGTGGAAGGCCTCGAGCAGCGACTGCTGCGGATTGGGGATGACGAAGTCGATGATCGAGGTGGTGCCCCCGGCCAGGCCCGCGGCTGTGCCGCTGAAGAAGTCCTCGCTGGCCACCGTGCCCATGAACGGCAACTGCATGTGGGTGTGCGGGTCGATGCCGCCGGGCATCAGGTACCGGCCAGTGCCGTCGAGGACTTCGCATTCGGTGGGGGTTTCGAGGTTGCTGCCGATGGCGCGGATCAGGCCATCGACACACAGGACATCTGCACGGTAGCTCTCTTCATGGGTAACCACGGTGGCGCCACGGATCAACAGGGACATGCCGTTTTCCTCGCAGGCTGACCGGTCTTCTGGCCGGTTCTTGGAATTGTTTCGGGCCGGGCGCTGGAGGCAGTTTTTCTCAATCCTGTCAGGCCTGACAAGAATCGAGGCTAGTATCTGATCGGATATTGATCAAGAAAAAATATATGCAAATATCTTATTTCGTATCTTATTGATTATTAATAATAATTTTATTAAATCACCATAATGTGACACCCCCTCACCATTTTGACGCACTTGACAGGAAGCCAAATTGGTCAAGATTTCCTATGCAAAATCAGCTGTTTGTTTCCTGGCTGGATGGCGCAGGCCGCACCGGTGGTTTTGCAGGTTGCACCCGTTTGAACCACGCGATTGATGGACCGGCCAGACAGACGGCGCACCAGGGTGCCCACCCCGCCCTCGTCGTCGCACTGAAAAATGCCTTTGCAAGACAGTAAGTTACCTCCGGTTGGCGGCGGCCGCCGGGAAGGCGCGGGCTTTCCCGGCACGTTTGTTGAAAACGCAGGCCACAACCGCCTGGCCGGGCCGCAGGTGCAGTACTGCTGGTGTGTGTACTCCGGCCATCGCGTCAGCCCGATGAGCGACAACTACAAGAAAAAGACCTGGAGAACCCCATGCAACAGAGCAGATCGCAAGTGGTCGAGCAGCATGGCCTGTTCGAGCTCGACGCCGGCAGCGACGTCCTCGACAGCCCCCGCTACAACCACGACATCGCCCCGACCAAGGTGCACCAGCGCACCTGGAACAAGTGGCACATCACCGCATTGTGGGTGGGCATGTCCATCTGCGTGCCCACCTACACCCTCGGCGGTGTGCTCACCGCCTACTTCGGCCTGAGCGTGGGCGAGGCGCTGCTGGCGATCCTGCTGGCCAACCTCATCGTGCTGATTCCGCTGACCCTCAACGCCTTCCCTGGCACCAAGTACGGCATCCCGTTCCCGGTGCTGCTGCGAGCCTCGTTCGGCATCTTCGGCTCCAATGTGCCGTGCCTGATCCGCGCCGTGGTGGCCTGCGGCTGGTTCGGTATCCAGACGATGTTCGGCGGGCTGGCCATCCACCTGTTCCTCGGCTCGCTGTTCCCCGAGTGGAAGGCACTGGGCGGCACCGGCGAGGTGATCGGCTTCATGCTGTTCTGGTCGCTGAACCTGTGGGTGGTGCTGCGCGGCGCCGAGTCGATCAAGTGGCTCGAGACGCTGTCGGCGCCCCTGCTGGTGGCGGTGGGTGTCGGCCTGCTGTTCTGGGCGCTGCCGCACATGTCGATGAGCGAGTTGCTGGCACAGCCGCCCAAGCGCCCCGAGGGCGCCAGCGTGGTCGGCTACTTCTGCGCCGGGCTTACCGCCATGGTCGGCTTCTGGGCCACGCTGTCGCTGAACATCCCCGATTTCAGCCGTTACGCCAAGAGCCAGAAGGACCAGATCCTCGGTCAGATCTTCGGCCTGCCGCTGACCATGTTCCTGTTCGCTTCGCTGGGCGTGATCATGACCGCGGCGTCCGCTTCACTGGTGGGCCAGACGGTGTCCGACCCGGTGAGCCTGATCGGCCATATCCAGAGCCCCGGCTGGGTGGCCCTGGCCATGGCGCTGATCATCATCGCCACGCTGTCGACCAACACCGCGGCCAACATCGTCTCGCCCACCAACGACTTCCAGAACATCGCCCCGCGCCTGATCGGACGCAGCCGCGCGGTGTGGCTGACCGGCTTCATCGGCCTGGCGCTGATGGGTCACGAGTTGCTCAAGAAGCTCGGCTGGATCGTCTCCGACCTGAGCCTTGAGAGCGTGTACTCCAACTGGCTGCTGGGCTACTCCAGCCTGCTCGGGCCGATCGCCGGGATCATGGTGGTGGACTACTTCCTGGTTCGCCACCAGCACCTGGACCTGGCCGGGCTGTACCGCGACGACGTCTACCCGGCCTGGAACTGGGCCGGGTTCGCCGCCTTCGGCGTGCCGGTGGCACTGACCGTGATGGCCATCGGCAACAGCAGCTTCAGCTGGTTCTACGACTATGGCTGGTTCACCGGCTCGCTGCTCGGCGGCGGGCTCTACTACGCCCTCGGCGGCCTGGCGGTGCGCGGGCCGGCGCGGTTGGCCAAGCCGTTGCCGTGATGCCCCCTGTGGGAGCGGCTTCAGCCGCGAAGCAAGCGACGCGGTGGATGGCACCGGCTTGGCCGGTGTTCGCGGCTAAAGCCGCTCCCACAGGCCCCTGCTAAATCGATAGGTGATGTGCAGTGCCATGAGAGCCGACTTGCCGGCGAACAGGGCCGAAGAATAAAACAACCTGAGGAGGCACCCATGACCACTCCCGCCAAGGAAGTCCTGCAGTCCACCGAACAGCATGTCAGCAGCGCCCGCCTGTGGCAGTCCCTGATGGACCTCGCCCGCCTCGGCGCCACGGCCAAGGGCGGCGTCTGCCGCCTGGCGCTGACCGACCTCGACCGTCAGGCCCGCGACCTGTTCGTGCAGTGGTGCGAGGCAGCCGGCTGCACGGTGAGCATCGACGCGGTCGGCAACATCTTCGCCCGCCGCCCAGGCCGCAATCCCAAGCTGCCGCCGGTGATGACCGGCAGCCATATCGACACCCAGCCCACCGGTGGCAAGTTCGACGGTTGCTTCGGTGTGATGGCCGGGCTGGAGGTGATCCGCACCCTCAACGACTTGGGCGTGGAGACCGAGGCACCGCTGGAGGTGGTGGTGTGGACCAACGAGGAAGGCTCGCGCTTCGCCCCGTGCATGATGGGCTCGGGGGTGTTCGCCAGCAAGTTCACCCTCGAACAGACCCTGGCCAAGCGCGACGCCCAGGGCGTGAGCGTCGGCGAGGCACTGAACGCCATCGGTTATGCCGGCAGCCGCGTCGTGACCGGCCACCCGGTGGGCGCCTACTTCGAGGCGCACATCGAACAGGGCCCGATCCTCGAGGACCAGCGCAAGACCATCGGCGTGGTGCTCGGCGCCCTCGGCCAGAAATGGTTCGACCTGACCCTGCGCGGCGTCGAGGCCCACGCCGGCCCCACCCCCATGCACCTGCGCAAGGACGCCCTGGTCGGCGCCGCCGCCGTGGTCGAGGCGGTCAACCGCACCGCCCTCGCCCACCAGCCCCATGCCTGCGGCACGGTCGGCTGCCTGCAAGCCTATCCTGGCTCGCGCAACGTGATCCCCGGCGAAGTGCGCATGACCCTGGACTTCCGTCATCTCGAAGGCCAGCAACTGGACGCGATGATCGCCGAAGTGCGCCAGGTGATCGAGGCCACCACCGCGAAACACGGGCTGAGCTACGAGCTGGTGCCCACCGCCGACTTCCCGGCCCTGTACTTCGACAAGGGCTGCGTCGAGGCGGTGCGCAACTCGGCGCGCAACCTGGGCCTGGCGCACATGGACATCGTCAGCGGCGCCGGGCACGACGCGATCTTCCTCGCCGAGCTGGGCCCGGCCGGGATGATCTTCGTGCCTTGCGAAGGCGGGATCAGCCACAACGAAATCGAGAACGCCGCCCCCGAGGATCTTGCGGCCGGCTGCGCGGTGTTGTTGAGGGCCATGCTGGCGGCCTCGGAGGCGATCGCCGACGGACGATTGGCGGCCTAGCAAGCGATAAAAGGACTGCGTGAGAGCGGGCTTGCGCCGCGATGCATGGCACCGGCGGCGCCGGTGTTCCGGGCGGTGCGGCGTTCCGACAAGCCCGCTCCCACGTTAAACATGCGCCCCCCTGTGAAGCATGGCTGAGGCGGGTACATGCCCCTTGGCGCAAATTTCCCGCGCGCGGCGGTATACTCGCCAACCTTCGAACCGCGCCCGGAAATCCGCCATGCAGCAAGTCCTGCTCATCGTCGATGTGCAATCCACCTTCAGCCCCTCCGAGAAACTGGTGGATGGCATCCGCGTGCTGTCGGCGCACATCCCCACCATCGCCTCGATCGAGCTGCACGACGAGCAGGCCACCCCGTTCCAGCGCCAGCTCGGCTGGCACCCGGCCGCTGAAGACGTGGCCCTGGTCGAGGCGGACAAGGTGTTCGTCAAGCATGGCTATGGCCAGACCGCCGAGACCCTCGACTACATCAAGCGCCTCGGCGTCGAGCGGGTGCTGGTCTGCGGGTTGCAGACCGAAACCTGCGTGCTGGCCGCAGGCTTCGCCCTGTTCGATGCGGGCCTGACACCGACCCTGGTCACCGACCTGACCATGGGTTCTTCGCTGGACCGCTCCGGGCAGCTGGGCATCGACCTGTGGAAACACCACTTCGGCCATGTCACCACCGCCGCCGAGGTGCTGGCCGGGCTGCGCGACCCACGAGACAACCCATGATCGCCAAGCGCGTATTGATCGTCGAGGACGACGCCGATGGGGCAAGCATCCTCGAAGCCTACCTGAAGCGCGACGGCTTCGAGGTGGACATCGCCGAGGACGGTGCCCGCGGGCTTGCCCTGTTCCGCCAGCGCACGCCGGCGATCGTGCTGCTGGACATGATGCTGCCAAAAATGTCCGGCCCGGAGCTGCTGACCGAGATCCGCCGCAGCGCCGATACCCCGGTGATCATGGTCACCGCCATCGGCGACGAGCCGGACAAGATCGGCGCCCTGCGCTACGGCGCCGACGACTACGTGGTCAAACCCTGCAACCCCAAGGAAGTGGTGGCTCGGGTACACGCGGTGCTGCGCCGCTACGGCGCGCCGGCCGACAGTCGCCAGCGCCTGGAGTGCCAGGGCGTCTGGGTCGATGCCGAGCGCTTCGTGGCCGGGGTGCGGGCCAGTGATGGCGAGGAGCAGGTGCTCGACCTGACCCGTTCGGAACTGCTCCTGCTCGCCGCGCTGCTGCGCACACCGACCAAGGCCTTCAACCGCGAGGAGCTGCTCGAGCTGTGCATGCCCGAAAGCGATGCCCTGGTGCGCATCATCGACACCCACGTGCACAACCTGCGGCGCAAGCTCGAGGCCCTGGGCGTCAGCGGCGTGCTGGTGACCGTGCGCTCCGTGGGCTATCGGTTCCGCTGACGGCCATGCGCAAACGTCCGCTGTGGCTGTGGGTCGGCCTGAGAATGACCCTGCTCGCCGTCGGCGCGGTGATCACCATCACCGTGTGCATGTACCTGTACTTCTGGATCAGCGACTTCCTGGTGCTGCAGTCGATGCGGCCCGAGGACCGCGCCGCGCTGCTGGCCGGCCTGGCCGACGTGCCGCGCAACGAATCCAGGCTGTGGCAACTGCTGCAGACCTACTACGACATCCACGACTTTCTTCCCGGCCCCGGCAACAGCATCGACTGGCTGGTGCTGTACGGCTTCGTCATTGTGGTCATCCCGTTCACCCTGATGGTCGGCCTGTACCTGTCCAGGCCGCTGTCCCGGCAGTTCCGCCAGATCGCCGAAGGGGCGCGGCGGGTGGCCGAGGGCGACCTCGGCGTACGGGTCAGCCAGCACCCGCGCCAGCCCAAGGAAATGCAGCGCCTGTGCACCGACTTCAACAAGCTGGTCGAACGCCTGGCGCTGTACGAAGGCGAAGTGGCCGAGTCGAGCTCCAACCTGGCCCATGAACTGCGCACCCCGCTCAATGCCGCCCTGGGCCGGGTACAGGGCATGCTCGATGAGGTGTTCCCGCTGTGCCCCGAGCAATTGCGCCTGGTGCAGAACCAGCTGTACAACCTCAATACCCTGGTCGGCGACCTGCACCTGCTGTCCCTGGCCCATGCCGGGCAGCTGCCCCTGCACGTCAGCCTGTTCTCCCCGGCCCGGCTGGTCGAGGAGCGCCTGGCCTGGTTCGCGCCGCAGTTCGAGGCCGCCGGGATGCAGTTGCACACAGTGCTGGCCGATGACGTGGTGATCGAGGCGGACCCGGCGCGGGTCGGCCAGCTGATCAACATCCTGATCGAGAATGCCCTCAAGTATGCCTCCGACGGCCGCGAGCTCAGCGTCTCCATGCGCCAGGGCAAAGGCTGCGTGGAACTGGAGTTCCTTGATCGGGGCCAGGCGGTCGAGCAAAAGGACCTGGGCAACATGTTCGTGCGCTTCTGGCGCGCCGAACAGTCGCGGGCGCGGGTCAGCGGCGGCGGCGGCCTGGGCCTGTCGATCGCCCAGGCGATCTGCGAGGCCCATGGCGGTCGCATTACCGCACAGCGCCGGGCCGAGGGTGGGCTGGCGCTGCGGGTGATAATGCCCCTGGTCACGACAGTCTGAAGGATCCACGCATTGCCCTGTAGGAGCGGCCTTGTGCCGCGAAAGGGGCGCGTAGCGGCCCCAGGATCTCTATTTCATGCAAAATCGCCGGGGCTGCTACGCAGCCCTTTCGCGACACAAGGCCGCTCCTACAAGGGGGTACAAACGCTGCCCCTGCCCTGACCGAGCTTCAGGGACACTGGCAGGTGGAAGGGCCGAACACCGGCCCGGCACACGGATCCTTACCCGGACCGAACACTGGGCACGACGCCTGGGCCGTGGCGACGAGCCCCCACGACAGCAGCACAGCCAACATGGCTTTCTTCATGGATAACCTCCTGGTCAATGATTGATTCTTCCTTGCGCCCTCAGGCGATCAGGGCTCGCACACGCAGGTCGTGGGGCCCAGCACTGGACCTGCACACGGATCCTCCCCTGGCCCCAGTACCGCGCAGTCGGCCTGTGCCGTCAGCGAGAACATCCACAGCAGCATCGCGGCTGCCAGCCATTTTCCATTCATGATGACCTCCCTGTCCGAAACATCGATTGCGCCCCTACGCTCGAACGTCGGGCAGGCAACAGAAAAGACCAGCCCCCGCAAATGCGCCAATAGACCAATGTCTAGTGCGGCAAAACCGCACCCGATCACCAACGCAGCAGGCGAGGCCCTGCCAACGCCCCGACGACGGTCGGCAGCAACATCCCCAACAGGTACCACACCCCCCAGAACGGCACCGTCATTTCCGGGCAGTGCAGGCAGTACACGAGGGTCGCGGTGGATCCGGCGAGCAACCCGCCGGCGCCACCGGCCTGGCGCAGCCTGGTCGGCGCCAGGCCGCGCAGGGCCCAGAACACCGCGGCGAACACCGGCGTCGACAGCAGGGCGATGTTCAACGCGCAGGTGCGCCAGGTACGGCCGAAGATCAGGTCGGCGCGGGCCTCCACCGGCGCGCCGGCCAGGCTGACGGCTGCCCCCAGCCACACCAGCAGCAGCGGCAGGCCGAGCAATCCCCACAGCGCGCCGCCGCGCACACCTGGCCTGGCCAGGCGCTGGGTCAGCCACAGGGCCAGCAGGCCCAGGCTGGTGGGCAAGGCCAGCTTGGCCCAGAACAACGGCGTGCGTGCCACCTCGGCCAGATCGCTGCGCACGCCGTAGATGGCCACGGTCATCAACAACGCGCCCAGCAGGCCCACCAGCAGCGCCAGCAGCAGGCGTCGCACCAGCGCATGACGATCCACCGGCTCTGCGGCGGTCGCCAAAAGGCTGATCAACTCATCGGTCTTCATGGTCGTCTTTACCTCGAATCAACCTTCCCAGGGCCTTGAGCCCCCGGTGTATGCCCACCTTCACCGCCGAACTGGACAACCCGGTGATACGCGCGGTTTCCTCCACCGACAGCCCTTCGAGCTTGACGTGGACGATGGGCAGGCGCTGGCGGTCGGGCAACTGCCCAAGCAGCTTGTTCAGGTCCCGGCTGGCCTGGGCCGGCTCTTCTTCGCCACAGGCGAACAGCTCGCTGTCATCCTCCAGCGGCTCGTGGCGCGCCTCGCGCCGGGCCTGACCGCGCCAGTGGTCGGCCAGCTTGTAGCGGGCAATCGCCTGCACCCAGGCGGTCAACGGTTGCTGCGCCTGGTAGGTGTGGCGGGCATTGTGCACCGCCAGCAGCACCTCCTGCAGCAAGTCTTCGACCTCGGCCGGTCGTTGCGCCAGGCGCCGCCGCAGAAAGCCGCGCAGGTGCACCGCCAGCGCCGCAAGAAATTCGCGATAGGCCCCGGCGTCACCGGCCAGCCCAAGCAACAGCAGGGCCTGCAACTGTGACTCGCGTGCGCTGAGCACATCCTGTGGGTTAGTTCGTTGCATCGGCCGCCGGGGTTACACCGTCTGTGGGTTTCTTTTTTATCCAACCATCGCCGCAACGCCCTGCGCAAGCACTGACGCCGCTTCCTTACCTTAGGTGGCCGGCGCAGGTGGCGAAAAATATTTTGCAGGCGCTGTAACCGCCTCGCCCACCGCCACGAACTACACCATGAGCCGCCGGTACATCGCCACGGCCCCACCTTCTGGAGACGACACCATGAAAACCCTCGCCCTCGCCACCGCCGCCCTTGCCCTCGCCTCGCTGGCAGGCGCAGCCCTGGCCGACGACACCACCAAGGCGGCCACCATGGAGAAATGCTACGGCGTGGCCATGGCCGGCAAGAACGACTGCAAGGCCGGCGCCGGCACCACCTGCGCCGGCAGCGCGAAAAAGGACTACGACGGCATGCACTGGAAAAACGTGCCGACGGGTACCTGCACCTCGATCAAGACCCCCAACGGCATGGGTTCGCTGACCCCGATCAAATCCTGAGCACAGGCCATCGACCATGAACGGAAATACGCCGATGGGCGCAGGGCTCGGCCTGAAGGCCGAGCACTATGACCAGGCCTGGGCCTGCCACGCCGAGGGGTTGTGGTTCGAAGTCCATCCGGAAAACTACATGGTCGGCGGCCCTCGCCTGGCCTGGCTGGCGCGGATGGCCGAGCGCCATCCGCTGTCGCTGCACGGCGTGGCACTGTCACTGGCGGCGGATGCTGAACCTGACGCCACGCACCTGCGGCGCCTGCGTACCCTGATCGACCAGGTACACCCGGCCCTGGTGTCGGAACACCTGGCCTGGTCGACCTGGCGCGGCCAGTATCATCCGGACCTGCTGCCCTTTCCACGCAGCGACGAGGCCCTGATCCGCATCGCCGACAACATCCAGCGCACCCAGGATGCCCTGGGGTGCCGCATCTCCATCGAGAACCCCAGCCACTACCTGTACCTGCAGGGCCATGACCGGGACGAGATCGACTTCCTCGCCGAACTGGTGCGACGCACCGGCTGCGGCTTGTTGCTGGACGTCAACAATGTGTATGTCAGTGCCCACAATCTCGGCTTCGACGCCGCCGACTACCTCGCCCGTTTCCCGGCCCAGGCCATCACCGAGATCCACTTGGCCGGACACCGTCACGACGACCAGGGCGCACTGCTGGTCGATTCCCACGATGCCGCCATCGCCGCGCCGGTGTGGTCGCTGTACCAGCAGTTGATCGCCCGCATCGGTCCGCGTCCGACCCTGATTGAACGCGACGGCAACATCCCCGCGTTTGCCGAACTGCTCGCCGAACGCGCCCTCGCCCAGGCCACCCTCGACCTGGCAGGAGCCTTGCCATGAACCTGCGCCTCGGACAGTTCCAGAATGCCTTCATCGACGCCGTCTATCAGCGCCCCGCGCCTGAGCTGACGGCACTGACAGCACAGCCCGCGTTCACGGTGTACCGCAACACGGTGCTGGCCGGTTGCGTCGAGGCCCTGCGCGCCAACTTTCCCAGCGTCGAAACCCTGGTCGGGCAGCAATGGATGCACGACGCCGCCGCGGAATATGCCCGGCAATCGCCGCCCTGTGATGTGCGACTGATCCGCTATGGCGCGGCGTTTCCGGCATTTCTCGAGGCGTTGCAGCCCGTCCATGGGCTTTGCTACCTGGCGGACGTCGCACGGCTGGACTTCGCCTGGTGCGAAGCGTTCGGCGCCGACGACGAGCCCTGGCTGACAGTGGCCGACCTGGCCGGCATGACCGCCTCGGACCTCGAACACAGCCACTTGAGCCCGCGCTCCAGCGCACGCTGGCACTGGTTCGACCAGCATCCTGCCTACAGCCTATGGCACCACAGCCGCGACGGCAGGGCCTGGCCCGAGGATCAGCCCTGGGTGGCCGAGGGCGCCCTGCTCGGCGGCGCCCGCGAAGGCGTCGTCCACCAGCCGTTGAGCCTGGGGGGATGCACCTTCCTCGATGCCTGTGCCGCCGGCTACACATTGGACAAGGCCTCACAGCTTGCCCTGCACGCCCAACCCGACCTGGACTTCAGTGACCTGCTTGGCGGGCTGCTGAATGCCCGGGCCTTGCGCCCGCTCGCCTTCACCTGAGGAAAACGCCATGGACATCAGCCACGCCAGCCCATCGCCCCACGGCCTGCGCTTTTACTGGAACCGACTCGCCGAACAGCTGCAGCGCCTGCTCGGCGACAGCATCCTGTGCCTGGTCGCCCGCCTGGGCATCGCCTCGATCTTCTTTCTGTCTGGTCGGACCAAGGTCGAAGGCCTGCTGAGCATCACCCCCGGCACCTACGAGCTGTTCCAGAGCGAGTACGCCTTGCCACTGGTGTCACCCTGGCTGGCGGCGCACCTGGCGACCTATGCCGAGCACCTGTTCCCGCTGTTGCTGGTGCTCGGCCTGTTCACCCGGCTGTCGGCCCTGGCCCTGCTGGGCATGACCCTGGTGATCGAGATCTTCGTCTACCCGGACGCCTGGCCCACCCACCTTTCCTGGGCCGGCCTGCTCCTGCTGCTGATCGCCCGGGGCGGCGGGGCACTGTCCCTGGACCGGATGCTGCGGTTGCGCTAAAGAAAAAGGGTTGCCAGGCTAATGCCTGTGGGATTGCGCTTCATCGCACTTATTGGGGCTGCCTTGCAGCCCTTCGCGGGTAAACCCGCTCCCACAGGATCGCGCAAACGCCGAACCGAGCGCTGTACTTGTGGGAGCGGGTTTACCCGCGAAGGATCGCGCAGCGACCCAATGGTCTTAACTAACTGGCATTAGTCGCCAGGCGACCCTTTTCACTCATTCGAGCGACTCGGCTCAGAGCCCTGCCGCGCGCGCCCGCGCCGCGTGCAGTTTCTTGTAGCTCTCCACCAGGCGCAGGTGGCGGTCCAGCCCTTCGAGCTGCAGGTTGGTCGGCGTCAGCCCATGGAAACGCACGCTGCCATCCACCGAGCCCAGCACCGCGTCCATCCGCTCATTGCCGAACATGCGCCGCAAGTTGTGCTCGTAGTCGGCCATCTCCAGCTCATCGTCCAGCACCACCTCCAGCACCACGTTCAGCGCCTGGTAGAACAACCCGCGCTCGACGGTGTTGTCGTTGAACTGCAGGAACATCTCGACCAGCTCCTTGGCGTCCTCGAAACGCTGCAGCACCAGGTGGATCAGCAGCTTCAGCTCGAGGATGGTCAGTTGGCCCCACACCGTGTTGTCGTCGAATTCGACGCCGATCAGCGTGGTGATGGTGGTGTAGTCATCCACCTCGGCGTTGTCCAGGCGCTTGAGCAGCAGCTTCAGCGAACGGTTGTCCAGCTTGTGCAGGTTGAGGATGTCGGCCCGGAAACCCAGGGCGCGGTTAGTGTTGTCCCAAATCAGGTCCTCGACCGGGTAGATCTCGGAATAGCCCGGCACCAGGATGCGGCAGGCAGTGGCCCCAAGGTCGTCGTACACGGCCATGTACACCTCCTTGCCCAGGTCCTCGAGGATGCCGAACAGGGTCTGCGCCTCCTGCTGGTTGGAGTCCTCGCCGTGGCCCGAGAAGTCCCACTCGACGAACTCGAAGTCGGCCTTGGCGCCGAAGAAACGCCACGACACCACGCCGCTGGAATCGATGAAGTGCTCGACGAAGTTGTTCGGCTCGGTCAGCGCGAGGCTGTCGAAGGTCGGCTGCGGCAGGTCGTTCAGGCCCTCGAAGCTGCGGCCCTGGAGCAGTTCGGTAAGGCTGCGCTCCAGCGCCACCTCGAAGCTCGGGTGGGCGCCGAACGAGGCGAACACGCCGCCGGTGCGCGGGTTCATCAGGGTCACGCACATCACCGGGAACTCGCCGCCCAGCGACGCGTCCTTGACCAGCACCGGGAAGCCCTGCTCCTCCAGCCCCTGGATGCCGGCGACGATGCCCGGGTACTTGGCCAACACCTCCTGCGGCACGTCCGGCAGGCACAGCTCGCCTTCGAGGATCTCGCGCTTGACCGCCCGCTCGAAGATCTCCGACAGGCACTGCACCTGCGCCTCGGCCAGGGTGTTGCCGGCGCTCATGCCGTTGCTCAGGTACAGGTTCTCGATCAGGTTGGACGGGAAGTACACCGTCTCGCCGTCCGACTGGCGCACGAACGGCAGCGAGCAGATGCCACGCTCCTTGTTGCCCGAGTTGGTGTCGTACAGGTGCGAGCCGCGCAACTCGCCGTCCGGGTTGAAGATCTCCAGGCAGTGCTCGTCGAGGATCTCGGCCGGCAGCGCGTCTTTCGGCCCTGGCTTGAACCACTGCTCGTTCGGGTAGTGCACGAACGCCGCGTTGGCGATGTCCTCGCCCCAGAACTGATCGTTGTAGAAGAAGTTGCAGTTCAGCCGCTCGATGAACTCGCCCAGCGCCGAGGCCAGCGCCGCTTCCTTGGTCGCGCCCTTGCCGTTGGTGAAGCACATCGGCGATTGCGCATCGCGCACGTGCAGCGACCAGACGTTGGGCACGATGTTGCGCCACGAGGCGATCTCGATCTTCATCCCCAGGCCTGCGAGGATCGCCGACATGTTGGCGATGGTCTGCTCCAGCGGCAGGTCCTTGCCTGGGATGTAGGTACTGGTATCCGACACCGGCATCAGCAGCGCCTGGGCGTCGGCGTCGAGATTGTCGACTTCCTCGATGATGAACTCGGGGCCGGTCTGCACCACCTTCTTCACGGTGCAGCGGTCGATGGAGCGCAGGATGCCCTGGCGGTCCTTCTCGGAGATGTCCTCGGGCAGCTCGACCTGGATCTTGAAGATCTGGTTGTAGCGGTTCTCGGGGTCGACGATGTTGTTCTGCGACAGGCGGATGTTCTCGGTCGGAATATCGCGGGTCTGGCAGTACAGCTTGACGAAGTACGCCGCGCACAGCGCCGACGATGCCAGGAAGTAGTCGAACGGCCCCGGGGCCGAGCCGTCGCCCTTGTAGCGGATCGGCTGGTCGGCGATCACCGTGAAGTCGTCGAACTTGGCTTCGAGACGAAGGTTGTCGAGAAAATTGACCTTGATTTCCATGCGCAGGGGTACCAAAAGCGGGCGGGAACGGATAAATGACGGGCATTATCCGGGATTTTTGCCGGGAAGTGTTGCCCTGCGACGAGCAGGGGATTCCAGCCCCTCGCAAAAGCCAACTGTGCTTAGTACGCTTGGTCATCGACAGGGAGAGCGAGACGACAATGCCCCACCACGCGACACTTCAGCAGGCCGGTTATGTCCTGCTTCGCCAGGTCGTCCCCCATGGATGGCTGGAGGAATTGCGCCACGTGTTCGAGGTCGGGGTGAAACCCCCGCAGCAGTGGCCAGTGCCACGCGCCAGCGACTGGCGCCACTCGCAACTGGACTGCGCCAAGCGGGTCCAGGAGGTCTGCCGCCTGCCGCGGTTGCTGGCAGCGGTAGGCGTGCTGATCGGTGAACGGTTCTTTCTCTACCAGGTGGAGGGCCGTGCTCCCGTGGCGGGTGGCGGCCACCAGGCGCTGCATCGCGACCTGTCGATGCAACGGCCGGGCGACCTGGCGGGTGTCATGGTCTACCTGGACGACTACGGCCCGCAGAACGGCGCCACCCGGATTGTCCCTGGCAGCCACCGGCCCGAACCGGGCGAGACGCCCTTCGACTACAGCGACGAATCCCGGAGCCTTGGCCTGTCGGGGTGCGCGGGGGATGCCCTGGTATTCGATGTAGACCTGATGCATGCCGCCAGCCTGAATACCAGCGGCGCACCGCGCCGCGCCCTGCTCATCGGCTATGCCGCCGAACCGCTCCAGGCAGCACTTCAGCAAACCGAGCACCTGCGCAATGTACATATGAACACGCAGGAATGCTTCGAGCCCTCGGACTACGTGTTCACGGCACCATGACCGGGAGCCCGCCATTTACCCGGCTGAAGCCTCCAGGCACGCGGCGTCGATATCGAAGCCATCCCAGGCGATGCTGTTCAGCACTTTTGAAGTAGCCATGAGTCTTGTAGTCGCTCAAGTCGACCCAACATCACCGGGCGCAATACTGTGGCGGCTTCAGGCTGCCTGGTGAAGCCGCTTGATCACTGGTTGCTGGCGCTGGCGGGCCTGCCAGATGTCGTAGTCAACCTGAATCGTCAGCCACAGCCGCGCCGTGCTGATGCCGGCCATTTCCAGGCGCACCGCCAGATCCGGAGAAACCGCCGCCCGGCCATGAAGAACCCGGGACAGCGCCTCCCGGGAAAAGCCCAGGTGCTCGGCGAGTGCCTTCACCGTCAGGCCCAGGGTGGGCAGGACATCTTCACGCAGGGTTTCACCGGGGTGAGGCGGGTTGTGCATAGCCATGTTCCAGCCCTCGCAATTCAGAGCGGGAGAGTGTTACCCGGTACATCAGGTGCGCACCAGCAGCTAACTGTGACGCAATGCTTCACACATGGTGCGGCATCATCCGCAGGAGCTATCCTTTCGAGGTCTTTGGGTGGTAGGACTAATGACCGGGTGAGGGCCACCAGGTGCCCGCCGCAAGCCTGCAGCGCCTCTGAGATCGAGCGCCGCCCGCGCGGCGCATCGCGGCGCAAGGCCGCTCCCACATCTGTTTCGGGCCAGTCAATCCTGTGCCATTACCTGGTCCGCCTTGTTGGCCCGACGCAGTTTCAGCATGGGCGCCACTGCCGTCCCACCGGTCTCAAGACATGCACCAAGGCTGGCAACCATGGCCTGACAGGTTCGGCACGTTGCAACAAATGTAGGAGCGGGCTTGTCCCGCGATGCGCCGCGCGGGCGGCGCTCAATCTCATAGGCGCTGCAAGGCTTGCGGCGTCCACCTTGCGGCCCTCACTCGGTCAATAGCCATCGCGCCCAAAGACCTTAAAGGGCCTGCCCCTCACTTGCCGATAGTCATCAAACATCGGCGCAGGTGCCCGACCGACCCTCACGATGTAGGGGCTGTAGGCCTCTGCAACCAGGACGGCAACTTCATCGGCGTCGTCGAGTATGGCCCGGCGCAGGCAGATTGCGGCATCCATCCTGCCTCAGTCCCTGGCTACCGACCACAGCACTGCCTGGGCAGCCACTACATATCCCTTGCTGCTATCGAAGGTCACGCTGGGTGAACCATAAAGCTGATAGCCCAACGCCAAGCTCTCGGAAATACGCTGGCAAAAACTGGCGTCGTCCTTACCGGTGATCAGGCGATAGACCGGCAGGCCATTGGGTGGGGTCGAGGGCATCTGAGTATTCCTTTCATGGCAGGCGTCTATCGCGTGCGGGGCCGGGCATCATGCCATAGCTGCCACTTCATTCGCCTAGGTGAGTCCTGCGCAATCCACTGTTGGGTATCGGAACCATGCAGCGTCATTGCGGGATAACGATAGCGTCAGCAGCGACACGGAAATGCCCTACAACGAAGACAGAGATTCAGACACTTAGATCAGCCCCAGTCTCGTCCATTTGCATCTACAGTCATGTGCGATGCAGCAGGCATGTGAACACATTTCGGCAAAATCGTTGTTCGTTGACAGTACATTGCCGACCGCCGAGTCATACCACATGGACGCACCACGACCATGGACCTAGAATGCCAGACACGATAAGGACGTACTGATGACCTTCCCCGACGGGCTGCCTGATAACTGCCCACTGCCAGCCGCCGTGAGCTGCTCCGGTATGATCTATATGGTTTCACTCAACAACCCTGTACACGAACTGGATTGCCTCTCACAGGCGGAGCGTGGCCGGGCCGTTGATGCAGCCGGTGAAAACTCCTGCATTCGCCATGGTTTATCCGTGTTCCCCGATTTTGCCAGTTGCAGCCACCAACGCTCGCTGTTCCCTCGGCTTGGACGATATATCGTTGTCGCCAGACTCGACCCAAGCCATGGAAAAATTCTGCAGACTCCTGCAAAGCGCAATCCTCTCCATATGACCTGGTGGCCTTGCAAGGACGTCGAGCGCTACCGTCTGTTTTCGATGGCGGAGGTTTGAGCATGCTGTGGCCCATTGCCTCGAACACGATCAGCCCCCATCTCTTTGAGGGGCAGCACATCGCGGAAGTCCTCTACGACTTCGACGGTCCCAAGATATTCACCACCTTGGGCAGCGATACCCTCCAGCGTTTCTGGTATGAAAGCGAGGAAGACCGGGAAGCGAAGTTGATTCGCTATCTGGTTGCCCCTACCAGCCCCTCGCTGATCCAACAGTTGAAAGCTGGGCACAAGTCTGTCCATGACCTGCTCAAACAGAGCTGGCTCTGGGTAGTCGATATGCATTACGACATGTCTCCCTCCATGGCCTGGAGCCTGGAAAGCCTGGATGACGTACCCACGCAGTTCAAGCCAGAACCCCATGCCACCCTTTGCCCAGAGCATATGCCGCTACTGTCCTATCGCCTCATCGGACCAGGCCTGAGGGAAGGCGCAGTACCCGCCAGCGTGATTGCACGAGCGGTCAACAGCCCGGCAAGCGCGCTCAAGAAAATCCTTGAAGTCGTCACGCAAAGCGTCTCGCAAGGCAGGCCGGAAGAGAGTTTCAGGAAATCATACGATCTTCCGGCCACGCGCTTTGCCTACAACAGTTTCGAAGTTTCGTTCAGCATCCCCAAACCCGATCAACTGGAACTGCAGACCTCCCCCATGGACGCCTATGCCCAGAGTGCATGCGTACTCGAGTCGGGGTTGAGCTGGCTTGTCGAGCGCACAGGCAACGAGCCTGAGATCTCCATACTGGAAGCACTGAGGGACCTGACTCCACCGACTCACGGCCAGGTGGAGTCTGCCGAGATTCGCGGGCAGTTAATCAAGAACAATCAAGTCATCCGCCTGAACCGCCACCACCGAAAATTCATCAGTGAAACGCTGGCCCGGTACCTTTCCCAAAAGCACCAACTCGTGCAGACCAGCGGTCAAATCCGAGAACTGGACAAGGACAACCTGACCTTCATCCTCCGTGGCCGCCCCAACGGCGAGGCCGAACTCAAATGTGCTTTCAACGACAGCATCTACGATGACGTCGTCGAGCACTTCGCCAGCGAAGTGAACATCAGCGTCACCGGCAGGCTCCGGCAAACCAAGGCAGTGCTGGAGATCAGCGATATTGAAGCCATACCGGATGATGCTGTTTAGCACTATTGCAGTATCTATGCGTCCCAAAGTCGCTTAAGTCACCAGAGCATCACCTAGGCGAGGATCTACGCCTCGCCCATGCCTTCCAGACAAGTGCCACCCATGTCACGCCGCTGCCGTACGACAGTCCGTATCCATCCAACCTCGTTGCAATACCACTGTAAAAGATCTCCCAGCCCATCGAGCTGAACTACCGCCTAGGGAGCACAGTGGCAGGCATCACCAACGCGGGAGCGGCGGTGCGCCGATGCGACTTGCCCCGCGATAGCACCAACGCGGTTACCCACGTAGCCAACGTCAATCATCGCCAGACATGCCCACTTCAACCACTGCATCCCACGCAGGATGCGCAAACTCAATGGCGTGTCTGCACCTGTGCTGGCGCCTGCACCTGCACCAACGCAGAGTCCAGCAGCGCGCGTACGGTTTCCATCTCGTGCACCGCTGTCAGCGCGAGCGTTGCACCAAGCGAATGCGGATGTGAGGCCAGCACCGACTGATGCGCCACGATCAGGGCGCAGCGCACATATTCCGCTGCCTGGATCAGGGTGTCTTCAAGATGATGAGGGGAAGGATTGGATGGCGGTGGGTCAGGGACGATCTTCAACATTTCGACTTCTCCTGCGGCAAGGATACGCCGCCGTCCTTCCTTTGCAGTGGAGGGGTGGCGGCTACGTACAGGCTGCAAAAACCGGGGCAGAAGAAGGTAACCCGGCAGGTCCGAAGACCTCCCGCACGCAGCCACCATGAAACAAGCCTCCAGGTGCCTTGATGCACCTGAGGCCTGGCAACGGCGTCCTTCTTCTTTGGCTCGGGTTTGCAGACCCGGTCGCTGAATTGGCAACGACCGTGGGAGCCTAGGTTGCAGGGAGAGCCGTAGCAATGGCTGAAAGGCGGCAAAAGGATGATTCGGAAATGGACTACACGCAATGAGGAAAAACTGATAGCCCAGCGTCAGAAGTCGCAGGCTTAGTCGCCGCACTTCGCCCGATCCCGCACCGGACACTTCGCCCGGTGCAGGTTCAACGCCGTATTGATGATCCCGATATGGCTGAACGCCTGCGGGAAATTCCCCAGCATGCGCTTCCCCGCCGGGTCGTACTGTTCGGCCAGCAGCCCCACGTCATTGCACAAGCCCGTCAGTCGCTCATACAGCACCTGCGCCTCGTCCTGCCGCCCCAGCAGCACATACACATCCGCCAGCCAGAACGAACACACCAGGAACGTCCCCTCCCCCGGCGTCAGACCGTCGCTGCAATTGTCGCTGTCGTAGCGCAGCAGCAGGCCGTTGCGCAGCAGGCGCCTTTCGATCTGTTCCAGGGTGCGCAGAAAACGTGGATCGTCGGCTGGCAGAAAGCCGGTCAGGGCGATCTGCAGCAGGCTCGCGTCCAGCTCCGCCGAGCCGTAGGCCTGGACGAAGTGCCGACCGCTGGCGTCCAGCCCGCGCCGGCAGACCTCGTCACGGATCTCGTCCGCCACCTGGCGGTAATGCCGGCTTCGCTCACGCCCTTCCTCGGTGGTGTCGGCCAGGCCCGCCGCCCGGTCGAAGGCGACCCAGGCCATGACCTTGGAGTGCACGAAGTGCTGGCGACCGCCCCGTACCTCCCACAGGCCCTCGTCCGGCTCGCGCCAGATGCCTTCCAGGTACGGCAGGATCGCACGGGCGATGGCCGCGCCGCGCGGGTGGCGCGGTAGGCCGCCCTTGATGGCCTGGGTCATGGCGTCGGCCAGTTCGCCGTAGATGTCCAGCTGCAACTGGCCGGCGGCGGCATTGCCGACCCGCACCGGCTGCGAGCCCTCGTAACCCGGTAGCCAGGGCAAGGTGAATTCGGGCAGGTCACGTTCCCCCGCCAGGCCGTACATGATCTGCATCTGCTCGGGATTGCCGGCCACCGAGCGCAGCAGCCATTCACGCCAGGCCTGGGCCTCGTCGAAGTAGCCCAGGTTCATCAGCGCCAGCAGGGTCATGGTGGCATCGCGCAGCCAGCAGTAGCGGTAGTCCCAGTTGCGCTCGCCGCCGACACGCTCGGGCAGCGACGTGGTGACGGCGGCGACCATGCCGCCGGTAGGCGCGTAGGTCATGGCCTTGAGGGTCAGCAGCGAACGACGCACCCGGTCGGTGTAGGGACCGACGTCGGGGCAGCGGGCAGCGAAGGCCCGCCACTGCTCGAGGGTCTGCTCGAGGTCGTGGTCGATATCGCAATCAGGCTCCACGGGCAGGTGCGAGGCCTGGTGGCAGAGGCTGAACACCTGGCGCTGCCCCGCGCACACGCGAAAACGGGCGACGCTGTGGTGGTCGCGGCCATGGGTTTCGGTGCTGCTGTGCAAGATCAGCCGATCAGGGCCGGCGACGGCGCTCAGGGTCAGCGGATCGATCTTTTCCACCCAGGGCACGCTGCGACCGTAGTCGAAGCGCAGCACCAGGTCCATCTCGAAGGCCGTCTCGCCGGCCAGGCCCTCGACGATGCGCAGCACGGCGTTGCGCTCGCCCAGGGGCATGCAGTCGAGCACCCGGGCGCGGCCACTGGCGGTGGTCCAGGTGGTTTCCAGTACCAGGGTGTCGTCGAGGTAGCGGCGAGTGCTGTGCTCGACGGGGTCGCTGGGGGCGATGCGCCAGCGGCCGTTTTCCTCGTTGCCCAGCAAGGCGGCGAACACCGCGGGGGCGTCGAAGCGCGGCAGGCACAGCCAGTCGAGGGCACCGTCGCGGTTGACCAGGGCGGCGCTGCGGCAGTTGCCGATGAGGGCGTAGTCTTCGATCGGGGCAGGCATCGGGGATCCTCTGGCGGGTTGGCCTGGGTTTGGATGCTTCGCTGCGGCTGGTCGTTCCACTGAACGTTGGGGTAAAGCCCTGCGCTGCGAAAAATCCTACATGAAATCAAGACCTTTCCTGCTGATAGGTCTCCGCCCGCTTCACCCTAGAATAAGAACGCCGACGCCTAATGCCAGTCAGTTAGCGCTTCATCGCACTTGTTGGGGCTGCTTTGCAGCCCTTCGCGGGTAAACCCGCTCCCACAGGATCGCGCAAACGCTGAATCGAGCGCTGGACTTGTGGGAGCGGCTTTAGCCGCGAACACCGGCATAGCCGGTGCCAGGCACCGCAGCGCCTGCTTCGCGGGCAAGCCTGCTCCCACAGAGATAACAGTTCCCTACGCGATCTCCTATGGAACAACACGTAACTCAGCACTTGAGTTGTGCCGCTGGCGACACGCAGGAACATTGATCCACGGCATTGGTTCGCGAATACCCTGTGCTAGAAATATGCCAGTCAGTAGGCGTCACCGGGGCTGCTACGCAGCCCATCGCCGGCAAGCCGGCTCCCACGGATACAGCGCAGGCTCAGGGAATGCACGCGCCCTGTGGGAGCCGGCTTGCCGGCGAAAGGCCGCAGAGCGGCCCCCTTTCGCTTGACTGGCAGGCATCAGGCCAATGGCTGCTTACAA
The DNA here is from genome assembly GCF_003205295.1 of Pseudomonas mosselii. GTDB lineage: Bacteria > Pseudomonadota > Gammaproteobacteria > Pseudomonadales > Pseudomonadaceae > Aquipseudomonas > Aquipseudomonas mosselii_B. Next base: position 30,041 of record NZ_QJRP01000013.1, read on the forward strand.
GGATGAGCACGCCTCCACTCATGCGCACATACCGCGCAGGATCAATCCCCTCAACAAGGACGTTATATGAAGATCGTCGGACTTTCCGCAATACTGCCGTCACGCCAAGTCACCAACCAGGACGTCATCAACCTGGTCGAACAATACTCCAGGGACACCTTCCAGGAGGACTTGCCGAAAACCTTGAAGACCATCGGCAAGTTGCTGGATAAAAGCGGCAGTGACACCCGCCATTGGCTGGCGGCTGACGAGACGCCAATGGCACTGATGGAAGCGGCATTCGACGCGGCGCTGGCCCAGGCCAATATCAGCAAGGCCGACCTGGACCTGCTGATCTACCCCAACGTCACCCGCGGCTTCATCGAGCCGGCCAACAGCACCTTCATCGCCAAGGCCCTGGGCTTGAACTGCCGCAATTACGACGTGGTCGATGCCTGCAACGGCTGGGTGACGGCCATGGACGTCATCAACAGCAAGATGCAAGCGGGCGAGATCCGCTACGCCGCCATCGTCAACATGGAGTTCGGCATGTCGGAAGGCGGGCCGGTGATGCCCAAGAACTTCTCGTTGCAGTCACCGGCCGAGCTGGCCTACAAGTTCCCGAGCTTTACCATTGGCGAGGCCGCCGTCGTCACCATCCTGAGTAACGAGGCACCGGGGAACTTCAAGTTCTCCTATATCAACCGACCTGACCTGAGTGATTTGTCGACGATCTCCTTGCCGGACTGGAAACTGTTCTGCAACGAGGAAGATATCGCCAAGATCGAACCGACCGGTGGCCAGTACCAGTTCAACTCCTATGCCGCCGCCCTGCACGAAGACGGTCGCAACGAAGCGATAAAAGTCTTCAACCTGCAGAAACTCACCGCGGACGACGTGCACAAAGTGTTCATCCATACCGGCTCGCCGAAGATGTGGGAACACATTGGCCAGATGATCGGCGTCGATCACAAGTTGCATCACGTCGGGCACAAGACCGGCAACATCATTACCGCGTCGATCCCCTTCGGTATCTTTGATGCCATGAGCCGGGGTGAGGCCGAGCCAGGCCAGTTCTGCATGGGCTGGGCGGGCAGTGGCGGGATGGTGTTCTCGGCGCTGTCGTTTACCTTGTAGGGCTGCTCTGAAAACCTGCCGCCGTGCTGCAACGGCGGCAGGTCGTTGTCCCCGCTGGCGTCACCCCAGCGTATGCCACTCGCGCTTGTCCCGCGCCAGTAGCTCGTCGCCGGCCTCGGGGCCATCCTCCCCGGCCGCATACCCATGCACCTCGCCGCCCTCGGCCGCCCAGGCATCGAGGAACGGTTGCACCGCACGCCAGCCGTTCTCGATGTTATCGGCACGCTGGAACAGGGTCTGGTCACCGGTGAGGCAGTCGTAGATCAGCGTCTCGTAACCGGTCGCCGGGGTCATCTTGAAGAAGTCCTTGTAGGCGAAGCCCATCTCGACATTCTCCATCACCAGCTCCGGCCCCGGGCGCTTGGCCTGCAGGTCGAACCACATGCCCTCGTTGGGCTGGATCTGGATCTTCAGGTAGTTGGGCTTGGGCCGCTCCAGCTCGCTTTCGCGAAACTGCGCGTAGGGCGCCGGCTTGAAGCAGATAGCGATCTCGGTGTCGCGCACGCTCATGCGCTTGCCAGTGCGCAGGTAGAAAGGCACGCCGGCCCAGCGCCAGTTGTCGATCATCACCTTGAGGGCGACGTAGGTCTCGGTCTGGCTGTGCGGGGCGACGTTGGCCTCCTCGCGGTAGCCGGGAAGCTGCTTGCGGCCCTGCTTGCCGGCGCTGTACTGGCCACGCACGGAATTGCGCAGGGCCATCTTCTGCGACCAGGGGCGGATGGCGCCGATCACCTTGGCCTTTTCACCGCGCACGGCGTCGGCGCCGAAGGCCGCCGGTGGCTCCATGGCGACCATGGCCAGCAACTGGAAAAGGTGGTTGGGCACCATGTCGCGCAGGGCGCCGGTGTTGTCGTAGAACGCCCCGCGCGTCTCGACGCCGACGGTTTCGGCGGCGGTGATCTGCACGTGGTCGATGTAATGATTGTTCCAGAACGATTCGAACAGGCCGTTGGAGAAACGGCTGACCAGGATGTTCTGGACGGTTTCCTTGCCCAGGTAATGGTCGATGCGAAAGATTTGCCGCTCGTTCATCACCTTGAGCAGGCGGGCGTTGAGCGCCTCGGCGCTGGCCAGGTCAGTGCCGAAGGGCTTTTCCACCACCACCCGGCGAAAGCCCCCGCCCGACTCGTCGAGCAGGCCGGCATCGCCCAGGCGCTGGGCCACCTCGGGGAAAAAGCGTGGCGAGGTAGCCAGGTAGAAGATGGCGTTGCCGTGGCGCGTCTTGTCGATGCGCCGGGCCAGGGCCTGGTAGGTCTGCGGATCGAGAAAATCGCCGGTCTGGTAGTCCAGGCGCTTGGCCAGGCGTGCCCACAATTTCTCGTCCAGGCACTTGCCGGATTCGCGCTCGGCCATGAAGGCATGCAGGCGCTCGGCGAACTCGGCAGCCGTGGCGGCGTTATGGTCGACCCCGACGATGCGCAGGTTGCGATCGAGCAGGCCGTCACGGCTGAGGTTGTACAGCGCCGGCATCAGCAGGCGCTTGACCAGGTCGCCGTTGGCGCCGAACAGGAACAGGGTGCACGGCGGCGCAGCGGGGATGGTCGATTTGCTCATTCAGTCCTTCTTCTTCTCGACGTGGCCGCCAAAGCCCAGGCGCATGGCGGAAAGGATCTTGTCACCGTAGGTGCCCTGCTGCTGGCGCGAACGGAAGCGGGCGAACAGCGCGCTGGACAGCACCGGCACCGGCACCGCCTGCTCGACGGCGGCGTCGATGGTCCAGCGGCCTTCGCCACTGTCGGACACCGAGCCGCTGAATTCGCTCAGTTGCGGGTCGGCGACCAGCGCGTCGGCGGTCAGGTCCAGCAGCCAGGAGGTGACCACGCTGCCGCGGCGCCACACTTCGGCGATCTCGGCGACGTTGAGGTCGAAGCGCTGGTCTTCCGGCAATTCCGGGCCGCCCTTGCTGCGCAGCAGGTCGAAGCCTTCGGCGTAGGCCTGCATCAGGCCGTACTCGATGCCGTTGTGCACCATCTTCACGTAGTGGCCAGCACCGGGCGGGCCGGCGTGGATGTAGCCGTGCTCGGCACGCTCGTGCTCGCCGCTGCGGCCCTGTGTACGCGGAATATCGCCGACGCCAGGTGCGAGGGCCTTGAACAGCGGCTCCAGGCGCTCGAACACCGCCTTCTCGCCGCCGATCATCATGCAGTAACCACGGTCCAGGCCCCACACGCCGCCGGAGGTGCCGACGTCGAGGTAGTGCAGGCCACGCTTGCCCAGTTCGGCGGCGCGGCGCACGTCATCCTTGTAGAACGTGTTGCCGCCATCGATGATGGCGTCACCCGGCTCGAGCAGGTCGGCCAGTTGCGCGATGGCCTGCTCGGTGATTTCGCCCGCCGGCAGCATGACCCACACCGCCCGCGGCGCCTTGAGTTTCTGCACCAGCGCACCCAGGTCGTGGGCGCCCACGGCACCTTCGCCTTCCAGGGTGGTGATGGCTTCGCGGTTGCGATCGTGGACCACAGTGCTGTGACCTGCGCGCATCAGGCGCCTTGCGATATTGCCGCCCATGCGGCCAAGCCCGATGATTCCCAGTTGCATGTGACGACGCTCCCGTTGGTTTTGCTTTACAACAATTGACGATTTCAGATTAGTCCAGCGTTCTGGCGTAGGGTTCACCGACGAACGGGGCGACAACGATAAACAAAAAAGTTCCCAAGGGCCTGCGAAGAATTCAGAATGCGCGCCGCGCGAAGCGACTACGCTTCAAATTGTCACCAGCCATGCGAGGTGTGCCATGGGTACCCTGATGCCAGCCACTCCCACCCAGACCCTCTATGTCACCGTGCGCCGCGACGAGCTGCGCCAGTTGAAGGACGAACGTGACCAGCTGCGCCAGCAGGTCGCCCAGCTCAACCTGCTGCTGGAGCAGGCCCGCGTGCAAGGCAAGGCCGCCGGTCTTTGATTCACCCTTCCAGTGTGGGAGCGTTTTGTCTCCCACCCTCTCGCTGACACCCTTTCCTGTTGCCGTATCGCGCCCGTCGCGGGTCGAACCCGTTGCGTTGCGCTGCGACCCTCATATTTTGCAACAACTCGCCAACGTTTGCGCGGGCAAACGCCCTCGAGAAAAATGACCAATGGGTCACTTTTCTCGCATTTCGTCTCCTACACTCCAGTTTCGGCCCGCGTTTTGCTCATAAAAAAGTGACGTAAAAAAGTCGAACTTTGCAGAACACGGGCAGGTCAGGACTTAAGTGGGCCGACGCAAAAGGACTTCCTCTCGTCAGGCCCGCCCACCCCAACCAGTCCATACGTCTTTCGGCCGGAATGCCGAACGTGCCGTGCCTGCGCGCACGAATCTGGGGCAAGGACCGCACTACGAAGATGCAACAACGATCAGAGAGCACACCCACGAGCCAACGTTAAGCACACACCAGAACAAAGGGACGGAGAGAAGTATGATCAGTGCCGCTGTCGAACCTCACGTAGAGTCATTCAATTCGGATAACCGCGAGCCGTTGCCATCGGCGCTCGCCCCGACAGTCAAGGCACCGGGCGCCCAGCGCCAGCACAATCCGAACAAGCGCAAAATCCTGTTCGTCACCTCGGAGATCGCCGACCTGGTCAAGACCGGCGGCCTGGGAGACGTCTCCTCCGCCCTGCCCCGCGCCCTGGCGCACCTGCACGACGTGCGGGTACTGATCCCCGGTTACCGCCAGGTGATGGAAAGCGACAACCCCATCCATATCGTCGGCGAACTGGGCGGCCACGCGGCCCTGCCACCGTGCAAGATCGGGCGCATGGACCTGGCCGACGGCCTGGTGATCTACGTGCTGATCTGCCCCGAGCTGTACCAGCGCGACGGCACGCCCTACGGCGCCAACAATGGCCGCGACTGGCCCGACAACCATATCCGCTTCGCCCGCCTGGGCCTGGCTGCGGCGGAAATTGCCGCTGGCGAAGGCATGGCCCACTGGCGCCCTGACCTGGTGCACGCCCACGACTGGCCGGCCGGGCTGGCCCCGGCCTACATGCACTGGCGCGGCCTGAGCACGCCGACCCTGTTCACCATCCACAACCTGGCCTACCAGGGCGTGTACAGCCGTGGCTGCAGCCCGGAGCTGGCGATTCCCGACCACGCCATGCAGCAGGAAGGCATGGAGTTCTACGGCAAGCTGTCGTTCCTCAAGGCCGGGCTGGCCTACTCCAGCCACATCACCACGGTCAGCGCCACCTACGCCCGGGAGATCACCACCCCCGAGTTCGGCTGCGGCCTGGACGGTTTCCTTGCCAGCAAGGCCCAGCACGGCCTGCTCGGCGGCATCCCCAATGGCATCGACGAAAGCTGGGACGCGGCCACCGACCCGCACCTGCAGCACAACTTCAGCCTCAACGACTGGGCCGGCAAGGCACGCAACACCCAGCAGGTGCGCGAGCTGTTCGAGCTGGAACCGTCGGACGGACCGCTGTTCGCCGTGGTGTCGCGGCTGGTCTACCAGAAAGGCCTGGACCTGACCCTGGGGGTGGCCGACTACATCGTCCAGCAGGGCGGCCAGATCGCCATCATCGGCCGCGGCGAGCCCGAGGAGGAACAGGCCATGCGCGAACTGGCCCTGCGTCACCCTGGACGCATCGGCGTGCGCATCGGCTTCAACGAAACCGACGCCCGGCGCATGTTCGCAGGCAGCGACTTCCTGCTGATGCCGTCGCGCTACGAGCCCTGCGGGCTGAGCCAGATGTACGCCCAGCGCTTCGGCTCGCTGCCGGTGGCGCGCAACACCGGCGGGCTGGCCGATACCATCGAAAACGGCGTCACCGGCTTTCTGTTCGACGACTCGACTGTCAATAGCTACCGCGAGGCGCTTGCCCGCGCCTTCTACGTATACGGCAAGAAGGACCTGCTCAACGCCATGCGCTGCCTGTCGATGACCCAGCCATTCAACTGGTGCCAGGCGGTGGAGCCCTATGCCCGGCTGTACGAAGACCTGGTCAGGCAGGCGCAGCACGCCCACTACTGAGCGGAGAGCCGGCGATGCACAAGCATGGCGCACAGTTGCTGGACGCCACGTCGGCGCGCTTCGCTCTCTGGGCGCCGGGTGCGCGCAGCGTGAGCGTGGCGATCGAGCGGCAGCCGCCGGTGGCGCTGCTGCGCGACGACGATGGCTGGTACACCGGCGTCGCCCCCTGTCAGGCGGGCGAGCGCTACCACTATTGCATCGACGATGAGCTGCAGGTGCCCGACCCGGCGTCGCGCTACCAGCCCGAAGGCGTGCACGGCCCCAGCGCGCTGGTGGATGTCGGCGCTTACCCGTGGCGGCACCCGTGGCAAGGCCGGCCCTGGCACGAGGCGGTGATCCAGGAGCTGCACGTGGGCCTGCTCGGTGGCTACGACGGCGTGGCCGAGGTATTGCCGCGCCTGGCCGAGCTGGGCATCAGCGCCATCGAACTGATGCCCCTGGGGCAGTTCCCCGGCGCGCGCAACTGGGGCTACGACGGCGTGCTGCCGTTCGCCCCTCAGCACAGCTACGGCACGCCGCAGGCGCTGTGCGGTCTGGTCGACCAGGCCCACGGCCACGGCCTGATGGTGCTGGTGGACGTGGTCTACAACCACTTCGGCCCCGACGGCAATTACCTGCACCGCTACGCCAGCCCGTTTTTCCGCGAGGACCGGCAGACGCCCTGGGGCGCGGCCATCGATTTTCGCCGCGCCGAGGTGCGCGAGTATTTCATCCAGAACGCGCTGATGTGGCTGTGCGACTACCGCTGTGACGGCCTGCGCCTGGATGCCGTGCATGCCATCGACCAACCGGATTTTCTCGTCGAGCTGGCACGCCGGGTTCGCGCCGCCGTCGAGCCCGGGCGGCAGGTGTGGCTGGTGCTGGAAAACGAGCACAACCAGGCCGCGCTGCTGCAACAGGGCTTCGACGCGCAGTGGAACGACGACGGCCACAACGCCCTGCATGTGCTGCTGACCGGCGAGACCGAAGGCTACTACGCCGACTACAAGGACCGGCCGATCGACCAGCTGGCCCGCTGCCTGGCCGAAGGCTTCGTGTTCCAGGGCCAGCCCGACCGCCACGGTTCGCCCCGGGGCGAGCCCAGCGGCCACTTGCCACCGAGCGCCTTCGTGCTGTTTTTGCAGAACCACGACCAGGTCGGCAACCGCGCCCTGGGCGAACGCCTTACCCGCCTTTGCCCGCCGCCGGCCCTGCGCGCCGCCACCGCGTTGTTGCTGCTGGCGCCGATGATCCCGCTGCTGTTCATGGGCGACGACGACGGCAGCCGCGAGCCGTTCCTGTTCTTCACCGACTTCCACGACGAGCTGGCCGATGCCGTGCGTGAGGGGCGGCGTGGCGAGTTCGCCCACTTCGACGCCTTCGCCGACCCGCAAAAGCGCGAGCAGATTCCCGACCCCAATGCCGAGGCGACCTTCGCCTGCTCCAGGCCCCGGCAACAGGGCGTGCTGGCCGGCTGGCACGGCCTGTACCAGCATTTGCTCGACCTGCGCCGGCGCCATGTCATCGCGCACCTGCCCGGCACCCGCGCCCTGGGCGCCGAGGTGTGCGGCGACCAGGCGCTGACCGCCCGCTGGCGCCTGGGTAACGGCTGCGAGCTGCGCATCGACCTCAACCTCGCCGCCCAGCCCCGGCCGGTCGCGCTGCCCGCCCTGCAACGGCGCCTGTACGACAGCAGCGACAACGCCCACCCCGACTCGACCCTCGCCGCGTACAGCTGCGTGGTCAGCCTGCTGCCCCCCGACCAGGAGACGCCATGAGCGAACAACCCCTCCACCGCCTGGCCGCCCGGGTGGGCCTGGCCCGCGACTGGATCGATGCCAACAACCGCCCGCAGCAGGTCAGCGACGAGGTATTGCGCCGTGTGCTCGCCGGTCTCGGCCACCCGGCCGGCGACGCCGCCGCCGTCGCCGCCAGCCTGCGCGCCGTCGAGCAGGCCGGGGACAGCGAGCACCTGCCGCCGCTGCTGACCGCCGATGCCGGCGAGCCCCTCGACCTGCAACGCTACTTCAGTGCCAACAGCCAGGCGCATTGCACGCTTGAAGACGGCAGCCGATGCAGCCTGGCCCTGGACGCCCAGGCGCGCCTGCCGGGCGAGCTGCCGGTGGGTTACCACCGCCTCGACATCGATGGCCGCAACTTCACCGTGGCCGTGGCGCCGCCGCGCTGCCATGCCCTGGAGGACCGTGTCGAGCACCAACCGCCGCGCTGCTGGGGTATCGCGGCGCAGCTGTACAGCCTGCGCCGCCCCGGCGATGGCGGCTACGGCGATTGCCTGGCCCTGGAGCAACTGGCGCGCAACGCTGCCGAGCGCGGCGCCGATGCCCTGGCGATCAGCCCGATCCACACCCTGTCGGCGTTCGACCAGCGCCACTTCAGCCCCTACTCGCCGTCCAGCCGGCTGCTGCGCAACGTGCTCTACGCCAGCCCCGGCGTGGTGTTCGGCGAGCGCGAGGTGCGCATGGCCATCGACGCCTGCGGCCTGCAGGAAACCCTCGAAACGCTGGAGCAGCAGGCCCTGGTGGACTGGCCACGGGCCGCCGACGCCCGCCTGCGCCTGCTCGAGACGCTCTACCGGCAGTTCAGCCAGGGCGAGCATCCGCAGCGCCTGGACTTCGACAGCTTCCGCGCCAATGCAGGCGAGCAGCTCGAACACCATTGTCGCTTCGAGGCGCTGCAGGCCGAGGCGGTCAGCACCGGCCTTGGCGCCGACTGGCGCCGTTGGCCCAAGGCCTGGCACGACCCCTATCACCCCGAGGTCGAGGCCTTCGCCAACACCTACCCGGCGCGGGTCGAGTTCCACGCCTTCTGCCAGTGGCTGGCCGAACGCAGCCTGCAACGGGCCCAGGATGCGGCACGCGGCAACGGCATGGCAGTGGGCCTGATCGCCGACCTGGCGGTAGGGGCCGATGGCGCCGGCAGCCAGGCCTGGAGCCGCCAGGACGAGTTGCTGGCCGAGCTCAAGGTCGGCGCACCGCCGGACATCCTCAACCGCTCCGGCCAGGACTGGGGCATCTGCGCCTTCTCCCCTGAAGGCCTCAAGCGCAACGGCTACCGCGCCTTCATCGAGATGCTGCGGGCCAACCTGGCCCATGCCGGCGGCCTGCGCATCGACCATGTGATGGGCCTGCGCCGGCTGTGGCTGATCCCCCGTGGCGCCAAGCCGAGCGAAGGCGCCTACCTGGACTATCCGCTGGACGACCTGCTGCGCTTGCTGGCGCTGGAATCGACGCGGCACCAGGCGATCATCCTAGGCGAAGACCTGGGCACCGTGCCCGAAGGACTGCGCGAGCGCCTGGCCGACAAGGCCGTGCTGGGCATGCGCGTGCTGCCCTTCGAGCAGACCTCGCCCGGGCTGTTCAAGCCGATCCTCGACTGGCCGGACAACGCCCTGGCCACCACCGGCACCCATGACCTGGCGCCCCTGGCCGGCTGGCTGGCGAGCCGCGACATCGACTGGAGCCATCGCCTGCAACTGATCGACGCCGCCACCGAGCTGCACTGGCGCCACACCCGGGCCCTGGAGCGCGACGGCCTGCGCCGCACACTGGAGCAGAACTACGGACCACTGCGCAGCGACGACGCGCTGATCGACGCGGCGATCCGCTTCATCGGCCATACCCGCGCGCCGCTGGTGCTGGTGCCGCTGGAGGACCTGCTGGGCTGCGACGAGCAACCCAACCTGCCCGGTACCACCGAAGGCCACCCCAACTGGCGCCGGCGCTTCAAGGCGCCGGTAGGCGACCTGCTCGACGACGAAGACGCCGCCCGCCGCCTGGAACTGCTGGCCCAGGCCCGCGAACAGGCCTGGGAGCGTGACCGATGAAACCGTTGACCGCGACCCTGCGCCTGCAACTGCACAGCGACTTCACCCTGGATGACGCGGTGCCGCTGGTGCCCTACTTCGCCCGACTGGGTATCAGCCACCTGTACGCTTCGCCGATCCTCACCGCCCGCGCCGGCTCCCGGCATGGCTACGATGTGGTCGACCCGACCCGGGTCAACCCCGAGCTTGGCGGCGAGGCGGCGCTCGAACGCCTGGTGGCCGCCCTGCGCCAGCACGGCATGGGGCTGATCCTCGATACCGTGTCCAACCACATGGCCGTCGGCGGCGCCGACAATCCCTGGTGGCAGAGCCTGCTGGCCTGGGGCCGGCGCAGCCCCTATGCAGAATTCTTCGATATCCAGTGGCACTCCAGCGACCCCTTGCTGGCCGGGCAGCTGTTGCTGCCGTTCCTTGGCAGCGACTACGGCGCGGCCCTGCAGAACGGCGAGATCCCGTTGACCTTCGACACCCAGCACGGGCGTTTCGAGGTCGCCCACCACGAACATCGCTTCCCGATCTGCCCGCTGGACTACGGGCGCATCCTCGGTCAGGCCGAGGATCCGCACCTGCAGGCACTGGCCGCGCACTTCAGTGCCCTCGGCGAGACCGACGACCCGCTGGCCGAGGCCCTGCCCCTGCACCACGAGCTGGCGCGCCTGGCCGCCACCGGCGCGGACCTGCAATCAGCCCTCGGCGCCTTCGACAGCCGCGTCGAGGCCGGCTTCAAGCGCCTGCACCTGCTGCTGGAACGTCAGACCTACCGCCTGGCCAGCTGGCGTACCGCCGCCGACGACATCAATTGGCGACGCTTCTTCGACATCAACGAACTCGGCGGCCTGCGCGTGGAGCGCGCCGTGGTGTTCGAGGCCACTCATGCCAAGCTGTTCGAGCTGATCGAGCGCGGCCTGGTGGACGGCCTGCGCATCGACCATATCGACGGCCTGGCCGAGCCACGCCGCTACTGCCGCAACCTGCGCCGCCGGGTCGACCGGTTGCTGGCGCGACGGCCACTGGATGCCGCGCTGGCACACTTTCCGATCTATGTGGAGAAGATCCTCGGCACCGACGAACACCTGCATCGCGACTGGCTCACCGACGGCACCACCGGCTACGAGTTCATGAACCAGGTGTCGCTGCTGCAGCACGACCCCGCCGGCGAGGAGCCGCTGGGCGAGCTGTGGAGCGGCGTCAGCGAGCGTCCCGAATTCGCCGAAGAGGTGCGCAGCGCCCGCCACCTGGTGCTCAACGCCAGCCTGGCCGGCGACTGCGAGTCGGTGGCCCAGGCCCTGCTGCAGGTGGCCCGCGACGACCTGATGACCCGCGATCTCACCCTCGGCGCCATTCGCCGGGCGCTGCAGGCGCTGGTCGAGCACTACCCGGTGTATCGCACCTATATCAACGCCTGTGGCCGCCCCGCCGAGGACGAGGCGTTTTTCCAGCAGGCGCTGGCCGGGGCACGACAGTCGCTGGGCGAAGCCGACTGGCCGCTGCTCGAGCAGCTCGAGCGCTGGCTCGGCGGCCAGCCGTGGCGCCGCTTGCCGCCGGGACGGCCACGCAAGCACCTGCGCCATGCCTGCGTGCGCTTCCAGCAACTGACCGCGCCCAGCGCCGCCAAGGCCGTGGAAGATACCGCGTTCTATCGCAGCGCCGTCCTGCTGTCACGCAACGACGTGGGCTTCGACGCCGAGCGTTTCAGCGCCGAGGCCGCCTGGTTCCACAACGAGGCCCAGCGCCGCCTGCGCGATTTTCCCGACAACCTGCTGGCCACCGCCACCCACGATCACAAGCGCGGCGAAGACTGCCGGGCACGGTTGGCCGTGCTCAGCGAACACGGCCCCTGGCTGGCCAGCCGTGTCGAGCACTGGCGCGAGTTGGCCGCGCCGCTGCGCGAGGCACTGGACGATGGCGAGGCCCCCAGCCCCGGCGACGAACTGCTGCTGTTGCAGACCCTGCTCGGCAGCTGGCCGCTGACCCTGAACCTGCAGGATCCGGCGGCCCTGCACGCCTATGCCGAACGCATCCGCCAATGGCAGCGCAAGGCCCTGCGCGAAGCCAAGCTGCGCAGCAGCTGGGCTGCGCCGAACGAACGCTACGAGCAAGCCTGCGCAGCCTATGTCGACGGCCTGCTGCTGGACGACGAAAACCAGCAGCTGCGCCAGTCCCTGCACGAGGCGGCGCGCCGCCTGGCCTGCCCCGGCGCCCTGAACGGCCTGGTACAGTGCCTGCTGCGTATGACCACGCCCGGCGTGCCAGACCTGTACCAGGGCAACGAGTATTGGGACTTGTCGCTGGTCGACCCGGACAACCGCCGCCCGGTGGACTACCCTGCAAGACGGACCAGCCTGGACGACGCGACGCCGCTGGCCGAGCTACTCGCCCACTGGCGCGACGGCCGCCTCAAGCAGGCCCTGGTCGCCCGGGTGCTGGACGCCCGCCAGGCCCACCCCGAACTGTTCCAGCGTGGCGCCTACCTGCCGCTTGCCGTGCGCGGGCGCCATGCCGACAAGGTACTGGCCTTCGCCCGCCTGGGCGAGGACGCACGCGCCATCATCGTCGTACCGCGGCTGGCCAGCACGCTGCTGGGCCCGGCCACCACCCCGTTGATCCCGGCACAAAACTGGGACGACACCCGGCTTGTCCTGCCGTTTGCCTTGTCGCCTGCCAACTGCTCGGGACTTTTCGGCGGCGGTGCTGTCACCCCTTCAAGGGAGCTGATGTTGAGCGCCGTGCTGATGGAGTTTCCGGTCAACCTGTTGATTGAACATGCCTAACTGCATTCAGGAGCGTCGAGATGAGTGTCGAAGAAAAGCGTATTCGCGAGTTCGCCTATCAGATCTGGGAGTCGGAGGGTAAGCCGGCGGGCCAGGAGGACCGTCATTGGCAGATGGCGCGCAAGCTGGCCGAAGCCGAGGCATTGGCGCCCAAGGCTGCGCCGCGCAAGAAGGCGGCGGCCAAGCCGAAGGTAGCGGCGCCGGTGGAGAAACCGGTGGCAACCAAGAAACCGCGGGCGGTGAAGAAGCCCGCTGCCGGCTGATTGCTCCACTGGCCTCTTCGCGGGTAAACCCGCTCCCACAGGTGCATGCAACGCCCCTGTGGGAGCGGGTTTACCCGCGAAGAGGCCCGCATCGACACCCATGCAACGCCCCGGACCATGAGGACCGCCATGAGCCCCCGCACCCCGAAGAAGACCCGCTCCGTCGCCCCATCGCGCATCCGCGAAGGCCTGCCCTTTCCGCTCGGCGCCACCTGGGACGGCCTGGGGGTCAACTTCGCCCTGTTCTCGGCCAACGCCACCAAGGTCGAACTGTGCCTGTTCGACGCCAGCGGCGAGGAGGAAATCGAGCGCATCGAACTGCCCGAGTACACCGACGAGATCTACCACGGCTACCTGCCCGACGCCCATCCGGGCCTGGTCTACGGCTACCGTGTGCACGGCCCGTACGAGCCCGAGAATGGCCACCGCTTCAACCCCAACAAACTGCTGATCGATCCCTATGCCAAGCAACTGGTCGGCTCACTGAAATGGTCGGAGGCGCTGTTCGGCTACACCATCGGCCACCCCGACGCCGACCTGTCGTTCGACGAGCGCGACAGTGCCCCCTTCGTGCCCAAGTGCAAGGTCATCGACCCGGCCTTCACCTGGGGCCGCGACCAGCGCGTGTCGATCCCATGGGAGCGCACGATCATCTACGAAGCCCACACCCGCGGCATCAGCATGCGCCACCCGGCGGTGCCCGAGCACCTGCGCGGCACCTTCGCCGGGCTTGCCAACGACGAGTTGCTGGCGCATATCAAGGAACTCGGTGTGTCGAGCATCGAGCTGCTGCCGATCCACGCCTTCGTCAACGACCAGCACCTGCTGGACAAGGGCCTGAACAACTACTGGGGCTACAACAGCATCGCCTTCTTCGCGCCGCACCCGCGCTACCTGGCCAGCGGCAAGATCGCCGAGTTCAAGGAGATGGTCGCGCACCTGCACGACGCCGGGCTCGAGGTAATCCTCGACGTGGTCTACAACCACACCGCCGAGGGCAACGAGCGCGGCCCGACCCTGTCGATGCGCGGCATCGACAACGCCTCGTACTACCGCCTGATGCCCGACGACCGGCGTTTCTACATCAACGATTCGGGCACCGGCAATACCCTCGACCTGAGCCACCCCCGGGTGCTGCAACTGGTCACCGACTCGCTGCGCTACTGGGCCGGCGAGATGCACGTGGATGGCTTTCGTTTCGACCTGGCAACCATCCTCGGCCGCTATCACGACGGCTACAGCGAGCGCCACGGTTTCCTCGTCGCCTGCCGCCAGGACCCGATGCTCAGCCAGACCAAGCTGATCGCCGAACCCTGGGACTGCGGCCCGGGCGGGTACCAGGTGGGCAACTTCGCGCCTGGATGGGCGGAATGGAACGATCGCTTCCGCGATACCGTGCGCAGCTTCTGGAAGGGCGACGAAGGCATGCTCGCCGACTTTGCCGCGCGCATCACCGCCTCGGGCGACCTGTTCAACAACCGTGGCCGGCGCCCCTACGCCTCGGTCAACTTCGTCACCGCCCACGACGGCTTCACCCTGCGCGACCTGGTGTCGTACAACGACAAGCACAACGAAGACAACGACGAGAACAACCAGGACGGCACCAACAACAACCTGTCGTGGAACTGCGGCGTCGAAGGCCCCACCGACGACCCGGCGATCAACGCCCTGCGCATGCGCCAGATGCGCAACTATTTCGCCACCTTGCTGCTGGCCCAGGGCACGCCGATGATCGTTGCCGGCGACGAGTTCAGCCGCACCCAGCACGGCAACAACAACGCCTACTGCCAGGACAGCGAGATCGGCTGGGTGAACTGGGACCTGGATGAGGACGGCAAGGCGCTGATGGCCTTCGTCAGGCGCCTGACCCGCCTGCGCCTGGCCTACCCGATCCTGCGCCGCTCGCGCTTTCTGGTCGGCGACTACAACGAGGCGATCGGGGTCAAGGACGTCACCTGGCTGGCCCCGGACGCCAGCGAGATGACCGTCGAGCAATGGGAAGACCCGCACGGGCGGTGCCTGGGCATGCTGATGGACGGCCGCGCCCAGGTCAGCGGCATCGCCCGGCCCGGCGCCGAGGCGACCATGCTGCTGATCGTCAACGCCTACCACGACGTGGTGCCGTTCACCCTGCCGGCGGTGCCGGAGGGCGACTACTGGAGCTGCCTGGTGGACACCGACCGGCCCGAGCTGCGCAAGCCGCAGCACCTGGCGTTCGACATGGTGTTCGAGGTGAAGGGGCGATCGTTGCTGTTGCTGGTGCTGCAGCGGGAGGAGGACTGAACCCCAAAGGGGAAGGCCTGTCCTAGACTGTGTTGAGTCAGTAATAACCTGGGGCTGCTGCGCAGCCCATCGCGACACAAGGCCGCTCCCACAGAGGCCGCGATCTCCTGTGGGAGCGGCCTTGTGTCGCGATGGGCCGCAAAGCGGCCCCCTTCCCCCAGGAGCACCCGTGAACCTCGAAGCCGGCAGTCCAGGTTTCGCCAACGTCAACCAGGCCCCGGCCGTGCACCGGGTAAAGGTACTGACGGTCAACACCCACAAGGGCTTCACCGCCTTCAACCGGCGCTTCATCCTGCCGGAGCTGCGCGAGGCGGTGCGCAGCACCGGGGCCGACATCGTGTTCCTCCAGGAAGTGCTCGGCAGCCACGACCGTCACGCCGCACGCTACCCCGGCTGGCCACGGACCTCGCAGTACGAATTCCTCGCCGACAGCATGTGGAGCGACTTCGCCTACGGCCGCAACGCGGTCTACCCCGACGGCCACCACGGCAACGCGCTGCTGTCCAAGTACCCGATCATCGAACACCGCAACCTCGACGTATCGATCACCGGCCCCGAGCGCCGTGGCCTGCTGCACTGCGTGTTGGACGTGCCCGGGCAGCGCCAGGTACATGCCATCTGCGTGCACCTGTCTCTGCTCGAGCGCCATCGCCAGCAACAGCTGCACCTGTTGCGCCGGCTGCTCGACGCCCTGCCGGCCGATGCCCCGGTGATCATCGCCGGCGACTTCAACGACTGGCAGCTGCGCGGCAACCACACCCTGGGGCTGCAGCACGGCCTGCACGAGGCCTTCGAGCGCCACCACGGTCTGCTGGCCCGCACCTACCCGGCCCGCCTGCCGCTGCTGCGCCTGGACCGCATCTACCTGCGCAACGCCGATAGCCACGCACCGAGAATCCTTGGCAACAAGCCCTGGACCCACCTTTCCGACCATCTGCCGCTGGCGGTGGAAGTGCGGTTGTAGCAACGATTCGGCATAGCCGCGGGGCGGCAAATCACCATTATTGATATACACCGTTCAAATTTGCGCAAATTCAATAAGTTGAACAGTCAAACAGGCATTTCGCGATCCCTTCACGCTTTCTTGACGCAAGCGCCGTCCTCTCCTTAGCTGAACAGTAATCACCAGACGTAAAAACCCGTGCCGGGCCTCTAGCGCGCGCCCTCGTGCGCTCTGCAGAAGGCCGGTGCGCTGGTACCTGTCGCCCCCTGTTCTTGTCGTACAGCTCGTGACATCAGGCCAGGTCTTGGGCTGTTCACTTCATACATCAACAGGAGATCCGCCATGAAAAGCACCTCGAATCCCTCGCGCTTCGACGCTTTTTTCTGTGCGGTTTCCACGTCGCTGCTCTTGGCAACCCCGGTGGAAACCTTCGCCTTCGAAACCCAGGAGGGCGAACCCTTCGCCCCCGTCCTGGCGCAGCCCGAGGTGCCGCGATTGTCGCTCGATCCGGTCAGCGTCAGCGGCCTCAACCAGGGCCTGCTCAGCGCCTTCTCCGAGCGCATGGGTGAGCGTCACAGCCAGCCCGACACCGACCATATCGCCAGCCAGTGGGCGCAGTTCTTCCCCGGCACGCCACGTCCGGGCGCCCAGCCGCCGGCGCAGGTGGAGGCGCCCAGCCAGCAGATGATGATCGGCCCGGACCTGTTCGTGCGTGAAACCAATGGCGGCAACGTGCACCGCGCGGGGATCTTCGTCGGCCACAACAACCTGCAGAGCAGCTTCAACGGCATGCGCCCACTGCTGGGCGACAAGCAGCGTGACGCCGTCAACCTCAGCGGCGAGAGCCTGGGCGTGTACTGGAGCATGACCCACGAACAGGGCTGGCATGTGGACGCCGTGGCCATGGGCACGCGCATCGACGTCAACGGCCGCTCCCAGGCTGGCCAGCGGCTCGACGACAGCGGTCACGCGATGACCTTCTCGGTGGAGGGCGGCTACCCCATCGGCCTGGGCGCCGGCTGGGTGATCGAGCCCCAGGCGCAATTGATCAACCAGCAGTTCTTCCCGGGTAGCCAGGTGCAGGAGGAAACGCTGCAGGCCTTTGACAGCCAGCCCAGCTGGAGCGGCCGGGTCGGTGCCAAGCTGTCGGCGCGCTACGAAGTACGTGGCATGCCCATCGAACCCTATGTGCGCACCAACGTCTGGTACGACTTCAGCAACGCCGACCCGGTGAAGCTGGACCAGGTCGACAAGATCTCCAGCTCGCGCAGCGCCGCCACGGTGGAACTGGGGCTGGGCCTGGTGGCGCGGGTGACGCCGAACGTGGCGCTGTTCGTCAGTGCCGACTACAGCTCCGACGTGGATGACAATGACCTCAACGGCTTGATCGGCAGCCTTGGGGTGAGGATGCGCTGGTAGGCCTGTACGGCCTCATCGCCGGCTTGCCGGCAATGAGGCCGTAAGTCGCGCTGTCGATCAGGCCTGGTCCACCTTGTGCCGCGCCGCGTACAGGCACAACATCTCCATCGCCAGGGTCGCCCCGGCCAGCGCGGTGATATCGGCATGGTCATAGGCCGGCGCCACCTCCACCAGGTCCATCCCCACCAGGTTGACTCCGCGCAAGCCGCCGAGAATCTCCAGCGCCTGCACCGTGCTCAACCCGCCGCACACTGGCGTGCCAGTGCCAGGCGCAAAGGCTGGGTCCAGGCAGTCGATATCGAAGGTCAGGTACACCGGCCTGCCCCCCACCCGCTGGCGGATCGCGGCGATGATCGCCTCGGTGCCCCGGCGATGCACCTGGCGGGCATCGAGGATGGCGAAGCCCTGGCTGTCGTCATTGGTGGTGCGCAGGCCGATTTGCACAGAGTGCGCCGGGTCCACCAGGCCTTCGCGCGCCGCGTGCCAGAACATGGTGCCGTGGTCGATGCGCTTGCCCTCCTCGTCCGGCCAGGTGTCGCTGTGGGCGTCGAAGTGGATCAGCGCCAGCGGGCCATGCCGGCGGGCATGGGCCTTGAGCAGCGGATAGCTGATGAAGTGGTCGCCGCCCAGGGTGAGCATGGCGCAGCCGGCCTCGAGGATGTGCTCGGCATGTGCCTCGATGCTGTCCGGCACCGACGCCGGCGTGCCGCTGTCGAACGCGCAGTCGCCGTAGTCGATCACCGCCAGGTGGTCGAACGGGTCGAACGTCCAGGGCCAGTGCCGGGCCCAGGCCTGCTGCACCGAGGCGGCGCGGATCGCCCGCGGGCCGAAGCGCGCGCCGGGGCGGTTGCTGGTGGCGGTGTCGAACGGCACCCCGCTGACCACCACGTCGACACCGCGCAGGTCGCGGCTGTAGCGGCGCCGGGAAAAACTGGTGATACCGGCGTAGGTGCTCTCGGCGGCGGTGCCGTAGAGGCTGTCACGGGTCATGGCCTGGTCGTTGTCCTGGGCGAGGTCCACGGTCTGTCTCCTGTCGTTGTTGTTCACTGGCGGCTGCGGAAGGCAGTCCACAGGCGGTTGCGCTGGCGCAGGTCGGACAACGCCATGCTGCGGTCGGCGAACAGGCGCTGGCGCACGGCTGCTGATGGGTAGATGTCCGGATCGTTGCGGATCGCCGCATCCACCAGCGGCGTCGCGGCCTGGTTGGCGTTGGCGAAGAACAGCGTGTTGGTCAGGGCCGCCACCGATTCGGGGCGCAGCATGAAGGCGATGAAGGCACGGGCCGCCTCGGGATGTGGCGCGTCCTTGGGGATCACCAGGTTGTCCTGCCAGACCAGCGTGCCCTCGCGGGGGATGCGGTAGATCAGCTCGAACGGCTTGCCGGCGCGACGGGCCTGGTCGGCGGCCATGGCGGCGTCGCCGTTGTAGGTCAGCGCCAGGCACACGCTGCCGTTGGCCAGGTCGTTGATCTGGCGGCCGTTGGCCACGTAGCTGATCGACGGCTGCAACTGCTGCAACAACGCCTGGGCGGCATCCAGGTCGGCCTTGCTCTGGCTGTACGGGTCCTTGCCCAGGTAGTTGAGGGTCAGGCCGATCACCTCCTGGGGCGAGTCCGGCATGGCGATCCCGCAGTCCTTCAGGCGGCTGGCGTATTCGGGCTTGAACAGCAGGTCGAGGCTGTCCAGCGGCACGTCGCCCAGACGCTGGCGCACGGCCTCGACATTAACCCCCAGCCCCAGCGTGCCCCAGGTGTAAGGCACGGCATGGTGGTTGCCGGGGTCGGCCTCGGCCAGCTTGGCCAGCAGGTCCGGGTCGAGGTTGGCGTAGCCGGGCATCGCCTGCGCCTCGAGCGGCTGCAGGGCGCCAGCCTTGAGCGCCCGGGCCAGTACCGTGGCCGATGGCACCACCACGTCGTAGCCGCTGCCGCCGGTGAGCAGCTTGGTCTCCAGCACCTCGGTGGTGTCGAAGGTGTCGTAGCGGACCTTGTAGCCGGTCTCCTGCTCGAACCGCGCCAGGGTTTGCGGGGCGACATAATCGGCCCAGCTGTACAGGTTGACGACCTTCTCCTCGGCCTGCAGCGGCAGGGCGATCAGCAATGAAAGCAGGCACAACGTTCGACGCATGGCGGGCACCTCGGCTTGGGGGTGGATGCCGCCAGCATGCCTGCCGGGTTACATTGTAAAAATGACAACTTTGCCAAGCTGACATTCACTAGGACCAATGTAATGCTCGGACAATTGCACGACCCGGACCTGCACCTGCTGCGGCTGTTCGTCACTGTAGTCGAGGCCGGCGGCTTCAGCGCCGCCCAGGGCGTGCTGGGGCTCAGCCAACCGAGCATCAGCCAGCAGATGGCAAAGCTGGAGACCCGCCTGGGCTATCGCCTGTGCAGTCGAGGCAAAAGCGGCTTCAGGCTGACCGAGAAAGGCGAGCTGCTGCTCCAGGCGACCCGTGGCCTGCTGCTGCAGATCGAGCAGTTCCGCCAGCAGGCCAACGGCGTGGCCGGGCGCTTGCTGGGCACGCTGCGTATCGGCCTGGCCGAAAACCAGGACCACGAGGTCACCTTGTGCCTGGCCCGGGCCATCGCCCAATTCCGTCAACGCGACGAGCAGGTGCGCCTTGAACTCACCAGTGCGCCACCCGCCGAGCTCGAGCGGCTGTTGCTGGAGCAGCGCCTGGACTGCGCCATCAGCTACTTCTCCGGCAACCAGGCGGCATTCGATTACCTGCCATTGTTCGAGGAGCTCCAGCGACTCTACTGTGGCCAGGGGCATGAGCTGTTCGACCAGGCCCAGGTCAGTCGCGAGCAATTGCTGGAGGCCGACCAGGTCTGCCATCCCTATCGTTTTCTCAAGCGGGGCGAGCCCTTCCAGAGCCGACGCAGCCTGGCGGTGGCGGAGCAGATCGACAGCGCGCTGACCCTGATCCTGTCAGGCCAGCATATCGGCTACCTGCCCTGCCACTGCGCCGCGCCCTGGGAAGCCCTGGGACTGTTGCGGGCACTGGACCCGACACAGGATTTCATGGTGCCGTTCACCTTGGCGCGGCACCGTGGGCAGGAGCCCGGTGAAGCGCAGCAGGCGTTCATGGAGGATCTGCGCAGTGTGTTTGTCGAACAGGGAACACATTGAGCCCCGCTTTCCTCGCCGCCACGCATTTGCCACACTGCGGACTCGCCCGTGCTCCGAGGTCCCGATCACCATGCATGCCCGCATCTGCCTGATCCTGCTGCTGACCCTTGGCCTGAGTGCCTGCGCCCTGTTCCAGGCGCGTGATCCGCTGAACATCAGCGTGATCGGTATCGATCCTCTGCCCGGCCAGGATCTGGAGCTGCGCATGGCGGTGAAGATCCGCGTGCAGAACCCCAACGAAACCCCCGTTGACTTCAACGGCATCGCCCTCAACCTGGAAGTCAACGACCAGCCCCTGGCCGCCGGGGTGAGCGACCAGCGCGGGCATATCGGCCGCTACGACGAAGCAGTAATCGTGGTGCCGGTGAGCATCACCGCCTTCGCCTTTCTGCGCCAGGCCTATGGCCTGAGCCGGGTCGAGTCCCTGCAGGGCCTGCCCTATGTATTGCGCGGCAAATTGGCGAGCGGCCCGCTGGGTACCGTACGCTTCACCGACAAAGGCAAACTGGACCTGCCCGCAGCCACAAGCGCAGGATGGTAAACCTGTTTTGGGGCAAACGAACGATCATTCACCGCCAGTGGCTGGACCGACAAAGCGCACGCCGGGACGCGGACGCTCGTCCACGCTGAGCTCGAACACATCCGGCCGTGCATAGTGGCCGACCACATCGAAGTCGTAGCGCGCCCCCACCAGCTCGTCGGTGTCGACCTCGGCGCAGAGCAGCCCGCGCTCGCCCACCAGCGGCCCGGCCAGCACGTCACCGAGCGGGCCGACAATCATGCTGCCGCCATTGATCAACGGACGCTCGGCCGGCCAGTTGGCCACCTCCTGGCTCAGTGCCGCCGGTGAGTCCTGCACCTGGCAGGCACTGATGACAAAACAGCGCCCTTCGGCGGCGATATGGCGCATGCTGACCTGCCACAACTCGCGCTCATCCACCGTCGGCGCGCACCACAGCTGCACGCCCTTGGCATACATCGCGGTGCGCAGCAATGGCATGTAGTTCTCCCAACAGACCGCCGCGCCGATGCGCCCGGCACGGCCCTCCACCACCGGCAGCGTAGAGCCGTCGCCCTTGCCCCAGATCAGCCGTTCGGTGCCGGTGGGCATCAGCTTGCGGTGCTTGGCCACCAGGCCGCCCTCGGGCTCGAAGAACAGCACGGTGCAGTACAGGGTATTGCCGCTGCGCTCGATCACCCCGAGCACCAGGCTTGCTCCGGTGCGCGCCGACAGCCCTGCCAGCACCTCGGTCTCGGCACCCGGCACATCGATGGCGTTGGCGAAATAGCGGGCGAAGGCTTCGCGCCCTTCAGGCAGGCGATAGCCGAGCTGGGTGCCGAACCCCTCGCCTTTCGGATAGCCGCCGAGCAATGCCTCGGGCATCACCACCAGGCTGGCGCCGGCCTCGCGGATGGCCTGCTCGTAGTCGAGGATCTGTGCCAGGGTCGCGGCCTTGCCCTCGGGCAACGAACCGATCTGCAGGGCGGCAACAATGGATCTGGGCATCGCGCAAACTCCAGTCAGAAGAAAGCCGGAAGGTTCGCGCCACCGTACCGCAATGCTTCGCCTGAGTCAGCGATTGGCGCTGGCAGCCGCCATCATCTTGTTCACTTCACTGCGTACCAGCTGGTTGAATTCCGCTGGCGAAATACCTTCGAGCTCCGCACGCACCCACTCGGCCCACTTGCCCTTGCGTCGCGGTTTCTCCGCGATCAGCCGTGCGGCCTCACCCTTGGCCTTGCCCAGGTTGTTCTGCCAGTACTCGAACAAACGGGCCTTCTCTGCCTCGATCTGCGCCCGTTCCTGGAAGCTCATGTTGGCCAGATTGAAACTCATGGGGGTATTACCTGCCGCTGGAAAATGGGCGCTATCTTACACTGTAGCGACGCGCCATCGGTACGCCGCTGCAACTTTCCCGGCGCCGTGGCATCCACTGTTCAACGCCCAACCCTTCACGAGGATGTGTACATGGCCAGGAAAACCGCCGCGCAAGGCAATAACGACCAGATCAAGGATCAGGTGTTCAGCGAGCTGCAGGCATTGATCGAGGAGTCCGAGAAACTGCTCAGCGACAGCGCGTCGCTGGTGGGTGAGGAAGCCGAAGGCATGCGCGCGCAACTGGGGCTGAAGCTGCGCCAGGCGCGCGACGCCACCAGCCGGCTGGGCCAGAAGGCACAGCCGGTGGTGGAGGCGACACAGGAGTACATTGGCGGCCACCCCTGGCAGACGGTGGCGATTTCCGCAGGCTTCGGCCTGGTGGTCGGCTTGTTGCTCGGGCGCCGCCAGTAGCTCAGGCGGCTTGCGCCAGCGGAATTCCACTGTGGAAGCGCAGTTCCTGGTCGGGTGAAGTAATCAGCCCGGCCTCGGCCTCGCGCACCTGCTCCACCATCTGGGCGATATCCGCTTCGTCACCATACTGGTGGGCCAGCTTCAGGTAGCCCTGGTAATGCCGTGCCTCGCTCTTGAGCAGGCCGTGGTAGAAGGTGCCGAGTTCTTCGTCCAGGTGCGGCACCAGGGCGGCGAAGCGCTCGCAGCTGCGGGCCTCGATGAAGGCGCCCACCACCAGGGTATCCACCAGCTTGACCGGCTCATGGGCCCGCACCAGCCGCCGCAGGCCCGAGGCATAACGCCCGGCCGAGACAGGGCGCAGCGGCACGCCACGGCGTTTCATCAGGCGCAGCACCTGCTCATGGTGCACCAGCTCCTCGCGGGCCAGGCGCGACATCATGTTGATCAGGTCAAGGTGGGTATTGTACTTGGCGATCAGGCTCAAGGCGGTACTGGCGGCCTTGAACTCACAGTTCTTGTGATCGATCAGCAGTGTCTCCTGGTCGGCCAGCGCCGCCTCGATCCAGGCATCAGGGGTACGGCAACCGAGGAAGGCGTCGATTTCGGGAATCAGGGACATGGCACTCACAATCACACAGGACATCGGCAGGACCGGCGATTATACCGGCGACTGCGTCGAGCACCAGTGACTATGCTTGATACATATCAAGCGGCGGCGGCAGCGGCGCCGTCTATAGTCAGGCATTGGCCGCCATCCTGAAGGGAGTTCACGCCCATGCAAGCCGTACGCAGCATCCTTGTCGTCCTCGACCCCGAGCACGCCCACAGCCGTGCCTTGACCCGGGCCAAGCTGATCGCCGGGGTGACCGGCGCGCGCCTGCACCTGCTGATGTGCGACAAGAAGCAGGATCATGACGCACTGCTCAGCCTGCTCAGCAGCCAATTGCATGACGACGGTTACGACAGTGTCACCCACGAGCAGCACTGGAAGGACAACCTGCACAAGTCGATCATCCATGTGCAGCAGGCCGAAGGCTGCGAACTGGTGATCAAGGAGCACCGTCCGGACAATCCCCTGCGCAAGGCCTTGCTCACCCCCAGCGACTGGAAACTGCTGCGCGAATGCCCGTGCGCGGTGCTGATGGTCAAGAGCGAGCGGCCATGGACAGGTGGCAAGATCCTGGCGGCCGTGGATGTCGGCAACCAGGATGAAGCTCATCGCCTGCTGCATGCCAGCATCATCGACCATGGCTATGACATTGCCAGCCTGGCCAAAGGGGAACTGCATGTGATCAGTGCCCACCCCTCGCCCATGCTGTCGGCGGCGGACCCGGTGTACCAACTGACGGAGACCATCGAAAAGCGCTATCGCGAGGCGTGCAGGGCGTTCCAGGCAGAGTACGGTATCAGCGATGAACGCTTGCATGTCGCTGAAGGGCCAGCCGATGTGCTCATTCCCTATACCGAAAAGCAGTGCGATGCGGTCGTGACGATCATCGGCACCGTGGCCCGAACCGGGATTTCAGGGGCACTGATCGGCAATACCGCAGAGGTCGTGCTGGACTCGCTGGAAAGCGATGTGCTGGTGCTCAAGAGCGAAGAAGCAAAGATGCATCTGGCCGAGCTGGCGCGGGGCTGAAGAAGTCGCCGCACGGCCTCGCGGGCATCCCCGTGCGGTGGCCAATGCCTGGCATGCGCAGTCATCCAGGCATTGGCCGCCCCATATCGGTGCAAAGCCACTAGAATGGGCGGCCTCTCCAGCCACAGAACATTCCCATGGACATCGATCAGGCCCGAACCTTCCTGGAAATCGTCCGCTGCGGCAGCCTGGTCGCCGCCGCCGAACGCCTGTTCGTGTCGCAGACCGCAATCAGCGCCCGGGTCCAGCGCCTGGAGCAGCAACTGGGCTGCCAGCTGTTCGTGCGCAGCCGCAATGGCGCCAGCCTCACCAGCGACGGCGAGGCGTTCGTCACCTATGCCAACCAGCTGGTGCAGACCTGGGAAGCGGCGCGCCGCGACCTGCCACTGCCCCAGGGCTGCCAGCAGGTGCTGCACGTGGGCGCCGAGGTGAGCCTGGGCAACCCCATGCTGCTAGATTGGGTCAGCGCCCTGCACCGGGAGTTGCCCAGCCACGCCATCCGCAGCGAGGTCAGCGACGGCGAGTCGCTGCTGCGCAAGGTGCAGATGGGCCTGCTCGACGCCGCGCTGGTCTACCAGCCGACCTATGGCCCGGGCCTGCAGGTCGAGCAACTGATGGAAGAGAAGCTGATTCGCGTGCGCCGGGCCGATTCGCCCGATCCCTATGTCTACATCGACTGGGGCGAGGCTTTCCGTCGCCAGCACGATGCCGCCCTGCCCGAGCTGTCACGCCCCGCCCTGAGCTTCAACCTCGGGCCGCTGGCCCTGCAGTTCATCCTCGACCGTGGCGGCAGCGGCTATTTCCGCACGCGAGTGGTGCAGGCCTACCTGCAGAGCGGCGTGTTCGAGCGTGTGCCCCAGGCGCCGGAATTCACCTACCCGACCTTCCTGGTGCATGCCCGCGAACGCGACAGCGAGGCGTTGCAGCAGGCCTTCAGCGTGTTGCGCCGGCTGGTGGCCGCTGGCGAAAGCGACTGGTCACAGCGCTGGGACCCGGTGATCTGAGCCCGGCGCGGCGGCGCTGAGCAGGTGTCGCTTGAGACCGGCGATCAGGTCGGTCTGGGTAATCACCCCCACCAGGCGCTCGCCATCAAGCACCGGCAGGCAGTGCAAGCCTTGCTCGCTGAGCAACGGCAACAAGCGCTCCAGCGGCTGCTCGCCATCGACACTGACCACCCGGCGACTCATCACCTGGTCCAGGCGCACGGTATGGCGACGGAACAGGCCGCGCCAGCTGAAACGCCCACGGGCCATGGCCGGGCCGACCAGGTCGCTGAGGCTGACGATACCCACCAGGCGGCCATCGTCCAGGACCGGCAAGGTTTTCAGGTGGTGCTCGGCGAGCATCCGCCAGGCCTGCTCCAGGGTGGTGGCCGGGGTGGCGGCCTGCACGTCGCGGGACATCACCGAGCTGGCGGTGATGCCGCCCAGGCTGCGGTGCAGGGCGTGCTGCTCGGTGGCCAGGATGATCCGCTCCAACTCGTCACGGGTGACATCGACGAACTCGCCGATCTCCTCCAGGGCCTGGTCCAGGTCCCCGGAGCTGATGCCGACCCGCTCACCCGGCAGCGGGTCGTGCGTGTGGTGCAGGTCGCGGCGCGGCGTCGCACCCTTGGGGTAGCGCACGCCGGTCAGGCGGTTGTAGAGCACGGCCACGCCGACCAGGATCAGTGCATTGAGCAATACCGGCTCGAGCAGGTGGTCACCCATGGCCACCAGCCCCGGGTCGGCCAACACCGCGCTGGCCGCCACGCCGCCACCGGGCGGGTGCAGGCAGCGCAGCAGGCACATTGCCAGGATGGCGATGCCCAACGCCGCCGCCGCGACCCACAAGCCATCGCCAAAGGCGTGGCGCATAGCCAGGCCTACGACAGCCGCCAGCGCATAGCTGCCCAGCACGGGCCAGGGTTGGGCCAACGGACCGGAGTGCACGGCGAACACCAGCACCGCCGAGGCTGCGAGCGGGCCCAGCAGATGCAGGGCGATCGATGGCCCATAGGCCAGGCTGCACAGGTAGCCGGCGAGAAACAGGCCGAGCAGCGCGCCAAGACCTGCACGCAACCATTCTCGGGGAGGGATGTTCAACGGCGCCGGGAGCAGGCGCTGCAAGCGGGATTCGGGACGCGAGGCAGGCATCGAGGTGACTTGATCGTGTTCTTCTGATTGTAAAAAGAAAGCCCAGCGCGACCGGCCTGGGCCCTGTGTTGCGCAATGCAATGGCGCAAGGGGGCTCCGTCCATGGAGAGATGGAAACCGCAGGGTTTCGTGGGGAGGGATTGTGCCGGGTGTGGGCTATGACGGGCCAATTCAAAAAACTGCGGCTGTACTGCAATTTTTTTGCACGGTTGATCCGCTCCTCCTCAGGGCATGCACCATCCCTGCGGGAGCGGCCTTGCCGAGGCGTCGGACCGGTCGGAAAGGGGCGCGTAGCGGCCTCAGGATCTCTACATCAAGCAAAATCGCCGGGGCTGCTGCGCAGCCCTTTCGCGACGCAAGGCCGCTCCCACAGGGAATCGCATATGCCGATGTAAAGGATGTCTGCGGCCGTACGCCGATCAACGTCCTTTGCGCGGCAGTTCGATACTGACCCGCAGCCCACCCTGCGGGCTTTCCAGCAGCGCGATCTGCCCGCCCCAGGCCTCGACGATGTCGCGTACGATGCCCAGCCCCAGGCCATGGCCATCGACCTGCTCATCCAGCCGCGAGCCACGTTCGAGCACCTGCAGGCGCTGCGCCTCGGGAATCCCCGGGCCATCATCGTCTACCCACAGCCGATAACCCTCGGCGGTCGGCGCGATGCCCAGGCGCACCTCGCTGTCGGCCCATTTGCAGGCGTTGTCCAGCAGGTTGCCGAGCAGTTCCAGCAGGTCTTCGCGGTCCCAGGGCAGCAAAAGCCCGGGCGCTACATCGCGTTCAAGCAGCAAGCCTTCGCCATGGATCATGCCCAGCGTCGCCAGCAGCCCCGGCAACTCGGCGTCGCAGTCGAACTGCGCGCCCGGCAGCGCGTCGCCGGCCAGGCGCGCGCGGTTGAGCTCGCGGGCCAGGCGCTGCTGGATCTGCTCCAGCTGCTCGCGCATCTGCGCACGCACCTCGGGCAGCGCCTGCAGGCGCTCGCTGGCGGCCAGGCTGAGCAGCACTGCCAGCGGCGTCTTCAAGGCATGACCGAGGTTGCCCAGCGCAGTGCGCGAACGGCGCAGACTGTCCTCGGTATGAACCAGCAGGTGGTTGATCTGATCCACCAAGGGCTGCAGCTCGCTGGGCACCTCGGCATCCAGCTGCGAACGCTGGCCCTGCTGCAGCTGGGCGATCTGCCGGCGCGCCCGTTCCAGCGGGCGCAGCGAGCGGGTCACGGTGATGCGCTGCAACACCAGCACCAGCAGCAGCGCCACCAGGCCCAGGCCCAGGCCGATCTGCTGCATGCGCCGGAAACCCTCGCGCACCGGCGAATAGTCCTGGGCCACGCTGATCGAGATGTCCTGCCCCAGGCGTCGGTAATCGCCGCGATAGGCCAGCAGTTGCTGGCCCTCGGGGCCCAGTTCGTGGCCATCATCCAGCCCGGGCTTGCCGGGCTTGGGCATGTCCAGGTCCCACAGCGAACGCGAGCGCCAGGTACCCTGGTCGAAATCGATGCGGAAGTAGTAGCCTGAGAAGGGCTGCTGGTAGGCCGCCGACAGCCGCCGCTCGTCCAACTGCAAGCCGGACGGACCACGCACCAGCGCCACCAGCAGGTTCTCGCTTTCCTTGCGCAAGCCGGCTTCCAGGTAGCGTTGCAGGCCGGCCTCGAACAGCCACAGGGTCAACTGCGCCAGGGCCAACCCCACCACCACCAGCACCGCCACCAGGCCCAGGCTCAGGCGCGCCTGGATCGACTTCACGCGGTGCTCCCGGCGTATACGTAGCCCTGGCCGCGACGGGTCTCGATCACGCTGCGGCCGAGCTTGCGCCGCAGGTGGTTGACGTGCACTTCCAGCACGTTGGAGTCGCGCTCGGTTTCGCCGTCATACAGGTGCTCGGCCAGATGGCTCTTGGACAGCACCTGCCCCGGGTGCAGCATGAAGTAGCGCAGCAGGCGGAACTCGGCGGCGGTGAGCTGGACATCGACACCCTCGCGGCTCACGCACTGGCGCGATTCGTCCAGGTGCAGGCCGGCTGCTTCCAGCTTCGGCTGGTTGGCCAGCCCCTTGGCCCGGCGCAGCAGGGCCTGGATGCGCAGTTGCAGTTCCTCGGGGTGGAAGGGTTTGCTCAGGTAGTCGTCGGCGCCGGCCTTGAGCCCTTCGATCCGCTCGGCCCAGGAACCTCGGGCAGTAAGAATCAGCACTGGGGTCGCCAGGCTCGCCGCGCGCCATTGCGTCAGAACCTCCAGGCCCGGCAGACCGGGCAGGCCGAGATCGAGGATGATCAGGTCGTAGGGTTCGCTCTGGCCCTGGTACACCGCGTCGCGGCCATCGGCCAGCCAGTCCACGGCGTAGCCCTGGCGTTGCAGGGCGGCGGTCAGTTCGTCGGCCAAGGGGACATTGTCCTCGACAAGCAGCAGGCGCATTCAGTCGTCTTCCTCGTCTTTGAGCAACTCGCCGGTGCGGGCGTCGAGCTTGATCTCGCGCACCACGCCGGCCGGGGTCAGCAGTTCGACCTCGTACTCGTAGCGCTCGTGCTTCTCTTCCAGCTCCGCTTCCAGCAGCCGCGCCCCGGGGTAACGCCCCAGGGCGGACTCGAGCAGTTGCTCCAGCGGCAGGATGATGCCCTTTTGCCGAAGCGCCAGGGCTTCATCCTGATCCAGGTCGCGCGCGGCGGCCAGCGAACACACGACCATCAGGGCCAAGGCCAGGTAGCGTGCCGTTCGCGGTAGTGCAGGCATCAGTTGTCTCGCTCGTCCTTCAGGACTTCACCGGTCTTGGCGTCCAGGTCCACGTCCCATTCGACGTTCTGGGCATCGCGCAGGTCGACCTTGTAGATGTAGCGGCCATACTCGTTCTCGAGTTCCGAGTCGGTCACGGTGGCGCCGGGGTGCTTGGCGACGGCGGCGGCCTTGAGCTCCTCCAGCGACTTGATGGTCTTGGCGTTCACCAGCTTGACCACTTCGTCGGGCTGCACGTCCTTGGCGAAGGCGGCGTTGGCACCGAAAGCGAGGGCAGCGGCGGTGAACAGGGCAGTCAACGTTTTCATGAGGTTCTCTCCAGCGAGATATGTAATTTGTCTACGGGGTTAAGATTAACCACCGGTCCTTAACTCAACCTGAAAACAGCTGGCCGCATGATAGCGCAGCTCATATGAGCCCGTACGCAGTCCCTTGTAGGAGCGGCCTTGCCGAGGCGTCGGACCGGTCGGAAAGGGCTGCGCAGCGGCCCCAGGATTTCAGCGTTGATGCAAAGATCGCTGGGGCTGCTTTGCAGCCCATTCGCGACACAAGGCCGCTCCTACAGGGGACGTGTATGTCCGGCACCTCGGCAAGGCCGGCAAAACCTCTATACTGCCCGCCTGCCCCACCCGAGACCCCGCCATGAGCGCCATCCACATCAAGTACCCCGCCCTGACCTTCAAGGCCGGCCAGCGTGCCCTGCGGCAGATCCGCGAACGCGGCCTGCGGGCCGAAGATGTCGGTGTGCTACCAGGCGCCGCCGGTGGCCCCAAACCGCTGGGGATCCAGGGCCTGGACCTGGCGTTGTTCGGTGAGTGGCTGCCCACCGCGCCGCGCCAGCGCGCGCTGATCGGCGCCTCGATCGGCGCCTGGCGCTTCGCCAGCGCCTGCCTTGACGACCCGGTCGCCGGCATCCGCCGCCTGGGCGAGCTGTACACCGAGCAGGATTTCGCCAAGGGCGTGACGCCGAAAGCGATCAGCCAGAGCTGCCAGCGCATGCTCGACGACCTGTTGCAGGGCCGCGACGGGCAGGTCCTCGCCAACCCGCACTACCGCCTGAACATCCTGGTGGTGAAAAGCCATGGCCAGCTCGCCCACGACCACCGCGGCCGCCTGGGCATGGGCCTGTCCTCGGTGATCGCCAGCAACCTGCTGGGGCGCGCGCGCCTGGGCCGACACTTCGAGCGGGTGATCCTGCATGACGGGCGCGCCGCGCCGCCACTGGAGCCACTGACCGACTTCCCGTCGCGCTGCCTGCCGCTGGACCTGGCCAACCTGCGCCACGCCCTGCTCGCCTCGGGCTCGATCCCCATGGTCATGGAAGGCGTGCGCGACATCCCCGGCGCCGGGACCGGCACCTACCGCGACGGCGGCCTGCTCGACTACCACCTGGACCTGCCCTACCAGGGCGACGACCTGGTGCTTTACCCGCACTTCACCGACAAGGTGGTGCCCGGCTGGTTCGACAAGGCCTTGCCCTGGCGCAAGGGCGACGCCACGCGCCTGCACAACGTGCTGCTGATGACCCCGTCGCCGCAGTACCTGGCCGCCCTGCCCTACGGCAAGCTGCCGGACCGCAACGATTTCAAGCGTTTCATGGGCGATGCGCCGGGTCGCAGGCGCTACTGGTACCAGGCCATCGCCGAAAGCCGGCGCCTGGGCGATGAATTGCTGGAGCTGATCGCCACCGGGCGGTTGCAGGATCGGTTGCAAGCCTTGTAGCGGGCATGCTGGTAGACTGCGCGCATCGTTGATTCACACAGAGTTATGCCAGCGTGGAAATTTTCAAAGAGTTCACATTCGAATCGGCCCACCGCCTGCCCAACGTCCCTGCCGGGCACAAGTGCGGCCGCCTGCATGGCCACTCGTTCAAGGTCGCCCTGCACCTGACCGGTCCGCTCGATCCGCACACCGGCTGGATCCGTGACTTCTCCGAGATCAAGGCGATCTTCAAGCCGATCTACGAGCAACTGGACCACAACTACCTGAACGACATTCCAGGCCTGGAAAACCCTACCAGCGAAGTGATCGCCAAGTGGATCTGGGAGCAGGTCAAGCCGCTGCTGCCGGAGTTGTCGAAGGTGCGGATCCATGAGACCTGCACCAGCGGGTGCGAGTACACCGGGGACTGATCTGCACCGGCCTCTTCGCGGGTGAACCCGCTCCCACAGGTACGCCACAGCTTTTGAAATCTGTGCCGATCCTGTGGGAGCGGGCTTGCCCGCGAAGAGGCCAGCACGATCACCCCAGGGCTTCAGCCCTGCCCGCGATCCAGGGCATCTCGCAAAAAGCTCGGCGCGATATAGCGCTGGTAATGCGCCTCCGACAGCAGGAAGAACTCCCGGTCGATGGCATCACGCAGTTGCGGCAGGTCCCAATCGCGGAACTCCGGCAACAGCGCCATCCCGTACGCCTCCAGATCGCGGATCATCCGCGCCCCGCGGGCGATCAACTGATACGCCCAGCAATACTCCGACTGCTGCGCCACGAAGCGGATCGAGCGCTGCTCCAGCTGCTGGCGCAGCAGCTCTTTGTCGAACACTTCCAGCTTGGCCATCATCACCTGCACCAGCAGTTGCTCCAGGCGCAGCCACACGGCGCGCTTCTGCTCGTCGTCATAGCCGTTCCAGTGGATCACTTCGTGGTGAAAGCGCTTGCAGCCACGGCACACCAGGTCGCCGTAGACCGTGGAGCACAGGCCGACGCAAGGGGTCTTGATGGATTGGTTGGACATGTAGAAACAACAGCTTGGCGGTGGAACACCGGTTCATGTTAGCCCTTTGTCTAACCAGGGTCACCCGTTAAAGTCATCTACGCCGCCTTACTTTCGGCTTATTTTTGCCGTAGAATCACTCCGCCTTTTCAAGGCAACAATGTCCGTTGGAAGCTGTTTTCAAAGCGTCACGAGCACAGTTCATCCGGTAGAACGGCGTTGGCCCTGTCCATGCAAGCGCGCATGGCCATGGCCAACCCCTCATCAGCCTTCCGTTCTACAGGCGTAAAACTTTGAAAGCAGCTTCTGTAAGGATTCTCTGCGACCCTGGCTTGCCGGCCCAAAAAGCCGTCTTGAGCGCATGGGTGCATGGAATGCTGGATGAGCGTCCCGGACTCCCTTTAGGGACCACTGATGAGGGTAATAACTGTGCTTGAAGCCTACCGCAAACACATCGAAGAGCGTGCCGCTCTGGGTATCGTGCCCCAGCCGCTGAACGCCGAACAAACTGCAGGCCTGGTCGAGCTGCTGAAAAACCCGCCGGCCGGCGAAGAAGCCTTCCTCGTAGACCTGATCACCAACCGCGTTCCGCCAGGAGTCGACGAAGCCGCCTACGTCAAGGCCGCTTTCCTCTCCGCTATCGCCAAGGGTGAAGCCAAGTCCCCGCTGATCGACCGCAAGCACGCCACCGAGCTGCTCGGCACCATGCAGGGCGGCTACAACATCGAGACGCTGGTCGCGCTGCTGGACGACGCCGAACTGGGCGCCGTCGCGGCCGAACAGCTCAAGCACACCCTGCTGATGTTCGATGCCTTCCACGATGTGGCCGAAAAAGCCAAGGCTGGCAACGCCCACGCCAAGGCCGTGCTGGAATCCTGGGCTGCCGGCGAGTGGTTCACCAGCCGTCCGGCGATCGCCGACAAGTACACCCTGACCGTGTTCAAGGTGCCTGGCGAAACCAACACCGACGACCTGTCCCCTGCTCCGGATGCCTGGTCGCGCCCTGACATCCCGCTGCACGCCCTGGCCATGCTGAAGATGGCCCGCGACGGCATCGAGCCTTCGCAGCCAGGTTCGGTCGGCCCGCTGGCCCAGATCGAAGCCGTTAAAGCCAAAGGCTTCCCGGTTGCCTACGTCGGTGACGTGGTCGGTACCGGTTCCTCGCGTAAATCCGCCACCAACTCGGTGCTGTGGTTCTTCGGCGACGACATCCCGTTTGTTCCGAACAAGCGCGCCGGTGGTTTCTGCTTCGGCACCAAGATCGCCCCGATCTTCTACAACACCATGGAAGACGCCGGCGCCCTGCCGATCGAATTCGACTGCACCAACCTGGCCATGGGCGACGTCATCGACGTCTACCCGTTCAAGGGCGAAGTGCGCCGTCACGGCAGCGACGAACTGGTCACCAGCTTCGAACTGAAGACCGAAGTACTGCTGGATGAAGTCCGCGCCGGTGGCCGTATCCCGCTGATCGTCGGCCGTGGCCTGACCGAGAAAGCCCGTGCCGAACTCGGCCTGGGTGCTTCGGACCTGTTCAAGAAACCCGAGCAGCCAGCCGCTTCGACCAAGGGCTTCACCCTGGCACAGAAGATGGTCGGTCGCGCCTGCGGCC
Organism: Pseudomonas mosselii; assembly: GCF_003205295.1. Taxonomy (GTDB): domain Bacteria; phylum Pseudomonadota; class Gammaproteobacteria; order Pseudomonadales; family Pseudomonadaceae; genus Aquipseudomonas; species Aquipseudomonas mosselii_B. The sequence continues at coordinate 63,853 of NZ_QJRP01000013.1, forward strand.
TGCCGGAAGGCCAGGGCGTGCGTCCAGGCGCCTACTGCGAGCCGAAGATGACCACCGTCGGCTCCCAGGACACCACTGGCCCGATGACCCGCGACGAGCTGAAAGACCTGGCGTGCCTGGGCTTCTCCGCCGACCTGGTGATGCAGTCGTTCTGCCACACCGCGGCCTATCCGAAGCCGATCGACGTCACCACCCACCACACCCTGCCAGACTTCATCCGCACCCGTGGCGGCGTGTCGCTGCGTCCAGGCGACGGCATCATCCACAGCTGGCTGAACCGCATGCTGATGCCTGACACCGTCGGCACCGGTGGCGACTCGCACACCCGCTTCCCGATCGGCATCTCGTTCCCGGCCGGCTCCGGCCTTGTGGCCTTCGCCGCCGCCACCGGCGTCATGCCGCTGGACATGCCGGAGTCGATCCTGGTCCGCTTCAAGGGCAAGCTGCAGCCTGGCATCACCCTGCGTGACCTGGTCCATGCCATCCCTTACTACGCGATCCAGAAAGGCCTGCTGACCGTCGAGAAGAAAGGCAAGAAAAACGCCTTCTCCGGCCGCATCCTGGAGATCGAAGGCCTGAACGACCTGACCGTCGAGCAAGCCTTCGAGCTGTCCGACGCCTCGGCCGAACGTTCCGCCGCCGGCTGCACCATCAAGCTGCCGGAAAAGGCCATCGCCGAGTACCTGCAGTCCAACATCACCCTGCTGCGCTGGATGATCGGCGAAGGCTACGGCGATGCCCGCACCCTGGAGCGCCGCGCCCAGGCCATGGAAGCCTGGCTGGCCAAGCCTGAGCTGCTGTCGGCCGACGCCGATGCCGAATACGCCGAGATCATCGAGATCGACCTGGCCGACGTCAAGGAGCCTGTGCTCTGCGCGCCGAACGACCCGGACGATGCCCGCCTGCTGTCCTCGGTACAGGGCGAGAAGATCGACGAAGTGTTCATCGGTTCGTGCATGACCAACATCGGTCACTTCCGCGCCGCCGGCAAGCTGCTGGACAAGGTCAAGGGCGGTATCCCGACCCGTCTGTGGCTGGCCCCTCCAACCAAGATGGACGCCCACCAGCTGACCGAGGAAGGCTACTACGGCATCTACGGCAAGGCTGGCGCGCGCATGGAAATGCCAGGTTGCTCGCTGTGCATGGGTAACCAGGCACGTGTGCAGACCGGTTCGACCGTGGTATCCACCTCGACCCGTAACTTCCCGAACCGTCTGGGCGACGCCACCAACGTGTACCTGGCCTCGGCCGAGCTGGCTGCGGTCGCTTCGATCATCGGCAAGCTGCCGACCGTCGAGGAGTACATGCAGTACGCGAAAGACATCGACAGCATGGCTGCCGACGTCTACCGCTACCTGAGCTTCGACCAGATCGCTGAGTTCCGCGAAGCGGCGGCCAACGCCAAGATCCCGGTGGTTCAGGCGTAAGCTGAGCAGTACGTTGTAAGCGAAAGCCCCGGTAGCGATACCGGGGCTTTTTTGTTGGTTTTGTGGCCCTGTCGCGGGGCAAGCCCGCTCCCACGCCAGGATGAGCTCCCCCACGTGGGAGCGGGCTTGACCCGCGATTGTCGTCAGATCACGAACAGGTCAACGAACCTGTGCACCGGCATGGACTCCAGCGCCTGCTGATCCTTGCACACGTCCAGGATCGCCTCACAGCGCTGCCGCGCGAACCGCGTCGCCAGGTTTTCCCTGAACTTGGCCTCGAGCAACGGCATCCCCTCCTCCCGCCGGCGCCGATGCCCGATCGGGTACTCCACCACCACCTGCGGGGTGTGCGAACCGTCCTTGAAGAACACCTGCACGCCATTGGCGATAGAGCGCTTGTCGGCCTCCAGGTACTCGCGGCTGAAACGCGGCTCCTCGACGATCACCATCTTCTCGCGCAGTCGGTCGATGCTCGGGTGCGCGGCGTGGAAGGCATCCTCGTAGTGCTCGGCCACCAGGTCGCCGAAGATCAGCGGCACGGCGGTCATGTACTGCAGGCAGTGGTCGCGGTCCGCAGCGTTGGCCAGCGGCCCCTCCTTGGAAATGATACGAATCGCCGACTCATGGGTGGTGATGACGATCCGGTCGATCTCGTGCAGCCGGTTGCGCACCTGCGGGTGCAGGGTCACCGCGGCTTCGCAGGCGGTCTGGGCGTGGAACTCGGCAGGGAAGCTGATCTTGAACAGCACGTTCTCCATCACGTAGCTGCCCAGCGGCTGCGGCAGGCGCAGTTCACGCAGCGGCTCGGGCTTGAGCGCCAGGTCCTTGTTGGCATGGCTGAACGACACATCGTAGAAGCCCCACTGCCTGGCGGTCAGCGCACCGGGCACGCCCATCTCGCCACGCAGGGCGATATCGGCCAGGCGCACGCCGCGGCTGGAAGCATCCCCCGCCGCCCATGACTTGCGCGAGCCGGCATTGGGCGCGTGGCGGTAGGTGCGCAGGGCCTGGCCATCGACGAAGGCGTGGGACAGCGCCGACAGCAGTTGCTCGCGATTGGCGCCCATGAGCCTGGCGCAGACCGCCGTGGAGGCGACCTTGACCAGCAGCACATGGTCCAGGCCGACCCGGTTGAACGAGTTCTCCAGCGCCAGCACGCCCTGGATCTCGTGGGCCATGACCATGGCATCGAGCACCTCGCGCATGACCAGGGGCGCCTCGCCGTTGGCCACGCGCTTTTGCGACAGGTGATCGGTGACCGCCAGGATGCCGCCGAGGTTGTCCGAGGGGTGGCCCCACTCCGCCGCCAGCCAGGTGTCGTTGTAGTCCAGCCAGCGGACGATGCAGCCGATGTCCCAGGCGGCCTTGACCGGGTCGAGACGGTAGCTGGTGCCGGGCACGCGGGCGCCATGGGGAACGATGGTGCCCTCGACCAGCGGGCCGAGATGCTTGGTGCATTCGGGGAAGCGCAGGGCCAGCAGGCCGCAGCCCAGGGTGTCCATCAGGCAATGGCGGGCGGTGTTCAGGGCTTCGGGGGAATCGACGCGGTAGCCGAGCACGTAGTCGGCGAGGGTCTGCAGGACCTGGTCGTAGTCGGGGCGGGTGTTGAGGTCTACGTTTGCGCTCATTCGTGGCTCCTTGAAAAAGGGCTGCTTTGCAGCCCATCGCGGGGCAAGTCGCATCGGCGGTGCGCCGATGCGACTTGCCCCGCGATGGGCCAGATAAGCCGAGCGCTGATGGTGCGCTTAGAAGCTATCACCGGGCACGCGCACCCAGCCCTCCATCAGCACCCGAGCGCTTCGGCTCATGATTGCCTTGGTCACGGTCCAATGGCCGTCCACCTGACGCGCCTCGGCACCGACCCGCAGCGTTCCGGACGGATGGCCGAAACGCACGGCACTTCGTTCGCCGCCACCGGCGGCGAGGTTGACCAGCGTCCCCGGGATCGCCGCGGCGGTGCCGATGGCGACCGCCGCGGTGCCCATCATCGCGTGGTGCAGCTTGCCCATCGACAGCGCACGCACCAGCAGGTCGACGTCCTCGGCGGCGACAACCTTGCCACTGGAGGAGGTATAGCTTGTCGGCGACGCGACGAACGCCACCTTCGGCGTGTGCTGGCGTCCGGCGGCCTGGTTGACGTGCTCGATCAGCCCCATGCGCACCGCGCCATGGGCACGGATGCTCTCGAAACGCTGCAACGCGGCGATATCGCCATTGATGGCGTCCTGCAGCTCGGTACCGGTATAGCCGATATCGGCGGCATTGACGAAGATGGTCGGGATGCCGGCGTTGATCAGGGTCGCCTTGAAGGTGCCGACGCCCGGCACCTCGAGGTCGTCGACCAGGTTGCCGGTGGGGAACATCGCCCCGCCTTCGCCGTCCTCGTCAGCGGCCGGTTCGAGGAATTCCAGCTGCACCTCGGCGGCCGGGAAGGTCACGCCGTCGAGCTCGAAATCGCCGGTTTCCTGCACCTCGCCGTCGGTGATCGGCACATGGGCGATGATGGTCTTGCCGATGTTGGCCTGCCAGATCCGCACAGTGGCGATGCCATTGCGCGGAATGCGGCTGGCATCGACCAGCCCGCCACTGATGGCGAACGAGCCGACCGCGGCGGACAGGTTGCCGCAATTGCCGCTCCAGTCGACGAAGGCCTTGTCGATGGACACCTGGCCAAACAGGTAGTCGACATCATGGTCGGCCTTGATGCTTTTCGACAGGATCACCGTCTTGCTGGTGCTGGAGGTGGCGCCGCCCATGCCGTCGATCTGCTTGCCGTACGGGTCGGGGCTGCCGATCACCCGCAGCAGCAGGGCGTCACGGGCCGGGCCTGGGACCTGGGCCTGCTCGGGCAGGTCCTGGAGGCGGAAGAACACGCCTTTGCTGGTGCCGCCGCGAATATAGGTGGCGGGGATTTTTACTTGAGGTACATGGGCCATTGCAGTTTTTCCTGATCTTTTCGTTTCGGCGAAAATCCCTGGGGCTGCTTTGCAGCCCTTTCGCGACACAAGGCCGCTCCTACAGGAGGTCGCGGTCGCCTGTAGGAGCGGCCTTGTGTCGCGAAAGGGCCGCATAGCGGCCCCCGTTTCATGCTCAGGCCGTGCCTTCCAGGAAGTCCTGGGCAAAGCGCTGCAACACCCCACCCGCCTCGTAGATCGACACCTCTTCGGCGGTATCCAGGCGGCAGGTCACCGGCACCTCGACGCGCTCGCCGTTGCGCCGCGTCACCACCAGGGTCAGCGTCGCCCGTGGCGTGCGCTCGCCGAGCACATCGTAGGTCTCGCTGCCATCCAGGCCCAGGGTCTTGCGGTCGGTGCCCGGCTTGAACTCCAGCGGCAGCACGCCCATGCCCACCAGGTTGGTGCGGTGGATACGCTCGAAGCCTTCGGCGACGATGGCCTCGACACCGGCCAGGCGCACGCCCTTGGCTGCCCAGTCACGGGACGAGCCCTGGCCGTAGTCGGCACCGGCAACGATGATCAGCGGCTGCTTGCGCTCCATGTAGGTCTCGATGGCCTCCCACATGCGGGTCACCTTGCCTTCCGGCTCAAGGCGCGCCAGCGAACCCTGCTTCACGCTGCCGTCGTCCTTGCGCACCATTTCGTTGAACAGCTTGGGGTTGGCGAAAGTGGCGCGCTGGGCGGTCAGGTGGTCACCGCGGTGGGTGGCATAGGAGTTGAAGTCCTCCTCTGGCAGGCCCATCTTCGCCAGGTACTCACCCGCGGCGCTGTCGAGCATGATGGCATTGGACGGCGACAGGTGATCGGTGGTGATGTTGTCCGGCAGCACCGCCAGCGGGCGCATGCCACGCAGGGTGCGTTCGCCGGCCAGGGCGCCTTCCCAATACGGCGGACGGCGGATGTAGGTGCTCATCGGCCGCCAGTCGTACAGCGGCGCGACCTTCGGCCCCTTGTCTTCCTCGATGGTGAACATCGGGATGTACACCTGGCGGAACTGCTCGGGCTTGACCGAGGCGCGCACCACGGCGTCGATCTCTTCATCGCTCGGCCAGATGTCCTTCAGGCGAATCTCCTTGCCGTCGACCACGCCCAGCACATCCTTCTCGATATCGAAGCGAATGGTGCCGGCGATCGCGTAGGCCACTACCAGCGGTGGCGAAGCGAGGAAGGCCTGCTTGGCGTACGGGTGGATGCGCCCGTCGAAGTTGCGGTTGCCCGAAAGCACGGCGGTGGCGTACAGGTCGCGGTCGATGATCTCCTGCTGGATCACCGGGTCCAGCGCGCCGGACATGCCGTTGCAGGTGGTGCAGGCGAAGGCGACGATACCAAAGCCCAGTTGCTCCAGTTCCTGCTCCAGCCCTGCTTCCTTGAGGTACAGCTGCACGGCCTTGGAGCCCGGCGCCAGCGACGACTTGACCCACGGCTTGCGGACCAGGCCGAGCTTGTTGGCGTTACGCGCCAGCAGGCCGGCGGCGATCACGTTGCGCGGGTTGCTGGTGTTGGTGCAACTGGTGATGGCGGCGATGATCACCGCGCCATCGGGCATCTGCCCCGGCACTTCTTGCCACTGGCCGGCGATGCCCTTGGCCGCCAGGTCGCTGGTGGCCACGCGGGCGTGCGGGTTGGACGGGCCGGCCATGTTGCGCACCACGCTCGACAGGTCGAAGCTCAGGGTGCGCTCGTACTCGGCCTTGGCCAGGCTGTCGGCCCACAGGCCGGTGGCCTTGGCGTAGGTCTCCACCAGTTGCACCTGCTGGTCGTCGCGGCCAGTGAGCTTGAGGTAGTCGATGGTCTGCTGGTCGATGGCGAACATCGCCGCGGTGGCGCCGTATTCCGGGGCCATGTTGGAGATGGTGGCGCGGTCGCCCAGGGTCAGCGCGCTGGCGCCGGCACCGTGGAACTCCAGGTAGGCGCCGACCACTTTCTGCTTGCGCAGGAACTCGGTGAGCGCCAGCACCAGGTCGGTGGCGGTGATGTTCGGCGCCAGGCGACCGGTCAGCTCGACACCGACGATCTCCGGCAGGCGCATCCACGAGGCGCGGCCGAGCATCACGTTCTCCGCCTCCAGGCCGCCGACGCCGATGGCGATCACGCCCAGGGCATCCACGTGCGGGGTGTGGCTGTCGGTGCCGACGCAGGTGTCCGGGTAGGCCACGCCGCGATCGTTGTGGATCACCGGCGACATCTTCTCCAGGTTGATCTGGTGCATGATGCCGTTGCCCGGCTGGATCACGTCGACGTTCTTGAACGCCTGCTTGGTCCAGTTGATGAAGTGGAAACGGTCTTCGTTGCGGCGGTCCTCGATGGCGCGGTTCTTCTCGAACGCCTGCGGGTCGAAGCCGCCGCACTCCACGGCCAGCGAGTGGTCGACGATCAGCTGCACCGGCACCACCGGGTTGACCTGGGCCGGATCGCCGCCCTTGTCGGCGATGGCGTCGCGCAGGCCGGCCAGGTCGACCAGGGCGGTCTGGCCGAGGATGTCGTGGCAGACCACGCGGGCGGGGAACCAGGGGAAGTCGAGGTCGCGCTTGCGCTCGATCAGCTGTTCCAGCGAGGCGTTGAGGGTGGCCGGATCACAGCGGCGCACCAGGTTCTCGGCCAGCACGCGGGAGGTGTACGGCAGGCCGTCGTAGGCGCCGGGCTTGATCGCCTCGACCGCGGCACGGGCGTCGAAGTAGTCCAGGGCGGTGCCTGGCAGGTTCTTGCGGAATGCGGTGTTCATATCGTTATCGGGCTCGGTCACGGTAATCGTTATGCAGGTCTGGCCATTGGGGCCGCTGCGCGCCCCTTTCGCGACACAAGGCCGCTCCCACAAGTGCAACCCAGTTCCTGTGGGAGCGGCCTTGTGTCGCGAAAGGGCTGCGCAGCAGCCCCGGCAGTCGACAATTCAACGCTGCTCGATCGGCACGAACTGGCGCTGCTCGACGCCGACATACTCGGCGCTCGGGCGGATGATGCGGTTGTTGGCGCGCTGTTCGAACACGTGCGCGGCCCAGCCGGTCAGGCGCGAGCAGACGAAGATCGGGGTGAACAGCTTGGTCGGGATGCCCATGAAGTGGTACGCCGAGGCATGGTAGAAGTCGGCGTTGGGGAACAGGCGCTTCTGCTCCCACATGGTCTTGTCGATGGCCTCGGAAACCGGGTACAGGACCTTGTCACCCACTTCGTCGGCGAGTTGCTTGGCCCAGCCCTTGATCACCTCGTTGCGCGGATCGGACTCTTTATAGATGGCGTGGCCGAAGCCCATGATCTTGTCCTTGCGCTCGAGCATGCGCAGCAGCTCGGCAGTGGCTTCCTGCGGAGTCTGGAAGCGTTCGATCAGCTCCATCGCCGCTTCGTTGGCGCCGCCGTGCAGCGGGCCGCGCAGCGAGCCGATGGCCGCGGTCACGCAGGAGTACAGGTCGGACAGGGTCGAGGCGCAGACCCGGGCGGTGAAGGTCGAGGCGTTGAACTCGTGCTCGGCGTAGAGGATCAGCGAGACGTTCATCACCTTGACGTGCAGCGCGCTCGGCTTCTTGCCGTGCAGCAGGTGCAGGAAGTGGCCACCGAGGGTGTCCTCGTCGCTGGTGCAGTCGATGCGCACGCCGTGGTGGGTGAAGCGGTACCAGTAGCACATCACCGCCGGGAACAGCGCCAGCAGGCGGTCGGTCTTCTCGCGCTGGGCGTCGAAGGTCAGTTCCGGCTCCAGGGTGCCGAGCACCGAGCAGCCGGTGCGCATCACGTCCATCGGGTGGGCGTCACGCGGGATGCGCTCGAGCACTTCCTTCAGTGCTTGCGGCAGGTCGCGCAGGCCCTTGAGCTTGCGCTTGTAGTCGGCAAGCTCGGCCTTGCTCGGCAGCTCGCCGTACAGCAGCAGGTAGGCTACTTCCTCGAACTCGGCGCCGGCGGCCAGGTCGCGCACGTCATAGCCGCGGTAGGTCAGGCCGGCCCCGGCCTGGCCGACGGTCGACAGCGCGGTCTGGCCGGCCACCTGGCCACGCAGGCCCGCGCCACTGAGTACTTTTGCTTCGGCCATGGTGTTTCTCCTTTCTTGAATTTGTTATCGAAGTCTTTTCTGGCTAATCGGTTTGCCTGTGCCGGCCTCTTCGCGGGTAAACCCGCTCCCACAGGTTTGGCGCAATCTCTGAAACCTGTGGGAGCGGGTTTACCCGCGAAGAGGCCGGCACAGCTATTCATTTACCCTTTTTTCTGCGCGAACAACGCATCGAGGCTCTGCTCGAAGGCGTGGTAGCCGATGGCATCGTAGAGCTCCATGCGGGTCTGCATGGTGTCGATCACGTTCTTCTGGGTGCCGTCGCGGCGCAGCGCGGTGTAGACGTTCTCGGCCGCCTTGTTCATGGCGCGGAAGGCCGACAGCGGGTACAGCACCAGCGACACGTCGACCGAGGCCAATTCCTCGGTGGTATATAGCGGCGTGGCACCGAACTCGGTGATGTTGGCCAGGATCGGCGCCTTCACCCGGTCGGCGAAGGTCTTGTACATCGAAAGCTCGGTAATGGCTTCCGGGAAGATCATGTCGGCGCCGGCCTCGACACAGGCGGCAGCGCGGTCCAGGGCGGCGTTCAGGCCCTCGACGGCCAGGGCGTCGGTGCGCGCCATGATCACGAAGCTGTCATCGCTGCGGGCATCGACGGCGGCCTTGATGCGGTCGACCATCTCCTGCTGCGAGACGATCTCCTTGTTCGGCCGGTGGCCGCAACGCTTGGCGCCGACCTGGTCCTCGATGTGGATGGCCGCGGCGCCGAACTTGCTCATCGACTTGACGGTGCGGGCAACGTTGAAGGCCGAGGCGCCAAAGCCGGTGTCGACATCCACCAGCAGCGGCAGGTCGCAGACGTCGGTGATGCGCCGCACGTCGGTGAGCACGTCGTCCAGACCGCTGATGCCCAGGTCCGGCAGGCCCAGGGAGCCGGCGGCGACACCGCCGCCGGACAGGTAGATGGCCTTGAAGCCGGCGCGCTTGGCCAGCAGGGCGTGGTTGGCGTTGATGGTCCCGACCACCTGCAGCGGATGTTCGGCGGCGACCGCGTCACGGAAACGCTGGCCGGGCGTGCTCTTCACTGTCATGACTCACCTCGTGGGCTATTGTTGTCGGCACCTTGGTAGTGGCGCTCGATATTGCGTTTGGATGCGCCGATGTGGCGACGCATCAGGAGTTCTGCCAGTTCGCCGTCGCGGGCTTCGATGGCATCGAGAATGCGGTGGTGCTCGGCGAAGGCCTGGCGCGGACGGTTGGGCGTGCTGGAGAACTGGATGCGGTACATGCGCACCAGCTGGTACAGCTCGCCGCAGAGCATCTTGTACAGGGTCTGGTTGCCGCTGCCCTGGATGATCCGGTAGTGGAAGTCGTAGTCGCCTTCCTGCTGGTAGTAGCCCTGCCCGGCCTGGAACGCGGCGTCGCGCTCGTGGGTGTCGAGCACGTGGCGCAGCTCGTCGATGGCCGCCTGGCTCATGCGCTCGGCGGCCAGTCGGCAGGCCATGCCTTCAAGGGATTCGCGGATTTCATACAGTTCGATCAGCTCGGCATGACTGAGCGACACCACCCGGGCGCCTACATGGGGCACGCGCACCAGCAGGCGCTGGCCCTCCAGGCGGTGGATCGCCTCGCGCAGCGGGCCGCGGCTGATGCCGTAGGTGCGCGCCAGCTCCGGCTCGGAGATCTTGCTGCCAGGGGCGATCTCGCCCTTGACGATGGCGGCCTGGATGCGCCGGAAGACGTGCTCCGAAAGGGTCTCGGTCTCGTCCTGGGGCAGCGTGGTAGCCGGGGCTGTGTCCAGCATGATTGTCGACACCTTCAAAATCAGTGACGCCAAAACTAGCCAAGTAGAGCAATGGAGTCAAAGACAAAAAGAATATTGTCGACAATCGTCTAATAACGAACTTACCCCGTACTGATGCGGTCAGATCGCGGGCGCGCTGGCGTCAACACACCGGCGTGATAGAATGCCGCGCTCCTTCGGGAGCATGGATAGTGTGTCTGTCATCATTTCATGTTGTTGACAGATCAATGAGGACGCTTGGCCAGTCGCCTTGCCCTGAAACCTGCACAGCACCGCGCCAGGATTATGAGACTCAAACCCGCTTTATTGCTGCTCTGCCTGACCCTGCTGCCGGCGCTCGCGCCCGCGGCCGAGAAGACCGTGTACGGCCTGAACGAATACGCCCGCCTGGGCGACCTTGACCTGGAAGTGGCGGCCAAGCTCGACACCGGCGCCAAGACCGCCTCGCTCAGCGCCCGCGACATCAAGCGTTTCAAGCGCAACGGCGAGAGCTGGGTGCGCTTCTACCTGGCCATCGACGCCGCGCACAAGCACCCCATCGAACGCCCCCTGGCCCGTGTCAGCAAGATCAAGCGCCGCGCCGGGGACTATGATGCCGACTCGGGCAAGGCCTACACTGCCCGCCCGGTCATCGAACTCGACATCTGCATGGGCCAGACACGACGCACCATCGAGGTCAACCTCACCGACCGCAGCGCCTTCCAGTTCCCGTTGCTGATCGGTTCCGAGGCCCTCAAGCACTTCGGTGCGCTGGTCGACCCAAGCCTTAAATACGCGGCCGGCAAACCTGCCTGCGCCACCGAAGCTCCCAAAGCAGAGTAATTCCGATGCGCTCTCTTACCCTCCATCTGAAAGTCCTGATCACCGTCCTGGTGCTGCTGGGCATCGCGATCACGGCCTACCAGATCTTCGCCCTCGGCATCCCGGTGACCGAGGACGAGACCGACGACCTGTGGAACATCGACGCCAAGGTCGAGTTCGTCGCCAGCGCCAAGGATCCGGTCAAGGTGCAGATGTTCGTGCCCCCGCTGAACCGTGACTACGTGAGCCTCAACGAGAGCTTCATCTCCAACAACTACGGGGTCAGCGTCAACCGCGCCGACGGCAACCGCAAGGTGACCTGGTCGGCCCGTCGCGCCAGCGGCAACCAGACCCTCTACTACCGCCTGGTGCTGACCAAGCGCTACAGCAACGAAAAGACCAAGATCAAGGGCCCGACCTTCCGCGACAGCCTGGCCGTCGAGGGCCCGGAGAAGATCGCCGCCGAAGCGCTGATGGCACCGATCCGCCAGCACTCGGCCGACGTCGAGACCTTCGTCAGCGAGACCATCAAGCGTGTCAACAATGTCAACGACGACAACGCCAAGCTGCTACTGGCCGGCGACAACTCGCCGCTGAAGAAGGCCCAGGTCATCGACCTGCTGCTGTCCATCGCCCATGTGCCGCTGGAGAAGGTTCACACCATCCGCCTGGTGGCCGACACCCCGCAGAGCCCCGAACTGTGGCTGCGCAGCTTCAACGGCAACGACTGGCTGTACTTCAACCCGGAGACCGGCGAGCAGGGCCTGCCCAGCGACCGCCTGCTGTGGTGGACCGGTGACGACAACCTGATCACCGTCGATGGCGGCAAGAAGGCCACCGTCACCTTCAGCATGAACAACAGCGAGATGAACGCCATCCGCTTGGCCAAGCTGACCGACGAGAACACCGACGCCGACTTCCTCGAATACTCGCTGTACGGCCTGCCGCTGCAGACCCAGCAGACCTTCATGATCATGGTGATGATCCCGATCGGCGTGCTGGTGATCCTGGTGCTGCGCAACCTGATCGGCATCCAGACCCTGGGCACCTTCACCCCGGTGCTGATCGCCCTGGCCTTCCGCGAGACCCAGCTGGGCTTCGGCATCATCCTGTTCACGGTGATCACCGCCCTGGGCCTGTCGCTGCGCTCGTATCTGGAGCACCTGAAGCTGCAGATGCTGCCGCGCCTGTCGGTGGTACTGACCTTCGTCGTGGTGCTGATCGCCGCCATCAGCCTGTTCAGCCACAAGCTGGGCCTGGAGCGCGGGCTGTCGGTGGCACTGTTCCCGATGGTGATCCTGACCATGACCATCGAGCGCCTGTCGATCACCTGGGAAGAGCGTGGCGGCGGCCATGCCATGAAAGTGGCCATCGGCACCCTGTTCGCCGCCTCCATCGCGCACCTGCTGATGACCGTGCCGGAAGCGGTGTACTTCGTCTTCACCTTCCCGGCGGTGCTGCTGATCCTGGTGGGCTTCATGCTGGCGATGGGTCGCTACCGCGGCTACCGCCTGACCGAGCTCGTGCGCTTCAAGGCATTCCTGAAGAAGGCTGACGCCTGATGTTTGGCCTGATCAAGACGTGGAAAGCCCTGGAGGCCCGGGGCATCATGGGTATCAACCGGCGCAACGCGGACTACGTGTTGAAGTACAACAAGCGCCACCTGTACCCGATCGTCGACGACAAGATCATCACCAAGGAGCGCGCCCTGGCGGCCGGCATCCATGTGCCGGAGATGTACGGCATCATCGAGACCGAGAAGCAGATCGATAAACTCGACGAGATCATCGGCGGGCGCAGCGACTTCGTCATCAAGCCGGCGCAGGGTGCCGGCGGTGACGGCATCCTGGTGATCGCCGACCGCTTCGAGGACCGCTACCGCACGGTCTCGGGCAAGATCATCAGCCATGAGGAAATCGAGCACCAGATCTCCAGCATCCTCACCGGCCTGTACTCGCTGGGCGGGCACCGCGACCGCGCGCTGATCGAGTACCGGGTCACCCCGGACCAGATCTTCAAGAGCATCAGCTACGAAGGCGTGCCGGACATCCGCATCATCGTGCTGATGGGCTACCCGGTGATGGCCATGCTGCGCCTGCCGACCCGCCAGTCCGGCGGCAAGGCCAACCTGCACCAGGGCGCCATCGGCGTGGGTGTGGACCTGGCCACCGGCCTGACCCTGCGCGGCACCTGGCTGAACAAGATCATCAGCAAGCACCCGGACACCACCAACGCGGTGGACGGCGTGCAGCTGCCGAACTGGGACGGTTTCATGAAGCTCGCTGCCAGCTGCTACGAGCTGTGCGGCCTGGGCTATATCGGCGTGGACATGGTCCTGGACCAGGACAAGGGCCCGCTGATTCTCGAACTCAACGCCCGTCCGGGCCTGAACATCCAGATCGCCAACGACTGCGGCCTGACCCAGCGCACCCACGCCATCGAGGCGCACCTGGAGATGCTGGCCAAGGAAGGTCGCAGCGAGGATGCCGAGCAACGCGTGAAGGTCTCGCAGGGCTTGTTCGGGCACGTCAATCCGCTTTAACCCCTCGGCCCTGCGCCCCTCCCCTGTGGGAGCGGCCTTGCGTCGCGAAAGGGCCGCAAAGCGGCCCCAGCAATCTCTGCATCAACGCTGAAATCCTGGGGCTGCTTTGCAGCCCTTTCGCGACGCAAGGCCGCTCCCACAGGGGGGATGCGCAAGTCCAGATGATCAAGCAGACACGTGAATGTCGCTGCCAGCGCTAGGCGCATTTCCCCCACAGGTCTACAATCGCCCACCTCGCTTGTTCATCGCCGTCCATCCTGATGCCGACCTGTACGCTCCACCCCCTGCCCTACCAGCCCGACCCCGCCTTCTACTTCGAACGCCTGCGCCGCGCGCCCGGTGCGATCCTGCTCGACAGCGCCCGCCCAGGCGCCGAACGTGGCCGCTACGACCTGCTCAGCGCCTGGCCGCTGCAGCAGTTGCAGGCACACCCCGAGGAAGACGGTCGCGACTACCTGCAGCGCCTACGCCAGGCCCTGGCCGACCTGGGCACGGCACAACTGCCCGAGGGCATCGAGCTGCCGTTCGCCGGCGGCCTGATCGGCTACCTGAGCTACGACTTCGGCCGACGCCTGGAGCAGTTGCCGACGCATGCGGTCGACGACCTCGGCCTGCCCGATGCCCGGCTGGGGCTGTATGCCTGGGCACTGGTGTCTGACCATCGGCTGTGCAGCAGCCAGCTAGTGTTCCACCCGAGCCAGCCCGAGGCCGAGCAACAACGGCTCATCGCGTTGTTCGAGGCCAGCCCCCTGGACGATAGCGGTGACTTCCACCTGCTCGCGCCCATGACCGGCGATCTTCGCCCCGAGCAATACCAGGCAGCGTTCGACCAGGTACAGCGCTACATCCAGGCCGGCGACTGCTACCAGATCAATCTCACCCAGCGCTTTCGCGCCCCCTGCCAGGGCGACCCGTGGCGCGCCTACCAGGCCCTGCGCGCCGCCTGCCCGACGCCGTTCTCCGGCTTCCAGCAGCTGGATGAAGACACGGCGCTGCTGAGCTTCTCCCCCGAGCGTTTCATCCGTGTCAGCCAGGGCGAAGTCGAGACCCGGCCGATCAAGGGCACCCGCCCGCGCGCCGCCGACCCGGCCGAGGACGCGCGCAACGCCGCCGAACTGCTGGCCAGCCCCAAGGACCGCTCGGAAAACCTGATGATCGTCGACCTGCTGCGCAACGACATCGGCCGCACCTGCCAGACCGGCTCGGTGAAGGTGCCGGAGCTGTTCAGCCTGGAGAGCTACCCCAACGTTCATCACCTGGTCAGCAGCGTGGTCGGCCGCCTGGCCGCCGACAAGGACGCCCTGGACCTGATCGCCGGCAGCTTCCCCGGCGGCTCGATCACCGGCGCCCCGAAGATCCGCGCCATGCAGATCATCGACGAGCTGGAGCCGGCGCGCCGGGCGCTGTACTGCGGCTCGCTGCTGTATGTCGATGTGCGCGGCGAAATGGACAGCTCCATTGCCATCCGCAGCCTGCTGGTCAAGGATGGCCAGGTCAGTTGCTGGGGCGGCGGCGCGGTGGTGGCCGATTCGGACTGGCAGGCCGAGTACGAGGAATCGATCGCCAAGGTACGAGTGCTGATGGAGACATTGCAGGCGCTGTGAGCACGTGGGAGCGGGCTTGCCCCGCGATCACCAGGCGTCTGCCCCGCCATTTTTTGTTACCATCTGACCACTACGAGCGCACAGCGCCACTCAACCGATGGAAACCGCCTGATGAGCCAACCCTTCGACGTCGCCGCCCTGGCCGCGACCTACGCCAGCAAGTCTCCGCAGGAGATCCTCAAGCTCGCCTTCGAACACTTCGGCGACGATCTGTGGATCTCTTTCAGCGGCGCCGAGGATGTGGTGCTGGTGGACATGGCCTGGAAACTGAACAAGCAGGTCAAGGTGTTCAGCCTCGACACCGGCCGCCTGCACCCGGAGACCTACCGGTTCATCGACCAGGTGCGCGAGCAGTACAAGCTGCCCATCGAGATCCTCAGCCCGGACCGCGACAAGCTCGACCCGTTCGTCAAGGAAAAAGGCCTGTTCAGCTTCTACAAGGACGGCCACGGCGAGTGCTGCGGCATCCGCAAGATCGAGCCGCTGCGCCGAAAGCTGGCCACCGTCAGCGCCTGGGCCACCGGCCAGCGCCGCGACCAGAGCCCCGGCACCCGCAGCCAGGTGGCGGCGCTGGAGATCGACAGCGCCTTCTCCACCCCGGAACGCACCCTGTACAAGTTCAACCCGCTGGCACAGATGACCAGCGAGGAAGTCTGGGGCTACATCCGCATGCTCGAGCTGCCCTACAACAGCCTGCATGAGCGCGGTTTCATCAGCATCGGCTGCGAGCCGTGCACCCGCCCGGTGCTGCCAAACCAGCACGAGCGCGAAGGGCGTTGGTGGTGGGAAGAGTCGACGCAGAAGGAATGCGGGTTGCACGCCGGCAACCTGATCAGCAAGGCCTGAAATAGCGGGGGCCTGTGGGAGCGGCCTTGCGTCGCGAAAGGGGCGCGCAGCGCCCCCAGATTCCGAGCCACCATCAAAATTGCTGGGGCTGCTGCGCAGCCCATTCGCGACGCAAGGCCGCTCCCACAGGGCTAGGCGATCCCCTACAGGGAAACGTAATCCCCCTTGTAGGAGCGGCCTTGTGCCGCGAAAGGGCCGCAAAGCGGCCCCTACGATCTCGAATCAGTGCACCGGCAGCTCAACGCCCTCGAACAGCTCTTCGAGCTCCTGCTTGTTATGGCACTGAATCGCCTTGGCCATCACTTCACGGGTCAGGTGCGGCGCGAACTTCTCGATGAAGTCGCACATGAAGCCTCGCAGGAAGGTGCCGCGACGGAAGCCGATCTTGGTGATGCTGGCCTCGAACAACTCGCTGGCGTCCAGGCACACCAAGTCGCTGTCGAGCTTCGGGTCCACCGCCATCTTGGCCACGATACCCACACCCAGCCCCAGGCGCACATAGGTCTTGATCACGTCGGCATCGGCGGCGGTGAACACCACCTTCGGCGTCAGACCACGGTGATTGAACGCCTCGTCGAGCTTGGAACGACCGGTGAAGCCGAACACGTAGGTGACGATCGGATACTCGGCCACCGCTTCCAGGGTCAGCTTCGGCAGCTTGGTCAGCGGATGGCCCTGGGGCACCACCACGCAGCGGTTCCACTTGTAGCACGGCATCATGATCAGGTCGCCGAACAGCTCCAGCGCCTCGGTGGCGATGGCGAAGTCGACGGTACCGTCGGCCGCCATCTCGGCGATCTGCATCGGCGACCCCTGGTGCATGTGCAGGGCGACTTCCGGGTACTGCTTGATGAAGTTGCTGATCACCGGCGGCAGTGCGTAGCGCGCCTGGGTGTGGGTGGTGGCGATCGACAGGGTGCCCTTCTTCTCGTTGGAGAACTCCTGGGCGATCTGCTTGATGCTCTCGACCTTGCGCAGGATTTCGCCTGCGGTATTGATGATGCGCTCGCCCGCCGGGGTGACGCGGGTCAGGTGCTTGCCGCTGCGGGCGAAGACCTCGACGCCCAGCTCGTCCTCGAGCAGGCGGATCTGCTTGCTGATGCCCGGCTGGGAGGTGTACAGGCTCTGCGCCGTCGCGGAAACGTTGAGGTCATGGTGCGCCACTTCCCAGATGTAGCGCAGTTGCTGAAGCTTCATAGATATCCCTCAAAGGCGGTAGGTCACCGGCGCGCCGGCAGCGACGAGTTATAACTATATTAGTGGCTAGAGAAATAAATCTAGAACTATTTTGTTACGTTCGCTGGAAAAAGTCCTACCGCTAGGCTCACGATTTCCTACGCCCAAGATGGTGAGCCAACGGCACCATGTACACCGGTACCGGTGACAGCTGCAGCAGCCGCACCGCCGTGCGGCCGATCGGCACATCCACTCCCGCGCCGGCACTGTGGCTGCCGAAGATCAGCAGGTCGACCGACAACCGCTGGGCCTGCTCGAGGATCACCTGGGCCGGGTCGCCCTGGCGCACCCGCACCGCGCGGATCAATGCCAGGTCGGCCGGCTCGGTCATCTCGTCACGAAAGTTCTCCAGCACCCGCTGCTCGATATTGGCCATGACCGTGTTGACGCCCTCGCTGTGCAGCGCATCGAGGGTCTGCTCATCGAGGTAGCTCTGCAGCAATGATTCGGCGAACTGGCCCATGGGCTCCACGGCGTGGATCACATACAGCTCTGCGTTGAAGGTCCGCGCCAGGGCCAGGGCGTGCTGCATGATGAAGGGCGCATAGACACCGAGGTCGGTGGCAAACAACATGGAACGGATCATTCGACCTCCTCGACTGCCGAGACGGCAGAGCAAGCTTGAGCTTAGCAGCGCCATCGGCGGTCGCCTGGCCGTCCGGCGCACAGCCGCCGCGGGCTTCAGGCCTGCCGGCTGCGCCGGTCGATGAACGCCAGGGCCTGGTACAACGCCTCCATGCGCGGCAGCGCGCAACCGGCCGCGCGGGCCCGGGCCAGGGGCTCGGCATAGATCGCCTGCAGCTCCAGCGGCCGCTGCTGGAGATGGTCGTGGTACATGCTCGGCCAGTAGTCCGGCATCTTCTCGGTAACGCGCAACAGGTGCTCGGCGTAGCCCGCCGGCAGCTCGCGGCCACAGGCCTTGGCACCCGCCACCACCTCCGCCATCAGCGCCTGGATCAGCGCGCGGCTGTCGGCATCGCCCATCAAGGGTGTGGTGCTGGCCTGCAGCAACACCGAGAGGCCGTTGTACGGCACGTTCCACACCAGCTTCTGCCAACGCGCCTGCTCGAGGTCGGCCATGGCCTGGGAGTCGATGCCCGCGGCCCGGAACAGCTCGGCACCCTCCTCTACCACGGCGGCCCCGCCGTCTTCTGCCGGCCCACTGTGATAGCCCAGGTTCACCGCGCCCAGCGACTGGTGGCGAATCTCGCCGAGCCCCTCGCGATTGACACAGATGAAGCACAGGCCGCCGAGCAGGTGCAGGTCCGGGCGCAAGGCCGGGCGCAGTTGCTCCTCGACCCCAAGGCCGTTCTGCAGCAACACCACCCGGGCGTCAGGGGCCGCGGCCTGCACGATCAAGGGCGCAAGTTCCACGTTGCTGGTGGCCTTCGCACCCACCAGCAGCCAGTCGCAGGGCGGCATGTCGGCGGCAGAGGCGTAGGCCTGCACCGGCATGTGCACCTGGCCGTGCACAGCACTGTCGAGGCGCAGCCCCTGCTCGCGCACGACCTCATATTCGCTGCGCAGCAGGAAATGCACGTCAAAACCGGCGCGGACCAGCATCAGGCCGTAGAAGCCACCGATTGCGCCGCTGCCGATAATGCCGATGCAGGGATTGCCAATGCGAGGTTCGAGGGACGCCATGCCGTGCTCCTGAGCGAGAGTCATTGTTGTGGGTCAGCCACTATACCCGCGTGTCGGCCATAGCGACCAAATCCTCCCAGCCGACATCGAACCGCCCGCAAACGCCGCCTCATGGGCAAAAACCCCGTATCGACGGGCCCCAGCCCATTGTCGCGCCCCCGCTAACGCGCTAAGGTTCGGCCTCCCCGCTGCGAATAATCTGCTGCTGGGCCGCACGGGGAACGCTGGCGGCCGGCACCCGTGACCTGACGAGTAACACGATGGCTGATTTACCGATCGATGACCTTAACGTTGCCTCCAACGAGACCTTGATCACCCCCGATCAGCTCAAGAAGGAAATCCCCCTCAGCGCCAAGGCCCTGCAGACCGTGACTGCAGGCCGCGAAGTGGTGCGCAACATCCTCGACGGCAAGGACCATCGCCTGTTCGTGGTGGTCGGCCCCTGCTCGATCCACGACATCAAGGCCGCCCACGAGTATGCCGAGCGCCTGAAGGTGCTGGCCGAGGAAGTCTCCGACACCCTGTACCTGGTCATGCGTGTGTACTTCGAGAAGCCGCGGACCACCGTCGGCTGGAAAGGCCTGATCAACGACCCGTATCTGGATGACTCGTTCAAGATCCAGGACGGCCTGCACATCGGTCGCCAGCTGCTGCTGGACCTGGCCGAGAAAGGCCTGCCCACCGCCACCGAAGCACTCGACCCGATCTCCCCGCAGTACCTGCAGGACCTGATCAGCTGGTCGGCCATCGGCGCCCGCACCACCGAATCCCAGACCCACCGCGAGATGGCCTCGGGCCTGTCCTCGGCGGTCGGCTTCAAGAACGGCACCGATGGCGGCCTGACCGTGGCCATCAACGCCTTGCAGTCGGTGTCCAAGCCGCACCGTTTCCTGGGCATCAACCAGGAAGGCGGCGTGTCCATCGTCACCACCAAGGGCAACGCCTACGGCCATGTGGTGCTGCGCGGCGGCAACGGCAAGCCCAACTACGATTCGGTCAGCGTCGCCCTGTGCGAGCAGGACCTGGTCAAGGCCAAGATCAAGCCCAACATCATGGTCGACTGCAGCCACGCCAACTCCAACAAGGACCCGGCCCTGCAGCCGCTGGTCATGGAGAACGTCGCCAACCAGATCCTCGAAGGCAACCAGTCGATCATCGGCCTGATGGTCGAGAGCCACCTGAACTGGGGCTGCCAGGCCATTCCGAAGAACCTCGACGAACTGCAGTACGGTGTGTCCGTCACCGATGCCTGCATTGACTGGGCGGCCACCGAGAAGACCCTGCGCAGCATGCATGCCAAGCTCAAGGATGTGCTGCCCAAGCGCCAGCGCGGCTAAAAGACGTGCAAACGAAAACGCCGGGCAATGCCCGGCGTTTTCATGTGTGCTGTATCAGGCCTTGCTTGAATGGCGCTGCTGGCGCTCCATGTAGCGCTCGACGTAGGAGCACGACGGAATCACCGTGTAGCCCATCTGCTCGGCATAGGCCAGGGCCTGCTCGGTGAGCGCCGCAGCGATCCCGCGACCGCGCAGGGCATTGGGGACGAAGGTGCGATAGATGTCCAGCGTCTGCTTGCCCAGGTCCATGTACGTCAGGTAGGCCCGGTGACCGTCCACGGTGGTCTCGAACTGATGACCGGCCTGGTCATGGTGGATGGTCAGCGTTTCGCTCATCACTACTCCTCGCAGGTCTTGTCGGCAGACCCTTACCTTACCGATATGGTTTATCCGGCGGAGGAACCTCTAGGCTTTGCGCGAAAAGTGCCTGCGCGACGATCATACTGCGTTGAAAACAGGCTCGGATGCTCATTGACAACCACAGTCAACTGCGCTTCCTCGCCTGTTTTCGCCTTGCCTGATCGCCGCTCGGCGACTTTTCGCACAAAGCCTACGCCACCTGTTGCCCCTTCGACAGCAGCGCGACCGGGATCGTTCTGCATCGATGGCCCCCTCAAATAGTAGGCGGCACCAGCGAGAATGCTCAAGCTGCGCAGAATGAAAATGCTGACAGCCACCCGCCCGAGGCCCGGCAACAGCAACCGGATGCTCTTGGGCTATGACGCCCTCGGACAGTTAAAGTCACCCTTAGTTCAACAAAAAAGTTCCTGTACTACAATCGCTTGCGCAAGCTGCCCGGGATTTTCACACTTTGTTTACAAACCCCGTCGCCGGAGGCCTGCGTAGCATTTTTTTTGCAGTTCTTGCGCTCAGTCAGTTTACTTACTACAAGTAATGGGTACTATGTACGCCGGCCAGTTTCTCTTTTCCGAGAGATGGCTATTTAATAGAAAGTCCTTGAAGGGGAACACGATGAACAACGTTCTGAAATTCTCTGCTCTGGCTCTGGCCGCAGTTCTGGCTACCGGTTGCAGCAGCGTATCCAAAGAAACCGAAGCTCGCCTGACTGCTACCGAAGACGCAGCAGCTCGCGCCCAGGCTCGTGCAGACGAAGCCTACCGCAAAGCTGACGACGCTCTGGCAGCTGCTCAGAAGGCTCAGCAGACCGCTGACGAAGCCAACGAGCGCGCTCTGCGTATGCTGGACAAAGCCAGCCGCAAGTAATAATCCTCACGGATTGTTATGGAGCCGACCCACTTGTGGGTCGGCTTTTTTATTGCCTGCAAAAAAGCCAGGTGATGCCGCCCAAACAACTGGGGCCGCCTGGCGGCCCATCCCGGGACAAGCTTGCGCCTAAAGGCATGGCGTTCGCCGTACCTGTAGGAGCGGGCTTGTCCCGCGATGGGCCGCAAGGCGGCCCCAAAGTGTCCCGCTAGTTGCCAGCGGGCAATCGCTTACTGCAATTCTGGCGGAATGCTCGACACCATCGGCGCACTCGCGCCATTGACCGGCACGGCGATCTCGACCGGCATGCCGTCTTCGGCGGCCACCACATCGCGAACCATGTCCCAGTTCATGCGCAAGTTGTTGGCCAGGTCTTCACGCTTGAGCAAGGCATTGATGACCGCAGTGTGCTTGTCGACCACCGACGGATTGCCGTGGTCGTCCAGCGGTGTATGCGCCTCGAGATAGACCTTGCCGGCACTGATGCCGAACTTGTACGGCTCGTTGATGATGCGCACCGGGGTACCCACCGGGACCATCTTCGACAATGTCAGCACGTTGTTGTTGAGCATGCGGAAGCAACCGTGGCTGGTGCGCATGCCGATGCCGAACTTCTTGTTCGAGCCATGGATCAGGTAACCCGGCACCCCCAGGGTGAACTTGAACGGCCCCAGCGGGTTGTCCGGCCCGGCCGGCACCACCGTCGGCAGGATGTCGCCATCGGCGGCGTGCTCGGCACGGATCGAGGCCGGTGGCGTCCAGGTCGGGTTCGGCGTCTTGGCGGTGATCTTCGTGTTCGCGATCGGCGAACCCCAGCCTTCGCGGCCGATGCCCAACGGGAAGGTGTGCACCACGTTCTGCCCTTTCGGGTAGTAGTACAGGCGGTACTCGGCCAGGTTGATGACGATGCCCTCACGCGGGCCCGGCGGCAGGATGTAGCGGGTCGGCAGGACGATCTCGGTACCGGCGCCCGGCAGCCAGGGGTCGACGCCCGGATTGGCGGCGATCATCTCGAGGTAGCCAAGGTCGTTGGCGGTGCCGATGTCGGCGAAGGTGTCCTCGTACTTGGCCTTGATGGTGTGGACCTGGCCGACGACGTCCTCACCGGGAGGTGGCAACGGCAGTTCCAGCGCAACAGCGGGGCCTGTCGCCAGCATGGCGGCCAGGGTCAGGCTACGGGTGACGGCGGGAAAGCGCGGCAACATCCGGGAAATCCTTCGAAAGATCAGTCAAGACAACGATTGTACACCCGCGCCGAAACAAGCGGGAGGCGCAAGCATCTCAGATGATGAAAGGCGCTCAGAGTTCCGGCCACACCGGCCGCATGCCGCGCCGCTGAGCATCGAGGATCGCCCGGCACAGCGGGCACAGGCGCTCGTCGCGGTAGATCGCCCGCTCCACCCCCGACCAGCGCGGCTGCGCCGGCAGCAGGCCACCGCACAAGGTACGGTCGACCGGCACGCCCAGCTCGAGCTGGCGGGCGGCCAGGTGGATGCGCACTTCCTGGCAGGCAAACAGGTCAAGCTGCTCATCGGGCTCGATCAGTTGGTAGGCGTACAGGGACCAGGCGGGGCGCGGCATCGGGGGCACTCGAAACGGGGGGCGCAACATTAGCCGAAAGCGGCCCCCGATAAAAGCGTCACAGCAAGGGTTTTATCGCCGGCCAGGCATTTTCCAGCAGGCGCTGCTGAGCGGTCGCAGCCGGGTGGATGCCATCAGCCTGCATCAGCTCCGGCACCCCGCCCACGCCCTCGAGGAAGAACGGCACCAGCGGCACCTTTTTATCGACAGCCAGCTGCTCGTAGACCTGGGCGAACGCCGCGGTGTAGCGCACGCCGTAGTTCGGCGGCAGGCGCATGCCCAGCAGCAGTACCTTGGCACCGGCCTGGCGGGACTGGTCGATCATCGCGGCAAGATTCTGTTGCAATTGTTGCGGCGGCTGACCGCGCAGGCCATCGTTGCCCCCAAGCTCCAGCACAACCAGGTCCGGCTTGTGCGCCGCAAGCAGCGCCGGCAGCCGCGCCTGGCCGCCTGCGCTGGTATCGCCGCTGATCGAGGCGTTGACCACCTGATCGTCAAAACCTTCCTTCTTCAACTGCTGTTGCAGCAGGTTGACCCACCCCTGGCGGGTATCCAGGCCAAAACCGGCGCTGATACTATCGCCGACGACCAGCAGCGTTCCCGCTGCCGCGCCCTGGGCCAGGCAACACAGGGCCAGGCCGGCACTCAACCACCACATTCGCATCGGATTCTCCATGGGCCCCAGCATTCTCGTTGCGCAGAACCTTAGCAAAGTGGTCCCCAGCGCGGAAGGCGACCTGACCATCCTTCACGCCCTCTCCCTCGACCTCGCCCAAGGCGACAGCCTGGCCATCGTCGGCGCCTCCGGTTCCGGCAAGTCCACGCTGCTGGGCCTGCTCGCCGGGCTCGACCGCCCCAGCGCCGGCAAGGTTATCCTCGCCGGCAACGACCTCGGCCCCCTGGACGAGGACCAGCGCGCCCGGGTCCGCGCCGAGCACGTGGGCTTCGTGTTCCAGTCCTTCCAGTTGCTCGACAGCCTTGACGCCCTGGAGAACGTCATGCTGCCACTGGAGCTGGACGGTCGGCGCGATGCCCGCGAACACGCCCGCGACCTGCTCGAGCGGGTCGGCCTGGGCAAGCGCCTGAGCCACACCCCACGCCAGCTCTCCGGCGGCGAGCAACAGCGGGTGGCGATCGCCCGCGCCTTCGCCGCGCAGCCGGCGGTGCTGTTCGCCGACGAGCCCACCGGCAACCTCGACAGCCACACTGGCGAGCGTATCAGCGACCTTTTGTTCGAACTGAACCAGGAGCGCGGCACCACGCTGGTGCTGGTGACCCACGACGAGCGCCTGGCCAAGCGCTGCCGTCGCCTGATCCGTCTGGATGCCGGTCGCCTGGTGGCGCCCCTGGAGCCGTGATGACCCGCCTATCGTTCCCGCGACTGTGTGTCCTGGCCCTGCGCCAGTTGCTGCGCGATGCCCGCGCCAGCGAAGTGCGCGTGCTGTTCTTCGCCTTGCTGGTGGCGGTGGCGGCCAGTACCGCCATCGGCTACTTCGGCGCCCGCCTCAATGGTGCCATGCAGTTGCGCGCCAGCGAGTTTCTCGGTGCCGACCTGGTCCTGCAGGGCAGCGCCCCGCCCAGCGCACAACAAATCACCGAAGGCACGGCGCTGGGCCTGGGCCATGCGCGGGTGGTGGAGTTCACCAGCGTGGTCGGCGCCGACAACGGCATCCAGCTTTCCAGCATCAAGGCCGCCGACCCCGCCTATCCCCTGCGTGGCCAACTGCGCAGCGCAGCAGCGCCCTACGCCGAGGAAACGCCCGGCGGCGGCCCGGCGCCGGGCGAGGCCTGGGTCGAGCCGCGCCTGCTCGCGGCGCTGGGCCTGGCCATCG
Organism: Pseudomonas mosselii; assembly: GCF_003205295.1. Classification (GTDB taxonomy): domain Bacteria; phylum Pseudomonadota; class Gammaproteobacteria; order Pseudomonadales; family Pseudomonadaceae; genus Aquipseudomonas; species Aquipseudomonas mosselii_B. The sequence goes on from NZ_QJRP01000013.1 coordinate 88,664, forward strand.
GCGACAGCATCGACGTGGGCATGAAGACCCTGCGCATGAGCCGCGTGCTGACCTACGAGCCCGACCGCGCCAACAATTTCTACAGCCTGACGCCACGGGTGCTGATGAACCTCGCCGACCTCGACGCCACGGGGGTGATCCAGCCCGGCAGCCGGGTCAGCTACCGTGACCTGTGGCGCGGCGACATCGATGCCCTGCAGCAGTACCGGCAAATGGCGCAAGCGAGCCTGGCCGCCAACCAGCGCCTGCTCGACACCCGCGACGGCAACCGGCAGATCGGCGGCGCCCTGGGCAAGGCCGAACGCTACCTGAACATGGCCAGCCTGGTGGCGGTGCTGCTGGCCGGCGTCGCCGTGGCCCTGTCGGCCAGTCGCTACGCCGCGCGGCGCCTGGACGCCAGCGCCCTGTTGCGTTGCCTGGGGCTGTCCAGGCACCAGGCTCTTGGCCTCTACAGCCTGCAGCTGGCCATGCTCGGCGTCGTCGCCGCGCTGGTCGGCGCCCTGCTCGGCTGGCTGGCGCAGCTGGGGCTGTTCCGCCTGCTCGAGGGCCTGCTGCCCAGCCAGGTACCGCCCGGCGGCCTCACCCCGGCGCTGGCCGGCATCGGCACCGGGCTGGTGGCATTGGCCGGCTTCGCCCTGCCGCCACTGGCGGCCCTTGGCCGCGTGCCGCCATTGCGGGTCCTGCGCCGCGACCTGCTGCCCGTGCCTCCAAGCAGCTGGCTGGTGTATGGCGCCGCCCTGCTCGCCCTGGGCCTGATCATGTGGCGCCTGAGCCTGGACCTGCTGCTGACCTTCGCCCTGCTCGGCGGCGGACTGATCGCCGCCTTGCTGCTGGGTGGGTTGCTGTTGCTCGGCCTGCGCAGCCTGCGGCGGTTGCTGGCCGGCGCGCCGCTGGCCTGGCGCCTGGGGCTCGGACAATTGCTGCGCCACCCGCTGGCCGCCGCCGGCCAAGCCCTGGCCTTCGGCCTGATCCTCCTGGCGATGGGCCTGGTCGCCCTGCTGCGGGCGGAACTACTCGATACCTGGCAGGCGCAGTTGCCCAAGGACGCGCCCAATCATTTCGCCCTGAACATCCTGCCCGATGAGCGCCAGCCGTTCGCCGAGCGCCTGGCCCAGATCAACGCCACGGCCGCGCCACTGTACCCGGTGATCCCGGGTCGCCTGACCCATATCAACGAGCAACCGGTGCGCCAGCTGGTCAGCAAGGAGTCCACCGGCGAGCGCGCCATCCAGCGCGACCTCAGCCTGACCTGGGCCGCCGAGCTGCCCCAGGGCAATGCCCTGAGCGCCGGCCAATGGTGGCAACAGGCGCCCGCCAGCGATGACGTGCCTGGGGTTTCCGTGGAGGCGGAGCTGGCGCAGAGCCTGCACCTGAAACTGGGCGACCTGCTGACCTTCGACATCGGTGGCCAGCAACGCCAAGCCCGGGTCAGCAGCCTGCGCAGCGTGCACTGGGACAGTTTCCAGCCCAACTTCTACATGATCTTCCAGCCAGGCACCCTGCAAGGCCTGCCCACCACCTACCTCACCAGCTTCTATCTGGCGCCGGGCCACGACCAGGAGATCGTCGCGCTGTCCCGCGCGTTCCCGGCGGTGACCGTGCTGCAGGTCGACGCCCTCCTTGCGCAACTTCGCAGCATCCTCGCCCAGGTGACCCTGGCAGTGGAGTATGTGCTGCTGTTCGTGCTGGCAGCAGGGCTGGCGGTGCTGTTCGCCGGCCTGCAGGCAACCCTCGACGAACGCATCCGCCAGGGCGCCCTGCTACGGGCGCTGGGAGCGGCGCGCCCGCTGCTGGTCAAGGCACGGCGCATCGAGTTCGGCCTGCTCGGTGCCGCCAGCGGCCTGCTCGCGGCACTGGGCTGCGAGCTGATCACCTTCGGTCTGTACCGCCATGCCTTCGACCTGGCCTGGGCACCGCACCCGTCTTTGCTACTCCTGCCGCTGCTGGGCGCGCTGCTGATCGGCGCCGCCGGTGGCTATGGCACCCGGCGGGCACTGAACAGCAGCCCGCTGGCCGTGTTACGCGAGGGCTGAACCCTGGACTCAGGGCTGGCTTGCCTGCACACGGTCGAGCAGGCGCAGCCTGCCCACTACCGCGGCCATGAGCACCACCGGGGCACCGACGGCGATCGCCAGGTGGTTCAGGTCCAGCGGCGGCATAAAGCTGAGGAACAGTGAGTACAGGGCGCCGGCCATCATCTGCAGAAAGAAGAACTGCCCCGACGACAGGCCGACGTCCTGGCTGACGCAACGCAACAATCCCGCCTGCGTGATCGGAATGACCATGCCGGTACAGACCAGCAGCGCGATCATCGGCAGCAGGAACACCAGCGTCCCCGGGCCCACCAGCAGCAGCCCCAGGAACAGACCGATGCAACCACGCGACCCGATCATCGCGGCAAGCGCCAGCAACGCGTCCAGGTCGTGGGTTTGGCTCAGGCGCCGTGCGGTGGTGCTGCCCGCCACATAGCCGCAGGCACAGGCGCCGATCAGCGCGCCATACTCCAGCTCACTGAAGCCCAGTACCTGCTGGAAGGCATGGGACGACGACGACAGCAGCGCAAAGTAGCTCATCCACACCAGGCTGATGCAGGCCGCATTTCGCCGATAGTCAGGGTTGCCCATGTTGCGCCGGTACACGCGCCAGATGGCGCCGAGCGAGCCGATCGGCTGCCCGCCACTCCCCATCGGCCGGGTCAGGCCGACAAATACCAGCAACACCAGCAGGTTGAAGGCGCCGGCACACAGCAACACCCCGCGCCACCCCAGCTCCGGCAAGGCTGCGCCAGCCAGCAGTGGCACCACGCAAGGCGTGACGGCAATGGCCGAGGCCAGGATGCTGAGGATCGGCAGACGTTGCGCTTCGGGGTAGACCTCCCTGACAACCAGGCGCGTGGTCACGGTGCTGACGCAACCGCCGAGCGACTGTAGCAGACGACCCAGAATAAACAGGTTGAAGCCCTCGGCACTGGTCGCCAGCACGGCGCCGACCATCGCCAGCGCCAGGCCGCCCAACTGCACCGCCCTGGGGCCAAACCGGTCGGAAAGCAGCCCGGCCATGATCACCGAAACGGCATAGCCGACCATGTACACCACGAGCGTGTTCTGCACACTCGCCACCCCCACGTGAAGGTCCTGGGCCAGCCGCGCCGTCGCCGGCACCATTACCCCCAGCCCCACCTGCGGCACCATGGCCGCGCTCAGCAGCGCCAGGGTCAACCAGGGCCTTGTGCTCGGCGTACTCATGCCAGCTTCACCTGTTCGTAGTTGGGTACCCACTGCAGAACCGTCATGACGCATTGACTCCTTCAAAGAATGAATACCGCTTCCGTCAATGCCCGAAACGCGCGCACAACGGAACCGGGCGCGCTTCTTTGCGCATCGCAACAAATTGTTACGTGCGTTGAGCTTAGGGACTGCGCTGGATACCATGAAGGTCCATTAAGCCTTCCTGCATGTGGACCACTTATGGCCAGAGGCAAACAACCCCTTGCCCTTGACCTTGCCCTGCCGTTCGAGCTGTCCGCCAAACCGTCGGCCCGCAAGCATCAACTGTTGTATGCCTTCCTGCAGGAGTTGCTCGCCTGCGGCCATCTGGCGCCCGGTACACGACTGCCCTCCACCCGTACCCTTGCCCAGCGCTGGGGGGTGGCACGGGGCACCGTCGAACTGGTCTTCGAGCAACTCGCCCTGGAAGGTTGCATCCTGCGTCGACAAGGCGCGGGCTCGGTGGTCGCGCCGCTGCGGCCCGACGCGTTGATCGCGGCCAACGACCAGACCCTGGCCACGCTACCGTGTCCCCGTGAGCCCGTACCCTGCGCCAGCCCTGCCCCCACGCCCGAAGTCCGGCTGCAGACCGGCGTGCCCTTCATCGCCCGGCTGGCCGACCCGACGCTGCTCGAACAGCGCCACCTGCAACTGACCACCGACACCCTTGCCACAATCACCGAGAGCGTGCCGCACGCTGGCGACGAGTCGCTCAGACAGGCCATTGCGACACACATCCGCCTCTATCGGGGCATCGAGTGCGACGCCGACGACATCGTCGTGACCCAGGGCATCCGCCACACGCTGCATTTCATCAGCCAATGGCTGGAAAGGGACGACGCCATCGCCCTGGAAGACCCTGGCTACTCCTGGGCCGCACGCCTGTTCGAACAGACCGGCAGGCGTGTGATCTGCGTCGCCGTGGACCAGGCAGGCCTGGACGTCGAGCAACTGGCCAGGCACGACAAGGTCCGCGCAGTGCACACCACTCCCGCGCACCAGGCTCCGCTGGGCGTCTGCATGAGCGTCCAGCGACGCCAGGCGCTGCTGGCCTGGGCACAGGCCCGCGATGCCTACATCGTCGAGGATGACTACGACAGCGAATACAACTACGCCTGCGCGCCACTGCCGGCGATCAAGGCGCTCGACCAGCATGACCGGGTGCTGTTCTGCGGTAGCTTCAACAAGACCTTGTTCAGCGGGCTGAGGCTGGGTTTCGCGGTTGTGCCGCGAGCCTTGCGCACACGCTTCATCGACTGGCTGGCGGCAGCGGGACAGACGCCGGGGGTCATCGCCCAGCGAACGGTGCGCCAGTACCTGGTGCGCGGCCACTATGAACGGCACCTGCGCATTGCAAGGCAGACCTACCAGCGCCGCCGGGACCTGCTGCTCGAACGTCTCGCCGCAATGCCAGGCATGACCATCAGCGGCGAGCAATCCGGCCTGCACTTCGTCCTCTGGTTGCCTGAAGGCGTCAGTGAACAGGTCTTTTGCGACCGGGCCCGGCAACGCGGGCTGGTGTTGCAGCCGATCGGCCTGTTCTGCCGCAGGCACACCTGGCCGGCCGGCGTCCTGATCGGTTATGCGGCGCTCACCGATGAACAGATCGAGACGGCGGCACAGGCGCTGGTCGAGGTCTACCGGGCATCGTTGTCCGAATAGCTGATGCGGTTGATGTACCAGGTCGCCTCACCCGTGGGTGTGTGCACCACCACTTCGTCGCCCTCCTCCTTCTTGAGCAGGGCCCGGGCCATGGGCGAGTCGATGGAGATGTAGTCGTTGCGCCCATGAATCTCGTCATAACCGACGATGCGAAAGCGCAGCTGCTCGCCGTCGTCGTTCTCGATCTCCACCCAGGCGCCGAAGAACACCTTGCCCTCCTGCTGGGGCGAGTACTCGACCACCTTGACGTCTTCCAGGCGCTTGCGCAGGTAGCGCACGCGGCGGTCGATCTCGCGCAGCAGCTTCTTGTTGTACTGGTAGTCGGCGTTCTCGCTGCGATCACCCAGCGAGGCCGCCCAGGTGACCTTCTGGGTGATTTCCGGGCGATAGACCCGCCACAGGTGGTCAAGCTCCTGCTTCAGCGCAGCATGGCCTTCGATGGTGATGATGTTGGTGCTCAACGACTGTCTCCTCAGTGCATCCGCAGCGGGCGACAGGCGCCCACCGGGAGACCGAGCTTAGCGAAAAAAGGCTGGACGCGACACGCCGCTCAACGGCGGGTGATCAACCCCTGGCGGGCGATGCGGGTGAGCTGGCCGATGACCTCGGCGGCCTCTTCTGCCGCGGGCGCCTGGATCACAGCCAGGTCGAAGCGGTCGTTGCCGTACTGGTCGAGCTGTTCACAGCTGTCGGAGAACTGGATGAGGAAGGCACAGGCCTGGCCCTTGCGTCGGGAAAAGCCGTCGAGATTGCGCAAAAGCGTGGGTTGATGCTGGCCGCCGAGCAGGATGCGCGGGGTACGGGAAGCCTGGTTCTTGGCCAGGGGGGTCAAGCAGACACTGGTACGTGGGCAACTCATGGAGTCTCTCTCCGCCTCGCTGTTCCCGCTGGGCAGCGGTGGGAGGCGTCACCGAACCAGCGCTTTAGCGGTATTTCGGATGACCCGTCGAGGCCTCTCCTGCGCCCCGCAAGTAGCTGTTTAAATCGGCGCAATCGGTATGCTAGAGGCAGACGCTTGAAGTTACAAGCGCTTGTGCAAAAGCAATCGCGGGGCCAGCCCGCTCCCACGCTGATTGTGGGAGCGGGCTGGCCCCGCGAGCGATGATCAGCGTGCGATCAGACGGTCCAGCGACAGCCGGCCCGCGCCCTCGATCAGCACCGCCACGGTGCCGGCCATCAGCGCCAGGGCGAACTCATAACCGTTGTTGGACATGAACAGCCCGTTGCCGATGTGCACCGAGAAGATCGCCACCACCAGGGTCACGCTCAGCGCCAGCGCCGCCGGGCGGGCCAGCAGGCCGACCACCAGGGCCAGGCCGCCGAAGAACTCGGCGCTGCCGGACAGCAAGGCCATCAGGTAGCCCGGGGCCAGGCCGATGCTTTCCATCCACTGGCCGGTGCCTTCCAGGCCGTAGCCCCCGAACAGGCCGAACAGTTTCTGCGCGCCGTGGGCCATGAAGATGACGCCGACCAGGATACGCACGACGCTCAGGCCATAACCGGCGCGGGTGGCGAACAGGGCTTTGAGGGAGTTGTTCATGTTTGCTTCCTTGTTTGAGCAGGTGTGTGTTGGATGAGCGCCATCTTAATCAAATCATCGAATAAGAAAATCGCAATAATCGCGTAAAACCTATCGAATAATTCGATTTATCTAGCGCTTCGCCACACGCTCCAGGGAAGCCCGCTCACGGTTGAACGCGAGGAAGTACTTGTTGACGCTGTTGACGAAGTTGACCGGCCCCATGCCCACCTGCTCCATGGCGATGCGCTCGGTCTGGAAGAACCACTGGTTGCCATTGAGCCCACGCCGCCGGGCCTCGGCACGCATGGCCTGGACCCGCTCCGGCCCGAGGTTGTAGGCGGCCAGGATGAACGCCATGCGCTCACGCTCGTTGAGCTGGGGGCTGGCGAAGAACTTGCGGCGGATCAGCGCCAGGTAGCGGGCGCTGGCCTGGACATTGCCATCCACCGTGGCGGTGTTGCTCACTCCCACCCGCTGGGCCGCCGACGGGGTGATCTGCATCAGCCCGTGGGCGCCACCGGTGCCTCGCGCCTTGGGGTCGAGGGTCGACTCCTTGAATGCCAGGGCGGCCAGGTTGAGCCAGTCGAACTGCTGGGCGCCGCCGTGCTTCTGCAGCACCGGGCGCACCGACTCCAGGCGCTGGCGGTCCTGTCGAGCCAGCGGGTTGTGCACCCGATACTGGCGCCGGTAGATGCGCTCGAAGGCCGCGTCCTGGTTGTCCGGCGCGCGGTAGGTGGCGAGGAAGCGATCCACCGCCGCCTGAAGCATCGCCGCGTCCTGGCGCACATACCAGCGCATGGCCTGAGGCGGGGCCAACTGCAGTTTGCTGTCCACCCGCAGGCGCGGCATCACCCGCGCCCAGCGCAGGGCGATCGGCCGCTCCACCACGGTCAATGGGTAGATGCCGGCCTGGACCATCTCCAGCACATCCTCCACCGCCAGCGTCGGGTCAACCCATTCCACCTTGATCGGCGCCCGCTTGCGCAAGGCCAACTGCTGGTTGATCGCCTGGATCGCCGCGCCCGCGGCACTGGCGGTGGTCAGGGCGACGGTACGCCCGGACAACTGCTCGGGGCGGCTGTAGCCACGCTCACCCTTGCGCCCGACCAGTTGCAGCGGCACCTGGTCGACCACCGGGGCACTGACGCCGACACCGCGCACCACGCTCGGGTCGAGCAGCTCGCCGGGGGCGGCAAGATCGCCCTCACCCCGCTGCAATGCCGCGAGCAGTTGCTCCTTGGCGCGGGGGATGATCTTCAGGGTGATTTCCTGGCCGTCGGCAACACGGGCATTGAGGGCGTGCTCCAGGGCGCGCAAGCGGTAGTACTCGACGCCCACCGGCTCGCCCTTGACCTCGCCGGAGCTGTTGCGACTCTGGTTGACCAGCACCCGCAGCACCTTGCTCGAGCGGATCTGCGCCAGGTCGCGCGCCTGGCTGGCCGGCACATGCTGCTGCGGCCCGGCTTCGCCGGCAGCGACCGGCCCGGCGGCCAGCAGCCCGGACAGCGACAGGATCGTCAACAGGGTTCGCAACATGAGGGAAAGGGTCCGAGAGCGGTTGGCAGGCACCATGTGCTGTGATCGATCCGTGACAAATGACCGCAACAGACCACGGCAAACGTTTGAAGTTCTTGGTTTTTTCTCGATATCCCGGTTTTTGCTATGCTGGCCGCCCCGCGGCACTGAGGTAGCACCATGCAACTGATCGATATCGGCGTCAACCTGACCAACAGCAGTTTCCACGACCAGCAAGCCGCCATCGTCGAGCGCGCTGTGGAAGCCGGCGTGGCGCAAATGGTCCTCACTGGTACCAGCCTGGACGTCAGCGCCGAAGCCCTGGAACTGTGCCAGCGCCTGGACGAACCCGGCCAGCGCCTGTTCAGCACCGCCGGCGTGCACCCCCACGACGCCAGCCACTGGAGCAGCGGCAGCGAACGCCAGCTGCGCGAACTGCTCGCCCAGCCACGGGTGGTGGCCGTGGGCGAATGCGGCCTGGACTTCAATCGCGACTTCTCCCCGCGCCCGGCCCAGGAAAAGGCCCTGGAAGCGCAGTTGGCGCTGGCGGTCGAGCTGCGCCTGCCGGTGTTCCTCCACGAGCGCGAGGCCAGCGAACGCCTGCTGGCGATCCTCAAGGGCTATCGCGACCAGTTGCCCGCCGCCGTGGTGCACTGCTTCACCGGCGAGCGCCAGGCACTGTTCGCCTACCTCGACCTGGACCTGCACATCGGCATCACCGGCTGGATCTGCGACGAGCGCCGCGGCACCCACCTGCACCCCCTGGTCGGCAATATCCCCGAGGGCCGCCTGATGCTCGAGAGCGACGCGCCCTACCTGCTGCCCCGCAGCCTGCGGCCCAAACCGAAGAACGGCCGCAACGAGCCGGCCTTCCTGCCCGAGGTGCTGCGCGAGGTGGCCCTGCATCGCCATGAAACCGTGGCGCGCACCGCCGCCCACACCAGCGCCTGCGCCCGCGCGTTCTTTGGCCTGCCTGAGGTTTCTTGACGCATATCAACAAGGCCCCTGGCCTTGGCGGGCACAATGATGGCACCTTGCCAATAATGTTCCCGCCAACTCAGAGAAGACCTACCATGGGTGCCTGGCTTAGCAACGTTTCCCTCAAATACAAGTTCTGGGCCGTCAATGCAGTGGCCTTCGTCACTACCCTGATGCTGGTGCTCTACGCGGTGTACCTGGAGCAGCAGGCCCGTGCCTCCGGCGCCCAGGCGCAAGCCCAGGCCCAAGCCGAACTGCTGGCGGCCTGGCCCGCCGGCCAGGCGCTTCCCGTCCAGGCCAACCTGATCACCTGGCGCAATGGCCAGACGCCGCAGTTTGCCGGCGAACCCCTCGAAGCCCTGCGCGACGGCCAGGGCTGGGTCGATCTGCCCGGCGCCTGGATCCTCGGCGACAACCCGCTGCGCGGCGCCCAGGTACTGCGTCGGGGCGACCAGCAGCTTGCGCTGATCGCCCAGTCGCCAAGCCTGCGCCAGGTCTATTTCGACCGTTTCAGCAACTACGCCGTGTGCGTGCTGATCCTGATGCTGGCCATGCTCTGCGCCTCGCAGTTGCTGATCCGCTTCCTGCTCAGCCAGCTCAACACCCTCAAGGACGTGATGCTGCACGTGGAGAAGACCGGCGACCTCTCGGCCCGGGTGCCGCTGGCCTGCGGCGACGAGGTCGGGCAGATGGCCGGCGCCTTCAACGCCATGCAGACCACCTACCACCGCGTGGTCAGCACCGTGGCGCGCACCGCCGCCCAGCTGGACTCGGGCGCTGCGCGCCTGGCCGGCAGCATGGACGAGGTGCGTCACGGCATGATCGGCCAGCAGAGTGAGACCGACCAGGCCGCCACCGCCATCAACGAGATGACCGCCACCGTCCACCATATCGCCCAGCATGCCGGCGCCACCCGCGACCTGTCGCAGACCGCCGACACCCTGGCCGGCAGTGGCCAGGCCGTGGTCAGCCGCGTGCAGGATTCGATTGCCGGGCTTTCCAGCGGCGTGCAGCAGACCGCCGAGATGATCCGCCAGCTGGCCGACGACAGCCAGAAGATCAACGGCGTGGTCGGGGTCATTCACAGCATCGCCGAACAGACCAACCTGCTCGCCCTCAATGCCGCCATCGAGGCGGCCCGGGCCGGGGACCTGGGCCGCGGCTTCGCCGTGGTCGCCGACGAGGTGCGCAACCTGGCCAAGCGCGTGCAGACCTCCACCGACGAGATCACCACCATGGTCGCCGACCTGCAGGCCGGCACCCGCGACGCAGTGGATTTCATGCAGGAAAGCTCGTACAAGGCCGACGATTGCGTCAAGCAGGCCCGCGAGGCCGGCGAGGCCCTGGCCGAGATCACCAGCGCCGTGGCGCAGATGCGCGAAAGCAACACCCAGATCGCCGTGGCCGCAGAGCAGCAGAGCCAGGTGGCCGAGGAGATGAACCGCGCCGTCGTCAGCATCCGCGACGTGACCGAGGAGACCGTGCAGCAGACCGTGGGCTCGGCCACCACCAGCAGCGAACTGGCGACCCTCGCCGGCGAGCTGAACAAGGCGATCGGCCAGCTCAAGCTGTGACCCTCGCTGGCTATGGCCACCATAGCCAGCCTCGATTGGCCCCCGCCCGGGGGCCGCACTAAGCTTTGGACAGGCCCCAGAGGATCCGTCCATGAGCAAACGACTGCCCAACCTGCCCGCCTGGCAATGGCGCGGCTACCACCACAACCATCGCCACCCCGCCAACCTGGTGCTGCACCTGATCGCCGTGCCGCTGTTCATCCTGGGCGCGCTGCTGGTGCTGTCGGGGCTGTTCGCGCTGGACCTGTCGCAGATCGCCGTGGGCATCATCGCCCTGGTGGCCGGGTTGGGCCTGCAACGCCAGGGGCATCGCCTGGAAGCCGAGCAGCCCGAGCCGTTCAGCGGGCGCAAGGACGCCGTGCAGCGTCTGCTCACCGAGCAGTTCATCACCTTCCCGCGCTTCGTGCTGAGCGGTGCCTGGTGGCGGGCCTGGCGCGAGCGGCACAAGCACCGCCACTGAGTGGAAACATCGCGGGGCAAGCCCGCTCCCACGCTGGAACTCTGTTCCCTGCGCGTCAGCGTGGCCCGAAGGGCTGCGCGATCTCCCACAAGCGCCATTGCGAGGCGTGGGAGCGGGCTTGCCCCGCGATTGGCTCGATGAAGATGGCTCAGGCGAACACGGTCACCGTCTGCCGGCTCAACGCCAGCAACTCACCCTCTGCCGTCCACAACGCCGCAGCCGCATGCCCGTAGCCATCACGGGCATACTCGGTCTCGACCACATAGCGGCACCAGTCGAGGGTCGAAAGCTGCGGCGTGGGTTGCACGAACTCGATGGTCCAGGTCAGCGTGCTGCCCGCGGCGGGCTGCTTGAGATACGGCAGCAGGCTGGGCGGCCAGGCATCCACCAGCGCCAGCAGGTGCGCCACCCCGACCGGCTCCTCGGCGACATCGCGCAGGCGCACCCAACCGCCCATATGGCGCGAGTCGTTGCCACTGAACGGCAGGCCGCCCACCGCCCAGCGAAACGCCACGTGCTGCATGAATTCCGGTGTAATGCCCTTGATAAAGGGCAACTCCGGCGCCGCCTCCTGCAGCGGCTTCATCGGCATCGCCGCGGGCGCGTCAACCGCCACCACGGAAGGGCGACCGGCACCGAAGCTGCCCTGCACCAGGGTCACCACCTGGCCATCCTGCACGGCGCGTCCGAGCAAGGTGCTGACCGCCTTGCCCTCGCGCAGCACCTCCACCTCCAGGCTGATCGGCACATCCGGCGCCGCCGGGCCGACGAAAGTAATGGCCAGCGAACGTACCGGGCGGTCGTCGCCCAGCTTCTGGCGCATCGCTTCGTGCACCATCGCCGCCATCAGGCCGCCGAATACCGCCCGCCCCTGGGCCCAGCCGGCGGGTACGCTGATCGCCTCAGGGTGCGCGCGAGCGGCTGTCAACAATTCTGTGAAGTTCATGTGCCTGGGCTCCTGGGCAAAAAGAACCGATAGTACCCAGCGATCACGCCAGCCACAGCCCGCATATCGGTCATTCGCCGGGATTAACGGCGCGCCAGCGCCTTTTGCAGCGCTTCCAGGGTGAGGTCGGAACGCGCCTCGGCGGCATGCAACTCATGCTCCCAGGCCACCTTGCAGCCGAGCAGGTCGCTGTGCTCGCGCACCTGCAGCAACCACTGTACTCGGTCGTGCCAGTCGCCCAGGTCGCCCTGGGCTGCCTTGAGCAGGCGCTGCAGCTTGCTGCCGGCGTGTTCGAGCTGTGGGTAGGCCTGGTCGCCATAGCGCACCCGCTTGATCAGCAGGCGCAGGCGGTGGCGGTCGTGGGCAGGGTCCGCCAGGGCCGCCTGCAACTTGTGCCATTGCTTGTTCAGGCGCTTGTCGATGCGCTGCCCCAGCTTCGCCGCCAGCCCTTCACGGCCGGCGGCACGCAGGAACATCGGGAACGCATCGAGAATCGCCAGCACGCGGTTGAGCTGGGCGCTGGCCGCGACACTGGCATAGGTGCGCGCCCTGCCCTCCTGGCGACGCTCGCCTGCCTGCACGTGTCCACGGCCGATCAGCTGCGCCGCCAGCACCTCGCGGTCACGCAGCGGTGTGGTCAGCGCTCCCAGCGCCCCGGCCGCCTGCTCGAGCTGTTCGACGCCCGGCAAGCCACGCAACGGCCGCAGCAGGCTGCGCAGACGCCTCAAGGTGATGCGCAGGTCGTGCAACGCCTCGCGGTCGGTGTCGGCGGCCAGGCGTTCGCGGCAGGCCAGCAGGCGCACCTGCAGCGCCAGGATCTGGCCGACCACATGATCGAGCATGGCGGACATGGGCAGCTCCTCGGTCAACGCCCGGCGCGGGATTCACGGATGTAGAAACGGGCCTTCTCGGCCTTGTGGGTACAGCCTTCGAAGCCTTCGAACTGCTGCTGGGTCTTGGCACCGGTCAACAGCGACAGCGCCTTGGAATAACTCACAGTGCCGGCAAAGCCTTCGGCCTTGGCCAGGTCCAGTTCCTTCCAGGCGGCATCGAGCTGGGTCGCGCAACTGTCGCGATAGGCCGTCTTGCCCGCGCAGCCGACCAGGGCCAGGGCAATCAGAGGAAGGGTGATCCAGGCTTTCATCGGTAATACCTCGAGGGTCGATAACTAAGATGGCCGTTCGACGGCAAAGCAAACGAAAAGTGCCCTGCTCAGCGTAGCCCAGCGCGGACTACATTGAAGCACAGGTGGCAATGGGTGCATTGTTGGACCATGGTGGCACAGCTGCGGGGGAAACGGTCATGGGCAAACGCGTGGCATTGGTGCTGGGCTCCGGTGGTGCCCGGGGGTACGCGCACATCGGCGTGATCGAGGAAATCGAACGGCGCGGCTACGAGATCGGCTGCATCGCGGGCTGTTCGATGGGCGCAGTGATCGGCGGCATCTACGCCGCCGGCAAGCTCGATGAATATCGCAGCTGGATCGAGAGCCTGGACTACCTCGACGTGCTGCGCCTGGTGGATGTCAGTTTCCGCCTGGGGGCAATCCGTGGCGACAAGGTGTTCGGGCAGATCCGCAAGATCGTTGGCGAAATCAACATCGAGCAGTTGCGTATTCCCTACACGGCGGTTGCCACCGACCTGACCAACCAGCAGGAGATCTGGTTCCAGGAGGGCTGCCTGCACCAGGCCATGCGCGCCTCGGCGGCCATTCCCAGCCTGTTCACCCCGGTGGTGCAAGGCAACCGCATGCTGGTCGATGGCGGCATCCTCAACCCGCTGCCGATCGTGCCGGTGGTGTCCAGCCACTGTGACCTGATCATCGCCGTCAACCTCAACGCCACCAACCAGAAGCAGTACCAACTGCCGGTGATCGAGCGCCCGGCGGCGTTCAAGATGCGCTTCGACGCCTTGATCAGCTCGCTCGGCTCGCGCCTGCCGTTTCGCCGCAAACCGGCCGAGCAACTGATCCGCCTGGAGCAGGAAATCACTGCCGAGGGGCTGGCCAGCCCCAACCCCTGGCTAGGTGAAAGTGCCGCCCCCGAGGGCCAGCAGCCGGCGGCGGCGCCGCAGAGCGAAGGGGCACCGAAGTCGGCCACCGGCTCGTTCATCGTCGACAACGTCGGCCCTGCGTCCCTGCTCGACCTGATCAACCAGAGTTTCGAAGTGATGCAGACGTCACTGGCCCAGTACAAGATCGCCGGCTACCCGCCGGACGTGCTGATCAACGTGCCCAAGCGCGTATGCCGGTTCTTCGAGTTCTACAAGGCACCGGAGCTGATCGCCCTGGGGCGGGAAATTGCACGGGATACGCTGGACAATCATGAGGGGGTTCGGCGGTAGTTGCCTCTTCAAGCCGCTTGCAATCCCTGTGGGAGCGGCCTTGTGTCGCGATAGGGCTGCGTAGCAGCCCCAGGATTTCAGCATTGATGCAGCAATCGCCGGGGCTGCTACGCAGCCCTTTCGCGACACAAGGCCGCTCCCACAGGGGGATATGCGTAGGTCTTGATCATCAGAAACGAAACAGGCCGCATACGCGGCCTGTTTCATGATCAGCGCACCACTCAGTAGCGCGTGATGTCGGCACTGCCTTCAAGCAGCTTGCGATAGGCCGCAAAGTCCTGCGAACCGGCACGCGAAGCGAGGTAGCGACGGATCTGCGCCTTCTCTTCGTCGGTGGCGGCGGCGCCTTCGTTGACGCCCTTGAGCTGCAGGACCACCAGGCTACCGTCGCCCAGGACCACGCTGCCGTAGACCGGCTTGTCCTTGGCCGCGGGTTTGCCGAGGCGGAACACCGCCTGCAGCTCGGCCGGGTCGATACCGTCCTGGCCGCGGGTGACCGCTTCGTGGACTCTCCAGCCCTGGCCCTCGGCCTTGGCCGAACCATCGCGCAAGCCGGCGATCAGCTTGTCAGCCTTGGTCTTGAGCTCGGCAATCGCCTTCTCCTTGGCCAGGTGCTGGCTGATGTTCTTGGCCACGGCCTCCAGCGGCAGTTGCTCAGGCTTGCGGTGCTCCTTGACGCGCAGCACCACCACGGTCTCCGGATCCAGCTCGATGGCGTTGCTGTTGGCACCCTCTTCCAGCACCTGCTCGCCGAACGCGGCCTGGATCACCGCGCGGTTGGCGGTGATGCCTTCGCCACCCTCGCGACCGAAGGCCGCCGAGGTGTGTACCTTCAGGCCCAGGTCCTGGGCCGGCTGGGCCAGGTCGGAGGCTTCGAAGGCGGTGTCCTCGAGCTGCTTGGTGGCCTCGACGAAGCGCTGCTCCACCTGCTGGGTCTTCAGCTCGTGGGTCAGCTTGTCCTTCAGGCTGGCGAAACTCGGGACATCCGGAGCCTGCACACCCAATAGCTTGATCAGGTGATAGCCGAACTCGGTGCGTACCGGTGCGGACACCTGGTCCTTGTTCAACTTGTACAGCGCGTCCTCGAAAGCCGGGTCGTACACGCCAGGGCCGGCGAAGCCGAGGTCGCCGCCAGTGTTGGCCGAACCCGGATCCTGGGAAAATTCCTTGGCCAGCTTGGCGAAGTCCTCACCCTTGTCCAGGCGCTGCTGGATCTCTTCGATGCGGGCCTTGGCCTTGGCATCGTCGGTCTTGTCGTTGACCTCGATCAGGATGTGCGCGGCATGGCGCTGCTCGCCCAGGTTGGCGATCTCCTTCTCGTACAGGGCCTTGAGCTCGCCGTCGTCGACCTTGACCTGGTCGAAGAAGGCCGACTTCTTCAGCTCGAGGTAGTCGATGACCACCTGATCCGGGGTCATGAATTCCTTGGCGTGCTGGTCGTAGTGCGCCTTGACCTCGTCATCGCTCACCTTGACCGCGGCCGGGTCGGCCTTGAAGGTCTGCGAAGCGAAATCGCGGGTCTGCTTCTCGAGGCGGGCGAAGGCCTCGACCTGCTTGTCGGTGACGAAGCTGCTGCCGGCAAGGCCGGTGCGCAGCTGGCCGATCAGCATTTCCTGGGCGAGCATCTCGCGGAACTGCATGCGGCCGTAGCCCATCTGGCGGATGACCGAGTCGAAGCGCTCGGCGCTGAACTTGCCATCGACCTGGAATTCAGGCGTCTGCAGGATCAGCTGATCCAGCGCGGCCTCGGAAAAAGCGAACTTGGCGTCTTCGGCACCCTGCAACAGCAGCTTGCGATCGATCAGCCCCTTGAGCGCGGCTTCGCGCAGCATTTTCTCGTCCAGCAGCGCAGGGTCGAAATCCTTGCCCAACTGTTGCATCAGCTGGCGGCGCTGCATGTCCACGGCCTGGCTCAGCTCGTTCTGGCTGATGGTCTGGCCGTTCACCTTGGCGGCGTCCTGGCTATGGCTGGCGGCCTGGAAAATGGCCTCGAAGCCGGTCAACGCCATCAACACGACGATAAGGCCGATGATGGTCTTGGCAATCCAACCTTGTGAATTGTCCCTGATATTCTGCAGCATGCGTCCCCCAGAAACGGCTGTACCACTGCGTCGACAACCGCGGAGCGTGGGTAGAATCCTGATAGAAGAAAGGCGCATCCAGTGGATGCGCCTTTTCGAAGCGAGCGTGCCAGCGGGAACGTTTGCGACCCGCCGTCACGCGGTCGGCCCTGACGATGCCCGGGCCGGCTGAAAGACGACTTAGTTGACGGCGTCTTTCAGGCCCTTGCCAGCCTTGAAGCCCGGAACCTTGGCGGCAGCGATCTTGATCGCGTTGCCGGTTTGCGGGTTGCGGCCGGTGCGCTCGGCGCGCTCCTTGACCGAGAAGGTACCGAAACCAACCAGTACCACATCGTCACCTTGCTTCAGGGCGCCGGTGACGGATTCGATGACTGCGTCCAGCGCACGGCCGGCTACAGCTTTCGGGATGTCAGCAGATGCGGCGATAGCGTCAATCAGTTCCGACTTGTTCACTCTAAGTCCCCTTATTTCTCTATTGAGTTTGTTTCTAAGTATGTAATGAAAAGCTTATGAAACGAGCGCTGGGTGGCCTGTTGACACTGGCGTGCCGTTTTATAGCAAGGGCCGGAAAATACTGTCAACCAACGCCCCCCAGCGAAATACGTACTAGTGCGTGCTGATTCTTTCCTTAGCATCGCCGTCGCGCTTCTCATCTTTCGCGACAATCTCCGGAGCCACATCTGGCAAGGGCTCCGGGGCGTATTGCAGCGCAATTTGGAGGACTTCGTCAATCCATTTGACCGGTTTGATCTGAAGATCCTGTTTGATATTTTCCGGAATCTCCTTCAGATCGCGAACATTCTCCTCGGGAATGATCACCGTCTTGATCCCGCCGCGGTGTGCCGCCAGCAGTTTTTCCTTGAGGCCACCGATGGCCAGGACCTGGCCGCGCAGGGTGATCTCACCGGTCATCGCAACGTCCGCGCGCACCGGGATCTGGGTCAGGGCCGACACCAGCGCGGTGCACATGCCGATACCGGCGCTCGGGCCATCCTTGGGCGTGGCGCCTTCGGGCATATGGATGTGAACGTCGCGCTTTTCATGGAAGTCTGCAGCGATCCCCAGGCTCTGGGCACGGCTGCGCACCACCGTCTGCGCGGCGGTGATCGACTCGACCATGACGTCGCCGAGCGAACCGGTCTTGATCAATTGGCCCTTGCCTGGGATCACCACGGCCTCGATGGTCAGCAGTTCACCGCCGACCTGGGTCCAGGCAAGGCCGGTGACCTGGCCGATCTGATCCTGCTGTTCGGCCAGGCCATAACGGAACTTGCGCACGCCCAGCAGTTGCTCGAGCTGCTCGCCGCTAACCTTGACCTTCACCTGTTTGGCCCCGGTGTGCTCCTTGACCACCTTGCGGCAGACCTTGGCGATCTGGCGCTCCAGGCCACGAACGCCAGCTTCGCGGGTGTAGTAACGGATGATGTCGCGGATGGCCGACACCTCGACCTCCAGCTCGTCCTTCTTCAGGCCGTTGGCCTTGACCTGCTTGGGCACCAGGTACTTGACCGCGATGTTGATCTTCTCGTCCTCGGTGTAACCCGGCAGGCGGATGACTTCCATGCGGTCGAGCAGCGCCGGCGGAATGTTCATCGAGTTCGAGGTGCACAGGAACATCACGTCCGAGAGGTCGTAGTCGACTTCAAGGTAGTGGTCGTTGAAGTTGTGGTTCTGTTCGGGGTCGAGTACCTCGAGCAGCGCCGAGGCCGGATCGCCACGCATGTCGCTGCCCATCTTGTCGATCTCGTCGAGCAGGAACAGCGGATTGCGCACACCGACCTTGGTCATTTTCTGAATCAGACGACCGGGCATCGAACCGATGTAGGTGCGCCGGTGACCGCGGATCTCTGCCTCGTCACGCACGCCGCCCAGCGCCATGCGCACGAACTTGCGATTGGTGGCGGCGGCGATCGACTCGGCCAGCGAGGTCTTGCCCACGCCGGGCGGACCGACCAGGCACAGCACCGGACCACGGATCTTCTTCACGCGTTTCTGTACGGCGAGGTACTCGAGGATACGTTCCTTGACCTCTTCCAGGCCATAGTGGTCGGCATCGAGGATTTCCTCGGCCTTGGCCAGGTCCAGGCGCACTTTGCTCTGGGCCTTCCACGGCACCTGCACCAGCCAGTCGAGGTACGAACGCACCACGGTGGCCTCGGCCGACATCGGCGACATCTGCTTGAGCTTGTTCAGCTCGGCCTGGGCCTTGGCCAGGGCGTCTTTCGGCAGGCCGGCGGCATCGATGCGCTTTTTCAGCTCTTCAACTTCGTTGTGGCCTTCGTCGCCATCGCCGAGCTCCTTCTGAATGGCCTTCATCTGCTCATTCAGGTAGTACTCGCGTTGGCTGCGCTCCATCTGCTTCTTGACCCGGCCACGGATGCGCTTCTCGACCTGCAGCAGGTCGATCTCGGCGTCCAGCAGCGCCAGCACGTGCTCGACGCGGGCCTGCAGGTCGACGATCTCGAGGATCTCCTGCTTCTGCTCGATCTTCAGCGCCATGTGCGCGGCCATGGTGTCGACCAGACGGCCCGGCTCTTCGATGCTGTTGAGCGAGGACAGCACTTCGGCCGGAACCTTCTTGCCCAGTTGCACGTACTGCTCGAACTGCGACAGCAAGGTACGCACGAACACTTCGGACTCGCGCTCGGCGGTCTCGGCTTCGTCGATCAGGCTGACTTCGGCGCGGATATGGCCGTCGACTTCGTTGAAACGCTCCACGGCGCCGCGCTGCTCACCCTCGACCAGCACCTTGACGGTGCCATCGGGCAGCTTGAGCAGTTGCAGCACGGTGGCGACGGTGCCGACACGGTACAGGGCGTCTTCGCCCGGATCATCGTCGGCCGGATTCTTCTGGGCCAGCAGGAGGATCTGCTTCTCGCCCGTCATCGCCGCCTCGAGGGCTTCGATGGACTTCTCACGCCCCACGAACAGTGGGATGACCATGTGCGGATAGACGACAACGTCGCGCAATGGCAAAAGAGGCAAGTCGAGGGTGGTCTTCATGATTTCGCCTCTACAGCGGCCTTGGTGGCCGGAAACCGTTGGAAATGGTGCTTGGAGCTAATGTGGGGGCAGGCCTGGCAAATTACAAGCGCCCAGGCCATGAAATGCAAAAAGGGGCCAAAAAGGCCCCTTCGCGCGTGCTGCCCCTTGCCCGATCAGGCGTCGGGAGCGGCCTTGGCTTGCGGCTCGCTGTTCTCGTAGATGAGCAGCGGCTGCGACGAGCCCTCAATGACGCTTTCGTCGATCACCACCTTGCTGACATCCTTCTGCGAAGGAATCTCGTACATGGTGTCGAGCAGCACGCCTTCAAGGATCGAACGCAGGCCACGGGCGCCGGTCTTGCGCTCCAGGGCCTTGCGTGCCACCGCCTTGAGTGCATCGCTGCGGAACTCGAGATCGACGTCTTCCATCTCGAACAGCTTGGCGTACTGCTTGGTCAGCGCGTTCTTCGGCTCGGTGAGGATCTGCATCAGCGCAGCCTCGTCCAGCTCGTCCAGGGTCGCCAGTACCGGCAGACGGCCGACGAACTCCGGAATCAGGCCGAACTTGACCAGATCGTCCGGCTCGACCTCACGCAGCGATTCGCCGACCTTCTTGCCCTCTTCCTTGCTGCGCACTTCGGCACTGAAACCGATGCCGCCTTTGGTCGAGCGGTTCTGGATGACCTTTTCCAGGCCCGAGAAGGCGCCACCGCAGATGAACAGGATGTTGCGGGTATCAACCTGCAGGAACTCCTGTTGCGGGTGCTTGCGGCCCCCTTGCGGCGGCACGGAGGCCACGGTGCCTTCGATCAGCTTCAGCAGCGCCTGCTGCACGCCCTCGCCCGAGACGTCACGGGTGATGGACGGGTTGTCCGACTTGCGCGAGATCTTGTCGATCTCGTCGATGTAGACAATGCCCATCTGGGCCTTTTCCACGTCGTAGTCGCACTTCTGCAGCAGCTTCTGAATGATGTTCTCGACGTCCTCACCGACATAACCGGCTTCGGTCAGGGTGGTGGCGTCGGCAATGGTGAACGGCACGTTCAACAGGCGCGCGAGCGTCTCGGCGAGCAGCGTCTTGCCCGAGCCGGTCGGCCCGATCAGCAGGATGTTGCTTTTGCCCAGTTCGACTTCGTCGCCTTTCTTGTCACGCTGGTTCAGGCGCTTGTAGTGGTTGTACACCGCTACTGCCAGCACCTTTTTCGCGCGCTCCTGACCAATGACGTACTGGTCCAGGATTCCGCTGATTTCTTTCGGCGAGGGTAACTTGTGCGCGTTGCTCTCGGCCTGGGCTTCCTGCACCTCCTCACGGATGATGTCATTGCACAGGTCGACGCACTCGTCGCAGATAAATACCGAGGGGCCGGCAATCAATTTACGCACTTCATGCTGGCTTTTGCCGCAGAAGGAGCAGTAGAGCAATTTGCCGTTGTCCTCGCCGTTACGGGTGTCAGTCATTCGATCGATCCAATCCGGTAGGCTTGAAACACAAGATGAAGGCAATCGCTGGCTTTTTCAAGTCCGCGCTCGGGCGCAATCCGCGCCCGAGCGCTCTGGCGTATTGCTTCAGGATGCCAGTTGCCGCTTGTCGTAGACCGAGTCGATCAGGCCGTACTCGGCCGCGCGCGCAGCGCTCATGAAGTTGTCGCGCTCGGTGTCGCGCTTGATGGTCTCGAGGTCCTGGCCGGTGTGGTGGGCCAGCAGCTCGTTCAGGCGCGCCTTGATGTTGAGGATTTCCTGGGCGTGGATCTCGATGTCGGTCGCCTGGCCCTGGAAGCCGCCCAGCGGCTGGTGAATCATCACCCGCGAGTTTGGCAGGCAGTGGCGCTTGCCGGCGGCACCTGCCGCGAGCAGGAAGGCGCCCATGCTGCAGGCCTGGCCGATACAGATGGTCGAGACGTCCGGCTTGATGAACTGCATGGTGTCGTAGATCGACATGCCAGCAGTTACCGAGCCGCCCGGGGAGTTGATATAGAGATGGATATCCTTGTCCGGGTTTTCCGCCTCAAGGAACAGCAACTGCGCCACCACCAGGTTGGCCATGTAGTCTTCTACGGGGCCGACCAGGAAGATCACGCGCTCCTTCAGGAGGCGCGAATAGATGTCGTAGGCACGTTCGCCACGGGCGGACTGCTCGATAACCATCGGGACCAGGCCGCCTGCGGCCTGGATGTCAGAGCTTTGCTGAATAAAAGAATTGCGGGACATGTCCTGCACTCGCTCCCAAATAGTCATGGCTTGAATACGCACAAGCCAGCGCGAAGGCTGGCTTGTGGGGGTTTCCTACGAGAGTAGCCTGTTACTCAGCGTCGGCAGCAGCCTGTGCTGGTTTGACAGCTTCTTCGTACGAGACCGATTTGTCAGTCACAGTCGCTTTCTGCAGGACAGTATCTACAACTTGCTCTTCCAGCACAACCGAACGGACTTCGTTCAGTTGCTGGTCGTTCTTGTAGTACCAGGCGATGACCTGCTCAGGCTCCTGGTAGGCCGAGGCCATCTCTTCGATGACTTCGCGAACCTTGGCTTCGTCCGGCTTCAGGTCGAACTGCTTGACCACTTCGGCGACGATCAGGCCCAGCACGACACGGCGCTTGGCTTGCTCTTCGAACAGCTCGGCCGGCAGCTGGTCAGGCTTGATGTTGCCACCGAACTGCTGGACGGCCTGCACGCGCAGACGGTTGACTTCGTTTTCCAGCAGGGCTTTCGGCACGTCGACCGGGTTGGCGGCCAGCAGACCGTCCATGACCTGGTTCTTGACCTTGGCCTTGATGGCCTGGCGCAGTTCACGCTCCATGTTCTTGCGAACTTCGGCGCGGAAGCCTTCCAGGGTCGATTCCTTGATGCCGAACTGGGCGAAGAAGGCTTCGTTCAGCTCAGGCAGCACAGGGGCAGAAACGCTGTTGACGGTAATGGTGAACTCGGCGGCTTTGCCGGCCAGATCCAGGTTCTGGTAGTCCTCTGGGAAGGTCACGTTGACCACGCGCTCTTCACCGGCCTTGGCACCGACCAGGCCTTCTTCGAAGCCCGGGATCATGCGGCCGGAACCCAGCACCAGCTGGGTGCCCTTGGCCGAACCACCGGCGAAGGCTTCACCGTCGATCTTGCCGACGAAGTCGATGTTGACCTGGTCGTCATTGGCAGCAGCGCGCTCGACGGCCTCGAAACGGGTGTTCTGCTTGCGCAGGACTTCCAGCATGTTGTCCAGGTCGGCGTCAGCCACTTCGGCGCTCAGGCGCTCGACGGCGATCGACTCGAAACCGGCAACGGTGAATTCAGGGAAGACTTCGAAGATGGCGACGAACTCGAGGTCCTTGCCCTTCTCGAACGACTTCGGCTCGACGGCAGGCGCGCCAGCCGGGTTCAGCTTCTGCTCGACGATGGCTTCGTAGAAGGAAGCCTGGACCAGGTCACCGAAAGCCTCTTGGCGGGCATCGGCTTCGAAACGCTGGCGGATCACGCTCATTGGCACCTTGCCCGGACGGAAGCCGGCAACCTTGGCGCGCTTGGCAGTCTGCTGCAGACGCTTGTTGACTTCGTTCTCGACGCGCTCGGCCGGAACGGCGATGGTCATGCGGCGCTCGAGAGCGGAAGTGTTTTCAACAGAAACTTGCATGGATATTCCTCGTTGCACAGACGTTAGCCGGCGATAGCCCGACTCCAGAATCAAGGGCAAACATTCTAGTGACTCATCAAGCAGAAGTCACCCCACCCGGATTGTCGGCGGGCCGCGCCGGTCGATTTCCTTGAAAGGCCCGCCCGCCTTGGCGTCGAGCCTGTTTCATTCACGGCCGCGCAAGGCCTTGTGGCGCGCGCGGTTGTAAAACCTTGTCAAACAAACAACAGCCAGAAAGATCGCCCGCCTTACTGCGGATCGAGGTCGTTGAACTGGCAGTATTCTTCCCAGGTCATGCCCAGCGCCTCGGCCACCTCACGATGAGTCTCCAGGCGCATGGCCTGCAGTTGCTCCGGCGACTCGGCGATCAGTTGCAAGGCGTACTCCCAGGGCTCGACGCCCCGCTCCTGCGCCGCGTCCTCGAACGCCCACTCGATCTGCTGGGCCTGCTCGCGGGCATCCAGCTCGCGGATCTCCTCGAGCAATTGCGGATTGGCCTCGGCGAAACGTTGCAGCGCCAGGGCCTGGCGCGCTTCTTTTGCAATCATCTGCGCTATTCCTCTGCCGGCACTTCGGCCAGCCCTTCAACCGGCTGAAATCTATCAGCTTTTATTGCTCCGCCACCAGTAGCCACGAGGGCCGTACGGCAGAAACGAAAAAGGCGCCCGATCATCCGATCCGGGCGCCTTCTTCAAATATGGGGTGGACGATGGGAATCGAACCCACGACAACCGGAATCACAATCCGGCGCTCTACCAACTGAGCTACGCCCACCATAATGCAGTGTTGCGGTACAGCCTTACAGAAACATGGTGCGGACGAAGAGACTCGAACTCTTACAGCTTGCGCCGCTGGAACCTAAATCCAGTGTGTCTACCAATTTCACCACGTCCGCATGAAACTCAAAAACAAAGGCGCCGGATCATTCAATCGAGGCGCCCCTGCAGAATCTGGGGTGGACGATGGGAATCGAACCCACGACAACCGGAATCACAATCCGGCGCTCTACCAACTGAGCTACGCCCACCATATTGCGGTACTGCTTACTTGCCCAGGCCTTAATGGCGCACCCGGCAGGACTCGAACCTGCGACCATCCGCTTAGAAGGCGGATGCTCTATCCAGCTGAGCTACGGGCGCTTAAGCTTACAGTCCAGCCGAACAAACGAACCGCTTATTCTGCCCGACTTTGCCAACCCGTGCCAGGCAGTGCCCGACAAGTGCGGCGAATCTTATAGGCGACCCTGCAGGTCGTCAACACCTTTCGAAAAAAAATTTAAATTATTGAAGGGGTTAGGGGATTTGCCCGACCACTCGCCTTTGCCCTTGGGCCGTGTCGTGCGAGAATGCGCGCTTCTTATATATGTTCCCTTCTCGATGGTTAATCACGCGTCTATGACTGCACACCTAATCGATGGCAAGGCGATCGCCGCCAACCTGCGCCAGCAGATCGCCCAACGTGTCGCCGAGCGCCGCCAGCAGGGCCTGCGCACGCCTGGCCTGGCGGTGATCCTGGTCGGTACCGACCCGGCCTCCCAAGTCTATGTCTCGCACAAGCGCAAGGACTGCGAAGAGGTCGGTTTCATTTCCCAGGCGTTCGACCTGCCCAGCGAGACCACGCAGCAAGCCCTGACCGACCTGATCGATCGCCTCAACAATGACCCGGCCGTCGACGGTATCCTGCTGCAGCTGCCGCTGCCCGAGCACCTGGACGCCTCCCTGCTGCTCGAGCGCATCCGCCCGGACAAGGACGTGGACGGTTTCCACCCCTACAACATCGGCCGCCTGGCCCAGCGCATCCCGCTGCTGCGCCCGTGCACGCCGAAGGGCATCATGACCTTGCTGCACAGCACCGGCCAGGACCTGTACGGCATGAACGCGGTGATCGTCGGCGCCTCCAACATCGTTGGCCGGCCGATGGCCATGGAACTGCTGCTGGCCGGCTGCACCGTCACCGTCTGCCACCGCTTTACCAAGGACCTGGCCGGCCACGTCGGCCGCGCCGACCTGGTGGTGGTCGCCGCAGGCAAGCCGGGCCTGGTCAAGGGTGAGTGGGTCAAGGAAGGCGCCATCGTCATCGACGTCGGCATCAACCGCCAGGACGACGGCAAGCTGGTCGGCGACGTGGTCTACGAGACCGCCCTGCCCCGCGCCGGCTGGATTACCCCGGTGCCGGGCGGCGTAGGCCCGATGACCCGCGCCTGCCTGCTGGAAAACACCCTGTACGCGGCTGAAGAGCTGCACAAGTAGGTTGTTCGGGCAATGACGCAACGGCGCCTCTCGAGGCGCCGTTTTCATTTGTGCACTTCATCCTCATGGGATATCAGCCGATTCCGCTGCCAAGCTAGCCATTTCAGCTGGACCGGCTGCGCACCCTCCACGCTTCAGCCGGGATTGTCTCGCGATCCCTCCGACAATGGTCACACAGCCCACCCGTGGATGCGTGCCCAATGCAAACAACAAATACCGTCCTCATGATTCGCCCGGCGCGGTTCGCCTTCAACCCCGACACCGCCGCCAACAACCGCTTCCAGCAGGCGCCGCTGGACCCTGAGGCCGCCAGCGAAAAGGCCCTGGAAGAATTCGACGGCTACGTCGACACCCTGCGCCAGCACGGCGTCGATGTGCTGGTGGTGCAGGACACCCCCGAACCCCATACGCCTGACTCGATCTTCCCCAACAACTGGTGGAGCAGCCATGCCGACGGCAGTCTGGTGCTGTACCCGATGGAGGGTGAGAACCGCCGCCTTGAGCGCAGCAAGGGCGTACTGGGCGTGCTGCAGGAGCGCTTCGCCATCCAGCGCACCATCGACCTGAGCCCGTTGGAACAGCAGAATCTGTTCCTCGAAGGCACCGGCAGCATGGTCCTGGACCGCGAACACCGCATCAGCTACGCCTGCCACTCCGGGCGCACCCATGAACACGCCCTGCGCCAGTTCGCCGAGCGCCTGGACTACCGCCTGTGCCTGTTCCACGCCGTCGACCGCCGCCAGGCGCCGATCTACCACAGCAACGTGATGATGAACGTCGGCCGCCAACTCGCCGCGGCCTGCCTCGACGCCCTGCCCCGCCACGATGAACGCCGCGCCCTGGAGCATTCGTTGCGCGATACCGGCAAGCAGGTGCTGGCGCTGAACTTCGACCAGCTGGAGAACTTCGCCGGCAACATGCTCGAAGTCCACGACCGTGACGGCCGCTCCCTGCTGGTCATGTCGCGCAGCGCCTGGAATGCGCTCGACGCCAGCCAGCGCCGCCAGGTCGAACGGCACAGCCACCCGCTGGTGGTGAACATCGACCATATCGAACGAATCGGTGGCGGCAGCGCGCGCTGCATGCTCGCCGAAGTCCACCTGCCCTCGCGCCACTGACTCGACAAGGAGAATCATCATGACCCGCTACATCGACGTGCACGACCTCGCCCACCTGGTCAACCGCAAGGGCCTGCCCATCTGCCTGGCCGAGATGGCCGAGTACATCCGCCAGGACTACCTGCGCTGGCACGACTTCGAGAAATGCCCGCGCCTGGCCAACCACTCGGCGGACGGGGTAATCGAGCTGATGCCGGTCTCCGACGCCAACCTGTACGCCTTCAAGTACGTCAACGGCCACCCGAAGAACACCCATGACGGCCTGCTCACGGTCATGGCCTTCGGCGCCCTGGGCGATGTCGATACCGGCGCGCCGGTGCTGCTCAGCGAGATGACCCTGACCACCGCCATCCGCACCGCCGCCACCTCTGCCCTGGCCGCCCGCTACCTGGCGCGCCCGGACAGCAAACGCATGGCGCTGATCGGCAACGGCTCGCAGAGCGAGTTCCAGGCCATCGCCTTCCATACCTTGCTCGGCATCGAGGAGATCCGCCTGTTCGACATCGACCGCAAGGCCTCGGAGAAACTGGCGGCCAACCTGGCCGGTTTCCCACAGCTTAAGCTGATGATTGCCGACAGCGTGGCCGAGGCCGTGCGCGGTACCGACATTGTCACCACGGTCACCGCCGACAAAGCGTACGCCACCATCCTCACCCCGCAGATGATCGAGCCGGGCATGCACCTCAATGCCGTGGGCGGCGACTGCCCGGGCAAGACCGAGTTGCACCGCGACATCGTCGAGCGGGCGCGGGTGATCGTCGAGTACGAACCGCAGAGCCGGATCGAGGGCGAGATCCAGCAGATGCCGGCGAATTCGCCGACCACCGAGTTCTGGCAGGTGGTCGAAGGGATCGCCGCCGGGCGCGAGAACGCCGCGCAGGTGACGCTGTTCGACTCGGTCGGCTTTGCCCTGGAGGACTACTCGGCGCTGCGCTATGTGCTGGATGTGGCCAGGGCGCTGGACATCGGCCGCGACATCGCGCTGGTGCCGCAGCTGGAGAATCCGAAGGATCTGTTTGCCCTGCTACAGCCGAAAGCAGCGGCACGTAAGGTCAGCGCCGCCTGACCGGCTATACGCCCCCCCTGTGGGAGCGGCCTTGTGTCGCGAAAGGGCTGCGAGGCGGCCCCAGGATTTCAGCTACGCCGCCAATATTGCCGGGGCCGCTGCGCGGCCCTTTCGCGACACAAGGCCGCTCCCACAGGGGACCGTGTATACGGCGACCGACAAGCAAGACAATCGCTCGACTTGGACAGCGGCCATGACAGAAACCGCTGTCGCACTTCCATAAATCTTTGTCGGTACAGCCGATTCGGCTGCAAGAAGAAACTTTACAGCCGAATCCGGCAGCCCACGCGCAGGCAAACGACACAAAAAACCTGTCTATCTCGCGCATCCTGAGCCCGACCCATGAGTCACCGACGGACCTACACGCGCTAATCGCCCTACTACCAATAACAACACCCAGGGACCCAAGACCATGCCCTCCATGCGAAAACGCCTCGGCGTGCTGCTGTTCTCGTTGTGCGCCACCACCCTCACCCAGGCCAAGGAGTGGACCGAAATCCGCTTCGGCGTCTTCCCTGAATACCCACCATTCGAATCCGTCGCCGCCGATGGCAGCTTGCAAGGCTTCGACATCGACCTGGGCAATGCCATCTGCGCCAAGCTGCAGGTCAAGTGCACCTGGGTGCACAATGAATTCGACGGCATGATCCCCGCACTGCGCGCCCGCAAGTTCGACGCCATCATGTCGTCCATGGCCGTCACGCCGGCACGCCTGAAGCAGATCGACTTCAGCAACCGCCTGTTCCTCAGCCCCACCTCGGTGATCGTGCGCAAGTCGGCCGACTTCGGCGACACCGCCGAATCACTCAAAGGCAAGCAGGTCGGCGTGCTCCAGGGCTCGCTGCAGGAAGCCTACGCCCGCGCCGTGCTGGCGCCGCTGGGTGCGCAGGTAAAGGCCTACCAAGGCCAGGACCAGAACTACGCCGACCTGCTCAACGGCCGCCTCGACGCCACCGTCACCGACAAGCTCGAAGCCCAGCTGAACTTCCTCTCCAAGCCCGAGGGCGCCGATTTCAGGAGTGGCCCGGCGATCAAGGACCCGACCCTGCCGCTGGACATCGCCATGGGCCTGCGCAAGACCGACCCCGAGCTCAAGGCCCTGCTCGACAAGGGCATCGCCATGATCCACGCCGACGGCACCTATGCCGAGATCCAGAAGAAATACGTCGGCGACGTGGATATCTACAACGAGTGACCCACAGCGCCAATCGCGGGGCAAGCCCGCTCCCACGGGCTCACCACTGTGTGGGAGCGGGCCGGCCCCGCGATAGCCTCCCCGCGAGATTCCTCCCATGCACGACTTCCTCACAAGCGGCCTGCAAGGCTTCGGCCCGCTGCTGGCCCAGGGCACCTGGATGACCGTCAAGCTGGCCCTGCTGTCGCTGGCGCTGAGCCTCGCGCTCGGCCTGATCGGCGCCAGCGCCAAGCTGTCGCGATCCCGGCTGCTGCGCCTCCCGGCCACCCTGTACACCACGCTGATCCGCAGCGTTCCTGACCTGGTGCTGATCCTGCTGATCTTCTACAGCATGCAGATCTGGCTCAACGACCTGACCGAGGCGCTGGGCTGGGACTACATCGAGATCGACCCGTTCGGCGCCGGGGTCATCACCCTGGGCTTCATCTACGGCGCGTATTTCACCGAGAACTTGCGCGGCGCCATCCTCAGCGTGCCCGCCGGCCAGCTGGAGGCCGCCACCGCCTACGGCCTGAGCCGGGCACAGCGGTTTCGGCTGGTGCTGTTTCCGCAACTGATGCGCTTCGCCCTGCCGGGGCTGAGCAACAACTGGCTGGTGCTGCTCAAGTCCACCGCGCTGGTGTCGATCATCGGCCTGGCCGACCTGGTCAAGGCCGCGCAGAACGCCGGCAAGAGCACCAACGACGTGTTGTTCTTCCTGTGCCTGGCGGGCCTGGTGTACCTGGTCATCACCACCCTGTCCAACCGTCTGCTCAAGCACCTGGAGCGGCGCTACAACATCGGCATCAAGGAGCTGGCGCGATGATCGAACTCCTTCAGGAATACGGCCTGGCCTACCTGTACCACGACGGCAGCGGCCTCTCGGGCCTGGCCATGACCCTCTGGCTGTTCCTGGCCAGCATGGTGCTGGGTTTCGCCCTGTCGCTGCCCCTGGCCCTGGCACGCACCTCGCGCCACGCCTGGCTGCGCCTGCCGGTGCAACTGTACACCTTCGTGTTCCGCGGCACACCGCTCTATATCCAGCTGCTGATCTGCTACACCGGGCTCTACGGCCTGCAGGTGGTGCGCGACCACGCCCTGCTCGACCAGTTTTTCCGCAACGCGCTCAACTGCACCCTGCTGGCCTTCGTGCTCAACACCTGCGCCTACACCGTGGAGATCTTCGCCGGGGCCATCCGCAACCTGCCCGCCGGCGAACTGGAAGCGGCCCAGGCCTATGGCCTGCGTGGCTGGAGGCTCAACCTGTTCCTGGTGTTGCCAGCGGCCCTGCGTCGCTCGCTGCCGGCCTACAGCAACGAGTTGATCCTGATGCTGCACGCCACCTCGCTGGCCTTCACCGCCACCGTCGCCGATATCCTCAAGGTGGCCCGCGACGCCAACGCCGCGACCTTCCTGACCTTCCAGGCCTTCGGCGTGGCCGCCCTGCTGTACATGCTGCTGTCCTTCGCCCTGGTCGGCCTGTTCCGCGTGGCCGAACGGCGCTGGATGCGCTTCCTTGACCCTGTACGAGGCTGAACCCATGACCGCTACCGCACTGCCACTCACTACCTTCGAACAGGCCCCCAAGGCGCGCGCCCATGCCGGCGCCATCAAACTCAGCGTCGAGGGGCTGCACAAGCACTACGGCGAGCACCAGGTGCTCAAGGGCGTCTCGCTGCAGGCGCACAAGGGCGACGTGATCAGCCTGATCGGCGCCAGCGGCTCGGGCAAGAGCACCTTCCTGCGCTGCATCAACTTCCTCGAGCAGCCCAACGCCGGCAGCATCACCCTCGACGGCCAGACCCTGCAGATCCACCCCGGCACCCGCACCCCGCCGCCGGCCCAGCTGCAGAACCTGCGCACGCGCCTGGCCATGGTGTTCCAGCACTTCAACCTGTGGAGCCACCTGACGGTGCTGGAGAACATCTGCCTGGCACCGCGCAAGGTGCTGGGGGTCAGCGCCGGCGAAGCCGAGGCGCGGGCGCGCAAGTACCTGGACAAGGTCGGCCTGCCGGCCCGCGCCGCCGACCAGTACCCGGCGTTTCTGTCCGGCGGCCAGCAGCAGCGCGTGGCCATCGCCCGGGCGCTGGCGATGGAGCCTGAGATCATCCTGTTCGACGAGCCCACCTCGGCGCTGGACCCCGAGCTGGTCGGCGAAGTGCTCAAGGTGATACAGACGCTCGCCGAGGAAGGACGTACCATGCTCATGGTCACCCATGAAATGGGGTTCGCCCGCCAGGTGTCGAGCCAGGTGCTGTTCCTGCACCAGGGCCTGGTCGAGGAAAGCGGCAACGCCGAGATCCTCGACCGGCCACAGAGCGAGCGCCTGCGGCAGTTCCTCTCCAATCGTCTGAAGTGAAGTCACGCCGCATATGGATACCAAGGCCATCACCCCCGTCGCCGCACCACTGGATCGCATCGACGAAGCGATCATCGACGTGCTGCGACACCAAGGAAGGATCACCTACGAGAAGCTCTCCACCCTCGTGCACCTGACCCCCAGGCCCTGCCTGGAACGGGTGCGCAAGCTGGAGCGGCGCGGGGTGATCCGCGGTTACGGGGCAATCATCGACCTGCAGCAGGTCTCCCCCGGATTGTCGTTGCTGGTGCTGGTGGCCTTGTCCAACCAGAGCGGGCGCTCGGCGCAACGGGCCTTCGAGGCCACCGTGCGCGCCTGCCCGCAGGTCTACGAGTGCCAGCTGATCAGCGGGCACTTCGACTACAGCCTGCGCATGCGTTGCCGCGACATGGAGCACTACCGGGTGCTGACCGAAACCTGGATGAACAACGACGAGCTGCATATCGACAAGCTGGTGGCGCACCCGGAACTGGCGGCGGTGAAGAGCACGCCCCCTCAGGCCTGAACCATTCCAGCGGGCGCCGGGTGGCAATTATGCGACTCGGTAGCACGCCCCGCGGACATTAGCCTCGCTGCTCCTTTTCACAGAGCAGCCATCATGACCATTGTCTCGCCCCCTCCACACCTGGCCTTCGTGCATAAACGGCTACCCGCCTGGCTGGCCAAAGCGACACCTGGCCAGCGCAACAGACTCAAGAAACTCATCCTGCGCAGCCATGCCACCTCCCGCCGCGTCGCCGACGCGCTGGCACCGGTCCAGGATATCGAAGCCTACTGCCGCCCCTTGCTCGAACAGGCGCTGAGCCGCTGGTACCCGGATACGGTACTACCCCGCGTCGACCAGGGACGCGTGCGCCAACAGCAGCGAGACATGTCCTGGCTCGAGGCGGCCATGCAGAACTTCGCCGCCAACGCCACACCCAGGCTTTTCGAGCGCTCCGACAGCCTCCAGCCCTGCAGCCTGGACGTTCACACCTTCGTCAGCGGTGTGCGCCAGCTCGACCTTGGTCGGCGCTACCGCTACCACCTGGGTGATCACATCGACACCGACCGCTTCCGCGAGCTGCTGCGCGAGCAGGACCGCGCCGCGTTCGCCGCCACCCTGGCCATGGCAGCCCTGCAGGGCCATGTCGACAATCATGGGCTGGCCATGGGCGAAACCGTGGTCTCGGGCTTGGCCCCCCAGGCCAGGCACATGCTGCGCTGCCACTTCCTCAGCGTGTTCAACTTGCCGCTCAATGGTCCGCTGCTCATCCATCTGGAGGGATCGCACGGCTCAGGCAACTGCTTGCTGTACCTGCCGGATCACCCCACCCAGCCACTGCGCCAGTACACCAGCGAACAGGCCGCTGGCAGTGCCCTGACCCAACTGCTGTGGACGCAAGACGGGCGAACGTTCTTCACGCGCTTCGTCAACCTCGCGGACCAGCCGACCTTCGCCGCACGGTTGCGCGCGACCCTCTATCCGCGCTACCCCTACGCCACCTTGCACCCCGCACCACCGGCCTTGGAAAAGGGCCAGTCCTTCAACTGGATCAAGCGCGTGTTCCCCGCACCGACCGACATCTGGCAGGAAACCCTCGACAAGAACGCCCGCCTGCCCCTGGTCGCCACCCGCTGGAAGCAGGATGTCTTCGTCGAACGCGCCCGCACCCACGTCGAGCGCAAGCTGCAAGACGCAGCGACCCTGGCGGTACCCGTGTCGCAGCGCGACGCCACCGCGCAATTGGCACGCATCGAGCACTGGCTCGGCATTGGTCTGAACCTGCTTAACGTCGCCGCCCTGTTCGTACCCGGCCTGGGCGAGATAATGATGGTGATCGGCGGCGGGCAGCTGGTCGATGAGTTTCTCGACGGCGTGCACAGTGCCAACGAAGGCGATGGCGCCGCCGCGATCGGCGCGCTGTTCGATGTGTTCGGCAACCTGGCGCTGATGGCCGCCCTCGGCACGACTTCGCACTTCAGCGAGACACCTGGCACGCTGGAGCAATGGCACCAGGTCGGCGAGCCGGGCAACGAGCACTGGTGGCACGGCGAGCTCGCACCGTTTTCACGACCTCGACCCTGGTCGAAGACACACACGGTGGATGCCCAAGGCCTGTTCCAGTGGCAAGGGCAGAGCTGGCTGGAGCGCGACGGCCTGGCCCTGCCCTTGGAGCGTGCCGCCGAAGGCACGCAACGCCTGGCTCCAGCCCGGGGTGTACGTCACCAGCCCAGGTTGGTGGGCAATGGCCAAGGCACCTGGTTGCTCGAACACGATCGACCACTGGCCTGGGAGCAGACCCAGCTGCTCGAACACCTGGGCGCGGCCGCCAGCGGGCTGGATCTGCCATCGCTCGAACGCGCCCTGCGCTGCAGCGGTTACGATGCCAACGTACTGCGCAAGGTATTGCAAGACCATCAAGCACTGCCTGCGCTGCTGCTCGACTGTCTCGAGCTGTCTGGCGGCAACCGGCGCACCACGCTATCCGAGTCCACTGAGACAGCGGCCCTGGCGCGTGCATTTCCCTCGCTCAGCCCAGCAGCGCGCCTGGAAATCCTGACACAGGCCAGACCACCCGACATCCTGCAATTGCGGCGAACCGGTCGGCTGCCATTGCGCATGGCCGAAACGGCTCGCCTGTACATTCGCGAAAGCCGGATCAGCAAAGCCCTGGCGCGGTTCCATTCGGCGGGCGCGGGTGCGAACGACCGTGACGCGCTGGCGCTGGGCGTACTGCAGCGGCTACCAGGCTGGTCCGGCAACATGCGTATCGAGCTAAGGGAGGGTCGCCTCGCTGGCCACCTGCTTGGCGAAACCGGCAACACCAGCATGCCCGGCAAGACCTTGGTGCGAATCGCCGACACCTACCAACCCTTCGATGAACACGGTAACTCGCTGGCCAATGCAAGCGATCTGTTCGATGCCATTTTGCATGCACTGCCCGACAGCGAACGCAGGACCATGAACCTGAACATCGGCGAGGCGCCGGCACTGCGCGAGAAGCTCTTCGAGAAGGCCGCCGGCAATCGTCGCCAGGCCGCCAGGGACTTGGGCATGGCGCCGGTGCGCCCGATGTACCGACTGCCCTCCCGCCTGCCTGGTGACAGCCGCATCGGCTATCGCCTCAGCGGCAACGCCCAAGGCTGGCTGAGCGAGGACCAGATGTTCGACCAGCTGTACCCGGCCACGCCAACCGACGATCGGCAAATGCTGCGCCTGCGCCTGCGCTTCCAGGCAGGTCAGCAGTCCGGTGCCTTCCGTCGCCTGTTGACCCGTTTGTGGGAAGAGTATCTGCACCTCGACCTTGCCCTGCAACGCTGGGTGCATGACCCGCAAGGGATCGCCGTTGTCGGCCTCGAGCAGCGCAGCGCCAGCCGCGAGGCGCTGGCCCAGCGGATTCGCGCGGCCTGGCGCCGCGAGCCCGGCGAAGACCCGGCCAGCAGCATCGACCATGTGCCTCTGTTGCTCGAGGTGCACCAAGCGGGGTCGCTGCCCAGGCTACCGGTCAACATGCCCTACGTCAGGCGCGTGACCATCAATGGCCTGACCGACCCGCATGCCAGCAACCTGAATGAAGTACTCGGCGCGTTCCCAGGCGTGCGCCACCTGGACATCGCCGGCAACGCGCTGAACCGTCTGCCGCCAGTGCTGGGCCAGTTGAGCGAGCTGCAGTCGCTGGACCTGGCGGAAAACAACATCGACTTGCTCGACGAGGCCAGCCTCGCGGTGTTCGACCTGCTTCCTCACCTGTCAAACCTGAACCTGACCGAGGCGCTACAGACACTATCGGTGGAGGCCCTCGATCGCCTGGCACGCTTGCCGGCGCTGCAATGGTTCCAGGCCGACCTGAACGAGCTGTCGCTGACCGCGGCGCATTTCCAGGCCCTGCAACGCTGGCCTTCCCTGCGCGGCCTGAGCCTGGGCCGCAATGCGATCGTGCTGGATGAATCGAGCCGGGCGGCCCTGGCCGGCCTGAACCGACTGGAACTGCTTTTCCTGTACGAAAACCCATTGTCCTTGGCGCCGGACTTCTCTGGCTGGAACGCCCTGCAAAACATCGATCTGCAAGACTGCGGTATCAGCCAATGGCCCGACGGGCTGCTGGACCTGATGAATAGACAACCGCTCACCCTGCGCCAGATCGACCTGAGCGACAATGCGCTGACACAAATACCCGAACTGCGCGACCTGGCCTACACCCAGGCGATACGTGAGCATCAGGCGCAATTCGCCTATTCGTTCGACAACAACCCATTCGACGATACTGCGCGAACCCGCCTGAGCGAAGCCGGTCTCCAGGTGCACGACTCGGTACGCTCATCCGGTGACTGGGCCATCGGCGAATCGCCGGAACTGTTGGCGCAATTGGCCGGCACCGCGCAAGACCCGCAATGGCGCGCCTTGCACGATCTATTCTTGCGTCTCTCCGGCAGCGCCGACTACCAGCACAACCCCGAGGCCATGCTGCAGCGGATGCGCCACGTACTGCGCGTGCTGGTAGTCGGTGAGCAGGACGAGGCCGCTTCCGGCTGGGGACGCGCGCAGCTCAAGCAACAGATCGACGACCTGCTGGAAGATGCCGGGCAACAGTGCGTCGACCAGGCCAGCCTGTTGTTCCAGCAAGTCGAGACCAATGTGCAAGTCTGGCAGGCGGTAAACCACGCCAGCCCCGACATGGCCGACCAGCAGGTCGCGGCCAGCATCGTGGGTTGCCTTTTCCGCCAAAACCTGCTCGATGCGCAAATAGGTGAACTGTACAACGCCCGTGTCAGCCGGCGCCGCGCGCTGGCCGCCGCACGCGACGAAACCGAGCGCCAGGCGGCACCGCCGACCGATGGCGATGACGACATCAGCGATGCAGCGCTGACAGAACCCGACTATCTGCTCGACGAGCTGGAAATGGCCCTGTACGCGCGCCTGCGCCTGCGCACGCAACTGAATCTGCCGCCGCAACCCCAGGAGATCCGTTTCGGCTACCTGGCGCGGCTGAGCGACGTCACGCTGCATCGCCTGGGTGCGCGGGTGAACGCCGGCGCCACTGCGACCAGGCTGGTCAATTGGGCCGCCGGCCAATCATTCTGGCAAGCCTGGGTGCGACGGCTGACCCCACAGCCTTTCGCCGCGCTCGCCCGCGCATGGGAGGGCGCATCGGAGTACTACGATGCGCTGTCCACCATCGGTGGCACGCCGGGGGACTATACCGGCCCACCGGTGCCTGATGCCTTCATCCAGGCCCTGGAGAACGAAACCCGCGATGTGCCCGGCCTGACCTGGCGTCGCAACGGCAAGCTCCAGCGCCTCGATCTCCAGGCCCCGCGCTTCGCCGCCTTGCAACCCAGCCTGCACGATCGTGTCGGCGGTATCCTGCTACACGCCAGGCAAGCCGCCGAAATGCATCTGTCGCGCACGCAGACCGACCAGCTGATCAACGCACACCTCCCCCCCGCGACCCCTTCACGGTAAACGGGATCATCTCATTTTCCATTCGGGTGGCTGGGCATAGCCCGCCACCCAACCCGCCACCTCATCCGCCGGCATCGGCCGAGCGATGCCATACCCCTGGGCCAGCTCACAACCCAGCTCCATCAGCACCCGCCCATGCTCGATGGTCTCCACGCCTTCAGCCACCACTTCCCGCCCGAATGCCCGCGCAAGGCCGATCACCGCGCCGGTCAGGGCCAGATCGTCATGGTCATGGAGGATGTCGCGCACAAAGGACTTGTCGATCTTGATGGTCTGCGCCGGCAGGCGCTTGAGGTAGCTCAGCGAGGAGTAGCCGGTGCCGAAGTCATCCAACGAGAAGCGCACGCCCAACGCCCGGCTGGCATCCAGGCAACGGCCGACCCGTGGCAGGTTGTCGATTGCCACCGACTCGACGATCTCCAGGTCCAGGTGCCCTGGCGACACCCCGGGATGGCGCTTGAGCAAGCGCTCCAGGCGCTGGGCAAAGTCGCCGCGCTGCAACTGGCGGGCAGCGATGTTGACGCTCAGTGACCAGTCGCGACCGGACAGCTGCCACTGCTGCAGCTGGGTCAAAGCCTGGTCGATGACCCATTCGCCCAGCTCGACGATCAGGTCGGTCTGCTCCACGAAGGGCAGGAACTCCCCCGGCGGCACCGGCCCCTTGGAGGGGTGCATCCAGCGCAGCAAGGCCTCGAAACCAATCACCTGACCGCTGCGCATGTTCACCTTCGGCTGATAGTACAGGCACAGCTCGCCCTGGCGCAGGGCCTGGCGTACCCGCGCCACGGTCTGGTGGGTGGCCTTGAGCTCGAGCTCCTGGGACACGTCGAACAGGTGGTAGCGGTTGCGCCCTTGCTGCTTGGCCACATACATGGCCTGGTCGGCGTGGCGCACCAGGGTGTCGGCATCCTCGTCGTCCTGCGGGAACAGGGTGACACCGATGCTCGCGCTCAGGCTCAACGGGTGCTCGCGTACCGTGTAAGGTGCGGCCAGCGCCTGGAGGATGCGGCGTAACGCGGCGTCGAGCTGCTGGGGACCTTCGATATGCCGCAAGATCAACACGAACTCGTCGCCCGACAACCGCGCCACCGCATCACCGCCACGCAGAATGTTCTGCAGGCGTTGGGCGACCTCCACCAACAGCAGGTCGCCGGTGGCATGGCCGTAGCCATCGTTGACTGCCTTGAAGCCATCGAGGTCGAGCATGCACACCGCCAGCGGCATGCTCTCCCGGCGGGAGAACGCCAGGGCCTGATTGAGCAGGTCGGAAAGGTAGGCGCGGTTCGGCAGACCGGTCAGCACGTCATGTCCCACCCGCCACTGCAGGGTGTGCAGCAACTGGCGCTTCTCGGTGACGTCGAAGCGGATCGACACGTACTTGCGCACCTGGCCGGTGTGCGGGTCGATCAGCGGTACCATGGTGCTGTCCACCCAGTACAGCGAGCCGTCCTTGGCGCGATTGCAGATCTCGCCCTTCCACACCCGGCCAGCAGCCAGGGCGCGCCACATCTCGAGGAAGAAGGTCGGTTCGTGCAGCCCTGAATTGAGGATGCGGTGATTGGCCCCCAGCAGTTCCTCGCGGCTGTAGCCGGAGATGCTGCAGAACTGCTGGTTGACGTAGGTGATGCAACCGCGCAGGTCGGTTTCGGAAAAGATCGCGGCCGCATCGACGGCCGCGCGATAATTGTCGTCCATAAGCCTCGCAACCTAGCGGTTGAAGCGCTCCACCAAGGCGCGCAGCCCGGCGCACACCTGCTCCAGTTCCGCGCCGCGCACGGCGGCGGCATTGGCATGGCGGGCGCTCTGCTGAACCGTGCCGGCCACGCCGTTGATCTGCCGCGAGACATCCTCGGCCACGCTGGACTGCTCTTGCGAGGCCGCTGCCATCTGCTGGCTCATGTCGCTGATACGCTGCACCGCGTGCTGGATGCCCTGCAGGGCCTCCTGGGTCAAGGCAACCTGGGTCACGCCCTGCCGTGCGCCTTCGAGGCCATGACTGGCGATGCTCACCGCCTGCTCGGCGCCGCCGCGCAGGCTGTCGATGATCGACTGGATATGCAGGGTCGACTGGCGGGTCTTGTCGGCCAGGGCACGCACCTCGTCGGCGACCACCGCAAAGCCACGCCCCTGCTCGCCAGCGCGGGCCGCCTCGATGGCGGCGTTGAGCGCCAGCAGGTTGGTCTGCTCGGCAATGGCGCGGATCATCCCCGCCGCCTCGGCGATGGCACTGGTCTGACCCGCCAGTTCGTTGACCGCCTGGTTGATCTGCCCGACCGTGCCGGCCAGATTCTGGATTGCCGCCCCGGTGGCGTCGGCCACCTGGCTGCCCTGCCCGGCCAGCAGGTGCGCGGTGTGCGCCTGCTCGGCGGTCAGCTGCACGTGACCGGCGACCT
This sequence comes from Pseudomonas mosselii, assembly GCF_003205295.1. Lineage (GTDB taxonomy): Bacteria > Pseudomonadota > Gammaproteobacteria > Pseudomonadales > Pseudomonadaceae > Aquipseudomonas > Aquipseudomonas mosselii_B. Next base: position 127,413 of record NZ_QJRP01000013.1, read on the forward strand.
CGCCGATGGAGGCGGCCATCTCGGTCATGGCGGTGGCGGTCAGGTCAGTCTCGGCACGCTGCTCGAGCAGCGCCGTCTCGGTGCTGCGCGACAGCCGCCCGGCATCCTGGGCAGCACCGGCCATCTGCGCGGCGAGGTCGCTCAGGCGGGTGAGCGCGGTCTTCAGGCGCGCTTCCTCGCTGACCAGGATCAGTTCCAGCTGCCCGGCGGCACCTGGCAGGTCGCTATAGGTCAAGGCCGCGATCGGGTCGCTGAAGGTGTTGTCGGCCACCTGCACCACGCGCCGCAGGTGACGGCCCATGCGGCTTTGCGCCCACAGGCCGACGCCGGCGAACAGCGCCAGGGTCAGGCCCTGGGCGGGCAGTTGCGGCAACACCTGATTGGCGCCAATGGCCACGGCCCCCGCCAGCAGCGGCAGCGCCAGGGCCCGGCCCAACAGGGCCAGGCGCCGGGCCGGCGACAGCGCGGCCTTGCCTTCGCGCAGCCGGGCATACAAGGCCTCGGCGCGGGCCACCTGTTCACGGGTCGGACACACGCGCACCGACTCGTAGCCGACCACCCGGCCGTTTTCGAGCATCGGCGTGACGTAGGCGTTGACCCAATAGAAGTTGCCGTTGCGACAGCGGTTCTTGACGATGCCCATCCAGCTGCGGCCGGCCTTGAGGTACTGCCACATCAGCTCGAACACCGCCTCGGGCATGTCCGGATGGCGCACCAGGTTGTGCGGGCTGCCGATCAGCTCGTCCTGGCTGTAGCCGCTGATGGCGGCAAACTCGGCGTTGCAGTAGGTGATCAGGCTGGCCGTGTCGGTCGCCGAAATCAGCCGCTGGTGCTCGGGAAAGCTTTGCTCGACCGGATTGACCGGCAGGTTCTGACGCACGATGAGACTCCATTCTTACACGGCCCGACGCATGGCCTGACAGGAGGCCAGGGGCGCCGGAACCGTTCATCCTGGATCAGTTCCAATGTCCGACAACGCTTGCACACGGGCCGGCAGACGGCCGGATCGCCCTGGACAACTACTTGAATGACTGATCAATCAAAGCGGCGAATTCTACGAATTCCATCACATTTTGCAAATAAAGGTGACGAATCATGGCGTTGCGCCATATCGACATATATCGTTAAGTGCTTGATTCTAAATGGGAATTGAGCGATGACGAGAACAGGTCTAGGTCCAGCCCTGCGCCGCTACCGCAAACTGGCGGGCTTCACTCAGGCGCAACTGGGCGAGCGAACCGGCTTCGACCCCAAGACCATCAGCCGTTTCGAAACCGGCACCTACACCCCCAGCGTCGAGTCGCTTGTGAGCTTCGCCGAGGCCCTGGGGGTCAAGCCGAAAGTGTTCTTCAGCGACCCCGACGATGAAGACGAACAACGCGCCTACCTTTTCGGCGTGATCCACAACGCCCCTCCCAAGGACCTTGGCAAGCTGATCGCCGCCGTCGATCAGGTGCTGGCCAAACCGTGAAATTCCCCCGCGCACCACGCTAGAGCAGAAGCAGCGTTCTTGCACTTCAACTGGTCAGACCGGTAAGGCCAAAATCGCTTGCAATGTAGGAAGTTTCGGAGTTTTATGGCCCGGCAGTGAACAAACCGGTAAGACCACAATAATTAAGTCCTGCGCTCTTTCGCTCCGTGTGGCTTGGGGGGCAAGGACACCGACCAGAGACTCCTCCCATGCTCAAATGGTGTTCGCGTTCGATCTTCCTCCAGGTTGTGCTCGGCCTTGCCCTTGGCATTGTCTGCGGCCTGAGCTTCCCCGACCTGTCCCTGCAACTCAAACCCCTGGGCGACGGCTTCATCAAGCTGATCAAGATGCTCATCGGCCTGATCGTGTTCTGCGTGGTGGTCAGCGGCATTTCCGGCGCCGGCGACCTGAAGAAGGTCGGGCGCATCGGCCTGAAGTCGGTGATCTACTTCGAAGTGCTGACCACCCTGGCCCTGGTGATCGGCCTGGTGTTCGCCTTCTCCACCGGCATCGGCAGCGGCGCCAACATCCACCTCGACCAGCTGTCCAGTGCCGACGCCGGCGCCCTGGCCGAGCGCGGTGCGCACATCCACGGCACCACCACCTTCCTCATGGACCTGATCCCCACTTCGGTGGTGGGCGCCTTCGCCGACAACAACATCCTCCAGGTGCTGCTGTTCTCGGTGCTGTTCGGCAGCGCGCTGAACCTGGTGGGCGAGTCGGCCTCGGGCATTTCGCGGTTGATCAACGAACTCAGCCACGTGATCTTCCGCATCATGGGCATGATCGTGCGCCTGGCCCCGATCGGCGTGTTCGGCGCCATCGCCTTCACCACCAGCAAGTACGGCCTGAGCTCGCTGCAGCACCTGGGCGGTCTGGTGGCGCTCTTCTACCTGACCTGCGCCGGCTTCGTGCTGATCATCCTCGGCACGGTGATGCGCCTGTCGGGCCTGAGACTGCTGCCGCTCATCAAGTACCTGCGCGAGGAGCTGTCCATTGTCCTCGGCACCGCCTCCTCCGACGCCGTGTTGCCCCAGGTGATGCGCAAGCTCGAGCACCTCGGCATCGGCAGCTCCACCGTCGGCCTGGTGATCCCCACCGGCTACTCGTTCAACCTCGATGGCTTCTCCATCTACCTGACCCTGGCCATCGTGTTCATCGCCAACGCCACCGGCACGCCACTGGCGATGACCGACCTGCTGACCATTCTTCTGGTGTCGCTGGTGACTTCCAAGGGTGCCCACGGCATCCCAGGCTCGGCCCTGGTCATCCTCGCCGCCACCCTCACCGCCGTACCGGCGATCCCGGTGGTGGGCCTGGTGCTGGTACTGGCCGTGGACTGGTTCATGGGCATCGGCCGGGCGCTGACCAACCTGATCGGCAACTGCGTCGCCACCGTGGCCATCGCCCGCTGGGAGAAGGACATCGACCTGGAACGCGCCCACAACGTGCTGGCCAACAAGCCTGGCTTCGCCCCGATCACCCGCAAGCAGGGCCAACCCCATCAACAGGAATTCTAAGCCCAAGGCCGCCGGCGCCCAGCGCCGGCCGGCCAAGCGCAAAGATGCCGCGTCAACCAAGGAGCGAACCGTGATCAGCTCTTCGACCGTAGTCAATTCAGTGGTGGAGAAACTCCGCCAGGCACTGGCCCGCGGCCAGTGGCGCAGCGGCGACATGCTGCCCGGCCAGCGCGAGCTGGCCGAACAACTGGGTATCAGTCGACCCAGCCTGCGCGAGGCGGTGATTGTCCTGGAAACCCTGGGCCTGGTGCGTTCGATGCCCGGCAAGGGCGTGCTGGTGCTCGAGGCTGACGCCGCCCAGGCGCAGGAGCCGGATAGCGTCGCCGAGGCCAGCCTGGCCGACGTGCTCGAACTGCGCTACACCCTCGAACCCTTCATCGCCGGGCTGGTGGCGCAATCGGCCGGCAGCCAGGACATCGGCCAGCTGCGCCTGACCCTGATGGACATGCGCGAAGCCCTCGAGGCCGGTGACAGCGAGGCCGGCATCAACGCCTACATCACCTTCCACGAGGCGCTGTTCGCCCTGACCACCAACCCGATCTTCCAGAGCGTGGTGCAGCAGACCGGCAATGCCCTCAAGCAGAGCGCCGACATGCTGCGCAACTCGCCCGAGCACCTGGCCGCGCGCCTGAGCGAAAACGAGGCGGTGGTGCGTGCGATCCGCGAGCGCAACAGCGCCAAGGCCAGCCAGCAGATGCGCCAGCACATCCTCGCCGAGGGCCAGCGCATGGGCATTGCCCTGAACATCCCGGACGACCAACCAGGCACCTGAACAAAGAAGGAGAGCGATCATGACCGCCTGCGCCCAAGCCGCCCCTCGCCTGCCTGCCCTGCTCGGTGCCGGCGAGACCCGCCTGTCGGCGGAACAGATCTACCCCCGGCTGTTCGACGCCATCCTCGAACAGCGCCTGCCGCCCGGTAGCGCCCTCCCCGAGCAGGCGCTGGGCAATGCCTTCGGTGTCAGCCGCACGGTGATCCGCCGGGTACTCGGGCGCCTGTCTGACCAGCAGGTGGTGGTGCAGCGCCCCAGCCATACCGCGCACCTGGCCGCACCCGACCCCGAGCAGGCGCGCCAGGTGCTCAGCGCCCGGCGTCTGGCCGAGACCACCTTGATCGGCCTGGCCACCCAGCGCGCCCGACCGGCGCAGATCCGCCAACTGCGCCAGCTGGTCGAGCGCGAGCGCCAGCACCATGAACGCGGCGAACGCTGCACGGCGATCCGCCTGGGCGGCGAGTTCCACATGAAGCTGGCGCAGATGGCCGCCAACGCGCCGCTGGCGCGCTTTCTCAACGGCCTGGTGCCGATGACCTCGTTGATCATCGCCCGCTATGAGTCACCGTGCTGCGAGCATTGCGCGTGGCAGGAGCACGCGGCGATCATCGATGCGGTGGAAAGCGGCGACGGCCAGAGTGCGTTGAACCTGATGCACGAACACCTGGACCGCCTGGAGGCCAAGCTGGATCTGGATTGATCCGAGCGGAAACTGTCTGGACGGCAGACTCGCACCAACCAGAATCCTGACCTGACCAGGTCAAAGCGGCTGCGCGTAGCGCTTGCGGTACTCGGCGGGAGTTACGCCGAAATGCCGTATGAAAGCCCGGCGCAAGGTGTCGGCATTGGCGAAGCCGCACGATGCCGCCACCTGCTTGGGCGGCTCCAGCCCGCTCTCCAGGCGCTCGCGCGCGGCGTTGACCCGCGCCAGTTCCACCCAGGCCGCCGGGGTCATGCCCACGTCAGCCTGGAACAGCCGGGCGAAGTGCCGCGGGCTCAGGCCGACCCGCGCCGCCAGTCGGGCGATGCCATGATCCTGCGCCGGATGGGCTGCCACATAGCGCTGCAACCCCTGCAACGCGGAACGCCCTGCCGATGACGAGGCCCCCTGGCGACTGAACTGCAATTGCCCACCCGGGCGCTTGAAGTACATCACCAACTGACCTGCCACCTGCTTGGCGATGTCGCGGCCAAGATCTTCCTCCACCAGCGCCAGGGCCAGATCGAGCCCGGCGGTGACACCCGCGGCGGTGCGCACCTTGCCGTCGTGCACCTGGATCGCGTCAGTCTCCACCGTGACCTGCGGATAACGCTCTGCCAACTCCTCGGCCACCGCCCAATGGGTGGTGATGCGTCGCTCATCAAGCAACCCGGCGGCGGCCAGGGCAAAGGCCCCCGTGCATACCGAGCCATAGCGCCGACTGCACGCGGAGTGCTGGCGCAACCAGTCGAGGATACCGCTGCGCAGGTGCTGCTCGGCAGCCCGGGGCGTGCCGGCGATCAACAGGGTATCGAAGGGGCCGAGGGTTTCGCCGATCCAACCATCGGGGAGCAGCCTGGCCCCCGACGAGCTGACCAGCGGCCCAGGCTCGCAGGCCAGCAATGACAAGCGATAGGCGTCGCGCCCGGCCTGGCGGTTGGCCTCGGCAAAGACGTCGAGCGGGCCGCAAGCGTCCAGCAACTGGACACCAGGCATGGCGAGAATGGCAAGGTTGATAGGCATGACCGGCTCTGCGTGGCGGCGCACATTCCACTGAAGGATCGCGTCTTTGTCGGACGGACAATGGCAGTATCTGACGTATTACGTCAATTGAGGACATTCGTTACCCCGCGCACACTGGACACCTCACCCACCGAGGAGCCCTCCCCATGACTACCGCCATCGCCGGCATCCACCTCCCCGACAGCGCCATGGCCCGCGAGATCACCGAACTGGTGCGCGATACCGCTTCGCCATTGCTGTTCCATCACTCCAGCCGTGTGTACTACTTCGCCGCCCTCGCCGGCCGGCGCCTGGGCCTGAAGTTCGACAGCGAACTGCTGTACTGCGGCTGCATGTTCCACGACCTGGGCCTGACCCATCAGCACAGCAGCGACTGCTGCCGCTTCGAGGTCGATGGGGCCAACGCCGCCCGTGACTTTCTCCAGCGACACCGCATAGCCGAACGCGACATCGAGCGGGTCTGGACGGCCATCGCCCTGCACACCACCCCCGGCATCCCCGAACACATGCACCCGCTGATCGCGTTGGTCACCGCCGGGGTCGAGACAGATGTGCTCGGCCTGCACCACCAGGACCTCACTGCCGAGGACCGGGATGCCGTGGTTCAGGCCCACCCCCGAGGCGAAAGGTTCAAGGAAGCGATCATCCAGGCTTTCTACGACGGCATCCGGCACAAACCGCAGAGCACCTTCGGCAACGTCAAGGCCGATGTGATCGCCGACAAAGACGCCACGTTCCATCCCGGCAATTTCTGCAGCATCATCCGCCAGTCGTGCTGGCCGAGCTGAACACCAGTGCATCGACACCCGCCAGGATCCGCACTTCGTCTCCCAGCGACCATTCCGCCGCCCGCGCCGCCAGGGCAGCGGGCACACCCGGGGAGCCGCCCGGGCCAGGCGGCACATCGTAGGTGGCATGGGCGTCGTGCGCCAGCAACACCTCGAAACCCCGTTGCAGCGCGGCGCGGGCGGTGGCGGCCAGGCACATTTCAGAGAGCAGGCCGCACAGGGCCAGGCACTGGACACCCAACTCATCCAGCAAGGCCTGCAGCCCGGTTTCGACAAAGCCGTCGTCCTCGGTCTTGAACAGCACGTGCTCGCCCCGGCCCGCCGGGAAGTACAATTGCCAGCCGGCCGTGTGCGGGGCGTCCGGGGTGTCGGGCGCGCCGTCGTTCTGCAGGAAGATCACCGGCACGCCGGCCTGCCGCGCCCGCGCCAGCAAGCGGGCGATGCTCGTCTGCAGGGCGAGGTGATCGGGGACAGCCTCGGCCCCTTCCATGAACGCGCATTGCACGTCCACCAGCAACAGGGCTTCGGCCCGGGGGATCGGTTCAGCGGACATGCGACGCTCCGGGGCGCGAGATGAAACACCGAGCATAGCGCAACCCCGGGGCGCGCCGTACCATGACCGCCGATTCATAACAGTGCCTTGGAGGCCAACATGAAGCACGCTATCGCGCCAGTGGGCGCGGCACATTTCGATCGGCTGGCCGATCTGTGGGAAGCCTCGGTACGGGCGACCCACGACTTTCTTCCCGACGGTTACATCGAACGTTTGCGGCCACTGGTGCGCGAGCAGTACCTGGGTTTTGTCGAACTGCGCGCCTGGCGCGACAGCGACGGCCACATCCAGGGGTTTGCCGGGGTCCATGACGGCAAGCTGGAAATGCTCTTCATCGACCCCGCCTGCCGCGGCCAGGGCATCGGCAAGGCGCTGCTGGCCACTGTGGTCGAGGAATTGGGCGTGCGTGAGGTGGACGTCAATGAACAGAACCCGCAAGCGGTGGGGTTCTACCTTAAACAGGGGTTCGTCCAGGTCGGCCGTTCCGAGATGGATGGCCAGGGTGATCCGTATCCGTTGCTGCACTTGAAGCTGGAGGCCTGAACATGCCGTCCAAGCCTGCAAAGGGGGCCGCTCTGCGGCCCATCGCGGGACGAGCCCGCTCCTACAGGTATTGCGCAGTACTTGTAGGAGCGGGCTTGCCCCGCGATGAGGCCCGCAAGACAAACCTATACTTCGGATAACCACCCAGCCTCTCGTCAAGGGGGCAATCCGCGTGAAATCAATCCTCGTGATGTTTGCGCTCTGCCTCCTGCTGGCCCTCGCCGGCTGCGCCGGCAAACGCCCCACGACCCCACCGCCACCGCAAAACCTGCCCACCGCCGTCTGGCAACGCATCGACCAGGACATCATCGAAGCCTCGGTCGGTGCCGCAGGCTCGGCCAACGACTACGCCCGACGCTCCATGCGCGTGTGGAAGGAACAGGTGCAACAACGCACCGAGAACGACTTCATCCCCTGGTTCACCGGCTACTGGACCCAGCAATGGCTCACGCTCAAGGTGGCCTGGTACACGATGAACAGCGGCAACGGCAACGAGCCGCCAGAGAAGCGCCTGGGCCTGTATCTGCAGGCGCAATACCGCGAACGGGTGATCGACCCGGTGGCCGAGCAGATCAACCCCGAGGGCATCCGCGACCGCGCCAGCGAGCTGTACCTGCAACTGCTCGGCCAACAGCTGCCGGCGATCATCCAGCGCTACAACGCGCCGCCCGAGCAGTTCAGCCAACGCCTGAACCGCATCCCGATCATCGCCCTGGGGCCGCCGGATGCACGCAACGCCTCGCTCTACCAATTGCTGCGGGCCAAGTCGCTGGACCAGCAACCGGCCTGGCAGTCGCTGCGCCAGCACCTGCACCAGCAGGCCGCCAAGGCCCCGGGGCAGACCGATGCCGGGCTGTCATCGGTGGCCACCCAGGCCAGCGAGAAACTCGGCGCCACCCTGGCCCCGCGCGGCGCCGCCAGCGCAATCGCGGCGGCGGTAGGCAAGGCGGCGGGGGCGCTGATCTCGGTGGCGGCAACCGGCTACGGCATCATCACCCATGACCGCGAGCAGCCGCAGATGGTCGAGCAACTGCGGGTGATCCTCAATGTGGCGCTCAACCAGGAATGGCAGGAGCTGATGGAAAACCGCCAGAGCGGGGCCATGGCCGGGGTGTACTACCTGTCGGGGCAGGTGGAGGACAGCTTGCTCGGGAGCCGGTCGCAGGAGCCTTTATTGATACGCCTGCCGCCCTGATCCCACGCCAGCAGGTTCAGGCCGGCGCCAACGCCGAGGTCGGCAGGCCGAAGATCCGGTCGAACGCCCAGTTGTAGACGAACGTGTAGCACGGCACCAGGATGATGAACGCCAGGTCCACCAACAACGCCTCCAGCAGGGTCATGTCCAGCCACCAGGCGATCAGCGGTATCAGGTACACCACCAGGGTCAGCTGGAAGCCGATGGCATGCGCCACCCGCCGGCCCAGGCTGCGGCCGCGCTTGGCCTGGCGGCTCTCCCAACGCTCGAACAAGGTGTTGTAGATGAGGTTCCAGACCATGGCGATGGTGGTGATCATCACCGCCAGGGGGCCGGTATGCGAGGCCTGGGTGTCGGACAGGTAGGCCAGGCCCAGGGTCGACATGCACAGGCCGATCAGTTCATAGAAGGTCACGTAGACCAGTTTGCGTTTGATTCCTTGCACAAAGTTACCTTGCTGCGGGTATGACGAAGGCGCCCAGGATGAATCAATAAACTTGACAGAAAAAGTCGGCAGCTTTCAGATTTACTGAAAGGAGACTGCCATGAACTTTTCCAGCGACACCATCCTGTTGTTTCTCGCCGTACTCGACCGCGGCTCGTTTTCCGCTGCCGCGCGAGCCCTTGGGCGCGTGCCCTCGGCGGTGAGCATGGCCATCGGCAACCTCGAGGCGGAACTCGGCTACCCGTTGTTCGAGCGCGGCTCGCGCGAGGCGCGCCCGACTGCCCAGGCCCAGGCTCTGGAACCCCATGCCCGGCTGATCGCCGAACAGCTCGGGCTACTGGAAGTGCACGCGCTGGAGCTGTCGCGCGGGCTGGAGAGCAGCCTGGCCATCGCCGTGGTCCCGGATATCGACCAGCGTCCCTTGCTCGAAGCCATTACCCGCCTTGGCGAGCGCCATCCGCTGCTGGACATTGAACTGCTCGCCGCGCCCCAGGAGGAGGCCCTGCAGTTGCTCGACAGCGGTCGCGCCGGCCTGTGCCTGGCCTTCGCCGGGTTGCAGGTGGACCCGCGGCGCAGCTTCCAGCACATCGCCATGGAGTCGCTGGTGGCCACGCTGTCGCCGCACCATCCCGCCCTGCGCGAGGGGCGTATCCGCCACCTTGAAGACCTGGTCAACCTGCGCCAGATCCTGGTGCGCAGCCGCGACCTGCCGCTGTCCGACCCGCGCTCGCTGATCGGCACCTCGCACTGGCGCACCGACAGCCTGGATCTTGCCGTGCAGATGGTCGAGGCGGGCCTGGGCTGGGGCGATTTGCCCCTGTCGCGGGTTGCGCCGCTGATCGACGCCGGGCGCCTGGTACGCCTGGAATTCCACAACACCCGCAACGAACTGCAACTGCCGGTAAATGCGTTCTGGCTCAAGCAGCAACCCCTCGGCCAGGCGGCCAGGGCTTTGGTGAGCCTGTTGGCTTCGAAATGATATGTCACCCTGTCATGGCAATTGCGCCAAGCACTGCGACATTTAGTCTTTCAACATTTTTCAGAATCGGCCGATAGCGTTGCAACAGGCTCCGCCATTCGTGCCACAAGCACGCGGCGCCCTCCTTTCACCGGCTCAAGGTCTCGAAACATGAACCTGAAATTCCGCCACAAGATCCTGCTCAGTGCCTGCGCCGTCGTCGTACTGGCCTTCGCGCTGTTCACCCTCTACAACGACTACCTGCAACGCAACACCATCCGCCAGAACATCGAGTCCTCGGTGCGCCAGGCCGGCGCGCAGACCGCCAGCAGCGTGCAGAACTGGATGAGCGGGCGCATCCTGGTACTGGAGAACCTGGCCCAGGACATCGCCCAACAAGGTGCCGGCAGCAACGTGCCGGGCCTGGTCGACCAGCCGTCGTACACCAGCAACTTCCAGTTCACCTATTTCGGCCAGAACACCGGCCTGTTCACCCAGCGCCCCGACGCCAAGATGCCCGATGGCTACGACCCGCGTCAGCGCCCCTGGTACACCCAGGCCGTGGCCGCCAACCAGACCATGCTGACCCCGCCCTACATGGCGGCGGTAGGTGGCCTGGTGGTGACCATCGCCATGCCGGTCAAGGCCAAGGGTAGCGGCGAGCTGATCGGTGTGGTCGGCGGTGACCTGAGCCTGAACACCCTGGTCGATATCATCAATGCCGTCGACTTCGGCGGCATCGGCCACGCCTTCCTGGTCGACCGCAATGGCCAGGTGATCGTCAGCCCGGATAAAGATCGGGTGATGAAGAACCTCAAGGACATCTACCCGGGCTCGCCGCTGCGCGTGGAAAGCGGTATCCAGGAAGTGAGCCTCGATGGCAAGGAACGCATCATCTCCTTCGCCCCGGTCGACGGCCTGCCGTCGGCACAGTGGTACATCGGCCTGTCGATCGACAAAGAAAAAGCCTACGCCCCGCTGAGCCAGTTCCGCACCTCGGCCATCATCGCCATGCTCATTGCCGTGGCCGTCATCGCCGGCCTGCTGGGCCTGCTGATCCCGGTGCTGATGAGCCCGCTGACCACCATGGGCCGCGCCATGCAGGACATCGCCGAAGGCGAAGGCGACCTGACCCGCCGCCTGGTCGTGCAGCAGAAGGACGAATTCGGCGAGCTGGCCACCTCGTTCAACCGCTTCGTCGAGCGAATCCACGCCTCGATCAGCGAAGTGTCGTCGGCCACCCGCCTGGTGCATGACCTGTCGGAAAAAGTCGTGGGCGCCTCCAACGCCTCGCTCTCCGGCTCCGAAGAGCAGAGCATGCGCACCAACAGCGTCGCCGCCGCCATCAACGAGCTGGGCGCCGCCACCCAGGAGATTGCCCGCAACGCCGCCGACGCCTCGCAGCATGCCAGCGGCGCCAGCGAACAGGCCAACGGTGGCCGCCAGGTGGTCGAAGAGGCCATCAGCGCCATGACCGCCCTGTCCGAGCGCATCAGCGAGTCCTGCGAACAGATCGAGACCCTAAACGCCAGCACCGACGAGATCGGCAAGATCCTCGACGTGATCAAGGGCATCTCCCAGCAGACCAACCTGCTGGCGCTCAACGCCGCCATCGAGGCCGCCCGTGCCGGTGAGGCCGGCCGTGGCTTCGCCGTGGTCGCCGACGAAGTGCGCAACCTGGCCCACCGCACCCAGGAGTCGGCCGAAGAGATCCACCGCATGATCACCAGCCTGCAAGTTGGCTCGCGCGAGGCGGTGCACACCATGAACACCAGCCAGGTTTCCAGCGAAGAGACCGTGCAAGTGGCCAACGAGGCCGGCGAGCGCCTGGCCAGCGTCACCCAGCGTATCGGCGAGATCGACGGCATGAACCAGTCGGTGGCCACCGCCACCGAAGAGCAGACCGCCGTGGTCGAAAGCCTGAACCTGGACATCACCCAGATCAACGCGCTGAACCAGCAAGGGGTGGAGAACCTCAACGAAACCCTGCGCCACTGCGACGCCCTGAGCCAGCAGGCCGGGCGCCTGAAGCAACTGGTGGGCAGCTTCCGTATCTGACCTGCCGCCCGCTCCCGCATGCTATTGCGGGAGCGGGCT
>NZ_QJRP01000014.1 GCF_003205295.1 Pseudomonas mosselii
GCGCCAGGGATACGAACTCTTCTTTCAGGCTCATGGCGTTTCTCACGTTCCAAGGCATGGCGAAAATCCTGGCAAAGGGGGCTGCCAGGAAGTGTCAACCATGTCTCCGTACACGTGTCCACCATGTATCCGGTCTCTACACCACGACCAAAGTAACCCGCCGTAAGGGCGGAAAGGTGAATAAGCGTCGACATCACAAATGAATGCGCATACAACTCTCAAAACAATCAACAATCAACAATCAACAATCAACAATCAACAATCAATATATCACCCAGACACCACCGGCTCACACCGAACCTCAGTCTTCACCGAATTGGCAATAAAACACGCCTCATGCGCCAGATGATGCAACCGCTCCAGTTCCTCAACCCCAGGCCTCCGCTCCCCGAAAAACTCGACCACCGGCCGCAAGGTCACCACGGTCATCGCCATGCGCCCTGCCTCGTCGACTCCCATCACCCCCAAGGCATCATCAACATACCGCTCGACACAAAACCGCTGCTTGGCCGCCAGCGACAGGAACCACAGCATATGGCAACTCGACAACGCCGCGACAAACGCCTCCTCCGGATCCACCGCCGAGGCATCCGACATCGGCAACGGCACCACATGGGGCGAGGATGAACCCGGCACCTCCACCCCACCATCAAAACGCCACAAATGCCGCCTGCTGTAGCGGTTACCGAGAAAATCCTGCCCGTCACGGTTCCAGGTCACTTGCGCGGTGTACTGCGCCATCCGATACCTCCTTGATCAAATAAACACATAGTTCAGCGCTTGCGCGCACAGATGCCAAAGGCCATGTCGCCTATGTAGATGCCCCGCGACTGAAGCCGCTCGGCCTCCAGCCGCGCGTGCAGCGTATCGATCCCTACCTGCCTGGCCGTAGCCACGCCATGGCCGATGATCCGCGGCAGGCAAGCGCGAACGATATCGGCCAAGGGGTAGGCACTGTCGGGCGTCTGCACCAGGCACTCGGCCCGCAGGTCCTCTACCGCCAACCCCGCCTCGCTGCAAAGCCGATGCAGGTTGAAACCGATATGCAGGTCAGCCCCTTCATGGGCCAGCATGCGTTGCAACCACTGCTGGGCCCTGCGGTGTAACGCAAAGGGTTCCAGGCTTGCCGGAGTAAGGCTGCTGTCGTGTTCCTGGAAGACCATCAGCCCGCCGGGCAACAGATGCCGGGCCAGCAGACGCAAAACCTTGACCGGCTCCGCCTGGTACATCAGTACCCGGCGCCCGACGATGGCATCGAACCACCCCAGGGACTCGGGCAGTGCCTGCAGGTCAGCCTGGACGAACTCAGGTATCGCTGCTCCCTTGGACGCCTCACGCTGACGTGCAAGCTCCAGGGCATCAGCCGCCTGATCAACTCCGACCACCGCACCATCCCCATCCACCAACCGGGCCAGCAGCCAGCTCACATCTCCGCTGCCACACCCGACATCGAGCACACGCATGCCAGGGCCGATACCGGCCTCGACCAGCAGGCGCGTGGTGAAATCCGCTTTCGCAAGTGCCATGCCATGCTCCTTCGCAGGTGCGCCAGTGTGCAGAGCAAAGGGCCCCGGACACAAGACTGGCCTATGCTGGAGCCACCCACCTTTATCGGCCCCGACCATGCCCACTACCGATCCCCTGCTGGACAGCTGGCAGCACAACGCCCAGGCCTGGATCGAAGCCGTACGCTCCGGCGCCATCACCTCCCGCCGCGAGGTCACCGACCAGGCGATACTGCTCGCCGTACTCGGTCGCCAGCCTGCGCGGGTGCTCGACCTGGGCTGCGGCGAGGGCTGGTTGCTGCGGGCCCTGGCGGCGAGGGGCATCGACGCGGTCGGCGTGGATGGCGATGGGACGCTGGTCGCCGCCGCGCACTCGGCGGGCTCGTCGCAGGTACACCTGGCCAGCTACCGGCAGCTGGCCGAAGGGGCGGTGGACATCGGCCAGGGCTATGACCTGGTGTGCGCCAACTTCGCCCTCCTGCAACAGGACATCATCCCCCTGCTCTGCGCCATGCGGGCCTTGCTGCTGCCCGGCGGCACGCTGCTGATCCAGACCCTGCACCCCTGGACGGCGGCCGCCGGCCTCTACCAGGACGGCTGGCGCGAGGAGTCGTTTGCCGGTTTCGCCGGTGACTGGCACCCCATGCCCTGGTACTTCCGCACCCTGGGCAGTTGGCTGAAGGCACTGGAGCTGGCCGGGTTCGGCCTGCTGGAGTTGCAGGAACCGCAGCATCCGCAGAGCCAGGTGCCGCAATCCCTGCTGTTGGCGGCGCAGAGGCGGGACTGATGCCCCTGCGGCCTCGCGTCGCAGGCTTTTCCCCCTTGGCAAATCCTGCACAGGCCTTAAAATCCCGCCTCCTTTTCGCCCGTCGCCCCAGCCGGTGGCAACCGCCCGCAAAGACAGCGTCCGTGCCTCATCACATCGCGTATGTGCCACAGGCTCAACCGCCCCCGCCCGGCCCGCTTCCATCAGGCCCGCGGTTGAATCTTGCCGAGGTCGCAGCCCGCCCAGGCCGCACTGCACGCCGCCCCGACCCGGCCCGTGCAGCCGAAAAGGCGCATCTGAGCTCTTTTCAACCTTGAGGTAACTATGTCTGTGCGTTTGCTGGCGATGGCGCTGGCACCTTTGCTCGGTCTGTTCATCATTGCCCTGGGCAATGGCGTGCTGTCTTCCCTGACCACCCTGCGCCTGGGCGCCGCCGGCGAATCGGCGACCACCATCGGCGTAGTGTCCTCGGCCTACTTCATCGGCCTGACCCTGGGGGCGATCTTCAACGACCGCCTGATCCTGCGCATCGGCCACATCCGCGCCTACAGCAGCTTCGCCGCGCTGATCGGCGCGACCATCCTGCTGCAGGGCCTGTTCTACGACACCACCTGGTGGTTCGCCCTGCGCCTGATCAACGGCTGGGCCGCGGTCGGGGTGTTCCTGGTGATCGAGAGCTGGCTGCTGCTGGCCGGCGACGCCAAGATCCGCGGACGCCTGCTGGCGCTGTACATGATCGCCTTCTACGGCGCCGGAGTAATCGCCCAGGCCGGCCTGGGCGAGGTCACCGGCTGGGGCGAGACCGCGCCATTCATGGTCGCCGGCATGCTCGCCACACTGTCGGTGCTGCCGATCGTGATCCTGCCCCGGGTATCGCCGCTGCTGGAACAGGTCGAGCCGCTCAAGCCGCGACAATTGCTGGGCGTGGCACCGACCGGGCTGGTCGGTTGCTTCGGCTCGGGGGTCGCCATTGCCGGGATCTACGCCCTGCTGCCGCTGTACCTGCAGCGCATCGGCCTGGATGTGGGCAAGGTCGGTGACATGATGGCCTGGGTGATCCTGGGCGCCATGCTGCTGCAGTACCCGGTCGGGCGCTGGTCGGACCGCAAGGACCGCCAGGACGTGCTGATCGCCCTGGCCGCCCTGTGCACTGTGCTATCGGTGCTGATCGTGCTGCTGCCGGCCGACACCGTGCTGCTGCCAGCACTGCTGTTCCTGCTCGGCGGCGGTGTGTTCGCGCTGTACCCGGTGGCCGTCAGCAGCGCCGCCGACCGGGCCCCGGCCGACGCGCTGGTGCCGATGATCCAGGGGCTGCTGCTGATCAACTCGCTGGGCTCGGCCATGGCGCCGCTGGCCATTTCGCCGATGATGACCGCCTACGGCGAGGTCGGCCTGTTCTGGGCCTTCGCGGCAATCAACCTGGCCATGGTCGGTTTCTTCCTCTGGCGCCGCGGCAAGCGCCCGGCCCCGGAGCACCCGGCGCCGTTCGCGCCGACCGCGACCTTCTCGCCGACCGGCGCGGAACTGCGGGTGACCGAGGACCTGATGCACGCGGCCCAGGAGCACCCGACGCTGGAAACGATGGATGCCACGAACGGCCAACAGGCGCCGCGCCCCGACACGCACTGACGGCCCACTCCAAGGACCGCCCGTCGCTTGACGGGCACCTTGACGCCACCGTGGCAGCCCAACCATGACAGCTCATCCGACAGGAGATTCATCATGGTCAATTCACGTCCCCTCGCCTTGATGCTGGCGCTGCTGCTCGGTGGCGGCGCCACCCTCAGCCTTGCCGCGACCGACATGAACGATGGCAACAGCCACAACGGACACGCCACAGACCAGGGCAAGACCGCCGGTGAAGACGGCAGTATCAACAGCCCCGGTGGCAGCAAGGACAACGATAGCAGTGACACCGGTACCGATTCAGATGCTGCCGACGGCGCTGCCGGAGGCTCCAACAGCACGGGTGAAGCCACAGGTTCCGGGGCCGGGGCGTCGGGCGGCAGTGCCGAGGATCAGGACAGCCGTTGACCTGGCTGTACCGGCCTCATCGCGGGGCAAGCCCGCTCCCACCAAACCTGTACAGGTCCCTGTGGGAGCGGGCTTGCCCCGCTAGGTCTGTCAGCGCCAATATCGAGGCTCATCCACAACGCGCTGGTGCTCGGCGAACAGCAACGGCAGCTGCTCCTTGAGAAAGTCCAGCCAGGTGCGCACCTTGGCGTCCAGGTAATGGCGCGACGGGTAGATCGCGTAGATCTCCCGCTGGCGCAGCCGGTGCGGCGCCAGCAGCCGACACAGGCGCCCTTCCTCCATGGCCTGGCTGGCCGAGTAATACGGCAGCAACCCCACGCCCATGCCCAGCTCGGTGGCCTTGAGCATGGCATCGGCGACATTGGTGAGGAAGGTGTCCTGGGGCACGATCACGCAATCGTCGGGATGGCCCTCGAACGACCAGTCTTCTTCGAACAACGGGTCGACCGTGCGCAGGCAGATGTGCTCATGCAGGTCCTCAGGCCGCTCGGGCACGCCGTGGCGGGCCAGGTACTCGGGGGAGGCGCAGAGGATGCTGTGGATGCTGCCCAGCGGGATGGCGATCAGTTGCGAGTCCGGCAGGCCCTGGCCGATGGCGATCACCACATCGTGCCCCTCCGCCAGCGGGTCGGGATTGCGTTGCGACAGGGTCAGCTCCATCACCACTTCCGGGCAGGTGGCGTTGTAGCGCGCCACCAGCGGCATCATCAACAACCCCAGGCCATGGGTGCAGTGCAGCCGCAGCCGGCCACGGGGTGTGAGGTGGGCGCCACGGGCCTCGTCCACCGCCTCTTCGGTGAGCAGCATGATCTGCCGGGTGCGCTCGAGAAAGCGCTCGCCCGCCTCGCTCATGCGCAGACGCCGGGTGGTGCGGTGCAGCAAGCGAGTCTGCAGCTGGTTTTCCAGCTCCGCGACGATCCGCGACACCTGCGCCGCAGAGATGTCCAGGGCCTGGGCCGCCGCGGCGAAGCTGCCGCACTCCACTACCCGGGCGAAGGTTCGCATCGCATGCAGCATGTCCATGGGCTGGCAGCCTCATTCATACATGAAAGGCAGCAATCTATCACGGGATAGCCCATTTATTGTGAAACACAAATGAATGGATCATTAGCCATCCGTAATGAATGAGGAGCCTGCCATGAAACGTTCGATCGCCCTGCTCGCCCTGAGCGCCACCCTCGCCTCGTTTGGCGCACTGGCCGACACCACCGCAAGCACCTACGAATACGGCATGCCGCTGGACATCGCCAAGGTCATCTCGATCACCCCGGCCAGCAACGACGCCGACTGCCAGGTGGGCACCGCGCACATGGTCTATGTCGACCACCAGGGCCAGACCCGCGAAGTCGACTACCGCCAGATGGGCAACTGCTCGCAGCTGTAAGCCCTGGGGAAAATACCAGTCATCTTGCTGAAAGTGCATTTGCCCGCCCGCGACACCGCCGCATGATCTGCCGGGACAACAACAAGAACGTCCCGGACCATGAATACGATCGATACCTCCACGGCCACGCCCGTGCGCGCCTGCGACGCCACCCATGCCCGCATCACCTGGCGGCTGATGCCGCTGCTGCTGGTGTGCTACCTGTTCGCCCATCTGGATCGCATCAACATCGGCTTCGCCAAGATGCAGATGAGCGTCGACCTGGGCTTTTCCGACACGGTCTACGGCCTGGGCGCCGGTCTGTTCTTCATCGCCTACGCGCTGTTCGGCGTGCCCAGCAACCTGGCCCTGGACCGGGTCGGGCCACGGCGCTGGATCGCCACCCTGATGGTGGTCTGGGGCCTGTTGTCCACCGGCATGATGTGGGTGCAGGACGCCGCCGGCTTCTATGCCCTGCGGTTTCTTTTGGGGGTGGCCGAAGCGGGCTTCTTCCCCGGCATCCTCGTGGTGCTCAACCGCTGGTATCCGGCCCGCCGCCGCGCCCAGGTCACCGCGCTGTTCGCCATTGCCGTGCCTTTGGCTGGCGTGGTCGGCGGGCCGTTGTCCGGCGGCATCCTCCAGGCCTTCCACGACCAGGGCGGCCTGCGCGGCTGGCAATGGATGTTCCTGATCGAGGGCCTGCCGGTGGTGCTGCTCGGGCTGGTGGTGCTCAAGTGCCTGCCAGAAAGCTTCGAGCAGGTCGCCTGGCTCGATGCCGGGCAAAAGCATGCGTTGCGCGAGGAAATGGCCGGTGAGGAGCGGCACAAACCCATCAGCTCGCTGGCCGGCCTGCTCGGCAACGCGCAGGTCTGGCTGCTGGTGGCGGTGTACTGCGCGGTGATGCTGGCGGTCAACACCCTGGCTTTCTGGATGCCCAGTCTGATCCATGGCGCCGGCATCGGCAGCGATGGCCAGGTCGGCCTGCTCAGCGCCATCCCCTACCTGGCCGGATGCCTGTTCATGCTCGGTTGCGGGCGCTCCTCCGACCGCCGGCGCGAACGCCGCTGGCACCTGTGCATGCCGCTGCTGATGGCCGCCACCGGTATCGCCCTGGCCGGCTCGGCACCGGGCAATGCCCTGCTGGTGATGACCGGGCTGGTGATCGCCGGCATGGGCGCCAGCGCTGCCCTGCCGATGTTCTGGCAGCTGCCGCCGGCATTCCTGGCGGACGGTACCCAGGCCGCCGGCATCGCCATGATCAGCTCGTTCGGCAGCATCGCCTCGTTCGCCGCGCCCTACCTGATCGGCTGGATGCGCGACAGCACCGCCAACCCGGGCCTGGCCCTGCAGGTGCTGGCCGTGGCCATCGTGCTTGGTGGCGTGCTGGTGCTGAAGGTGCCCGCCAACGTGGTCAATCCCAAATGAGTGGGCTTAGGCCAGCAGTTCGCTGATCCAACCGGCCTGGCGGGTGATGTCCTGGACCTTGTCTTCGGGCACCGGCTGGCGTGCCCGGGCGAAGTTGTCCAGGCTCTGCTGCTTCTGGCGCAGCATGCGCTGCCACTTGAACAGGAAGGCCGGGCTGCGTGCCTTCATCAGCAGCGGGCCGAAGTACAGCTGCTCGGCCGTGTAGGCGACCGCCTCGGCACGTTCGGCGACGATGATCTCGTAGTCGAAGCGGTTTTCCCGCAGCACTTCCTCACCGACGATCCGATAGGCATTGTCCATCAGCCACCTGCGCAGCGCGGGCTCGCCGCCGTTGGGTTGCAGGACCAGTCGCTCATGCCCGCCCAGGTACTGCTTGCCGGCCTCGAGAATATCGCGGATGGTCTCGCCGCCCATGCCGCAGATACTGATCGCGGTGACGCCATCGCTCGGCTCGATGGCCGCAAGGCCACTGGCATGACGCACGGTGATGCGATCCTCCAGACCGTTCTCGCGCACGGTGCGCCGCGCAGCCTCGCAGGGCGTGAGCGCCACCTCGCCGGCCACCGCCGCGACAATCGCACCACGGCGCACCAGCGCCACCGGCAGGTAGCCATGGTCCGAGCCAATATCGGCCAGCCGCGCCCCAGCTGGCACATGGGCGGCCACACGCTCCAGACGCATGGACAATGTGTGTTCGTTCAACGCAAGCCTCTTCTGACAACCTGGGCCCGGCGCCTGTGGCCGGGTCGGGACGCGATTCTGACGGCCCGCGCCGCGCATTTCAAATCCCCGCGACCGGCCGCCCACCTCGACCTGCCCGACCCGCTCGCGTAGGCTTGGCGGTTTCCTTCCGTTGCAAGGCGAAATCCCATGGCTAACAGCGACATCATCTATACCCCCGACCCGGACGCCGACTCGATCTCCTCGGACGTTGCCGAGTACAACGGCATCCTGGTCAGCACCCAGATTCCCGTGCAGGCCGACGGCAGCCTCGAACTGGGCGACATCACCACCCAGTGCGAATGCACCCTGCAGGCGCTCAAGGTTGCCCTGGAACGGGCCGGTAGCTCGATGGACCGGGTACTGCACCTGACCATCTACCTGACCGACATGGCCGACCGGGCGGTGTTCAACGAGGTGTACCAACGGTACTTCAAAAAACCCTGGCCGGTGCGCGCGGCGGTGGGCGTGGCTTCGCTGGCGTTCGAGGGGATGCGCGTGGAAGTGACGGCGATGGCTGCCAAGGGCTGAACGAAATGCAAAGGGCCGCCATCATGGGGCCCTTTGGGAATTGATTGGCTATGGATTAAAAAGCAGCGCTGTGTCTTCTCGCTTTATTGCTTACGCCATCCACAGTATCCGCGCTACGTGCCTTGGAAGCAGCGTTCACAACGTCAAATAATGAATGCACGACTACAGAGAGTAGTTGGTTACTCTCTGGCGTAGCCTGAGACAAGGCTGCAAGGTGCCCGTCCAACTCAGTCAACGTATCTTGGTAACTAGACTTTACTTTCGGTCTCAGCGCGTCAAATACGCTAGCGAGCACGTGTGAGCCAAGCGCACCAGCCGTTGCAAGCACGGCTGTACCCATGGACGGTTCAGGAACATCCGCTGTATTGCTTACTATAGCTCCCGCTGCAGCTCCCGCTCCCGCTTTCAATGAGTTGAGACCAAGGCTTACTTTGTGAGCTTTTTTTACGGCATTGGATATCGGTTCTCCTGCAAGATCAGAGTGCCCCATGCCAATCAATCTTTTCTGCCTGTTCTCAATCATTTTTATTTTAATTAAATTGTTTACCTGTTCGTTAACCTTGGCCGCACCAGACGCAGCAATAAATACATTCGCCGCGGCCAGATACGATTGAATCCCGTTCGTACCATTTGGGTCATGGAAATTTATCGGATCCCCATTGCAGTACGCGTAGGCATTGATCCCTCCCACTCCAAATGGACTCAAGCGATCTGCTGAATTGAACCGCATCACGAACGGATTGTAGGTCCGATGCCCATTCCCCAAATGATAATGACCCGTCAACTGATCACGAGCCTGGCCGCAAAAAGCCAACTCAGCTCCCCGCTTGTCGGATTGTCCTCCATATGGCGTATAGGCCCTGACCGGGCTGGAGCCCCCCAGTACTGATCGCTGCAGGTCGAGCATGGCCAACAAGCAGGTGGATGTCATGGCATTACCTTTTGCCGAGAAGTAACGGCCCCTACGCTATCACCGTTGCCTGGCAGGCATAACTGACAAAAATGCCAGGCACCACCCGTTCTGCCGAGTTGACACGCCCCTGACCGCCGTTGCCGACAAGTTCATCGGTTATGGATGCCCCCGCCCCGATTCACCGCTACAATGCCCGCCTTACCGTGACAGCCCGAACCTATAACGACATGTCCCTTCCAAAGCACCACCTGGAACTGCTCAGCCCTGCCCGTGACGTGAGCATCGCCCGCGAGGCGATCCTGCACGGCGCCGATGCCATCTACATCGGCGGCCCGAGCTTCGGCGCGCGCCACAACGCCTGCAACGAAGTCAGTGATATTGCCGAGCTGGTGGAGTTCGCCCGGCGCTATCATGCCCGCGTCTTCACCACCATCAACACCATCCTTCACGACAACGAACTGGAGCCTGCGCGCAAGCTGATCCACCAGCTGTACGACGCCGGTGTCGATGCGCTGATCGTGCAGGACCTGGGGGTGATGGAGCTGGATATCCCGCCGATCGAGCTGCACGCCAGCACCCAGACCGACATCCGCACCCTGGAGCGGGCCAAGTTCCTCGACCAGGCCGGCTTCTCCCAGCTGGTGCTGGCCCGCGAGCTGAACCTGCAGCAGATCCGCAGCATCGCCGCCGAGACCGACGCGGCCATCGAGTTCTTCATCCATGGCGCGTTGTGCGTGGCCTTCTCCGGCCAGTGCAATATCTCTCACGCCCAGACCGGGCGCAGTGCCAACCGCGGCGACTGCTCCCAGGCCTGCCGCCTGCCGTACACCCTCAAGGACGACCAGGGCCGCGTGGTGGCCTTCGAGAAGCACCTGCTGTCGATGAAGGACAACAACCAGACCGCCAACCTGCGCGACCTGGTCGATGCCGGCGTGCGCTCGTTCAAGATCGAAGGCCGCTACAAGGATGTGGGCTACGTGAAGAACATCACCGCCCACTACCGCAAGGAACTCGACGCAATCCTCGAGGACCGTCCTGAACTGGTCCGCGCCTCCAGCGGGCGTACCGAGCACTTCTTCGTGCCGGATCCGGACAAGACCTTCCACCGCGGCAGCACCGACTACTTCGTCAGTGATCGCAAGATCGACATCGGCGCCTTCGACTCGCCAACCTTCACCGGCCTGCCGGTGGGCGTGGTGGAGAAAGTCGGCAAACGCGACCTGCTGGTGGCCACCGATGTACCGCTGACCAACGGCGACGGCCTCAATGTGCTGGTCAAGCGTGAGGTCGTGGGTTTCCGCGCCAACATCGCCGAACTCAAGAGCGAGTCCGAGGAGGACGGCCAGAAGCGCTACCGCTACCGCGTCGAGCCCAACGAGATGCCCGACGGGCTGTACAAGCTGCGCCCCAACCACCCGCTGTCGCGCAACCTCGACCACAACTGGCAGCAGGCGCTGCAGCGCACCTCCGCCGAGCGCCGGGTTGGTGTCGAGTGGCATGCGGTACTGCGTGAACAGCGCCTGATGCTCACCCTCAGCAGTGAAGAGGGTGTCAGTGTGCAAGTGGCCCTCGACGGGCCGTTCGGTGCCGCCAACAAGCCACAGCAAGCCCTGGACCAACTGCACGACCTGCTTGGTCAGCTGGGGACCACGATGTACCACGCCACGGCCATCGAGCTCGATGCACCGCAGGCGTACTTCATCCCCAACTCGCAGCTCAAGGCCCTGCGCCGCGAAGCCATCGAGGCGCTGACCGCAGCACGGGTCAAGGCGCACCCGCGTGGCGGGCGCAAGGCCGAAACCACGCCACCGCCGGTGTACCCCGAGTCGCACCTGTCGTTCCTGGCCAACGTCTACAACCAGAAGGCACGCGACTTCTACCACCGCCACGGCGTGCAGCTGATCGACGCCGCCTACGAGGCCCATGAGGAGCACGGCGAAGTGCCGGTGATGATCACCAAGCACTGCCTGCGCTTCTCCTTCAACCTGTGCCCCAAGCAGGCCAAGGGCGTGACCGGCGTGCGCACCAAGGTGGCGCCCATGCAGCTGATCCAGGGCGACGAAGTGCTGACCCTGAAGTTCGACTGCAAGCCCTGCGAAATGCACGTGATCGGCAAGATGAAGAGCCATATCATCGACCTGCCGACCCCGGGCAGCGCGGTGGCCCAGGTGGTCGGGCATATCAGCCCGGAAGACCTGCTCAAGACCATCCCGCGCGCGCCGCATTGAAAGACGACCCGCCGTCGCTCCACAAGACTTCACCGGCGGCGGGTCTAGACTGAACAGGGGGCTGCCACACGTGGAGGTGTGAGATGAGCCAGTTCAAGCGATTGTTGGTCATGCTCGGCCCGCAGATGCGCCATACGCCTGCCCTGCAGCGCGCTGCGGCGCTGGCCGAGTCCAGCGGGGCCCTGCTGGACCTCAATGTCTTCGTCGACGATGTCGACACCTTTGGCCTGATGAGCGACGGCCGCGAGCGCGAACGCCTGCTCGAGGACAACCGCCAATGGCTGGCCGACGAGGCCGAGCAGTTGCGCAATGCCGGCCTGGATGTCTCTACCGAACTGCTGCTGACCCGCGATCCGCTGGGCAGCGTGCTGGAGCAGATAGAACGCCTGGGCTGCGACCTGCTGGTCAAGGACGTGCAGCACGAACCGATCCTCAAGCGCCTGCTGGTCACGCCGCTGGACTGGCAACTGCTCAAGGACAGCCCGGTGGCGGTGCACCTGGTCAGCGACATCCGCCTGCCCCTGCCCCGGCAGATCGCCGCGGCGGTCGACCTCAACAGCCATGGCAGCGGCGAGCACCTGGACGACCAGGTGATCCGCAGCGCCCACGCCCTGGCCCTGCAGTGCAACGCCGAGCTGCACCTGTTGCACGTGTGTGATGCGGCCAGGACCCATATCGCCGACTTTGGCGCCGGCACCGTGACCATGCCCGGTTTCGACACCAGCGTGCGAACAGCCCAGCGCACGGCGTTCAACCGCCTGGGCGACCACTACCAGATCGACCTGGAACGCCGCCACTTCCTCGAAGGGCCGGCGGTCAAGGCGATCACCCAGTACATCGCCGCCCACCGGGTGGATGTGATCGTCATGGGCAACCACCGGCACGATGCCTTGCAGGCGTTTCTCGGCGGCACCACGGCGCATGTGCTGGAGCACCCGCTGTGCAACGTACTGGCGATCAAGGCGGTGCGTTGAAACACCAGTGTAGGCAGGCGCAAGCGGGTGACGCAGCCCGCTGCTCCTGTGCCCGCCCGGCCCGTCACCTGGCAATTTTGCCAGTTACCCGAGGTTCAGGCCGATGCTAGGGTGAACATCAACTGTTCAGCGGAGCAACTTCCTTGGCGACCCTCAATCTGTCGATCACTGACTGGCAGCAATCCGTACTAGGAAGCGTGGGGGACTCCAGGGCCTATTCGCCCTATGGCGTACCGACGACAGTATCGGGACCGCGCTTGGCCTTTTGCGGCCAACTGCGCGACCCAATGACGGGTGTCTACCATCTGGGCAATGGTCACCGCAGCTACGATCCAGGGCTAAGGCGCTTCCTTTCTCCCGACCGGTTGAGTCCCTTCGGGGCCGGAGGGCTCAATACCTATGCCTATTGCCAGGGGGATCCGGTGAACTATCGAGATCCGACAGGCGGGGTGCAGTGGGCCAACCTGGTGCCTGGTGCCGCCATGTCCCAGCTCGGCCGGTTCGACAAGAATGTGGGGGTCGCCTGGGATGTGATCACAACCAATCGAATGGTGGATCAGGCAAGGAAACAGGGCATCCCTGCGTCCCGACTTCCTGAGCGCTTCACGGTCTACGAGGTAACCAAAGCGGTGGTATCCCCATTGGCCGATCTCACCAATGCTGGCGCCTCGATTGCCAATCTCCTGATGCCTGGAGAGCAGCCTGCCTTGATGGCCCTTAACGGCGCTACCGCATTGGTGGATGGATGGACGAACAACTGGAGCGCCAACCATGCCATGGACGCCCGTAACCGGGCGACCCAGGCGACCCAGGCGAGGGATGAGCTTAGCGCGATTGTGGATGTCGAAGCCCCGCAAGTCAGTCAGCCCAACTTGAGCAACAGCCGAATCGCTGTCTTCACCGTGGAGAGTGAAACAGTTCAGATCAGATCTGATCAGATCAGTCGGGGCTCTTCCTTAGCAAGCCGACTCACCGAGTCTTAGCTGTTAGGCTTAGGGTCTGTACGAAATGTGTCTGCGCGAAGGCCAGACAAGGCGAAACGGGGGGAGGAAGCGGAGTGTACTGGAGTACATGAGCATTCCGAGCCCCGCTTCAACGCAGTATGGGCGAGTGCAGATACATTTCGTACAGAGCCTAAACAAGTCTGCGGCTGGCTGCCCAGCCGTAGCCTTGGTGCTGTCGAAATCCACCGAATGATGGGAGCCTCGACTCAAAAACCTTTGCTGTAGAACACCGAGTACGACTCGATCCCGTCGTTAGGCTGCTTCAGCCCTGCGTTGGAATAATGCATGGCGCGAATGCCGATCTTCTGCTCCGCCGGCAGCTTCAGGCCGAAGCCGATCCGGTCTTCGAAGTTCACCGCCGAGCCCATGCGCTGGTCGCCCACATCGGTCTTGGAGAATGCCGCCAGGCCGATGCCGGCCTCGATGAACGGGGTGTAGGTGAAGCCACTGAACTCGTAGACGAACACCGGGCTGAACGACAGCGAATGGGCGCCGCTGGCCTCGCCGCCTTCCCAGTAGGTGTACGCCGCGTCCCAGTAACCGGTCAGGTGGCCGGTGCTGCTTTCCAGCCATTTCTTGTCCCAGTCGAACGACACCCCGATACGGTAGGTCATGTCACCCTGGCCGGTGGCGCCCACGGCACCGGATATCTGGGCGGCCTGGGCCAGGTTGGCGCCAGCGAATGCCAGCACGGCGGCAGCCAACGTAGTGGCGAGACGGATCTTCATCAAATGACTTCTCCTGATGGTCTTCACGGGCAGGCCCGCGACTTGGCGCGTGCCTGCGGGCAAGTGGGGGCTGCGCCCCTCGTTCTGCACCAGCGACCCGGCACATCCAACCGGGTTACAAGCGGTAATACCTCTTCGATTATTGTCCGAATGCTCTGAAAGTGAAAAGTGATTTGCCACTATTGGCTAAGGACACTGCGTTCCATTCAAGGGTTCAGCCGCATTGCGCCTCTTCGTGTTCGACGAAAAGGCACCTGCGCTCGATCTCACAGGCGCTGAAAGGCTAACGGCGGACACTTGGTGGCCCTCACTCGGTCAATCGCCTCGCGCCCAAAGGACTTTGAACGGACTGGCCCTCAGCGCCAGTTGAGGTCAACCCGCGCCGGCGCCTTGCCGTCCACCGTCACCTGCTGTTGCACGGTCCGGCCATCGGCATTGCCGATCACCCGGTAATGCCCCGGTGGCAACTGCACGAAGATCAGCGGCCCGACGTCCTGCAGCGTCAGCACTGATCGTCCCTGGGCCGACTGGATGTCCAGCGCGGCGCCGCTCTGGAACTTGCCGTCCGCTCCGGTCGACAGGGTGATGTGCAGGTCATAGCCGGGCGTCCGGCGCAGGGCATTGGCCTCGTCCTGGCCAATACCGCCCTGCAGGTAGCGAATGCCGTTCTGTTCCTGGGGTTGCAGTTGCACGCCCTGCGAATCGACGGGCGCGTTCAGGTCGGCCGCCGCCGCCAGGGTCCAGGGCATGGCCAGCACCAGCAACAGCGCCGCGCACAGGCCGTAATGATGGGTATGCATGGTGCAATCCTCCCGCATGGGGATGGTCTACACAGATTGGAGGATTCTCCGGGGCTGGGGTTCGCCTATCGGCACACCGTTAGTCCGCATGGTGTCACCTTTCAGGGCGTTGGCAGCTCACGACGCTCCTCCAACAACTTGATGAACATGCTCAGGCTGCGTGACACCGTGCCTCGCCGCCACACCAGCCAGGTCTTCAGGTAGCGGAAGTCCTCGGCCATCGGCCAGGCGCTGACCGTGCTGCACCCCGGCATGTTGTCGAGCATGCTGCGCGGCATCATCGCCAGGCCCGCGCCGGCACTGACGCAAGCCAGCATGCCGTGGTACGACTCCATCTCGTGGATCTTGCCCGGCACCGCCTGGTCATGCACGAACCAGCTCTCGAAATGGTGGCGGTATGAGCAGTTGGCACGAAACGCGTAGATGCTCGAACCGTTCACATCGCGGGCACGCGTGACCGGCGAGTGGTTGAGCGGTGCGATGACCATCATCTCCTCTTCGAACACCGGCATGCCCTCGAGCGTCGGGTGCAGCACCGGACCATCGACGAAGGCCGCCACCAGACGCCCGGACAGCACCCCTTCGAGCATGGTCCCTGACGGGCCGGTGGACAGGTCCAGGTCGACCTTGGGGTAGCGCTGGTTGTACGCCGCCAGCAAGGCCGGGATGCGCACCGCCGCGGTGCTTTCCAGCGAACCCAGGGCGAAGGTGCCCTGGGGATCCTCGCCCGCCACGGTCAAGCGCGCTTCGTGCACCAGGTCGAGGATGCGCCGGGTGTACTCAAGGAAGTTCCAGCCGGCCGGCGACAGCCGCAAGCGGCTTTTCTCGCGGATGAACAGCTCGACGCCCAGGTCCTCCTCCAGCTGCTTGATGCGGGTGGTCAGGTTCGACGGCACCCGATGGATCTGCTGGGCGGCGGCGCTGATGCTGCCGTGCTCGGCCACGGCCTTGAACATCTCGAGTTGCACCAGGTCCACAATCATTCTCCAAACGTGAATGTTTCGCTCATTATTATTCAGTTTTCATTAAAGCGCGCCACCTCTAGTCTGGACTCACCCGATCAAAACAATGAGAGTCCTGCCATGAGCGAGATCAGCAGCCTGACCCACGCCATTTCCGTCGACCCCTACAGCGGCGAACGAATCGGCCACTACGCCTTCGACACCGACGCCGCACTGGACGCGGCGCTGCAACGCGCCAAGGCGGGCTACAACCAGTGGCGCAAAGTGTCGCTGGGTCAGCGCAGCGAGTATCTGGTCGCACTCGGGCAGGCCCTGCTGGCCAATGCCGAAGCCTTCGCCCAGATGATCGCCCGCGAGATCGGCAAGCCGATCAGCCAGGCTCGCGGCGAAGTCAGCAAGTGTGTTGGCTTGTGCCAGTGGTACGCCGAACACGGCCCGGCCATGCTGGCGCCGGAGCCGACCCAGGTCGACAAGGCCCGCATCGAATACCGCCCGCTGGGCCCGATTCTCGCCGTGATGCCGTGGAACTTCCCGGTCTGGCAAGTGCTGCGCGGCGCCGTTCCGGCGCTGCTGGCGGGCAACACCTATGTGCTCAAGCACGCGCCCAACGTGATGGGCAGCGCCTACCTGCTGGCCGACCTGTTCAAGCGTGCCGGGCTGCCTGAAGGCGTGTTCGAGGTGCTCAATGCCACCCCAGAAGGCGTCACCCGCGCCATCAACGACCCGCGCATCGCCGCCATCACCCTTACCGGCAGCGTGCGCGCCGGCATGGCCATCGGTGCGCAGGCCGGCGCCGCGCTGAAGAAGTGCGTGCTCGAACTGGGCGGTTCCGACCCATTCATCGTGCTGGCCGACGCCGACCTCGATGCCGCGGTCAAGGCCGCCGTGGTCGGTCGCTACCAGAACACCGGGCAGGTCTGCGCCGCCGCCAAGCGCCTGATCGTCGAGCAAAGCATCGTCGAGGCGTTCACCGAGAAATTCGTCGCGGCCACCCGCGCGCTGACCATTGGCAACCCGCTGGACGACGCCACCTACATCGGCCCGATGGCCCGCTACGACCTGCGCGATGAGCTCGACGGCCAGGTCCAGGCGACCCTGGCCGAAGGCGCCACCCTGCTGCTGGGCGGCAACAAGATCGAAGGCGTGGGCAACTTCTACGCGCCGACGGTATTCGCCAACGTCACCCCGGACATGACCGCCTTCAAGCAGGAGCTGTTCGGCCCGGTGGCGGCGATCATCAGCGCCCGCGATGCAGACCACGCGGTGGAGCTGGCCAACGACAGTGAATTCGGCCTGGCCGCAACGATCTACACCGCTGACTATGCCTTGGCTGAGCGCATGACCGCGGCTTTGGACACCGGTGGTGTGTTCATCAACGGTTACTGCGCCTCCGACCCCCGCGTGGCGTTCGGCGGCGTGAAGAAGAGCGGGTTCGGCCGTGAGCTGTCGCACTTCGGCGTGCGCGAGTTCACCAACGCCCAGACGGTGTGGCTGGATCGCAACTGATCCTCTCGCTCAAACCATGCGCGATCCCTGTGTAGGAGCGGCCCTGCCGGAAACCGCCCAAACAGACCTTTCGTAATCAGTTTCCCCGACCACGTCTGAGCGTCTCGCTTGGCAGTTCGCGGAACAGCTGGCGGTAACTTTCGGAAAACCGCCCCAAATGCCAGAACGACCAACGCATGGCCACCTCGGCCACCGTTGCGTCGCCTGCCAGCAAGTCGCGCCGCGCGCCGTTCAGCCGCCGCAAGCGCAACCAGTGCGCCGGCGGCAGGTTGGTGAACCCCTTGAAGGCCTGCTGCAACTGACGCACGGAAACCCCGGCGACTTTGGCCAGCTCCACCAGGTTGAGGGTTTCGTCGGGGCTGTCGGCGGCCCATTCGCTGACCCGGCGCATGATCGCCCGCTCCTCGTCCCGCCGGCCGAGCGCTTCGCCCTGCAGACGCTGCCCGGCGTTGTCGAGGATAAACAGGCAGTCCTCCAGCAACTGCTCGGCCAGCGCCCTGCCCTCCAGCGGGCAATCGGCCTGGCCCAGACGAGTCAGCGTGGCGCTCAGCCAGTTGCCGAACAGGGCGTTCTGCTGACAGGTCAGCGGCACCATGAACAGGCCACGCAGGCGCTCAAGGTCAAGGCCGTGGCTGGCCAGGAACGGCTGCTCGAACACCACCGCCACTTCCTGGTAGTTCTCCGGGGTGATCCAGATGTTGCGGCTGTCTTCGTTGAGCAGGTAGAGGCTGTTCTCGCTGCGGTCGAAGCAGAACGCCAGGGCGCCGCTGGGGGCGCGGAAGAACTGCTCGACCCGGGTGTTCAGGCGCTCCTCGTACACCTCGACGCCGTCGAGCCCCAGCCAGCGCAGCTGGCCGTTGAAATGCCCGGGGGACATCTGCCGGTACTGCTGCTGCCAGCCCGGGGTGGCGCGGGTCTGTTCAGTCACGTCGGTGGTGCGGATGTCCTGGACCTGCAAGGCGGTTGGCGTTGTCACGCGCTGTCCTAGTTGCACTCTTTTGGTGCATTGATAGCTGAAGAAAGTGGATAGATCACCCCGGGGGGCACCGACCAAGATAGTCCTCAGCGTCACCTGTGGGAAGTGCCCTGCGGCGATGAACGCCTTGCGTCCCACCACAACTACCCAACCAAGAGGTTTGTATGAACGCCCCCTTCGATCAGCTGTCCACCTGGCTGAAAGAACACCGGATCACCGAGGTCGAATGCGTGATCAGCGACCTGACCGGCATCGCCCGCGGCAAGATCGCCCCGACCGCCAAGTTCCTTCACGAACGCGGCATGCGCCTGCCCGAGAGCGTGCTGCTGCAGACCGTCACCGGCGACTACGTCGATGACGACATCTACTACAGCCTGCTCGACGCCGCCGACATCGACATGGTCTGCCGCCCCGACCCCACGGCGGTGTACCAGATCCCCTGGGCCATCGAACCGACCGCGATCGTCATCCACGACACCTTCGACAAGCAGGGCAACCCCATCGAACTGTCGCCGCGCAACGTGCTGAAGAAGGTGCTCAAGCTCTATGCCGACAAGGGCTGGCAGCCAATCGTCGCGCCGGAGATGGAGTTCTACCTGACCCAGCGCTGCGAAGACCCGGACCTGCCCTTGCAAGTGCCGCTGGGCCGCTCGGGCCGCGCCGAGAGTGGCCGCCAGTCGTTCTCCATCGACGCCGCCAACGAATTCGACCCGTTGTTCGAGGACGTCTACGACTGGTGCGAGATCCAGGGCCTGGACCTGGACACGCTGATCCACGAGGACGGCCCGGCGCAGATGGAGATCAACTTCCGTCACGGCGACGCCCTGGACCTGGCCGACCAGATCACCGTGTTCAAACGCACGATGCGCGAGGCGGCGCTCAAGCACAACGTCACCGCCACCTTCATGGCCAAGCCGATCACCGACGAACCGGGTAGCGCCATGCACCTGCACCAGAGCGTGGTCGACATCGCCACCGGCAAGCCGATCTTCGCCAATGACGACGGCAGCATGAGCGAACTGTTCCTGCACCATATCGGCGGCCTGCAGAAGTACATCCCAAAGCTGCTGCCGATGTTCGCGCCGAACGTCAACTCGTTCCGCCGCTTCCTGCCCGACACCTCGGCGCCGGTAAACGTCGAATGGGGCGAGGAGAACCGCACCGCCGGCCTGCGCGTGCCGACCTCCAGCCCCGAAGCGATGCGGGTGGAGAACCGCCTGCCGGGTGCCGACGCCAACCCCTACCTGGCCATCGCCGCGAGCCTGTTGTGCGGCTATATCGGCATGGTCGAGAAACTCGAACCCAGCGCCCCGGTGCAGGGCCGCGCCTACGAGCGACGCAACCTGCGCCTGCCGATCACCATCGAGGACGCCCTGCAGCACATGGAAGACTGCGAGAAGGTGCAGCAATACCTGGGGCAGCAGTTCGTCCAGGGCTATGTCGCGGTCAAGCGCGCCGAGCATGAGAACTTCAAGCGGGTGATCAGCTCGTGGGAGCGGGAGTTCCTGCTGCTGAGCGTGTGATCTGCCTTGGGGGTGTTGTACCCCCCTTTCGCTGGCAAGCCAGCTCCCACAACAGAAACACATTTCCTGTTGGAGCCGGCTTGCCGGCGATGGGCTGCAAAGCAGCCCCTACACCACCGAATTCGAAGAACAAGACCAACGAGGTGTCGACCATGCGTCATCGCAAAGCCCTGATCCCCGCAACCTTCGCCCTGCTGTTCGCAGCCGCCGTCCAGGCCCAGCCGACGGTAAGCGTGTACAACTGGACCGACTACATCGGTGACACCACCCTGGCCGACTTCCAGGCCAGCAGCGGGATCAAGGTGGTCTATGACGTGTTCGATTCCAACGAAACCCTGGAGGGCAAGCTGCTGGCCGGGCGCACCGGCTACGACGTGGTCGTGCCCTCCAACCATTTCCTTGCGCGCCAGGCCCAGGCCGGCGCGTTCCTGCCGCTGGACCGCAGCAAACTGCCGAACTGGCAACACCTGGACCCGCAGTTGCTCAAGCAGCTGGAGCAGAACGACCCGGGCAACCAGTACGCCGTGCCGTACCTCTGGGGCACCAACGGCATCGGCTACAACGTCGACAAGGTCAAGGCGGTGCTGGGCATCGACAGGATCGACTCCTGGGCCGTGCTGTTCGAAGCCGAGAACCTGAAGAAGCTCAAGCAGTGCGGCGTGGCGTTCATGGACTCGCCGGACGAACTGTTCCCGGCCATGCTCAACTATCTGGGCATGAACCCGCGCAGCGAGAAGGCCGACGACTACCGCAAGGCCGAGGCACGCCTGCTGGAGCTGCGCCCCTACATCACCTATTTCCACTCCTCCAAGTACGTCTCGGACCTGGCCAACGGCGACGTCTGCATCGCCTTCGGCTATTCCGGCGACGTGCTGCAGGCCGCCCACCGCGCCGAGGAGGCCGGCAATGGCGTCAAGGTCGCCTACAGCATTCCCAAGGAAGGCAGCAACCTGTGGTTCGACCTGCTAGCCATCCCCAAGGACGCCAAGAACCCCGAGCAGGCCCTGGCCTTCATCAACTACCTGCTCGACCCCAAGGTGATCGCCAAGGTCAGCGCCACGGTCGGCTACGCCAACGCCAACCCGGATGCCAAGGCCGACATGGATCCGGCGCTGGTGAACAACCCCGAGATCTACCCGCCCCAGGAAGTGCTGGACAACCTGTATGTCTCGACCATGCAGAGCCCCGGGATCCTGCGGCAGATGACCCGCTCCTGGAGCAAGATCAAGTCCAACCGCTGAGCCGAGCCCACCCATGCCACAGATGAACGAACACACCGCCTCCTACTACGCCGCCTCGGCGCGCCAGGCGGCCACCTACCCTGCGCTCGACCAGGACCTGCAGGCCGATGTCTGCGTGGTCGGCGGCGGCCTGACCGGAGTCAACGCCGCCCTGGAGCTGGCCGAGCGCGGCCTCTCGGTGATCCTGTTGGAAGCCCGCCGCATCGGCTGGGGCGCCAGCGGGCGCAACGGCGGCCAGCTGATCCGCGGCATCGGCCATGACGTCTCCGGTTTCGCCCGCCACATCGGCCAGGACGGCGTGCGCTACCTCAAGCAGGCCGGCATCGATTCGGTGGCCCTGGTGGCCAATCGCATCGCGCAGTACGGCATCGACTGCGACCTGCGCTGGGGCTTCTGCGAGCTGGCCAACACCCCCGCCCAGTTCGCCGCTTTCGAAGATGAGCAGCGCGAGCTGGCCGAGCTGGGTTATCGCCACGAGACCCGCCTGGTCAACCGCGAACGCATGCACGAGATCGTCGCCAGCGACCTGTACGCCGGCGGCCTGGTGGACATGGGCTCGGGCCACCTGCACCCGCTCGACCTGGTCCAGGGCGAGGCACGCGCCGCCCATGGCCTGGGTGTGCGGATCTTCGAGCAGAGCCCGGTGCTGCGCATCGAGCATGGCAGCACGGTGGTCCTGCACACCGCCCGGGGCAAGGTCCACGCTCAAAGCCTGATTCTGGGCTGCAACGCCCACCTCGACGAACTGGAACCGCGCTTGTGCGGCAAGGTCCTGCCGGCCGGCAGCTACGTGGTGGCCACCGAGCCCTTGCCCGAGGCCCTGGCGCGTACGCTGATCCCGCAGAACATGGCGCTGTGCGACCAGAAGGTGGGGCTGGACTACTACCGCCTTACCGCCGACCGCCGCCTGCTGTTCGGCGGCGCCTGCCACTATTCCGGGCGCGACCCCAAGGACATCGGCGCCTACATGCGGCCCAAGGTACTCAAGGTGTTCCCGCAACTGGCCGAGGTGCGCCTGGACTACCAGTGGGGTGGCATGATCGGCATCACCGCCAACCGTTTCCCCCAGGTCGGCCGCCTCGGCCAGCACCCCAACGTGTTCTATGCCCAGGGTTATTCCGGGCATGGGCTGAACGTCACCCACTGGACCGCGAAGCTACTCGCCGAGGCCATCGCCACCGAGCACAGCCAAGGTTTCGACGTGTTCAGCGCGGTGCCGCACCTGACCTTCCCCGGCGGCAAGACGCTGCGCTCGCCGCTGCTGGCGCTGGGGATGCTGTGGTACCGGTTGCGCGAGGCGCTGGGCTGACAATCCTGCTTCAGAGGATGGCCTGCAGCCCCTTGTCGGCAATGATGTTCAGTAGTTTCAAGGCAGGCCCGGCCGGGCGTGTTTCGCCCTGCTCCCACTTGCGCACCGTCGATGCGCTGATGTGCAGATGAAGGGCGAATACCGGTTGGCTGAAGTTCAGCGCTTCGCGCAGGTGGCGGATGTCCTGGGCGCTGAATGCCCGCACCGGGGCCGGGCAGATCGCCTCGAAGTCGCGCAACGTGACCTTGCCGACGGCACCTGCCTGCTCGAGGTCCGAGAGGTCGACACGCAGTGATTCAATGAGTTTGCTGGTCACAGTGGACCTCCAGAATAAACATACCCGTGAAGGGCATACCTTCACAGTGTCAGAGCCCCGTCGATAGTCAGCGTATTCCGGCAATACGGTAGGAAACGGCAACCGTCGACATCCGACCACTGGCCTTCGGCCAACCACCTGCTAGCGTTGTTCTGGCCAATTCCCTCATGGACCTCGTCATCATGAAGCGACTGCCTCGCACCACCCTGCTGTGCGCTGCCCTGCTGGCCCTGGTTGCCTGCTCCAGCAACCGAGTCGATCCCAAGGACTATTCCGGCTTTCTCAAGGACTACAGCCGCCTGAAGCCCGCCGAGAGCATCTCCGGCGCGCCGGTGATGCGCTGGATCGACCCGAACGTGAAGGCCAGCCAGTACACCAAGGTGTTCATCGAGCCGAGCCAGTTCTATCCCAAGCCACAGCCGACCAACGTGATCTCGGCGCAGACCCTGCAGGAGATCACCCGCTACTTCAACGAAGCGATGCGCCGCGAGCTGGGCAGCGTGCTAACCCTGGTCAAGGAGCCCGGCCCGAACACCATCGTGGTGCGCCCGGCGATCACTGCGGTGTCCACCAGCACCGAAGGCCTCAAGCCCTATGAAGTGATTCCCATCGCCCTGGTGGCTGCGGCAGTCAACACCGCCGCCGGTGGCCGCGACCAGGCCGTGGACATCGCCGTGGAGGCCGCTTTCCTCGATGGCGGCAACCAGAACGTGCTGGCCCAGGTGGTGCGCAAGGGCAGCGGCAAGGAGCTGGAGAACGACAGCACGCAACTGACCCTGAACGACGTCAAGCCGGTGCTCGACGGCTGGGCCAGCGACATGCGCCGCAGCTTCGTGGCGTTGCAACAGAAATCGAAGTGAGTCGTCAGGGCCTGTAGATCTCATCGCGGGGCAAGCCGGTTCTCACGGGGCGAGAGCCGGCTGCAGCCCAAAGTGACACCACTCGTCGGACATACTGCAAAAAGGCCATCACGGCAACGGTTGCCTGCTTAACTCAAGCGGGCTGCCAGGCAGGCGGCACCGCACTTCAGGGATGGCTGCACAAGCCGGCTGCCAACAGCCGCTCGCACCGGGCACGCCAGTACATCCGCCCGCTCACTCGCCCCTCCCCTCTTTTTCCTCCGCCCGCCTGCGCAAGCCTTGGTAACGGTATTTCATTCATTGAATGCAACGGAGGCAATCATGTCTGTATCGCTGACCGCACCGTCGGAAGGCCTGTTCCCGGTGTCCTACCTCATTGGTACCAATGCCCCGGGCGCGCCGCGCCTGCAGCTCGATCTGCTGGTCTACACGCCAGACCGCAGCGTCAACGGCCACGCGCTGATCACCCAGACCACCAACCCACCGCTGGAGCTGGCGCTGGATGTCTGGGGCACCTACAGCTATCTCACCGTGCAACCGCCAAGCGAAGGCAAGATCCTGTTGACGGTGCGTGGCAACCATGGCGGGCCACACGCCAATTCGCCGGAGCAGTTCGAACTGCGCGCACTGCTCGACCAGGACTGGCAGAAAGGCACGGCCAGCTACCGCTACTACAACGGCCAGCGCTGGATCGAGGTGGACAACGTACCCGTCGTGCTGGAGCTCAAGCGCATCCAGACGCTGGCGAACGTCGACCTGACGACCGAACTGCACAACGCCACCCTGGAGGCAGTGATCGCCACCGGTGACGTCGCGCAACTCAAGCAACTGGCCAGCGGCGCCGTGGGCAAAGCCCTGGACCAGGCCCTCGCCTCGACCAAGAGCCCGGCCGCCAAGGCCGCCAAGAAAGCCTGAGCAGACAAGGAGAATCAGCATGTCCTTCGGACTTTTTCATACCCGCCTGAACGTCAGCAACGGGCTGCTCGGCGCACCAATCCTGACCCTCGACCTGCTGGTGAATACCGTGCAGAAGAAGGTCACCGGCAGGGCTTCCATCATCCAGACCACGCATCCGGTGCAGGTCTTCCACGCCAAGGTGTGGGGCGGCTACAGCGAGCTGCCGTTCGCGCCAGCTGGTAGCCCGTCGATCGTCCTGCACCTGGATGGCAGCCCAAGCGGCCCGCTCAGCCAGATCGCCCAGACCTTCCATCTCCAGGGCTTGCTCGACCAGGGCTGGAACGCCGGCACCGCCAGCTACCGTTACTTCATCAACGGCCACTGGGTCGACCAGCATGGCCGCGTGCGCAAGGCGCCGGACATCACCCACCAGGATCAACCGCAACCCGCGGAGCGCCTGAAGGCTGCCATCAGGCACCTGGAAAGCGTCTGACCTGAACGGATCGCGGGGCCAGCCCGCTCCCACACTTTCACGTGGGAGCGGGCTGGCCCCGCGATCATCGGTCAGGCCATGAAGCTGTAGGCGATCGCCGAAAGCGTGATCAGCCCGATCACTACCACGAACACATTCGACAGCTTGCCCGAGTACTGGCGCAACGCCGGTACCTTCTGCACCGCGTACATCGGCATCAGGAACAGCAGGCAGGCGATCACCGGCCCACCCAGGCTCTCGATGAGCCCGAGGATGCTCGGGTTCAGGGTCGCCACCGCCCAGCAGGTCACCAGCATGAACAGCGCCGTGGCGCGCTCCAGGCGCTTGGCCGGCCAGGTCTTGCCGCGCCCGCGCAGGCTCTTGACGATCATGCCCTGGAAGCCTTCGCTGGCACCGATATAGTGGCCGAGGAAGGACTTGGTGATCGCAACCAGCGCGATCAGCGGCGCGACGAAGGCGATCACCGGGGTCTGGAAGTGATTGGCCAGGTACGACAGGATCGAGATGTTCTGCGCCTTGGCCGCGGCCAGGTCAGCCGGGCTCAGGGCCAGCACGCAGCTGAAGCAGAAGAACATCACCGTCAGCACCATCATCACATGGGCGGTGGCCAAGGTGCGGCCGCTCTTGCGGTCGGCCTCAATGCCATAGCGGTGCTTCTGGTCGACGGCGAAGGCTGAGATGATCGGCGAGTGGTTGAAGGAGAACACCATCACCGGAATTGCCAGCCACAGGGTCAGCAGCAGCTTGGAGGCGCTGAAGCCTTCGTTGGCCTGGGCGAAGAACGCACCGTTCCAGTTGGGAATCAAGCTCAGGGCCAGCAGC
This sequence comes from Pseudomonas mosselii, assembly GCF_003205295.1. Classification (GTDB taxonomy): domain Bacteria; phylum Pseudomonadota; class Gammaproteobacteria; order Pseudomonadales; family Pseudomonadaceae; genus Aquipseudomonas; species Aquipseudomonas mosselii_B. The sequence goes on from NZ_QJRP01000014.1 coordinate 25,897, forward strand.
AGCAACGAGGCGACGAAGGGGTACACCAGCACGCTCATGGCCTTGACGATGATCTGTTGGCCGCAGCGCACCACGATCATCAGCCCACAGATCAGCAGCAGGGCCAGCAGCGCCCGTGGCGGCGCGCCGATGTGCAGTTGGTGCTCGAAGAAGCTGGTCAGGGTGTTGGTCAATGCCACGCTGTAGACCAGCAGGATCGGGAAGATCGCAAAGAAGTACAGCAAGGTGATGAGCTTGCCGGCGCCCACGCCGAAGTGCTCTTCCACCACCTCGGTGATGTCTTCGTTGCCGCCCTTGCGCCCGGACAGCACGAAGCGGGTCAGCGCCCGGTGGGCGAAGAAGGTCATGGGGAACGCCAGCAGCGCCAGGATCAGCAGCGGCCAGAAACCGCCAACCCCGGCGTTGATCGGCAGGAACAGAGTGCCGGCGCCGATCGCCGTGCCATACAGGCCCAAGGCCCAGGTGGTGTCGTGACGGTTCCAGGTGGTCGAGCCGCTGGCCGCAGCCAGGGCAGCCGAATCCGCACGAACGCTCGTGGTGCTTTGTACATCAGTCATGGGTATCGCCTTGTAGTTGTTTTTGTCGCAGGTACAGCAGGTGTTGCAGGTTGATGCCGCCCCCTGTAGGAGCGGCCACTCATGGAACAAACCGTAACTTATTGATTTAGCCAGGCCCTGTGGGAGCGGCCTTGCGTCGCGAAAGGGCTGCGCAGCAGCCCCAGCAATTGTGATTGTGGCTTGGAATCTGGGGCCGCTGCGCGCCCCTTTCGCGACGCAAGGCCGCTCCCACAGAGGGATAGCTCCCTGCACGACTGCGTAGCCCGAAGGGCCGGACGATCTCCTACAGCGCAGTCAGTGCGAAGCCATCAGCACTCGACGAACGCGACAGCCAGGCCGCCGCGCGAGGTTTCCTTGTAATTGGCATGCATGTCCGCGCCGGTGTCGCGCATGGTGCGAATCACCCGGTCGAGGGAGATGAAGTGCTCGCCGTCACCGCGCAGGGCCATCTGCACGGCGTTGATGGCCTTCACCGCAGCGATCGCGTTGCGCTCGATGCAGGGAATCTGCACCAGGCCGCCGACCGGGTCGCAGGTCAGCCCGAGGTTGTGTTCCAGGGCGATCTCGGCAGCGTTTTCCAGCTGCGGCGGCGTGGCGCCGAGTACCTCGGCCAGGCCTGCGGCGGCCATCGAGCAGGCCGAGCCCACCTCACCCTGGCAGCCGACCTCGGCGCCGGAGATCGAGGCGTTCTTCTTGCACAGGATGCCCACCGCAGCGGCGGCCAGCAGGAACGCCACCACATCGTCGTCGCAGGCGCCGGGGTTGAACTTCATGTAGTAGTGCAACACCGCCGGAATGATCCCAGCCGCGCCGTTGGTGGGCGCGGTGACCATGCGCCCGCCGGCGGCGTTCTCTTCGTTGACCGCCAGGGCGAACAGATTGACCCACTCCATGGCGCTGAGGGTCGAACCGATCACGTTGGGCTTGCCGACCTCCTGCAGGCTGCGGTGCAGGCGCGCCGCCCGGCGCTTGACCTTCAGCCCGCCCGGCAGGATGCCTTCGTTGCGCAGGCCGTTGTCGACGCATTCGCCCATGGCCGCCCAGATCCTCAACAGACCTTCGCGCACCTCGCTTTCCGGGCGCCAGGCGCATTCATTGGCCAGCATCAGCTGGCTGACACTCAGGCTATGGGCCTTGCACAGGGCCAGCAGCTCGGCGCCACTGGAGAATTCGTAGGGCAAGGCGACCTGGTTGACGCTGTCTTGCGGCGCGTCGATCTCGCTTTGCTCGACAATGAAGCCGCCGCCCACGGAGTAGTAGGTCTGGCTGAATTGGCTGCCCTGCCCGTCGAAACTCTCCAGGGTCATCGCGTTGGGGTGGTAGGCCAGGCTCTCGTCGAGCAGGCGCATGTCACGACCGTACTGGAACTCGACCGGCTGGCTGCCATCGAGCATCAGGCACTGCTCCTGCATCAGCTGGTCGATGCGTGGCTCGATGCTGTGCGGGTCGATCCGGTCCGGCCACTGGCCCATCAGCCCCAGCAGGCAGGCGCGGTCCGTGGCGTGACCGATACCGGTGGCCGACAGCGAGCCATAGAGGCGCACCTCGACTCGCCGCACCTTGGCCAGCAGGCCGCGTTCACGCAGGGCCTGGGCGAAGGTCGCCGCGGCGCGCATGGGGCCGACGGTGTGGGAGCTGGACGGGCCGATGCCAATCTTGAAAAGGTCGAAAACACTGATAGCCATGCTAATGCCTGACCGTGACAACCATTTATGATGTGCCACGGCTCTCTGGAAAATTTGAGCGGTATTGCCAAGTTGCGCGATACTGCCCCTCTCAGGCCAGCTTGACCAACGAAACTTCCTACATAAGCCTTTAGCAGGACTAAACGATGAAAGGCCCACTCAACGGCCAGGTGTTCGTCTGGCTGCACGTGTTCTCCTGCGCGGCGCGGCACCTGTCGTTCACCCGTTGCGCCGAGGAGCTGCACATCACCCCCGGGGCGGTCAGCCAGCAGATGCGCCAGCTCGAGGAGCGCCTGGGCTTTCGCCTGTTCCTGCGCCGCGCCCGCGGCGTCGAGCTGTCCGCCGAAGGCCAGCGCCTGGCGCAGACCGTGGCCGAGGCCTACGGCAGCATCGAGGCCGAGCTGCTGCGCCTGGATGCCGGCGAAATCCGCGGCACCCTGCGCCTGCGCTCGATCCCGTCATTCCTGGCCAAGTGGCTGACGCCGCGCTTGCCACGCTTCCAGCAGCGCTACCCGGATATCGAGCTGCGCCTGGTGGCCGAGGACAGCAACCAGGCATTGCACCCGGAAGACTTCGACCTGGCCATCGACCTCAACGACGGCAGCTACCCGGGCATGCTCTCCACCCCTCTGCTGGACGAGCAGATCTTCCCGGTGTGCTCACCTGCCCTGCTGCGCGGCCGCCCGCCGCTGCACGGGCCGGCGGACCTCGCCCACTACCCGCTGCTGCACGACATCACCGCCTGGCGCGGCAGCTCGGAGTATGCCGAATGGGAGTTCTACCTCAACGGCATCGGCGCTGGCGGGCTGGATGTGCGCCGCGGGCACACCTTCAACCGCAACCACCTCACCATCGAAGCGGCCATTGCCGGTGTCGGCGTGGCCATCGCCCGGCGCACCCTGCTCAACGACGAACTGGAACGCGGCGCGCTGATCGTGCCGTTCGGGGTGCCGATCGCCAACCACAAGCGCTATGTGCTGCTGTATCCACCGGGCGGGCTGAGCCAGCCTGGGGCCCGGGCGGTGCATGACTGGCTGGTGGAGGAGGCAAAAGGTTTCCGCGCGCTACACCCGCTGAAGCTTTCAGTCGAATAACAGCTCGCTGCGCACACCATTCATCCTCACTACAGGCGGCTCGGACATTTCCGGCGTTTCAGGCAGCAGCGGCCCTGCAAATGGAGAAAAGACAGCATCATCTTTCGCCCAGCGGGCGTAATAAAACTTGCCCAGATCATAGGCCCCAGCAAGCAGACCAACGTTAAAGCTCAGCTCTGACAGTCCGCGCCCCGCCTCGACGTTGACTTGTTTCAAGAGCTCCCCGGCCATCATGCCCCACTTGGCAGCATCCTTGATCGCTTTTGCCCCACCCGTTCGGGTAAGGACATTCCTGCCGGTCGATGCGATCAGCAGAACCGTCTTGGCAACTTTCTTGAAACTGACCTCACCACCGGGGTCAAGGCGGTTGACCGGATCCCCCAGGCAATAGGCATAACTACTGATGCCCCCCTTGCCAAAAGGACTCTGCCGATCAGGACTGATAAATCGCATGAGGACCGGATCGTAGGCTCGCCTCCCGTTGCCCAGCATATAAAAGTCTGTCTTGCGCTCCAACAACTGCCCAGTGAACGCCAACAGCCGGCCATCAATCATCCTGCTGGCCCCAAACGGGGTAAATACCCTTGCCCGCCCCAGGCCGTACACTGATTGTTGAGCGTCGCAAAAAACAAGTTTGGTTGTCATCTTCGGTCTACGAGCCCCCGTTCGCGATGCTTTTGCGCAAATCCTCTTACTGGCTATGCCCGATCAGAGACCAATCAGAAGGTTCCTGGAATCTATACAAACCAAGACCGCCTTACACCTGGCAATTCTGCTAGCACACCGCTAACGACAATTATTCGCATTGAGGTTTTTCCATTCTGTGACGGAAACCCTAGTGAATGCCTTCACTCACTTGCGAATCGAAAGGACTCCAGCATGTCGCAACAGCGTGTCAGCCCGGCGCAGCAGCCGGCTGTGCCCCACTTCGACCTCAATCGCACCTTCACCGCCGTACACATAGCCTTGCTGCTCGGCCTGGGCGGTGTGTCCATGAGCGTGACCGCGGCGCAGACCGTGGAGCGTGCCGAGGACGTGGACAAATCCCGCCAAAGCCAGGCCGGCGGCAGCCTGGAGCTGACCGAGACCCGGGTCGAGGGCAGCCTCGACGCACCGAGCACATTGCCCCCCGCCTACGCCGGCGGCCAGGTGGCCTCGGGCGGCCGGGTCGGCCTGCTGGGCAACAAGGATTTCATGGAGACGCCGTTCAGCACCATCAGCTACACCGAGCAGTACATCCAGGACACCCAGGCCCAGACCGTCACCGACGTGATCGCCGCGACCGACCCCGCCGTGTTCAGCAACGGCCTGAAGGGTACCTACAGCGAGAACTACTCTATCCGCGGCTTCAACTCCAACATCAACGATGTGAGCATCGGCGGCCTGTACGGCATGGCGCCCTACTATCGGATCTCGCCCGAGATGTTCGAGCGCATCGAAGTGCTCAAGGGACCGTCCGCCCTGCTCAACGGCATGCCACCGGGCGGCTCGGTGGCTGGCAGCATCAACCTGGTGCCCAAGCGCGCGGGCGCCGAACCTTTGACGCGGATCACCACCACCTACATGTCCGACGCGCAGTTCGGCGGGCACCTCGACGTCGGCCGCCGCTTCGGCGAGCAGCAACAGTTCGGCGTGCGCTTCAACAGCGTCTATCGCGACGGCGACACCGCGACCGACCATCAGCGCATGAAGGCCGAGCTCAATGCCCTGGGCCTCGACTGGCGCGGCGAGCGGGCGCGCCTGTCCGCCGACCTGTACGAAAGCGAGGACCGGGTCAGGGGCCAGAACCGCGGCATCGGCCTGGCCGCGGGCGTGCCCGTGCCCAGGCCGCCTAAGTCCGAGACCTTGCTCAACCCGGACTGGGGCTTCGTCCAGACCCGCGACAAGGGCGTGATCGTGCGCGGCGAATATGACCTCAACGACAACCTCATGGCCTATGCCACGGCCGGCACCAGCAAGACCGACTATGCCTACAGTGGCACCATGCTCGCCGAGGTGTTCAACACCGCAGGAGACATGGAGACGAACATGGGCCAGTTGAAGATCGACCTCAAGAAGACCTCGGGCGAGGCCGGCCTGCGCGGCCATTTCGACACGTTCGGCGTCGGTCACCAATGGTCGCTCAACGCCACGCACTACTCGGACAAGCAGCGCGACTATGGCCGGCGCAACGTGCCGGGGGCCGAGTGGATCAACAACATCTACCACCCGGTCTGGGGACCGGAGGCCGCCAGGAGCTACCCGGCCATCGCCCACACCGAGTCGCGCCTGAGCAGCTACGGCTTGGCCGACACCCTGTCGTTCCTCGACGAGCGCCTGCAACTCACCTTGGGCGTGCGTCGCCAGCAGGTGCTGACCGACAGCTTCAACGTCAGCACCGGTGCGCACACCACGCGCTACAACGAAAGCGCCACGACGCCAGCGGCGGCAGTGCTGGTCAAGGTCACCGACAAGGTGTCGCTGTACGCCAACTACATCGAAGGCCTGAGCAAGGGCGCCATCGCCCCGATTACCGCGCCCAACGCCGGCCAGGTGTTCGCCCCCTACAAGTCCAAGCAGAGGGAAGTCGGCATCAAGCTCGACCTCGGCGACTTCGCCCACACCCTGAGCCTGTACCAGATCGAACGCCCCAGCAGCTTCACCGATCCGGTGACCAAGGTGTTCTCCTTCGGTGGCGAACAGCGTAACCGAGGACTCGAATGGAGCTTCTTCGGCACCCCGCTGACCGACGTGCGCCTGATGGGTGGCGTGGCTCGCCTGGATCCCAAGGTGACCAAGACCGAGAACCCCGCCGAGGAAGGCAAGACCGCCACCGGCCAGCCGAAACTGCAGGGCAAGCTGGGCGTGGAATGGGACACCCCGCTACTCGATGGCCTGACCCTGACCGCCAACGCCACCGCCGTGTCGAAGCAGTACATCAGCGACGACAACAGCCAGTCGATTCCTGGCTACACGATATATGACGTCGGCGCCCGCTACCGGCTGCAGGTGGCCGACCACCCGGTGACCTTGCGCGGCACGGTGGAGAACGTGACCAACAAGGCCTACTGGGGTATGCCGCTGCTCACCAGCCTGGGGCTGGGTGCGCCGCGTACGGTGCAGCTGTCTGCCAGCATCGATTTCTGACCTTAGTCCGCCTTGCCTACCGGCATGGGTTGCCCCGCCAGAACACTGGCGGGCGTGACCACCTGCCCCAGGTCGATGTGGCGGAAATCCGGCTTGGCTCCCAGCCGCGCATTGAAGCGCACGTTGAAGGTGAACGGATCGTCGGTCGGCATGTCCAGCGAACGGCCGTAGAGCGCGCTCACGGCCGTGCCGTCATAGCCCATCAGCTTGAGCAGCGTGGGGAACAGGTTGTAATGACTGGAGGCGTTGCGGTTGGCCTGCAGATGCGCCTGCCAGTCCAGCGTGTGCAGGCCCTCACCTTGGATCACCACCAGCGGCACCAGGCCTTCTTCGGGCACCGGATCGCTGTCGCAGTGGGTGTTCAGGCCGGGGTTGCCACGCTCATGCAGGTCCTGGCCATGGTCGGAGGTATAGAGCACAACGGCCTGGCTGAGATCACCCTCGGCAAACAGCCGCCGAAAGAATTCGCCGACATTCCACAGCACCGTGTTCTGGTAGGCGTTGCGGTACAGCACCCAGTCCTGGGGCCGACCATCGAAACCGTCGCGGGTACCGGTATCGGCGATATCGACGTAATGCCCTCGCGGCAAGGCCGGCTGGTACTTGAGGAACTCATCGGGGTACTTGTCGTGCACCGGGAAGTGGGCGCCGACCTTGTTCACCACGATCAACTGCGGCTTGCCATCCTTGAGCAGCACCACCAAGCGCTCAAGCGCCGCCATGTCGCGCTGCACCACGGGTGAGTCGTCGAACTGGATGAACTGGTCGATATCGCGTTTCTCGGTCTCTGTCATCAGGTTCTGCAAGTTGCCGCCAGTACGCTGGCCATCGATGTACACCGTTCCCAGGCCCGCGCGTTTGGCGTACTGCCAGATCGACGGCTGGGTCGAGTTGATGCGCAGGTAATCACCGCGGGTGCCGCCATAGCGCAGGGTGACGTTGGTGTCGGCACTGCAGTTGGCGATGGACGCGGCATAGCCGAAGTTGACGATGGACACGCCAGGCTGGGCCTGGGCCAGGTGGCTGGTGACCCCGGCGGGGGTGTTCAGGTCCAGGTAGTTGCCCGAGATGCTCTCGTCGATCAGCAGCACGATATCCCGCGCCATCGCCGGCCCCGACTGGGCCAGGGTCACCGGCTGGCGCGGCCCGACATGGTCGTGCAAGGTCTCGTAGCCGAACAGGCTCAGGTAGGCCAGCGGCGTGTACATCACCGGCAGCCCGCGAGCGCCCTCGCCGGCGCGCACGAACAGGATGGCAATCAGCACCAGCAGTCCCAGCACCGGCGCCACGGGTGGCAACAGCCTGGGTAACCACGGGGTCGGCCCCGGATGCAGGCCAATACCCAGCAGCAACAGCAGCGCCCGCGCTGCGGCCAGGGTAATGGCGTAATGGTATTGCTGCAGGGCCTCCTGGACGAAACCGCCGGCATAGACCATGGACACGAATGCGCTATAGGTCAGGTAGGAGTCGGTGATGCGGTTATAAGCGTCGAGGAAGATCGCGCTGACCGTGAACGCCAGCGCCAGCGACCAGCGCAGCCAGCCGGGGCGGGTGAAGGCGGTCAGCAGCAGGGCCACGGCCAATACCGCGAACACGCCCAGGTACAGCACCAATGGCAGGCCAATACCCAGCGCTTCTATGCGCTCGCGGTAATAGGCATGAAAGCTGGCCAGATAGACGAGCAGCAGCAAAAGCTTGATCCATCGGCGCATGTTTCGGCCACTCCGGTCATGGGAATCTCTTCAAACCGTAGCAGCTGTGAAACAAACCACAACGCAAAAAAGTCAAAATTCCGACGACATACCGACACCGGAATCTGGCACCTCCCGCAAGTTGTTGTTGATTCTCCCTATCGTCTGCAACCCGCTTATTTCGGTGCGTCCAACCGTTCATCGGTTCGTCGAACGGCCAATTGCCACTAGCTATGCGCGCTAACACACGGATTGGAAACGGGTTGGTGGCAGATCGCCCGTTTCGCCAGGGTCTGTAAATTCGACGAAACATGCCATTGCTTTGACGCAAATCCACCGGGCTGAGCTATACCCAATTCACACCACTGTTTCATCTCCCTTACTCATCCATTCGAGGCACCGCGCATGGACGTGAGCGTTTTTGGCACCGGTTATGTCGGACTGGTACAGGCAGCAGCCCTGGCGGACGTAGGTCACCGGGTCCTGTGTGTGGATGTCGATACCCACAAGATCAACCAGTTACGTCAGGGCGTGCCACCGATCAGCGAGCCAGGCCTTTCGGACCTGCTCGAGGACAACATCAAGGAAGGTCGCCTGCTGTTCAGCACCCAGGCCAGCGATGCGGTCAGCCACGCCGAGCTGATCTTCATCGCCGTCGGCACGCCGCCCGACGAGGACGGCTCGGCCGACCTCAGCCATGTGCTCAACGTCACCCGGCAAATCGCCGCGCTGATGGAAACCGACCATACCCTGATCATCAAGTCCACCGTGCCGGTGGGCACCGCCGACCAGGTCATGGCCCTGGCCCGCGACGAACTTCAGCGTCTGGGCAAGAGCCAGCTGCAGGTGCGCGTGGTGTCCAACCCGGAATTCCTGAAGGAAGGCAGCGCCCTGGCCGACTGCATGCGCCCGGACCGGATCATCGTCGGCACCCTCGACGAAGTCGCCCATGACCAGTTGGCAGAACTGTACGCGCCGTTCTGCCGCAACCACGAAAAACTGATGTTCATGGACAACCGCAGCGCCGAGCTGACCAAGTACGCCGCCAACGCCATGCTCGCCACCCGCATCAGCTTCATGAACGAGCTGGCCAACCTCAGCGAGCACCTGGGCGCCGACATAGAGGCGGTGCGCCGGGGCATCGGCTCGGACCCGCGCATCGGCTACCACTTCATCTACCCCGGCTGCGGTTTCGGCGGCTCGTGCTTCCCCAAGGACATCAAGGCGCTGCTGCACACCGCCGCCCACAGCGGCATGCCCCTGCGCCTGCTGCAAAGTGTCGACGAGGTCAACAACCAGCAGCGGCGCATCCTCTTCGCCAAGCTCAAGCAGCGCCTGGCGGGTCTGGCCGGCAAATCCATCGCCCTGTGGGGCCTGGCCTTCAAACCCAACACCGACGACATGCGCGAGGCTCCCAGCCGCTACCTGATGGAAGCCCTGTGGGCCGAAGGCGCAACGGTGCGTGCCTATGATCCCGAGGCGATGGACGAATGCCGGCGCCTGTACGGCTACCGGGACGACCTGCAACTATGCGCCACCCGCGACGATACCCTGCAGGACGCCGATGCCCTGGTGATCTGCACCGAGTGGAAGAACTTCCGCGTGGTCGACTTCTCGATGCTGGCCAGCAAGCTGCGCGAGCGTCTGATCGTCGACGGCCGCAACCTGTACAACCCCGAGCAGGTCGCCGCCCATGGCCTGCACTACAGCGGCATCGGCCTGCGCCAGATCGCTCCGCAGGCGGATGCGCCATGAAAGTGCTGGTGACCGGCGCGGCCGGTTTCATCGGCGCCCACACCTGCCGCCAGCTGCTGCTGGAAGGGCACCAGGTGGTGGGGCTGGACAATTTCAACGACTACTATGAGCCGGCGCTCAAGCACGCCCGCGTGCACTGGGTACGGCAGACGGTCGGCGACTTCCCGCTGCACTGCCTGGACCTGGGCGATCGCGACGGCATGGCCCGGCTGTTCGCCAGCGAGCGCCCGGAGGTGGTCGTGCACCTGGCGGCCCAGGCCGGCGTGCGCTACTCGCTGCAGAACCCGCAGGCCTACCTGGACAGCAACCTGGCCGGCTTTCTCAACATTCTCGAAGGTTGCCGCCGCCATCCGGTCAGGCACTTGCTGTACGCCTCGTCCAGCTCGGTGTATGGGGCCAACCAGCAGACGCCCTATCGGGTCGAAGACCCGGTGGACCACCCGTTGTCGCTGTATGCCGCCACCAAGAAGGCCAACGAGGCCATGGCCCACAGCTACAGCCACCTTTATGGCATCCCCTGCAGCGGCCTGCGCTTCTTTACCGTGTACGGCCCCTGGGGCCGTCCGGACATGTCGCCGATGCAGTTCGCCAAGGCGATCAGCGAGGGCCGGCCGATCCAGCTGTTCAACCATGGCCGTCACCAGCGCGACTTCACCTACATCGACGACATCGTCGAAAGCCTGGTGCGACTGATCCCCCTGCCCCCGGTCGCCGACCCGCAGTGGGACGCGTTCGACCCGGACCCGGCCAGCAGCCACGCGCCCTGGCGCCTGTACAACATCGGCGGACAGCGCCCGGTGGAGCTGCTCGACTACCTGGCCCTGCTGGAGAAGCACCTGCAGCGCAACGCGGTGATCGAGCTGCTGCCGCTGCAGCCGGGCGATGTGCTGGCCACCTGCGCCGACGCCAGCGCCCTGGCCAGGGTCACCGGTTTCACCCCACAGATAGGCCTTGATGAAGGGCTCGGGCGCTTCGTCGCCTGGTTCAAGAGCTACCACTCGCCCGCCGCCAGCGAAGCGGCGCCCACGGGCGAGCAGCCGGATCAACGGAGGGCGGTATGACAGGACAACCCAAGAGCGCGCAACTGCAGGCGCTGTACCAGGACAAACGCATGGACCCGGCGCACCGCCAGCGCATCGATGCCGCCATCCACATGCAGGGCCGCGGCTGGATCAGCGGCCGCGCCGGAGGCCGCCCCTGGACGCTGTCGCGCACCAACCGCGTGCTGTCATGCCTGGCCGCGCTGACCTTGCTGTTGCTGCTGTCGCCGGTGTTCCTGGTGCTGGCGCTGCTGATCAAGCTGTCCAGCCCAGGGCCGGTGTTCTTCGTGCAGAAGCGCACCGGCTACCGGGGCCGCGCCTTCGGCATGTACAAGTTCCGCACCATGGTGGCCAACGCCGAGGCGCTGAAAGAATCGCTGCGCCACCTGAACAAGCACGGCGCCGAATCCATCGACTTCAAGATCGACAAGGATCCGCGCATCACCTCGATAGGTGGCTGGCTGCGCCGCAGCAGCCTGGACGAGCTGCCCAACCTGATCAACGTGGTCACCGGCGACATGCGCCTGGTCGGCCCGCGTCCCACTTCATTCAACGCCTACCGCTACCACGACAACCACCTGGCGCGGCTGTCGATCTACCCAGGCATGACTGGCCTTTGGCAGATCTCCGGGCGCAGCAATATCGACTTTGACCAACGCGTAGAGCTGGACCTGAGCTACATCAACGAACAGAGCCTGATGCTGGACCTGAAGATCCTGCTCAAGACCCCGTTCAAAGTCTTCACTGGCCACGGAGCAAGCTGAGATGGACGGTTCATCCTCAAGAAGTCTGACCATCGCTACCCCAAGCGAGACCAACCTGACCTCCACCGTGCTCGACCTCGACCAGCGCACCCTGCTGCTGACCGCGGCCAACACAGGCAGCGGCACCAGTACCAGCGCCCTGGCCTTCGCCAGCCAGCTGGCATTGATGAGCGCGGGCAACGTGCTGCTGATCGACGCCAGCCTCAGCCCCGGCGGCCTCAGCCAGCAACTGGGCCTGGGCAAGCTGCGTGGCTACAGCGACCTGCTGTTCAACCAGGACACCCCGCCGCTGGCCCAGGACTGCATCGTGCGCCTGTCCGACCAGCCGTTCGACGTGCTGCCGGTGGGGACCTGGAAACGCGGCCGCGACCGCCTCGACCACGAGCAGTTGCGCGTGTTGCTGAACCAGCTGAGCAACCAGTACCGCTTCGTGGTGATCGACGGCGAAGCCATCTACGCCAGCGCCGACAGCCTGGTCATCGGCACCCTGGTCGACGGCGTGATCCTGGTGGTCTGCGCCGAGGAGACCCGCTGGGAAGTCGCCCAGGCTGCCAGCCAGCGCCTGACCCAGGCCGGCGCGCGATTGATCGGCAGCGTGTTCAACAAGCGCAAGTACTACATGCCCAAGTGGCTGTACGAAAATCTCTGAGAGGCCGCACAGGATGAACGCCATGAGATACCCATCGATTGCCCTGTGCGTGCTGGCCCTGGCCGGCTGCGCCAGCCAGGAAGACCGCCAGATGCCGGTGCAGATCCTTACCGCGCCACCGGCCGAGAGCCAGGCCACTGAGGTCGCCCGCCGCGAGCAGGTGCTGCGCCCGCAGGACGTGCTGGAGGTGATCTTCCATGTCAGCAACCGTTCGGCCGGGGTCTACCGCATCCAGTCCGGCGACACACTGGACCTGAACTTCATGGCCGCCAGCGGCCTGAACGGCAACCAGCTGGTGCAGCCCGACGGCACCATCACCCTGCCCAGCACCAACGCCGCGGTGCGCGTCGAGGGCATGACCCCCGGCGAGGCCGAGAGCGCCATCCGCCAGGCCTACCAGGACAAGCGGGTATTCAAGCCCAACCGTGACCAGGTCACCGTGCGGGTGATCAGTCCGATGACCGACGAGGTCAACCTGAAGAACGCCCTCAACCACCCCGGCACCGGCATGAGCCGCGACATCACCGTAGGCAACGATGGCCGCGCCACCTTCCCGGAAATCGGCTCGGTGCCGCTGCAGGGCATGACCGTCAACCAGCTGCGCGACTACCTCAACGAACGCTACGCCACCCTGCCCGGGCGCATGAGCGTGGACGTGCTGCTCAAGTCCACCGCCGCCAACGAGATCTACGTGCTCGGCGAAGTCGGCCAACCCGGCGCCTTCCAGATCCGCCGTCCGGTGTCGGTGCTCGAGGCCCTGACCCTGGCCCGCGGCCCGACCCTCAAGGCCAAGCTCGGTTCGGTGGTGATCATGCGCCGTGAAGGCAACACCGTGCACGCGGTCAACTACGACGTCGACCAGGCGCTGTCCGGCGGCACCCAGAAACTCGCCTACCTGCAGCCCGAAGACATGCTCTACGTGCCCAAGACCAAGCTGGCCAGCGCCGCAGAGCTGTCCCGGCAACTGGCCGACGTGGTGCTGTTCCAGGGCTTCGGCTTCAGCTTCAGCTACCGCGTCGACAACAAAGAAAGCGACGACTGACCGGGGGACGGACCATGACTACGCAGCCCAAAGAAAACTATGTGCATGAGTTCTTCCGCATCTTCTTCGCCAACCGCCAGCTGGTGAAACGGGTGTTCCTGGTGTTCGCGGTGATCGCGGTGATTTTACCGCTGGTGCTCAAGCAGAGCTTCGACATCACCGCCGAAGTCATCGTGCAGTCCAAGAAGCTCTCGCAGAGCGACACCACCTCGGCGCTCAGCCAGCAGGCCGACCAGTTCATCCCGCCGTCGCTGGCCGACATGGAGACCGAGAGCAACATCCTGCGCTCGCCGACCCTGATCCGCCAGACCATCGGCGAGCTGCGCAAGGAAGGCCACTACCCGGACGAGCCCGGCCTGCTGCGCCGTACCGTGCTCGACCCGGTGCGCCACGCGGTGTTCGACCCGCTGCACCGGTTGTTCGGCAACACCGTGGCCGATGACCGCGACACCCAGCTCGACACCCTCACCGACCAGGCGGTCAAGGATCTCAAGGTCGAGACCCTGCCCGGCTCCAACGTGATCTCCATCACCTACAGCGCCGACGATCCGAAGCTGGGCACGCTGTTCGTCAGCCGCCTGCTGGAGAACTTCCTGGCCAACCGCCAGGACCTGCAGTCCAACGAGCTGCCCGAGGCCTTCTACGAGCAGAAGAAACTGCACTACCAGGCCCGCCTGGGTGACCTGGAAAGCCAGCGCCTGGGGCTGCTGACCGCCATCGGCTCGTCGGACCCCAAGGAAGAGATTACCTTCCGCCTGAACGCCATCAACACCGAGGAGCAGGCGCTCAACCTGCAGCGTGACCGCCAGCTACAGAACCAGAAGTGGCTCGACTACCTGCAGAGCAGCCTGGCCGCGGCCAGCAAGGCGAGGATGGCCGACTACGCGTTCCCCTACACCTTCACCACCACGGTCGACAACGTCGCCTTCGAGGACCGCGAGATCAAGCAGCTCGGCGAGCAGCTGACTACCCAGCTGGCCCGCTACAACGGTGACGCCACGGTGTTCCAGCCGGGTTCCGACCAGATGGTCATGGCCCGCCAGCAGATCGCCCAGTTGCGCGCGCAGTTCCTCAAGATCGTCGAGAACCGCATCCGTGAGCGCCAGCAGGACCTGGCGGTGACCCAGCAGGTGATCGAGCAGAAGACCCAGCGCATCGCCGACTACAGCAAGCGCATCCTCCAACTGCGCGAGACCCAGAGCAAGACCCGCCAGTTGGACACCGAGATCGACGCCCTGCACAAGGCCTTCTCCACCTACGCCCAGCGTTACGAGGAAAGCCGTGGCCAGGGCCTGCTCGACGGCAGCCAGTCCAACGCACGGATCCTCAGCGCCCCCTACGAACCCACTGCGGCAAGCTTCCCGAAACCTGGCCTGATCATCCCGTTCGGCCTGGTCACCGGCCTGCTGCTGGCGATCGCCGTGGTCTACGTCAGGGAGTTCTTCGACCACCGCTTCAAGCACCCGGCGCAGATCAGCCACGAGCTGGGCCTGCCGGTGCTGCTGGTGATCAACGACCAGGCCCCGGCGCTGCCCAACCCGCACAAGAGCTGGTCGCTGCCACGCCTGTGGCACTGGGTGCGCAATTGAACGCCGCGCTGCACGCCGGCCGGCCGATCCTGCACCTGCTCGGCAGTGGCGGGTTCTACGGCGCCGAGCGCATGCTCCTGGACCACTGCCAGGCGACCCCCGGCCAGCATCGGGTGCTGTTCCTCGATGCCCCGGCGGAGCTGGTGGCGCGCTTTCGCGAGGCCGGGGTCGAATGCGACACCTGCCGGGGGCTGGGGGCGGTGCTCAAGGTGCTCGGCGCGCAGCGCGACCAACGTCCGCTGGTCAACAGCCACAATTTCAAGGGCCAGCTGTTCGGCTGGATCGGCGCCACCCTGTGGCGCCTGCCGATGGTCAGCACCCAGCATGGCTTCACCCCGCGCAGCCGCAAGCAGCGCTTCTACACCTGGCTGAGCCTGCAACTGTGCCGCACGCCGACGGTGGACACCGTGGTATGCGTGGCCGAGAGCATCGCCCGCATCCATCGCGATGCCGGCGTGCCCGAGGCCAAATTGCGGGTGATTCCCAACGGGCTGCCCGAAGCCAGTACAACCGATGACGAACATGTGGGAGCGGCCTTGCGTCGCGATGGGCCGCAAAGCGGCCCCAATGCCACCCACGCCAATGACTCAGGCACACCAGATTGCCATGCCCCGGCGGCCGCTTCGCGCCCGATCGCAACACAAGGCCGCTCCCACAGGGGTTGCGATCACGACCGAAAAATCTGGCTCGCCGCCTACGTCGGTCGCCTGTCCAGCGAAAAAGGTCCCGACCTGTTCCTCGACACCCTGATCCCGGTGTGCCAGCGCCACCCACAGGTCCACGCCGTGATGCTCGGCGAAGGCCCCGAGCGCGACACGTTGCAGGCACGCATCGACGCCGCCGGTCTCACTGATCGCATCACCCTGCCGGGCTTCCAGCGCGACATGCGCGGTTGGATGAAGCGCCTGGACGCCCTGGTCATCAGCTCACGCACCGAAGGCACGCCGATGATCCTGCTCGAGGCCATGCAGGACGGCGTGCCAGTGGTGGCTTTCGGTGTCGGCGGCATTCCCGACGTCATCGAACACGGGCGCAACGGTCTATTGGCCGCCCCGCTGGCCAGCGCCGAACTGGGCGAACACCTCGAGGCCCTGCTCCTGGATCCCGCGCAGGCCGCCGAGCTGGTCGCCGGCGCCCGCCGCACGCAACGCGAACGCTACCACCTGCCGACCCTGGCACAACGCTGGGCCCTGGTGTACCGGGGCGCGGCCGAGGAGGTTGTCGCATGATCATTCCCCTGTCGCTGGTGGGCCTGGTGGCCCTGCTGAGCCTGGGTCTGCTGGCCAGTCCCTACCCGTTCCTGGCCCCCGGCGGCGTGATCGGCCTGGCCGGCGTGCTGGTGCTGTACCGCAAGCCGGCCTGGGGCCTGCTGGCGATCGCCACCCTGGTGCCGCTGGAGGGGCTGCTCAAGGATGGCCTGGTGTCCGGTGCCAAGCTGGTGGGCATCGGCCTGGTGCTGATCCTCAGCCTGCAACTGGCGGTGCGCCAGTTGCCCGGCGAGCGCCTGCGCAGCAACCAGTGGCGCCTGCTGCTGCCGTTCATGGCCCTTTATCTGCTGAGCCTGTGGGCCAGCGACGACCTGGCCCTGTCGGGCGGGCACCTGCGCGAACTGCTGGTGGGGCTGGTGGTATTCGTCATCACCCTGCTGGTCGGTCGCGACCTCAACCTGCCGATGCTGGCCCGGCTGATCACCGTCAGCGTGTGCGTCACCTGCCTGTTCGCGATCTTCTCCACCAAGTACCAGGAACAGGGTCGCGCCTCGGCCATGCTCGACCCCAACGCCTTCGCCCTGCTGATCACCATCGCCATGCCGCTGGGGCTGTGGCTGGCGATCAAGGCCCGGCAGATCCCGGTCAAGCTGTTCTGGGCCGGCTGCTGCCTGTTGCTGCTGGTGGGCATGACCAAGACCGAATCGCGCTCGGGGCTGGTGGTGCTGCTGATCAGCCTGGGCATCGTGCTGTACAACTACCGCGAACAACTGACGCGCATCCGCCCGCGCCACCTGGGCTTCGCCATGCTCGGCCTGGCCATCGTCCTGCCGTTGGGCGTAGCGCTGATGCCGGCGGGCTACGCCGAGCGCATCCAGTCGCTGATGCTGCTCAAGTCCGGGGTCAACGCGCACCAGGACGAATCGCTGGGCCGACGCGCCTCCTACCTGGTGGTGGGCAAGGAAATGATCAGCCACAGCCCGCTGCTCGGCACCGGGCCCGGCACCTTCCCGCTGCACTATGCCGACACCGGCTTCTCCAAGGCCTTCGCCCCGGTCAACAGCAAGACCACCGACCTCTACCGCCGCGCCCACAACACCTACCTGGAACTGTTCAGCGAGGTCGGCCTGCCGGCGGGCCTGCTGTTCGTCGGCATGATCGCCCTGGCCCTGCGCAACTTCTGGCAGGCCCGCGCCGCCTTCCGCGCGGCCGGCGATGCGGACCGCGCCGACCTGATGACCCACCTGACCATGAGCATGCTGGCCATCGGCCTGTTCCTGATGTTCCTCAGCGCCCCCAGCCACAAGTACCTGTGGCTGATGCTGGCGCTGTCCAGCGTGCTACTGGGCCAGGCCCGTGAACAACAAACCGTGGAGGTGGCCCGATGAGCCGGGTGAGCATCGTCATCCCGATGTTCAACGAGGCCCGTCATATCGGCCGCACCCTGGACGCCGCCCGGCGCTCGGCCAGCGCGGCGGGCCTGGCCTGCGAGCTGATCGTGGCGGACAACGGCTCCAGCGACGACGGCCCACGGATCGCCCGCGAGCACGGCGCCCAGGTGCTGACCCTGCCCGGGGTGGCCATCGGCGCCCTGCGCAACGCCGGCGTGGCCGCCAGCCACGGCGAATGGCTGGCCTTCCTCGACGCCGACATCGAGGTGCCCGAGCACTGGCTGGACCTGCTGCTGGACCTGCAGCGCCGCGGTGAAGGTGATGTCTTCGCCCTCGACTGCGACACCCCGCGCCACGCCCCCTGGTTCGCCCAGGCCTGGCAACGGCGCACCCTGCGCACCGGGCAGACGGTGCAGGACTGCACCTGGCTGCCCACCCCCAACCTGCTGATGCGCCGCAGCTGGTTCGAGCAGGTCGGCGGTTTCGACGAACGCCTGCGTACCGGCGAGGACAAGGACTTCACCCTGCGCCTGCACGAGTCCGGCGCCCGCCTGCGCGTGCTGCGCCAGCCCGCGGTGCTGCACTGGGGCTATGAGGCCAACTGGCGTGAATGGCTGGGCAAGGAGATGTGGCGCCAGGGCAGCCACCTGCAACTGCTACGCAGCCACGGCGTCAGCCTGCGCCTGCTGCGCTTCCCGATGCTCTCGGTGGGCGCCTGGGTGCTGGACGCCATGGCGCTGTCGGCCCTGCTCGACGGTTTTCCCCATGTGGCCCTGTTCTTCCTGCTGGTTAGCGCCCTGCCCGCGCTGTTCCTGAGCCTGCGTCAGAGCCGCCGGCACCGT
The DNA here is from genome assembly GCF_003205295.1 of Pseudomonas mosselii. Lineage (GTDB taxonomy): Bacteria > Pseudomonadota > Gammaproteobacteria > Pseudomonadales > Pseudomonadaceae > Aquipseudomonas > Aquipseudomonas mosselii_B. Next base: position 44,330 of record NZ_QJRP01000014.1, read on the forward strand.
GACCCGCTGCTCACCCTGCAACTCTGGGGCCTGCACTGGCTGCGCCTGCACCTGGCCGGCGCGGCGTTCATCCTCAGCCTGTTCAACCGCACCGCAAGGAGGCCCGCCCGTGGCTGAGTTCATCTTCTGGTCATGCCTGCTGCTGCCGTTGTACGCCTGGGTCGGCTACCCCCTGCTGCTGACCCTGGCCGCGCCGTTCTTTGCCCGGCGCACGCATTCGCCGTTGCCGGCGCAGCGGGTGAGCGTAGTGATCGCAGCGCACAACGAAGAGCGGCATATCGAAGCCAAGCTTGCCAGCGTGCTCGGCCAGGACTACCCGGCTGCCGAGCTGCAGGTGGTGGTGGCCAGCGACGGTTCCAGCGACCGCACCGTGGCGTTGGCCCGCGCCTTGGGTGACCCGCGGGTGCAGGTGCTGGACCTGCCGCGCCTGGGCAAGGCCGGGGCGTTGAACAGTGCCGTGCAGGTGTGCACGGGCGACCTCTTGGTGTTCACCGACGCCGACAACCAGTGGTCAGCCGACACCCTTGGCTTGCTGCTGGCGCCGTTCGCCGACGCGCAGGTCGGCGGCACCGCCGGGCACATGATCATCCCCGACCCGGGCAAGGGCCTGAGCATCGGCGACAGCCTGTACCGGCACTACGAAGCCTGGGTGCGCAAGGTGGAGAACCGCACCGGCTGCATGGTCTCGGCCGACGGCGCCCTGCTGGCCCTGCGCCGGGCGCTGTACCAACCGATTCCCAAGCAGGTCAACGACGACTTCTTCATCAGCACCTGTGCCCCGGCTGCGGGGCTGCGCATCGTCTACGTGCCCGAAGCGGTGGTGCTGGACCAGGGCGTGGACGAGGCCGACAAGCAGTTCCGCCGCCGCCAACGGGTCACCGTCGGCGGCCTGCTGAGCCTGGCCGCCCGCCGCGAACTGCTCAATCCGGCGCGCCACGGCCTGTACGCCATCGCCCTGATCAGCCACAAGCTGATCCGCCGCCTGGCCCCGGTGCTGCTGCTGCCATTGCTGCTGGCCAACCTGTGGCTGGCCATCGAGCCCGGTTTCTACCGCCTGACCCTGGCCGTGCAGCTGCTCGGCTACGCCGCCGCCATCGCCGGCCTGCTCGACGCCCGCCGCCGGCTGCCGCGCCCGTTCCGTCTGGCCGCCTTCGTGCTGGTCACCCTCGCTGGCATGAGCGTGGGCCTGTGGCAGTTCCTGCGCGGGCACAGCTACAGCCAATGGAATCCCGACCAGAATCGATGAGCGACGGACATGCCGATCAAGACTCAAATCAAGCAGGCCAGTGGCTGGTTCTATTTCAAGTCGCCGCGCGGGCGCGCCGAACTGCGCGGCGCCGGGGTGATCCTCATGCTGCACCGGGTGCTGGCCGATGATGCCAGCGCCGCCCTGCCCCATCGCAACGAGCTGTGCGTCGGCCCCCGGGCCTTCGAAGGGCTGCTGCGCTGGCTGCCCCGGCATTTCGACTGCGTCAGCCTCATGGACCTGCTCAAGAGCCACGAGGAGCCCCGCGGCGACACCCGCCCCAAGGTGGCCCTGACCTTCGACGACGGCTGGCGCGACAATGCCGTCAACGCCTTCCCGCTGCTGCAGCGCCACCAGGTGCCGGCAAGCATCTTCCTGTCCACCGACTACATCGGCAGCCGCCAGCGCTTCTGGTGGGAAAGCGTCGGTGAAACCCTATGGGGCAGCCATGGCGAGGAGGCCCGTCGGCAACTGATCGAGCGCCTGCGCAAGCTCGGCCGGCCATTGCCTGCGGCCTACTTCATGCACGACCACAGCAAGGCCCGCAGCCTGGTGCTGGCGCGCTACCTGCAGACCCTCAAGAGCCTCAGCCCCCAAGCCCTGCATGTGCTGACCGACGCCTGCCCGCCGGAGTCGCTGCCCCAGGCCATGGACTGGCAGCAGGTGCGCGCCCTGGAGGACTCCGGCCTGGTGCGCTTCGGCCCCCACGGCGCCAGCCATGCCCTGCTACCGTACCTGGACGACCACCGCCTCAACGAAGAGCTGCAACGCAGCCACGCCGCACTCAACGAAGGCTGCCGCGAACCATTGCCGGTGTACTGCTACCCCAACGGCGACCACGACGAGCGCGTGCGTGCCCGTGTCGCCGCGCACCGCTACCCCTACGCCCTGAGCACCCGCCCGGGCATCTGCCAGGGCCACGACGACCCGCTGGCGCTGCCGCGCATCGGTGTCAGCCAGCGCAATGCCAGCCGGCCCTCGTTGCTGGCCTGGCGCATCAGCCGCGGAGAACGCTGATGAACCGCAACAGCTACCTGCGCCACCTGGCGCTGAGCATGGGCACCAAGCTTGCGATGATCGCCCTGCGCCTGCTGCGCAACGTGCTGCTGGCGCGCATCCTCGGGCCCAGTGAGCGCGGCCTGTTCGCCCTGCTCAGCACCCTGCCCGACCTGCTCAGCGCCGCCACCAGCGGCGGTCTGAACAGCGCGGTCGGCTACCAGGCGGCCAAGCAGCGCGACATGGGCCTGCTGCTGACCCAGGTGCTGGTCTACGGCTGCCTGCTGGCAGGGCTGCTGACCCTGGTCTGCGTGTTCCTGGTGCGCGAGTTCGGCACCGACCTGGAAATTACCGTGCAACTGGGCCTGCTGGCCTGGCTCTTGCTGCTGGCGGTGCCGATGACCGTGCTCAAGAGCGGCCTGTTGACCCTGCACAATGCCAGCGGCGGTGTCGGCGCGTTCAACGCCCTGCGCCTGACCGAATCGCTGGCGCCGCTGCTGCTGTTCCTCGGGCTGTTCTGGATGTGGCGCGACGAGGCCCTGGAAGCCGCGCTGATCAGCTGGCTGTGCGGCATCGCCCTGGTGCTGGTGCTGGGCCTGTGGTGGCTGCGCCGCCAGCACCCGCTGGCCCTGCGCTGGGACCGCGGCGGCCAGCGCGAGCTGCTGAGCTACAGCGCCAAGAGCCACCCCGACCTATTGTTCCAGCAGGTGATCCTGCGCTCGGACTACCTGTTCATCGGCGCCATGCTCGGCAGCACCGCCCTGGGCCACTACGCCATGGCCAGCGCCGCCGCCGAACTGCTGCTGATCGTCCCCGAGGCGGTGACCACGCCGCTGATGAAACGCCTGCTGCAGCAGGACGCCGGCATGGAGCGCCTGACGCCCCTGGCCCTGCGCCTGACCGCCACGGTGATGCTCGGCGCCTGCCTGAGCATGGCGCTGATCGGCCAGTGGCTGATCGTCACCCTGTTCGGCGCCGACTACGCGCCGGCCTATCCGGCGCTGCTGGCTTTGCTGCCGGGCCTGCTCGGCCTGTGCTATGCCAGCATCCTGCGCCTGGACCTGCTGGGCAAGAACCGCCCCGGCACAGTGTCGCTGCTGATGGGCGCGGGCGCCGCGCTGAACCTGGTGCTCAACGTGATCCTGATCCCGGCCTGGGGCATCGTCGGCGCGGCGGCGGCCTCGTCCATCGCCTACCTGGCGGTCACCGTGGCCATGCTGGTGCTGTATTGCCGCCTCAGCGGCGTGCCGCTGGGCCAGACCCTGATCATCCTGCCCGCTGACCTGGCGCCGCTGCGCCAGATGCTGCAACGGAGGGCGGCATGAAAGCCCTGCTGCTGTGCACCGCGCTGCTGGCGCAGACGGCGCTCGCCGCGCCCGTGCAATGGGGCGAGATCCGCGATGGCAGCCTGTACCTGCTGCCGGCCCGTGCCGACGAAGTGCGCATCCAGTGGCGACCGGCCTGGCAGGCCGAGGCCAACCCGGAGCGCCTGTACCTGCTGGACGGCCAGGGCCGCCTGGCCGGCGAACGGCGCATCGAAGCTGCGCAGGTGCGTGGCGAGCAGCGCTGGCCCCTGGCATCTGGTGGCGGCACTTATCGCCTGGAAGTGCCCGGCTACAGCTTCCGCGACTACCGTATCCAACACGATCCCAGCACCCGTGCGCTGTTCGCTCCGGCCAAGGTGCACTTCAGCGCCGAGGTCGGGCCGGGTGTCGAGCTGTACTTCCGGGTCAAGGCCGGCGAACGGGCGGTGTTGGCCGGCAAGCACCACGGCGGCGTCCACGGGCTGTTCGCCGAGCGTCTCAGCGATGGCCGGCGCGTGCAGTTGCCACTCAAGCCCTACCGCGCCTACTGGCGCTTCGACCAGCTAGCGCTGCCCGTCAGCGGCCGCGACGAGACCTGGCGCCTGGGCCTGCAGGGCAGCGGCAAGGCGGCGTTCTGGCTCGACGGCAGCGCCAACCTGTTCGCCCAACGCGCCGACGACCTCGGCGACCTGCCCCAGCAAGCGGGCCAGGTCCGCCTGACCGTCGGCACCAAGCTACTCGGCCCCACGCCACGTCTGGGGGTAGCCCTGCCGTACGTGCTGCCACCGGCCTCAAGCTTTGCCGCCCTCGACGCCCTGCGTCCCCAGGCCGCCGGTTTCTACAGTTTCGTCGACGTGCTGCAACGTCAACCCGACTTCGAGAACGCCTGGCGCAAGCTCTACCAGGAACGTTTCAGCATTCTCCAGGACATCACCCTGCTGGCCGGCAGTGCCCGAGTCGCCGACTTGCGCAGTGACCGCACCAGCAGCGATGGGCTCGACGCCTGGCTCGAGGCGACCAAGGCCCTGGGTGGCAAGGGCACCCACTACCTGGCCTTCGCCGACGAGCCCAACCTCAACTACCGCGACTACGCCAGCTACCGCGACTTCTTCCAGTCCATGGCCAGGCGCGTGCGCGAATACCCCGGCGCCCGCGAGGCCGGCGTGCGCATCGCCATGCCGGCCTCCTCACGCCTGCTCGGCGGCCCTTTCACCGACGACGGCAAGCAGCGCCGCGGCATCGACTGGGCACGGCGCCTGCTCGCCGAACAGGGCGCGCAGATCGACGCCCTGGCCTGGCACGAATGGATGGTCCGCGACCTGCTCGCCACCCGCAGCTACCGCGACAGCGTGCGCCAGGCCGCCGACCTGGTGGGCCTCGACGGCCAGGGCCGGCCGCGCAAGGCGCTGCTGCTGGACCAGACCAACCTGTCCAGCGGCTCGAGCCTGAGCCCCTACGAGCAGAACACCCACTACGCCGGCCTGTGGTGGACCTCGGTGGTGATCAACGCCGCCGGCGACGGCCTGCTCGACATGCTCAACTGGTTCCATGTCGCCGACGAACCCGAATGGCCCAAGGGCATGCTGCGCGATACCGGCGACCAGCGCTACGAGCTCAAGCCGGTGGGCCTGGCCCAGCAGTTCATCCAGCGCCACTGGCTGGACCAGGTGCTGGCCCTGGACAACGACGCCTTCGAGGTCGATGCCCTGGCCATGGCCCGCCAGCAACAGCGTAGCCTGCTGGGGGTGAACAAGGCCGAGCGCCTGCAACAGGTGGCGCTGACCCTGGGCGATTGCCCCGCCGGCCAGCTCGAACTGTTCGGCCCCGACAACCAGAGCCGCCGCGCCAGCTTCAGCTGCACCGATGGCCAGGTCCGTTTTCAACTGCCAGGGCAGACCGTATTCGCCCTGACCTGGAGCGCGTCATGAGACGCACCTCGATCAGCCATGCCCAGGAGGCACCATGACTGCATTCACCAAGATCCAGGACCGCATCAAGCGCAAGGGACTGCGTGACACCCTCGGTAGCGCCTTGCGGCACTACGTCTTCTATCATTGGGAACTGCTGTGGATGGAGCGCGACCTGGTCAGCCCGGTGCCGCCGCACCGGCTCAAGCCCTACGCCAGCCTGCGCGTCGAGACCATCACCGTGCATAACGTGCAGGCCTTCGCCCGTCACTTCGGCGACCGCGTCGAGACCATGCGCGAGCTGGCCGCCGAGGGCCACACCGGGTTGATGTTCCTCGACGACGACAACGACGCCGTGGCCTTCATCTGGGGCAGCAGCCGCCACTACCACGACCGTCATTACTACGGCTGCTGGTTCCCGGTCGGACCGGGAGAGTTCTTCGAGTTCGGTGGCGAGCTGATCCGCAAGTACTGGGGCACCGAGCTGTCGGTGGACCTGCAGCTTGCGCTATGGAAAGCCATGGCCGCCCAGGGCTGCACCAAGGTGGTGGACGTGTGCGAGCAGCACAACATCCCGGCGCTCAAGCTGCACCTGCGCATGGGCTATCAGGAACAAGGACGGATCATGAACGTGTACTGCCTGTTCGGCCGCTGGAGGTTCTACCGCGAGAGCCGCTACACCACCTCGCGCCTGGAGCCACTGCGCAAACCGCAGGCCCCGGCCTCCTCGGCCACGGCGGGCTGAGCCCATGGCCCTGCAGCTCAGTTGGTGTGCGTCGCTGCGCAGCGACGACTTCCCCGCCGCCGACTACGAGGCGCTGCGCAAGCGCCTGCCCGGCAGCACGCCGTTCAACCACCTCGGCTGGCTGCGCGCCGCCGAGACCGCCCTGCTGCCCGGCCAGCGGCTTGGCGTACTGCTCGGCTACCAGGACGAACGCCTGTGCCTGTGCCTGCCACTGATCCGCGCCCGGGAGCCTTTCGGCCCGCTGTTCGCGCCGGTGGTACGCCACCTGGGCTATCCGCTGAGCGACCGCATCGCCCTGCTCATCGACCTGCCGGCGCTGTACGCCGACCAGGTCCTGCAGGCCATCCGCAAGCACCTGCCCCATGCCTTGCTGCAACTGAACGAGGTGCCGGACAACGCCGAGCACGAAGGCTGGTTGCGCCAGTGGGCCGGCGCCAGTTCCACCTGGCAGCAGCGCCTGACCTGCCGCGTGCCGGTGCACCGCATCAACGAACAGGATCGCCAGGAGGTCAGCGGCGACCCGCGCTACAAGTTGCGCCGCGCACGCAAGCGGATCAACGCCTGCGGCGCCAGCGTGCGCCGGGTCATGGCCACGGCCGCGAACATGGGCGAGCTGCTCGACGCCATCAGCGCCGTCGAGGCCGTGAGCTGGAAAGGCGACGACGAGGTCGGCATCTTCTCCGGTCCCCAGCGCCGCCAGTGGATGTACCAGGCCTTCACCGCGCTGGCCGGCGAAGGGCTGGTGTGCCTGGTGCTGCTGGAGCTGGACGGCCGCTGCATCAGCTACCGCCTGGGCCTGGTGGAGCGCGGCCGGGTCTACGACTACAACCTTGCCTTCGTCCCGGAGCACCGAGACCTGGGCAGCGGCCGCGTGCTGCTGGAGGAGTGGATCCACTGGGGCCTGGAGGCGGACTGGAAATGGATCGACGCCTCGCGAGTCAGCCTGGACAACTCCAGCCACCAGCTGCACGAACGCATGACCGGCCAGCTCGAACAGTGGCGCCTGAGCAGCTACAGCTGGCGCCCCGATGGCGTACTGCTGGGCCTTGCACTGCGCTGCTGGCAATGGCTCAAGCCGCGCCTGCGCAAGCGTTTGCCGCGCAACGAAGCCGATGTTGTCGCCCCCACCCCGCCACAGGAGCGCCCGGATGCCATCCCAGGTCATAGTCAACGCTGATGATTTCGGCCTCAGTGCCCACACCAACGCGGTCATCCTACACGCCTTCCAGGCCGGGCTGATCAGCTCGGCCACGGCCATGGCCAACATGCCGGCCTTCGCCACCGCCTGCATGCTGGCCCAGCAGCCGGCGCTCAAGGGGCGCATCGGGCTGCACTTCAACCTCACCTACGGTCGCCCGCTGAGCCAGGCAATCCTTGCCGAACCACGCTTCTGCACACCCCACGGCGAGTTCGACCTGCGCTTGAAGCAACGCACCCTGCGCCTGTCACGCCGCGAACGAGCCGCCGTGGAAGCGGAGCTTGAGGCCCAATGGAAACACTGCCTGGACCACGGCTTGATGCCCAGCCACCTGGATTCGCACCAGCACGTGCACAACATCTGGCCGGTGGGCACCGTCGTCGCCCGCTTCGCTCGCGCCCAGGGCGTGCCGGTACGCCTGGCGCGCAACCTGGGGCACAACATCGGGCCGGCCAAGCGCGCGTTCAAGACCCTGCTCAACTGGCGTCTGCGCCAGCTCGCCGGCAGCACAGCCGACTTCGTCTGCACGCCCGCCGACCTCAAGGCCGGCCTGGCTCCCGAGCATGGCGTGCTGGAACTGGTGGCCCACCCCAGCGCACTGGGCGGGCACGACTTCGGCGACGCCTACCTGGCCAGCGGCGAATCTTTGCTGGCACTGGTCGAGCAGCGCCTGGGACAGGTACCGCGTGTGGGCTATGCGAGCCTGGGCGCAGAAGAAGCGAGCTAGCGCCCCGGCGGCCGATGCCGCCGTTCGTGGTTGTCGGCCAGCCAGTGGCGCAGCGCCTCGGCCGGCATCGGCCGTCCGAGCAGGAAGCCCTGGCCCTGGTCGCAACCGGCATGACGCAGGAAATCGTACTGTTCCTGTGTTTCGATGCCTTCGGCGGTGATGCGAAAACCCAGGGCGTGGCCCAGGTCGATGATCGCCCTGGCGATGGCCACCGCATCGTCGTCCCCGGGCAGGTCCTTGATGAAGGCGCGGTCGATCTTCAGGTGATCGATCGGCAGCGCGCGCAGATAGGCCAGCGACGAATAGCCGGTGCCGAAATCGTCCACCGCCGTGGCCACGCCCATGGCCTGCAACTGCGCCAGCACCGCGCAGGCCTGTTGCTGGCTTTCCATCAGCAGGCTCTCGGTGATCTCCACTTCCAGCAGGTTGGCCGGCAGTCCATGGCGTTCCAGCGCCGAGGCCAGGCTGGTGACGTAGTCGCTGCGCTCGATCTGCAAGGCCGCGACGTTGATCGCCAGCGGCCCGGGCAGGCCGTCGCTGGCACGCCATTCGGCCAACTGTGCGCAGGCCAGCTCCAGCACCCGCTCGCCGAGCGGGATGATCAGCCCGGTGCGCTCGGCCAGGGGAATGAACTCTCCCGGCGAGACCAGGCCATGCTCGGGATCACGCCAGCGCAGCAGGGCCTCGACGCCCTCCAGCTGTCCGCTGAACAGGTCGACCTTGGGCTGGTACCACAGCTCGAATTCGTTGTGCTCCAGGGCCCGACGCAGGTTGCGCTCAAGCTCCAGGCGCTGCTGCAGACGCTCGGTCATGTCCGGGTGGTAGGGCCGCCAGGCATCGCGTCCGGCTTCCTTGGCCGCGTACATGGCGGTGTCGGCATGGCGCAGCAGGCTGTCGGCGTCCTCGCCATGCTGCGGGCACCAGGCCAGGCCGATGCTGCCGGTGACCAGGGCGGCGTTGCCATTGAGATCGAACGGCCGCTGCAGGCAGCGCAGCAAGGCGCGGACCTGATGGTTCACCTGGCCCTGGGCGCCTTGCAGCATGAACACGAACTCGTCGCCGCCCAGGCGGCACAGACGGTCCTGGCTGTCCAGCTCCTGCAAAAAGCGCGCGGTCGCCTGTTGCAGCAACAGGTCGCCCATTGGATGCCCAAGGCTGTCGTTGACCTGCTTGAAGCCGTCGATGTCGAGCATCAGCACCGCCAGGCCATGCCCTTGCAGGATCGCCGCGCCCAGCTGTTGCTGGAACAGGATCCGGTTGGGCAGCCCGGTGATGGTGTCGTAGTGAGCCAGGCGCTCGAGCTGCGCCTGGTAGCGCTGCAGCTCGCGGTTGCGCTGCTCGAGCAGGCGCTGCTTGCGGTTGAGCTGGGCGACGAACAGGCTGAACAGCCCCGTGCAGCTCAGGGCGAACAGGAACAGCGGCGAACCGTACAGGTCCAGCCCCGACCAGCCGCCCCGTGGCACGGCCACCAGTTGCCAGGCGCCGCCCGGCACCACCACGGTCATCGTCACCTGCGGCGCATCGAACAGCCGTGGGTCGCCCCAGATCACCGTGCCTTCGGCGCCCTTGCCGTCGCCGCCACGCACGGCCAGCTCGAACTCGGTGTCCGGGCGCAGCCCCGCAGTGAGCAGCAGGCGGTCGATATCGGCGACGATCGACACATTGCCCCAATAGAACCGCACGCCGCGCTTGCCGGTGACGAACACCGGGCGCCGGTAGATCAGCGCCCGGCCGCCCTGGTACAGCTGCAGGGGACCGGCCAGCACCGGCTGGGCCCGGTCGCGGGCCGATCGCACCAGCGAGAACTGGTCCGGCAACTGGCGGTAGTCCAGCCCAACCAGCCGCTCATTGCCCGCCATCGGGTAGACGTCGCGGATGACATCCCCCGGGGCCAGGGCGATATGGCGCATGTAGGGCACAGACTGCAGGGCAGCGCGGGCCATGCCGTGGAAGTGCGCCTCACTGATGCCGCCGTCGGCGCTGATCAGCTGCGCAATGCCCTCGGCCTCGCCGAACGCCGCGCCCAGCTGGGCCTCCAGCGCACCCCGTACACCCGCCAGGCGAGCCGCGAGGTTGCCCAGCTGCTCACTGCGCTCGCGCTGCGCATCCAGGTGCCCCAGGGCGATCGACAGACCGATGCCCACCAGGGCAAGACCGAGCGGTAGCAAGCGATTGAGCGATTGACGCAAGGTCCCGGCTGGGACAGGCGTGAGGTCTTGTGGGAGCTGGGGAGTGATCATAGGCAAGCGATGTCAGGCAATTACGCAGTTATCGGCGCTGCACGGTCAATATTGAGGTTTGTTTTGCCGATACAAGCATGTACCACCGACAGCCCCGTCACGGCTGCTCTGATGTGCGCTTTGCAAGGAGCCACAGATGACAGAGACCCACCAAGCGCTCCTGGAGCGCCAACTACCCGCCTGGGCGCGGGACGCCAGTGCCGAGCACTGGCAGCGACTGAGCGATGCTATCCTGCCGGCGCAAGGCCTGCCCGACGCCGAGGCGGCCTGGTTCGCCAATGCCGCGCCTCACCTGCGCGAGGCAGTCGAGGCCAGCCAGGCGCGCCTGATGCAAGCGCAGCGTGCATTGGCAAAACGCCTGCGCGGGCTGAAGAGCATCAACGAATTCGCCGAGCCCTTGCTCGCCGATCGCCTGCGCACGCAGCACGCGTTCAGCGCACCGTTGCGCAGCACGTCGCTGGTCAGGGTGAAGCACCTCTACAGCTTCCAGGCCTATGTCACTCACCACGAGCACCACAGCTTGCTCGAGGCTGCCCTGCAGAATTTCAGCGACACCGTCACCTTCAGCCGCGACAGCGCCCTCGCCCTGGACAGTGACTGGCAGGCCAGCAAGATCGTGGTCACCGGCAGGACGACGCTGGGCGACAGCGAAACGGAAATCGACATCGACCTGCCCTCGGAGCAGATCCAGATCAAGGCCCTGGCACTGTCGCCAGACGCTTTCGCCAGCACCTGCCGGGAGCTGGACGTCGGCCAGGCTTACCAGAACCACCTCGATAGCGCTTTCGCCGCGTCTGGCGTGCGCCCTGCTGCGCTGCGCGTTCACCAGGAAAGCCTGCGCCTGGCGGCCGATCTGGCTCGGCTGCGCAACCAGCTCAGTGGCGCAGGATGGGATGCGCTGCAGACCTTGCTCGGCGATGGTAAAGCGCTGCCCTGCAGCCAGCTGAGCCTCTTCGGCATCACTCTGCACGAGGTGACCCTGATCGACACCGCCACTGCGGGCATCGTGCTCTACCTGCCGGGACCGGCAGGCAGCCTGCGCGCCTTCGACAATATCGAAGCCGTGCATCGGCAGTTGAGGATCGATTTGCAGCAAGAGCCGTTTCGCCAAGATTTCAAGGCTTATGTACAACGTGAGCAACTGGGCGAGTTCGCCAACCGGCTGCGTCAGAACGCCGGAGGCGACCTGCGCTTGCATCCCCTTCCGATCAAGGCAAACCTGTACGACTTCCTTTACGACGACCACCTGGCGCGCCTGAAACAGGAAGCCCGGCAACTGGCCGTGCCCACCGAGCAGGCCGACGAACAGGCGCTCAGGGCGCGCAAGGCCCTCTGGGACAGTGCCGGCCTGGACATGCTGATGATCGCCGGGATGTTCGTACCCGCACTGGGAACGCTCATGACCGCGGTAATTGCCTACCAGATCCTGGACGAAGCCTACCTGGGCTATGAAAACTGGCAGGTCGGTGACCGCGAACAGGCCATGGCCCACCTAAAGTCGGTGGGCCTGAACCTGGCGTTGATTGGCAGCTTGCACCTGGCTGGCAAAGCCTTATCACACCTGGCCAGCAGCCCGTTGCTGGAGAGCCTCGAACCCATCACCCTCGAAGACGGCAGCCAGCGTCTGCGGCGCGCCGGTCAGACTGCCCGGCAAGACGAAAGCGTCTTGAAGCACGCACTGAAGGGTCTGTATCTCCCCGAACAGGCCAGCCTGCAGAGCGAGCGCCTGGTCATCAATGCGACACCGCAACTGCCTGGCTGGCCGGAGCATCTGCGCCTCGAATTGCGGGCAGCGTCACCCCAAGGCCAGCTGCTGCTGGCCGCTGGAGCCAGGCACTCCAGCCGAATCTGCACTGTGCTCAAGTCGGCCGAGCGCTACGAAGCCTACCTCGGAGAACGACCAGCCCCTGTACAACAAGACCACGACCTCTGCCGTGCGGTCGTGCAGGCGCTGTCCTCCAACGACCGTGCAGCCCTTGGCCTGACGAACACCAATGGCGATGGGTTGCGCCAACAGATCAACGACCTGGCCCGGTCGGACCCTGCCATGGTCCGACGTCTACTGACAGACTCGGCGCCAGGTTGGGGCAACCACGGCCAGTTGCACGGCGGCATGGACGAGCCTGCGCCACCCGCTCGGCGTATCGATGTCGGCACGTTCTGGCGCCGCTACCGAGCGCTCTACCCCGAATCCGTCGATTTCCAGGTCAACGAGCAACTGAGTCAATGGTTCGAGGCCGGCCTGGATCCCGTGCAGCAGCTCACCGAACTGGAGCAGCAACTGCTGGCGTTCCGTGACCAGGGACGTGCCTGGGCAGGTGACAACCCGCTGCGTCAGGCAGCCGCGCGCAGGCTGATGAGCAACTGGCAACGGATCTCGGAGTACTCGCAAGAGGAAGGCCAGCTCATCCACATGATCAGCCTGGTCGACCTGGGCCTGACCAACGATGACATGGCCTCGCTGGCGCTGCCTGACCGCTTCACCCATATCCGGCGGATCGACCTGACCGCGAACCCCTCCTTGAGCGAACTGCCCGCGGAGTTCCTCGAGCGGTTTCCCCAGTTGCAACGCCTGCACCTGACAAACTGCGGCTTCGAGCAGATACCTGCGGTCGCCGTGCCACACACACTGGAATGGCTCGATATGCATGGCAACAGCATCCTCTGGAACGACGCCAACCAGGTTGCCCTGGATCGCCTCGACAATCTTCGCCTGCTGGACCTGTCGCACAACCCACTGGCCCGCAGTCCCGACCTGAGCCACCAGAATGCGCTGGATATGCTCAACCTCAACAGTTGCGAGCTCACCGACTGGCCCCCCGGCATCCGTACCGATGACGATTGGCGCCCCGTCGTGTTCGATCTACGGGACAACCGCTTGACCCAGTTGCCGGACAACCTGCAGTTGTCCCGGATCGCGGCCCAGGTCCTGTGGCTGGAGAGCGCCGAACTCAGCGAACGCGTCAGCCGGCAGATCCAGGCCTACTACGAGCGAAATGGCGTCGACCTGCTGGTGGCCGACGCCGAGTATGAAGAGATGCTGGAAGACACCGATGTCGACGACTGGACTATCTGGAACGACCTGCCCCTGCAGTATCGTCGTGAACTGCGTGGGCTGCAGGACCTGCCGGACTACACTCAGCCGCAGCTGTGGCAGCGACTGCGCACCTTCGCTGATCCACGGGCCAGGGATTATGGCCTGTCGATCGGCGCGATGAGGCTGATGGAAGCCGAGGTGTTCCCGCCCCCCTTCGAGGAATGACCGCGAGCAGCTGCGCCAGGCTGGCAATTTTCAGCCAGTCGGCGCATGCTCGCAAGCTGAAGCGTTTCACCATCCGGATTAGAGGTGCAGTACCCATGGACCGTCTGCTCGATTCGCTGTTTCCCGCCCCCGAGGACATCCCCGAAGCCTGGCGCCTGGGCGCGCCGCTGGAGCAACGCGACTACCTGGTCGGCGGCGAGCTGCGCCGCTGGGACGGCCCGCTGGCCACCGTGCGCAGCCCGGTATGGCTCAAGGAAGGCGACAGCGAACGCCAGGTGATCCTCGGCAGCGCCCCACTGCTGGACGCCGACACCGCGCTCACCGCCCTCGACGCGGCTGTGGCCGCCTACGACAAGGGTCGCGGCGCCTGGCCGAACATGCGCGTGGCCGAGCGCATCCAGCACGTCGAGGCCTTCCTGGCGCGCATGCGCGAGCAGCGCACGGCGGTGGTCAAGCTGCTGATGTGGGAGATCGGCAAGAACCTCAAGGATTCGGAGAAGGAGTTCGACCGCACCTGCGACTACATCGTCGACACCATCGACGCACTCAAGGACCTCGACCGCCGCTCCAGCCGCTTCGAGCTCGAACAGGGCACCCTCGGCCAGATCCGCCGGGCGCCGCTGGGCGTGGCGCTGTGCATGGGCCCCTACAACTACCCGCTCAACGAGACCTTCACCACGCTGATCCCGGCGCTGATCATGGGCAATACCGTGGTGTTCAAGCCGGCCAAGTTCGGCGTGCTGCTGATCCGCCCGCTGCTCGAGGCCTTCCGCGACAGCTTCCCGCCGGGGGTGATCAACGTCATCTACGGGCGTGGCCGCGAGACCGTCAGCGCGCTGATGGCCAGCGGCAAGGTCGATGTGTTCGCCTTCATCGGCACCCACAAGGCCGCCAGCGACCTGAAGAAACTCCACCCGCGCCCGCACCGCCTGCGCGCGGCCCTGGGCCTGGACGCCAAGAACCCCGGCATCGTCCTGCCCCAGGTCGACCTGGACAACGCTGTCGAGGAGGCCGTCACCGGCGCCTTGTCGTTCAACGGCCAGCGCTGCACGGCATTGAAGATCCTGTTCGTGCACGAGGATGTGGTCGATGCCTTCCTCGACAAGTTCCAGCGCAAACTCGCCGCGCTCAAGCCGGGCATGCCCTGGGAGCCGGGCGTTGCGCTGACGCCGCTGCCGGAGCCGGGCAAGGTCGACTACCTCGACGGCCTGGTGGCCGACGCCACGGCCAAGGGCGCGCGAGTGCTCAACGAAGGCGGCGGGCAGAGCCGTGGCTCGTTCTTCTACCCTGCCCTGCTCTACCCGGTCAGCCAGGACATGCGCGTCTACCACGAGGAGCAGTTCGGCCCGCTGGTGCCGGTGGTGCCCTACCGCGACCTGCAGACGGTGATCGACTATGTGCTCGACTCCGACTACGGCCAGCAGTTGAGCCTGTTCGGCAACGACCCCGAGACCGTCGGCGCGCTGGTCGACACCTTCGCCAACCAGGTCGGCCGGATCAACCTCAACGCCCAGTGCCAGCGCGGGCCGGACACCTACCCGTTCAACGGCCGCAAGAACAGCGCCGAGGGGACCTTGTCGGTGCATGATGCGCTGCGGGTGTTTTCCATTCGCACCCTGGTGGCGACCAAGTTCCAGGAGGCGAACAAGGAACTGATCAGCGAGATCATCCGTAACCGGCAGTCGAGTTTCCTGACGACCGATTACATCTTCTAAAGCTTCACGCACTTCCCCTGTAGGAGCGGCCTTGTGTCGCGAAAGGGGCGCGCAGCGGCCCCTGGGTTTCAGCATTGATGCATAAATCGCCGGGGCTGCTACGCAGCCCTTTCGCGACACAAGGCCGCTCCTACCCCGATCGCATAAACCCATAAACATGATTTTTAATCGACAATCGATATAAAGCCACTGTCGATTTTCCACCTGCGTAGACGACTCTAATCACCAGGCTGTTGCAAACAACAACCCACGTGAAAGGAGCTTACGAAAATGGCAGTCAAACCTATCCCCGAAGGCCAGCGCAGTATCACCCCGTACCTCGGCATCAAGGAGGCCGCCAAGGCCATCGAGTTCTACAAGATGGCCTTCGGCGCCATCGAGATGTTCCGCCTCGAAGGCCCTGACGGCAGCGTCGGCCATGCCGAGCTGAAAATCGGCGACTCGTCGCTGATGCTCGGCTCACCCTGTGACATGGAGGGCGGCCTCAAGCCCAGCGAGGACATCGAGGTCCCGGGGGTCGGCCTGCACTTGTACGTCGAGGACTGCGACAAAGTCTATGCCCAGGCCCTGCGTGCTGGCGCGACACAAGTGCGCGAAATACAGGACCAGTTCTACGGCGACCGCAGCGGCACCCTGAAGGATCCGTTCAACAACCTGTGGTTCGTCTCCACCCACAAGGAAGACCTCACCCCCGAGGAAATCCGCGCCCGCGCCGCCAAGTTATTCAGCGGCCAGTGAGCGGCGGGCCCCAGGCCGCAAGCTTCAAGTTGAAAGCCGCCGCGCTTTGCTTGAAGCTTGAGGCTTGTAGCTTGGAGCTGCCTCTCAATGCGTATCATCGAAAAATCCGGCGCGCAGGTGCGCAGCCTGACCCTGGCCGAAGAGGAACTGTTGGCCAGCTTCGCCACCGGCACCCTGGCCGGCCCCCGCCTTCTGCAAGCCAACCAGTGGCTGATGAAAGTGCGCAGCGCCAACCAGTGGCTGGCCTGCGATTGCCGCCAGGATGCCCTGCCGGTGCTCAACGTGTCGCTGAACGGCAACACCGGCACCCTGTTCCTGCGCAACAACCCCGACACCCCCGAACACACTCCGGGCTGCCCGTTCAGCAAGGACGAGCGCGAGACCGGCGCAAGCGCCGAGGACAACACGCCTCCCGCAGCCTGGCTGGCGCCGGATGCACCGTTGCGGTTGCTCGGCGACTACCGTCGCGCCAGTGATGGCGAAGTCGCTGCCGCGCCACGCGACCCCGGCGAGCGCCGCGAGCAGCAGCGCCTGCTGTCGCTGCTGCTGACCTGGATAGAGTCCAGCGGCCTGAACGTCTACGCCACGCACCTGAAGAAGGATCTCACCGCCCAGTTCGCCGAGTTGCGCGGCGTCGCCGGGCGCTACCCGCTGCTGGAACGGGTGCCGGCCAGCAACTATCTGGAAACGCGCCTGGACATGAAGCACATGATGATGCTCAAGGCGCGCCTGCGCGAGGCCACGGTGTTCGGCAACCATCGTCGGCACGGCCTGCTGCTCGACTGCGTCGACCAGGTCAAGGGTCGCAAGCTGTTCAACAACCGCAGCGAGGACGGCTTCGACTTTCAGGGCCACCACCATTACTGGGGCGGCAACCGCGCCTCAGGCCCCTTGCTGGCCCTGGCGCTGTACTCGCCGGCCACCGCCGGCAGCCATTTCTACGAGCTGATCCATGTGGCCAGCGTGCCGGTTCTGTCACGCGGGCACCTGTTCCCGGTGTACCGCGACGAAGAGCGCGAACCGCTCAAGGCGCTGGTGTCGCTGATCGACTGGATGGCGAGCAAGGGGGTGAAGGTGCTGATGCGCCGCCCGGTGATCGGCAGCCAGGTAATGGATGAACTGGTGCTGACCTCGGACCAGGACCGGGTGCTGTCGGTGTCGTTGCTGGAGCAGCCGATCGGGCCGGAGCCGGATGCCGAGAACTTCAAGCGCTACGCCGACTTCAAGAGCCTGGAGACCTTCCGCAAGTACGTGGCCGGGTTCTTCATGCGCGAACGCTGAGCAAGCCCCACCAGGGCCGAATTTCGCGGCCCTCGTGGGAGCGGGCTTGCCCCGCGATGACGCGACCGGGCTAGAACGCGGCCTTGAAGATCGCCTCGATCTCCACCTGGCTGGCCACCCGCGGGTTGGTCAAACCGCAGGCATCCTTCAAGGCATTGGCCGCCAGCACCGGCACATCCTCGACCTTGGCCCCCAGCTCCGCCAACCCGGCCGGTATGCCGATGGCCGCTGCCAGGTGCTCGATGGCCGAGATCGCCGCCCCGGCGCCCTGCTCCGCGTCCAGCCCGCAAACCTTGACCCCCATGGCCTTGGCCACGTCGCGCAGGCGCGCGGCGCTGACCTTGGCGTTGAAGCGCTGCACATGGGGCAGCAGCACCGCGTTGCACACGCCATGGGGCAGGTCATAGAAGCCGCCCAGCTGGTGCGCCATGGCGTGCACGTAGCCCAGCGAGGCGTTGTTGAAGGCCATGCCCGCCAGGAACTGGGCATAGGCCATGTTCTCCCGCGCCACCAGGTCGCCGCCGTCGGCAACCGCCTGGCGCAGGTTGTCGCTGATCAGGCCCACGGCCTTGAGCGCGCAGGCGTCGGTGATCGGCGTGGCGGCAGTGGAGACATAGGCCTCGATGGCGTGGGTCAGCGCGTCCATGCCGGTGGCAGCGGTGAGGCCCTTGGGCATGCCGACCATCAGCGCCGGATCGTTGACCGACAGGATCGGCGTGACGTTGCGGTCGACGATGGCCATTTTCACATGGCGCGCCTCGTCGGTGATGATGCAGAAGCGGGTCATCTCGCTGGCCGTGCCCGCCGTGGTGTTGATCGCGATCAGCGGCAGCTGCGGCCTGGCCGAACGGTCGACGCCTTCGTAGTCGCTGATATGCCCACCGTTGGTGGCGCACAGGGCGATGCCCTTGGCGCAGTCATGGGGTGAGCCGCCCCCCAGCGAGACCACGCAGTCGCAGCCCTCGCGACGCAGCATCGCCAGGCCCGCCTCGACGTTGGCGATGCTCGGGTTGGGCTTGGCGCCGTCGAACACCCGCGAATCGATGTCGCGCATGGCCAGCATCCCGGCGATGCGCTCGGCGACGCCGGCCTTGGCCAGCCCGGCGTCGGTGACGATCAGCGCCTTGCGCAGGCCGTAGCCGGCGATCGCGGCCATCGCCTCGTCCAGGCAGTCGATGCCCATGATGTTCACGGCGGGGATGAAGAATGTGCTGCTCATGGCCGGATCCTTTCAAGCTGATGGTAGGCTTTCAGCATCCGCCGGAATGGGCGTGGAGGCGTTGATCCAGCGCAAACCTACCCCATGAACAGCCGGTACGCCGGATTCTCCGTCTCGTCCCAGTACTGATAACCCATCTTGTCCAGCGCCTGTGGCAGCCCGGCCAGTTCGTCGTCCGGCACCTCCAGCCCGGCGAACACCCGCGCCTGTGCCGCGCCGTGGTTGCGGTAGTGGAACAGGCTGATGTTCCAACGCTTGCCCAGGCGCTCGAGGAAGCCCAGCAGCGCCCCCGGACGCTCGGGGAACTCGAAGCGCAGTACCCGCTCGCCGGCCCCCGGCGCCGCGTGGCCGCCGACGGTGTGGCGCACGTGCAGCTTGGCCAGCTCGTTGTCGGTCAGGTCGAGCACCTGGTAGCCCTGCTCGCCCAGGCTGGCCAGCAGTTGCTCCCGTGGGTCGTGCTGGGGGTGGGTCTGCACGCCGACGAACAGGCGCGCTTCCTTGCCCGGGTAGTAGCGGTAGTTGAACTCGGTGATCTGGCGCTTGCCCAGGGCCAGGCAGAACGCGCGGAAGCTGCCGGGGCGCTCGGGGATGGTCACGGCGATGATCGCCTCGCGCTGCTCGCCCAGCTCGGCGCGCTCGGCCACGTGGCGCAGGCGGTCGAAGTTGACGTTGGCGCCGGAGTCGATGGCCACCAGGGCTTGGCCCTGCAGGCCCTCACGGGCCACGTAGCGTTTGATGCCGGCCACGGCCAGGGCGCCGGAGGGCTCGGTGATGGAGCGGGTGTCGTCGTAGATGTCCTTGATCGCCGCGCATAGTTCGTCGCTGCTGACCGTCACCACCTCGTCGACGAAGTGGCGGCACAGCTCGAAGCAGTGCGCGCCGATCTGCGCCACCGCCACGCCGTCGGCGAAGGTGCCGACCTGCGGCAGGATCACCCGCTCGCCGGCGGCCATGGCGGCCTGCAGGCAGTTGGAGTCCTCCGGCTCGACACCGATCACCTTGACCTCGGGGCGCAGGTACTTGACGTAGGCGGCGATGCCCGCGATCAGGCCGCCGCCGCCGACCGGGACGAAGATCGCATGCAGCGGGCCGGGGTGCTGGCGAAGGATCTCCATGGCCACGGTACCCTGCCCGGCGATGACGTCGGGGTCGTCGAACGGCGGCACGAAGGTCGCGCCGTCGCGATCGGCCAGTTGCAGGGCATGGGCCAGGGCGTGGGGGAAGCTTTCGCCGTGCAACACCACATGGCCACCGCGTGAACGCACCCCCTCGACCTTGAGCGAGGGGGTGGTGGTGGGCATGACGATGGTAGTCCTGATGCCCAGGTGCGAACCGGCCAGGGCCACGCCCTGGGCGTGGTTGCCGGCCGACGCGGTGATGACGCCGCGCTCGCGCTGGGCGGGGGTCAGGCGCGACAGCCGGGTGTAGGCGCCGCGGATCTTGAAGGAGAACGTCGGTTGCAGGTCTTCGCGCTTGAGCAGCACCGGGTTGCCCAGGCTGGCCGACAGGGCCGGCGCCGCTTGCAAGGGGGTTTCGATGGCCAGGTCGTACACCGGGGCCGAGAGAATCCGACGCACTTGCTCGGACAGCAGTTGCTGGGGGGTTGCCGGGGTGCGCGGGGTGACGCTGAGGCTGGTCATCGATGACTCCTGGTTTTTTTGTAGTGCCCAGGAGTCAGAGAGAAGAAACCCGCCTCCAGGGCGGGTTCAGTGCATGTGTGCGCTAGCCCGCCAAACTGATAATGGCGGTAATAATGCTGAGGGCGTTGTGCTGCGGGAATTGGTTCATGGGCTGGGAAACTAGCGTGTGGCGTGAGAAAAAGTCAAGGCTTGGTGCTACCCCCCTTGTCCACGCCCACAGTCCCTTGCCCTGTCGCAGATGAAACCCAACCGCAGATACGACGAAAAACTGCACAATTGATAGTCATTCGCCATTAACTCGTTCTCGGAAGCACCCGCCCGGGGGTAGAATGCCGCAAAACCGGGAGCCGCGATGAACCAGGACCGCCACATTCCAAGCGAAGAAGATGCCATCACCGATGCCGCCGCGCATTGGTGCATGCGCCTGCACGCCGACGACTGCACGGCGGCCGAGCGCGAGGCGTTCGGCCAATGGTTGGCGGCCGACCCACGGCACGCCGAGGAATACCAGGCGATGTTGGAAATCTGGGACACCGCCGACCTGCTGCCGCGCAGCGCCCAGGTGATCCCGCTGCGCACCCGGCCAGCGGCGCCGACGCGCCACTGGCGGCCGTTCGCTTCGGCCGCCGCCATCGCCCTGCTCGCCCTGCCCCTGGCGGGCTGGGTCGGTTGGGAACAAGGTTGGCTGCCCAACGGCTACCAGCACTTCGAGGCCACCGACCACATGCGCCAGGTGCGCCTGAGCGACGGCAGCAGCGTCGAGTTGAACCTCCACAGCGAATTGCGCTTCCTCAACTACAAGGACGAGCGCAAGGTCACCCTGGTCAAGGGCGAGGCGTTCTTCAAGGTTACCCACGACAGCAACCACCCGTTCATCGTCCACGCCGCCAACGGCCAGACCCGGGTCACCGGGACCCAGTTCAACGTGTGGAAGTACGACGACCAGGTCAAGGTGACACTGGTGGAAGGCTCGGTGCTGGTCAGCGCCGGCGGCAACGCTGGCGGCTATCGCCTTGGGCCGGGCATGCAGGCCAGCTACCACAAGGGCGACTTCGAGCCTGAGCTGAACCAGAGCGACGACTACGGCAACAGCCTGGCCTGGCGCAACGGCAAGCTGGTGTTGGACAACCTGAGCCTCGGCCAGGCGCTGCCGGTGATCAACCGCTACCTGGACAAGCCGCTCATGCTGGCCGACGACAGCACCGCCAGCATCCGCATCAGCGGTGTCTACAGCACAAGCGAGGTCGCACGCCTGGTCGACACCCTGCCCAAGGTGCTGCCGGTGTACCTGACCCGCAGCAAGGACGGCAGCACCGTCCTCAATCGCATCGTCCCCGCGCCGACCCGCGGCTGACCTGAAGCAGCACCCACTCACCCTGTAGGAGCGGCCTTGCGTCGCGAAAGGGCTGCGTAGCAGCCCCGGCGATTTTTGCGTTAACGCTGATACCGTGGGGGCGCTTTGCGCCCCTTTCGCGACGCAAGGCCGCTCCTACAGAGACAGCGTGCGGCGTGACAGTGGATCAGAGCGTCATCGCCGCCAACCAGCCAAACGCCAGCAGCGGCAGGTTGTAGTGGATGAACGTCGGCACCACGGTATCCCAGATATGGTGGTGCTGCCCGTCGACGTTCAGCCCCGAGGTCGGCCCCAGGGTCGAGTCCGACGCCGGCGAACCGGCATCGCCCAGGGCGCCGGCGGTGCCGACGATGCACACGGTGGCCAGCGGGTCGAAGCCCAACTGCACGCACAGCGGCACGAAAATCGCTGCCAGGATCGGTACGGTGGAGAACGACGAGCCGATGCCCATGGTCACCAGCAGCCCCACCAGCAGCATCAGCAGCGCGCCGACGCCCTTGCTGTGGTCGATCCACTGGGCCGAGGTCTCCACCAGGCTCTTCACCTCGCCGGTGGCCTTCATCACTTCGGCAAAGCCGGACGCGGCGATCATGATGAAGCCGATCATCGCCATCATCTTCATGCCTTCGGTGAACAGGTCGTCGGTGTCCTTCCAGCGCACGATGCCCGACAGCGAGAAGATCAGGAAGCCGACCATCGCACCGATGATCATCGAATCCAGCCACAACTGGATGATGAACGCGGCGCCGATCGCCACCCCGGCCACCAGCAGGGTCACCGGGTTGTACTGCACGCTGACCTGCTCGACCTGCTCGATGCGCTCCAGGTCGTAGTCACGCTTCTTGCGGTAGCTGAAGAATACCGCCAGCAACAGGCCGGCGAGCATGCCCGCCGCCGGGATGGCCATGGCGTGGGTCACATTGACGCCGCTGACGTCCACCCCGGCGCGGCTGACATTGGCCAGCAGGATCTCGTTGAGGAAGATGTTGCCGAAGCCCACCGGCAGGAACATGTACGGGGTGATCAGGCCGAAGGTGATCACGCAGGCAATCAGCCGGCGGTCGATGCGCAGGCGGGTCAGCACGTACAGCAGCGGCGGCACCAGCAAGGGAATGAAGGCGATGTGAATCGGCAGGATGTTCTGCGACGACACCGCCACCACCAGCATCAGGCCGACCAGCAGCCACTTGACCTTGCCACCGTCGGCATGGCCCTGCCGATCGATCATCGCCAGCGCCCGGTCGGCCAGGGCATGGGCCAGCCCGGACTTGGCGATGGCCACCGCGAAGGCGCCGAGCAAGGCATAGGACAGGGCCACCGTGGCACCGCCACCCAGGCCGCCGTTGAAGGCCTTGAGCGTGCCTTCGATACCCAGCCCACCGACCAGGCCTCCGGCCAGGGCGCCGATGATCAGGGCGATGACCACATGCACGCGGGACAGGCTCAGGATCAGCATGAGCCCGACCGCGGCAATCACTGCATTCATGGTGTGCAAACCTCGTTACGACAGACAAAAAGCGGGCATTCCGGCGACAGACTGCACGCAGGCAGTGGCCGGACCAGGGGATGTTGTTATGAAGGGCGCACACTCTGAAGCACAGGCCAACAGAAGTCAAAAGCGTCTGCGCCGCAACATCGCGTAGGAAATAGACGAAAGTCGCAGGGTTTAATTGAACGTTTGAATAAAGAAAAATCCGAG
Source organism: Pseudomonas mosselii (assembly GCF_003205295.1). Classification (GTDB taxonomy): domain Bacteria; phylum Pseudomonadota; class Gammaproteobacteria; order Pseudomonadales; family Pseudomonadaceae; genus Aquipseudomonas; species Aquipseudomonas mosselii_B. Next base: position 67,601 of record NZ_QJRP01000014.1, read on the forward strand.
CAGGCCGACACAGTCGGCAGCATCAAACCTATTACAAGGGATTTTCCCCATGCCTTTGCTGCGACAACTCTCCATCCAATGGAAGATCACCCTGCTGGCGGGCCTGTGCCTGGCGGCCATCGTCACCCTGCTCGTCGGCCTTTCGCTGTACCGCATGGACCACAGTTCGGACCTGGTGAAAGCCAGCAGCATGCGCATGCTCTCCGACTCGGCCCAGTCGCGCATCGAATCCCAGGGCGAGGTCCAGGCTCTGAACATCCGCCGTCAGTTCATGGACGCCTACCAGTACGGCGCCGGTTTCGCCCGCCAGGTGCTGTTTCTGCGCGAGCAGGCAGAGAAGCGCTTCCTCGACGCCTACGACCTGCGCCAGGACATGACCGCCCAGGTGCGTGCCGCGCTGCAGGCCAACCCCGACCTGCTCGGCCTGTCGCTGGTGTTCGAGCCGGGCGCGCTGGATGGCAAGGACAAGTTGTTCGCCGGCCAGAGCGAACTGGGCAGCAACGAGACCGGGCGCTTCGCCCTGTACTGGTCGCAGCCGCGGGTCGGCCAGCTGACCTCGATGGCCCTGCCCGAGCACGACATGGCCAACACCGAGATCGGCCCCAGCGGCCAGCCGGCCAACACCTGGTGGGTGTGCCCGCGCAGCACCGGCACGGTGTGCGTGGTCGAGCCGTACTTCTATGACATCGACGGCCAGCGCGTGCTGATGACCAGCATCGTGTTCCCGCTCAAGGCGGGCGACAAGGTCATCGCCACCCTGTCCATCGACATCAACCTCAACAGCCTGCAGGCCCTCAGCCAGACCGCCAGCCGCAGCCTCTACGATGGCCAGACCACGGTCGGCATCCTCAGCCCCGTGGGCCTGTTGGCCGGTTACAGTGCCGACGCCGGCAAGCTGGCCCAGCGCTTTGACCAGGTCGACCGGACCCAGGGCGCCGAGCTGGTACGCAAACTCGCCGACGGCAAGCTGCAGATCCTCCACGACCAGCAACGCCTGAAAGTGCTGGCCGCCTTCGAGCCGATCCCCGGCGGCAAACCCTGGGGTGTGCTGCTGGACGTGCCGGAAAGCGCCCTGACCGGCCCGGCCGAGGCCCTCAAGGTTGAACTCGACGCCCTCAACACCAGCGGCACCCTGCTCGAACTGGGCCTGGGCCTGGCCGCCGCCATCGCCGGCCTGCTGCTGGTGTGGCTGATGGCCCGCGGCGTGACCCGGCCGATCCTCGGCGTGGCCGCCATGCTCAAGGACATCGCCAGCGGCGAAGGCGACCTGACCCGCCGCCTGCAATACGACAAGCAGGACGAACTGGGCGAGCTGGCCGGCTGGTTCAACCGCTTCCTCGACAAGCTGCAGCCAACCATCGCCGAGGTAAAACGCTCGGTGCAGGCTGCCCGCGGCACAGCCGACCAGTCGGCGGCGATCGCCGCCGAGACCAGCGCCGGCATGGAGCAGCAGTACCGCCAGGTCGACCAGGTGGCCACCGCCTCCCACGAGATGAGCGCCACCGCCCAGGACGTCGCCCGCAGCGCCGCCCAGGCCGCCCAGGCCGCGCGTGAAGCCGATCAGGCGACCCGCGAGGGCCTGGCGGTGATCGACCGCACCACCACCAGCATCGACACCCTGGCCGCCGACATGAGCGGCGCCATGGTCCAGATCGAGGGACTGGCGCGCAACAGCGAGAAGATCGGCTCGGTGCTCGAGGTGATCCGCTCGATTGCCGAGCAGACCAACCTGCTGGCGCTCAACGCCGCCATCGAGGCCGCCCGCGCCGGTGAAGCCGGCCGTGGCTTCGCCGTGGTCGCCGACGAGGTGCGCAACCTGGCCCGCCGCACCCAGGAGTCGGTGGAGGAAACCCGCCAGGTGATCGAGGCCCTGCAGGCCGGCACCCAGGAAGTGGTCGGCGCCATGGACAGCAGCCACCGCCAGGCCCAGGGCGGCGTGGAGCAGGTCGGCCAGGCCGTCACCGCGTTGCAGCGTATCGGCCAGGCGGTGACCGTGATCACCGACATGAACCTGCAGATCGCCAGTGCGGCCGAGGAGCAGAGTGCGGTGGCCGAGGAGATCAACAGCAACGTCGCCACCATCCGTGACGTGACCGAGTCGCTGAGCGGCCAGGCCAACGAATCGGCACGGGTCAGCCAGTCGCTCAACAGCCTGGCCAACCAGCAGCAGGGGCTGATGGACCAGTTCCGCGTTTGAGTCCAGGCCGCCGGGGCTGCGTTGCGGCCCCGGCAACCTCGTCGTCTACACTTCTGCCGGAACCCAAGGACCGGCAACCGACGAGGCCCCGATGAAGAAAGTTCCCACCCTGCTGGCCAGCCTGCTGCTCGCCATAGGCCTGGCCAGCACCGACAGCGCGGCATCAGCCGAACAACCCGCGCCTATCCACTTCGGCGCCATCGGCTGGGAAAGCGGTGCACTGACCACCGAAATCCTGCGCCTGATCGTCGAGCGCGGTTACGGCTACCCCACCGACACCCTCCCCGGCAGCACCGTCAGCATGGAAGTGGCCCTGGCGCGTAACGACCTGCAGGTGATCGCCGAAGAATGGGCCGGGCGCAGCCCCGCCTGGGTCAAGGCCGAACAGGCCGGCCAGGTGTTCGCCCTGGGCGACACGGTGAAGAACGCCGAGGAAGGCTGGTGGGTACCGGCCTACGTGATCAAGGGTGATCCCGCACGCAACCTGGAGCCCTTGGCCCCGGACCTGCACAGTGTCGACGACCTCAAGCACTACGCCCAAGTGTTCAAGGACCCCGAAGTACCCGGCAAGGGACGCTTCCTCAACAGCCCCAGCGGCTGGACCTCCGAGACCGTCAACAGCCAGAAGCTCAAGGCCTACGGCCTGGACGGGCTGTACAACAACTTCCGCAGCGGCTCCGGCGCCGCCCTCGACGCCGAGATCGGCTCGGCGATCCGCCGTGGCCAACCCGTGCTTTTCTACTATTGGAGCCCGACCCCGTTGATGGGGCGCTACGACCTGGTGCGTCTGGAGGAGCCCCCGTTCGACGCGACCGCCTGGGCTACCCTCACCGATGCCGCCAACCCCAGCCCGAAAGGCAGCCGCTCGTTGCCGGCCAAGCTCTCGATCGGCGTGTCGAAGGCGTTTCGTGACACCCACCCCGAGCTGGTCGCGGTATTCGAAAAGGTCGACCTGCCCATCGCCACCCTGAACAAGGCCCTGGCGCGCATGAGCGAGACCCGCCAGCCGCCCCGCGAAGCCGCCCTCGCCTTCCTGCGTGACAACCCTACTGTATGGAAGGCCTGGCTGCCCGCCGAAAACGCCGCCAAGGTCGAGGCCGGTCTGTGAGTGGTGGTTTCCCCGAAGCCCTGCAATTCTCCTTCGCCGCCTGGGTCAACCGACTGATCGACTGGCTGGTACTGCACTATGGCGATCACCTGCGCAGCGTCTCCGACCAACTGCTGCAATTGCTGGTAGGCCTGGAGAACCTGCTCCGACTGCTGCCCTGGTGGCTGCTGTTGCTGCTGGTCGGGTTGCTGGCCTGGCACGCCAGCCGCAGCCTGGCGCGGGCATTGGTGCTGCCGCTGCTGCTGGCGCTGATCGGCATGCTCGGGCTGTGGGACAAGCTGCTGCAGACCCTCGCCCTGGTGCTGGTGAGCACCGGCCTGTGCGTGCTGGTGGGCGTGCCACTGGGCATCCTGCTGGCCACCCGGCCACTGGCCCGGCGCCTGATCCTGCCGGTGCTCGACGTGATGCAGACGCTGCCGGCCTTCGTCTACCTGATCCCTGTCCTGATGCTGTTTGGCCTGGGCAAGGTGCCGGCGGTGTTCGCCACCCTGATCTACGCCCTGCCGCCGCTGGTGCGCCTGACCAACCTCGGCCTGGCGCAGATCGACCCGTCACTGTTGCAGGCCGCCCACGGCCTGGGTGCCAGCCGCTGGCAGCGCTTGCGGCGCATCGCCCTGCCGCTGGCCTTGCCGAGCATCATGGCCGGGCTCAACCAGTCGGTGATGATGGCCCTGTCGATGGTGGTGGTGGCCTCGATGATCGGCGCCCGCGGGCTGGGTGAAGACGTGCTGGCCGGGATCCAGACCCTGAACGTCGGCCAGGGCGTCGAGGCAGGGCTGGCGATCGTCGCCCTGGCGATGGTCATCGATCGCATCAGCCAGGCCTATGGACGCCCTGGGCGCTGAGGCCGACATTCGCGTATCGTACCCGAGCCCTGCCAGCATCCGGAGCCTGCACCGCGTGTCCCTCAAAGCCCTGCGCACCTTGGTCACCATCGCCCGCCACGGCACCTTCGCCCGCGCCGCCGACCTGCTGAGCCTCACCCCTTCGGCGGTGAGCCTGCATATCAAGACCCTGGAGGACGAGTTGCAGGTTGCCCTGTTCGACCGCAGCCGGCGCCAGGTGGCATTAACCGAGGCCGGCCAACTGGCGGTGGCCCGCGCCGAAGGTATCCTGGCCGCCTATGACGAGCTGGCCGACACCCTGGCCAGCGGCCCAAGCCTGCGCGGGCGCCTGCGCATCGGCGCGATCCACACCGTGCTCGCCCGGCGCCTGCCCAAGGCGCTGGTATGGATCAAGGCGCACCACCCCGAGCTGCATGTCAGCGTGGTCTCGGGCATGTCGGCGGAACTTGCCCGTCGGGTCGAGGATGGCGATCTGGACGCCGCAATCACCACCGAGCCGGTCAGCCCCTACCCGCAAAGCCTGCAGTACACGCCGCTGTTCGAGGACCGCTTCTGGGCCATCGCCAGCCCGGAGCTGGCGGGCCAGAGCCTACCGGCGCTGCTCGCCAGCCAGCCGTTCCTGCGCTTCGACAAGCGCGCCTGGGCCGGCCGGCAGATCGAACAGGAACTGCGCCGCCAGCGCCTGCAGGTCAACGAGCAGATGGAACTGGACAGCCAGGAGGCGCTGGCGCGGATGGCCGCCATGGGCTTGGGTGTGGCAGTGATTCCCATGAGCGACGATGACCTCGAACGGCTGCCTGCCGCTACCGTGCTGCCCTTCGGCGAACCGCAGCTGACCCGGCGCATGGTGCTGCTGGAGCACGAGAAGAGTCAGCGTCGACATTTAAGCGCCGTACTCAAGACTGCGCTCGAAGCATGATTCCTGGGGGCGCACAGCCCCAGATCCATGCAGTTTTCCTCAACAGTCGCTAAAGAAAACAGCGTTTTTTCTGCTCACTGTACTCCGCTAGTCTGTGGCCGTACCCGACCACGGACCCGCCCCCATGCTCCATCTGCTGCTCACTACCCTCGTCCCGATCATCTTGCTCATCGCCCTGGGCACCTGGCTGCGAGTGCGTGGCTTTCTCGCCGAAACCTTCTGGCCCGGCGCCGAGCGCCTGAGCTACTACGTGCTGCTGCCATCGCTGTTCCTCCACGGCCTGGCCACCGCCAACCTCGACGGTGTGCCGGTGCTGGGCATGGTCGGCGTGCTGATGCTCTCGACGCTGCTTGGCGCCCTGCTGCTGGTGCTCTACCAGGGCGCCGCCAGCCATGACGGCGCCGACTTCACCTCGGTGTTCCAGGGTGGCGTGCGCTTCAACAACTACATTGGCGCGACCCTGGCCGCCGGAATCTACGGCACGGCCGGCATCGCCCTGGCGGCGGTGGCCAATGCCGCCATCGTGCCACTGGTCAACCTGCTCTGCGTGCTGGTCTTCGCCCGCTTCAGCGCACGCCACAGCTCGCCGGCCACGGTGCTCAAGGCGATCTTCGCCAACCCACTGATCATCGGCTGCGCCGCAGGGCTACTGCTACGGCTGACCGGCCTGGGCCTGCCGGCCGGTCTGGAGCCTACGGTCAAGGCCCTGGGCCAGGCAGCGTTGCCCTTGGGCCTGCTGTGCGTCGGCGCTGCACTGGGCGGGGCGCGCCTGGGCCAGCAGGTCAAACCGCTGGTGGCCGCATCGCTGTTCAAGTTCCTGGTCATGCCGCTGACCACCTGGGGCCTGTGCCGGCTGCTCGGGCTGGGCGGCCAGGCAGCGGTGGTGGCGGTGCTGTTCCAGGCCCTGCCCACCGCCTCGTCGTCCTACGTGATGGCTCGGCAGATGGGCGGCAACGCGCCGCTGATGGCGACCATCATCGCCCTGCAGACCGTCGCCGCCGCCGCGACCCTGCCACTGGTGCTGACCTTGACGCTGAGTTGAAGCGATACGGCTAGACTGTGGACAGCCCACCCTGCGGAAACTCGACCATGCGCCTACCGTGGATGCTGTTCGGCCTGTACCTGACCCTGCTCGCAGCCCCCCTCCCCGCGGCCGATAGCCAGAAGGCCGCCGTCGCCGAAGACAAGGCACAAGTGCTGGAAGAAAAGGTGGTCGAGGATGCGCCACCGCCTAGAAAGCAGGAAACCCTCACCCCCGGTGAAGTCCAGGCCGTCGACCCGGCCGGCCAGGCGCCGATGGACGACAGCATCACTTGCCTGGCGCGCACCATCTACTGGGAGGCCAAGGGCGCCGACGCCAGGGACATGAGCGCGGTGGCCAGCGTGGTGCTCAACCGCCTGGGCCACGAAGGTTTCCCCGACAGCATCTGTGGCGTGGTCAAGCAAGGAGTCGAGAGCAAGAGCTGCCAGTTTTCCTGGTGGTGCGACGGGCGCCCCGACCAGGTGGAAGAAGAAGAACGCTACACGGTGGCCAAGGAAATCGCCCGCAAGGCCCTCAACCAGCAGTTGCAGGACCCTACCGGCGGCGCACTGTACTTCCACGACCGCAATGTGAACCCGGACTGGGCCAAGGCCTACCGCAAGACGGCCGAAACCACGCACTTCCTGTTCTACAAGCCGAACCAGGCGCTGGCACGCTAGGGCATGCCATCGCCAGGCCAACCGGCCGTCACGGGGAGCCTGGCTCTTTCGCTTGCAACATCGTTCCCTCAGCCCGATACCGCCTGGGCCCTACAGCCTCTTTCCCCCAGCATCCCACGCTCGATGATGAAGTCGATCACCGCCTGCAACCCCTCGCCCTTCTTGAGGTTGCTGAAAGTCCATGGCCGCTGCGGGCGCATACGTTGGGTATCACGCTCCATCACCTCCAGTGAAGCCCCGACATAAGGCGCCAGGTCGGTCTTGTTGATCACCAGGAAATCCGACTTGGTGATGCCCGGCCCGCCCTTGCGCGGGATCTTCTCGCCCTCGGCGACGTCGATCACGTAGATGGTCAGGTCGGCCAGCTCCGGGCTGAAGGTGGCGCTGAGATTATCGCCGCCACTCTCGACAAAGATCACTTCGAGGTTGCCGAACCTGCGCGCCAGCGCTTCGACGGCGGCCAGGTTCATCGAGGCGTCCTCGCGGATCGCGGTGTGCGGGCAGCCGCCGGTCTCGACGCCGACGATGCGCTCGGGTGCCAGGGCTCCGGCCTCGGTAAGGATGCGCTGGTCTTCCTTGGTGTAGATATCGTTGGTCACCACGGCGATCTGGTAATGGTCGCGCATGGCCTTGCACAGGCATTCGAGCAGCGCGGTCTTGCCGGAACCGACCGGGCCGCCGACACCGACGCGCAGGGGTTGCTGGTAGTTTTCCATCTAGGCAGTCCTCAGGAACGGAACAATCGGGTGTATTGGGTTTCGTGACGCGATGAGGCGATGGCCAGCAGCGGCAGGCCGCCGCCGAGCTGGTCGTCATCGAGTGCCAGGGCATGATCGAGCACGGCGGGCAACGCCTCGCCCAGGTCACGCAGCAGGGTCTGGGCGGCCTGCTGGCCGAACGGCACCAGCTTCACCCCCGCCATCACCGCGCCCTCCAGCCAGGCGAAGCCATGGCCCAGGGCAAGCTGGCGCAGCGGGATCGACCAGTGCGCGCCGAGCCAGGCCATGCCGCCCAGCTGGCTGAGTTCGAGGCTGGCGCGCCAGGCTGGGGCCTGCGCCAGCTGCCAGCCATCGAGCAGGCGCGCCAGGGCGCTGCCGCGCTGGCGTTCCTCGAGGCGCAGCTCGGCGGTTTCGCGGTTGGCCAGCAGGAACAGGCTCCAGTGGGCGAAGGCGTCGGCATCGTCCGCCTGACAGGCGTGGTAGAGACGCGCCAGCAGCGGCCAATCGAGATGGCCGAGGGTGTCGTGCAACTGCTCGCGCTGCCAGGCGGCGAAGCCCTTGGCATCCTTCACCCAGCCGGCTTCCACGGCCCACTCCAGGCCTTGCGAGTAGGTGAAGCCGCCCACGGGCAGGCCGGGACTGGCCAGCTGCAGCAGGCGCAGCAGCGCCAGGTCGCTGGTCATCAGCCGGCCATTACCAGTGCAGCACCGGCCAGCAGGCCGCCGCCAAAGGCTTTCTGCAGGCCGGCATGGCGGCGCAGCAAGCAGCCAACGCCAAAGCCTGCCACCAGCAGCAGGCCGCTGACCGTGACGAAGCCGGCGCTGAACTGCCAGAAGGCGCTGGGGGTGGCTTCCACGCCATGGGCCCAGCCGTGGAACAGGGCGAACACCGGCATGATCAGCGACAGCAGCAACTGGCGGCTCGGCAGCAGCATGGCGGCGGCGGCCACCAGCAGCGAGCCGAGGATCATCTGCTCCATGCCGACCACATCGCCGAACAGGTGGCCGCACACCGCGCCGCCGAACATCGCCGCCAGGGTCGCCAGCGGCAGGGTCAGGTTGCGCCGGGTCAGGGCAGCGAGCACGCCGGTGCCGAGCAGCATCAGCAGGTGATCGAGGCCAGTCAACGGATGCAGCAGGCCGTCCTGCAGCGGGTTGGTGTCATGGCCGGGGTGGGCAAAGGCCGGCAGGGCCACCATCAGCAGTACCAGGGCGAAAGTCTTTTTCATTGTGGGCTCCAGGGTGAGGTCAGGAATGGGCTGACAAACGTACGAACGGATGGTCGTGGCCATGGGAATGACCATGGGGGGCGCTCTGGTAGGCACCGGCCTCGGGCTCGAACGGCGCCTGTTCGGCGACCACCTCCAGCCCCAGGCCGCGCAGCATGTCGTCGAGCACATGGTCGTGCTGGAATCGCAAAAGGCCCGGCTCGATCTGCAGCGGCACATGGCGGTTGCCCAGGTGGTAGGCGGCGCGGGCCAGCAGGTGCGGGTCGGCGCAGCGCACCGTGGACACGGCCTCCGGCGCGGCCAATACCTGGATCACCTGAGTGCCTTCGGCGTCGCCCAGCAGTTCGCCGCCACGCAGCAGATGGCCGCGCTCGAGCAGCAACCCGGCCTCGCGGCCATCGTCGAGGGTGACCCGCAGGCGGCTCTTTATGCGGCTGTCGACATCGAGGGTGACGGTACCGGTGATGGCGCCGGCCTGAGTGATGCGACGGGTGAGGACAATCATGTTCGCTCCTTCAGAATAGGAAATAGCGCTGCGCCAGCGGCAGCTCATGGGCTGGCTCGCACACCAGCAGCTCGCCGTCGGCGCGCACCTGGTAGGTCTGGGCATCGACCTCGATCAGCGGTTGCAGGGTGTTGTGGACCATGTCGGCCTTGCGCACCCGCCGGCAGCCATGGGCCACGCCGATCAGGCTCTGCAGCTTCAATTCATGGGGCAGGCCACGGTCCAGGGCGGCCTGGGGCAGGAAGGTCATGCGCGTGGCATGCCGCGCCGCACCCAGGGCGCCGAACATCGGCCGGTAGTGCACCGGTTGCGGGGTCGGGATCGAGCCGTTGATATCGCCCATCGGCGCCGTGGCGATCATCCCGCCCTTGAGCACCAGGGCCGGCTTGACCGCGAAGAATGCCGGCGCCCACAGCACCAGGTCGGCCAGCTTGCCCACCTGCACCGAACCGACTTCGTGGGCGATGCCGTGGGTCAGCGCCGGGTTGATGGTGTACTTGGCGATGTAGCGCTTGACCCGGAAGTTGTCGCTGTAGGCGCCGTCCGGCGCCAGCGGGCCGCGGCGCAGCTTCATCTGGTGCGCCACCTGCCAGGTTCGTAGCACCACCTCGCCGACCCGACCCATGGCCTGGGAGTCGGACGAGGTCATGGCGAAGGCGCCCATGTCGTGAAGGATGTCCTCGGCGGCGATGGTCTCGCGACGGATGCGCGACTCGGCGAAGGCCACGTCCTCGGCGATGCTCGGGTCCAGGTGGTGGCAGACCATGAGCATGTCCAGGTGCTCGTCCACCGTGTTCACGGTGTAGGGCAGCGTCGGGTTGGTCGAGGACGGCAGCACGTTGGCCTGGCCCGCCGCGCGGATGATGTCCGGCGCATGGCCGCCGCCCGCCCCTTCGGTGTGGAAGGTATGGATGGTGCGCTCGCCGATGGCGGCCAGGGTGTCCTCGATGCAGCCCGACTCGTTGAGGGTGTCGGTGTGGATCGCCACCTGGATGTCCATCTCCTCGGCCACCCCCAGGCAGCAGTCGATGGCTGCGGGCGTCGAGCCCCAGTCCTCGTGCAGCTTGAGGCCCACGGCGCCGGCGGCAATCTGTTCGCGCAGAGCTTCGGGCCGCGAAGCGTTGCCCTTGCCCAGCAGGCCGATGTTGATCGGCAGGCAGTCGGCGGCCTGGAGCATGCGCGCCAGGTACCAGGGGCCGGGAGTGCAGGTAGTGGCGTTGGTGCCGGTGGCGGGGCCGGTGCCGCCGCCGATGAAGGTGGTCACGCCGCTGGTCAGCGCCTCCTCCACCTGCTGCGGGCAGATGAAATGGATATGCGAATCGATGCCGCCGGCGGTGACGATCTTGCCCTCGGCGGCGATGACCTCGGTGCCCGGCCCCACCGGCACCGTCACGCCGGGCTGCACATCAGGGTTGCCGGCCTTGCCGATGGCGGCAATACGGCCGTGCTTGACGCCTATATCGGCCTTGACGATGCCCCAGTGGTCGATGATCAACGCGTTGGTCAGCACCAGGTCCATTGCCTGGGCTGCGAGCATCTGGCCCTGGCCCATGCCGTCGCGGATCACCTTGCCACCGCCGAACTTGACCTCCTCGCCGTAGATCGTGAAGTCCCTCTCCACCTCCACCCACAACGCGGTGTCTGCCAGGCGCACGCGGTCGCCGACGGTGGGCCCGAACATGTCAGCGTAGGCCTGGCGGGAAATGCGGCTCATGCCCTGCCCTCCAGCGCGCCCATCACCTTGCCCTGGAAGCCGTACACCTCACGCTTGCCGGCATAGGCCACCAACTGCACGGTGCGCGCCTGCCCCGGTTCGAAGCGCACCGCGGTGCCGGCCGGTATGTCCAGGCGATAGCCACGGGTCGGCTCGCGCTCGAATACCAGGGCGTCGTTGACTTCATAGAAGTGGTAGTGCGAGCCCACCTGCACCGGGCGGTCGCCATGGTTGGCCACGCTGACGCTGACAGACTGGCGGCCGACATTGAGCTCGATGTCGCCCGCGGCGACCTGGACTTCTCCGGGGATCATGCCGGCCTCCTCAAACGATGGGTTCATGCACGGTCACCAGCTTGGTGCCGTCGGGGAAGGTCGCCTCGACCTGGACGTCGTGCAGCATCTCCGGCACACCGGTCATCACCTGTTCGCGCACCAGCACCTCGCGCCCCAGGCTCATCAGCTCGGCCACCGTGCGGCCATCGCGGGCGCCTTCGAGTACCGCGGCGCTGATCAGCGCCACCGCTTCCGGGTAGTTGAGTTTCAGGCCACGGGCCAGGCGCCGCTCGGCCAGCAAGGCGGCGGTGAACAGCAGCAGTTTGTCTTTCTCTCGTGGGGTCAGCTCCATGGCGGCTCTCTTCAGGTGGCCCAAATGCGCGGCGGGCACGGTGCCAGGCCGAGCACGGCCGGGCGCAGCAGGTGCCAGAGGCGCTGCAGGTTACGTTGCAAGTGTTGGTTGTCATCGTCGAGCAGGCGGATCACCAGCAGCGGGCCGAGCAGGGTCGCGCCGGCGGGCGTCGCCAGTTCGTCGAGGGCCTGGCGCACCTGGTCGAGCAGCGCCTGGTCGGCCGGCGCGGCGCAGAACGTGGCCACCAGTGGGTGCCCGGCCAGCTTGTCCAACTGCCCGCCTTCGATACGCAGGCGCTCGTGCAGGCCGGGCTCGCCGGGCAGTTCAATGCGCAGCCGGCTGTCCAGGGCACCCTGCTCGAAGCGCTCGTTCATCACCGGACGGCCCAGGCACAGCGTCTCCCAGGCCAGCAGACGGGCACCGGGCTCGAGGGTGAAACGGCTGTCGAGGCGGGCTCGGGCGCCGTTGAAGAAAATGCTGTCCTGGGGAAGCCACTCCAGGGTGCTGCCGGCGGCGAGGTGAAAGCGCTGGGCCAGGCGCGCGGTGGGGCCGATGCTGCGGTAGAACTTGCTGGCGCCGGGCATGGTCAGCAAGGCGTGGCTGCCGGTTTCCAGATGTATGTCCAGCTCCAGGCGGTCACCAGCAACGATCCCGCCGGGCGGGTGCAGCACATAGACATGGCACGGCGCGCCCTCCGGGTAGAAAGGCCGCTGCACCAAAAGAGGTCCGACATGACGCCGCGCACCAAGGCGGGTCACGTCCTCGCGCTGGACAAAGCGCAACTGCAGATGGGCGCTCCAGCCCGGGTCTGCCTGCGGTGGGTCGATCTGTTGCGCCAACGACATCCTGGAACCCCTGAAATCCGTGGCCCGAAGGCCGTATGGAGAGGCCTGCGCGGGGTGCTTGCGGGCGCACCGGGCTGACCACTCGATCAATATTCGCTGAGGGGATATAGCAGGGAGCGGGCCAACTGCGCAGATGAACGAAGATGAAACTTTCGGACCGTCAGTCATGCCGCGAGGCTGCGGCCCAGAGCGGCTGCGGCCCGGCGCGCAATTCAAGTGCCGGTCTGCGTGGTGAAGTGCGCTAAAGTGACCGCCCTGCCCTTTTTCGAGCCAAGGACGCCACCATGCAATTCGCCCCCGCCATTGCGATCCTGCTGATTTTCTCGGTCGACAAGGCCCGGGAGTTCTACCTCGACTTCCTCGGTTTCCAGCTCGACTGGGAGCAGCGCTTCGCCCCGGACCTGCCGCTGTACATGCAGGTCCACCGCGACGGCTTGATCCTGCACCTGTCCGAGCACCACGGCGACGCCACGCCGGGCGCGGCAGTGTTCGCCCGGGTCGAGGATCTCAAGGCCCTGGAGGGCGAGCTTATGGCCAAGCGCTACGGTTATGCGCGCCCACAGGCCGAGGCGGTCGACTGGGGCCTGGAGATGTAGGTGGTCGACTCGTTCGGCAACCGCCTGCGCTTCTGCCAGCAGATCGACAACGTCTGATGGCAGGCGGCAAGCGTGCCCTGGCGCGCCTGGAGCGGGAGATGGTCGCTTGCCTGACCGAGGCCTGCGCTACCGCTCAGGGCGAGATCGTCGGTTTCGCCTGGCTCACCCACCAGGTGGACCTCGACGACTTCCCCGCCAGCCTGCGCATCACCTGGGTGTTCACCGACGACACCGACAAGGCCCGGGCCCTGGCCGGCGCGGACAAGGCGCGGATGATCGCGCTGACGGCCCAGGCGCTGGGTAACGCCGGGATCGCGCTGGACCATGTCGCCTGGCATGTGCGCTTCGACAGCGAAGAGGCCTGCTGGCGCGATCATGGCGGCGACTGGAACCGGCGCCTGCGTTGACAGGCCCTCCGACATCTACAGTTGCGCCAGCCAGTAGGCCACATCCACCTCGTCGATCTGCTCGGGACGCAGGAACCGTTCGGCATACTGGCGGTGGACTCCGGTATCGAGGAACAGCTTCAGCAACTGCCCGTCGATATGGTTGTCCCGCGCCATGGACACCAGGATCTTCACCGACTCGGAAAGCGTCTTCGGTGCCTTGTACGGCCGGTCTGCCGCGGTCAGCGCCTCGAAGATATCGGCGATCGCCATCACCCGCTCTGGAATGCCCAGCGCGTCCTGCCCGAGCCTGCGCGGATAGCCGCTGCCGTCCATCTTCTCGTGGTGATTACCGGCAATCGCCGGCACGCGCCTGAGCTGGCGCGGGAACGGCAAGGCGCTGAGCATGATGATGGTCTGCACGATGTGCTCGTTGATCTTGAAGCGCTCCTCGTCGTTGAGCGTGCCCCGCCGGATCGACAGGTTGTACAACTCGCCGTGGTTGCTGGCATGGGCCGGCAGGCGCATGTCGAAGCCCCAGCGGTTGCGCGGGTCGTCCTTGGCCACTGGTGGCTTGCGCGGCCCCCAGGGCACCCGGTGCTCGTCGCGATCGGCAAGCAGCGGCTCCTCCACCGGCAAGGGTTCGGATGGCGTATCGGCGAAACGCACGGCCTCATCGCGGGAAATGCCCAGGCGGTTGTCGAAGTGCCGCAGCCAGCGGCGCTGGCCGATACGACCCAGGCGCTCGATGTCGTCCTCCTGCATGAACTCGCTGCCAATATTGGCGTTGGCGACAAAGGCAAACTCGTCCTGCAGCTCGGCCCGGCACTGTTCCAGCGCATGGCGCAATACTGGCTCGTCATCGCCGTTGGCCATGCCTTGCCAGTAGGCGATCTCGGCGTCGCGCCAGAGCACCTCGAAGCGCATGCGTACCTCGTGGACACGGTTGTACAGGGTCTCGAGCTTGGTCGCCTTGTCCACCACGTACTCGGGGCTGGTGATCTTGCCGCAGTCGTGCAGCCAGGCGGCCACGCGAAACTCGTAGCGCTCGTCCTCGCTCATGCTGAAGCCGGCATAGGGGCCACTGTCGGCCTGCACGGCCTGGTCCAGGAGCATCTGCGCCAGCTGCGGCACCCGTTCGCAATGACCGCCGGTGTAGGGGCTCTTGGCGTCGATGGCGTCGGCCAGCAGCTTGATCATCGCGTCCAGCAGGCGCTGCTGGGCTTCGACCAGTTGGCGGGTCTCGATGGCCACGGCGGCGGCGCCGGACAGCTCCTCGACGAAGCGCCGGAACGCCTGTCCCGCATGTTCATCCTCCAGTTGCAGCACCAGGATGCCGAGCAGCGCCTGGCCACGGTCGTTGAGCACCACCGCCAGGCTGCGTCCTTGCAACGACAGGGCCTGGGTCACGGCGCTGGTCAGGTCCTGATGGTCGTCTTCATGTATCGCCAGCTCAGCCGGATAGTCCTGGGCCCGGCAGGCCGCGGCCAGGCGCAGGCGCGCGTTGTCGGCGTCGTACAGGTACACCGCGCCGGCACTGGCGCTGGCGGCGGCCACCAGGTGGTTGAGCACGCCATCGAGCATGCGCTCGAGCTGGGTCTCGCGGCTGAGCGTGAGGGTGATCGCCTGGAAGTTGCGGATGGTACCGGACATGCGGCTCAGCACCCGGCTCAGTTCACGCACCTCCGACACCCGCGAGAGCACACCCACCTCGCGGCTGAAATCAAAACCGGCCAGGCCCTGCACCTGCTCGGTGAGCCGGCGCAGCGGGCGGCCGATGCGCCGACCGAGCAAGCCGCCGAGCAGCAGCAACACCGCCGCCAGCGCGGCGGCCCAGAGCAGTTGCTCGAACAACACCTGGCGCGCCCCGGCCAGCAGCTCGTGGGCCGGCACGGCAATCAGCACCTGCAGGTCCTGCCCGGCCACGGTGGTCAGCGGCACGCGCATGCCATACCAGGTCTGCCCTTCGACCTGATACGGCTGTGGCCGGGTCCCCTGGAGGGCATCGGCATGGATCCGTGCGAGGCTGGCAATGCCCAGTTCATCGATGCGCGACAGACGCACGCCCTCGCCTTCGCGGACGATGACCCGCTGCAGGTCCGGATAAGCCACCACGCTACCCTGGTCATCGACCACGGCGATCTCGGTGCCAGCCGTCATGCGCAGGTCGCGGCTCTCGCTGGCCAGGTCGGTGACGGATACGTCCATGCCGATCACCGCCGCGCCATCGACGCTGCGCTGGGCCATGGTCAGGCCGATCTCGCGGGTGGTGAAGAACACATAAGGGCGGGTAAGCACGGTGGTCGACTGCGCAGAGGCTTCGACGAACCAGGGGCGCTGGCGCGGATCGTAGCGGTAGTCCGGCTTGGGCTGGTGCAGCAGCAGGGTCATCGCCTGGTCGTAGAAACGCCATTCGCCATGCAACGCGCCGTCTTCGCCCAGGCTGACGGTCTGCACCAGGAACATCGTGCCTGCCGGTGCCGCGAAACGCTGCAGCAACTGTGGATCGCGCAGGCGGCGGACCAACAGAAACTCGCCATTGGGGTAGCCGAGGTAGGCGGCACTGAGCATGCGGTTGGCGCGCAGGCTCTCGACCAGTTGCGGTAGCCGCTCCAGGTGCTGCGCCATAGCCCCCGCAGAGGCATCGAAGGCCAGCAGGCGGATACTGCTCTGCACCGGATCGACCAGGCGTCGGGCGCGCTCGTCGATGGTCCGACCAACCTGCTGGGCGGCATCGCCGGCGGCGGCCACCAGCGTCTGGCGCACCCCCAGGTAGCCCTGCCAGGCCAGGGCCGCGCCCAGCGCCAGCATGCCCAGCATGATCGCCAGCGCCACCAGCCATTGCAGGGAGATACTCCGCCCACGGTTGTTCATGAACGCCTGCCCCGTGCAGACGCCAGCCTTGCCGCATGCCCCATCAACGCGCAGCCCATCCCAGGTACTCCCCGTGTGGCGATTTCCACAGTGTAATCAGCCCGCGCGAACCTGCCGGCCTGTGACAGTGGCTGGTAGCGAGACAGTCGCATACTGGCGCAACGACATCAATCACGCCCTGCATCATTGTGGGAGCAACTGTCTTGCTCAATTTTTAGAATCTGGCGCGATCCCCGTGGGAGCGGGCTTGCCCGCGAACACCGGCGCAGCCGGTGCCATACACCGCGCTGGATTCTTCGCGGCGGTGCGGCGGTCCGATAAACCCGCTCCCACAGGGTCAAGCTAAATCAAGTTTGTTCCATGAGAGTGGCCCGTCCCGCAGTCGTCAGAATTGCGGCGAAAAACTCGTATACAAAAAAAAGAAATTCTGTTTACACTGCCTCACGCCTACGACAACGGTCATCGCCGTTGCGTATTGCGACAGGCTCAAGCCATGCGACATCCGCTATCGCCCAACCTCTCCGGGCCCCCTTCTCGAATGCCGTGCGTCCTGAACGCCGCATACGCCCTGCTGCCATCGATCCACGCGCCCGATACGCCCTCGCCAGGGCCGTACCTGTGCGTGCGCGGTTTCGCTCCAGCCTTTGACGCCGGGCTTCGCCACGGCGCCTGACGCTTCCCTACAATCAGAAAACACACCCCAAGCGGGAGGGACTCACATGCCCAAGACACTACTGGTCAAGAACGCCGAACTGCTGGTGACCATGGACGGCGAGCGCCGCGAGATCAAACGCGGCGGTCTCTACATCGAAGACAATGTGATCAGGCAGGTCGGCCCAAGCGATACCCTGCCGCAACACGCCGACGTGATCCTCGACATGACCGGCAAGGTGGTCATCCCGGGCCTGGTCAACACCCACCACCACATGTACCAGAGCCTCACCCGCGTGGTGCCGGCGGCCCAGGACGGCGAGCTGTTCAACTGGCTGACCAACCTCTACCCGATCTGGGCGCGGCTGACCCCGGAGATGATCTCGGTATCGACCCAGACCGCCATGGCCGAGCTGATCCTCTCGGGCTGCACCACCTCCAGCGACCACCTGTACATCTACCCCAACGGCTGCAAGCTCGACGACAGCATCCACGCCGCCGAGGAGATCGGCATGCGCTTCCACGCCGCGCGCGGCAGCATGAGCGTCGGCCGCAGCCAGGGCGGCCTGCCGCCGGACTCGGTGGTGGAGAAGGAAAGCGACATCCTCAAGGAGTCGCAGCGCTTGATCGAGGACTACCACGATGCCAGCCACGGCTCGATGCTGCGCGTGGTGGTGGCGCCCTGC
Source organism: Pseudomonas mosselii (assembly GCF_003205295.1). Taxonomy (GTDB): domain Bacteria; phylum Pseudomonadota; class Gammaproteobacteria; order Pseudomonadales; family Pseudomonadaceae; genus Aquipseudomonas; species Aquipseudomonas mosselii_B. The sequence goes on from NZ_QJRP01000014.1 coordinate 85,202, forward strand.
TCGCCGTTCTCGGTCAGCCGCGACCTGATGCGCGAGGCGGCGGTGCTGGCTCGCCAGTATGGCGTGTCGCTGCACACCCACCTGGCCGAGAACGTCAACGACATCGCCTACAGCCGCGAGAAGTTCGGCATGACCCCGGCCGAATACGCCGAGGACCTGGGCTGGATCGGTCACGACGTATGGCACGCCCACTGCGTGCAGCTCGACCAGCATGGCATCGAGCTGTTCGCCCGCACCGGCACCGGGGTCGCCCATTGCCCATGCTCGAACATGCGCCTGGCTTCAGGGATAGCGCCGATCCGCAAGATGCGCGACCACGGCGTGCCGGTGGGCCTTGGGGTCGATGGTTCGGCGTCCAACGATGGCGCCAGCATGATCGGCGAAGTACGCCAGGCACTGCTGCTGCAACGGGTCGGTTTCGGGCCGGATGCGATGACCGCCCGCGAGGCGCTGGAAATCGCCACCCTGGGCGGCGCCAAGGTACTCAACCGCAACGATATCGGCGCCCTCGCCCCGGGCATGGTCGCCGACTTCGTCGCCTTCGACCTCGGCCATGTGGCCTATGCCGGCGCCCTGCACGACCCGTTGGCGGCACTGGTGTTCTGCACGCCGACCCATGTCGACACCAGCGTGATCAACGGGCGTGTGGTGGTTCAGGACGGGCGTATCACCACCGTCGACCTGCCGCGGGTGCTGGAGCGCCACAACCAGTTGGCGCGTCAGTTGGTCATCGGCGAGTAGGCCGGCGATGGAACAACCATCTCCCTGAGCCGCTGCGCCAGTTCCAGGGCCACCCGTCCGCTGGCCGGCGTCGGCACCAACTCAGTGAACGGGATATCGAGCATGCGGTTCTCGCGCACCGCCCGCAGGCTCGAGAGCACAGGGTCGCGGGTCAGCAGCCGACGCTTGCGGCTGGCCGGCGACCACAGGGCGTCGGCCAGCAGGATCACATCGGGGTCGCTGCTCAGCAGCGCCTCGCGGTTGACTGTCACACGGTACTGGTCGAGCCCGCCGAACACATTGCGCGCTCCGGCGGCGGCCAGCAACAGCGTGACGAAACCCCGCCCACCTTCGCTGTCCAGCCCCCGGACCTCGCTGTCGAGGTAGAACACCGACAGCGGCTTGCCGGTCGGCGCGATCGCCCTGGCCCGCGCCAGGTCCACCTCCATCGCCTCGATCAACGCCTGGGCTCTCGCCTGCCTGCCGAGCATTTCGCCAAGGAGGGTCAGGTCACGCCGGACATGGGCGTAGTAGTCCAGGGAATGACCGGCACAGGCCGACTCGAGCAGGTAGGTGGCGATCCCGTTGCCGACCAGCCGGGTTCGCGAGCTGACCCCATCGCCGAAGGCCGTGGCAAATCCGCCCACTACCAGGTCCGGCCTTTGCGCGTACAGCACCTCGCTGGCCGGATACTCCCGGGCGATCACTGGCACGCCCTGGTAGCGGCCCTGCTTGTAGGCGGCGCCGTTGTCGTCCAGGTAGGCCACTCCGACCATCGACGGCCCCGCGCCGAGGGCGAGCAGCAGGTCGGCCGCGTGCTGGTTGAGCGCCACGATACGCGCAGGCGTCGCAGCGGGCCGTTGCCAGTCCTGCCCGCAGTTGCGATAGCTGTCGGCCAGGGCCGGTGTGCCACAGCACAAAGCCAGAGACAGCAGCCAGGCTTTACGCATCGCACGCCCCTCCTTTGAGCAAGAGTCCTTCGGCGATCCTTCCGCCCTGCAGATGCGTTTCCACCAACTCCTCCACCTCCCGATCATCACGTACCCGATACCAGCAGCCGTCCGGGTGCACCGTGAGCACCGGCCCCAGGTTGCAGGGAAACTGGCAACCGGTGCGGGTCAGCAGCACGCCGCCCGGCGTCTCGATCAGGTCACGGTCCAGCAACCGGCGGCGCAGGCGCTTCCACAACGGCAAGGCGCCACGCCGCACGCAGCGCGGGCCGGTGCACAGGAACACCTGGCGGGCATGCTCGGGCACCCGCGACCAGTCCGGGTCGCTGGCCACCGCATTGACCTGGTCGCACGGCAAGTGCCGGGTATGCTCGCCAATGCTGGCACACGCCGCTCGCGCATCCAGCCCGCGCCGGCCCAGGGCCTGGGCCGTGACCCAGATACCGGCCCGACCTTGCGCCAGGCGCCCCAGCTCATCGCGCAGCCAATCGAGGTAGGCGCTGTCCGAGGTGGGCTCCAGGTCCACTACCAGCAGGCGTTCCACCCCTTGGTCGAGGGCCTCGCGGATCACCGTCCATAGCCCATCGAAGCCCTCCAGGGTATCGACGATATCCCGACCTGCCGTATGCCCACGCAGGTCGCGAACCTCGGCGCCAAACGCTTCGGCCGCCGAGCCCCCGCCCAGGCCGGGGCCGACGAACAACACGCGCTGATAGTCCATGCTCACGCCCCTCAGAAGGTGTAGGTGTACCGCAGTTCAGTGGTGAACGGCCGTCCGAGGTTGTCGACGTTGCTCGCCCGGCTGGTGACATAGTCGCGGTCGAACAGGTTCTCCACCAGCAGGCTCAGCCGGTGCTGGCGGGCGCCGTCCAGGTAGCGGTAGGCATCGGCGTCGACCACCGAATAATGGCCATAGTCGACGCCCTTTGAGCTGACCACGTCGCGAATGTAGCGAACGGCGCCCCCGGCACCCCACTTGCGATCTGCCGATTCGTAGCCGAGCCGCGAGCGGGCGAAGAAACTTGGCACATCGTTGATCGTCGCCCCGGTGCGCGACTCGGTGAGGTTTCGGGTCATGTCGGCCTGCAGGTTCCACTGGTCGTCGAGCTGGATACGCGCATCGGCCTCGAAACCGCGCATCTGCACCTGGCCCTGGCCGTTCACCCACTGGCTGCCGTCCAGGGTGATCAGGTCGGTGATCTTGCGCCGGAACACGGTGACGCTGGCGCTGAATTCACGCGCCAGCAGCAGGCCGTGGTAGTCCAGGCCAAGCTCGGCATTGCGGCTCTTCTCGGGTTTGAGGTCGCGGTTGCCGATCTCGTCGCCGGGCTCGTTGACGAACAACTGCTCGGCGTTGGGCAGCTTGTAGGCGCTACCGTACTGGCCGCGCAGCTGCCAGTTGTCGTTCAGGTCGTACAGCGAGGTGAGCATGCCGACGGTGGCGCTGTCGCCGCCGCTCATGGCCTCGTGGCGCACGCCAAGGCTCGGGTGCCAGTTCGGCAGGGCCTCGATCCTGGGCCGCAGCTGGGCATACAGCGCATTGGCCTGGGCCTTGTTGTCGTCGATCACCAGCACGTCGTCCTGGCCCTTGAACCACTGGTTGTCGGAACCGAACACCAGCACATGGCCGCCGTCGAGCTCGGCCTTGCCCTCAGCCTGCACACCCCAGTCGGTGAAGCCCCAGTAGTCGTTGTGGTTGACCACGTCGCGGCGACCATCGGCACGGTTGTTGATGCGGGTGTAGCGGGTATCCCAGTCGTTGACGTGGCCCTTGATGAAGTAGCTCAGGCGCTCGTTGAGGCGCTGCTCGAAGGTGGCGGTGGCGATCTGCTGCACGCGGTCGTTGGTGGTCTTGTAGTTGTTCACCGGCCGCGCGAAATCGAGGTTGGCGTCGGTGTACTGGTAGAACAGCTCCAGCCGCGCAGCGTCGCCGAAGGCCTGGATCGCCTTGCCGCCGAAGGTGGTCACCTCGTAGCCGCGTTTCTTGTCGCTGACGTTGCCGCTGTAGTCGCGATTGCGAAACGGTTGGTAGCCGTCGGAGACATTGTGGCTCACATAGGCCAGCAGCCCCAGGTCGCCGAAACCATTGCTGAAGATCCGCTCGACGCGGGCGTCCTTGCTGTTGCCGGCGAAGCTGTCCAGGCCCAGGTTGACCTCGCCCGAAGCCTCGCGGCGCTGCGGGCTGCGGGTGACGATATTGATCACCCCCGCCACCGCCTGGGTACCGAATAACAGGCTCTGGCCGCCCTTGAGCACCTCGATGCGCTCCACCGCGTTGGCCGGCAGGGTGTCCAGGTACAGGCCACCGTACAAGCGGTTGTTCAGGCGCACGCCGTCGAGCAGGATCAACGTGTCGTCGTTGCGCCCGCCCAGCAGCGAGTAGGTGCCGTAGTCGAACGGGCCGTTCTTCGGCGCGACGTAGAAGCCAGGGATGAACATCTGCATCACCCGGGTGATGTCGGCGCCGGGGCCGGCGCGCTCGATCTGCTCGCGGCTGACGATCTCGACCTTGCTGCCGTACTGGGCCATGGCGGCGACCGTGGTCGACTCCACCGAGGGCGCGGCGACGATCTGCTGGTCGAGGATCAGGGGGGTGTTTTCGGCCAGTGCCAGGGGGCTGGCCAGGCAGCCCAGAAGCAGGGTCCGGGCCTTGGGGGAGAAACGTCGGGAGTGAATCACAGCAATCATGCTCTTCTCGAAAGTGACTTTCGCAGAAGCACGCAGGAGCACGGATCGCGCACACGCCAATACCGGCCCATGCCCGCCCACCGCAGGAGTTTGCCTACAACATTCCAGGCCGGTCTCCGGGCTCGCAAGACTAGGGTTTTTACGGAAAGTCGCCGAGCGGCGATCAGGCAAGGCGAAAACAGGCGAGGAAGCGGAGTTGACTGGTTGTCAATGAGCATTCCGAGCCTGCTTTCAACGCAGCATGATCGTCGCGCAGGCACTTTCCGTACAAAGCCTAGATGCCTTCACCTTCCCATGGCGCACTGGCCACAGTGGTCTGTCGAAGGCATCACTTGCATACCGTTGCGGGGGCAGCACCGGACTCGCTCTATGAGCCTACCGGCTTCCCGTTTCACCCCATGCGCGGCGGCATGGGACACCTGAAATCGGTCGGCATCTGAACACCTGGGGCCGAGAGGCGTCAAGCCAGCCAGGTGAATCGATTCGAATGTTTTTTATCGGCCAAGCACTCTAGGCAGATGTTTCAAACGCTGTAGAATCCGCACGCCGTACCTATTCTCATTCCCTTCGAGCTTTGCCGATGAAGCTGGCCCGCCACACACGATCGCAAGTCGCCTGGGTGCTGTATTTCAGCATCCTGTTCGGCTCGTTGCTGTGCGCCATGGGCCATGGACAGATGGCAGGCTTGCGCCTGGCCGGCCTGGATGACGCCGCCTGGTGCGCGGCCGACAGCAGCGGCGTGTTCAAGGGCGACCAGGACATCAGCGACCCGGTGCTGCCCGCCAGCGGCGACTGCGTGATCGCCAGCCTGTTCAGCGCCACCCTGCTGGCGGTGTTCTTCGGCCTGCTGGCCCTGCTCGCCGGGGAGTCGAGCACACCCTTACCCAGACAACCCGCGCCGCCCCTGCCCAAGCAGCGCTGGCCACTGGTCAATCCGCGCGCCTCCCCCGCCTCGCTTCTCGCGTTCTGACATCGCCACGCCTGAGTACTGCCTGATCGGCAGCGGGCGTGCGCTCACCGATTTCAGCCAGGAAGCCTTGCATGTTCCGCATGACCACTTTGGCGCTGCTCGTTGGCAGCGCAACCTGCGCCTGGGCGCAGGACGACACCCTGACTTTGCCCGCCAGCACCGTCACGGCCACCGCCGACCAACCCAAAGAAGCCACCACCCTGGACCTTGACCGGCCTATCGAAAGCGGCTCGCGACTGAACCTCAGCGCCCGCGAGAACCCCGCCTCGGTCAGCGTCGCCGACCGCAAGACCATGGAGCGCATCGGCGCGCGCAACTTCCAGGACGCCGCCAATGCCCTGCCCGGGGTCAATGCCTCGGCACCGCCCGGCTGGGGCGGCTACGTGTCGTACCGCGGCTTCAACGGTGCCCAGGTCAGCCAGCTGTTCAATGGCATCAACCTGCAGTACGGCGCTGCCGGGCGACCGGTCGGGGCGTGGATCTACGACCGCGTCGAACTGCTCGGCGGCCCCTCGTCGTTCCTCAACGGCAGCGGCGCCGTCGGTGGCAGCCTGAACATGATCACCAAGCTGGCCAACCGCGACGAAGACATCTTCGAAGGCCGCGTCAGCTATGGCCGCTACGACACGATGGAGACCTCGGTCGGCTTCAACAAGGCGCTCAACAGTGGCGACGGCCCACGCCACTACGCCCGACTCGACTACAGCCGCACCAGCACCAATGGCTACATCGACCGCCAGGAGAACGGGGCCGGCAACCTGGCCTTCTCGCTGCTCAGCGACATCAACGACCAGTTGTCGCACACCCTGGCCATCGAGTACCTGGAAGAGAAAGAGGACAGCCCGTACTGGGGCACGCCGGTGCTGCAGCCGGCGGTCGGCACCCTGCACATCGACAAGCACAACCGCTTCAACAACTACAACGTCGAGGACGGCCGCTACGAGCAGCGCACCCGCTGGCTGCGCTCGATCACCGACTACCGCATCGACGACAGCAACCAGCTGCGCAACACCTTCTACCACTACAACGGCCAGCGCGATTACCGCAACCTCGAGGTGTACCGCTACAACGCCGGCAACACTGCCATCGACCGCTCCGGCGGCTACCGCCAGCGTCACGACCAGGAGGTCAACGGCAACCGCGTCGAACTGACCCACCAAGGCCAGCTGTTCGGCCTGGCCAGCGACTGGGCGTTCGGCGTGGACTACAACCGCAACCAGCAGACCAACTACCCACTGTCCAAGGGTGCCTTCGACCGCATCGACCCGAACGGCTTCCAACCCGACCACTTCCTCGACATCCCCGGCATGGACGCACCGCGCGCCAAAGGCCGCAGCACCACCACCGACACCACCGCGGGCTTCGTCGAGAACCGCACCCGCCTGACCGACCAACTGTCGTTGATCACCGCGCTGCGCTACGACCATATCGACTTCGACGTGGTCGACCATGTGACCCGGGCCAAGCTGGACCGGCGCTGGGACGCCTTCACCGGGCGCCTGGGCCTGGTCTACGACCTGACGCCCAATGTCAGCCTGTACACCCAGTACAGCACCTCGGCCGAGCCGCCGGGAGGCTCGCTCACCGGCGCCTCGATCAGCCAGGTCGGCGACTTCGACCTGAGCACCGGCCGCCAGGTGGAAGTAGGCAGCAAGTTCGACTTCCTCGATGGGCGCGGCTCGGCTACTGCAGCGGCCTATCGCATCGTGCGCAAAAACATCTCGGTGCCCTCCTCGACCGTGCCCAACACCACCGAGCAGGCGGGCCAGCAGACGTCCACCGGCATCGAGCTGGCGGCCTCGTTCAAGGTCACGCCCAAGCTGCTGGCGGCGGGCAACTTCAGTTGGGTCAACGCTGAGTACGACGAATTCAACGAGACCATCGGCGGCGTGGTGTACTCGCGCAAGGGCAAGAACCCGGTGAACATTCCCGACCGGGTCGCCAACCTGTGGCTGACCTATGACCTGGCGCCGGGCTGGCAGGTCGGCGCCGATGCCCGCTATGTGTCGTCGGTTTACGCCAACACCGCCAACACTGCCTGGGTGCCGTCGTACACCGTCTACGGGCTGTCGATGACCCACGACCTGGACAAGCACGTGCAGCTCAGCGCGCGGCTGCGCAACCTCACCGACGAGGTCTACGCCCGCTTCATCCACCAGACCAACACCCAGTACTACCTGGGTGAGCCGCGCAGCCTGGAAGTCGCTGTGCAGTGGCGCTACTGATGAGCCTGAAACGCCAGCTGTACCTGTGGCACCGCTGGCTGGGCATCGTCGCCTGCCTGTTCATGGCGCTGTGGTTCGTCTCCGGGGTGGTCATGCTGTATGTCGGCTACCCCAAGCTGACCCCGGCCGAGCGCCTGGCCCACCTGCCGGCCTTGCCGGCGGGGTGCTGCGCCGAGTTGCCGGCGCAGTGGGCGCAGCAGCCGTTGAAGGCACTGCGCCTGACCAGCCTGGGCGGGCGGGCGCACTACCTGCTGGAACTGGCTGACGGTCGCCGCGTTACCCTCGACGCCGCCAGCGGTGCGCCCCTGGCTCACGCCGATGCCGCCTGGGCCCTGGCCAATGCCCGACAGTACGCCGGTGACGCGGCGCTGGCCTACCAGGGCACGGTGGACGAGGACATGTGGACCCACTCCCGGGCACTGGACGGTGACCGGCCCTTGCACCGGGTGCGGGTGGACGATGCCGCCGGCACCTGGCTGTACCTGTCCGGGCGCAGCGGTGAAGTGGTGCGCGACGCCACCGCGCAGGAGCGCGCCTGGAACTGGGTCGGTGCCTGGCTGCACTGGCTCTATCCCTTGCGCGGCGGGTTCGGCTTCGACAACGGCTGGCGCACGCTGGTGATCGGCTTGTCCGTGCTCGGCACGCTGATGGCGGTCCTGGGCATGGCGGTGGGCATCCTGCGCCTGCGGCTGCGCACGCGCTATCGCAGCGGTTCGCGCAGTCCCTACCCCGGCGGCTGGCTGCGCTGGCACCACATCGGCGGGCTGCTGTTCGGCGGCGTGCTGGTGTTGTGGGTGTTCAGCGGCCTGATGTCGATGCGCCCCTGGGGCCTGACCGACAGCCGTTCGCAGATCGCCCTGCAAACCGGCCCGCTGCGCGCCGTCGACCTCAAGCTGCCGGTCGCCACCGCATTGGTGCGGTTGCGCGAGGAGGCAGGTTTCGACACTGTCGAGTTGCAGTGGCAACGCCTGGCCAATGTCACCTACCTGGTGGCACGTAATGCCAATGGCGACAGTCGCATCCTCGAAGACGGCGCGCCGCCGGCCCGGGCATTTGCCCGACAGCGGTTGCTGGCGGCCGCGCAGGCCATGGCCCCGGGCATTGCAGTGCATGACGACTGGCAGACCGCCTACGACTTCCACTACTTCGCCCGCGACCCGCAGAGCATGTACGGCTTCCAGTCCCGCCCATTGCCCGTGCTGCGCCTGCGCTTCGATGACCCGGCCGGCACCTGGGCCTATCTGGACCCGGCCAGCGGCATGCTGGTGGCCAGCCATGACCGGACGCAACGCACCGGGCGCTGGTTGTTCAACCTGCTGCACAGCTGGGACTGGCAACCGCTGCTGGCACGGCCGCTGTTGCGGGAAGGGCTGATCATCGTCCTGAGTAGCGGTGGACTGGTGATTGCCCTCAGTGGTGTGGTGCTGGGTTGGCGGCGTTTGCGCAGGACGCTCCGTTAACTTCACTGGGGCCGCTTTGCGGCCCCATTCGCTTATCTTGCGGCTACCCCCGCTTCTTCTTCACCCCGCCCTGCCTGGCCTTGAACCGCGGATTGGACTTGCAGATCACATAGATCCGGCCACGACGCTTGACCACCTGGCAATCACGATGACGGCGCTTGGCCTGCTTGAGTGAGGACAGTACTTGCATGGGAACCTCCAGCTACGTAATAACATTACAATAACGCGAATCATTCCTATCTGACAATCACGCCGTAAACCACAGCTCCCTATGGCGTCAGAGCAATAGTAAATGTTACGTTATTACATATTAATTGGAGATCCCCCGTGAACCCTCGCGCACCGCTTCTGGCCGGCCTCACCCTGGGCCTGTTCGGCCAACCCCTCTCGGCAGCCCAACCCCTGCTGCTGGAGGAAACCTCGATCACCGACGCCTACCTCGAAGAGCGTGCCGACGGCCCGGTGCAAGGCTATCGCGCCACCCGCTCGGCCACCGCCACCCGCACCGACAGCGATATCCGCGACACCCCGCAGAGCATCCAGGTGGTGCCCGCCCAGGTGATCAAGGACCTCAACACCACCCGCATCGACCGTGCCCTGGACTTTGCCGGCGGCGTGTCGCGGCAGAACAACTTCGGCGGCCTGACCTTCCTCAACTACAGCGTGCGCGGCTTCACCACCGGCGAGCTGTACAAGAACGGCTTTGCCATCAACCGCGGCAGCTACAGTTCCCCGGACACCTCCAGCATCGAGCGCATCGAAGTGCTCAAGGGCCCGGCCGCCAGCCTCTATGGCCGTGGCGACCCTGGCGGGCTGGTCAATATCGTCAGCAAGCGCCCCCAGGCCGAGACCTTCAGCACCCTCAGCCTGAGCGCGGGCAGCTGGGACCGCTACCGCACCGCCCTGGATGCCAACGCGCCCCTGGACAGCGAAGGCAACCTGCTGGGCCGGATCAACCTGGCGGTCGAGGACAACGGCAGTTTCCGCGATCACGTGAACAGTGAACGGCGCATTGTCAGTCCGTCGCTGAGCTGGCAGCTGTCGCCGGACACCCGGGTGATGCTCGATGCCGAGTTCTCGCGCACCGAATCGGTGTTCGACCGGGGCATTCCGGCGGTCAACGGCCAGATGGGTTCGGTGCCGCGCTCGGCCTTCATGGGCGAACCCAACGACGGCAAGATCCGCAACGACAACCAGACCCTCGACCTGGCGCTGGAGCACTTTCTCAACGACGACTGGAAGCTGCGCCTGGCCAACCACTACACCCAGGGCACGCTCAAGGGCAACAGCTCCGAGCCCCAGGCCCTGGTCGGCAACATCCTCACCCGCTTCTACCGCGAGCGTGACTTCGAGTGGAACGACAACATCACCCAGGCCGAGCTGCACGGCCAGTTCCAGCTGCTCGGCTGGCAGCACCAGAGCCTGATCGGGCTTGAATACGAAAACTACCGCAACAGCCAGAAATACCCGCAAAGCGCGACCTCGGCAGGCTATGGCCTGGACATCTACAACCCGGTGTACGGCAAGCCCAAGCCGACGCTTACACGGGCCAACGACTTCTTCGAACGCACCGAAAGCCATGCTCTCAACCTGCAGGACCAGATCGCCTTCACCGAGCGCCTGCGCGGCCTGCTCGGTGTGCGCCTGGAGCGCATCGAACAGACTGCGCAGAACCGCTCCACTGGGGTCAGCAACAGCCAGGCGAAGGATGTCGCCACGCCACGCGTAGGGCTGCTGTACCAGCTGACCCCACAGGTCGGCGTCTTCGCCAACGCCTCGACGTCGTTCAAGCCCAATACCATTGGTACCCAAGGGCAGGTGTACAAGCCCGAGAAAGGCATCGGCTACGAGACCGGGCTGAAGCTCGACCTGTTTGACAGTCGCCTCGGCGCCACGCTGGCGCTGTTCCATATCGACAAGGAAAACGTCATCACCACCGACGCCTTCGGCGAGAGCGTGGCGGCGGGCGAAGCGCGCAGCCAAGGCCTGGACCTGCAGTTCAGCGGCCAACTGACCGACGCCGTGCGGGTGATCGGTGCCTACGCCTACATCGATGCCGAGGTCACCAAGGGCGACGCGGCCCTGCCCAAGGGCAGCGACTTGCTGGGCATTGCCCGCAACAGCGCCAGCGTGATGGGCGTGTACGAGTTCCAGGACGGTGCCCTGCGCGGCTCGGACGTTGGCGCGGCGTTCAACTATGTCGGCGAGCGCTCCGGCCAGGCCGGCAGCCACTTCACCCTGGATGCCTACAGCACGGTCGACCTGCTGGCGCACTACAAGGCCAGCGAGCAGGTTACCGTGGGGCTGAACCTCAACAACCTGTTTGATCGCAAGTACTACGAACGCTCGTACAACAGTTCGTGGGTGCTGCCGGGCGATCCGCGCAACGTCAGCGTAAGCCTGACCCTGAACCTCTAAACCTCTGATTCAAGGGACTGTCATGCATCCATCACTGAAACTGGCCGCCCTGCTGGCCATGACCATCAGCGCCGACGCCGGCGCCCACGGCCTGTGGACCGAGCAGCGACGCGGCAACATCGAGGCGGTATACGGCCATGGCGCCGAAGATGACGCCTACAAGGCCGAGAAGATCAAGCGCGCCTGGGCGTTCGACAGCGCCGGCAAGATGATTCCGGTCAGCGTCGAGCGCCTGGCCGACCATGCTCGCCTGCAACCGCTCTCCCCGCCCGCGGCGCTGGCGGTGGTACTGGACAACGGACCGTGGTCACAGCGCCCGGACAAACAATGGGTCAACCAGGACCGCACCCAGGTCAAGGATGCCATCGCCTCGACTCACAGCTTCAAGTACAGCCTGGCCATTTACCAGGGCAGCGCCCGTTTGCCCAAGCTGGACATGCTGCGCCTGGCCATCGTGCCGCTGAGCGACCCGCTCAAGGTGGGGCCCGGCAACCTGCTGCAAGTGCAGGTCCTGATCGACGGCAAGCCCGCGCCGGGTATTCCCCTGCAGGGCGACTACCGGGGCGCGCCTGATCAGGTCAGCGCCACGACCGGCGCTGACGGCCGGGCGCTGATCAAGGTGCGCAACGAGGGCCTGAACATCATTGCCGCCCAAGCCACGCGGCCGCTGCCCGAAGGGTCCCCCGTGGCGCAACAGAGCCTGTTCAGCTCATTGACCTTCCTGGGCGAACCGCACCACGAATAGCCACGTCACGCCAGGCCGCAACGACCGGGGTGCCGATGAGGAAGATGGCGAACAGCATCCAGCCGAACAGCAAACCGCTCCAGGCGTGCAGCCATGAAAGGGATTGGGTGATGGTTTTCTGCTTCATCCCAGGCGCTCCAGCAGTTGCGGCCAGAAGCCGATCAGCGCCAACAGCACGGCGGCGACGATGCGCGAGAGCATGGGCCAGGAGAGGTTCACGGTTTGCAATCCTTGGGGGCGCGTTGCGCCCCTTTCGCGGCACAAGGCCGCTCCTACAGAAGATCACGTCCCTCTGTAGGAGCGGCCTTGTGCCGCGAAAGGGCTGCGCAGCAGCCCCGCTTGTCATCAGAACGAGGTGGTCACCGATGCATAGAATGCGCGCCCCGGCTCGTTGTAGGTCGCCGCGCCGGCGCTGGTCCCCGCTCCTTCGCGGTAAACGCGCTTGTCGAACAGGTTGCTGATACCGGCGCCGAACGACAGGTTCTTGTTCACCGCGTAGGCACCACCGATGCCCCAGACATGGTACGGATCAAGGGTCTTCAGCTCGTTCTGCGCCGTGACGCTGACCTCGCGGGTCGGATTGAACTGGCGCGGCTCCTGCTTGCCGTAGTAGGTGCCGGTCAGGCTCAGCGACAGGGCCTCGGTCACCTGCCAGTCGAGCATGGTGTTGACGGTGTACTCCGGCACCACCGACAACGGGTTGCCGTCGCTGTCCTCGATGGCGAGGATGCGCACCGGGGCATGGGAAGCAAGAGCCGACTGCATGGATTACCTTGCGAATGATAATGATTGCTTGTCGCGTATTCTGACAAATCCCATCCCTTCGGCACAAATCCGATCGTTCCCAGCGCTCCATGAAGGAAACTTCATATTTGCCGCCACCCCCCTGGAAGCGGGGCCGAGCGGCGTTGCGTGGTGGCTGCGCGGCTGGGCTCGCCTTGAGCCCCCCTGCCCGCCCGCGTAGCATCGCGACCCCATTGCGTGACACCACGAAGCCCATGCCCCAGCCCATTCCCCTCAAGGACCACGAAACGGAAAAGCACCTGGTCAACCGCCGGTTGCTGGCCTGCGCCCTGCTGGTGATGAGCCTGGTGGCGGTGCTGGTGGGTCGGCTCTATGTACTGCAGGTGCTGCAGCACGACCAGCAGAGCGCGGTGTCGGAGAACAACCGCGTGCACGTGCTGCCGATTCCGCCCGAGCGCGGCCTGATCTACGACCGCAACGGCGTGGTGCTGGCCGACAACAAGCCCAGCTTCAACCTGACCATGACCCGCGAGCGGGCTGGCGACCCGGCGCGGGTGCTCGACAGCCTGGCGCAGATCCTCACGCTGTCCGAGGACGACCGCCAGCAGTTCGACAAGGACCTGCGCCGCGGTCGCAAGCCGTTCGAGCCGGTGACCCTGCTGGTGGGTCTGAGCGAAGAGCAGATCGCCCTGATCGCGGTCAACCAGTTCCGCCTGCCGGGGCTGGAGGTCGAGCCGCAGTTCATCCGCGAATACCCGCTGGCCGAGCACTTCGCCCATTCGGTGGGCTACGTCGGACGCATCAACGAAAAGGAAGCCAGGACCCTCGACAGCACCGCCTACCGCGGCACCCAGTCGATCGGCAAGACCGGTATCGAGCGTTTCTACGAGAACGAACTGCACGGCCAGGTGGGCTACGAGGAAGTCGAGACCAACGCCCAGGGCCGGGTGATGCGCGTGCTCAACCACCACGACCCGGTGCCGGGCAAGGACATCGTGCTGAGCCTCGACGCCCACCTGCAGCAGGCCGCCGAAAAGGCCCTGGGCGATCGGCGTGGCGCGGTGGTGGTGCTCGACCCGGCCAATGGCGACGTGCTGGCGATGGTCAGCAACCCGGCCTTCGACCCCAACCTGTTCGTCAAGGGCATCAGCTACAGGCAATACGCCGCCCTGCGCGATTCCATCGACCGGCCGCTGTTCAACCGCGTGCTGCGCGGGCTGTACGCCCCCGGCTCGACGGTCAAGCCCGAGGTGGCCATCGCCGGCCTCGACAGCGGCGTGATCAACCCCGCCAGCCGGGTCTTCGACCCCGGCTACTACGAGCTGCCCAACTACGACCACAAGTACCGCAACTGGAACCGCACGGGCGATGGCTGGGTAGACATGTACACGGCGATCATGCGCTCCAACGACACCTACTTCTACGACCTCGCGCACAAGCTGGGCATCGACCGCCTGCACGACTACATGGCCGAGTTCGGCCTGGGCCAGAAGGTCTCGCTGGACATGTTCGAGGAAGCGCCGGGGCTGATGCCGTCACAGGCCTGGAAGCGCGCAACCCGGCGCCAGGCCTGGTTCCCCGGCGAGACGCTGATCCTCGGCATCGGCCAGGGCTACATGCAGGTCACGCCGCTGCAGCTGGCCCAGGCCACCAGCCTGCTGGCGAGCAAGGGTGCCTGGCACCGCCCGCACATGGCGCTGACCATCGGCGGCCAGGCGCCAGTCGACCCCAACCCGATGCCGGACATCGTGCTGCACGACAAGCACGCCTGGGACCAGGTCAGCCAGGGCATGCAGATGGTCATGCACGACCCGCGCGGCATCGCCCGCGCCGCCGCCGCCGGCGCGCAGTATCGCATCGCCGGCAAGAGCGGCACGGCGCAGGTGGTGGCGATCAAGCAGGGCGAGCGCTACAACCGCGACAAGACCCTCGAGCGCCACCGCGACAACGCCCTGTTCGTCGGCTTCGCACCGGCCGAGCATCCGGCAATGGTGGTGGCGGTGATGATCGAGAACGGCGAGGCCGGCGGCCGGGTGGCGGGACCCGTGGTGCGTGAGGTGATGGATGCGTATCTGCTGGATCAGCAGGGGCATCTGAAAGTGCAGTATGCCGGGGCACCGCAGGCCAAGACCGTTCCACACTCCTAGGTCGATACGGGAGCGGCCCCGGTCTCATGGGAGCGGGCTTACACCGCGATAGGAGCCGCGTTCAGCACAACGAACTCAGTGTCGTGCATCGGCTGCGCCGGTGATCGCAGGTCGACCCGCGCCACAGGTCCTGAGTTGGATCAAGCGGCGGTTCTGGGCATCAGGTCGTAGGGATGCTTCCAACCAGGTACCTCTTGAATACGTGCCTTCCATGCCTCGACATGACGGAAATCGCTGAGCGCCAACCCCGTGTCCTCGGGCATGTACACGTACCCTGCCAGGGACAGGTCGGCAATGGTCAGGCGCCCGCCGACCATGAACGGCGTCTTGGCCAGATGCGCATCGACGATCTGGTAGGCCGCCCTGGCCCGCTCGCGCAGAAAGCGGGTGACATCCGACTCGCCCATCTGCTTCAGGCAAAAGATGAACCGCAACGCCGCGTAGTAGCTGGTGAACTTGTGGTTGTCGAACAGCATCCAGCGCCAGATCTCGCGCTTCTCAAAGTCGTCGCGCGGGCCGAACTGGCCGGTGCGTTCGGCCAGGTAGTCGAGGATCAAGGCCGACTGGGTGAGTTTCTCGCCGGCATGTTCCAGCACCGGCACCTCGCCCTGCTCGTTGACCGCGTCGCGCCAGTCCTGTCCGCGGGTCTGGCCGTGGAAGAAATCGACGAATACCGGCGCCCAGTCCTGGCCGGTGAGTTCGAGCATCAGCGCGACCTTGTAGGCGTTGCCGGATTCGGCGAAGCAGTGCAGCGTGTATTCGGCCATGGCATCAGGTTCCCTTGATTGACGGACAGCAGGACTGGGAGAAGATCATGCGCGAGGGTTGTGGGTCAAATACACCGTGGCTCACGCTTGCAGGCGCTACATCACGAACGTATCGGAACTCCCGGCACGTCACACCGCTCTTAACATCATGCAGTAACACCCTTGGGCTTCACCTTTGCGGAGGACTCACCATGCGTCATTTACTGCTCATCCCATCGCTGCTGCTCCTGCTCCCCGCCGGTGCCGCCCTGGCCCGTGTCGACGCCGGGGATGTCGCCACCTCGGCAGGGGTCTCCGCCTCGCTGTACTCCACCTTCAAGGACGACAAACGGATCATTCCCACCCGTGACGAACTGTCGGCCTTCGTCGCCAGTGGTGGTGCCATTCGCGGGGCTTACCTGGAGTCGGCGCTGGCGCACGTCCGCCAAGCCAATCCCGGATTGCAGGCCAGTGACGAGGAACTGGCCAGGGCACTGCTGTCGCAGGAAGACGGATTGGCCGATCACTGATCGCAGAAAACCCGGGGTCGCCGTGCGGCCCCGTGTGACTCACCCCGCCCGGTTGGTCACCCCGAACGGGATATGCACCGATGGCACCACCGTGCTGGTGCTCTTCAAGTGGCCTGACTGGTCATCGAAGAAGATATGCGGCTTGAGCACCTGCAGCACCCGCCGCTTCTCGATACCTCCGAGGAAGAACGCATCGTTGGCCATCACCCCCCAGCTTTTCAGGGTGTTGAGCGCCCGCTCGTGGGACGGCGCGTTGCGCGCGGTGACGATCGATACCCGCAGGCGGTTCTCGTAGCCGGGATGGGCCAGCTTGTGCTGCTCCTCGGCCGCCTGGATACGGGCGATGCGCACGAAGAACTCCTTGAGCGGGCCGGGGTTGTGCGGCTGGGTGACGTTGATCACTTCATGGGCGTGGAAGCTGTCCAACCCGCCCGACTGCATCACCGCCTCCGACTCATCCCCGGCCAGCACGCCGTCGAAGTCGAAGGCGATGCGCAGGTTGTCGTCGCTTTCATCATCATCGAACTTCGAGTCCAGCACCTGCCCCGCCGGGTAGCCGGCCTTGATCGCGGCGTCGACGTGCTGCTTGTCGGCGGACAGGAACAGGGCGATGTTCAGCGCCGGGATGTACTCGTAGGGTGAACGGCCCTGGGTGAAGATCGCCCGGGTCATGTTCAGGCCGTAATGGCCGATGGTCTTCATCACCCGCATGCCGGTGTCCGGGTCGTTCTGCGACAGCAGCACCACCTCCACCAGCGGGTCCTCGGGATCGCCGCGCAGGTCATTGAGGGCCAGAAGGCGCTTGATGAAGGGATAGGCGATGCCCTTGCCCAGCGGCACGTCCAGGTGCTGCTCCTGGTACTTGCGGTACTGCGCCTCGCCCTCGCGCCGGAACACCGCGTCCGATTCGCTGAGGTCGAACACAGCGCTGGAGGCGACTCCGATGACCAGGCGATCATCCAGTTCGAAGGCCATGGGGTTTTCCTTGTCTTGATATAGGTTGAACGCGAATCCGGTCAGCCTTCGCTGCGCCCCTGCAGGCGCGAAGTCCAGTCTTCGACCTGATGTTGCTCCAGGCGCTTCTCCAAAGTCCTGCGCCAGTTCGGCACCAGCGGCAGCGCCAGGCATTCACGCAACAGGTCGGGCTCCAGGCGCTTGTCGAACAGCACCGCCGAAAGCCGCGCCACCGACCACTGGGCATGGGGCCGATCAACCAGCTGCAGGGCCTCGCCCGCCTCGACCACGCCCTCCTCCAGCACCCGGTAGTACCAGCCGGTGCGCCCGCTCTGCTGCACCCGCAACGCCATCTGCGCCACGTCGAAGCGGTCGTTGAGCTTCCAGCACGGCATGCGCCCCTGGGAGATTTCCAGCAACGCCGTGCCGACGCGGATCCGGTCGCCCAGGCAGACATCGGCCTCGCGCCAGCCGGTGCTGCTGAAGTTTTCACCAAAAGCGCCGGGCTGGCTCAGCAACGGGTGCTCACCGAGCTCGGCGGTCCAGTCCGGATAGTGCTCGCGGGGGTAATGGTGGATGGCCTTCTCGACGCCACCGTGTACGCGCAGATCGCCCTGTTCGTCGCCGGCAATGCCGAGGAAGGTCACTGCCAGCGGGCCTTGGCGAGGTTGCTTGTCGATGGCGCTGTGCGAACCTGGACGAGTGAACGGTCGGGCGCAGCCGGTAAGGAGGCTGTCCAGGCGCGGGCTGGGCGAGGTCATGCGGCAGTCTCGTGGAAAGGTCCGCCAGAGCTTACACCAGAGCGCTGGGTAATACCTCAGGGAGCGGGCAAGCCCGCTCCTGCAAAGCCTGTACCGAGCGTTACTTGCCCCGCGCCTTGTTGTAGATGGTCTTGGCGCGATCGGCCGAAGCTTGGCACTTGGCCATGTCACCTTTGTCACGGGCGTCCTTGGCCTGCTTGAGCAGCTCGTGGTAGTCATGGGCCATGCCGCCATGCAGCGCCTGGCCATCGGTCTTGTTGATATTCTCCAGATCATTGATCTTGGCATCGCAATTGGTCGCTGGGCCATCCTCGGCATGTGCGGCGAAACTCAGTAGGCAGATGATCGCTAGCAGTGTCATGGATTTCATGGCGTGTTCTCCAGGGAAATCGACGCAGAACAGAGCTTAGTCCGCCCGCGCATGCCCGACGGGGCTTCAGCCCAACGGTCGTGCAACCTCGCCGACCAGGAAGTCGATGAACACCCGCACCTTCGACGGCATGTACCGGGCCTGCGGATACACCAGCATGAACGGCCGCGACGTGCCGCCATGCCCGGCCAGCACCTCCACCAGCTCGCCGCTGTCCAGGGCATCCTGTACGGTGAAGCGGTAGGCCTGCATCAAGCCGCCACCGTGGCGCACCAGGGTCGTGGTGGCGAGGAAATCGCCCAGGCAGGTGAACGCGCCCTGGGTCTCGAGCTCGACCAACCGACCGTCACGGCGAAAGCTCCAGGGTGGCCGCCTGCCGCTGCTGGGCAGTTCGAACTGGATGCACTCATGCCCTGCCAGGTCCTCGAGGGTTTGCGGCGTACCGGCCCGGGCCAGGTAGCCGGGTGTGGCCACCACCACCAGCTCGGCGTCCTCCAGGCGCCGGGCCACCAGCCGCGAATCGGCAGGCGCCCGGCCACGGATCGCCAGGTCGAAGTGCTCCTCGGCGAAATCGACGTTGCGATTACTGACATGCACATCCACCTGCACTCCCGGATAACGCTGGCGAAAACGCGGCAGCAGTGGCAGCAGGCGGTGGTGGGCGTAGGGCGTCGGCGCACTGATACGCAAGCGACCACCCGGCTCGAGCTGGCCGCCAGTGACCTGGCGCTCGGCCTCGACCAGCTGGCCCAGCGCCTGGCGGCAGTGCTGGTAATAGGCCTGTCCGGCCTCGCTCAGGCGCATCTGCCGGGTGGTGCGCACAAACAGGCGCACGCCCAGGCGCTCTTCCAGCCGCGCCACCGAGCGGCTCACTGCCGCGGGTGTGACCCCCGCCAGGGTGGCCGCCTCGGTAAAGCTGCCGGCATCGGCGGCGAGACAAAACAGCTCCAGGCTGCCCAGTTGCAGGTCATCGAAATGGCGGGTCATGGCAGGCTCTATTGATTACATGATGTATCGATTGAAATGCCCTGCGCCTCATTTTTCAAGCCGATGTTGCAACTTAAAGTGGCTTCACACCCGAGCAGTGGCTCGTACGACCGGAGAACTTCCATGAGCAACGCAAGAACCGTCATCATCACCGGCGCCTCCAGTGGCCTGGGCTTCGCCCTGGCCCAGGCCTTCATCGAGCGTGGCGACAACGTGGTCGGCAACGCCCGAACCCAAACCCGCCTCGACGAGGCCGCCACCCGCCTGGGCAACCCGGCCGGCTTCATTGGCGTGGCCGGCGACATCGCCGAGAAAGCCACCGCCGAACGGCTGTTCGGCACCGCGCTGGAAGCCTTCGGCCGGGTCGATATCCTGGTCAACAACGCCGGCATCTTCATTCCCAAGCCGGTGACCGACTACACCGAGGCCGACGTCGACGCCCTGGTCGGCACCAACCTCAAGGGCTTCTTCTACCCCGCCCAGGCTGCAGCCCGGGTCATGAAGGCCCAAGGGCACGGGCATATCGTCGCCATCACTGCCTCGGTGGCCCTGCAGCCGGACACCCGCGTCCCGGCGCTGCTGCCGGTGCTGGTCAAGGGCGGGCTTAACCAGGCGGTCAAGGGCCTGGCCCTGGAGCTGGCAGCAAGCGGCGTGCAGGTCAATGCCGTGGCCCCGGGCATCATCGACACCCCGCTGCACAGCGGCCACGCCGAAGGGCTCGGCGCGCTGTCGCCCAGCGGGCGCACCGGCAAGCCCGAGGACGTGGTGGACGCCGTGCTGTACCTGACCGACGCCCGTTTCGTCAGCGGGGTCATCCTGCCCGTGGACGGTGGCAGCACCGCCGGCACCTGGCACTGAACCTGGAGCGACGCACATGCCTTATGTCCATATCCGCGTGACCGATGAAGGCGTCACGGCCGAACACAAGCGTCAGCTGATCGAAGGCGCCACCCGCCTGCTGGAGCAGGTATTGAACAAGCCCCCGGCGAGCACCTTCGTGGTGATCGAGGAAGTGGCCACCGACAACTGGGGAGTCGGCGGCGAGACGGTGACAACGTTGCGCGCACGCGAACGCAACCGATGACAGGCGCTGTGGGAGCGCGCCAGCTCCGCTCCCACAGGCTCAGCCCTGTCTATTGCCGCAACCTTCCCAGCGCCTCCAGCACATGCCCCGTCGCCCGCTCCACCTCCCCCTCGCGACAGGCGATTCCCAACTGACGCCACAACCCCGGCCGCAACGGCCGACGGGCGATGCGCGGCGGTGGCTGGTGAACCTCGCCCTCCTGCGGTAGCAAGGTGGCGCCGTAGCCCGCGGCCACCAGGCTCTTGATCGCATCGTTGTAGTTCAGCTCGATCCGCGGTTCAGGGTACAACCCTGCTGCCGCGAACCACTCCGACGTCACCCGCGAAAGCTGCGTGGTGCTGTCGTTGAGGATCAGGGCCCGTCCGGCAAGCCAGGCCGGCGTCACCCGTACCGGCGGCTGCCAGTCGGCGGGAATGTAGGCCATGATCGGGTCGCGCCGCCACGGCGTGATCCGCAAGCCCTTGCCCGCCACCTGCGGCAGCGCCACCAGGCCGATGTCCAGGGTACCTTCGCGCAACCGTGCCAGCGAGGCCTGCGAGGTGAGCACCTGGACCTGCACGTCGATCCCCGGATGGTCCTCCCGCAGCGTTTCCAGGGCCTGGGGCAACAGATGGGCGATGGCGCCGGTCGAGGCGCCCAGGCGCACCCGCCCGGTCAGGCCCTCGACCTGGCGACGCACCTCGTCCAGGGCCTGGTCGGCGTCGGCCAGCAGGCGTCGGGCGCGGGCCAGCAGGGTCTCGCCGATTACAGTGGGGCGTACCTGGCCGCGGGTGCGGGTGAGCAAGGGTGCGCCGATGCGCGCCTCCAGCTCGGCCACGTGCAGGCTGATGGTGGGGGGCGCCAGGTTGAGCTGACGGGCAGCGTCGGCGAAGGAAGCACGGTCGACGATCACCACCAGGGTGCGCAGGCGGTCGAGGCTGATTTCTCGCATGGGGTCTCGGTAACTCACTGGTTTAGCTGGACCCTGTGGGAGCGGCCTTGCGTCGCGAAAGGGCTGCGCAGCAGCCCCCTGCGATTTCGATGGACGCTCAGAATCTGGGGTCGCTGCGCGCCCCTATCGCGACGCAAGGCCGCTCCCACAGGGCTGGGCGATCTCCTACAGGATAATGCGCTCAAATTCAGAATTTCTGAATGTCTCGATCATGATATTCAAATTTTCTTTCATCCAGCAAACGATGAGGATACAGCCATCCGTTCCCATCACCGGACCACTGACATGCACCAGCCCCTCGTCTTCATCGACGGCGACCAAGGCACCACCGGCCTGCAGATCCACGCCCGCCTGCACGACCGCCAGGACCTGCGCCTGCTCACCCTGCCCGACGCCGAGCGCAAGGACCCGGCACGGCGCAGCGAGGCGATCAACAGCGCCGATATCGCCGTGCTCTGCCTGCCCGACGACGCCGCCCGCGAGGCCGTGGCCACCCTGCGCAACCCGGCGGTGCGAGTGATCGACGCCAGCTCCGCGCACCGCACCACGCCCGGCTGGGTCTACGGCCTGCCGGAACTGAACGAACAACAGGCCGAACGCATCGCCCGGGCCACCCGGGTCAGCAACCCCGGTTGTTACCCCACCGGCGCCATCGCCCTGCTGCACCCGCTGGTCAAGGCCGGCCTGCTGCCGGCGGACTATCCGCTGAGCATCCATGCCATCTCCGGCTATTCCGGTGGCGGCCGGGCTGCCGTCGAGCGCCATGAGCAGCGAAGCGACGCCTACCTGCCGACCCTCCAGCTGTATGGCCTGGAACTGGCGCACAAGCATGTGCCGGAGATCCAGCAGCACGCCGGGCTCAGCGCGCGCCCGGTGTTCGTGCCAGGTTACGGCGACTACCGCCAGGGCATCGTGCTGAGCATCCCGCTGCAACTGCGCCTGCTGCCTGGAGTCGACGCTGATCAGCTGCAGGTCTGCCTCGAGCGGCACTACCAGGGCGCCCGCCACGTGCAGGTGAGGCCCCTGCACCAGCACGGCCCGGCGCCGGCGCTGGACCCGCAGGCGCTGAACGACAGCAACGACCTGCGCCTGGCCCTTTACGCCAACCCCGAGCACGGCCAGGTGCTGCTCACCGCGGTGTTCGACAACCTGGGCAAGGGCGCCTCTGGCGCCGCCTTGCAGAACCTCGACCTCATGCTGGCCGGGCTGCGCTAGAATGATCGCCCGCCTCGTTCCGGGGCGGGTGTTTCAGTCCTGCCGGAGCCCGACCCGCAATGTTCATCCTCCGCCGCCTCGACGGCGTGCCACCCGAATCGTTCCAGAACCAGATCCGCCAACTGGTGATCGACCATGTCGGCCAGCTCAGCAGCGTCGCCATCAGCCCGGACAACCCGCTGTACCCGCTGTACCAGTACGGCGTTGGCCTGGAAGTGCACCAGTACCTGATGGCCCTGGACGGCACCCGCGGCCTGGCCGTCGAGCTGACCCTGGCCCTGGATGCCGAGGCGCCGGACCAACTGCTCGGCTTCGCCCTGGTGCTGCCGGCCCAGGACAACCCGCAGGCCTGCGCCCTGGCCTACCTTGCAGTGACCCCCAGCCACCGCCGCCAGGGCATCGCCCGTGGGCTGCTGGACGCGGTGCGTGGGCGCTATGCCTGCGTCGAGCTGAGCACCTTCGCCCAGCAGGTGTCGTGGTTCGAGAACATGGGGCTGCAGGTGGTCGCCAGCGCCGGGCCGCAGGTGCTGATGAGCAGCACCGGCCAGGCCAGCGGCGCGCTGATCGGGCGGCTGGACATCGCGCCGATCTACCAGACCGTCGAAGTCCGGCAGATCCACGCGTACCTGCTCAAGCAACAGGGAGATGCCGCGATGCTGGACGCCGAACGCCTGCGCGACGAGCGGCTGGACGTCCTGACGGAACAGGCACGGGCGTGCGTCAGGGAGCGCAAGACCGTGCATTGAGGCCCCTCGCGTTCAGCCCTTGATGGCCCTCACGATGGCGGCGATGTCGATCTTGCCCATCTGCAGCATCGCCTCGAACGCCCGCTTCGCCACGGCACGATCGGGGCTGGCCACCGCCTGCGTCAGCACCCGCGGACTGATCTGCCAGGACAGGCCCCACTTGTCCTTGCACCAGCCGCACACGCTCTCGCTGCCACCGTTGCCGACGATGGCGTCCCAGTAGCGGTCGGTCTCTTCCTGGCTGTCGGTCGCCACCTGAAACGAGAATGCCTCGCTGTGGCTGAATGCCTTGCCGCCATTGAGGCCGAT
This sequence comes from Pseudomonas mosselii, assembly GCF_003205295.1. Classification (GTDB taxonomy): domain Bacteria; phylum Pseudomonadota; class Gammaproteobacteria; order Pseudomonadales; family Pseudomonadaceae; genus Aquipseudomonas; species Aquipseudomonas mosselii_B. Next base: position 108,902 of record NZ_QJRP01000014.1, read on the forward strand.
GCAGGGGATGCCCATCACGGTGAACTCCACCGTGATCACATCGCCTGCCTTGCCCGACGGATAGTCGGCCGGCGCCCTGTGCACAGCGGTCACTTGGCTGTCCGGGAACGTGCTGGCATAGAAGTTCGCCGCGTCCTCGGCATCGTTGTCGTACCACAGGCAAATGGTGTTCTTGGCGGTCATGTCAGGGCTCCTTGGGGGCGAGTGTGGTGTTTCACAAATAACGACCATAACTCGCGGCACTTTTTGCGCTCATGCGGCGTTGTCGCTCCTCGCCGTAGCTGGGCTACGACTCATCGCGACGCCTTGCCTGAGCGCAAAAAACGCTCGCGAGTTATTGGTCGTATTTGCAAAACACCACACTAGACTCGTTGCCCACGAGTCTAGCCTTCTGTTCTGACATGCCCGGGCAGGCGCGATCAACGGCTGGCGAGCGGGATCCACAGGTCCACATGCCCGGTACCGCGCACAGGGTCGAAATCGGCGCTGTACTGCTCGAACTCCGGAGCGTCGGCCGCCTGGTGGCCTGAAGCTGGCAGCCACTGGTTGAACACGGTAAAAACTGTCTGATGGATCATAGACACATGACCCAGGTGGCGGAACACCACATAGTCCTGCGCCGCCAGCCTGAGGTGGTGAAAGTGCGCGGGCAGGTCATCGACACGGCGCACCTCGACCCCGGCGATGTACTCGAAACTGCCATCATCCCCCGGATTGCAGCACAGCCCGTAAGTGTCATCACTTACCTGCCCCGGCACCCGTCCAACGAAGGGATCGAAGGCCTGCCACAGGCCCGGGATCCCTTCGTTGCGCTCGAAGGTGAAGCGCTCGCCGAGGCCGGCGATGCACAAATCCGGGCGACGCTCGAAGCGCGGCTCGGCCAGGGGAACGAAGTTGAGTGCTTTCATGCGCAAGGGCTCCACTAGGGCGATCGGTTGACCGGCGCCACTGCGTACCTGGCTCGGCGCCACGCCGAACAGGTCGCAGAAGGCCCGGGTGAAGGCTTCGTGGGAGCCGTAGCCTGCCGCCAGCGCCACCTCGAGGATCTCCCGTTTGCCGCTGCACAGCGTCTGCGCGGCGCGGCTCAGGCGCCGCGCCCGGACATAGCGCATCACCGGCCAGCCGGTGGCGGCGGCGAACTGCCGCGCCAGGGCAAAGGGCGAAAGGCCGAAATGCCCAGCGACATGGGTCAAATCCAGATCGCGGTCCAGGACGGTTTCGAGATACCACAGGATGTGTTCGATGCTGCGCATTGCCAGGCTCCTCACTCGACCCAGCCACCCTAGCAAAGCGACGCACCGGCCATTTGATCGTTCTTGCGCACTCAGCCCTGGCAGGCGAACGCCTGGGCCAGGTCACCGTCGCTCAGCGCGCTGGCCGGATGCAACTGGCGGTACTCGCCCAAGGCCTGCTCCAGTCGTGCGCCCCGCAGGCGCCCGTCGCTGGCGATGAACAGCAACGCATCGTCGCGGGCGGCCTGGTAAGTGCGCGCCGGATGGCTGGTGGAGCCGCTCACCGCAGCGGTGGCGAGGCTCGAGCCGACGGTGAAGTGGTCGGTCGAGTTGCCCTTGCCGTCCATGGCCAAGGCCGGACCGCAAAGCAGCAACATCGCCAGGAATGCACGGCCACGCAGGATCACGAGGCAACCCGTGCGGCTTGCACCATGTCACCGTGCCGCTGGCTGAAGGCCAGGTATTTCAGCAGATCGCGGTAATGACGGCGGGTGGCGTCAAGGTCGATGCAGCGCAACAGCGGGGCAATGGGCATGCGCAGCCTCCTGGTCGGCAAACGGGTCGCCGCGGATCATCGCCGTAAACCCAGAGAGCGGCAAGAGGCTGTATCTCGCGTTTGCCAGCCATCTGTATCTAACCGCCGACGCCGCGCACGCCTAGGATCGAAGTCTTCGATCACAGAGGCCTGCCATGAACGACCTGCCAATCACCCTCGACTTTCCCGGCCTGACCCTGCGCCGCCTGCTACCCGGCGACCACGCCATGGTCTGCGCCCACCGCGAGGCCATGTTCCTGGACGCCGATGGCGACCCGCAGCAGCTGAAGATCATGACCGAGCATTTTGGCCCTTGGCTGCGGCCACGCCTGGAAGACGGTCGCTATTACGGCTTCGTGTTGCTGGACGACGCGCAGCCGGTTGCCGCAATCGGCCTGATGGCGATCGACTGGCCGCCGCATCCGGCCCACCCCTGCCAGGACCAGCGCGGCTACGTGCTCAATGTCTATGTCGAGCCGTCCCATCGTCGCCAGGGCCTGGCCTCGAAACTGATGCGCCTGGCCGAGTCGGAGTTCGCCCGGCGCGGCCTGGGCTTCGCCGTGCTGCACGCCACCGAGGCAGGCCGGCCGGTGTATGCCGGGCTGGGTTGGGCGGCGACTGCGGAAATGGCCAAGACCCTCGGCTAAGCGCTCAAGTCAGCCGCGCAAGCGCCGATAGCCCTCGTGCATCCATTCGGATGCTCGCTTGTGCAGTTACTCAAGGAAGATTCATGCCGTGTCACAACCTCCCAGCGCTGCTGGTGCTGTCATTGCTCCTTTCGCTCACCGGCTGCAAGGGCCTGCCCCACTCAACCACCGAAGATGCCCCGCCGCTAGGCCCGATCCTGCTGGACAGCGAGGCGCGCATTGCCTGGATCGCCCAGGCCCTCGCCCTGGACCCACTGGCCAGCCAGAACCGCCAGCCACCACCACGCCAGAGCAACGCAGAGGTCGTCGCCAAGCTGCGCCAGAAGCGCGATCTTCAGTTGCCGGACGCCTACTGGAGGCAATGGCAACACAACCTCGATGCCTTCGATGCCGACGCCGCGCGCCACAAGGAAGCGCAGCGCGCCCTCTACATCGCCACCTTCACCGATCAGCTCAAGCGCGTCGACGACCTGACCCTGCAGCGCCTGGCAAATGCGCCTGACACCCTGGATGCGGCCACCCGCGAGGCCTGGAAGGTCCGCCTGATCGACCGCTACAGCCGCTACATCATCGACAGCGAGGTGAGCCGCGACATCCTCGACGCCCACCTGCGGCGCATGGCGCTGATGGATCGACAATTCGGCGTCTGCGCCCTGGACAGCGACTGCTGGGATCGCCCGACCAAGCCGTGACAATTGACGCAGGACGCCGCAACGGTCAAGGTCGCTGAATTCCATCGAAGCGGAGCCCGACATGCATTTCGACCTGATCCAGTCCCTGAGCCTGGCCGGCAAGCCCGATGTGCCCAATGACGACCGCATCGGCAGTGCCGACTGCCACGCCTGGGTCATCGACGGTGCCACCGACCTCGGCGCCCCCGGCCTGCTCGGTGAACGCGGTGGCGCCGCCTGGCTCTCGGCCATGGCCCAGCGCGCCTTCGCCACGGCCTCGGGGCCGCTACGCGAGGTCTGCGAGACGGTCTTCGAAACGCTCGCCCAGGCTTACCGGCAGGATCGCCGCCGCGAGCCGCTGGCCACCTGGGAGTTGCCGCGCGCCGCCTTTGCCGCGGTGGCCATCGAGGGCGAGGAACTGGTCTGCGCGCACCTGGCCGACTGCGTGGTGCTGCACCGCGGCGCGCAAGGCATCCGGTTCCTCACCCCCGAGCCCGATCGCGAGGCCGAGCAAGCCGAGGCCGCCGCCCTCGGCCCTGGCACAGGCGCCCACGGCGTGCGCACCCCGGCCGTGCTGGCCGACCGCCGTGCCTCCCGCGAGCGCCCCCGGCCCGTGCTCGGCGTCGATGCCGAACGGTCCCGCGAGGGCACCCTCTACAGCCGTGCGCCGGTCGCCGTGGGTGACGATGTCCTGCTGATGAGCGATGGCTTCGCGGCGTTGTTCGACACTTACCGGGCCTATGACCCGGCAGGCTTCATCGAGCGCCTGCGCAGCCACGGCCTGGATGACCTGGCACGGACACTGCGCGGGATCGAGCAGGATGATGCCGCATGCCTGCGCTACCCGCGGTTCAAGATGAGCGACGATGCCTCGGCGATCTGGTTGCGGGTTGGCTGAGCCGCCCCCTCAGCTCGCAACGCCAGGGCAGGCCTGCGTCTAAAGACGCTAAGCCAGCCGCTTGCGCAGGAAATGACGGGTATGCCCGGGCGGAAAGTCGGCAAGTTCGCCAAACACTTCGAACCCCAGCTTGCGATAGAAGTCCGGTGCCTGGAAGCTGAAGGTATCCAGCCAGATTCCGCAGCAGCTCTTTTCCCTCGCCAACGCCTCGGCCTGGGCCATCAGCTCGCGCCCGGTGCCCCGCCCGCGCATCTGTTCTGGGACCACCAGCAGCTCGACGAACATCCAGTGACCACCGAGCCTGGCGTACAGCCCGCCGACGATCTCATCACTGACGGGATCGCGCAGCGTCCAGGCGACAGTTGTCGCGCCAGGGGAGCCGATCACTGCATCGTTGAAGGCCCGCAAGGGTTTGAGAATCGCATCGTGATGCAGGCTGGTGGCCTGGGCGGTGAAATCGATCGTGAGTGTCATGGCAGGTCGTCCGGTTGACCATGGAGGAAGTAGGCGCAAAACGCGCCGGATCAAATTTACTTCACGTTGCGCCCTTTAGATGACGCGGGTTCTGCTGTTGTAGAATGCGCACCTCGTCTAGAACGTCCAGCTTCCACATTATTGCGACAATATACCGCCATTCTCGTGCTACTTGCCTTAACAGGCTGCAGCAGTACCCCCACGCATCTCTCGGAAGGCGCTGAACTCACGCTAAATGCCCCAATGCCAAAATCTGAAGCGCAGCGTGTTTGGGACTGCGCAGGCACCACGAATGCCAAGGCTGCTCTGAAAGTTCTTTTCAAATTGCAAGCACGACCCGCGCAATGGGGTGGGGAAGTATGGACACTCGAAGAACGTGCCAGGCGAGTCGGCTGTACGCAGGCTGAGATGGACGTCCGAGATATGGAGCGATTTTCGGATCCACTGAATTGGCCGGAACCGGGAAAAATCCCTCGTCCCCAGTAGTCTCTAGTGTCCTGTCTCGGAAATACGTTCTCTTTTGACGAGTGGCTTGGGTGTTCGGCCAAGGCGCCGCGACGAGTCATAGCAGGACTATGGCGAGGAGTGGCAACGCCGGCCGGGCGCCCAAGACGCCGTCAAAAGTGAACAGCTTATTTCCGAGACAGGACACTAGGGTCTGTACGAAATGTGTCTGCGCGAAGGCCAGACAAGGCGAAACGGGGGGAGGAAGCGGAGTGTACTGGAGTACATGAGCATTCCGAATCGCGTTCCTGGACGGCGCCGCGTGCCCACCGCCAGGTCACACTCCCCTCGTCATTGAACATCATGTCCAGCTCTGGCGCTTGCGCCAGAAGTTCCAGATCGCCTCCCAATCCCGATTACTGTTCGTATCCAGACGGTGAATCAGCACATACGCCAAGTGATTGAACCCAGCGAATGACGGGGCCGAACCTGCCACGCGGGAATCGGCAGTAATTGGTACAGAATTGGTACAGGATTAAATTTCGTTCACGTTGCGCCCTTTAGATATAAGGCATTCGACAGCCGTTCGACCATACTCCAGAATGCAAGGGTTTTTTGGGGGGAAACCCTTGCACAGCCAACGACATACCAACATTTAGTGAGCCTCAACGTGAAAACTTCCCTGTCCATCCTCAGCCTGCTGCTGTTGCTCACAGGAACCGCGACCCTACCGTCGACCGCTGCTGCACAACCCCCGGCCCAAGTCCAGCGCGACCCCAGCAAGCTGCACCTGGCCTCCGGCAGCGCCCTGTTGATCGACCTCAACACCAACAAGGAGCTGTACGCCAGCCACGCCGATCGCGTGCGCCCCATCGCCTCGGTCACCAAGCTGATGACCGCGATGGTCGTGCTCGACGCCAAGCTGCCCATGGACGAAATGCTCGGCATGACCATTGCCAACAACCCGGAGATGAAGGGCGTCTACTCGCGGGTGCGCCTTGGCAGCGAGCTGAACCGTCGCGAGACGTTGCTGATCACCCTGATGTCGTCGGAAAACCGCGCGGCCAACACCCTGGCCAACCACTACCCCGGCGGCTATGGCGCGTTCATCAAGGCGATGAACGCCAAGGCCCGCAGCCTGGGCATGAGCCACACCCGCTACGTCGAGCCGACCGGCCTGTCGACCCTGAACGTCTCCACCGCCCACGACCTGGCCAAGCTGCTGATCGCCTCGCGCAAGTACCCGATGCTCAGCGAGCTGTCGACCACCCGCGAGAAGACCGTGGCGTTCCGCAAGCCCAACTACACGCTGGGCTTTCGTAACACCGACCACCTGGTGAACAAGAGCAACTGGGACATCGCCCTGACCAAGACCGGCTTCACCAACGAAGCGGGGCATTGCCTGGTGCTGCTGACGAAGATGGACAACCGTCCGGTGGCCATGGTGATTCTCGACGCCTACGGCAAGTACACCCACTTCGCCGATGCCAGCCGCATGCGCCAGTGGCTGGAGACCGGCGCGGCCAAACCGGCGCCGGCAGTGGCCATGCAATACAAGAGCGAGCGACAGAACCGCGCCCGCGTGGCGGTGGACTGAAGACCTGAACAGGGGGCTGCGAGACAGCCCCCTGTAGCGTTGCCCCCGCCTCAGGCGCGGGTGTCGACCGAGCCGCCGGCGCTGGTGCCCCCGGCCTGGCGCAGCGCTTCGAGCAATTGCGCGGTAGCCGCCATGATCAGTCCGGTGAGGGTGGCGATACTGGCCTGCTTGGCCGTTACCGCCGCCATCTTGGACGGGTCGTGCCTGGCTTGCTCCATCAACTGGGCCAGTTGTTTCTGCTCTTCGGCCAGCTGCTTCTGCAGGCGCTTGATCTGCTCGCGCTGCTCCTTGATGGCCGGATCCTCGTTACTTTCAACGCTGTCGTTGATCTGCTCGGCCTTGGTCTCGTGCTTGAACGCATCGCTCTTGAACACCAGGCCGCCCCGCTCGTTTACCGTGGGAGTGCCAGGCAAAGTGTCGGACGTTGCGGATGAAGTCGCAGGCGTGCCCCCGGCAACGCTGGGGATGTTGATATTGGCTGCGGTTATTCCGACCATTTCTTACCTTCCTTGAGGTGGATTCTTACATGGCAGTTATCGGCCAGCCCTCCCCGTTCTTGAATCATCAATCGATGGGCGAAGGCCAGCCCCGCGATGGCACCCTCACGAAGCAAGCCTGCCCTGGGCGAATGCCTTGTCTTTCTGGCACTTGGCCTCGCCTGCACGGGTAAATTTGCCCGCCACTTGTTCGTCCACCTGATACCCAGGCCCTGCCCCGCCGGCAGGCCGCTCCGATCAGCCCCGCAACGAGATGGCAATGACCAAGACCCGTTCCCGCAAAGCCTTGTACATCGGCCTGCCCCTGGCCCTGGTGGCCGCCCTGGGAGGAGCCGCCGGCTACTACTTCTGGAAGCAGGAAAGCGGCTATCCCCGCGCGATCGTGCAGCAGGCCAACGACCTGCACGAGCACATGCTCTCCTTCGACAGCCATGTCACCGTGCCGCTGGGCTACGGCAGCGACGGCTACGAGGCCGACAAGGACGGCCGCGGCCAGTTCGACCTGGCCAAGGCGGCCAAAGGCCGGTTGTCGGGCGCGGCGCTGACCATCTTCGGCTGGCCCGAGCTGTGGAACGGCCCGAACGCGCCGCACCGCCCGACCCCGGGCTTCGTCGACGAGGCCCGCAACCAGCAGGAGGTGCGCTACAAGATCATCAGCGGGATCGTGCGCGACTTCCCCAACCAGGTCGGCATCGCCTACACCCCCGACGACTTCCGTCGCCTGAACGGCGAAGGCAAGTTCGCCATCTTCATCAGCATGCTCAACGCCTACCCGCTGGGCAGCGACCTGTCGCAGCTCGACCTGTGGAGCAAGCGCGGCATGCGCATGTTCGGCTTCAGCTATACCGGCAACAACGCCTGGGCCGACTCCTCGCGCCCGCTGCCATTTTTCAACGACACCCCCGACGCCCTCGGTGGCCTGTCACCCCTGGGCGAACAAGCGGTCAAACGGCTGAACGACCTGGGTGTGATCATCGACGTCTCGCAGATGTCCACCCTCGCCCTGGAAGACGTGGCCCGTCTGAGCCGCGCCCCTTTCGTGGCCTCGCACTCGGCGCCACGGGCGCTGGTGGACATACCGCGAAACCTGTCCGACAAGGAGATGCAGCTGATCAAGGACAGCGGCGGCGTGCTTCAGGTCGTGGCCTTCACCACCTACCTCAAGCCGCTGAGCAAGCCGACCCTGGAAAAACTCGAGGCCCTGCGCGCACGCTTCGACCTGCAACCGCTGCAAGGCCTGACCAACGCGCTGATGCCGGGTGACCCGATCATCGCCATCTGGCCCGAAGCACGCTTCGGCGAATATGCCAGCAGCCTCTACGCCATCGTCGACGAAGAACCCCGCGCCGGTCTCAAGGAATACGTCGACGCCATCGACTACGCCGTGAAGAAGATGGGCATCGACCATGTCGGCATCAGCTCCGACTTCAACGATGGCGGCGGCGTCACGGGCTTCATGAACGTCGGCGAAATCCGCAACGTGACCGCCGAGCTGCTGACCCGCGGCTATTCCGAGACCGACATCGCCAAGCTGTGGGCAGGCAACTTCCTGCGTGTCTGGGGGCAGGTGCAGAAAGCCGCCAACCCGGTGGCCCTGCTCGACAGCAACACCCGGGAAGCCCGCCATGACTGATCGACGCGCCTTCCTCAAGCAGGCCGCCGCCCTGGCGGCCAGCCTGCCCTTGCTGCCGAGTGCCCTGGCCGCCGATCCGACGCCTGCTACACTGCAAGGCCCGGACAAATGGCACCAGCTGCGCCAACTGTTCCCCCTGGCCCCCGATGTCGCGCACTTCGCCAACTTCCTGATCACCGCCCACCCGCGACCGGTGCAGGAAGCAATCGACCGCCACCGCGCCACCCTCGACCGCAATCCGGCCCTGTGCATGGACTGGGAGAGCCAGTATGAATGGAAACGTGAGGACGAGGTCCGCGAGTGGGCGGGCCGCTACCTGGACGTACGCCCGCGCCAGGTCGCCCTGACCGGCAGCACCACCGAGGGCCTGGGCATGATCTACGGCGGCCTGCACGTGGCGCCGCACCAAGAGATCCTCACCACAGAGCACGAGCACTACTCGACCCACAACTGCCTGGCGTTCCGTCAGCGCCAGCACGGCACCCAGGTGCGCAAGCTGCGCCTGTTCGACAAGCCCGGCGAGATTTCCACCGACCGCGTGCTGAGCTTGATCGACCGCAGCATCCGCCCCGAAACCCGGGTATTGGGCATGACCTGGGTGCACTCAGGCAGCGGCGTCAAGCTGCCGGTGGGCGCCATCGGCGAGCTGGTGCGCCAGCACAACCGCAACCGCGACGAGGCTGATCGTATCCTCTACGTGGTCGATGGCGTGCATGGTTTCGGCGTGGAAAACGTGCGCTTTGCCGACTTCAACTGCGACTGGTTCATCGCCGGCACTCACAAGTGGATGTTCGGCCCGCGGGGCACGGGGATCATTTGCGCGGCCTCGGAGCAGATGCAGCACCTGACGCCGACCTTCGCCACCTTCTCGCGCAACGAAGACTTCGGCACCATCATGACGCCGGGCGGCTATCACGCCTTCGAGCACCGCTGGGCGCTGGGCGAGGCCTTCAAGCTGCACCTGGCGCTGGGCAAGGCCGATGTCCAGGCGCGCATCCACCAGCTCAACGACTACCTCAAGGCACGCCTGGCCGAGCACCGCGCCATCGAGCTGGTGACCCCGGCCAGCCGCGAGTTCTCCGCAGGGTTCACCTTCTTCCGTATCAAGGACCGCGACCCCGACGCCGTGGCGGCCTACCTGAACGCCAACAAGGTCATGGTCGATGCCGTGGACCGCGATGTCGGGCCGGTGATCCGCTTTGCGCCGAGCCTGCTCAATGACCAGCAGCAGGTCGACCGGGCCATGGCACTGCTGCGCAAGCAGATCGGGTAAGCCTCGTCGCTGGCACGACAAGGGCTGCGTAGGAGCGGGCTTGCCCCGCGATCACCGGCCTTGCCGGTGCCATCCCGCACCTCCACAATCGGGGGCAAGCCCGCTCCCACGCTAACCGTCCGCGTGCTCGCGCCTAGCGCAACAATGCCTGAATCTGCTCGTGCAAGGTATCCAGGTCAAACGGCTTGGCCAGGATCGGCGCCGTGCGCGCGATCGGGCTGCCCGACTCGACAATCTCCGCCGGGTAGCCACTGATGAAGATCACCTTCAGGTCCGGGCGCAGCTTCACCGCAGGTTCGGCGATCTCCACCCCGGAGATCCCGCCCGGCAGGCGAAAGTCGGTGACCATCAGGTCCAGGTGCGGCTTGCTCGCCAGGATCGCGAACGCCTGCTCGCCATCCTCGGCCACCAGCACGTGGTAGCCCTCGCCGGCCAGGTAGTCGCGCAGGATCATGCGGATCGCCGGCTCGTCCTCGACCACCAGTACCACATCTTGTGCATCTTCACTCATGACAACGCCTTCGAATTCAACAGGTTGGCCATCAGACCCCAGCACTACGCAGAGGTTGCGCGGGCCGGGTCACAATGTTGCGACTGTACCGACAGCGGCAGATGCACGGTGAAGGTCGAACCGACGCCGGCCTGACTGTCGACCTGGATCCGTCCGCCATGGGCCAGGACGATCTGCTCGGAGATGTACAGGCCCAGGCCCAGCCCGCCCGTGGCCTGCTGCGCGGCGACGCGCTCGAACTGCTGGAAGATCCGCTGCAGGTGCTGCGCATCGATGCCGATGCCATGGTCCTGCACCTGCACGCAGGCCATGTCGCCCGCTTCGAACACCCGCACCTGGACCGGTTTGCGGTCACCATAGCGCAAGGCATTGGACAACAGGTTGGCCACCACTTGTTCAATCCGGAACTCGTCCCACTCACCCAGCAGGGCATCACAGCGCTGCAGTTCGAGCGGCGTGCCCACGGCGCCGGCCTGGGCGGCGAAGTTCTCCACCAGGCCGCGTACAAGCTGACCGAGATCGAAGGTCCGAGGACGGATCGACAGCTTGCCGGTACGGATACGCGACACATCGAGCATGTCCTCGACCAGGCGGATCAAGCTGTTGATCTGGCGCTCGTCGCGCTCGACCATGGCCTTGAGCTTGTCCTCGCTGAACGCCGCCAGGTTGCCGCGCGACAGGTGCATGCGGCGCAGCTGGGTTTCCAGGATCAGCCCATTGAGTGGCGTGCGCACCTCGTGGGAGACGATCGACATGAAGTCGTCGCGCATGCGCACCGCGTGCTCCAGCTCGCCCCGCGCCAGCTGCAGTTGGCCCAGCAGCAGCTCCTGCTCCTGGCGGCTCTGCTCCAGGGCCTGCAACTGGCGATCCAGGGCCTTGCGCTGGCGGAACAGGTCGACGAACACCGACACCTTGCTTTTCACCGCCAGGGTTTCCAGCGGCTTGTGCAGGAAGTCCACGGCGCCGCTCTCGTAACCCTTGAAGGCATAGTTCATCTCGCGCCCGGCGGCGCTGACGAAAACGATGGGGATGCTGCGGGTCTTTTCCGTGCCGCGCATCAGCTCGGCCAGCTCGAAGCCGTTCATGCCCGGCATCTGCACATCGAGAATGGCCAGGGCGAATTCGTGCTCGAGCAGCAGCGACAACGCCTGCTCGGCGGACTGCGCCTGGTGCACCTCACGGTACTCGCCCTGGATCAGGGCGTCGAGGGCCAGCAGGTTCTCCGGCAGGTCGTCGACGATCAGCAGTTTCGCGGTGATGTGGCTCAACATGCGCTGGGTTCCAGGGTACCGAGCAACTGCCCGATACCGCTCAGGGAAAGAATATGGTCAGGGTCATGCAGGGCCAGGGCGGCCTCCGGCATCAACGCGACCTGTGCGTCGCGGGGGTCCTGGACAACTGTCCGGCCACCGCTTTTTCTGATGTGCAACAGCCCCCGGGCGCCGTCTTCGTTGGCGCCGGTGAGCAGCACGCCGAGCAGGCCCGGGCCATAGGCATCGGCGGCCGACTCGAAGAGAAAATCGATTGCCGGGCGCGAGAAATGCACCGGCGCTTCCTGGCTGAGCGAAAAGCTGAAATCACGCTCGACCGACAAGTGATAGCCCGGCCCCGCCACGTAGATCAGCCCAGGCTCGATCCGCGCCTTGTCGAGGGCTTCGCGCACCGGCCGGTGCAGGCGTCGTTGCAGTACCTCGGCGAGCTGGCTGTGGCGGTCGTCCGGCAGGTGCAGCAGGCACAGCACCGGGATGGCGAAATCGGCCGGCAAGGCGCCGAGCACGCTGAACAGCGCCGAGACGCCGCCCGCCGAGGCGCCTATGACGATCGCACGCACGCCGTTCATGTCTTGCGGTAGATCCGCTCGGGCCGCACCAGCGGCTCGAAGCGCTCGCCGTAAGCCGAGAAATCCACCGACTCCTTGCTGCCCAGCACCAGGAAGCCGCGATGGCACAGCGACTCGTGGAACAAGCCCAGGGCACGGTCCTGCAGGCCCTTGTTGAAGTAGATCAGCACGTTGCGGCACGACACCAGCTGGGTCTCGGAAAACACGCTGTCGGTGGCCAGGCTGTGGTCGGCGAAGGTCACGTTGTCGCGCAGGCTGCTGTCCATGATGGCGTTGCCATAGGCGGCGGTGTAGTACTCGGAGAAATCCCGCCGGCCACCGGCCTTGCGGTAGTTCTCCTCATACTCGCGCATGCTCTGCATCGAGTAGATGCCCTGCTTGGCCCGTTCCAGCGAGTGCGGATTGATGTCGGTGGCGTAGAGAATGGTGCGCTCCAGCAAGCCTTCCTCGCGCAGCAGGATGGCCATGGAGTACACCTCCTCGCCGGTGCTGCAGCCGGCGATCCAGAGCTTCAGCGACGGCCAGGTGCGCAGCAGCGGCACCACTTCGTTGCGCAGCGCGAGGAAATGCCCGGGGTCGCGGAACATCTCGCTGACCGGGATCGTCAGGTACTGCAGCAGTTCGAGGAACATGCCCGGGTCGTGCAGCACCCGCTCCTGCAGCGCCGACACCGTGCGGCAGTCGAACTGGCGCACGGCGTGGAGGATCCGGCGCTTGATCGAGGCGCCGGAGTAATCGCGAAAATCGTAGCTGTACTTGAGGTAGATCGCCTCGATCAGCAGCCGGATCTCGATATCGGTGTTGCGTTCACTGGTCAAGATTTCAGATTCGCTCCAATTGCGGCAGCCAGACCCGGATCAGCGAGAACAGGCGATCCAGGTCGATCGGTTTGGCCAGGTAGTCGTTGGCCCCGGCCTGCAGGCAGCGCTGCTGGTCGTCCTTCATCGCCTTGGCGGTCACGGCGATGATCGGCAGCTTGCGCCAGCGCGGCTGCTGGCGGATCAGGCGGGTGGCCTCGTAGCCATCCATCTCCGGCATCATCACGTCCATCAGCACCAGGTCGATGTCGTCGTTGGCCTCCAGGCACTCGATGGCCTCGCGCCCGTTGCGGCCGATCTCGACGATGGCGCCCTTGTGCTCCAGGGCACTGGTCAGGGCGAAGATGTTGCGCACGTCGTCGTCCACCAGCAGGATCTTGCGCCCCTCGAACACCTTGTCGCGGCTGCGCGCGGTCTTGAGCATGCGCTGGCGCTCGTTGGACAGCTGCGATTCGACCTTGTGCAGGAACAGCGTGACTTCGTCGAGCAGGCGCTCGGGCGAACGTGCGCCCTTGATGATGATCGAGCGCGAGTACTTGAGCAGGTCGGCCTCTTCCTCGCGGGTGAGGTTGCGCCCGGTGTAGACGATCACCGGCGGGAAGCTGCGGATGTCCTCGGCGGTCATGCGCTTGAGCAGTTCGTTGCCGAGCATGTCGGGCAGCTTGAGGTCGATGATCATGCAGTCGTAGATGTTCTCGCGCAGCAGCGCCAGGGCATCCTGGGCCATGCCCACGGCGGTGATCTGGATATCGTCGTCGCCGATCAGGCGGGCGATGCTCTCGCGCTGCAGGTCATCGTCCTCCACCAGCAGGATGTGCTTGAGCTTCTGCGTGAGCTTGGCCTCCAGGCGACCGAACACTGCCTTGAGCTCCTCGCGGCTGGTGGGCTTGACCGCGTAGCCCACCGCGCCCATGTGCATGGCCGCCTCGACGCGGTCTTCCACCGAGATGATGTGCACTGGAATGTGCCGGGTGCCGGCTTGCTCCTTCAGGCGCTGCAGCACCGTGAGCCCGGAATGGTCGGGCAGGCGCATGTCCAGCAGGATGGCGTCGGGCAGGTATTGCGCGGCCAGCTCGAAGCCTTCGTCGGCGGCGTGGGCGACCAGGCAGCTGTAACCCAGTTCGTGGGCCAGGTCGAAGAGGATGCGGGCGAAGTTCGGCTCGTCCTCGATCACCAGGATGCAGCGGTTGGCGAACGGCGCCTGGGCGCGGTCGTCGGCAAAGGCCGGGGTCGGCCGCTCGGTGCGCACAGGCGCCGGCACCGGCGGCGCCGGCGGCAGCTCGTCGACCGTCGGGCGCAGGCTGTGCACCTCGACCTGCTGCGCCGACGGTTCGAAGTGCTCGGGCAGGATCAGGCTGAACACGCTGCCCTGCCCCGGGCTGCTGTCGACGTTGATCTGCCCGCCCAAAAGGTGCGCCAGGTCGCGGGAGATCGACAGGCCCAGCCCGGTGCCGCCGTAACGACGGTTGCTGGTGCCGTCGACCTGGTGGAAGGCGCCGAAGATAGCCTGCTGCTGGTCGGCGGCGATGCCGATACCGGTATCACGCACTGCGAAGACGATGCCCAGGCCGGCCTGGTGGCTGATGCCCAGGCTGACCTGGCCGCGCTCGGTGAACTTGATGGCGTTGGACAGCAGGTTCTTGAGGATCTGCTCCAGGCGCTGGCGATCGGTGAACAGGGTCGCCGGCAACGGTTGCTCGAGCCTCACCTCGAAGCCCAGGCCCTTGTCCTGGGCCAACGGCTGGAACATGCCCCGCAGGCCTTCGACCAGGCGTTCCAACGGGGTGCTCTCTGCGCGCACCTCCATCTTGCCGGCCTCGACCTTGGCGATGTCGAGGATGTCGTTGATCAGGTTCAGCAGGTCGTTGCCGGCCGAATAGATCGACTCGGCGAACTTGACCTGCTCTTCACTGAGGTTGCCCTCGGCGTTCTCGGACAAGAGCTTGGCCAGGATCAACGAACTGTTGAGCGGAGTACGCAGCTCGTGGGACATGTTGGCGAGGAACTCGGACTTGTACTTGCTGGAACGCTGCAGATCGTCGGCGCGGGCCTGCAGCTCGACCTGGGCCTGGTTCAGCTCGCTGTTCTTGCGGTCCAGGGCTTCGGTGCGCTCGGCCAGTTGCTCGTTGGTCTGCTCCAGTTCCGCCTGCTGAGTCTCCAGATGGGCCTGGGACTCCTTGAGCACCCGCGACTGCTCCTCGAGCTCTTCGTTGGCGGTCTTGAGCTCTTCCTGCTGCACCTGCAGCTCTTCGTTGAGCTGCTGGGTCTCGGCCAGTACTTCCTGCAGGCGCTGGCGGTAGCGCGCGCTCTCGATGGAGATGCCCAGGTTCTCGGTGATCCGCTCGAGCAGTTCGACGTCGCGCTCCTGCAGCGTGCGCAGGAAGCCCAGCTCCAGTACGCCGTTGACCCGTCCGTCGTCCTGGGACGGCACCAGCACGCCGCTGCGCGGCAGGCCGCGACCCAGGCCCGAGCTCAGGCGATAGTAATCCTCGGGCAACTCGTCCAGGCGCAGCAGGCGCCTCTGAGTCACCGCCTCGCCCAACAGGCCGGCATGATCGCCCAGGCGCGGCTCGCTGCCCTGCTGCTCGGCGTCCAGGCCATAGGTGGCGACCCTTACCAGCTGGCCATGTTCGTTGCGCACATACAGTGCGCCGACCACACTGCCCAGGTAGCCGGCGAAAAAACGCAGGATATTGTCGCCGAGCATGGGCAGGGTGAGCTGACCCAGCACCTGTTCGGCCAGCTGGGTCTGCCCGGCGCGCAGCCAGGCCTGGTGTTCCAGGCGCTCGGCGGCGCGTTGCTGGGCCTCCAGGTTGGACACATAGCTGGACGACAGCGCCAGCAGGTCGCGGCGCCCCAGATAGGCGAGCAAGGCACTGAGGGCGACGATGAACAGCACGAAGGCCGATATCGAGGTGACCGTGACCGTGCTGACCGTCTCGTTGCGCGCCGTGCGCAGCTGCTGCTCGGTGGTGATGAAGGTGTCGAACTCCTTGCGGATCTCATCGGTCAGGCGCTTGCCCCGGCCACGGCCAATCGACGCCTGCACGTCGCCCTGGCTGCGGCGCTGGCTGATCATCTCGTTGCCGAAGGTATTCCACTCGCGCTGCAAGGCCGCGATGCGGTCAATGCGGTCGACCTGCTGAGGGTTGTCCGCCACCATCGCCTTGAGGCTGTCCAGGCTGCCAAAAATACGCGGCTTGGCGACCTCATAGGGGTCGAGGAAGCGCTCCTCGCCGGTCAGCAGGTAACCGCGCATGCCGGTTTCCATGTCAATCGACAACTTGATCGTCTCGTTGGCATTGCCGATCACCCGGTCGGTGTGCTCGACCCACTGCATGGCCGAGAGCAGGTAGTTGATCACCGCGACAAACGCCACGGCGCCCAGGAGCCCCACGCCCAAGGGCAGGCCGACGTTGCGGCTCAGCAGTTTGCGAAAGCTGCGTTGGTCCATCGAGGCTGCTTGAATCATCTGAAAGTGCCCGAGTGAAAAAAGTCCATTGAACAGACTGGCGTCTACATCGTGTAAGGGTTGCCCTGCGCCAGACCGACCGGGGGAATACAGCGAGTCTAACCACCTTTGACCGATCTGGCAGGGCATTTAGCCAGTATTTGAAGCCTGTCTGCGGCAATCGTTCCATCTATTTGCCCGTGCCGTTAAGCTTGGGAACTTCTGCCACCGCCTTGCGCACAGAGTAGAGACAATCCACCGAAACAGGATCCGCACCATGCACCTTCTGGTAGTCGAAGACGACGACATCGTACGCATGCTGATAGTCGAAGTGCTCGACGAACTGGGCTACACCGCCATCGAGGCCGACAGCGCCGGCGCGGCCCTGAAGATCATCGAGGATCCCGACCAGCCCCTGGCGCTGTTGATGACCGACGTCGGCCTGCCTGACCTGCGCGGCGAGGAACTGGCCGCCAAGGCCCGCGAGGTCAGGCCATTGCTGCCGGTGCTGTTCGCCAGCGGCTATGCCGAGAGCTTCGCGGTGCCCGAGGGCATGCACCTGATCGGCAAGCCGTTCAGCATCGATCAACTGCGCGATAAAGTGCTGGAGATTCTCGGCGCACCATAGGGGATCGTCCCCGGCAAGGCCATATGCCGCTCCTCCAGGCGCCCAGCGAAAGGAACAGGCTGAAATATTTTGAACGTCTTGCGCTTTTAAGCTTCCAACGTTCGAGGTATGCCTCTTTCGCCGGAAAGCCACCATGAAGATGCCCTGCCGCGCCCCCTGCGTCCTGCTGGAACTGGACTTCGTCCGCGACACCCTGTTCGGCCGGGTGGCCCAGCGTGCCGAATGCCAGGTGCAACTGGCGGCCCTCAGCCTGCAGGGTCGCCCCGCACTACGCTTGCACATCGAGCCACCACTGCCGGGGAAGGTCGAGAAAGCCCACAGCGTCACCTTCGCCTGGGAGGGACGCAACTATCGCGGGGTGGTCCGCGAGCACGTCAGGTGCGGTGACGGTGGCATCAACCTGCTACTCGAGCTGCTGTGACCTCAGGCCCTGGCCTTGCGCACAGCCGACGGGGCATTGCGCTGAGCCTTGACCCGCGCCACCAGCCCCAACAGGTCATGGCAGCTGTTGAGCTCGGCGAGCGGCACGCCGGTCACGGTCAGACAGTTGTCCAGGCTTTCGCCCTGCCCTAGACGGATGGTGAGGTGCTCGCCGTCCAGGCAACTCACCTCGCAACGGTCAGGCAGGCAGGCCTGTTCGATCATCTGCCGCATCTCAAGCATCGAAACGCCAATCAACGACATGGTACGACCCTCTCTGTACTGGATGGCCTGTTGGGTGTGGTACGCCCTCGACTGGCGAGCCGCCAATTGATATTGCCCATGCCCGGGAGCAGGTCCATTCGCCCAGGCAATGACTACGTCGAAGTGCCTCTAGCACCTTAGTGGAAGAAAGCACCCGCATGGGATTGTTCGATCGATGCGGCCATCTTGGCGACGGGTGGTCGGGGGCTTAAAACCGAGCCAGCTCCTCACGACAGAACTCTACAAACAATTGCGCCGGCTTGGTCAACTGCACGCGCTTGAGGTGCGCCGCCGCCAGGCCCGACAGCGTCACCGGCTCAGCGATGTCGAGGGTCACCAGGCGCTGCCCGTCATAGGTAAACTCGGAGTGCGGCCGGGTCACCAGCAGCGAGAAGCCGAAACCCTGCCCCACCATGCCCCGGACCATCTCGATCGACGGCGAACTGAAGACGATGTTCGGCGTCAGCCCCAGCTCGTTGAACAGGCTGACGAAGTAGGTGCGGCTCGGCGCCACGTCGAGCAGGATCATCGGCTCCGGGCACAGGTCGCGCAGCGACACCTGGGCCTGCCCTGCGAAACGGTGCTTTTCCGGCAACAGCACATAGGGCTTCTGCGCCGGCATCAGCGGCTCGGTCTCGATGGTGCCGTCCAGGTCATGGTCGTAGAGGAACGCCAGGTCGAAGGTGCCCGCCGTCAGGCCCTGGATCAGGTCCTGCTGTTCGCCGTCGCGCAGACGGATGTCCACCCCCGGGTAACGCTGGCGAAAACCGGCGATCAGCCGCGGCAGGTACAAAGGCGCCACGGTCTCGAAGCAGCCGATGTCGATCTGCCCGGCCACCGTGTCGTTGTCGGCCAGGGCGTTCTGCTCGAACTCATGGGCCATCTGCAGCAAGGCCCGGGTCTTGGCGTAGAAGCGCTTGCCACTGGGCGTCAGCGACACCCCCTGGGCGTGATGGCGGATGAACAGTTGCACGCCGAAGCTCTCTTCCAGGCTCTTGATCGCGGTGGAAATCGACGGCTGGGCGATATACAGCTGGCGCGAGGCCTCGGCGACGCTGCCGGCCTCCACCGTGGTGACGAAGTACTTGAGTTGGCGCAAGGTGTAGGAAGCCACGTTGACCTCTCGCGGGAGCTTTTCTGCCAGCTTACCTCGACTTGAAGCCGCTGGGCCGATCACGCAGGCAAGGATTTACCTGGAGCCTGAACACAATTTTCCGTTGCACCGCCAGCCCTGGCCGATTCGTCAAACGGCCTGCAGCGGAATATCCCCACCCCCGCCCTTGCCGTCGCGCCGCTCGCTCATCCAGTCATTGACCTTCTGCCCGAATTCGGCCGGCGCCTTGCGCCCGAAACGGCGCGCCAGGTCGAGGATGGTCTGCTGGGCCAGCGCCTCCTCCATGCGTTTCTGCGCCCCCAGCATCACCGCATGGATCGCGCAGGTGCCGTCGGTGGCCCAGGCCGGCGCGGCGCCTTCGAACACCGCGCAACGCTCACGGATCTCCCGGCAATCGAAGAGCTTCTTCGGGCCATCGATCGCGGTGACGATATCCAGCACAGTGATCTCGTCGGAAGGCCGCGCCAGGCGGAAGCCGCCGCGCACGCCTTCAGTTGCCGCCACCAGCCCGGCGCGGGCCAGCTTGGTGAAGACCTTGGCCAGGTACTCCTGGGGCACGCCCTGCAACTCGGCCAGGTCGCGCACGCTGGACTCGCGGCTGTCGCCGCGCTCGTCCAGCAGGAACAGCAGGCAGTGAATGCCGTATTCGACGCCGGCGCTGTAAAGGGACATATCAATCTCCGACTAAATCTGTCGCAAATACTACGCCCTTCATCGGTGACAGGCAAAGCCGGCCCCGCTTGTCACTAAACATTGACACATTGCCAGGATGACTTGACACCCTAGTGTCGAGCAAACTCAGATGCTCGGGTGTGCAGCAGCAGCTCCAGAATGCTGATAAACGTAGGGAGGCTCATATGACCAGAGCTTAGGTTCTGTATGAAAACCTTTGAAATCTGGCCGAAGCCTCTGGAGGCCTGATTTTACGTAGAGTTCTCGCTTTTTTGGCGAAGGATTCTGCCCTTTCCAGGCGATACGGACTTTCCGGCGCACAATGGGAAATGGTCGCTGATCTTTTCACCATACATCTGCGTACTGGGTGCCCAAGAGTCAACGATCGCCTAGGGCTACCCGCGCCTCTACCGGTACAGGCAAAAAGGGGACTAAAGAATCAACGGACCACGCGATTGGACGAAGCCGGGGCGGGCTGACAACGAACATTCACAGGGTCAGTGACTCCCGTGGCATAACGCTCCACTTCACGCCCTCAGGCGGAAACGCCATCGACATCGCCCATGCTCAACGACTGTTGGACGGTGTCCACATTCCTTCGAAGCGCTTGAGTGTGCGAGTACATCAATTTTCTGGGGAATCTAGTGTCTGAAGGTATTGTCTGCGTATACTGAGCCACCGAAGGAGCGCCTCTAGTAAGTAGTCTCTTGGACCACAACAGAAAGCAGAGACGCCTCGCACAATTGACACGGTAGTCTATCAGCATGTTTCTATCAAAACGGCCTTTTGTTCATCTGGCGCTCAGGTATAAAGCAGTCTGCTTGGGTGGCGCATTGGTGTTGGCCATTGCAGGCATTACGACTTGGCAGCAATCTCAAGCGCAATCGATCCAGGCGCCTGCGATAGCGCAGATAGGCTTCTCGGATGTTGAAACCAACGTCACTGCATTGGGAAACTTGCAGCCCAAGAAGTATGTCGATGTAGGGGCACAAGTTTCCGGGCAGATCCTGAGGCTCAGTGTGCAGCCGGGAGACATCGTCACCAAAGACGAATTGTTGGTCGAAATTGATCCGAGCGTATTAACCGCTGCCGTGGATGCTGGCCGAGCCTCGCTGAAAGCCCTCAACGCTCGACGGGTGGAGCAAAGCGCACAACACCGGCTGGCTGCACAGCGTTTGGCACGGCTGCGCATGCTCACCCACGATGGCGCCACAAGCCTGGATGACCTGCAAAGCGCAGAGGCTACATTGACCTCCACGGCAGCCCAGATTGAACAACTTCAAGCTGAAATTGCCCAGACTTCGGCAACGTTAAAGGCGGACGAAGCGAGGTTAAGCTATACAAAAATCTATGCGCCGATGGCAGGCACCGTGATATCGGTCGACGCGCGCGAAGGCCAGACATTAAATGCAACTTATCAAACGCCCGATATTTTGCGCATCGCCGACCTGACCACAATGACGGTTTGGACTGAAGTATCGGAAGCCGATATTGATAAAATCAAACCTGGCATGCACGCGCAATTTACCACCTTGTCAGAGGATCAACGGCAATGGCATGGCACAGTCCGCCAACTGCTGCCCGCCCCGCCAGCCTCCCTCGGTATCAGTGTTAGCAAAGGCACGACGCCAGCCAATAGCAAGGTGGTTGTATACACGGTACTTTTCGATGTTGATAATGCCGATGCGGCCCTGATGCCGCAAATGACCGCCCAAGTTGTCTTCACCCGGCAACTGGCCAAAAACACCTTGGCCGTGCCTGTTTCTGCCTTGTCGCTGGCCGGCAGCGGTCAGGATCAATTTATAGCCCGTGTTCAGAAAGCCGATGGCAGCATTGAGGTTCGCCAAGTGCGCATCGGGGTTCGCAATCGAGAGATGGCCCAGGTTCTGGAGGGGCTGACCTCGGGTGAGACCGTGCTACAAAACGAAGTTACCGTAGCGGGTCCTAACGGATGACGGTCTTCAACGCTGCCACGATCGACACTGCAGTCGCGTTGATTGAACTGCGTGACGTGCATAAAACCTACGCAGCGCCGGGCAACGATGGCGCGCCCTCCGTCCGCTCAGAAGTCTTGCGCGGAGTTGATCTGGACATTCATGCTGGAGAATTTGTCGCCATCATTGGCGCTTCAGGATCAGGCAAATCAACGCTGATGAACATCATCGGCATGCTCGACAGCGTGAGCGCCGGTTCGTACCGCTTGGGCGGTCAAACACCTACGGACCTCGACAGCGACAAGAGTGCAGCGCTGCGCAGAAACACCTTTGGCTTCGTGTTTCAAAACTACCAATTGTTGTCAACGGAAACCGCCAGAGAAAACGTCGAGCTACCGGCGCTCTACACACAAGCCACCGCGACTGAACGCCGTACCCGCGCGATCGAGCTGTTACAGCGATTGGGAATGGCTGAACACCTCGAACACAAACCTTATCAATTGTCCGGGGGTCAACAGCAGCGTGTCGCTATTGCCCGTGCGCTCGTGAATGGTGGCAACATCATACTGGCCGATGAACCCACGGGAGCGCTTGACAGTAACAGTGGTAGCGAGGTGATGAGCCTGTTCCACGCACTGTCTGCACAGGGCCATACCATCATATTGGTAACCCACGATCCCAAGATCGCTGCGCACGCGCAGCGAATCATAGAAATCCGTGACGGGAGGATTGTGGGTGACACCGGCACGTCAAGCCCAGCCCTCGCACGGGCCACCCATGAAGCAAACCTACCCTCCCGCCTCAAGCACGACTACCCGCCTACCCGCC
This sequence comes from Pseudomonas mosselii, assembly GCF_003205295.1. Taxonomy (GTDB): domain Bacteria; phylum Pseudomonadota; class Gammaproteobacteria; order Pseudomonadales; family Pseudomonadaceae; genus Aquipseudomonas; species Aquipseudomonas mosselii_B. Next base: position 131,283 of record NZ_QJRP01000014.1, read on the forward strand.
TCTTTCTCGAACTCGCTCGAACAGCCTGGCGATCATTACATTTAAACCGCATCAGAGCGGGATTGACCCTGTTGGGCATCATCATCGGCGTCGCTTCAGTCATCATAATGCTGGCCGTGGGCAGTGGTGCGCAGCGACAAGTCATGACTCAGTTCGAAACCCTCGGTGTCAGAACAATGTTTGTGTTTACCAAGCCGTCCAGTTCGCGTGCGCCTAGCGCACCGCTGACGCTGGAGGATGCCGAAGCCATCAGGGGCCTGCCGAATGTTCAGGCAGTGGCCCCGTATAGTCAGGACACCGTGATCGTGCGCCGGGGCAATATCGACCATGAAACGTACGGCGGCGGGGCTACCCGGAACTGCCCCAGTGTTCTTAACTGGAGCGTATCGGAGGGAACTCTTTTCAACGAGCTCGATTATCGAGGAACAGACAAAATTGCAGTCATTGGACAGACGGTGAAGAAAGCACTGTTCCCTGACGGCTCTTCTCCGCTGGGGCAAACGATATTGATTGATCGCGTTCCCTTTCTCGTTATTGGTGTCTTTTCTGCCAAAGGTCCCAGCGGGGGCGTGGATCAGGACAACCGAGTGACGGTTCCCTTCCGCTCAGCGGCAGCCCGGCTGTTTGGCCATCCCTATCCGTCCTGGATAGCCGTGCAGGTGCACCAGATCGACAAAGCCAGTGAAACTATAGACGCCATTCAGGACGCGCTGGCGCGTCAACGACATACTCGCGATGTACAGGTGTGGAACCCGATCGAAACGGTGCAGGCACAGGAAAATTCATCCCGGTCCATGACGCGCATGCTCGGCCTGGTAGCGGCAATCTCCCTGATCGTCGGGGGTATTGGCGTAATGAATGTCATGCTCATGAATATCCGCGAGCGCATTCGAGAAATAGGCATGAGGATGGCCACCGGCGCACGCCAGAGCGATATTCGAGTCCAGTTTCTGATTGAAGCCATCATGGTCACGACGATAGGCGGCCTCTTTGGCGTCGTCTCCGGTATCAGCGCAGTTGAAATACTGAAGCTGATCGATGTCCCCGTTGAACTCTCACTGCTGGCCTGCCTGGGCGCACTGGCCTGCGCCATCCTCACCGGACTTGTGTTTGGCTTCATACCTGCCCGCAACGCTGCGCGTCTCAACCCAGCACAGGCACTTTCCACTCATTGAGCGAAACTTTAACCGCGCGGGTACTTCGAGCGTGCTCATGAGCCCCCGACACGACTGACGACTGGACCGAGTAGAAAATGGACTTATCTGATCTTTCCTGCGGCATCGCAAAGCTGTGGCACAGTGACCAGAATCGCGACCTGTTCAAGCTTGACCGCCACGACATCGAGAGCACATTCAAAAGCGCTGGCCTTTTGCTTTTCCGAGGGTTCGAAACGTCTCCACAGCTTTTCGAATCCTTCGCCAGCCAGTTTTCAAGCCAAGTCATCATCAGCCCTGGTGAAGCCAAATCAGGGATTACCGTCGGCAGTGGCATGCAATTGATTGCTCGTGACGGAGCCGCGCAAGATCTCCACCAGGAAAATGGCGCGATTGCTTCGCGCCCTGAATTGTTATGGTTTTACTGCGCCACTCCGGCAGCCAGTCAAGGTGAGACTACCTACGCGGATGGCGTTGCCATATGGCAGGCCCTGGCCGCCGAAACCCGCGAGCACTTCTTGTCCCAGCAGGTGAGATATTCCGATTGCCTTCCTCGGCAAGCTTGGCTGACAGCAGAGGGGTTTCTCGATGCCAGAATGCATGTGGGATCGTTAAGGCTCAAAGGTTCCAGCGTGCGCTTCGACGAAGATGACACACTGATTCGCGAGTACGTGTCACCCGCCGTCGCCTACCCCAAGTGGTGTCCACAAGCCGCTTTTGTCAACAGCCTTCGAGGCCCCTACGATCACACGGTAACCTTCGAAGATGGCACAGCGATCCCACAGGCATTGATTGACGAAATCGATCAGGTCCACCAAGCGCTGATGCAGGAAATTCATTGGCAAGCAGGCGACATCCTGCTCATTGACAACACCCGCTACGTCCACGGGCGTCGCGCGTTCCAATGTATGGAGCGGACGCACTACACCTTCATGTCGCTTGCTAACTTCTAAGGCAACTCCATGCGCAGCTACGAAATGCATTCACAGTGCCCCGTGGGTTTCGCCAAAACCTCCTGCAATGCGTGCTCAGTGGAAATTCCGCTTTCCGCAGACCGTTTCCATTGCCTACCGAACCATGAAGACTTCTGCCTTGCCTGCACCCCCTCCCTGCCACGCGAGATGCCCGGCCTCGTACTCTACCCCGGCGTGAAACCGCTAGAGGCCGCGCAGCGCGAACAACAGCTAGCTGAAATGCGCGAAAACCTGGAGAACAATCACACCTTCTCAGCGGCCGCCACATTCTTTTCAAACTACGCACGCGCTATCTTATCGGGGAATATCGACCACCTCGGGCTTCCCGAGGCGTCCGCGTCCCAGGCCAAAACGGCACTGGAGAAGCTCATCCTGCTACGAAGCATGGGCAGGTTCGTCGATTTTTTCGCGCGAAAAGTCCTGTCAGGAACCGTAGTAACCGGCGCGATGCACATTTTTTCACAGGGGGTCAATGAGGCCAACCGCTGGAAAGGGTTGCCGCTGTTGAAAGGCGTCTACGATTATGCCTTGTACCCATTGATGCTCGAGCACATAAAGCCGGCGACAATATTCGAGTTTGGTAGCGAGGCCGGGGGCAGTGCTGTTTGGCTGGCAGACCTCATGAGAATGTTCAACCTGGACTGCCATGTCTACTCGGTAGACCTTGTTCCTCCGCTGACGCACCACGACAAGGTCACTTTTGTTCAAGGCGATGCCCGTGCGCCGGAACAAAGCTTTTCAGCCGACTTCTTGAGCAAGGCGCCTCACCCCTGGCTGGTCATCGAGGACTCACATGTCAATATCGGGGGAATACTTCGCCATTTCTCCACACACATGCAGCCGGGTGACTACTTCATTGTCGAAGATGAAAATGCCGAGGCCGAAATTGGCCAGCATTTGCTACTCAATCCAAATCAATATCGCGTAGACACGTTTTTCACTGACTATTTTGGATACAACGCGACCTGCAGCCCCGATCAGATTCTGGCATTCATGCCCGCCTAAAGGCGAGCCCTCTTCCGGACCTTCAGGATATGAGCGCACCCTTTCCATGAAAAATATCGAGCCCGCCGTTCCTCACAATGGCCGTTCCTCCACGCCAGGCCCAGCCGACACCCCTATAGATGTCACAGCGCAAATCCTGGACGCAGCCATGCAACGCTCACCGCTCCGGTCAGTGCCCCGCTTCTGCGCTTCTTCAATCGACTTCGGACCTACGGCTGCGAGCGGTATGCCTTTCATCATCGAAGGCATCGTCAAAACGTGGCCGATCAACACTTATCACCCAGATGATCTGTATCATGACTTCGGCATGCTCAGGGTGGTTCCGCGATACGGCGACCATGTTCCGCCGATCATGTCAGATGGCAGCGCCCCTACTGACATGAGCCTGCAGGAATACCTCGACCTGATCTATCACAACGATTACTCCGTTCCCCCCTACATCGGAGATCACCCACTGCCGATTGATTCGCTGTGCGAATGGCCACCCTATTTTGAGCGCTGGCATACTCCGCGTGTATGGCTGGGACCCGCAGGTACAGTTACCTGTCTGCATTGCGACTACGAAGACAATCTGTTCGCCCAGGTCTGGGGACGTAAACGCTTTCTCCTTGCTTCGCCAGCAACCCTCGGCAACCTGTACGTCGAAGCGGTGAAACCTACCTTGTCCATTTCATCCTTCGACCCAGATCAGCCAGACTATGAGAAATACCCCCTGGCCAGGGCCGTAGACTTCATTGAATGCATTGTGCAACCAGGCGACCTGCTCTATTTACCAGCGGGATGGTTCCATCATGTCACGGCACTGGATTTCTCATTGTCCATCAATCGATGGATGCCAGGCACGTCGTTGGCCCTGGCATGTGCGGCGTTGAAAGACACTTGAAATTGACTTCCTAAATACGACGCTCCCGAGAGTGGGCAATCCACTCCCGGGAGCAGTTCATCAACAGGCTACATCACCCTTAGTTCCAATTTCCTTTCGATCTGGAAGCAACGTCCCGACGTTATCACTCTTTCAAGCCCATTCGACGCACAATATGGTTGCAGATATCTCGAACCGCAGGCGCCTTGACAATATCATCGTGCAAGCAATCCAACGTGATATTCCGAATGGGCATGGAGGTAAAGCCAGACCACTGCGCGCTTTGCGTCATCCCGGAAGGCGTACTGCGACGCGCACTGAAATAGGTTAGCCTCCCCGAGTACTGCCGTTGAATGGGGGTTTGCCCCAGCCATGTATTATTGATACTGGTTTCAACGATACGCTTGAAAACTTCGACATCCAACAAACCCAGCGGGTTGTTTTGACGCTTTAAATAGTCATGGAACGCTGGCAGGCTTTCGACAGCTTTCTCAAAACCCGGGGCCAGCGGTTCAGCTTCTGAAAGTATTGCATCGAACACCGTCCGCTGCGTAATCGAGTTGTTGTCCAGGTTTTCGAAAGGCACTCGGGCATCAAGCAGTATGACTTCGCCAACTTCATGCCCAAGCGCTGTCAAGGCGCAGGCGACCTCGAAGGCAATCCTCCCGCCGAAGGACCATCCCAAAAAATGATAGGGCCCGACCGGTTGAACCTGCAGGATACATTGGACATATTCCTCGACCATGGCAGTCAGGGTCGCAGTCGGTGGCTCGTCGTTTTCGATGCCTCGCGCCTGCAGGCCATACATCGATAGGCCGGGAAGGTGCCTGATGAACTGGGAGTAGGACCAACATAATCCGCGCCCAGGATGCAAACAGAACAATGTCGGCGCATCGGCTTGCAGTCGCAGAGGTAGCAGCATGGCGAGCGAGGAGGCCTGCGGCACACCAAGCCTGCCCGATAACTGTGCAACTGTCGGCGCTTCGAACATGCTGCGAATGGACAGCTCCACACCCAGCGCCTCGCGCACGGCATTGACCAGGCGCATGGCCAAGAGTGAATGCCCACCCAGCTCGAAGAAGCTGTCGTCGATACCGACCGCCTCGACGTCCAGCACATCGGCAAACAAGCGGCACAGCACACGCTCTTGCTCGGTGCGCGCAGCGCGGCTTGCCGCCCTGTGCGCCTGTGGCTCCGGCAAGGCACGCTGGTCGAGCTTGC
>NZ_QJRP01000015.1 GCF_003205295.1 Pseudomonas mosselii
TGCCAAATCCCCCCCCAACCGCTTTCGCCCAACCCAAAGAAAATTCATCCGATGACTGGACGCACCCACCCCGTGACCCCGCTCGTCAAACGCTCCCTGGTAGAACAAGCCGTAGACCAGCTCCGCGACCGCATCGCCAAGGGCACCTGGTCCATAGGCCAACGCTTGCCCACAGAACCGGAGCTTGCCAGCGACCTGGGCATCAGCCGCAACACCGTCCGCGAGGCCATGCGCGTCCTGGCCTTCAGCGGCCTGGTGGAAATCCGCCAGGGCGACGGCAGCTACCTGCGTACCGCCGTGGACCCCTTGCAGGCCGTGCAGGTCATGTCCCGCTGCGCAGTCGAACACGCCCGCGAAACCCGCCATATCCTCGAAGCAGAAGCCATCGGCCTGGCCGCCGTACGCCGCACCGACGCCGACCTGCAGGCCTTGCACGAGGCCCTGCAGCACAGCGCGCGGCACTTCCATGGCGATGTCGACGCCTACGTCGAATGCGACCTGGTCTTCCACCAGCGCCTGGTGGACGCCGCCCACAACCCCGCCCTGAGCGAGCTGTACCGCTATTTCTCCAGCGTGGTCCGCGCCGCCCTGCAGCACAACATGACCACCGTCCCCCGTTGCCAGGCCGTGTTCGACCTGCACGGGCAGATCCTCGACGCCCTCGAACAACGCGATCCGGAGCGGGCCAAGCACCTGAGCCGGACCCTCATCGAATCCTGACAACGAGAAGGCCATGGCCGAACAACTGACCCGCAATACCGCTCCCCGCGAGGCGGAGCTCGATGAACTGCTGATCGACGCCGAAGCCGACGACGAGCAGGTCCAGCAACAGCCCGTGGTGCTGCGCAGGCCCTGGCTGTTGCTGCTGGGCCTGGTGCTGGTGGCGCTGAACCTGCGTCCGGCGCTGTCGAGCATGTCGCCACTGCTCGGCCAGGTGTCCGAAGGGTTGGGGCTCAGCGCTTCGCAAGCCGGGCTGCTGACCACCTTGCCGGTACTGTGCCTGGGCCTGTTCGCACCGCTGGCGCCGATCCTGGCGCGACGTTTCGGCAGCGAGCGGGTGATCTTCGGCATTCTGCTGACCCTGGCGCTGGGCATCCTGGTGCGCAGCACCCTGGGCGCCACTGGCGTGTTCCTCGGCAGCCTGATGGCGGGGGCGAGCATCGGCATCATCGGCGTGCTGCTGCCAGGTATCGTCAAGCGCGACTTCCCCCAGCACGCCGGTACCCTGACCGGCGTCTATACCATGGCGCTGTGCCTGGGCGCCGCGATGGCCGCCGGGGCCACGGTGCCCTTGACCCGCCACTTCGATGACAGCTGGGCGCTGGGGCTGGGCTTCTGGCTGCTGCCTGCCCTGCTGGCGATGCTGGTCTGGCTGCCCCAGTCCCGACAGGGCCATGGCGTGCACAAGGTGGCCTACCGCGTGCGCGGGCTGTGGCGCGACCCGCTGGCCTGGCAGGTGACGCTGTACATGGGCCTGCAATCGTCGCTGGCCTACATCGTGTTCGGCTGGCTGCCTTCGATCCTGATCGGCCGCGGGCTGAGCCCGACCGAGGCGGGGCTGGTGCTGTCCGGTTCGGTGATCGTGCAACTGATCAGCTCGCTGAGCGCGCCCTGGCTGGCCACGCGTGGCAAGGACCAGCGCCTGGCCATCGTGGTGGTGATGCTGGTGACCCTGGGCGGGTTGTTCGGCTGCCTGTATGCGCCGATCGAAGGGCTGTGGGGCTGGGCGATCCTGCTCGGCCTGGGGCAGGGCGGTACCTTCGCCCTGGCACTGACCCTGATCGTGCTGCGCTCCGGGGACGCCCATGTGGCGGCGAACCTGTCGAGCATGGCCCAGGGCGTGGGCTACACGCTGGCATCCATGGGGCCGTTCGCGGTGGGCCTGGTGCATGACTTGACCGGTGGCTGGAGCGCGGTGGGCTGGATTTTCGCGGTGCTGGGCGTCGGGGCGATCCTGTTCGGTCTCGGCGCCGGGCGGGCGCTGCATGTACAGGTCAGCAGCGAGCACGTTTAAGGCGCTGGCCTGCCCCGTGATCGTCATTCACGATGCGAATGGGCATGGTGTTGCTGGCATCCAGGCAGTATCTTGCGGGTTTCGCACCTTGCGCAGGAACAGTCCATGAGCGATGCCAACAGCGCCCTGATCACCCGTTTCTACCAGGCCTTCCAGCGCCTGGACGCCGAGGCCATGGTGGCCTGCTACAGCGAAGACATCGTCTTCCGCGACCCGGTCTTCGGCACCCTGCGCGGGCGTGACGCCGGTGACATGTGGCGGATGCTCACCGCCCGCGCCAAGGACTTCACTCTGACCTTCGACGACGTGCGCAGCGATGGCGCGCACTGGGTCGCGACCTACCTGTTCAGCCAGACCGGGCGGGTGGTGGTCAACGATATCCAGGCGCGCTTCGTGATCCGCGATGGGCTGATCTGCCAGCACGACGATACCTTCGACCTGTGGCGCTGGGCGCGTCAGGCGCTGGGTATGCCGGGTGTGCTGTTGGGCTGGACGCCGATGCTGCAGAACAAGGTGCGCCAGCAGGCGTTCAAGGGGCTTCGCGCATTCCAGCAGGCGCGCTGAGGCGTTAAGCTGGCGGCCTTCTTCCGTTGCACCGAACCGAGCCGTGAGCGAAACAACGCCTTCCCCCGACTGCAAACCCTGGTACGTCTACCTGGTGCGTGCCGCCAATGGCTCGTTGTACTGCGGTATCAGCGACGATCCGCAGCGACGGTTCATCAAGCACCAGAAAGGGCAGGGCGCGCGCTATTTCAAGACCAGCCCGGCGCAGGCGCTGGTGTATGTGGAGCAATGGCCGGACAAGGGCGAGGCCTTGCGCCAGGAGCGGTTGGTGAAGAAGCTGCGCAAGGCGGCGAAGGAGGCGTTGGTGGCGTCCTATGCCGGTGTCGCGGGGTAGTGTCCTCGTCACGGCACCCGAGACGGGTTGCAGCGCCTTGGCCCTACACACCTATGGCGCCGCGTTGTTCCCTGTTCAGTGTTTCATGCCTAGTTCGGCATCATCCATCAATGCCTTGGCCAGCGCGCTCAGGTAATACGAGGCCCAGAGCAACTGGGGCTTTTCCTCCATGATCCCGGTGATGGTCAGGTCACGTACGCAGCCCATCAGTTCCGAGGCCTGGTCGCGGGCGTGCTGGCAGGGGATGCCGGGTTCGATGCAGAACAGCGGGTCGGTCATGCCTTCGCCCTGATAGAACTTGGTCTTGCCGACGGTGGTGGGGGTGTTGTCTGTGGTCATGATTTTTCTCCCTGAAAGGGTCGGTGCCTGTGCGGGCGCCATCGCGGGGCAAGCCCGCTCCCACGCAGCCGAGGCCTACTGAGTGCTGGCGTGGGAGCGGGCTTGCCCCGCGATTGGGCTTAATGCAACGTCGGCGCCTGCGCCGGCATCTGTACCTGGATCAATGCCGCTTCGAGCAACACACGCAGCGACTCCATTTCATGCATCGACGCCATCATCAGCACGGCAGCCGGCGACCTGGGTTTGAGCTGCACGGCATGATGGGCCACGGTCAAGGCGCACAGGGCGTACTCGGTGGCCTGGATGAGGGTGTCTTCGAGGGAATGAGGGTTGTGGGGTGGATCGGGGACGATCTTTAGCATGTTGGTTAGCCTATCAAGTGGGCCACTACACGCTTGCTGTCAAACAAGAGGGTGGCAGCTGTACATGGGTTGACAGACCGGTAGGCAAACCAAAACCCGGCGCACATGAAGTGCCCCATGCACAGCAGCCATAGAAGGCAAAGCCGTTTGGTTTGACTAGTCGACCTGTCAAAGTCGATCGCTGAATGTGCAGCGACTGCCCGAGACTAGAGGCCAACCCAGACCACCGCAATGGCTTGAAAGGGCTTGGGAGTATGTTTGGGAAATGGACTACAGGGAATGGGGAAAGTCTGATGATTCGGTGATCTGTTCGAGATCGCTGGGGCTGCTTTGCAGCCCTTTCGCGACGCAAGGCCGCTCCCACAGGGAAACGCGATCGCCTGTGGGGCGCGAAAGGGGCGCAACGCGCCCCCGGCGATTTCAGTCCTTGCGCCGCTTCAACTGGTCGATCAGCTGCGTCGGCAAGCCCTTGATCACCAGCGTCCCGGCTTCCTCGTCATACTCCACCTTCGACCCCAGCAAATGCGCCTCGAAGCTGATCGACAACCCCTCGGCACGCCCGGTAAAGCGGCGGAACTGGTTCAGGGTGCGCTTGTCGGCCGGGATTTCCGGCGACAGCCCGTAGTCGCTGTTGCGGATATGGTCGTAGAACGCCTCGGGCCGGTCTTCGTCGATCAGGCTGGAGAGCTCCTCAAGCGTCACCGGCTCGCCCAGCTTGGTCTGGGTGGTGGCGTAGTCGACCAGGGTCTGGGTCTTCTCTCGGGCGGACTCTTCCGGCAGGTCTTCTTTCTCCACGAAGTCGCTGAAGGCCTTGAGCAGGGTGCGGGTTTCGCCCGGGCCGTCGACGCCTTCCTGGCAGCCGATGAAGTCGCGGAAATAATCCGAGACCTTCTTGCCGTTCTTGCCCTTGATGAACGAGATGTACTGCTTGGAGTTCTGGTTGTTCTTCCACTCGGACAGGTTGACCCGCGCCGCCAGGTGCAGCTGGCCCAGGTCCAGGTGCCGCGACGGAGTGACGTCGAGTTCGGCGTTCACCGCCACGCCTTCGCTGTGGTGCAGCAGGGCGATGGCCAGGTACTCGGTCATGCCTTGCTGGTAATGGGCGAACAGCACGTGGCCGCCGGTGGACAGGTTGGACTCTTCCATCAGCTTCTGCAGGTGCTCGACGGCGACGCGGCTGAAGGCGGCGAAGTCCTTTTCCTCGTCCAGGTACTGCTTGAGCCAGCCGCTGAACGGGTAGGCGCCGGACTCGCCGTGGAAAAAGCCCCAGGCTTTGCCTTGCTTGGCGTTGTAGCTGTCGTTGAGGTCGGCCAGCAGGTTCTCGATGGCGTCGGAGGCTGCCAGTTCGCTGTCGCGCGCATGGAGCACGGCGGGGCTGCCATCGGGCTTCTTGTCGATCAGGTGAACGATGCAATGACGGATTGGCATGGAATTCTCGGTGGTGTGAGCGGTGAAAAGCCGCGCTGCAAAAGTCGTTCAGTTTAACCCAGGGCGAGGGTGGTGCAGTGGCCAGATGTTGGCGTAAATGTCGGTTGTTTGTTTTTTGTTCAAAAATTTGCGATTTTTCTGAAAACCCCCGAAAAACCTGAACAAAAACGCGGTCGACAGCGGATATTTCTCGATTCCTGTGGTAGCTTTGCGCGGTCTTGCGCCCCTTGGGTGGCGCATTGCTGGCAGATCGCTTGCGCGGTGTCGAACCAAACGCCGATTTGCGTATCTACATACGCGATCGACGCGGCCTCTGGATTGTCCCGGGCTGGCCCGACCACCGACCAAGCATGCTGCACAACCTCTGATTTGATAGGGAAGGAACACCACCATGGCACTGACCAAAGACCAACTGATTGCCGACATCGCTGAAGCTATCGACGCGCCGAAAACCACCGCGCGTAATGCACTGGAGCAACTGGGCCAGATCGTTGCCGACCAACTGGAAAACGGCGCTGAAATCACCCTGCCAGGCATCGGCAAGCTGAAAGTCTCCGAGCGTCCTGCCCGTACCGGCCGCAACCCTTCGACTGGCGCTGCCATCGAAATCGCTGCCAAGAAAGTCGTCAAGTTCGTTCCAGCCAAAGTGCTGACCGACTCGATCAACAAGTAATTGTTGATGTGTTGACGAAACCGCGCCCGGCTTGCCCGGGCGCGGTTTTTTCATGCCTGTGATTTGCGCGCGGCATGCCATTGCTGGCGTGCGCTGTCGTCCTGGAAACTCCAGGCGACCATGCGGCTCTGCTTCTGCCCCTGGCCCATCTCGACGATGCGCAGGGCCTTCACCCCGGCCTTCTTCAAGGCCGACTCGATGCGCGGCAGGTTGCTGGCCTTGGACACCAGGCTGGTGAACCACAGCACCTGGGTCGCGTACTGGGCGCTTTCGGCGACCAGTTGGCTGACGAAGCGGATCTCGCCGCCTTCGCACCACAGTTCGTTGTTCTGCCCACCAAAGTTCAGCACCGGCAGCTTGCGCTTGGGGTCCTGCTTGCCGAGGTTCTTCCACTTGCGCTGGCTGCCACGGGTGGCTTCCTCGCGGGAGGCGTGGAACGGCGGGTTGCACAGGGTGACGTCGAAGCGTTCGTCGGCCTGCAGCAAGCCACTGAGAATATGCCTGGGCTGCGCTTGCTGGCGCAGGCTGATGGCCTTGTCGAGCTTGTTTGCCTGGACGATGGCCTTGGCCGAGGCCAGGGCCACGCCGTCGATGTCGGAGCCGGTGAAGCGCCAGCGGTAGTCGCTGTGGCCGAGCAGGGGGTAGATGCAGTTGGCGCCGACGCCGATATCCAGGGCGCGCACCTGGGCGCCGCGGGGGATCTCGCCGCCGTTGTCGTCGGCCAGCAGGTCGGCCAGCACGTGGATGTAGTCGGCCCGGCCGGGAATCGGCGGGCACAGGTAGTCGGCCGGGATATCCCAGTGCTGGATGCCGTACTGGGCCTTGAGCAGGGCGCGGTTGAACACCCGCACGGCCTCGGGGTTGGCGAAGTCGATGCTGGGCTTGCCGTAGGGGTTGGTGATGGTGAAGCGGGCCAGGTCCGGGTGTGCCTTGATCAGCGCGGGAAAGTCGTAGCGGCCCTGGTGGCGGTTGCGTGGGTGCAGGGTGGGTTTGTTGGTCATGGTCGGGTCCGGTGTTGCCGGCAGTGGGGCCGCTTTGCAGCCCTTTCGCGACACAAGGCCGCTCCTACAGGATAGCGGCGCCTTTCAAGCTGGCGCCGTCCTGTGGGAGCGGCCTTGTGTCGCGAAAGGGCCGCAACGCGGCCCCAGCGGTCTATCAGGTTGTTACAGCGCAGCAATCCGCGCATGCTGCTCGGTGAAGTTGGCCAGGGCCTGCTCCGACTCGGCCAGCTTGGCGCGTTCCTTCTCGATCACCGCAGGCGGTGCCTTGTCGACGAAGGCGGCGTTGGACAGCTTGCCGCCGACGCGCTGGACCTCGCCCTGCAGGCGCTGGATCTCCTTGCTCAGACGCGCAAGCTCCGCGTCCTTGTCGATCAGCCCGGCCATCGGCACCAGTACCTGCAGGTCACCTACCAGCGCGGTAGCCGACAGCGGCGCTTCGTCCTGCTCGCCGAGCACGGTGAACGACTCGACCTTGGCCAGTTTCTTCAGCAGGGCTTCGTTTTCCTGCAGGCGACGCTGGTCGTCGGCGTTGGCGTTCTTCAGGAACAGCGGCAGCGGCTTGCCCGGGCCGATGTTCATCTCGGCGCGGATGTTGCGCAGGCCCACCATCAGTTCCTTGAGCCACTCGATGTCGCCTTCGGCGGCGGCGTCGATGCGGCTTTCATTCGCTTCAGGCCATGGCTGCAGCATGATGGTCTTGCCTTCGATGCCGGCCAACGGCGCGATGCGCTGCCAGATCTCTTCGGTGATGAACGGCATGAACGGGTGTGCCAGGCGCAGGGCGACTTCCAGCACGCGCACCAGGGTGCGACGGGTGCCACGGGCGCGTTCGACCGGGGCGTTCTCGTCCCACAGTACCGGCTTGGACAGCTCCAGGTACCAGTCGCAGTACTGGTTCCAGATGAACTCGTACAGCGCCTGGCTGGCCAGGTCGAAGCGGAACTGCTCGAGCTGGCGGGTAACCTCGGCTTCGGTGCGCTGCAGCTGCGAGATGATCCAGCGGTCGGCCAGCGACAGCTCGTAGGCCTCGCCGTTCTGGCCGCAGTCCTCGCCCTTGTCCAGCACGTAGCGGGCGGCGTTCCAGATCTTGTTGCAGAAGTTGCGGTAGCCTTCGACGCGGCCCATGTCGAACTTGATGTCACGACCGGTGGAGGCCAGCGAGCAGAAGGTGAAGCGCAGGGCGTCGGTGCCGTAGCTGGCGATGCCTTCGGGGAACTCGGCCTTGGTCTGCTTGGCGATCTTCTCGGCAAGCTTGGGCTGCATCATGCCGCTGGTGCGTTTTTCCAGCAGGGCGTCGAGGGTGATGCCGTCGACGATGTCCAGCGGGTCGAGGACGTTGCCCTTCGATTTGGACATCTTCTGGCCCTGGCCGTCGCGGACCAGGCCGTGCACGTAGACGGTCTTGAACGGTACCTGCGGGGTGCCGTCCTCGTTCTTGATCAGGTGCATCGTCAGCATGATCATCCGGGCGACCCAGAAGAAGATGATGTCGAAGCCTGTGACCAGCACGTCGGTGGAATGGAACTTCTTCAGGAACTCGGTCTGCTCCGGCCAGCCGAGGGTGGAGAAGGTCCACAGGCCCGAGCTGAACCAGGTGTCGAGCACGTCGTCGTCCTGGCGCAGTTTCACCTCGCTGCCCAGGTTGTGCTTGGCGCGCACTTCGGCCTCGTCGCGGCCGACATAGACCTGGCCGGCCTCGTCGTACCAGGCCGGGATGCGGTGGCCCCACCACAGCTGGCGGCTGATGCACCAGTCCTGGATATCGCGCATCCAGGAGAAGTACATATTCTCGTACTGCTTGGGCACGAACTGGATGCGGCCGTCTTCCACGGCGGCGATGGCCGGTTCAGCCAGCGGCTTGGTGGAGACGTACCACTGGTCGGTCAGCCACGGCTCGATGACGGTGCCGGAACGGTCGCCTTTCGGGACTTTCAGGGCGTGGTCGTCGATGCTGACCAGCAGGCCCTGGGCGTCGAGGTCGGCAACCATCTGCTTGCGCGCCACGAAGCGGTCGAGGCCGGCGTACTGGGCCGGCAGCGAAGTGTCGATACCTTCGTTGACGCTGCCGTCGAGGTTGAACGCCTGCACGGCGGCCAGCACGGTGGCGTTCTTGTCGAAGATGTTCAGCAGCGGCAAATTATGGCGCTTGCCGACTTCATAGTCGTTGAAGTCGTGGGCCGGGGTGATCTTCACGCAGCCGGTGCCGAACTCCGGGTCGCAGTAGTCGTCGGCGACGATCGGGATGCGGCGGCCGACCAGCGGCAGTTCGACGAACTTGCCGATCAGCGCCTGGTAGCGCTCGTCGGTCGGGTTGACGGCGACGGCGACGTCACCGAGCAGGGTTTCCGGACGGGTGGTGGCGACCACCAGGTGGTCCTTGCCTTCGGCGGTCTTGGCGCCGTCGGCCAGCGGATAGCGCAGGTTCCACAGGTGGCCCTTCTCGTCGTGGTTCTCCACTTCGAGGTCGGAAATCGCCGTGTGCAGCTTGGTGTCCCAGTTGACCAGGCGCTTGCCGCGGTAGATCAGGCCGTCCTCGTGCAGGCGCACGAAAGCCTCTTTGACCGCTTCGGACAGGCCGTCGTCCATGGTGAAGCGCTCGCGGCTCCAGTCCACCGACGAGCCCAGGCGACGGATCTGACGGCTGATGTTGCCGCCCGATTGATCCTTCCACTCCCAGACCTTCTCCAGGAACTTGTCACGGCCCAGGTCATGGCGATTCTGGCCCTTGGCCTCGAGCTGGCGCTCCACCAGCATCTGGGTGGCGATACCGGCGTGGTCGGTGCCCGGCTGCCACAGGGTGTCGCGACCCTGCATGCGGCGGAAGCGGATCAGCGCGTCCATGATCGCGTTGTTGAAACCGTGGCCCATGTGCAGGCTGCCGGTCACGTTCGGCGGCGGGATCATGATGGTGTAGGACTCGCCTGCACCTTGTGGGGCGAAATAGTTCTCGGACTCCCAGGTGTTGTACCAGGAAGTTTCGATGGCGTGCGGCTGGTAGGTCTTATCCATGCGCGGCGGGACCCTTAGGCATTAATTCGGGAAAGCCGGGAAGTATAACCAAGCTGCGCGCTTCAAGACAGGTGTAGCGCCGATCGCGGGCCAAGCCCGCTCCCACGTGTTGTCGTGGGAGCGGGCTTGGCCCGCGATCGGGACGAATGGCTATTCTGAGCGCTTGAGCAAGCGCTCCAGCCGCGCATCGAGGCGTCGCTTGATCTCGGTCTCGATATGCGGGGTGAAGTCGTTGATCACGTCCTGCATGATCAGTTGCGCGGCGGCGCGCAGTTCGGCGTCCAGGTGTAGCAGGGTGTCCTGGCGGCGGGCCTGGGCATCCTCTTCAGGTGCCGGGGCCGCTACCGGCGCTGCCTCGGCGACGGGCGGCGCGGCGGCCGGCTCGTCGAGCAACAGGGGAATCTGCTCCACCGTCTCGGTCAGCAGCGGCGGTTGCAGGTCGGCGTCGCCCAGCAGCTCGCGGATCGACTCGAGGTCGTCGAGCAGGTGGGCGGAATGGGTCAGGGAGTTCAGCTGCTTGTCCATCGTCGTCAGAGTCGCTGTAAGCGGTGGTCTTGCAGAGCATAGCCCTGTTCGCGGTAGAAACGGAATCGCTCGCGTGCGGCCAGGCGGATGGCCGGTTCCTCGACGACGATCTCGGCGACCCGCTCGAACTGACCGACGAAGGCGGGGACATCGCCGCCCAGGTTGATCAGCAGGTCACGGTGTTCACCGGCATCGCTGCCGATACCCAGCGCGACAATGGCGTCCGGGTGCTGTTCGGCATGGTCGTGGGGCACGAAGGCCTCGCCCTTGAACTGCCACAGGCGCAGGTCGAGCTCGCTGCGCTGCGCTTCGTCCTGGCAATGCAGGTAGACCCGGTGGCCGAGGCGCCAGGCCTTTTCGCACAGCTTGCAGGCGAAATCCAGCCGCACCGACAGCGAGTCGCTGGGCAGGATGTAGAAATCGACTTTGCTCATGATCGTTCAGTGCCGGCCGGTGGCGCGTGGACGCCACCGGCCATGCGCCATCAGGCGCCGGCGCGGTCCAGCAGGTACTGGGTGAGCAGCGGTACCGGGCGGCCCGAGGCGCCCTTGTCCTTGCCGCCGCTGATCCAGGCGGTGCCGGCGATGTCCAGGTGCGCCCAGTGGTAGGCCTTGGCGAAGCGCGACAGGAAGCAGCCGGCGGTGATGGTGCCGGCCTTCGGGCCACCGATGTTGGCGATGTCGGCGAACGGGCTGTCCAGTTGTTCCTGGTACTCGTCGAACAGCGGCAGCTGCCAGGCGCGGTCGTCGGCACGCTTGCCGGCGTCCAGCAGTTGGCCGACCAGTTCGTCGTCGTTGCCCATCAGGCCCGAGGTATGGCTGCCCAGGGCGACGATGCAGGCGCCGGTCAGGGTGGCGATGTCGATCACCGCCTGCGGCTTGAAGCGCTCGGCATAGGTGAGGGTGTCGCACAGTACCAGGCGGCCTTCGGCGTCGGTGTTGAGGATCTCGACGGTCTGCCCGCTCATGGTGGTGACGATGTCGCCCGGACGGGTGGCGCCGCCGCTCGGCATGTTCTCGGCGCAGGCCAGCAGGCACACCAGGTTGATCGGCAGCTGCAGCTCGAGCACGGCGCGCAGGGTGCCGAACACGCTGGCGGCGCCGCACATGTCGTACTTCATCTCGTCCATGCCGGCGCCGGGTTTGAGGCTGATGCCGCCGGTGTCGAAGGTGATGCCCTTGCCGACCAGCACGAACGGCTTCTCGCTCTTCTTGCCGCCCTGGTAGTTGAGCACGATCAGCCGTGGTGGCTGGTCGCTGCCCTGGCCCACGGCGTAGAACGCGCCCATGCCCAGGTCCTTGATCTTCTTCTCGTCCAGCACCTCGACCTTGAGGCCCTTGTGCGCCTTGCCCAGGTCCTTGGCCTGCTCGGCCAGGAAGCTCGGGTGGCAGACGTTCGGCGGCAGGTTGCCCAGGTCGCGGGTGAAGGCCATGCCGGTGGCGATGGCACTGGCGTGCTTCACGGCGCGCTCGGCTTCGGCCTGGCCGGCCTTGGCGGTGAGCAGGGTGACTTTCTTGATGGCGCGGGGTTCGGCCTTCTGGCTCTTGTAGCGGTCGAACACGTAGTTGCCGTCGAGCAGGGTCTCGGCCAGCAGGCGGTACTTGCCGTAGTGGCCGTCGCGGCCGGTGACGGCGATGTCGTCCAGGGCCAGCACGGCGTCGCTGCCGCCCAGCCCCTTGAGCACGCCGGCGACGCTGGCGACCAGCTTGCGCCAGGCGCGGTCGCCGAGGGCTTCATCCTTGCCGCTGCCGACCAGCAGCACGCGCTCGGCCTTCAGGCCCGGCACGCTGTGCAGCAGCAGGGTCTGGCCCGGCTTGCCGGCCAGGTCGCCACGCTTGAGCAGCGCGCTGATCGCGCCTTCGCTGGCCTGGTCGATGGCCTTGGCGGTGGCGCCGAGCTTGCGCCCTTCACCGACGGGTACGACCAAGGTCGCGGTCTTGACGGATACAGCGGCTACGCTTTTTACAACCAATTCCATGTCTGGGGTCCCCGAATGATCTGTCTGTCAGTGGGCGCTGTCTTTCGCAGGCGCTCGGAAAACGCGGCTGGCGGGCGATGCCTGCCAGCGGAAAAGCTGCCAGTTTGAGCCTGCCGCGACCATGATGACAACCCCGATATGCGCCATGCTGCGCGGCCAAGTGACAGGCGCCGTCAATCACAGGATAATGCGCGCACTTTACATGGAGGTTCGCCTTGGCGAACCGGCATTGGTCTTGGCTGTCCGAATCGTTCGTTTGGCTTTCCGCCCCTGACAACCCAGGAGTGTCTGGTTTGATCGTCTTTCGTTATCTGTCCCGCGAGGTCCTGGTGACCTTGAGCGCCGTCAGCGCCGTGCTGCTGGTGATCATCATGAGCGGGCGCTTCATCAAGTACCTGGCCCAGGCGGCCCAGGGCGCGCTCGATCCAAGCGTGCTGTTCATGATCATGGGGTTCCGCCTGCCGGGCTTCCTGCAACTGATCCTGCCACTGGGGCTGTTCCTCGGCATCCTGCTCGCCTATGGCCGGTTGTATCTCGAAAGCGAGATGACCGTGCTGTCGGCCACCGGCATGAGCCAGCAGCGCCTGCTGACCGTGACCATGGTGCCGGCGGCCCTGGTTGCCCTGCTGGTCGCTTGGCTGAGCCTGAGCCTGGCGCCTTTGGGTGTTGCCCAGGTGCAGAAGATCATCGCCCAGCAGGATGCCCTGACCGAGTTCGACACCCTGGTGCCGGGCCGTTTCCAGACCCTGCGTGACGGTTCCCGGGTGACCTACACCGAGCAACTGTCCGATGACCGCGTCAAGCTCGGCGGGGTGTTCATCTCCGAGAAGCGCTTCAACCAGGACAAGACCAAGGACCGCGCGCCTTCGGTGCTGGTCGCCGAGAAGGGCCACCAGGAAGTGCAGGCCGACGGCAACCGCTACCTGGTGCTGGAGAACGGCTACCGCTACGACGGCAATCCGGGCCAGGCCGACTACCGGGCGATCAAGTACGACACCTATGGCGTGCTGCTGCCCAAGCCGGAAGTCGCCGAGGAAGTCACCGACCGCGAAGCGATCCCGACGTCCGAACTGTTCGGGCATGAAGGCATTCGCGAGCGAGCCGAGTTGCAATGGCGCCTGTCGCTGCCGCTGTTGGTGTTTGTCGTGACGTTGCTGGCGGTGCCGCTGTCGCGCGTCAATCCGCGCCAGGGCCGCTTCCTCAAGCTGCTGCCGGCGATCCTTTTGTACATGGCCTATCTGACGATGCTGATTTCCGTGCGTAGCGCCCTGGAGAAGGGCAAGCTGCCCATCTCGCTGGGTATGTGGTGGGTCCATGGCCTGTTCCTGCTGATCGGCCTGGCGCTGATGTACTGGGAGCCGTTGCGCCTCAAGCGCGCCGCCCGCCGTGCGGAGGTGGCCCGTGGTTAAACTTGACCGCTATATCGGCAAGAGCGTGTTGCTGGCGATCGCCGCCGTGCTGGGCATCATCCTCGGCCTGGCCTCGCTGTTCGCCCTGATCGACGAACTGAACGACCTGAGCGCGACCTACACCTTCATGGACGCTGGCAGCTTCGTCCTGCTGACCGCGCCGCGCCGACTTTACGACATGCTGCCGATGGCGGCCCTGATAGGCTGCCTGATTGGCCTGGGCAGCCTGGCCAGCAGCAGCGAACTGACCATCATGCGTGCCGCCGGCGTGTCCATTGGTCGCATCGTCTGGGCGGTGATGAAGCCGATGCTGGTGCTGATGCTGGTCGGTCTGCTGATCGGCGAGTACGTGGCCCCGGTGACCGAGAACAAGGCCCAGGCCGACCGTTCGCTGGCCCAGGGCGGTGGCGAGGCGCAAAGCTCCAAGCGCGGCATGTGGCACCGCCAGGGCGAGGAGTTCGTGCACATCAACTCGGTGCAGCCCAATGGCCTGCTGCTGGGTGTGACCCGCTACCGCTTCGACGCCGAGCGCAAGATCCAGACCTCCAGCTTCGCCCGCCGGGCGCAGTATGTGGAAGGCAAGTGGATGCTCAACGATGTCTCCACCACCTACTTCCGCGGCGACCACACCGAAGTGGTCAAGAGCCCTGAAGAGGTGTGGGACGTCTCGGTGACGCCGGAGCTGCTCAACACCGTGGTGCTGGCGCCGGAGTCGCTGTCGATCACCGGGCTGTGGGACTACATCCACTACCTGGCCGACCAGGGACTGAACAACTCGCGCTACTGGCTGGCGTTCTGGACCAAGGTCCTGCAACCGGCGGTCACCGCGGCGCTGGTATTGATGGCGATTTCGTTCATCTTCGGCCCGCTGCGTTCGGTCACCCTGGGTCAGCGCGTGTTCACCGGCGTGCTGGTGGGCTTCGTGTTCCGCATCGCCGGGGACCTGCTGGGGCCATCGAGCCAGGTGTTCGGCTTCCCGCCGTTGCTGGCGGTGGTGATCCCCGCAGGGATCTGTGCGCTGGCGGGCTTGTGGTTGATGCGCAGGGCGGGCTGATGGCCTGAGCTGCACAAAAAAGCCGACCCTTGGGTCGGCTTTTTTGTGCGCAACAGGACCATCAGGATTTACCCGTCCTCTGTAGGAGCGGCCTTGTGTCGCGAAAGGGCCGCAAAGCGGCCCCGGCGATCTTTGCTTAAACGCTGAAATCCTGGGGCCGCTGCGCGCCCCTTTCGCGACACAAGGCCGCTCCTACACGATCATTGTCAGCCTGGGTTACTTCTTGCGCTTGGGCAGACGCACCAACTGCGTCTCGGAATAGATGTCATGCCAGCTGCGCTGGCGCTTGTCGATCAACGACCAGAAGAACCCCAGCCCCAGGCACAGCCAGGACGCGATCGACACCAAAAAGCGTAGCAGCGCCTGCCACAGGCTGATGGCGCTGCCGTCCGCATTCTGCACGCGCATGCCCCATACCTGCATGCCCAAGGTCTGGCCGCCATGGGTCCAGAACTTGGCGAAGAAGCCGAACAGGGCGAACAGTAGGATCGTCGACAGCAACGGATCGCCATCCAGCGCACCGGCCTCGGTCAGTTCGCGCATGCGCGCTTGGCCGATGATCGCCATCTGGATCATCTTGTAGGCGCCGGCGGTGACGATCAGCAGGGCGGTGCACAGCAGGAAGTCATAGAACATCGCCGCCAGCCGGCGACCCAGGCCGACGGGGGGGAAGTCACCCTGGGGTGAGAGCAGGGGCTTGGACATGCAGGACGGCTCCGAATGGCGAAGCCGCTATTCTACGGGTAAAAAAAAGCCCCTGCACTTGGCAGGGGCTTTTTGAATTCGGGTAATCGCTTAGGCGACAACCTGAACTTTGTCAGCCTGCAGGCCTTTCTGGCCTTGCACGGCTTCGAAGGTGACTTTCTGGCCTTCTTTCAGGCTCTTGAAGCCGTTGCCTTCGATGGCACGGAAGTGAACAAACAGATCAGCACCGCTCTCAGGGGTGATGAAGCCGTAACCTTTCTCGTCATTGAACCACTTGACGGTACCGTTCTGACGCTCAGCCATTGTCTTATTTCCTATGAAACTTGAATTTTGATGACAGTTTCTTTCACGTTCTTGTAAGTGAAAGACTACTGGGCTGGGTTGCAGGAAAGTAAGAGACGTCGAACGGGTTGTAGCAGATTGCGGCTACTGGCCCAGGTCACGAACTGTTGCGACCCATGCAAACACAGTGCGATGACTCTACGCCAACTGCCGAGCGAAAAACAAGCCCTTGCGGTGGGGGAAAATCAGGGTTTTCCCGATAACCGAACGATTTGTCGGAAACGGCGTGGCGCCTGGCCTGGCGCTATGTTCAGAAGTTATTGGACAGGTTCGAAAACGAATATGTCGAACCCGTCCAAACCACTCATTCAGCCACGGTAGTAACGTTGCGCCACGAAAGGCATTTTGCTGACTTTAAGGGCAACTTGCTTGCCACGGACGACGGCAAACAATGCCGTGTCGAGGGCCGCATGTTCGCTATCGACATAGCCCATCGCCACGGGAGCGCCGAGCGTCGGGCCGAAGCCGCCACTGCACACTTCACCGACCACCTTGCCAGCCTGGTCGACGATCTGCGCACCCTCACGCACTGGCGTGCGTTCCTGGGGCAGCAGGCCGACCCGCTTGCGTGCCACGCCAGCCTGTTGCTGGGCGAACACGGTTTCGGCACCGGGGAAGCCACCGGCGCGCGTGCCATCGGCGCGGCGCACCTTGGAGATGGCCCACAGCAGGCTGGCCTCGATCGGGGTGGTGGTGGTGTCCATGTCGTGGCCGTACAGGCACAGGCCGGCTTCCAGGCGCAGCGAGTCACGTGCCCCCAGTCCGATCGGCTGTACCTCCGGCTCGGCCAGCAGGCGGCGGGCCAGGGCTTCGGCCTTGTCGGCCGGCACGGAAATTTCGAAACCGTCCTCACCGGTGTAGCCCGAGCGGCTGACATAGCAGTCGGCGCCGAGTAGTTGAACAGGCTGGAAC
This sequence comes from Pseudomonas mosselii, assembly GCF_003205295.1. GTDB lineage: Bacteria > Pseudomonadota > Gammaproteobacteria > Pseudomonadales > Pseudomonadaceae > Aquipseudomonas > Aquipseudomonas mosselii_B. Next base: position 16,650 of record NZ_QJRP01000015.1, read on the forward strand.
TGCATGAACGTCATCTTCGCCACCGCAGGGGCCAGGCGCTCCAGCACCCTGACCGCCGCCGGGCCTTGCAGGGCGAGCAGGGCGCGTTCCTCGAACAGCGGCTGGATCTCGCAACGGCTGCCGATGTGCTGGCGCAGGTGGGCCAGGTCCTGGTCCTTGCAGGCGGCGTTGACCACCAGGAACAAGGTGTCGTCACCGAGGTTGGCGACCATCAGGTCGTCGAGGATGCCGCCCTCGGCGTTGGTGAACATGGCATAGCGCTGCATGCCCACCGGCAGGTCGATGATGTCCACCGGCACCAGGGTTTCCAGGGCTCGGGCGGCGTCGCTGCCGCGCAGGATGATCTGGCCCATGTGCGAGACGTCGAACAGGCCGGCCTGCTCGCGGGTGTGCAGGTGCTCCTTGAGCACGCCCAGCGGGTACTGTACCGGCATGTCGTAGCCGGCGAAGGGCACCATGCGCGCGCCCAGTTCCAGGTGCAGGGCGTGCAGCGGGGTCTTGTGCAGTGTTTCGGACATCGGTGACTCCTCGTTTTTTGTTCGGGTCAACATTCGATGATGTTGACGGCCAGACCGCCGCGGGCGGTCTCCTTGTACTTGCTTTTCATGTCGGCGCCGGTCTGGCGCATGGTGCGGATGACCTTGTCGAGGGAGACATAGTGCTGCCCGTCACCGCGCAGGGCCATGCGCACCGCGTTGATCGCCTTCACCGAGCCCATGGCGTTGCGCTCGATGCAGGGCACCTGGACCAGCCCGCCGATGGGGTCGCAGGTCAGGCCCAGGTTGTGTTCCATGCCGATCTCGGCGGCGTTTTCCACTTGCTGCGGGCTGCCGCCCATCACCTCGCACAGGGCGCCGGCGGCCATCGAGCAGGCCACGCCGACCTCGCCCTGGCAGCCGACCTCGGCACCGGAGATCGAGGCGTTTTCCTTGTAGAGGATGCCGATCGCCGCTGCTGTGAGCAGGAAGCGCACCACCCCGTCCTCATTGGCGCCGGGGACGAAGCGCATGTAGTAGTGCAGCACCGCCGGAACGATGCCGGCTGCGCCGTTGGTTGGCGCGGTGACCACGCGCCCGCCGTAGGCGTTTTCCTCGTTCACTGCCAGGGCGTAGAGGTTGACCCAGTCGAGTACCGACAGCGCATCGCGCAGGCTGGCCTCTGGATGACGGCTGAGCTGGCGGTACAGCGCCGGTGCGCGGCGCTTGACCTTCAGGCCACCCGGCAGGATGCCCTCATGCCTGCAACCCGCCTCGACGCAGTCTTGCATCACCTGCCAGATGCGCAGCAGGCCGGCGCGGGTTTCGGCCTCCGGGCGCCAGGCGGCTTCGTTGGCCAGCATCACCTGGCTGAATGACAACTGCTGGGTGGTGCAATGGGCCAGCAATTGCTTGCCGGTCTTGAACGGGTAGGCCAGCACGGTGCTGTCCTCGACGATGCGGTCATGGCCTGCCGCGTCTTCATCGACCACGAAGCCGCCGCCCACCGAGTAGTATTCGCGGCTGCGGATCTGCAGGCCGGCGGCGTCGAAGGCGCGGAAGATCATGCCGTTGGGGTGGTACTCCAGCGGCTTGCGGATCATCGCCAGGTGCTGCTTCTCGACGAAGGTGATTTCGTGTTCGCCGAGCAGGCGCAGGCGGCCGCTGTCGCGGATTGCCTGCAGGCGTGCGGGGATGGACTCGGTGTCGACGGTGTCGGGGTGCTCACCCTCGAGCCCCAGCAACACGGCCTTGTCGCTGCCGTGGCCCTTGCCGGTGGCGCCGAGCGAGCCGTACAGCTCGGCCTTGACGCTGACCGTGCCGGCCAACAGGCCGTCACGGCGCAGGCCTTCGGCGAAGCGCGCAGCGGCGCGCATCGGGCCGACCGTGTGCGAGCTGGAGGGGCCGATGCCGATCTTGAACAGGTCGAAGACGCTCAGGGACATGGTGATCTCCTAACCGGCTCTTGGGGTTGATGGTGACCTTGTGGGAGCGGGTTTACCCGCGAATGCGTCGGTGAACTCACTATCGCATTCGCGGGTAAACCCGCTCCCACAGGGGCCGAGGCCCGCCTCACAGGTGTGGGCAGGCCTGGAGCTATCAAACGTCCTGATAGCTCTCGATCGACGGGCAGGCGCAGATCAGGTTGCGGTCGCCGAACACGTTGTCGACCCGGCCCACCGGCGGCCAGTACTTGCCTTCCACCAGACTCGGCAGCGGATAAACGGCCTGCTCGCGGCTGTAGCCGTGGGTCCATTCGCCGGCCAGCTCCGCCGCGGTGTGCGGGGCGTTCTTCAGCGGGTTGTCGTCCTTGTCCAGGCTGCCGTTCTCGACGGCGCGAATTTCCTCGCGGATCTGGATCATCGCGTTGCAGAAGCGGTCCAGCTCTTCTTTGGACTCGCTTTCGGTCGGTTCGATCATCAGCGTGCCGGCCACCGGGAAGGACATGGTCGGAGCGTGGAAGCCGAAATCGATCAGGCGCTTGGCCACGTCGTCGACGCTGATACCGCTGGTGTCCTTGAGCGGACGCAGGTCGAGGATGCACTCATGCGCCACCAGGCCGTTGCCGCCGGTGTACAGCACAGGATAGTGCTCTTCCAGGCGACGGGCGATGTAGTTGGCGTTGAGGATCGCCATCTGCGAGGCGCGCTTGAGGCCGGCGCCACCCATCATTCGAATGTACATCCAGGTGATCGGCAGGATGCTGGCGCTGCCGAACGGTGCGGCGCACACGGCGCCCGCAGTGTTCTCCAGCGTCGCGTGGCCGGGCAGGAACGGCGCCAGGTGCGACTTGACGCCGATCGGGCCGACGCCCGGGCCGCCACCGCCGTGGGGGATGCAGAAGGTCTTGTGCAGGTTCAGGTGCGAGACGTCGCCGCCGAACTTGCCCGGGGCGCACAGGCCGACCATGGCGTTCATGTTGGCACCGTCGATGTACACCTGGCCGCCGTTGTCGTGGATGATCGCGCAGATCTCGCCGATGGCTTCCTCGAACACGCCGTGGGTCGACGGGTAGGTGATCATGATCGCCGCCAGGCGCTCACGGTGCTCGATGGCCTTGGCGCGCAGGTCGTCGATGTCGACGTTGCCGCGGGCGTCACAGGCGGTGACGACCACGCGCATGCCGGCCATGTGCGCGGTGGCGGGGTTGGTGCCGTGGGCCGAGGACGGGATCAGGCAGATGTCGCGGTGGCTGTCGCCACGGCTGCGGTGATAGGCACGGATCGCCAGGAGGCCCGCGTACTCGCCCTGGGAACCGGCGTTGGGCTGCAGCGACACGGCGTCATAGCCGGTGGCGGCGCAGAGCATGGCCTCCAGCTCGGTGGTCATCTGCAGGTAGCCCTGGCTCTGCTCGGCTGGGGCGAACGGGTGCAGGTTGCCGAACTCGCCCCAGGTCACCGGGATCATCTCGCTGGCGGCGTTGAGCTTCATGGTGCACGAACCCAGCGGGATCATGCTGCGGTCCAGCGCCAGGTCCTTGTCGGCCAGGCGGCGCAGGTAGCGCATCAGCTCGGTTTCGCTGTGATAGCGGTTGAACACCGGGTGCTCGAGGATGGCCGACTGGCGCAGCAGGCCGGCCGGCAGGCGTACGGCGACGCTGTTGGCCAGGGCGGCAAAGTCCGGGGTGGCCTGGCCGTCGGCGAACAGCTGCCACAGGGCCTCGACATCGGCCTGGCTGCTGGTTTCGTCCAGCGACAGGCCCAGGTGGGCGGTGTCGACCTGGCGCAGGTTGATGCCCTGGGCGCGGGCCTTGTCGTGCAGGGCGCTGGTGGCGCTGCCGGTGGCCAGGGTCAGGGTGTCGAAGAAGTCGCTGGTGACCACTTTCACGCCCAGCTTGGTCAGGCCGGTGGCGAGGATCGCGGTCAGCGCGTGGGTACGCTCGGCGATGCGCTTGAGGCCGGCCGGGCCGTGGTACACGGCGTACATGCTGGCGATGTTGGCCAGCAGCACCTGGGCGGTGCAGATGTTGCTGGTGGCCTTCTCGCGGCGGATGTGCTGCTCGCGGGTCTGCATCGCCAGGCGCAGGGCGCTCTTGCCGAAGCGGTCGATCGACACGCCGACCAGGCGGCCAGGCATGTCGCGCTTGAACGCATCGCGGGTGGCGAAGTAGGCCGCGTGCGGGCCACCGAAGCCCAGCGGTACACCGAAGCGCTGGGCGCTGCCGATGGCCACGTCGGCGTCGAACTCGCCCGGTGGGGTGAGCAGGGTCAGGGCCAGCAGGTCGGCGGCCACGGCCACCAGGGCGCCTGCGGCGTGGAAGCGTTGCACCACTGCGCGGTAGTCGAACACGTCACCGTTGCTGGCCGGGTACTGCAGCAGGGCGCCGAAGTAGGCGCTGACGTCGCCCAGTTCATGCTCGTCGCCCACTACCACCTCGATGCCCAGCGGCTCGGCACGGGTGCGCAGCACGTCGAGGGTCTGCGGGTGGCAGTGCGCGGAGGCGAAGAAGGCATGGCTGGCCTTGTTCTTCGACAGACGCTTGCAGAAGGTCATGGCTTCTGCGGCGGCGGTGGCTTCGTCGAGCAGGGAGGCGTTGGCGATCGGCAGGCCGGTGAGGTCGCTGATCAGGGTCTGGAAGTTCAGCAGCGCTTCCAGGCGGCCTTGGGAGATCTCTGGCTGGTACGGGGTGTAGGCGGTGTACCAGGCGGGGTTTTCCAGCAGGTTGCGCAGGATCGGTGCCGGGGTGTGGGTGTTGTAGTAGCCCTGGCCGATGTAGCTCTTGAACAGCTGGTTCTTGCCGGCAATGGCTTTCAGCGCGGCGAGGGCGTCGGCTTCGCTCTGGCCGTCTGCGCTGCCGAGCACACTGGTGCCCTTGATGCTGTCGGGGATGACCGCGGCGGTCATCGCTTCCAGCGAGTCGAAGCCCAGGGTGGTGAGCATGGCCTGCTCGTCAGCGGCACGTGGGCCGATGTGACGGGCGATGAATTCGTTGGCGGTGCCGAGGTTGATGGTCATGGTCATTCCTCAGGCGTCGTCGTTGGCTTTGATCAGGCGGTCGTAGGCGTCCTGGTCGAGCAGGGCGGCCACTTGGCTCATGTCGGCGGGAATGAAGCGGAAGAACCAGCCCTCGCCGAGCGGGTCTTCGTTGACCAGTTCGGGGCTGTCCTCCAGGCCTGGGTTGACCGCGACCACTTCACCGCTCAGCGGCATGTACACACCGCTCGCGGCTTTCACCGACTCCACGGTGGAGGCTTCGGCGCCCTTGTCGTACTGCTGCAGTTCCGGCAGTTGCACATAGACCACGTCGCCGAGGGCGTTCTGGGCGTAGGCGGTGATGCCCACGGTGACGCTGCCGTCGGCTTCGACGCGCAGCCATTCGTGATCTTCGGTGAAACGCAACTCGCTCATGGGAATTCCTCGGGAAGCAGGGGGCGTTGGGCGCGGTAGGCTCCGCGCTCTTAAGGTTGGAATTCCCCTAGCAATAATGTGGCCAGCTTGTAAAAGTCCTTATAAATCAGTTACTTAATTAGTGCTGGTTGTCTTGTGTCAGCTTTCGTGGAACGAAATCGATACATCCAGGCCTGAAATGCAAAGTGTTGTAGGATCAAGTCCTTGCACAGACGCCCTTCAGTGCGTCTGTATTTGTTTCGATACGGCGTATCGATTTCAATACGTGCTTCCTGCGGTCAACTCGCGGCAAACAGTGGCAAAGCCAGGTAGAACTTGATCACGATGACATTGATGATATCGATGAAGAACGCGCCCACCATGGGAACGACGAGGAATGCCAGCTGCGAAGGCCCATAGCGTTGCGTGACGGCTTGCATGTTGGCGATGGCCGTTGGCGTGGCCCCGAGGCCGAAGCCACAGTGCCCCGCAGCCAGTACCGCCGCATCGTAGTTGCGTCCCATCACCCTGAATGTCACGAAGATCGCGAATAGCGCCATGACCAGTGTCTGCGTTGCCAGAAGAATCAAAAATGGCAAGGCCAGGGACGCCAGGTCCCATAGTTTCAACGACATCAGGGCGATTGCCAGGAACAGCGACAGGCTGACATTGCCCAGCACCGAAACCTCCCGCTCGAACACCTGGTAAAGGCCCAGCGCCGAAAGCGCATTGCGCAGCAGCACGCCGACAAACAGCACGCAGACGAAGGTCGGCAGCTCCAAAGCGGTCCCCTGGAGCAGGCCGTTGAGCAGCGAGCCGGCCAGCAGGCTGACGGCGATCAGGGCGATGGTTTCAACCAGGGAAAAAGGGGTGATCAGGCGCTCCTTGTTCGGTTGTTCGAAGCCTTTTGGCAGCTGCGGCGTTGCCTGTTGGATGCCGGGCGTCTGGATGCCTTTGATCAGCAGGCGTGCGACCGGGCCACCGATCAGGCCACCCAGCACCAGGCCAAACGTGGCACAGGCCATCGCCAGTTCCGTGGCGGAGGCCAACCCGTAGGTTTCACTGAAGGTCGCGCCCCACGCGGCGCTCGTGCCGTGGCCGCCCGACAGGGAGATCGAGCCGGACAGCAGGCCCATCAATGGGTCGAGGCCCAATGCCTTGGCCAGCCCGATGCCCATGGCGTTCTGCACGAGCAGGAGCCCCACGACCGCCAGCAGGAACGTCGCGACGATGCGTCCGCCTTTTTTCAGGCTGGCGATGTCCGCGTTCAGGCCGATGGTGGCGAAGAATGCCAGCATCAAGGGCGATTGCAGAGACGTATCGAACTGAACCCTGACGTCCAGGCTGCGCAGGCCCAGCAGGACAAGGGCGACTACCAAACCGCCTGCGACCGGTTCGGGAATATTGTAGGTGCGTAGAAAGCCAATCCGTTGAACCAGGCCACGTCCGAGCAGAAGGACCAGTGAGGCGGCTACTAGGGTTCCGTAAAAATCGAGTTCAAGCATTCAACGTACTCTTTCGACATGGTGCGGAGGCTGCTGGGATGCGCCTCCAGGACAGAGTCGACATGGTACGTGTCAGGATTCGGAAAGAATTGGTTTGCTTGTAGGGGTATTCTGAAAGATCGCGCGGGCTTTTCGTATGGGCTCGGGTGTGGTCCACAACGATCCGCGCGATACCCCTCAGGCTTTGTTTGGAATGCCGTATTTGCGCAAGCGCTGGGCAATGGCGGTGTGCGATGTCTGCAAGCGTCCGGCCAACTGCCGGGTCGAAGGATAGCTGGCATACAAACGCTGCAGCAGTTCCCGTTCGAAGTCGCCCACTGCCTGCTCCAGGCTCTCCACCTCGCCGTCCTGCCCACGGGCGACCGAAGTGCCGGCGATGTCCAGGTCTCCGATATCAATCACGTTGCTTTCGCAGATGGCCGCAGCCCGGAAGATCACATTCTGTAGCTGGCGCACGTTGCCCGGCCAGGGGTTGGCCAGCAGTGCCGGATGTGTGGCAGGCGCCAGTCGGCAGGTCGGGCGCTGGATCTGGGTGCAGGCCTGCTGCATGAAGAAATGCGCCAGTGACAGGATGTCCTGGCCGCGCTCGCGCAGCGGCGGCACTTGCAGGTTGAGGACATTGAGGCGGTAGAACAGGTCTTCGCGGAAGGTGCCTTCGGCGACCATGCGCTCCAGGTCACGGTGGGTGGCGCTGATGATGCGCACGTCCACCTTCACCTCGCGGTCTCCGCCGACCCGGCGGAAGCTGCCGTCGCTGAGAAACCGCAGGAGCTTGGCCTGCAGGTACGGCGACATTTCGCCGATCTCGTCGAGGAACACCGTGCCCTGGTTGGCCAGCTCCATCAGCCCGGGCTTGCCGCCGCGTTGTGCACCGGTGAAGGCGCCCGGAGCGTAGCCGAACAGTTCGCTCTCGGCCAGGCTCTCGGGCAGCGCGGCGCAATTGAGCGCCAGGAACGGCGCGGCATGGCGGCTGCTGATGGCGTGGCAGGCACGGGCCACCAGCTCCTTGCCGGTACCGGTCTCGCCGTGTACCAGCAGCGGCGCGTCGAGGGTGGCCACGCGCAAGGCGCGGGCCTTGAGGGTGCGGATGGCGGGTGAGTCGCCGAGCATGGCGTCGAAACCCTCGGCGTGATCGTGATGCAGCGCCGACAGGCGCTCGCCCATGCGGTTCGGCGGATACAGGGTCAGCAGGCCGCCGGCGTGGGTGATCGGTGTGGCATCGAGCAGCAGGCTCTGGCCGTTGAGCTGCATCTCGCGCATGGGCAGGTGGAAGTTGTTGTCCAGCAGGGCCTGGAGCAGATCCGGGTCACCGAACAGCTCGCCCACCGAGCGCCCGGCTGACTCGCGCCCGCACAGGGCGATCAGCGCCGGGTTGGCCAGCAGCACCAGGCCTGCGCTGTCCACCGCCAGCACTGGGTCGCTCATGGCGGCGAGCAGGGCGTCGAGCTGCAGGTGACGGCGCTGGCCGGGGAGGATGTCGACCACTTCCACCGATCGCACCCCGTGCACTTCGAACAAGGCGTCGTGCAACTCCTCGAGCACGGCCGGGCTCAGGGTCGGGGCGTCGATGTAGACGTTCGGCGGGACCATCTCCACGGCATCGAGGTTGAGGTTGCGGGCGCCGAGCAGGGCCAGGACTTCCTGGGTGATGCCGACGCGGTCGATGAAGCTGACGTGGATGCGCATGGGGGGCAATTATGGCCGAGGGAGGCCGTAGTATGCCTTGGGAGCCGTGACCAACCCAACATTGCCGGGGGCGCTATGCGCCCCTTTCGCGACACAAGGCCGCTCCCACAGGTAAAACATCGCATCCATAAGCGGTGAGATACTTGTGGGAGCGGCCTTGTGTCGCGAAAGGGCTGCGCAGCTGCCCCAGCAATTACTCCAGATGCTCGGGTTTGATCGGGTCGCCCGATTTCACATCCAGCTTGCTGCGAATGTCTTCGAACATATAGTCATACAGCTTGTGCGGAGAGCCGAGGTTCTCGAACTTCTTCGGTGGCGGCAGGAACGATTGGGCCTTGCGACTCAGCTGCATCAGAAAGCTCGGCAGCACCTGGTCCTTGGCCAGGAAGAATTTCTCATCGACGGCCTTGCCCTCGATGTTGCCATGCATGCGGAACTGGATACCTCTGCCTTCCTTGGGGTCGGTCGCCGCCTCGTATTCGATATTGAGGTCGTAGCTGTGGTCGTTCGTGTTCAGCGCGGTGCGCTCAATGTGTACATGACCGGGCGCGTACTGGGCCATGGCAGACTCCTTCGGAAGGTTGAAAACGGCGGGCGCCAGGCACCCGCCAACTGCATTCAACGGTAGCTGATACCGGGCTTGGCGGTGGAAACCCGCGTGCCGGCGGTGCCCTTGACGATGTCTTCGATGTTCTCCAGCGAGCTGATCACCGCCACCTTGCCGGTGTGGCGGGCGAAATCGCAGGCGGCCTGGACCTTCGGCCCCATGGAGCCTGCAGCGAAACCGAGCTTCTCGAGCTCGTCAGGATGGGCCTGGGCGATGGCCTTCTGGGTCGGCTTGCCGAAATCGATGTACGCCGCGTCGACGTCGGTGGCGATGATCAGCAGGTCGGCTTCCAGCTGTTCGGCCAGCAGCGCCGAGCACAGGTCCTTGTCGATCACCGCCTCGATGCCCTTGAGCTTGCGGTTCTCGTCGTACATGGTGGGGATGCCGCCGCCGCCGGCGCAGATGACGATGCTGCTCTTCTCCAGCAGCCACTTGATCGGGCGGATCTCGAAGATGCGCTTGGGTTTCGGGCTGGCCACCACGCGGCGGTACTTGTCGCCGTCGGGCTTGACCACCCAGCCTTTTTCCTTGGCCAGGCGTTCGGCCTCGTCCTTGGCATAGACCGGGCCGATGAATTTGGTCGGGTCCTTGAACGCCGGGTCGTTGGCGTCCACTTCCACCTGGGTGAGCAGGGTGGCGAACGGCACCTCGAAGGCCAGCAGGTTGCCCAGTTCCTGTTCGATCATGTAGCCGATCATGCCTTCGGTCTCGGCACCGAGCACGTCCAGCGGATAGGCTTCATCCGGCTTGTACGAAAGCCCCTGCAGCGACAGCAGGCCGACTTGCGGGCCGTTGCCGTGGGCGATGACCAGTTCATTGCCGGGGTGGATCTTGGCGATCTGCTCGGTGGCGGTGCGGATATTGGCGCGCTGGTTGTCGGCGGTCATCGGCTCGCCGCGGCGCAGCAGGGCGTTGCCGCCCAATGCAACAACGATACGCATGGGGAATGTCCTTTAAACGGGGAGTGACGATCCTGTGGGAGCGGGTTTACCCGCGAATGCGTCAGCAGGGCCAGCGATGTCGTCTGGGCTGGCCCTTTCGCGGGTGAACCCGCTCCCACAGGGATCGAGGATGGCCTTAGAGGTCAGCCAGGGTCGACACCAGGATCGCCTTGATCGTGTGCATGCGGTTCTCCGCCTGCTCGAAGGCGATGCACGCCGGCGACTCGAACACGTCATCGGTCACTTCGATGCCGTTGGCCAGGTCCGGGTACTGCTCGGCAATCTGCTTGCCGACCTTGGTCTCGGAGTTGTGGAACGCTGGCAGGCAGTGCATGAACTTGGTCCGTGGGTTGCCGGTGGCCTTCATCAGTTCCTTGTTCACCTGGTAGGGCTTGAGCTGTTTGATGCGCTCGCCCCAGGCTTCGATCGGCTCGCCCATCGATACCCAGACGTCGGTGTGGACGAAGTCGACGCCCTTGACCGCGGCTTTCGGGTCTTCGGTCAGGGTGATGCGTGCGCCGCTTTCCTCGGCGTATTTATGGCAGCGCTCGACCAGGTCGTCATGGGGCCACAGGGCCTTGGGCGCGGCGATGCGCACGTCCATGCCGAGCTTGGCACCGATCAGCAGCAGCGAGTTGCCCATGTTGTTGCGGGCATCGCCCAGGTAGGCATAGCTGATGTCGTGCAGCGGCTTGTCGCTGTGCTCACGCATGGTCAGCACGTCGGCGATCATCTGGGTCGGGTGGTATTCGTCGGTCAGGCCGTTGAACACCGGTACACCGGCGAACTTGGCCAGTTCCTCGACGATCTCCTGCTTGAAGCCACGGTACTCGATGGCGTCGTACATGCGCCCGAGCACGCGGGCGGTGTCCTTCATGCTCTCCTTGTGGCCGATCTGCGAGGAGTTGGGGTCGATGTAGGTGACGTTGGCGCCCTGGTCGTAGGCGGCGACTTCGAAGGCGCAGCGGGTGCGGGTCGAGGTCTTCTCGAAAATCAGGGCGATGTTGTTGCCCTTCAGGTGCTGCTGCTCGGTACCGGTGTACTTGGCGCGCTTGAGATCGCGGGACAGGTCCAGCAGGTAGCGCAGCTCGCGGGTGCTGTGGTGTTCGAGGCTGAGCAGGTTGCGGTTGTGGATGTTGAACGCCATGACGGTTCTCCTTGGATTCGGTGATCGGCCCGGCCGGCACCGGGTAGGTGCGGCCGGGGGATGGACGTTTAGTAGTCGATAGGGTCGCGGACGATCGGGCAGGTCATGCAGTGGCCGCCGCCTCGGCCCCGGCCCAGTTCACCGGCGCTGATGGTGATGACCTCGATCCCTGCCTTGCGCAGCAGGGTGTTGGTGTAGGTGTTGCGGTCGTAGCCGATGACCACGCCGGGCTCCACGGCCACCACGTTGTTGCCGTCATCCCACTGTTCACGCTCGGCGGCGAAGCTGTTGCCGCCGGTCTCGACCACGCGCAGCTTGACCCCCAGTTGCTCGCCGACCACCTCGATGAACGACTTGTTCTCGCGGCGCACGTCCATGCCATACGGCTTGCTTTCGTCCGGGCGTATGATGAACGGCACGATCTCCTTGACCACTTCCGGGAAGACCGTGACCAGGTCGCGGTCGCAGAAGCTGAACACGGTGTCCAGGTGCATCGCGGCACGGGATTTCGGCAGGCCGGCGACGATGACTTTCTCCACCGCGCCCTTGGCGAACAGGTTCTGTGCCAGCTGGCCGATGGCCTGGCGCGAGGTGCGCTCGCCCATGCCGATGAGCACGACGCCCTTGCCGATCGGCATGACGTCGCCGCCTTCGAGGGTGGCGTTGCCGTGGTCCTTGTCCGGGTCGCCGTACCAGACCTGGAAGTCGGCGTTGGTGAACTCCTTGTGGAACTTGTAGATGGCGGTGGTCAGCAGGGTTTCCTGGCGTCGCGCCGGCCAGTACATCGGGTTGAGCGTCACGCCACCGTAGATCCAGCAGGTGGTGTCGCGAGTGAACTGGGTGTTGGGCAGCGGCGGCAGGATGAAGCTGGAGTGGCCCAGGTAGTCGTTGTACATCTTGACCACGCTGGCGCCTTCGCTTTCCGGCAGGTCCTGGCCGGCCACGCCGCCGATCAGGAACTCGGCCAGGTGGCGTGGCTCGAGGCCTTCGAGCCAGCTGCGCACTTCATTGGTGAGGCCGACGCCGACGGTGTCGGAGGTGATCTTGCGGTCGAGAATCCACTTCAGTGCGTCGGGCTGCTGGACGATGTCGGTCAGCAGGTTGTGCATCTCCAGCACATCGACGCCGCGCTCGCGCATCTTGGTGACGAAGTCGAAGTGGTCGCGCTTGGCCTGGTCGACCCAGATCACGTCGTCGAACAGCAGTTCGTCGCAGTTGCTCGGGGTCAGGCGTTTGTGCGCCAGGCCCGGGCTGCAGACCATCACTTTGCGCAGTTTGCCGGCTTCGGAATGGACGCCGTATTTCTGTTTCTCAGTGGACATGGTGAATCCTCCTGTAAAGCGAAGACGTGGGGGTCAGAGAGTCAGGAAGCCGTCGTACAGGCCATAGGCCGCCACCAGGGCGCCCGCGACCACGGCGGCGAAGATCAGTTTTTCCACGCTGGTGAAGATCGGTTGGCCGACCTCGCGCTTGGCCTTGGCGAACAGGATCGCGCCAGGGGCATAGAGCAGGGCCGAGAGCAGCAGGTATTTCACGCCGCCGGCGTACAGCAGCCAGATCGCGTAGAGCAGGGCGATGCCGCCGATGATCAGGTCTTTCTTGCGTTCGGCCAGGGCCTGTTCGTAGGTCTCGTTGCGCCAGGCCAGCAGGAAGGCATAGGCCGCCGACCACAGGTAGGGCACCAGGATCATCGAGGTGGCGAGGTAGATCAGCGACAGGTAGGTGCTGTTGGAGAACAGGGTGATGACCAGGAAGATCTGCACCATGGCGTTGGTCAGCCACAGGGCGTTGGCCGGTACATGGTTGGCGTTCTCGCGGCGCAGGAACTCCGGCATGGTGTGGTCCTTGGCGGCGGCGAACATGATCTCGGCGCACAGCAGCACCCACGACAGCAGGGCGCCCAGCAGCGAGATGATCAGGCCGACGCTGATCAGCACCGCGCCCCAGTGGCCGACCACGTGTTCCAGCACCGCGGCCATCGACGGGTTCTGCAGCTTGGCCAGCTCCGGCTGGGTCATCACCCCCAGCGACAGCACGTTGACCAGCACCAGGAACAGCAGCACGGTGACGAAGCCGATGACCGTGGCCTTGCCGACGTCTGAGCGTTTTTCCGCACGGGAAGAAAAGATGCTCGCGCCCTCGATGCCGATGAACACCCACACGGTGACCAGCATCATGTTGCGCACCTGGTTCATCACGCTGCCCAGCTCTGGCGTGCCGACGGCCCAGATGTCGGCGGTGAACACATCGAGCTTGAAGGCGAACAGGCAGATCAGCGCGAACAGCGCCAGCGGCACGACCTTGGCCACGGTGGTGACCAGGTTGATGAACGCGGCTTCCTTGATGCCGCGCAGCACCAGGAAGTGCACGGCCCACAGCAGGATCGAAGCACCGATCACCGCCGCCGGGGTGTTGCCTTCACCGAATACCGGGAAGAAATACCCCAGGGTGCTGAACAGCAGCACGAAGTAGCCGACGTTGCCCAACCAGGCGCTGATCCAGTAGCCCCAGGCCGAAGAGAAGCCCATGTAGTCACCGAAACCGGCCTTGGCGTAGGCGTACACCCCGCCGTCAAGATCGGGCTTGCGGTTGGCCAGGGTCTGGAAGACGAAGGCGAGGGTGAGCATGCCCACCGCGGTGATGGCCCAGCCGATCAGCACGGCGCCGACGCCGGCGCTGGCGGCCATGTTCTGGGGCAGCGAGAAGATCCCGCCACCGATCATCGAGCCGACGACAAGTGCAACGAGTGCACCTAGTTTTAGTTTTCCGGGAGAATCAGACATTTAACGACTCCGTACCAGGAGAAAGTTGACCTCAGAATAAATCTGACGCCTGGATCATTCGCTGACTTAGATCAGTTCATGCCCGCATGAAGATCAGAAAAATCCTTCACACGCCTCCTGGAGGATGCCGACAGCTCTGACGCAGGCCTTGTGCGCTGGCACCTCCATGCCCTTCTAGAGCAAACGCTCCGTTTCGCCTGCGAACTGAGAAGTTAGTCCGTTTTGCGGTTTTCGCAAATTTTTCACAGCAAATAGCGACGGGTTTAGACGATCCGCAAAGTAGTCGACTAATGTGGTTTTTATTAAGGTGTCGGTATAGACAGCATGGTTATGAGTGCTATAGGTTTAATGGCTTTATTTGATAAAAAACTTGTAACAATAGTGTCGGCCAATACGTTCACGCGCGCCCGCGCACGAGGAGTCCTATGAGCGAACCGGGACAGAAACTGCGCCTAGGTGCGCTGATCGCGCTGGTGGTCGGCTCGATGATCGGTGGCGGGATCTTCTCGTTGCCGCAGAACATGGCTGCCCGCGCCGATGTCGGAGCGGTGCTGATCGGCTGGGGCATCACCGCGGTGGGGATGCTGGCGCTGGCCTTCGTCTTCCAGACCCTGGCCAACCGCAAGCCGGAGCTGGACTCCGGGGTGTATGCCTACGCCAAGGCCGGCTTCGGCGACTACATGGGCTTCTCCTCGGCCTGGGGCTACTGGATCAGTGCCTGGCTGGGCAACGTCGGTTACTTCGTATTGCTGTTCAGTACCCTCGGCTTCTACTTTCCGGTGTTCGGCGAAGGCAACACACCGGTGGCCATCGGTTGCGCCTCGCTGCTGCTATGGGCGGTGCATTTCCTGGTGCTGCGCGGCATCAAGGAGGCCGCCTTCATCAACCAGGTGACCACCGTGGCCAAGGTCGTGCCGCTGCTGATGTTCATCGTCATCGCCGCCTTCGCCTTTCGCGCCGACATCTTCACCCGCGACATCTGGGGGTTGAGCAATCCGCAGTTCGGCAGCGTGCTGGAGCAGGTGCGTAACATGATGCTGGTGACGGTGTTCGTGTTCATCGGCATCGAGGGCGCGAGTGTCTATTCGGGGCGGGCGCTGCACCGCTCGGACGTGGGCAAGGCCACCGTGGTCGGCTTTCTCGGCGTGCTGGCGCTGCTGGTGCTGGTCAACGTGCTGTCGCTGGGGGTGATGACCCAGCCGGAGCTGGCTGGCTTGCAGAACCCCTCCTTGGCGTCGGTGCTGGAGCATATCGTCGGGCCCTGGGGGGCGCTGTTGATCAGCATCGGCCTGGCGGTATCGCTGCTGGGTGCATTGCTGTCGTGGGCGCTGCTGTGCGCCGAGATTCTCTATGCCACCGCCCGGGACAAGACCATGCCGCGCTTCCTGGCGCGGGAGAACGCCAACCAGGTGCCGGCCAACGCCCTGTGGTTGACCAATGTGATGATCCAGGGCTTCCTGCTGATCACCCTGTTCTCGGCGGGGACCTACACCAGCCTGATCTACCTGGCGTCATCGATGATCCTGGTGCCGTACTTCTGGTCGGCGGCCTATGCCGTGCTGCTGGCCTGCCGCGGTGAAGGCTACCAGGGACAGGCGGGGCTGCGGCGCAAGGACCTGCTGGTGGCGGCGATCGCGCTGTTGTACGCGGTCTGGCTGCTGTATGCCGGAGGGCTCAAGTACGTGCTGCTGTCGGCGCTGCTGTATGCGCCCGGGGTGATCCTGTTCGCCCGGGCCAAGCACGAGCAGGGGCAGGTGCTGTTCACTGCGTGGGAGAAATTGATCTTCGCGGCGGTGCTGGCGGGGGCGGGGCTGGCGGCGTATGCCCTGTATTCAGGGTTGTTGAGCCTGTGATCAGGCCTGGCGCCGCTCCCACAGGGGGACAGTTCCCTGCGCGACAGCGCAGCCCGAACGGCCGGGCGATCTCCTACAGGGGATCCCGCAGTCACCACTGGGCAGGCGCTGAGCCAAGCTCGCAGGCTCCACGCGCCCAGCTCATGGTAGCCTCACCCACCTTCAACGGCGCCTTGATCCGCTGTGCTGCGCCCCAAGGCGTGCATTCGATGCGCGGATCGATGTCCAGCGCCGACTCCGCGGCCAATGCCAGGTCCTCTTCCACGGTCCCTCGTTCGATCAGCAATGCCGCCGTGCGTGCCAGTGACAGCCTGGATCGGCATCCCTCGCCTCGTCCCAGCGCTCGTATCACTTCGGCCGCCATCAGGTATCCAGTGGCGTGATCCAGCGCCTGCACCGGCAGCGGTACAGGCCGATCCGCCTGGCGCCAGCGCATGCCTTCGCGGGCGATGCCGGTGCTCATCTGCACCAGGCTGTCGAATCCGCGACGGTCTTGCCAGGGTCCGCTCCAGCCATAGGCGTTCAGGCTCACATCGATCAGCCCGGGGTTGAGCTGGCGTCGTCGTTCGACACCCAGGTCGAGCCGCTCGAGGGCATCGGCGCGGTAGCCATGTACCAGCACATCGGCCTCGACCAGCAAGCGATCGAAGCATTGACGGCCGGCCAGGGTACGCAGGTCCAGGCGGGCGCAGCGTTTGCCCAGGGTCACCTCGGCGGCCACCGCAGGCTCTTCCCAGTCAGGCGGGTCTATCCGTAGCACGTCGGCACCAAAAGCGGCCAGCAGGCGGGTGGCGGTGGGGCCGGCGAGGATGCGGGTGAGGTCGAGGACCTTGATGCCGGCCAACGGTCGATCTGCGCTGCCGCGCCAGGCCAGGGTGGTTGCGGTGAAGGTCTGGCGCAGGATCAGCGGTTCCTGGTTCACTGCCAAACCCTGCGGATGCGCGCACCATTCGGGCCAGCTGCGCATCCGCGCCGCGCAGCCACCGGCTCCCACTACCGCAGCTTCCAGTGCATCGGCGTCCCAGCGGGCGACCTCGTTGGCGACACTGGCGCGGTCGGCTTGGGCACCCAGTACCCGCAGGGCGGCGGTGCGGTGGTGCGTCGCGTTGGTGTGCAGGCGGATCCAGCCGTCGCGGGCCTGATAGTCACCGGCGATGGCATCCCACAGCGGCGGTGGCTCCCAGCCGCCAGGCCGCAGGCTGGTGGCGAACCAGAAGGACGCCAGGCGGCGGTCGATGTGCACCAGGGGGCAGTGGCCCGACTGGCCCTGGAGCAGATCGGCCAGGGCCAGTCCGCAGGCGGCGAGACTGGCGGCGGCCAGTTCGGTTACTGCAAATGTGGAGGGCAGGGCGCCGATGCCGTGCCAGCTTACGGCGGTGGGGGAGAGTTGTAGTGAATGGGCGATGGTGTCGAGCAATGGCTGCATGCCGGATCCTCCTTCGTGGAGCCCATTGCAGTACATCCGGCGCCGCAGCGCAAATGAATCAACCTTGCAGTTCGACAGCGCCTGGTGGCGTCGGACGTTCCGGGCGCGACCAGATCCACAGGTTGCCCAGGGTCATGCCGGTGATGGCGAGGAACACCGGCCAGTGGTGCTCGAGGAAGGTCAGCATCAGGCCGGCGCACAGCAGCATGCTGATGGTCGCGCTGACCTTGGCGCGGCGCTGGATCACCTTGCCGTTGCGCCAGTTGTAGAGAATCGGACCGAACAGCCGGTGGTTCTCCAGCCAGGCGGACAGGCGCGGCGAGCTGCGGGTCGCGGCCCAGGCGGCGAGGAGGATGAACTCGGTGGTGGGCAGCCCGGGAATGACGATGGCCACCAGGCCAATGCCCAGGCTGACGTAGGCCAGGATCGCGTAGAGCAGGCGGGACAGTTTCGAGCGGGCGATTCGGGTCATGGTCTCACTGCAACGGTGTGGCCGCCCGCAGGCGGCCGGGTAAAGCGTGTCAGGCCAGCGCGGCGTCGGCGGCGTAGGCATGCTTGAGCAGCTCGGTGAAGCGCTCGAAGGCGGCGACCGCGCCACGTTCGGCGGCGGCGTCTTCCTCGGGCGACAGCTCCAGGCTGTCGAGGATGCGGGTGAACTGCTTCCAGCCTTCGGCACGGCCACCGGCCGGCTCGCCCAGGTGACGGGCACCGAAGGTCTCGGACAGCTCCAGGGCCACGGCGCGCTTGATCAGGAACGCGGCGCCCAGTTTGGAGCCTTCGGAGACGAAGATCCAGCCCAGGGCCTCGCCCAGGCTTGGCTTGCCCAGGGCGCCGGCGAAGGGCGCGGGTACTTCGGTGTCGAGGTCGGCCAGGTCCAGGCGGGCCTGTTCGGCGCGGCAGCGCGCGGCGAGGTCCGGCACGATGGCGATCAGTTGCGGGTCGGTGTACAGCGCCTGCAGCTCGGACTGGAACAGGTACTGGGCGACCACGAAGCGGGCGAAGCTTTCACGGCTGTCGAACGGCTTGTGCGATTTGACCAGGGCGTCCAGCTCGGTGTGCGGGGCGTGGGTGACCTGGTTCAGGCGCTGGGAGCGCAGGGCGGCGCGTTCGGTGGAAGGGGCGGTCATGGGGGCATCCTTGGAAAATGGGGCGTCTAGTGACAAGACGAAACAGAAGACGCGGGACAGTAAAAAAACCTCACCTGCGAAGTGAAATCATTCTCATGACTTGAAACGGGCGGCACCTGCATCGCGGGCGCCGCCCTTATCAGCCGATCAGATATCCCACACCAGATTGATGGCGAAGTTGCGGCCAGGGGCTGTCAAGCGATCCAGGTTGGCCGGCTGGGTAACGGCCGCTTCGCCCACACCGTTCTGGTCACCGACCATGGCGTACTTGCGCACGTCGTCCCACTGCCAGTACTTCTTGTCGGCCAGGTTGTACACGCCGCCGTTGATGGTCAGGTCGTCGGTGATCCGGTAGAAGCCGGTCAGGTCCAGTACGCCGTAGCCGGGGGTGCGGAAGTTCGAGCTGGAACCGTCGGGGGCGAAAAATTTGGTGTCGTCCACGCGATTCTTGCGCTTGACCACGGTCCAGCTGAGCTGGGTGCCGTAGTCAATCTGCTCGTAGCCCAGGCCGAACACGCCGGTTAGCGGGTTGACGCTGTTCAGCGGTTGGCCGGTGTCGTCGTTGCGCCCGTAGGCATAGGCGATGGAGCCGACGGTGTACAGGCCATCAGGCGCGCCGAAGCGGTCCAGGTTGAGTCGGCCCTTGACTTCGGCGCCCTTGATGGTGGCGTGCTTGATGTTGTTGGCCTGGAAGGAGGTCCCCAGGTTGGTCGACTGCACGGCCTCTTCGTTGATGAAATCGCGGTACTTGTTGTAGAACACCGCGATATCGAAGTTGCCGGCGTCGAAGTGGCCACGCAGGCCGGTTTCGTAGCTCTTGCTCTTCTCCGGCTCCAGCCCCGGGTTGGGCTCGACCACATAGCCGCCGGCGAGGTTTTCGAAGCGGCCCCAGATCGCCTTGGCGCTCGGCGTGCGGAAACCTTCGGCGTACTGCCCGTACCAGGTGTAGTTGTCGTTGAAGGCATAGGTCACGCCCAGTTTGGGCGATACGCGGTGCCATTTCTTGTCGTCGTCGTTCAGACGGCTTTGCCCGGTGGGGCTGGTGCTCTGCACGCCGCGCAGGTATTCGGCGGTCATCTTCGGATCGATGCGGGTGTAGTCGTAGCGAGCACCCGGCAGGAAGGTCCAGTTGTTCCAGCGGATCTCGTCCTGGGCGAACAGGCTGTAGGTGTTGACGGTCGGATCCGGGAAGTCGCTGACCGGTGCCGGGGTGTCGGCCGGGCTGATCTGGCCGATGAATCGGCAGGCGCCGCCCACCACCAGGCAGGTGCCCTTGCCGGTGCGCAGGCCGGTGATCTTTTCATGCTTGAGCGTGGTGCCGTAGGTGAGCAGGTGGTCGGTTTCACCGATGCGCAACGCCTTGTCCAGCTGGGCATCAAGCACCCATTGGCGGTCCTTGTAGGTGGTGTCGCGTTCGCGCAGCACCGTGCGGCTGAACGGGAAGTAGATTTCCGAGGTTGCCTGGTCGGTCTTGGCGATCTGGTAGTTCAGGCTCCACTTGACGTGGTCGGCGACCAGCGAATCCAGGCCGAATTCATGATTGATGCCGAAACGCTCGCGGGTGACGGTATCGTTGCCGGTGCGGCTGCGGTACATGCCCAGGGGCGAGCCGCCGTTGAACGGTCCGCCCACTGCGCTGAGGATGTTCTGGTCGCGATCATCCTTGTAGTGCTCGTAGGTCAGCCCGAACCGCGCGTCGTCGGCGTAGTTCCAGCCCAGCTTGGCCAGCACGTTGGTGGTGCGAACGTCTTCAGGGTTGGCTTTGGTCCGGTTGATGCCGGCGCCGCCGTGTCCGCCATAGGACTCGGTCTCATGGCCATTGCGCTGGCTCAGGTGCAGCAGGCCGTCGAAATCACCCTGGCGGCCCGCTACGGTGGCCGAGGTCAGCCAGCTTTCGTCGGCGGAGCTGTAGCCGGTCTTCAGGCGTGCGCCGACATCCTTGCCTGGCTTGATGATGTCTTCCGGGTCGAGGGTGTAGTAGCTCACCGCGCCGCCAATGGCGTTGCTGCCGTAGAGTACGGAGGCCGGGCCGCGCAGGATCTCCACGCGCTTGACGATCTCGGGGTCGACATAGTTACGCTGGGTCTGGGCGTAGGGGCCGTTGAAGAAACTGTCGGGAATCGACACGCCGTCCACCTGGGTCAGCACCCGGTCACCATCGATACCACGGATGTTGTAGCCGTTCAGGCCGCTGCGCTGGCCGGTGCCGGACACCGAAACGCCGGGCTCGTAGCGCACCAGTTGCTTGATGTCGTTGACGTTCTGCCGATCCAGCTGCTCGCGGGTCTGCACACTGACGGTGCTCGGCACCTGGCTGACATCCTGGGCGCTGCGGGTGGCGCTGACGGTCACCTGTTGCAGGGCGATGGCGTTGCCGGCGGACTGGCGCTCGAGCACCACGTTGCCGTTACCGATCTTGCGGTAGCCCAGGCCGGTGCCGCGCAGCAGGCGTTGCAGCGCCATCTCCGGGGCCAGCGAGCCCTGCACGCCCGGCGAGGCCACGCCGTCGGCCAGCTCGGCGCTGAAGCCGACCTGCCAGCCGGTCACCTTGCTGAAGGCGTTGATGGCCTCGACCAGCGGCTGCTGGGCGATGGCGAAACGGTAGTCGCCCATGCGCGGGCTGCTGGCCTGGGCCGGTTCCACGGCCAGCGCCGGCAGGCTGCAGGCGCCGCTGGCGAGCAGGGCCAGGGTCAGCAGGGACAATTGCCCGCGACGGCGGGAAGAAGAGGACGGGCGGGTCTGACCTGTGGGCATCGAAAGCGCTCCCTGTCGCGCGTAAGTTATAGGCGGTGCTTGCTCTCGTTTTCGAACGAGAATCAATCGTATTGGCTATAACGAGACGGGCGAGGCAGGGCGATCGCGTAAAAAAACTTACCGGGTCAGTTGAGAATCACCACGGCAGGGTACTCGTGCAGTTGCGCCGAGGTGATGTGGGCGAGGGCGCGCAGGGTTTCCAGCGGCTGGTCGAGGCGGTAGTTGCCGGTGACCGCGACCTGCTCCAGGTGGGCGTTGCGGTTGATGATCCAACCCGGGTAGTAGCGGCGGACTTCCGCGAGCACCTGGCTCAGCGGGCAGTTCTCGAACACCAGGCGGCCTTCGATCCAGGCCAGGTCCTTGCTCATGTCGGGGCGCTGGCGCTGGCCGAAGCCCTTGGGGCCGACGCTGATGCTGTCGCCGGCGCTCAGGCGGATGCGCTGGTCGCTCGCGGCCTGCAGGTCGACATCGCCGCGCTGCACCCGCACCTGGGCCTCGCCATCGAGGTAGCGCACGGCGAAGTCGGTGTCGCGCACGCTGGCGCGCAATGGGCCGGCCTGGACTTCCAGGGGCGGCTGGCTGGCGTTGGATACCTGGAAATACGCCTCGCCCTGCAGCAGGCGGGCAACCTTGCGGCCTTCGCGCTCGTCACTGGCGAAGGCCGAGTTGGTGTTGAGCAGCACCTTGGCGCCCGGGTCCAGGTCCAGGCGCTGTCGCTCGCCGACCACGGTCAGGTGGTCGGCCTGCAGGCGCACCGGCAGGTTGCCGAAGGTGAACAGCCCGACCAGCAGCACGGCGGCGGTGGCCAGCGGTTTCCAGTGACTGCGCAGCCGCCCGGCGAGCGAGCGCTTGCGGCTGTGCTGCAGCTGGCCGGCGGCCTGGCGCAGCGAGGCGCCGTTCCACAAGGCCTCGGCTTCGACATAGGCCTCGGCGTTCTCCGGCTCCGCTCCCAACCAGTGCTCGAAGGCGCGGGTATCGTCTTCGCTGGCGCACTGCAGGCGGATCAACCAGTCCAGCGCCTCCTCGCGGGCACGGGCGCGGGCATCAGGCTCGGCGGGTGACGGGCGAGGCGTGGGGCGGTCGGTCACGGGGGATCCTTGCTTCGGGCATTTTTTGCGCATGATCAATGCAGACCCCGCCCATGGCAAGGGCTTTGCGCTGGCCAGCGGCGAGCGGTCGCGTCACTGGTGACGATCGGCCACGCCCATGCAGATGGCCATGATCAGTTTCAGTTCCTTCTGTACCGTGCTGGCCGAGACGCTCAACTGCTCGGCGATTTCCAGGTAGCTGGCGCCGTGCAGGCGGCTGAGGATGAAGATGCGCTGCTGGCGCTCGCTGAGTTGGCCGAGGCTGACGCTCAGGTGCTTGAGCAACTGCTCGGCGTGGGCGGCGTCCTCGCTGCTGGCCGAAGGGGCGGCGACATTGTGCAGGACCTGTTCGGGCACGTCGTCCACCAGCGTGCGCGCCTGCACCCGGCGTGCGCGCAGGTGGTCCAGGGCCAGGTTGCGGGCAGTCTGGAAAACGAAGGGCTCGAGGTGCTCGATCGGCCGCTCGCCCAGGGCACGGGTGACCCGCAGGTAGGTTTCCTGCAGCAGGTCCTCGGCGGTGCTGGGGTTGCCCACCATGCGCTGCAAGGTGCGCAGCAGGGTGAGGCGCTGGTTGAGGAACACTGAGTTGAACCGGGACTGACTCACGGGGAAACCTGGTCGCTTTTCGGGTGAATGATAATGCTTATCATCCATGCTCAAGGTCAAGCGCAGAAATGTCACGATCAGGTAAATATTGCGGCTAGCGCGGCCCGTGTAGGAGCGGCCTTGTGCCGCGAAAGGGCTGCAAAGCAGCCCCAGGGTTTCAGCGTCGATGCAACAAGAGCTGGGGCCGCTTTGCGGCCCTTTCGCGGCACAAGGCCGCTCCTACAGGGGATCGCGCAAAACTTCACCTGGCGTTGAACAGCGCCAGGCAGTTGTCCAGCATGCGGTTGGAGAAGCCCCATTCGTTGTCGTACCAGGCCAGCACCTTGAGCATGCGACCGTTGGCGCGGGTGTGGTTGGCGTCGAAGATCGACGACAGCGGGTTGTGGTTGAAGTCGCACGACACCAGCGGCAGGGCGTTGTAGCCCAGCACGCGCGAGTGGCGGCTGGCCTCGAGGAACAGCTGGTTGACTTCCTCGGCGCTGGCCTCGCGCTTGAGGTTGACCGTGAGGTCGACCAGCGACACGTTGATCACCGGCACCCGCACGGCCATGCCGGTGAGCTTGCCGGCCAGTTCCGGCAGCACCAGGCCCACCGCCTCGGCGGCGCCGGTCTTGCTCGGGATCATCGACTGGGTGGCCGAGCGGGCGCGGTACGGGTCGCTGTGGTAGACGTCGGTGAGCACCTGGTCGTTGGTGTAGGCGTGGATGGTGGTCATCAGGCCCTGCTCGATGCCGAACTCGCGGTGCAGCACCTGGGCGATCGGCGCCAGGCAGTTGGTGGTGCACGAGGCGTTGGAGATGATCTGGTGCGAGGCGCGCAGCACGTCGTGGTTGACCCCGTATACCACAGTGGCGTCGGCGCCCTTGGCCGGCGCGCTGACGATCACCTTGGCGGCGCCGGCCGTCAGGTGGGCTGCGGCCTTGGCGCGTTCGGTGAACAGCCCGGTGCACTCGAACACCACGTCGATGGCCAGAGTCTTCCAGGGCAGTTCGGCGGGGTTGCGGATGGCGCTGACGGCGATGCGGTCACCATTGACGGTGAGGCTTTCGTGGTCGGCCTCGACACTGGCGTCGAAAATCCCGTGGACGCTGTCGTACTTGAGCAGGTGGGCGTTCATCGCGCTGTCGCCCAGGTCGTTGATGGCGACGACCTGCAGGTCCTGGCGGTAGCCCTGCGTGTACAGTGCGCGCAGGACGTTGCGTCCGATGCGGCCGAATCCGTTGATGGCGATGCGTAGGGTCATGGCGTTACCTCTGGCAGTCGGGTGAAGCCTGTGGCACAAAGAGCAGCTTCACTGAAACGGTTTTGTTGTTGGAATTACAAGATTATTCACCGAGAGATAGAAAACAAGCCTTTTTGCTGGCAGTATTTTGTTTAAACATACAACGAGTGGTCGGGTCAGCCCCATTTCGAACGGTCCAGGCACCTTTTTCTAGAGCCTAGGTCGCAATCGTTTGGAGGGGAAATGGCCAGTGGAGGCCGCCCCACAGTTAGCCTGGAGTCCAGTACATGCATCCGCGCATCCTTGAGGTCACCGAACGGCTGATCGCCCGCAGCCGCCGTACCCGTGAACGCTACCTTGAGCTGATCCGTGGGGCGGCCAGTGACGGACCCATGCGCGCCAGCCTGCAGTGCGCCAACTTCGCCCATGGCGTGGCCGGCTGTGGCGGCGAGGACAAGCAGACCCTGCGCCTGATGAACGCCGCCAACGTGGCCATCGTTTCGGCCTACAACGACATGCTCTCGGCGCACCAGCCGTACCAGCACTTCCCCGAGCAGATCAAGCAGGCCCTGCGCGAAGTTGGCTCGGTTGGCCAGTTCGCCGGCGGCGTGCCGGCCATGTGCGATGGCGTCACCCAGGGAGAACCGGGCATGGAGCTGGCCATCGCCAGCCGCGAGGTGATCGCCATGTCCACCGCCATCGCCCTGTCGCACAACATGTTCGACGCCGCATTGATGCTGGGCATCTGCGACAAGATCGTTCCCGGCCTGATGATGGGCGCGTTGCGCTTCGGCCACTTGCCGACGATCTTCGTGCCGGGCGGGCCGATGGTCTCGGGCCTGTCCAACAAGGAAAAGGCCGATGTGCGCCAGCGCTACGCTGAGGGCAAGGCCACCCGCGAACAACTGCTCGAATCGGAAATGAAGAGCTACCACGGCCCGGGCACCTGCACCTTCTACGGCACCGCCAACACCAACCAGCTGGTGATGGAAGTGATGGGCCTGCACCTGCCGGGTGCTTCGTTCGTCAATCCCTACACGCCGCTGCGCGATGCCCTCACCGCCGAGGCCGCGCGCCAGGTCACGCGGATGACCAAGGCCAGTGGCAACTTCATGCCGATTGGCGAGATTGTCGACGAGAAGGCGTTGGTCAACTCGATCGTCGCCCTGCACGCCACCGGCGGCTCGACCAACCACACCCTGCACATCCCGGCCATCGCCCAGGCCGCCGGCATCCAGTTGACTTGGCAGGACATGGCCGATCTGTCCGAGGTGGTGCCGACGCTGTCCCACGTCTATCCGAACGGCAAGGCCGACATCAACCACTTCCAGGCCTCCGGCGGCATGGCGTTCCTCATTCGCGAGCTGCTCGACGCGGGCCTGCTGCACGAGGACGTCAACACCGTGGCCGGGCATGGCCTGCGTCGCTACACCCAGGAGCCGTTCCTCGAGGATGGCCGGCTGGTGTGGCGTGAGGGGCCGAAGGACAGCCTCGACGAAAGCATCCTGCGCCCGGTGGCGCGGCCGTTCTCCGCCGAGGGCGGCCTGCGGGTCATGGAAGGCAACCTGGGGCGCGGTGTGATGAAGGTATCGGCGGTCGCGCCTGAGCATCGCGTGGTCGAGGCGCCTGCCCGGGTGTTCCACGACCAGCAGGCGCTGGCCGATGCGTTCAAGGCCGGCGAGCTGGAGCGCGACTTCGTCGCCGTGGTGCGCTTCCAGGGCCCGCGTTGCAACGGCATGCCCGAACTGCACAAGCTGACACCGTTCCTCGGCGTGCTGCAGGACCGCGGCTTCAAGGTGGCGCTGGTCACCGACGGGCGCATGTCCGGTGCCTCGGGCAAGATCCCGGCAGCCATCCACGTTTGCCCGGAAGCCTTCGACGGTGGCCCGCTGGCGCGGGTGCGCGATGGTGATATCGTGCGCGTCGATGGTGCCGAAGGCACGCTGCGGATCATGGTCTCGGCCGAGGAGCTGGCCAGCCGTGAGCTGCCCGAGCCGCCCACGGGCAACGACCTGGGCTGCGGGCGCGAGCTGTTCGGCTTCATGCGCGTGGCGTTCAGCTCGGCCGAACAGGGCGCGAGCGCCTTCACCTCGGCCCTGGAGAACCTCAAATGAAGGCCTTGCTGGTCGGCGACATCGGCGGCACCAACGCACGTTTTGCCTTATGGCGCGACAACGAGCTGCAGGCGGTCCAGGTGCTGGCCACCGCCGATTACACCAGCCCTGAGCAGGCCATCGAGGCCTACCTGGCCGACCAGGGTATCGCCCGTGGCGGCCTGGTGGCGGTGTGTCTGGCGGTGGCAGGTCCGGTGGACGGCGACGAATTCCGCTTCACCAACAACCACTGGCGCCTGAGCCGCAGCGCGTTCTGCCAGACGCTGCAGGTCGAGCGCCTGTTGCTGATCAACGATTTTTCCGCCATGGCCCTGGGCATGACGCGCCTGCGCGACGGTGAGTTCCGCGAGGTCTGCGCAGGCCTCGCCGACCCGTCGCGCCCGGCGCTGGTGATCGGCCCCGGCACCGGCCTGGGCGTGGGCAGCCTGCTGCGCCTGGGCGAGCACTGGCTGGCGCTGCCGGGGGAGGGCGGGCATGTCGACCTGCCGGTGGGCAATGTTCGCGAGGCGGCGATCCATCAGGAGATTCACCGACAGATCGGCCATGTCAGCGCCGAGACGGTGCTCAGTGGCGGTGGGCTGGTGCGGTTGTACCAGGCGATCTGTGTGCTCGACGGCGCCACGCCGACGCACAAGACTCCGGCGCAGATCACCGACGCGGCCCTGGCCGGCGAGCCACGGGCACTGGCGGTGATCGAGCAGTTCTGCCGTTTCCTCGGGCGGGTGGCGGGCAACAACGTGCTCACCCTGGGCGCCCGGGGTGGGGTCTACATTGTCGGAGGGGTGATTCCGCGTTTCGCCGAGTTGTTCCTGGGCAGCGGATTCGCCGCGAGTTTCGCCGACAAGGGCTGCATGAGCGGTTATTTTGCCGGGGTGCCGGTATGGCTGGTGACGGCGGAGTTTTCCGGGTTGCTGGGGGCCGGGGTGGCCTTGCAGCAGGCGTTGGATCACTGATCCCTGTGGGAGCGGGTTTACCCGCGAATACTGTAGTTGCTTCACCGACGCATTCGCGGGTAAACCCGCTCCCACAGGGCCCCGTACAGCAGGCATGAAGACCTGCGTTTACAAGAGGACTGACCATTGTGAGCACTGCCGGCAAATCGATCCTGATGGTCGACGACGACCAGGATATCCGCGAACTGTTGCAGACCTACCTGGCCCGTTGCGGCCTGCAGGTCCATGCCGAGCCCGACGGCCAGGGCTTTCGCCGTGCCCTGGACGCCAACCCCTACGACCTGGTGATCCTCGACGTGATGCTGCCCGACGAGGACGGCTTCAGCCTGTGCCGCTGGGTCCGCCAGCACCCGCGCCAGGCGCGGGTGCCGATCATCATGCTGACCGCCAGCTCCGACGAGGCCGACCGGGTCATCGGCCTGGAGCTGGGCGCCGACGATTACCTCGGCAAACCCTTCAGCCCACGTGAACTGCAGGCCCGCATCAAGGCCCTGTTGCGCCGCGCCGACTTCGGCCAGGCGGCGCCGGCCAGCGCGGTGCTGGCCTTCGACGACTGGCGCCTGGACACGGTCAGCCATCGGCTGTTCCATCGCGATGGCGAGGAGGTGATCCTCTCCGGCGCCGACTTCGCCCTGCTCAAGCTGTTCCTCGACCACCCGCAGCAGATCCTCGACCGCGACACCATCGGCAACGCCACCCGTGGTCGCGAGCCGATGCCGCTGGACCGTATCGTCGACATGGCGGTCAGCCGCCTGCGCCAGCGCCTGCGCGACACGGAAAAACCCCCTCGGCTGATCCGTACCGTGCGCGGCAGCGGCTACCTGCTGGCGGCCAATGTCTGCCCGGCCTAGCGAGCGCCGCTGGCGCCTGCTGCCGCGCTCGCTGCTGGGGCGCATGCTGCTGCTGACCCTGCTGGTGGTGTTGCTGGCCCAGGGGCTGTCGAGCCTGATCTGGGTGGCGCAATTGCGCGCCAGCCAGCTGCAGGGCCTGCGTGCCAGCGCCGGCAGCCTGGCCCACTCGATGAGCGCCAGCGTCAGCTACTTCCGTTCGCTGCCGGTGGCCTACCGGCCCATGGTCCTCGACCAGTTGCGCAGCATGGGCGGGACGCGCTTCTTCGTCTCGCTCAACGTCAGGCCGCTGGAGATGCCGGTGCTGCCCGTCACCCCGCGCAAGCAGGCGGTGATCGAGGTGTTCCAGCAGGTGTTGCACGAGCGGCTGGGCCAGCAGATGGAAATCTCCGTCGAGTTCGTCAGCCCGGACGACCTGCGGATCTTCAACAGCGGCTTGAAGCTCGATGAGCTGCCCCGTTCGTGGGCGCACTATTCGTTGACCCTGGAACCGCTCAACCCGCCGGTGCTGGTGACTCAGATCCGCCTGGGCGAAGGAGAGTGGCTGTACATCGCCTCCCTGCTACCTGAGCCGTACACCAGCCTCGAAGCCGAACGTCTGCCACGACAGCAGATCGGTTTCATTGCCCTGACCACCTCCTTGCTGTTGCTGTTCATCGGCCTGCTGGTGCACTGGCAGAGCCGGCCGCTCAAGCGCCTGGCGCGGGCGGCGCGGGAAATGTCGTTGGGCGCCGACGTGGCTCCGGTGGCCGAGGGCGGCGGCAGCGAAGTGGTCGAGGTGGGGCGGGCGTTCAACAGCATGCGCGAGCGCATCAGCCGTTACCTCACCGAGCGCTCCCAGTTGTTCAGCGCCATTTCCCATGACCTGCGCACGCCGATCACACGCCTGCGCCTGCGGGTCGAGCTGCTCGAGGACGAGAAGCTGCAAGCGAAGTTCAGCCGCGACCTCGACGAACTGGAGCTGCTGGTCAAGGGCGCGTTGCAGTGCGTGAAGGACACCGACATTCACGAGAACATCGAGCCGATCGACCTCAACCAGGTGCTGGAGATGCTTGCCGAACCTTATATCGGCGACGGCCGCATTACCCTCGAAGGGCAGGCGCTGGCGCCGTATCCCGGCAAGTCGCTGGCCCTGCGCCGTTGCATCGGCAACCTGATCGACAATGCCATCAAGTACGGCGAGCGGGCACACCTGCGGATCCTCGACAGTACCGAAAGCTTCGTCCTCCAAGTGGATGACCAGGGGCCGGGGGTGCCGGAGCAGCGCCTGGAGCAGGTGTTCGAGCCGCACTTCCGGCTGGCCGGGCAGCAGCAGGGGTATGGGCTGGGGCTGGGGATTGCACGCAATATCGCCCATAGCCATGGGGGAGAGGTGAGCCTGTTGAATCTGCGTGAAGGTGGGTTGCGGGTGACCTTGTACCTGCCGCGTACAGCCGAATGACGCGATCCCCTGTAGGAGCGGCCTTGTGCCGCGAAAGGGCCGCAGAGCGGCCCCAGGGATCTGAAATTGCTGGGGCTGCTTCGCAACCCTTTCGCGGCACAAGGCCGCTCCTACAGGGGACTGATGTCACTACATGGTGACAATTCGGCAGGCCTTCGTGACATGCCAGCCAGGACGGCTGACTAGAATCGGCTGACAACAACAAGGAAGACCACGCCCATGGCCAACCGCTGGATCGACTCCCCGACACACCATGCCTGGCTCGACGCCGAGGCCCTGCGCCTGCTCGCCTTCGCCAGGGCTTCGCGCCTGCCCCAGGGTTTCGGCAACCTCGATGACGAAGGCCGCCTGCCCCGTTGCGCCCTGGCCGAGACCATGAACACCGCGCGCATGACCCACAGCTTCGCCCTGGCGCATATCCAGGGCGTTCCGGGTTGCCGCGAGCTGGTCGAGCATGGCGTCGAGGCCCTGCTGGGCCCGTTGCGCGACCAGGAGCACGACGGCTGGTACGCCCAGCCCGAAGGTCACGGCGACACCGGCAAGGCCGCCTACCTGCATGACTTCGTCGCCCTTGCCGCCAGTTCGGCGGTGGTGGCGGATGTCACACAGGCCCAGGCACTGCTGGATGCCGTGGTCCGGGTCATCGAGCAGCGCTTCTGGTGCGAGGAGGAGGGTGCCCTGCGCGAGTCGTTCTCCCGCGACTGGCAGCAGGCAGAAGCCTACCGTGGCGCCAACAGCAACATGCACGGCGTCGAGGCGTTTCTCGCCCTGGCCGACGTGACCGGTGACACGCTGTGGCTGCACCGCGCCCTGCGAATGGTCGAGCGCTTGATCCTTGGCCAGGCTGCCGCCGATGGTCTGCGGGTCACCGAGCATTTCGACGAGCACTGGCAGGCATTGCCCGACTACAACCGCGACAACCCCGCCGACGGCTTCCGCCCCTACGGCACCACGCCCGGTCATGCCTTCGAATGGGCACGCCTGGTACTGCACCTGGAAGCGGCCCTGCAACGGGCGCAACTGCCCGCGCCGGAGTCCTTGCTGCCTGCCGCCAGGGGACTGTTCGACAGCGCCTGCAAGCATGCCTGGCAGGCCGATGGCGCATCGGGGCTGGTCTACACCCTGGACTGGCGCAACCGCCCGGTGGTGCGCGAGCGCCTGCACTGGGTGCATGCCGAGGCCAGCGCCACCGCCGCGGCCCTGTTGCGGCGTACCGGCGAGGCGCAATACGAACATTGGTATCGCTGCTTCTGGGACTTCATCGCCAGCCATTTCATCGACCGCGGTCACGGCAGCTGGCACCACGAGCTGGACCCGGCGCTGCTGCCCAGTGCGCGCATCTGGGGCGGCAAGCCCGACCTCTACCACGCCTACCAGGCCCTGCTGCTACCGCGCCTGCCGCTGGCGCCGAGCCTGGCCACGGCCCTGGCCATGTAACCAGATGATGACATTCGCGCATCCGTTCGTTACCTGGCGCCGGGCGCGGGCTCCTTACACTCCATGCCATGCAAGCGACAGTCTTGCCTCGCATAACAACAAGAAAGGTATTCCCATGCATTCGACGCTTCGTCTCGCCGCCGCGATCTCCTTCGCCTCCCTGTTCTCCCTCAGTGCCCAGGCTGCCGACTCCAAAGGCAGCGTGGAAGTCGTCCATTGGTGGACCTCCGGCGGCGAAAAGGCCGCGGTCGATGTGCTCAAGGCCCAGGTCGAGAAGGACGGCTTCACCTGGAAGGACGGCGCCGTGGCCGGTGGCGGTGGCGCCACCGCCATGACCGTGCTCAAGAGCCGCGCCGTGGCCGGCAACCCGCCCGGAGTCGCGCAGATCAAGGGCCCGGATATCCAGGATTGGGCATCCACCGGCTTGCTCGACACCGATGTGCTCAAGGACGTGGCCAAGGAAGAGAAGTGGGACAGCCTGCTCGACAAGAAGGTTGCCGACACCGTGAAGTACGAAGGCAGCTACGTGGCCGTGCCGGTGAACATCCACCGCATCAACTGGTTGTGGATCAACCCGCAAGTGTTCAAGAAGGCCGGCATCGACAAGGCGCCGACCACCCTCGCGGAGTTCTACGCCGCCGGTGACAAGCTCAAGGCCGCCGGCTTCATCCCGCTCGCCCACGGTGGCCAGCCGTGGCAGGACAGCACTGTGTTCGAGAGTGTGGTGCTCTCGGTGATGGGCGTCGACGGCTACAAGAAGGCCCTGGTCGAGCTGGACGAAAAGGCCCTGACCGGCCCCGAGATGGTCAAGGCGCTCACCGAGCTGAAGAAGGTCGCCACCTACATGGACCCTGACGGAAAGGGCCAGGACTGGAACCTGGAGGCGGCCAAGGTCATCAACGGCAAGGCCGGCATGCAGATCATGGGCGACTGGGCCAAGAGCGAATGGACCCTGGCTAAGAAAACCGCCGGCAAGGACTACCAGTGCGTGGCCTTCCCCGGCACCGACCAGGCCTTCCTCTACAACATCGACTCGCTGGTGGTGTTCAAGCAGAAGGACAAGGGTACCGCGGCGGGCCAGCAGGACATCGCCCGCAAGGTGCTGGGCGAGGAGTTCCAGAAGGTCTTCAGCACCAACAAGGGCTCGATCCCGGTGCGTAACGACATGCTCGCTGACATGGGCAAGCACGGCTTCGACAGCTGCGCCCAGACCGCGGCCAAGGACTTCCTGGCTGACGCCAAGTCCGGTGGCCTGCAACCGAGCATGGCGCACAACATGGCGACCACGCTGGCGGTGCAGGGGGCGTTCTTCGATGTGGTGACCAACTACATCAACGATCCGAAGGCCGATCCTGCGGATGCGGCGAAGAAGCTCTACTCGGCAGTCAAAGCCGCCCAATAGCCAACGCCGAGGCTGGCGAGATCCCTGTGGGAGCGGGTTTACCCGCGAACACCGGCATAGCCGGTGCCAGGCACCGCAGTGTCTGCTTCGCGGGTAAACCCGCTCCCACAGGTGATGTGCTGACCCTTTTCCAGGTGTGCAATCATGACCACAGCAACCGCCCGCCTGCGGGCCTCCCCCCTGGATGCGCTGCAGCGCTGGCTACCGAAACTGGTGCTGGCGCCGAGCATGTTCATCGTCCTGGTGGGCTTCTACGGCTACATCCTGTGGACCTTCGTCCTCTCGTTCACCACCTCGACCTTCCTGCCTACCTACAAGTGGGCGGGCCTGGCGCAGTATGCGCGGTTGTTCGACAACGACCGCTGGTGGGTGGCGAGCAAGAACCTGCTGCTGTTCGGCGGCCTGTTCATCGGCATCACCCTGGCTATCGGCGTGTTCCTCGCCGTGCTGCTCGACCAGCGCATCCGCCGCGAAGGTTTCATCCGCACCATCTACCTGTACCCCATGGCCCTGTCGATGATCGTCACCGGTACCGCCTGGAAGTGGCTGCTCAACCCCGGTATGGGCCTTGACAAGCTGCTGCGCGACTGGGGCTGGGAAGGCTTTCGCCTGGACTGGCTGATCGACCCCGACCGCGTGATCTACTGCCTGGTGATTGCTGCGGTGTGGCAGGCCTCGGGCTTCATCATGGCGATGTTCCTCGCCGGCCTGCGCGGCGTCGACCAGTCGATCATCCGCGCCGCCCAGCTCGATGGCGCCAGCCTGCCGCGCATCTACTGGACCGTGGTGCTGCCCAGCCTGCGCCCGGTGTTCTTCAGCTCGCTGATGATCCTCTCGCATATTGCCATCAAGAGCTTCGACCTGGTGGCGGCGATGACCGCCGGTGGCCCGGGCTACTCCTCGGACCTGCCGGCCATGTTCATGTACTCGTTCACCTTCAGCCGCGGGCAGATGGGCATGGGTTCGGCCAGCGCGATCCTGATGCTCGGCGCCATCCTGGCGATCCTGGTGCCGTACCTGTATTCCGAATTGCGGGGCAAACGCCATGACTAGCCTGACCGACAAACCCGCACTGAACCTCAGCCGCATCGCCATCCACGCCCTGCTGCTGCTGGCCGTGCTGCTGTACCTGGTGCCGCTGGTAGTGATGCTGCTGACCAGCTTCAAGACCCCCGAGGACATCGGCAGCGGCAACCTGCTGAGCTGGCCGACCGCGTTCACCGCCATTGGCTGGAGCAAGGCCTGGGCCACGGTCAGTGGCTACTTCGTCAACTCGATCCTGATCACCGTGCCGGCGGTATTGATTTCCACGGCCATCGGCGCGCTCAACGGCTACGTGCTGTCGATGTGGCGCTTCCGTGGCTCGCAACTGTTCTTCGGCCTGTTGCTGTTCGGCTGCTTCCTGCCGTTCCAGACCGTGCTGCTGCCGGCCTCGTTCACCCTCGGCAAGCTGGGCCTGGCCAGCACCACCAGCGGGCTGGTGCTGGTGCATGTGGTGTACGGCCTGGCCTTCACCACGCTGTTCTTTCGCAACTACTACGTGAGCATTCCCGAGGCGCTGGTCAAGGCGGCGCGCCTGGACGGCGCCGGGTTCTTCACCATCTTCGGGCGGATCATCCTGCCGATGTCGACGCCGATCATCATGGTTTGCCTGATCTGGCAGTTCACCCAGATCTGGAACGACTTCCTGTTCGGCGTGGTGTTCTCCAGCGGCGACTCGCAACCGATCACCGTGGCCCTGAACAACCTGGTCAACACCAGCACCGGGGCCAAGGAATACAACGTCGACATGGCTGCGGCGATGATTGCCGGGCTGCCGACGCTGCTGGTCTACGTGGTCGCGGGCAAGTATTTCGTGCGCGGGCTGACCGCCGGCGCGGTCAAGGGGTAAGTCATGGCAACACTCGAACTTCGCAATGTGCACAAGACCTACGGCGTGGGCCTGCCGGACACGCTCAAGGACATCCAGCTGGCGATCAAGGACGGCGAGTTCCTGATCCTGGTCGGCCCCTCGGGCTGCGGCAAGTCGACGCTGATGAACTGCATCGCCGGGCTGGAAAGCATCAGCGGCGGGGCGATCCTCATCGATGACGAGGACGTCAGCGGCATGAGCCCCAAGGACCGCGACATCGCCATGGTGTTCCAGTCCTATGCGCTGTACCCGACCATGAACGTGCGCGACAACATCGCCTTCGGCCTGAAGATCCGCAAGATGCCCCAGGCCGCCATCGACGAGGAGGTGGCACGGGTCGCCAAGTTGCTGCAGATCGAGCACCTGCTCGAGCGCAAGCCCGGGCAGCTGTCCGGCGGCCAGCAACAGCGCGTGGCCATGGGCCGGGCGCTGGCGCGCCGGCCGAAGATCTACCTGTTCGACGAGCCGCTGTCGAACCTCGACGCCAAGCTGCGGGTGGAGATGCGCACCGAGATCAAGCTGATGCACCAGCGGTTGAAAACCACCACGGTGTACGTCACCCACGACCAGATCGAGGCGATGACGCTCGGTGACAAGGTGGCGGTGATGAAGGACGGCATCATCCAGCAGTTCGGCACGCCACAGCAGATCTACAACGATCCGGCCAACCTGTTCGTCGCCAGCTTCATTGGTTCGCCGCCGATGAACTTCATCCCGGTGCGCCTGACCCGGCAGGACGGCCGCGTGCTGGCGCTGCTCGACAGCGGCCAGGCGCGCTGCGAGCTACCGCTGGGCGTGGCGGCGGACGAGCTGGAAGGCCGCGAGATCATCCTCGGCGTGCGCCCGGAGCAGATCACCCTGGGCGCGGAGCAGGGCAATGGCCTGCCGGGCATTCGCGCCGAAGTTCAGGTCACCGAGCCCACCGGCCCGGACCTGCTTGTGTTTGTCACCCTCAACCAGATCAAGGTCTGCTGCCGCCTGGCGCCGGATGTGGCATGCCGGGTCGGCGATAGCCTCAACCTGCAGTTCGACCCGGCGCGGGTGCTGCTGTTCGACGCCAGTAGCGGCGAACGCCTGGACCTTGCCGCCACCGCCGTAAAGGACAACGTGACGCGTTTCAAAGGCCGTTAAGGACGGCGGTCATACCCTGTGGGAAAAGACCTGGCCGTTGATTCGTTCTGTTAATAACAAGAAAAGAGGACGCAAAGGGATGGAACATCGCAATCGCATCAGGACGCTGGGCTCACTGGCACTGCTGGCCGTGGTCGGCAGCAGTGGGGCCCAGGCCGCCGAGGCTTTCTCGTCGGAATCGAAATGGATGACCGGCGACTGGGGCGGCACCCGCACCGAGTTGCTGGAGAAGGGCTATGACTTCACTCTCGACTACGTCGGCGAGGTGGCCGGCAACCTGCACGGCGGCTACAACGACGACAAGACCGCGCGCTACAGCGACCAGTTCGCCTTGGGCGCGCACCTGGACCTGGAGAAAATCTTCGGCTGGAAGGACACCGAGTTCAAGCTGGCAATCACCGAGCGTAGTGGCCGCAACCTGTCCAACGATCGCATCAGCGACCCGCGCGCCGGGCAGTTCAGCTCGGTACAGGAAGTCTGGGGCCGGGGCCAGACCTGGCGCCTGACCCAGATGTGGATCAAGCAGAAGTACTTCGACGGCGCGCTGGATGTGAAATTCGGCCGCTTCGGCGAGGGCGAGGACTTCAACAGCTTCCCCTGCGATTTCCAGAACCTGGCGTTCTGCGGCTCGCAGGTGGGCAACTGGGTCGGCGGCATCTGGTACAACTGGCCGGTCAGCCAGTGGGCGCTGCGGGTCAAGTACAACATCACCCCGGAATTCTTCGTCCAGGTCGGCGCCTACGAGCAGAACCCGTCGAACCTTGAGACCGGCAACGGCTTCAAGCTCAGCGGCAGCGGCACCAAGGGCGCGATCCTGCCGGTGGAGGCGGTGTGGTCGCCAAAGGTCAACGGCCTGCCGGGTGAGTACCGCCTGGGCTACTACTACAGCACCGCCAAGGCCGACGATGTGTATGACGACATCAACGGCAACCCACAGGCGCTGACCGGCGCGGCGTTCAAGTCGCACTCCAGCAAGCACGGCTGGTGGGTGGTGGCCCAGCAGCAGGTCACCGCCCATGCCGGCGACGTCAATCGCGGCCTGAGCCTGTTCGCCAACTTCACCGTGCACGACAAGGCCACCAACGTGGTCGACAACTACCAGCAGGTCGGCCTGGTCTACAAAGGCGCCTTCGATGCCCGGCCCAAGGACGACATCGGCTTCGGCATCGCCCGCATCCACGTCAATGACGACGTGAAGAAGCGCGCCGAGCTGCTCAATGCCCAGAGCGGTATCAACGACTACGACAATCCGGGCTTCGTGCCGTTGCAGCGCACCGAGTACAACGCCGAGCTCTACTACGGCTTCCACGTCACCAACTGGCTGACCGTGCGGCCGAACCTGCAATACATCAAGAGCCCGGGTGGGGTGGACGATGTCGACAACGCGCTGGTCGCGGGGTTGAAGATTCAGTCGTCATTCTGAGAAAAATTGTTGTAAATTTACGCCATCCATCTCGACCTCCCGCTAACCACTGGCCAGCAGTGGTTAGCGGGCACGGAGCGAGACAGCGCTATCTCGAACAACAAAAGAGCTTGGAACCATGCCTGAACATCCGCTACATCGCTTCTTCACCTCGCAACGGCCCAGGCCGACCTTCGAGTGGGAGCGTTACCAGCAGCGCGATGTGCTGATCATCGACCACCCATGCTGCCAGGCGGTGTTCAGCCGCCAGGGCGCGCAACTGCTGCATTTCCAGCCGGCCGGCGAGAAGCCCTGGCTGTGGTGCGCCGAGCAGTGGCCGCAAGTGGGCGCCATCCGCGGTGGCGTGCCGGTGTGCTGGCCGTGGTATGGCCGTCATCCCAGCGAGGACCTGTGGCCGGCCCACGGCTGGGCGCGCCTGCTGGACTGGAAGCTGGTGGACAGCCTTGAGGATGAGCGGGGCGTGACCCTGAAGTGGCGCCTGGACCTGTGCGACTGGCAGGTCGACCTGCACGCCCGGCTCGGTGCCAGCATGGAGCTGAGCCTGAGCACCGAGCACCAGGACAGCGAGCCCTGCCAGCTGAGCCATGCGCTGCTGGCCTACTGGCGGATCAGCGACGTGTCGAAGATAGCGCTGTCCGGGCTCGAGGATATCCAAGGCTACGATCGCCTCAATCGCCAGGCCTGCCGCGAGGACGGCGCGCTGACCCTCAAGGGCGGCTGCCAGAAGGTCTATCCCGGCACACCCCGTGTGCAGTTGCAGGACCCGGCCTGGCAGCGCGAGCTGTGCATCGACACCGGCGACAGCGACGACACCGTGGTCTGGCATCCGGGCAATCGCCCGTTGATGGGTGTGACCGGGCGCGAATGCCAGGGCTTCGTCTGCGTCGAGGCGGCCAGCGGCAGTGGCGAGGGCCTGAGCCTGGCGCCGGGGGAGCGGGCGCACCTGCGGCTGCAGGCGCACCGGCTCAGCTGAGGTCGTCGTCCTCGATCGGGTAGCGGCTGGCGTTGAGGCTTTCCTTGATCTTGCGCAGGTGCGGCTGGAAGTCCACGCCACGGCGCAGGGTCATGCCGGTGGCGAGCACGTCGAGCACGGTGAGCTGGATGATTCGCGAGGTCATCGGCATGTAGATGTCGGTGTCTTCCGGCAGCGGGATGTGCAGGCTCAGGCTGCAGGCCTGGGCCAGGGGCGAGCCGGCGGCGGTCAGGCCGAGCACCGAGGCGCCGTTTTCCCGGGCCAGGCGCGCCACCTCGACCAGTTCGCGGGTGCGCCCGGTGTAGGAGATGATCACGAACAGATCGCCGGTGTGGGCCACCGAGGCCAGCATGCGCTGCATCAGCACATCGGCGTGGGCCGACACGGCAAGGTTGAAGCGGAAGAACTTGTGCTGGGCATCGAGGGCCACGGGGGCCGAGGCGCCGAGGCCGAAGAAGTGGATCTGCCGGGCCTGGATCATCATGTCCACGGCGCGGCTGACCTGCTGCGGGTCGAGCGCCTGGCAGGCGCTGTCCAGCGAGGCGATGGCGCTGCCGAAGATCTTCTGGGTGTAGGCGGCCGGATCGTCGTCGGCCTCTACCGCGCGGCTGACATAGGCGGCGCCGCTGGCCAGGCTCTGCGCCAGTTGCAGCTTGAGCTCGGGGTAGCCGCTGACGCCGAACGAGCGACAGAAGCGGTTGACCGTCGGTTCGCTGACCTTGGCCGCCTGGGCCAGGGCGGCGATGCTGAAGCGGGTGGCCTGTTGCGGGTTGAGCAGGATGACTTCGGCGACTTTGCGTTCGGCCTTGTTCAGCTCGTCGAGGCGGCCCTGGATCTGTTCCAGGAGGTTGCGCACGCGGTCCATGGTGTGTCCTTGGGTCGGGAAGCAGGCTTTTTGCGGTGGCGTGTATCGTACTGTCGGTAAGATTGTCACACCACTTGTCTGTAATGGCTGTATTCGATGTTGTGGTTTTTACTACATTAACCCTTGAAAAGCAGGGTTGAAACCGGTATTCCTAGTCCAACATTTATAAAAGAACCAACATCATGGCTGCGATCAGTGTCGAACCCTGCACCTTCGCCCTCTTTGGCGCCCTCGGCGACCTGGCGTTGCGCAAGCTGTTTCCCGCGCTCTACCAGCTCGACCGCGCCGACCTCCTGCACCCGGACACCCGCCTGCTGGCCCTGGCCCGCGAGCCGGGCAGCGTGCAGGAGCACCTGGACAACATCGAAGCTCATCTGCGCCGGCATGTGCCGGAGGCCGAGATCGATGCCACTTCCCTGGGGCGCTTCCTCGGGCGCCTGAGCTACCTGCACCTGGACTTCGTCGAGCCCGAGGGCTACCAGGCCCTGGCCGAACAGGCGCCGGGCGGGCAGCCGCTGATCGCCTACTTTGCCACGGCGGCGGCGGTCTACGGCGCGATCTGCGAGAACCTCGACAAGGCCGGCCTGGCGTCGCGTACCCGGGTGGTGCTGGAAAAGCCCATCGGCCATGACCTGGAGTCGTCGCGCCGGGTCAACGACGCCGTGGCGCGGTTCTTCCCCGAGAGCCGGGTCTACCGCATCGACCACTACCTGGGCAAGGAAACGGTGCAGAACCTGATCGCCTTGCGCTTTGCCAACAGCCTGTTCGAAACCCAGTGGAACCAGAATTCCATCTCCCATGTGGAGATAACCGTTGCCGAGAAGGTCGGCATCGAGGGCCGCTGGGGTTACTTCGACAAGGCCGGCCAGCTGCGCGACATGATCCAGAATCACCTGTTGCAACTGCTCTGCCTGATCGCCATGGACCCGCCCAGCGACCTGTCGGCCGACAGCATCCGCGACGAGAAGGTCAAGGTGCTCAAGGCACTGGCACCGATCACCGGCGAAGGCCTGAGCACCCATGTGGTGCGCGGCCAGTACATTGCCGGCTTCAGCGACGGCAAGCCGGTGCCGGGCTACCTGGAAGAGGACAACGCCAACGCCCAGAGCGACACCGAGACCTTCGTCGCCCTGCGCGCCGATATCCGCAACTGGCGCTGGTCGGGCGTGCCGTTCTACCTGCGCACCGGCAAGCGCATGCCGCAGAAGCTGTCGCAGATCGTCATTCATTTCAAGGAAACCCCGCACTACATCTTCGCCCCGGAACAGCGTTTGCAGATCGGCAACAAGCTGATCATCCGCCTGCAGCCGGACGAAGGCATTTCGCTGCGGGTGATGACCAAGGAGCAGGGCCTGGACAAGGGCATGCAGCTGCGCAGCGGCCCGTTGCAGCTGAATTTCTCCGACACCTGGCGCAGCGCGCGGATTCCGGACGCCTACGAGCGTCTGCTGCTGGAAGTGATGCGCGGCAACCAGAACCTGTTCGTGCGCAAGGACGAGATCGAATACGCCTGGAAATGGTGCGATCAGCTGATCGCCGGCTGGAAGGCCAGCGGTGACGCGCCCAAGCCCTATGCGGCCGGCTCCTGGGGGCCGATGAGCTCGATTGCATTGATCACTCGCGATGGGAGGGCCTGGTATGGCGATATCTGAACTGCAACTGCCGGCGACGGTGAAGGCGCATCAGTTGGCTGATGCGAAAACCCTGGCGGCAACCCTGGCCCATGATGTGGCCGAGCGCCTGCGCCAGGCCATCGCCAGCAAGGGCCAGGCCTGCGTGGTACTGTCCGGCGGCCGCAGCCCGGTGCCGTTTCTCGAGAAACTGGCGGCAGAGGTGCTGGACTGGTCGAAGGTCACCGTGAGCCTGGCGGACGAACGCTGGGTGCCGGTGGCGCACGACGACAGCAACGCCGGCCTGCTGGCCCGCCACCTGTTCAAGGGCGCGGCGGCCAAGGCGCGTTTCATCGGCCTGTACCAGAGCGCCGCGACCCTGGAGGCCGCCGCCGAGCAGGCCGACCAGGTGCTCGCCGACCTGCCGCCGATCGATGTGCTGGTGCTGGGCATGGGCGATGACGGCCACACGGCCTCGCTGTTCCCGGCCAGCCCCAACCTGCGCCAGGGCCTGGCCAAGGTCGGCGAGCGTCGCTGCCTGCCGATGCTGGCGCCGAGCGTGCCGCACCAGCGCCTGAGCATGACCCGCGCGCTGCTGGCCAGCGCCGGCTTCATCGCCCTGTCCGTGCAAGGCGCGGGCAAGCTCGCCACCCTGCATGCCGCCCTGGCAGCAGAAGACCCAACCGAAATGCCGATTCGCGCCTTTCTTCACGACCCCCTGGACATCTACTGGTGCCCATGAGCCAAGGACCCATTGTCATGACCACCCTCGAACGCCCACAGCCTTTGCTCTCGATGGCCGACAAAGCCGCGCGGATCGACGCGATCTGCGACAAGGCGCGCATCCTGCCGGTGATCACCATCGCCCGTGAGGAAGACATCCTGCCCCTGGCCGATGCACTGGCCGCCGGCGGCATCCGCACCCTGGAAGTGACCCTGCGCTCGCAGCACGGGCTGAAGGCCATCCAGGTACTGCGTGAGCAACGTCCGGAGCTGTGCGTCGGTGCCGGTACCGTGCTCGACCGTGACATGTTCGCCGCCGTCGAGGCCGCAGGCGCGCAGTTCGTCGTTACCCCAGGCATCACCCAGGACATTCTCGAAGCGGGCGTGGACAGCGACATTCCGCTGCTGCCGGGCATCAGCACGCCGTCCGAGATCATGATGGGCTATGCCCTGGGCTACCGTCGCTTCAAGCTGTTCCCGGCGGAGATCAGCGGTGGCGTGGCGGCGATCAAGGCCTTTGCCGGCCCGTTCGGCGACATTCGCTTCTGCCCGACCGGCGGGGTGAACCCGGCCAATGTGCGCAACTACATGGCCCTGCCCAATGTGATGTGCGTGGGCGGCACCTGGATGCTCGACAGCAGCTGGATCAAGAACGGCGACTGGGCGCGGATCGAGGCGTGCAGCGCCGAGGCGATGGCGCTGCTGGACTGACAGATTTCGTTGTGTGCTACACGGCTTGTGGGGCGCTTGGTCGGCGCCCCTTTTTTTTGCCTGGAGTTGCGCCTTGCAGGGTGGCCGGAGTTCACGCATCTCCCTGTGGGAGCGGCCTTGTGTCGCGAAAGGGCCGCAAGGCGGCCCCAGCGATCTTTGCATGAGAGCTGAAATCCTGGGGCCGCTGCGCGCCCCTTTCGCGACACAAGGCCGCTCCCACAGGGGGGATGCAAGGCAAATGGGGTTGCCTGCAACAGGCAAAAAAAGCCCGCATCACGGATGCGGGCTTCGTTCATCGGCGATGGCTTACGCTGCTTTCGCCTGCTGCTGGCTCAGCGACCGGTTCAGCGCGCTGAACAGCGCCTTGAAGCTGGCGGTGGTGATGTTCTCGTCGATGCCCACGCCGTGCACCGGACGCCCGCCGGCCACGCGCAGCTCGATGTACGCCGCCGCCTTGGCGTTGGTGCCGGCACCGATGGCGTGCTCGTTGTAGTCCATGATCTCCACGCTGACCGGCAGGCCGGCGACCAGCGCTTCCAGGGCGCCGTTGCCTTTACCGTGCCAGTGCAGGGTGGTCTCGCCTTCACCGGAGACTTCCACCTGCACGTGGCTGCTGCCGTTCTCTTCCTGCAGGCGGTGGCTGACCAGCGCATACGGCGCATTGGCCTGGAGGTATTCCTTCTGCAGCAGCTTGTAGATCTGCTCGGCGGTCATTTCCAGGCCGAGACGGTCGGTCTCGCCCTGGACCACCTGGCTGAACTCGATCTGCATGCGGCGCGGCAGGCTGATGCCGTACTCCTGCTCGAGCAGGTAGGTGATGCCACCTTTGCCCGACTGGCTGTTGACGCGGATCACCGCCTCGTAGCTGCGGCCGATGTCGGCCGGGTCGATCGGCAGGTACGGCACTTCCCACAGTTCGCCTTCCTGCTGCTTGGTGAAGCCCTTGCGGATGGCGTCCTG
Organism: Pseudomonas mosselii; assembly: GCF_003205295.1. Taxonomy (GTDB): domain Bacteria; phylum Pseudomonadota; class Gammaproteobacteria; order Pseudomonadales; family Pseudomonadaceae; genus Aquipseudomonas; species Aquipseudomonas mosselii_B. The sequence goes on from NZ_QJRP01000015.1 coordinate 59,201, forward strand.
GTGCGAGCCGGAGAAGGCGGTGTGGACCAGATCGCCGACGTACGGGTGGCGTGGGTGTACCGGCAGCTGGTTGCACTCTTCGACGACCTTGCGCACGCCGTCGATGTCGGAGAAGTCCAGTTGCGGGTCGATGCCCTGGGTGTAGAGGTTCAGCGCCAGGGTCACCAGGTCGACGTTGCCGGTGCGCTCGCCGTTGCCGAACAGGCAGCCTTCGGCGCGGTCGGCGCCGGCCATAAGGCCCAGCTCGGTGGCGGCGATGCCGGTGCCACGGTCATTGTGGGTGTGCAGGCTGATGATCACGCTGTCGCGACGGTTGATGTTACGGCAGAACCATTCGATCTGGTCGGCGTAGACGTTCGGCGTGGCGACTTCGACGGTGGCCGGCAGGTTGAGGATGATCTTGTGCTCGGGGGTCGGGTTCCACACCTCGATCACCGCGTCGCACACTTCCTTGGCGAACTCCAGTTCGGTGGCGCTGAAGGTTTCCGGCGAGTACTGGAAAGTCCACTGGGTGTTCGGCTGCTGCGCGGCGTACTTGACGAACAGCTTGGCGGCGTTGACCGCGATGTCCTTCACGCCCTGCTTGTCCTGGTTGAAGACGATGCGGCGGAACGACGGGCAGGTGGCGTTGTACAGGTGCACGATGGCCTTCTTGGCCCCGCGCAGGGATTCGAAGGTACGGGCGATCAGGTCTTCACGGGCCTGGGTCAGCACCTGGATGGTGGTGTCGTCCGGGATGTGTCCGTCTTCGATCAGGGTGCGCACGAAGTCGAAGTCGGTCTGCGAGGCCGACGGGAACGAGGCTTCGATTTCCTTCACGCCCACCTGCACCAAGGTCTTCCAGAACCGCAGCTTCTTCTCCGAGTCCATCGGCTCGATCAGCGACTGGTTGCCATCACGCAGGTCGGAACTGCACCAGATCGGCGCCTGGGTGATGGTCTTCGACGGCCAGGTACGGTCGGGCAGGTCGATGGTCGGGAACGCGCGGTACTTCTTCGATGGGTCTTTGAGCATGGTCATGAAAGCAATCCTTTTATGTGCGGCCGTGATCGGGCCTGCCAAACGAAAACGAGAGAAAAAGGCGAGGCGACGCGATTCACCCTGGTAGTCGGGCGCTGACCAGGCAGAGGCTGCGATGTTGTCGGAGCAAGGTGCTGAAGATGTTCATAGGCTCAACCCTAACCAGTGGGTTGGGGGATGGCAAGCACTGCGGGGAAATTGAGAGAAATGCTTAAAAAATGCTATTAGGCGAGATTTTATTGCCGATATTTACGGCATGATTATTTGTTTTTGCGCAGTATTTCGATGGCGCAACTAAAAGGGATTGATGTTGGCCGTGCCGGCCTCTTCGCGGGTCAACCCGCTCCCACAGGTACAGCGCAATTCCTGTGGGAGCGGGTTTACCCGCGAAGAGGCCGGCCCAGATGGCACAGGTCTCAGGGCTGGAACGCGCCGATGAAGATCGCCGGATCCACCCGCGCATCGTTGAGGCTGACGTTCCAGTGCATGTGCGGCCCGGTGGCCCGGCCGGTGGAGCCCACGCGGCCGACCACCTCGCCACGGCGCAGTACCTGCCCTGGTTTCACGTCGATCTTCGACATGTGGCAGAACATGCTGATGAAGCCCTGGCCATGGTCGACGAATACCGTGCGGCCATTGAAGAAGTAGTCGCCCACCAGGATCACCTTGCCATTGGCCGGGGTCTTGATCGGCGTGCCGGCCGGCACGGCGAAGTCCAGGCCGGCGTGGGGGTTGCGTTCCTCGCCGTTGAAGAAGCGGCGCACGCCGAACTTGCTCGACAGCGGGCCGTTGACCGGCTTGTCGAGGATCAGGTTGCTCGGCAGGGTCGGGCTGAAACTGCGGTAGGCCTTGACCTGCTCGGCCAGCTCGCGGTCGATGCGCTTGAGGTCCTCGGGCTCGGGGTTGACCTGGCGCTTGTTCTTCAGGGTGATGTGCTGCTCGGGGTACTTCTTGCTGCCCACGCTGAAAGGAATGCTGCGCCCGCCCTGGGTGAGCACGGCGCTGCCGGGCTTCTGGGTGAGGGGGATGCCGACGATGGCCAGCCAGTTGTCCTGTTCCTTCACCACCAGCACCGGCTTGCCGTCGAAGCGGGCCGTGGGGGCGCTAGTGGAGGGGCCCAGGTCGATCACGGCCACGCCGCCGGGTACCGGCTTGTCGAGGGTACGGGTGATGTAGCTGGCCTGGGCCGCGGTGAGCGGCAGCAACAGGGCAAGGGCGAGCAGGGGCGCGAACAGGCGGGGCATGTGTCAGTCCAGTAGCGAGAGGGTGACCGGAGTCTGGTGGTTGTCCTCGACCCGCACCTTGAGCTCGCCTTCGTTGAGGCGGGCGGTCAGGCGCTGGCCGTTGTGGGTCTGCGCGGCGCTGCGGATAGCCTGGCCGCGCTCGTCGAGGAGGATGCTGTAGCCGCGGGCGAGGGTCGCCAATGGGCTGACCACCTGCAGCGTCTGCAACTGCGCCTGGAAGCGTTGGCGGCGATCCTTGATCACTTCGCGCATGGCCCGTGGCAGGCGTTCGGCCAGGCTGTCCAGGCGCTGCTTGAGCAGTTTCAGGTTGCGCCCCGGGTGCTGCGCGGCCAGGCGCGTGTCGAGGCGGCCGAGGCGTTGATGGCGTTGGCTCATGTCGAGCGCGAAGGCGCGGCGCAGGCGCATGTCCAGGTCGTCCAGGCGCTGGGCCTGCTGGCGCAGGCGTTCGCCCGGGTGGCGCAGGCGCCGGGCCAGGCCCTCCACGCGCAGGCGGTCATGGGCCAGGCGGCTCTGCATGCGCAGCAAGAGCCGTCGCTGCAGGCTGTCCAGGCGCTGTTGCAGGCCGCTGCTGTCGGGGGCGAGCAGCTCGGCGGCGGCTGATGGTGTGGGGGCGCGCATGTCGGCGACGAAGTCGCTGATCGACACGTCGGTCTCATGACCCACGGCGCTGACGATCGGCGTCACGCAGGCGGCCACGGCACGGGCCACGGCCTCTTCGTTGAAGCACCAGAGGTCTTCCAGCGAGCCGCCGCCACGGGCCAGGATCAGCGCGTCGAAGCCTTGTCGGTCGGCCATCTGCAGGGCGCGGACGATCTGCGCGATGGCCTCGCGGCCTTGCACGGCGGTGGGGATCAGGTTGAGTTCGACCTGCGGCGCGCGGCGCCGGAACACGCTGATGATGTCGCGGATCACCGCGCCGGTGGGCGAGGTGACGATGCCGATGCGCTGCGGGTGGGCCGGCAGCGGCTGCTTGCGGTCGGTGCTGAACAGTCCCTCGGCGCCGAGCTTTTCCTTCAGCGCCTCGAAGGCCAGGCGCAGGGCGCCGTCACCGGCCGGCTCGACGGTGTCGAGGATCAGCTGGTAGTCGCCGCGGCCCTCGAACAGCGAAACCTTGCCGCGCACCTTTACCGCCAGGCCGTCACGCAGGGCCTGGCGCACGCGGGCGGCGTTCTGCCGGAACAGCGCGCAGCGGATCTGCGCGCCGCTGTCCTTGAGGGTGAAGTACATGTGGCCGGAGGCCGGGCGGGCGAGGTTGGAAATCTCGCCTTCCACCCAGACGCTGCGGAACACGTCCTCGAGCAGCACGCGGGCGCGGCCGTTGAGCTGGCTGACGGTGAGGACCTCGCGGTCCAGGCCGAGTCGTTCGAAAGGGTCTCTGATCATGCCGGGCATCATAAAGGACATCGGTCCCGGTTGTCTGTTCCTGGCCCGGTCGTCGCGGCATGGCGCGATCATTGTAGGAGCGGCCTTGTGCCGCGAAAGGGCTGCGACGCAGCCCCAGTTCTTCAGCGTTGCCGTAGAGATTGCCGGGGCTGCTTTGCAGCCCTTTCGCGGCACAAGGCCGCTCCTACAGGGTGTTTGCGCCGAGACCTCACTTTTTCATCGCCGCCACAAACTGCTGCACCAGCTCCCCGGCATCCCGCCGACAAGCCAGCGCCACGGTACTTTGGCAGGCCTCGGCCAGCGGCACGAAGGTGACCGAGGGCGGGGCGATCTCGCGCATGCTTGCCGGCAACAACGCCACCCCAAACCCGGCCTGAATCAGTTGCAGTTGCGTGGTCTTGCGCGACACCACCTGCGCCGCCTGGGGGAAGAATCCCTCGTTCATGCACAAAGACGCCGACAGGTAGCTCAACCCGCCGCGCTGGCGATGGGGAATGGAAATGAAGCGCTCCTCGCGCAGTTGCCCCAGCCGAACATGGGTCGCCGCGGCCAGTGGGTGGTTCGCCGCCACCGCCAGCAGCAGGGGCTCGTCGAACAACGCATGCAGCTCCACGCCCTCATGCTGGCGCAGCACTGGCAGGCGCAGCAGGCCGATTTCCAGGCGGCCCTCGGCGATGTCCTCCAGTTGCGCCTCCGACGATTGCTGGGCGATCTCCAGGGAGACGCCGGGGTTGTCCTCGAGGTAGGTGCCGAGGCGCTGCAGCAGTTGCCCAGTCAATGGCACGGTACTGGAGTGGTTCAGCCGCAGGCTGCCGCGCAGGCCCTGGCCGACCTCGCGGGCAAGGCGTTCGGCCTTGTTCAGGTCAGCCAGCAGGCGTCGGGCGCGGTCGAGGAAGGCCAGCCCGGCGGCGGTAAGCCGTGGCTGGCGAGCGGTGCGCTCGAACAGTGCGGACCCCAGGTGCAGCTCCAGCTCCTTGATCTGTCGGCTGAGGGCCGATTGGGCGATGTACAGCCGCTCTGCGGCGGCACTGAAGCTGCCGGCCTCGGCAATTTCGACGAAATAGCGCAGCTGACGGATCGAAGTCATGTCATGCCTTTTCCAGATGCCTCATGGCGTAAAGGCATATTAGTCGGCATGGCTTGTCGCTGGCTAACCTTCAGTGGTCTCCCGAGGAACTGTCGCGATGCTCGCTCAATTGTCGTTTTCCACGCTCGACTGGCTACCCATCCTGCTGGGTGTGGGGGTGGCCTATATCGTCTTCGGCATCGCCGGCTTCGGCACCGCGCTGGTCGCCGGCCCCGTGCTGATCCATTTCATGCCGCTGTCGCGGATCGTTCCGTTGCTGGTGTTGCTGGACTTCGTCGCCGCCTTCGGCAACCTGCTGCCGTCGCGGCGTGACGTGGTGCGCGGCGAGTTACTGCGGCTGCTGCCGTTCATGGCCGTGGGCTGCACGCTGGGCGTGGTGTTCCTGCTGCGCCTGAAGTCGGATGTGTTGCTGTTGCTGATGGGGCTGTTCGTCACCGCCTACGCGGTCTATGGCTTGGCGGTGAAGGTGCGGCCGGCGAGCCTGTCGGGCGCCTGGGCGGTGCCCATGGGCACGGTGGGCGGGTTGTTCGGCGCGATGTTCGGCAGTGGTGGTTTTCTGTATGCGATCTACCTCAGCGCACGGTTGGAGGCCAAGGAGCAGGTACGGGCGACCCAGGTCGCGCTGATCAGTTGCAGCACGGTGGTGCGCCTGTCGCTGTTCCTGATCGCCGGGGTGTATGCCGACACCAGCTTGTTGCTGCTGGCCGCTTGCCTGCTGCCGGTGATGTTCATCGGTACCTGGCTGGGCCGACGGCTGACCCTGAGGTTGTCCCGCGAGGCCTTCGTGCGCCTGGTCACCTGGCTGGTGCTGGCCAGCGGCCTGGCATTGATCGGTCGCTACCTGAGCGCCTGAGCAGACGGTAGAATCGAATGATTACCGCAGTTCGCAGGCCCGCCCCAAGCATGAACACCCAGAGCATCATCGTCCCCAAGCTGTCCACCGTGCCGGTTCACGAAGCCCGTGCCCGCGCCATCCTGCGCTGGCTGGTGCGCGAGAAGATCGTCGAGGAGCAACTGAGCACCTGCGGTCGCACCGGCAATCGTATGGGCCATGCCCTGGCCGAAGGGGCGCGCAAGGTGGCCCTGCACCCCGAGAAGCTGCCGTTCGGCGCACAGGTCAATGGCCTTGAGGTGATGCTCAAGCGCTGCATCTATACCCCTACCGACGGATTTCTCGAGGAGGCCGGCTGCCCGGAATGCCGGCGGGAGGTGGGCGAGCCGCTGTTCGAGAGCCTGGAGGAATGGATGCCGGGGGTGAGCGACAACTTCACCTGCCCGCTGTGCGGATTCGAGGACGACATCAATGGCTTCCTCTACCTGCAGCCGTGTGCCTTTTCCAACCTGGGGTTCATCTTCAACAACTGGGGCGAGGCCGGATTCACCCAGGCCTTCCTCGACAGCTTCGCCGACTGGCTGGACCAGCCGGTGGCGGTGGTGCAGGTAAAACTGCCGCAAGGCTGACCGAAGGCCCTTATTTTGCATTGAGCGGCGCGCCATGGATGGGTATAATGGCGCGCTTCCATTTTTCCCCTTCCGGGAGCCCCCGCGATGCTGCGTATCAGCCAAGAAGCCCTGACCTTCGACGATATCCTCCTTGTACCTGGCTACTCCGAGGTACTGCCCAATGAAGTCAGTCTCAAGACCCGTTTGACTCGTGGCATCGAGCTGAACATTCCCCTGGTCTCCGCCGCCATGGATACCGTGACCGAGGCGCGCCTGGCCATCGCCATGGCCCAGGAAGGCGGCATCGGCATCATCCACAAGAACATGACCATCGAGCAGCAGGCCGGCGAAGTACGCAAGGTCAAGAAGTTCGAGGCTGGCGTGGTCAAGGACCCGATCACCATCGACGCCGACGCCACCGTGCGCGACCTGTTCGACCTGACCCGCCTGAACAACATCTCCGGCGTGCCGGTGCTGGCGAACGGCGACCTGGTTGGCATCGTCACCTCCCGTGACGTGCGCTTCGAAACCCGCCTGGACGCCAAGGTCCGCGACGTGATGACCCCCAAAGAGCGTCTGGTCACCGTCCGCGAAGGCGCCGACAAGAACGAAGTCCGCGAGCTGCTGCACAAGCACCGCCTGGAAAAAGTCCTGATCGTCGACGACAAGTTCGCCCTCAAGGGCATGATGACCGTCAAGGACATCGAGAAGGCCAAGGCCTACCCGCTGGCCAGCAAGGACGACCAGGGGCGCCTGCGCGTCGGCGCCGCGGTCGGCACCGGCAAGGACACCGGCGAGCGCGTAGCCGCCCTGGTTGCAGCCGGCGTCGACGTGGTGGTGGTGGACACCGCCCACGGTCACTCCAAGGGCGTGATCGACCGCGTTCGTTGGGTCAAGGAAACCTACCCGCAAGTGCAGGTCATCGGTGGCAACATTGCCACCGGTGCCGCCGCCAAGGCCCTGGCTGAAGCCGGCGCCGACGCGGTCAAGGTCGGTATCGGCCCAGGCTCGATCTGCACCACCCGCATCGTCGCCGGTGTCGGCGTGCCGCAGATCAGCGCCATCGCCAACGTCGCCGCCGCACTGGAAGGCACTGGCGTGCCGCTGATCGCCGACGGCGGCATCCGTTTCTCGGGTGACCTGTCCAAGGCCATCGTTGCCGGCGCCTCGTGCGTGATGATGGGCTCGATGTTCGCCGGTACCGAAGAAGCCCCGGGTGAAGTCGAACTGTTCCAGGGCCGTTCCTACAAGGCCTATCGCGGCATGGGCTCGCTGGGTGCCATGGCACAGGCGCAAGGCTCTTCCGACCGTTACTTCCAGGACTCCTCGGCCGGTGCCGAGAAGCTGGTACCGGAAGGCATCGAAGGCCGCGTGCCGTACAAGGGCGCCCTGGCCGCGATCATCCACCAGCTGATGGGCGGCCTGCGTTCGTCCATGGGCTACACCGGCAGCGCGACCATCGAAGAGATGCGCACCAAGCCGGAGTTCGTGCGCATCACCGGTGCCGGCATGGCCGAGTCCCACGTGCATGACGTGCAGATCACCAAAGAAGCCCCTAACTACCGCGTAGGCTAAGGCTTCCAGCAATTACCGAACGGGGCTGTCATACACAGCCCCGCGTCGTTTCCGATTTCCACTGACGAGATTGAGTCATGGCCCTCGACATTCACGCTCACCGCATCCTGATCCTCGATTTCGGTTCCCAGTACACCCAGCTGATCGCCCGCCGCGTGCGCGAGATCGGCGTGTACTGCGAACTGCACCCGTTCGACATGGACGATGAAGCGATCCGCGAATTCAACCCGCGCGGCATCATCCTGGCCGGTGGCCCCGAGTCGGTCCACGAAGCCAACAGCCCACGTGCCCCGCAGGCCGTGTTCGATCTGAAGGTCCCGGTACTGGGCATCTGCTACGGCATGCAGACCATGGCCGAGCAGATGGGCGGCAAGGTCGAAGGTTCCGACCTGCGCGAGTTCGGCTATGCCCGCGTCGATGTGGTCGGCAAGAGCCGCCTGCTCGACGGCATCGAAGACCACGTCGATGATGACGGCGTGCTGGGCCTGGACGTGTGGATGAGCCACGGCGACAAGGTCACCCAGATGCCGGGCAACTTCAGCGTACTGGCCAGCACCCCGAGCTGCCCGATCGCCGGCATGTACGACGACGCCCTGGGCTACTACGGCGTGCAGTTCCACCCGGAAGTGACCCACACCAAGCAAGGCGGTCGCATCCTGTCGCGCTTCGTCCAGGACATCTGCGGCTGTGAAGCCCTGTGGACCGCCTCGAACATCGTCGAGGACGCCATCGCCCAGGTGCGCGCCCAGGTCGGTTCGGCCAACGTCCTGCTGGGCCTGTCCGGCGGCGTCGACTCGTCCGTGGTTGCCGCGCTGCTGCACCGCGCCATCGGCGACCAGCTGACCTGCGTGTTCGTCGACAATGGCCTGCTGCGCCTGCACGAAGGCGACCAGGTGATGGCCATGTTCAAGGAGAACATGGGCGTCAAGGTGATCCGCGCCGATGCCGAGAAGCAGTTCCTCGACAACCTGGAAGGCGAAGCGGACCCTGAGAAGAAGCGCAAGATCATCGGTCGCACCTTCATCGACGTGTTCGATGCCGAGGCCAGCAAGCTGGAGAACATCCAGTTCCTCGCCCAGGGCACCATCTACCCGGACGTGATCGAGTCGGCTGGCGCCAAGAGCGGCAAGGCCCACGTGATCAAGTCGCACCACAACGTCGGTGGCCTGCCGGAGGAAATGAACCTCAAGCTGGTCGAGCCGCTGCGCGAGCTGTTCAAGGACGAAGTGCGCAAGATCGGCCTGGAGCTGGGCCTGCCGTACGACATGGTCTACCGCCACCCGTTCCCGGGCCCGGGCCTGGGCGTGCGTATCCTCGGTGAAGTGAAGAAGGAATACGCCGACATCCTGCGTCGTGCCGACCACATCTTCATCGAAGAACTGCGCAAGGCCGACTGGTACCACAAGACCAGCCAGGCGTTCGTGGTGTTCCAGCCGGTCAAGTCGGTGGGCGTCGTCGGTGACGGCCGTCGCTACGCCTGGGTCGTGGCCTTGCGTGCCGTCGAGACCGTGGACTTCATGACCGCGCGCTGGGCACACCTGCCGTACGAGCTGCTGGAAACCGTCAGCGGTCGTATCATCAACGAAATCGACGGTATCTCGCGCGTCACCTACGACGTGTCGAGCAAGCCGCCGGCCACCATCGAGTGGGAATGATCCCCCTCCTGGTGCTGGCCACCTGTGCATATTGATATTTGGTAGAGCCCGCTTGATTGCGGGCTTTGCTTTTCCATTCTTGGCAGTTCTCCCTGCTGCCAGCACACCGGCCGTTACCGGTGAGGTCCAGAGGCAAGGAGCCTGTGTAATGGCCAAGCGCCCAACCATATTGGTGTCATCTACTGTCTACGGCATTGAAGATCTGCTGAACCGCGTTTACATGACATTGACTGAGTTTGGCTACGAGGTCTGGATGTCGCATCGCGGTACGCTACCCGTGCGCTCGGATCGCACAGCCTTTGATAACTGCCTGGCTGCAGTTGAAGCCTGCGATCTGTTTCTCGGGTTGATCACACCAGAGTACGGTACAGGTCGTGATGGCAACGACCTTTCCATTACCCATCAGGAGCTGCAGCGTGCCATTGCCTGCAAGAAGCCTCGGTGGCTTCTTGCCCACCAGAGTGTGGTGTTCGCCCGCCGTTTTTTGCGTGATCTGGGCTACGGTGATCGAGAAAAGCGCGCATCGCTCAGCCTTAAGAGGGGCGCTCGCAGTTTGGGAGACTTGCGTGTGATCGATCTGTACGAAGACGCCATTCTTGATACCAGGCCTTTGAGTGAGCGGCCAGGCAACTGGGTGCAGGAATATGGCACCGATGAAGAAGCCTTGCTGTTCGCCTCGGCGCAGTTCGCCCGTGTGCAGGAAATAGAGAGCTTCCTGAATGAGAACTTCAGGGATCCAGATGCTTTGCTGGCTGCGGTGCAAACCAATGGGGTGCATCCATGAAGGCAGAAGAATTGGCGCGTCTGCTAGCGTTGGGAGAAGGCCAGACCATCGAGTTCAAGGCCACTGCAAATGCCGCCGTAGTGGGGAGGCATGTATGTGCCTTTCTGAATTCGGGTGGCGGGTACCTTGTTCTGGGGGTGGGCGCGAATGGCGAACTTGTCGGCGTAAAGCATAACGATGATCGGCGTGCATTGCTCAAGCTCGAACAGCAGGTAGTACAGGGTCTCGCGCCTGCGGCGTTGGTCTCTTTCGAGGCCCAGCAGGTAGCGGGCAAGACGCTGTGGGTAGTAGAAGTGCCTGCAGGCAGGGATGTGCCGTACAGCTATCGCGATGAGGTGTTGATCCGTGAAGGTGAGCTGACGCGTCATGCCGATGTTGCCACGCTCCGCGACATGATTTTGCGCCGTCAAGTCGAACCAGAACGCTGGGAGCGACGATTCTCCGATGCCGATCCCGATGACGACCTTGATCAAGCAGAGATCGTGCGGGCCATCCAGCGTGTCAAAAGCAGTCTCCATGCACACTGGAATGAGAGCGAGATTAACGTTGAGCAGGCGCTTGAGCGCTGGGGAGTGATGAGGTACGGCCGACTGACCAATGGCGGTGACGTACTCTTTGCGCGTAGTCCGGCGTTACGCCACCCACAGGTGCGCGTGCGTTGTGCCGCCTATTCTAGCGAGAAAACTGACGACAAGTATGGCGATTTCAAGAGCTTCGAGGGGCCGCTGGTTGCTGTGTTGGAAAACGTTTTCGCATTTGTGCGCCGCAATACTTCGAGTCTCAGCCAATTCAACAGTGAATCTTTGGTGCGCCAGGATCGTGGTATCTACCCGGACTCAGCGCTTCGAGAAGCGCTGGTGAATGCTTTCGCTCATCGTAACTACGCTGACTTCAGGGGCGGAATCAGGGTGCAGGTCTTCCCTCGTCGCGTTGAAGTCTGGAACTCCGGGGCTTTGCCTGAAGGCGTTACACCTGAAGGGCTTGAAACAGGGCAGATCTCGGTCTTGCGCAATCCCGATATCGCGCATGTCCTATATCTTCAAGGGTTTATGGAGAAGCTGGGGCGAGGGGGGCTATTGATCAGTCGTACTCTCGCTGATCAGGGGTTGCCACCACCGGAGTGGCAGAGTGATGCTCATGGGGTGACGCTGACACTTCGGGCTCCGGAGGTCGCCCCGGAAGCCACCCCGGAGGTCGCCCCGGAAGTTACCCCGGAAGTTACCCCGGAAGTCGCCCCGGAAGTTACCCCGGAAGTTATGAGGGTCATGGAAGCGTTGGTTGGAGAGATGTCGCGTCGAGAACTCCAGCAGGCGTTGGGACTCAGGGATAGTGAACATTTCCGAAAACACTATCTGCAACCGGCGCTCGCGATTGATGCAGTGAGAATGACCTTGCCCGAAAAGCCTACAAGTAGCAGGCAACGTTATACGCTCACTTCATTGGGGAAGTGCTTACAAGCACTAGTCGGCAGTCATGATTGATTGCTCGGCTGCACGAATGGCTAGGTCGAAAAGCAGGCGTCCCTGATGAGTCATGACGAAACAGTGTTTCATGGGGCCAGCCCGTAGCTGAAGGAGTTGTTTGAGTCACCATCGAGTGGTCACGACTAGAGCCATGAAGGCGCCTTTATCGTATCTGGCCGGCGGATACGATTGTTCCCAGATGCGGCAAGCGCTTTTGCCGCAGGAGCCTGGATGGCCATGGCAGACAGCATTCCCCAGATCGTAGTGATAGGGGACTGTGTCCTAGGGGGCTGCGTCGCCTGGCCAGCGAAGAGATCATCGGGGAATTGCAGCAGTGAAGAGCCCTGGCTTCAGGCGCAGGTAAGCGGCGATATGACAACCCTGCGACAAGACTTCACTTAATCTTTCTCAAATGCAGGTGTATCGTATTCGCCCTTCATCGCCAGCCCTGCTGGCAGCTTGATCGCGCTGAAATGAGGTACCCGCACCGATGTCCTTTACCCGTCGACAAATGCTCAAGGGCCTGACCGGCCTGGTGGTGGTAGGCCTGGGCGCCGGAGGCGCGGCACGCTACTGGCTGGGCAAGGTCGAGGACGACAACGCCGGACACGACTACGAGCTGATCGCAGCCCCCCTGGACGTCGAGTTGGTGCCGGGCTTCAAGACCGAGGCCTGGGCCTTCGGTCCGTCGGCGCCAGGCACCGAGCTGCGGGTGCGCCAGGGCACCTGGCTGCGGGTGCGCTTCATCAACCATCTACCGGTCGAGACCACCATCCATTGGCACGGCATTCGCCTGCCGTTGGAGATGGACGGTGTGCCCTATGTCTCGCAGCTGCCGGTCAAGCCCGGCGAATACTTCGACTACAAGTTCAAGGTGCCGGATGCCGGCAGCTACTGGTATCACCCGCATGTCAGCAGCTCCGAGGAGCTGGGCCGCGGCCTGGTCGGACCGCTGATCGTCGAGGAGCGCGAACCCACCGGCTTCCAGCATGAGCGCACCTTGAGCCTGAAGAACTGGCACGTGGACGAGCAGGGTGCCTGGCTGCCGTTCAGCATCCCCCGCGAGGCGGCCCGCAACGGTACCGCCGGGCGCCTGATCACCATCAACGGCCAGGCCGACTCGGTTACCGAGCTGCCGGCCGGGCAGGTAGTGCGGGTGCGCCTGCTGAACCTGGACAACACCTGGACCTACCGCTTGAACCTCAAGGGCAACTGCGAGGCGATGATCTATGCCCTCGATGGCAACCCGGTAACCCCACGGCCGCTTGACGACGAGTACTGGCTCGGGCCGGGCATGCGCATCTGCCTGGCGATCCGCATTCCCGAGGCGGGCGAGGAGGTCTCCCTGCGGGACGGCTTCGTGCGCCTGGGTACCTTGCGCTCGGTGGCCAGCAGCGAGGCGCCCGGCGACTGGCCCGAGGCCCTGCCACCGAATCCGGTCGCCGAGCCGGACCTGGAGAACGCCGAAAAGCTCAACTTCAATTTTGAATGGGTCGGCAAGGTCTCGGTGAACACCGAGAACGGCAAGCCGCCGAGCCTGTGGCAGATCAACGGCCAGGCCTGGGACATCACCGACAAGACCTGCGCCGACCGGCCGATCGCCACGCTGCAGAAGGGCAAGAGCTACATTCTCGAGCTGAAGAACATGACCCAGTACCAGCACCCGATCCACCTGCATGGCATGAGTTTCAAGGTGATCGCCTCCAATCGGCGCAAGATCGTCGAGCCATGGTTCACCGACACCTACCTGCTGGGCAAGAACGAGCGGGCACAGGTGGCGCTGGTGGCGGATAACCCGGGCACCTGGATGTTCCACTGTCACGTCATCGACCACATGGAAACCGGCCTGATGGCCGCGATCGCGGTGGTCTGATGCGACCGCAGATCATCGATCGCAGCCGCGACCAGGAGTTCATGCGCCTGGCCCTCGATTTGGCGGCCCAGGGCGCGGCCCTGGGCGAGGTGCCGGTGGGCGCGGTGCTGGTGCAGCACGGCCAGGTGATCGGTCAGGGCTTCAATCGGCCGATCATCGACAGCGACCCCAGCGCTCATGCCGAAATGGTGGCGATCCGGGCCGCGGCCAAGGCCGCCAGCAATTACCGACTGCCGGGTAGCACCCTGTACGTGACGCTGGAGCCGTGCAGCATGTGCGCGGGGCTGATCGTCCATTCGCGAGTGGCGCGGGTGGTCTATGGGGCACTGGAGCCCAAGGCGGGGATCGTGCAGAGCCAGGGGCAGTTCTTCAGCCAGGGGTTCCTCAACCATCGGGTGATGTTCGAGGGTGGGGTGCTGGCAGAGGAGTGCGGGGTGATCTTGAGTGAGTTCTTCAAGGCGCGGCGGGCCAAGGCGTAGTTCTGGCAATCTTGTATCGCCTGTACCGGCCCTTTCGCGGGTAAACCCGCTCCCACAGGTGTGGCGCGTGCCTTGAGGGCTGCACGGTCGCTGTGGGAGCGGCTTCAGCCGCGAACACCGGCGCAGCCGGTGCCAGGTACCGCGTCGCCTGCTTCGCGGGTAAACCCGCTCCCACAGGGATCGCGCCAGATTCTAAAAATTGAGCAAGACAGTTGCTCCCACAGGGGCTGTGCAGAACCTGTGGGAGCGGGTTTACCCGCGAAGAGGCCACGACAGGCGCCAGGGGAAGCCGGGATTACATCGGCGGCGACTGTTCCGCCGGCTTGTCCTTGTTCACCGCCGGCACATGCAGGTTGCCCTCGGCCACCTGGCCTTCGAGCTGCGGCTGCGTGACCCAGGTGAGGATGTCGTAGTAGCGGCGGATGTTGGCCACGAAGTGCACCGGCTCGCCGCCGCGGGCATAGCCGTACTTGGTCTTGCTGTACCACTGCTTTTGCGACAGGCGCGGCAGCATCTTCTTCACGTCCAGCCACTTGTTCGGGTTCAGGCCTTCGCGCCTGGCCAGGGTGCGGGCATCTTCCAGGTGGCCGCTGCCGACGTTGTAGGCGGCCAGGGCGAACCAGGTGCGGTCCGGCTCCTTGATGCTGTCGTCGAGCTGGTCCTTGACCAGCATGAAGTACTTGGCGCCGCCCTGGATGCTCTGTTTAGGGTCCAGGCGGTTGGACACGCCCATGGCCTGGGCGGTGCGCTGGGTCAGCATCATCAGGCCGCGCACGCCGGTCTTGGAGGTGACCTCGGGCTGCCACATCGATTCCTGGTAGCCGATCGCGGCGAGCAGGCGCCAGTCTACCTGCTCGACCTTGGAGCTGGTCTTGAAGTGTTTCTCGTACTTGGGCAGGCGCTGCTGCAGGTGCTGGGCAAAGGTGTAGGCGCCGACGTAGCCGAGGACATCGACGTGGCCGTAGTAACGGTCCTTCAGGCGCTGCAGGGTGCCGTTCTTCTGCGACTTGTCGAGAAACTCGTTGATCTCGTTGAGCAGGCTGTTGTCTTCGCCGGCTGCCACCGCCCAGCGCTGGTCGCGGGTGTCGCCCAGGTCGAAGGCCACGCGTACATTGGGGAAGTACACCTGGTTCATGGCCAGCTCGTTGGAGTCGACCAGGGTCAGGTCGATCTGGCCCTCGTCGACCATGCGCAGCAGGTCGACCACCTCGACGGCGTCGGACTCCTCGTATTCCAGCCCCGGGTTCTGCTTTTTCAGTTCGGCGAGCTGGTCGGCGTGGCTGCTGCCCTTGAGCACCATGATCTTCTTGCCCACCAGGCCCTTGGCGCTGGTCGGCCGCGAGCGGCCATTGCGGTAGATGACCTGCGGGGTCACCTCCAGGTAGGGATGGGAAAATTTCGCCTGGGCGGCGCGGCGTTCGCTGCTGACCAGGCCGGCGGCGGCCAGTACCGGGCCGGACGGCTTGCCCAGCTGGTCGAACAGCTCGTCGAGGTTGTCGGCGGTCTCGATCTCGAGCTTCACCCCCAGGTCTTCGGCGAAGCGCTTGACCAGTTCGTATTCGAAACCGGTTTCGCCGTTGCGGTCCTGGAAATAGGTGGCCGGGCTGTTGCGGGTAATCACGCGCAATACGCCATCCTCCTTGACGCGTTCGAGGGTGCTGGGTTTTTCAACGCAGGCACCGAGCATCAGGAAGAGTCCGGTTGCGAGGAGCCATTTGGCGCATCGCTGGCGCAAAGCAGTGTGGGCGAACATAGGGTGCAGTATACGCAAAGGACCGGCGGCGCCATATCTCGACAATATGTGGGTTGTCTGGTAGCACGTTGCTGTGCCTGCGACAGGGCGGAGCAGGTCGTGGGAGCGGGCTTGCCCCGCGATTCGCCTGCTCAGGCAGTCTCTTTGCCGGTAGGTGTCATCGCGGGGCAAGCCCGTTCCCACGATGAAATGCCCGGGATTTTTTTGACCCGAAAGTCCGGTTCCACCGCCCGGCAGCATTGGCTTTGAGCGGGTGCCGAAAGCCTGCGAATTAGGCTAGAATGCACGGCCTCTAAGCACACCCCTTCCTGAGGCTGTCCCGACGATGTTGATCCTGCGCGGCGCTCCTGCCCTTTCTGCCTTTCGCCACGGTAAATTACTCGAGCAACTGAGCCAGAAAGTCCCCGCTGTTACTGGTTTGTATGCCGAATTCGCCCACTTCGCCGACGTCGACGGCGAGCTGACCGCCGACCAGCAGCAGGTGCTGGGCCGTCTGCTCAAGTACGGCCCGAGCGTGCCGGTGCAGGAGCCAGCCGGCCGCCTGTTCCTGGTCGTGCCGCGCCTGGGCACCATCTCGCCCTGGGCATCCAAGGCCAGCGACATCGCCCACAACTGCGGCCTGCAGTCGATCCAGCGCCTGGAGCGCGGAATTGCCTACTACGTCGCCGGTAGCATCTCCGACGCCGACGCCCAGTTGCTTGCCGCCGAGCTGCACGACCGCATGACCCAGCGCGTGCTGGCCAGGCTGGAAGACGCAGGCGACCTGTTCAGTCATGCCCAGCCCAAGCCGATGACCTCGGTGGACATCCTCGCCGGTGGCCGCGACGCGCTGGCCCAGGCCAACATCGACCTGGGCCTGGCCCTGGCCGAAGACGAGATCGACTACCTGGTCAATGCTTTCCAGGGGCTCAAGCGCAACCCGAACGACATCGAACTGATGATGTTCGCCCAGGCCAACTCCGAGCACTGCCGCCACAAGATCTTCAACGCCAGTTGGGATATCGACGGCCAGGCGCAGGAGAAGAGCCTGTTCGGCATGATCAAGAACACCTACCAGATGCACAGCGAAGGTGTGCTGTCTGCGTACAAGGACAACGCCTCGGTGATCGTCGGCAGCGTCGCCGGCCGCTTCTTCCCGAACCCTGAGACCCGCCAGTACGGCGCGGTACAGGAGCCGGTGCACATCCTGATGAAGGTCGAGACCCACAACCACCCGACCGCCATCGCCCCGTTCTCCGGCGCCTCCACCGGCTCCGGCGGCGAGATCCGCGACGAAGGTGCCACCGGCCGTGGCGCCAAGCCCAAGGCCGGCCTGACCGGCTTCACCGTATCCAACCTGCGTATCCCGGGCTTCGAGCAGCCATGGGAGAAGCCCTACGGCAAGCCCGAGCGGATCGTCGACGCCCTCGACATCATGATCGAAGGCCCACTGGGCGGCGCCGCGTTCAACAACGAATTCGGCCGCCCGGCGCTGACCGGCTACTTCCGCACCTTCGAGCAGGGCATCAACACCCCGCACGGTGAAGAGGTGCGTGGTTACCACAAGCCGATCATGCTCGCCGGCGGCATGGGCAACATCCGTGAAGACCATGTGCAGAAGGGCGAGATCACCGTCGGCGCCAAGCTGATCGTGCTCGGCGGCCCGGCCATGCTGATCGGCCTGGGCGGCGGCGCCGCTTCGTCGGTTGCTACCGGTGCCAGCTCCGCCGACCTGGACTTCGCCTCGGTGCAGCGCGAGAACCCGGAAATGGAGCGCCGTTGCCAGGAGGTCATCGACCGCTGCTGGCAGCTGGGCGACGAGAACCCGATTGCCTTCATCCACGACGTCGGCGCCGGTGGTATTTCCAACGCCTTCCCGGAACTGGTCAACGACGGTGGCCGCGGTGGCCGCTTCGAACTGCGCAACGTGCCCAACGACGAGCCGGGCATGGCCCCGCACGAGATCTGGTCCAACGAGTCGCAGGAGCGCTACGTGCTGGCGGTCAGCGCCGAAGATTTCGAGCGCTTCCAGGCCATCTGCGAGCGTGAACGCTGCCCGTTCGCCGTGGTCGGTGAGGCCACCGAAGAACCGCACCTGACCGTTACCGACAGCCACTTCGCCAACACGCCGGTGGACATGCCGCTGGACGTGCTGCTGGGCAAGCCGCCGCGCATGCACCGCTCGGTCACCCGCGAAGCGGAGCTGGGCGATGAGTTCGACCCGAGCACCCTGGAACTCAAGGACTCGGTCGAGCGCGTCCTGCGCCACCCGGCCGTGGCCAGCAAGAGCTTCCTGATCACCATCGGCGACCGTACCATCACCGGCCTCGTGGCCCGCGACCAGATGGTCGGCCCATGGCAGGTACCGGTAGCCGACTGCGCCGTCACCGCCACCAGCTTCGACGTCTACACCGGTGAAGCCATGGCCATGGGTGAGCGTACGCCGCTGGCCCTGCTCGACGCCCCGGCCTCTGGCCGCATGGCGATCGGCGAGACCCTGACCAACCTGGCCGCCTCGCGCATCGAGAAGCTGTCCGACATCAAACTGTCGGCCAACTGGATGTCCGCCGCCGGTCACCCGGGTGAAGACGCCCGCCTGTACGACACCGTCAAGGCCGTCGGCATGGAGCTGTGCCCGGAGCTGGGCATCACTATTCCGGTTGGCAAAGACTCGATGTCGATGAAGACCCAGTGGAGCGAAGCCGGCGAGCAGAAGAGCGTTACCTCGCCGATGTCGCTGATCATTACCGGCTTCGCCCCGGTCACCGACATCCGCAAGACCCTGACCCCGCAGCTGCGCATGGACAAGGGCGAAACCGACCTGATCCTGATCGACCTGGGCCGTGGCAAGAACCGCATGGGTGCCTCGATCCTGGCGCAGACCCACGGCAGGCTGGCCGCCCAGGCGCCGGACGTCGATGACGCCGAGGACCTCAAGGCGTTCTTCGCCGTGATCCAGGGCCTGAACGAAGACGGCCACCTGCTGGCCTACCACGACCGTTCCGACGGCGGCCTGCTGACCACCGTGCTGGAAATGGCCTTCGCCGGCCACTGTGGCCTGGAGCTGGAACTGGGCAACCTGACCAGCAAGCGCGAGAAAGTCGCGGCCATCCTCTTCAACGAAGAGCTGGGCGCGGTGATCCAGGTCCGTCAGGACGCCACGCCGGATGTGCTGGCGCAGTTCAGCGCCGCTGGCCTGGGCGAGGATTGCGTCGCCGTGATCGGCCAGCCGATCAACAACGGTGAAGTGCTGATCAACTTCGAAGGCGAAGAGCTGTTCAACGGCGACCGCCGCCTGCTGCAGCGCCAGTGGGCCGAGACCAGCTACCAGGTCCAGCGCCTGCGCGACAACGCCGATTGCGCCGACCAGGAATTCGACGCCCTGCTCGAAGAAGACAACCCGGGCCTGTCGGTCAAGCTGGGCTACGACGTCAACGAAGACATCGCCGCGCCGTACATCAAGAAGGGTGTGCGCCCGCAAGTGGCGATCCTGCGCGAGCAGGGCGTCAACGGCCAGGTCGAGATGGCTGCGGCCTTCGACCGCGCAGGCTTTGCCGCCATCGACGTGCACATGAGCGACATCCTCGCCGGCCGTGTCGACTTCGAAGCGTTCAAGGGCCTGGTGGCCTGCGGTGGCTTCTCCTACGGTGACGTGCTGGGTGCCGGTGAAGGCTGGGCCAAGTCGGCGCTGTTCAACGCCCGTGCCCGCGATGCCTTCCAGGCCTTCTTCGAGCGTACCGACAGCTTCGCCCTGGGTGTGTGCAACGGTTGCCAGATGATGTCCAACCTGCACGAGCTGATCCCGGGCACCGAGTACTGGCCGCACTTCGTGCGCAACCGCTCGGAGCAGTTCGAGGCCCGCGTGGCCATGGTCGAGGTGCAGAAATCCAACTCGATCTTCCTGCAGGGCATGGCCGGTTCGCGCATGCCGATCGCCATCGCCCACGGCGAAGGCCATGCCGAGTTTGCTAGCGAAGAGGCTCTGCTGGAAGCCGACCTGTCCGGTTGCGTGGCCCTGCGTTACGTCGACAACCACGGCAAGGTCACCGAAGCCTACCCGGCCAACCCGAACGGCTCGCCGCGCGGGATCACCGGCCTGACCAGCCGCGACGGCCGCGTGACCATCATGATGCCGCACCCGGAGCGTATGTTCCGCGCCGTGCAGAACTCCTGGCGCCCGGATGAGTGGCAGGAAGACGCGGCGCTGATGCGCATGTTCCGCAATGCGCGGGTGTGGGTGAACTGAGGGTGTACAAGCTCGCCTTCTTCGTCCCCGACAGCCATGTCGAGGTGGTCAAGGCCGCCGTATTCGCCGCTGGAGGCGGGCGCATCGGCGACTACGACCACTGCGCCTGGCAGACCCTCGGCCAGGGCCAGTTCCGCCCGTTGCACGGCAGCCAGCCGTACCTCGGGCAGACCGGCCAGGTCGAAGTGGTCGAGGAGTGGAAGGTGGAACTGGTGGTGGCTGATGCGCTGATCGCCCAGGTGGTCGCCGCGCTCAAGCAGAGCCACCCGTATGAAACGCCGGCTTATGAGGTCTGGCCGCTGGCCGATTTCTAAGGCTAGTGCCATCGCTGTAGGAGCGGCCTTGTGTCGCGAAAGGGCTGCGCAGCAGCCCCGGCAATCTTGACGAAAACGCCGGAATTCTGGGGCCGCTTTGCGGCCCTTTCGCGGCACAAGGCCGCTCCTACATGTCTTGCAGCGCCTGGCTCAATCCAGGAGCTCGCGCTCCCACCACCAGATGCCACACCCCACCTGCCTGCGGGCTCACCCCCAGGCATCCCAGGGCGGCCAGGCGTTCCTGCTCTACCTTGGCCTCATTCCTGACCCGCACTCGCACTCGGCTCGAGGCCACGCACTGCGCCTCCAGTACATTCTCGCGCCCGCCCAGGGCCTGCAGCCATTCATCCGCGACGACCGTCTCGGTGGCCACCGCGGCCTTCTCGGCAAGCGGTGCCGCCACCCGTGCATGGGGCAGTTCTGCGCGAATCTCGTCGGCCAGCGCATCGGCCATCGGCCCCACCACCACCTGCAGGCTGCCACCGGTACCGGGGCGTACCACCGCGAGGGCGCCCAGGGCCTTCAACTCCTGGTCGCGGGCCAGGTTGCGGTCGGCCAGTACCAGGCGCAGGCGCGTGGTGCAGGCATCCACGCCCTGCAGGTTGGCCGCGCCGCCGAGGGCGTCGATGTAGCGCCGGGCCCGTGGCGCATCGCTGCCCTCGGCCTGGCTGGCCGCCTGTTCCTCGCGGCCGGGTGTCTTCAGGTCGAAACGGCGGATGCAGTAGTCGAACACGAAGTAGTAGACCAACCCGTAGAGTACGCCCACCGGGAACACCAGCCAGCCGTTGCTCGAACGCCCCCAGCCCAGGGCCATGTCGATGCCGCCGCCGGAGAAGGTGAAGCCCAGGCGGATCCCCAGCAGGTCGCAGATGGCCATGGACAGCCCGGTCAGCAGCGCATGGATCAGGTACAGCAGCGGCGCCAGGAACATGAAGGCGAATTCGATCGGCTCGGTCACCCCGGTCAGCGCCGAGGTCAGCGCCATCGACAGCAGCACCCCGCCGATCAGCTTGCGCCGCTGCGGCAGGGCATGGCGGTACATGGCAAGGCAAGCCGCGGGCAGGCCGAAGATCATCACCGGGAACATGCCGGCCATGAATTGCCCGGCGTTGGGGTCGCCGGCGAAAAAGCGCGCCAGGTCGCCGGTGACCACCTGCCCGCTGGCCGCCTGGAAACTGCCGAACACGAACCACACCAGGTTGTTGAGGATATGGTGCAGGCCGGTGATGATCAGCAGCCGGTTGAGCACGCCGAAGAAGAACGCGCCGATGCTGCCGCTCTCCAGCATCAGCTGGCCGAGCTCGTTGATGCCGTGCTGGATCGGTGGCCAGATCAGGCCGAACAGCAGCCCGAGGAACACTGCCGATACCCCGGTGGCGATCGGCACGAAGCGCCGGCCGCCGAAGAACGCCAGGTAGTCCGGCAGCTGGATGTCCTTGAAGCGGTTGTACAGGCCGCCGCCGAGCAGGCCGCAGATGATGCCGGCGAGCATGCCCATGTCGATCTTCGGATCGATCACCTTCAGCGTCGCCACCAGCACCAGGTAGCCGATGGCGCCGGCCAGGCCCGCGGTGCCGTTGTTGTCGCGGGCGAAGCCCACGGCGATGCCGACGGCGAAGATCAGTGCCAGGTTGGCGAAGATCGCTTGCCCGGCGTCATGCACCAGGGCGATGTCGAACAGGTCGGTGTCGCCCAGGCGCAGCAACAGGCCGGCGATGGGCAGGATGGCGATGGGCAGCATCAAGGCGCGGCCGAGCCGCTGCAGGCCCTGGATGAAGTGCTGGTACATGGTGCGCTCCGATTATTGTTGTAGGGCCACGGGGGCCGCAGGTTGGGCGTGGGATTGCGCGGCGAAGTCGCGGCAGGCCTGGCGTACGGCGCCGGCGCTGGCCAGGCCCAGCAGGCTCTGGCTGAAGCGGCGGCAGGCACTGGCGTCGAGCTGGCGGACCTGAGCCTTGATCTCGCCGATCTGCGGCGCGCTGACCGACAGCTCGGCTACGCCGAGGCCGACCAGTACCGGCGTGGCCAGCGGGTCGGAGGCCAGCGCGCCGCACACGCCGACCCAGCGACCGTGCTTCGCCGCGCCCTGGCAGGTCAGCTCGATCAGGCGCAGCAGTGCCGGGTGCAGGGCATCGACCCGCGCCGCAAGTCCGGCATGGTCACGGTCCATGGCCAGGGTGTACTGGGACAGGTCGTTGGTACCGATGGAGAAGAAGTCCGCGTGCTCGGCCAGGCGCTCGGCGAGCAGCGCCGCGGCCGGCACCTCGATCATCACCCCCAGTTCGGCGCGCGCCGTCACGCCCAGCTCGGCGGCCAGCCGGTCCAGGCGCTGGCGGATGGCGATCAGCTCGTCGACCTCGGTGACCATCGGCAGCATGATCCGGCAGCGCCGCTGCGGGCTGACCTGGAGCAGGGCGCGCAGTTGCTGGTCGAGCAGCTCCGGACGGACCTGGCCCAGGCGGATGCCGCGCAGGCCCAACACCGGGTTGGCCTCGGCCGGCAGGGGCAGGTAGTCGAGCTGCTTGTCGCCGCCGACGTCGATGGTGCGGATGATCACCGGGCGCTCGGCCATGGCGTCGAGCACCGCCTGGTAGGCGTTGCGCTGCTCGGCCTCGTCCGGTGCGGTGGGGCGGTCGATGAACAGGAACTCGCTGCGCAGCAGGCCGATGCCGTCGGCGCCCTGGGCCAGGGCCTGGGCGGCCTCGTCGGCGCTGGCGACGTTGGCCGCGACCTCGATCAGCTGGCCATCGCGGGTACGGGCGCTCTGCTGCGCGGCGGCCTGCTGGCGCTGGCGGATTTCGCGGCGTTGCTGCAGGTGGCAATGGACCTCGGCCAGGCGTTGCGGGTCGGCCTGGGTTTCCAGGCGGCCCTGGTCGGCGTCCAGCACCAGCGGCGTGCCGGCGGGCAGGTCGAGCAGCGCTTCGCCCACGGCCACCAGGCACGGCAGGCCGCGGGCACGGGCGAGGATGGCGACGTGCGAGGTGGCGCCACCGGCGGCCATGCACAGCCCGGCGACATCGTGGCGGGCGAGCAGCAACAGGTCGGAGGGCGTCAGTTCGTGGGCGACGACGATGGCCGCCGGCGGCAGGCGCAGTTGCCGGGTTTCGCCGAGCAGGGCGCGCAGCACTCGCTGCTGCAGGTCATAGAGGTCGTTGGCGCGTTCGGCCAGCAACGGGTTGCCCAAGCTGCGCAGGACCTGGCACTGGGTCTCGATGGCGCGGCTCCAGGCATGGCTGGCGGCGACGCCACCGGCGATATGCTGGCGGGCGTCGCCGAGCAGGGCCGGGTCGTCGAGCAGGGCCAGGTGGGCCTCGAGGATCGCCGCCGCGTCCTCCTGGCCGCGAGGCAGGTGCCGCCAGTCGCGGTCGATGGCATGGCGGACCTCGGCCAGGGCAGTGTTCAGCGCCTGGTGCTGCTCGGCGGGGTCGTTATCGCCGCTGTCCGCCGGCAGGCTGATGCCGTCCAGGCGCGCCAGTGGCCCGAGGGCGAGGCCGGGGGCGGCGCAGACGCCGTTGAGCACGCCGGGCTCGGCATTGGGCTTGGGCGTGGCGGCGCTGGTGGGCACGTGGGTGGCATGGTGCTCAGCGACCGAGGCGGTCTGCATGGCGGCGATCAATGCCTGCAGCGCGGCCTGGCTGTCCGGCCCGGTGCAGATCAGTTCGACTTCGGCGCCTTCGCCAACGCCCAGGCCCATGACCGCCACCAGGCTGGTGAGGTCGGCCTCGCGCTCGGCGAAACGCAGTACGGCATGGCTCTGGAAGCCTTGCGCGGTCTGGCGCAGCAGGGCGGCGGGGCGGGCGTGCAGGCCACCGTGATGAGCAACCCGGGCATGACCACTTGCACGCTCATGGCTGACCGGTGGTATGTCAGCTTCGCTGCCCGTGGCCTCGACCTCCAGCAACGCCGCGCCCAGGTGCGCAGTGCCTGTCTCCAGCCGCGTCAGGCCAAAGCCCGGGCCATTGCTGACCAGCATCACGGTGACCAGGCTGACGCAGTGCTGCGCCACCAGGTCCATGTCGAAGCGCACCAGCGGTTGCCCCTGGGTCACCTGGTCGCCCAGCGTCATCAGCGGCGAGAAACCGCGCCCCTGCAGCTGCACGGTGTCGACACCGATATGCAGGAGGATTTCCGCACCGTTGACCGCGCGCAGGGTCAGCGCATGGCCGGTGCGCGCCAGTTGCACCACTTCGCCCGCGCAGGGCGCGTGCAGCACGTCGTTCAACGGGTCGATGGCGACGCCGTCGCCCAAGGTGCCGCTGCTGAACACCGGATCCGGTACCTGGTCCAGCGGTACCAGCGGTCCGGCGAGCGGGGCATGGAGGATGATCTTGTTATTGTCGGGCATGCGCTGTTCCTCGCGGCTTCACTGCGTGCAGGTCACTTTGCTCAGGTGGCGCGGCTGGTCGGGGTCGAGGCCGCGGGCCTCGGCCAGGGCCGCGGCCATGATGTAGAAGCTCTGGATCGCCAGCAGCGGGTCCAGGGCCGGGTGTTCGGCGCAGCTCAGGGTAAGGTTGCGCCCGGCGATATCGGCCGGTGCCGCCAGCAACACGCGGGCGCCGCGCTGGCGCATGTCGGAGGCCAGCTGCAGCAAGCCAGCCTGCTCGACGCCGCGCGGGGCGAACACCAGCAGCGGGTACTGTGCATCGATCAGGGCCATCGGGCCATGGCGCACTTCGGCGCTGCTGAAGGCCTCGGCCTGGATCACCGAGGTTTCCTTGAGTTTGAGCGCGGCTTCCTGGGCGATGGCAAAGCCTGCGCCACGACCGATCACCATCAGGCGCTCGCTATCGCGCAGGGTGTCGATGGCCGGGCTCCAGTCCTGCGCGGCGGCCTCGCGCAGTTGCGCGGGCAGGGTAAGGCCGGCTTCCAGCAGGGCGCGGTCCTGGCCCCAGTGGGCGACCAGGCGGGCGCTGGCAGCGAGGGTGGCGACGAAGCTCTTGGTCGCCGCCACCGACAGCTCAGGGCCTGCGCACAGCGGCAAGTGGTGCTGGCAGGCCTGCTCCAGGGGCGAGCCTTCGGCGTTGACCAGCGAGACCGTGGTCGCCCCGCACTGGCCCAGGCGCCGCAGGCTGTCGACCAGGTCCGGGCTCTGGCCCGACTGCGAGAAGCCCAGCGCCACCTGGCCACGCACCCGCAGCGGTGCCTGCTGCAGGGTCACCACCGACATCGGCAGCGAAGCCACCGGCAGCCCCAGTTGCTGCATGGCGATGTAGGCGAAGTAGCTGGCGGCGTGGTCCGAGCTGCCTCGGGCCACGGTCAGCGCCACTTGCGGATCGAGCCGGCGTAGCTGTTCGGCCAGGGTTTGCAGGCGTGGGTCCAGCGTCTGCGTCTGACGTTCGACGACCTCGGCGCTGGCGCGGGCTTCTTCGAGCATCCTTGAACTCATGCGGTTTCTCCTTCGATCATCACGGCGGTCAGGTTCAGTTGGCGGTCCAGCAGCACCGCGTCGGCCCAGGCGCCCGGTTGCAGGCGGCCACGGTCGGCGATGCCGAGATAATCGGCGGGATGGAGTGACAGACGCTCGGAGGCTTCGGCCAGCGGCAGGCCGATCTTCACCAGGTTGCGCAGGGCCTGGTCCATGGTCAGGGTGCTGCCGGCCAGGGTGCCGTCGGGCAGGCGCACGCCGCCCAGGCATTTGGTCACGGTGTGGCTGCCCAGGCGGTATTCGCCATCGGGCATGCCGGCGGCGGCGGTGGAGTCGGTCACGCAGTACAGGCACGGGATCGAGCGCAGGGCCACGCGCATGGCGCCGGGGTGCACGTGCAGCAGGTCGGGAATCAGCTCGGCATAGCGGGCGTGAGCCAGGGCCGCGCCGACGATGCCCGGCTCGCGGTGGTGCAGCGGGCTCATGGCGTTGTACAGGTGGGTGAAGCTGGTGGCACCGGCCTCCAGGGCCGCCACGCCTTCTTCGTAGCTGCCCAGGGTGTGGCCGAGCTGCAGGCGGATGCCGCGCTGGCTCAGGGTCTGGATCAGCGGCAGGTGGCCGGCGACCTCCGGGGCGATGGTGATGACCTTGATCGGCGCCAGGGCCAGGTATTGCTCGACCTCGTCGAGCAGCGCCTGGTGGGCGAAGTTCGGCTGCGCGCCGAGCTTGCCGGGGTTGATGTACGGGCCTTCCAGGTGCACGCCGAGGATGCGCGCGCCCTGGCGCGGTTGCCTGAGGTGTTCGCCCAGTTCGGCGAGCACGCGGGTCAGCTCCTCGCGGGGCGCGGTCATGGTGGTGGCCAGCAGCGAGGTGGTGCCGAAGCGACGGTGGGTGCGGGCGATGGTGGCGAAGGCGTCGCCGCCCTGCATGATGTCGCTGCCGCCACCGCCGTGCACGTGCAGGTCGATGAAACCGGGCAGCAGGTACGGCAAGTCGTTGGCCTGCGGGTCGCACGGCGTGCCGTCGATGGCCCGTATGCGGCCGTTTTCCAGGTGCAGTTGTCCGCGCACCCAGCCGTCGGGGGTGAGGATGTTGGCGATGTCCATGGGGGCTCCGGTCAGCGTCGCAGTTCGGCGACGAAGTCGTAGTAGTCGTTGCGGCAGTAGGTGTCGGTCAGCTCGATGGCGGTGTTGTCGTCGAGGTAGCCGATGCGGGTCATCAGCAGCATGGCGGTGCCGGGGGCGATACCCACCTGAGCGGCCAGCTCGTCGCCGGCGTTGATGGCGCGGATGTGTTGCAGGGCACGGACCACCGGGCGGCCGAGCCGGTCGAGGTGCTGGTAGAGCGAATCGCCGATGGCCTGCGGGTCGCCGAGCAGACGGGCGGGCAGGGTGCTGACCTCCACCGCCATGACGATATCGTCGGCCTTGCGCAGGCGCTTGAGGTGGACCACCTGGTCGGTGGGCGACAGGCCGAGGCGGATCAGTTCGTCGTTGCTCGGGGTGCCGATGCTGCGCTCGAGCCACTGGGAGCTGGGCACGAAGCCTTTCATGCGCAGCATTTCGCTGAAGCTCGACAGGCGTGACAGAGGTTGTTCCAGGCGTGGCGTGATGAAGGTGCCGGAGCCCTGTATGCGGTGGATCAGGCCTTGTTCGAGCAGGACTTCGAGGGCCTTGCGCGCGGTGACCCGGGAGATGTCCAGGGTTTCGCTGAGGGTGCGCTCCGAGGGCAGCGCCTGGTCGGCGGTCCATTGGCCGGCGTGGATGGCCTGCTCAAGGTTGCGCGCCAGCTGCAGGTAGAGCGGGGTGGCGCTGGTGTCGTCGGGGCGCAGGGCCGATAGAGGACGCATGGGCGGTGTCCGGTATTGTTGTTGGGTGGGAAATTAATACCACTTTAATACCAGGTCAATACCACTGGTCTGATCAGGAATCTCGTATTTGATTCTGGGGGCGCTCTGCGCCCCTTTCGCGACACAAGGCCGCTCCCACAGGGACCGCACCATGGCAGAACTGGCACATATCCTGTGGGAGCGGCCTTGTGTCGCGAAAGGGCTGCGCAGCAGCCCCGGCGATCTTGAAGGCTGTCAGACATTTCCGAACCTGAAACCTAATGCTTCAGCCAGCAAAGCTTGGGAACTATCCTACGCGCTTGCCGGAAGCCGCCGCGTTGTCGGGGAAATACCCCAGGGATAACTTCATCGGGTCGCCAGATTTGGTGACCGGGTGTGAGAACCCGAATCACGAAGAACGCCGCTCTGCTATGGCAGCCGTGCGCGGGCAGGTTCTGCCTGACCGGTTTTCTTCGTGACCGGGTTCTCACACCGTGTACGGCTGCCACCCAATCATGTGAGAACGATCAAGTGGCGGTTCCTGATAATCACGAAGGAACTTCCCAATGAAAAAACGCGTACCTGACCCACCCCGTCTCGCACCCTTCATCAGTATCCGTTCCATGCTCACCCGCGATGAGGCCATGACCGCCGCCGTCGAAGTGGCCACCGCCATTTCCGATGTACTCGATATCTACTTCAAGACCGAACCCGGAGAAGCCCAGGACTGCCTGTTCACCGCCAGCGACTACCTCGGCCAACTGGCCTGCGCCTTGCTCGAACACAAACCGGAGCCCCGACCATGACCCGCGGCCACACCGCAGGCCGCACGGTCTGCCTGGACCTGTTCAAGGTCGAGCCAGGCGTTTCCTTCGAGGACGCCTTCAGCGAGTTGTCGGTGCTGCTTGGCTGCATCCGCCACCTGACCTGCGAGGCGGAAATGGAGGGTGACCTGCTGGCCGGCAGCTCGGCGCGGATCCTCAGCGCCATGGCCAAGGCGCTGATCGATGACATGGAGGTGGGGTTGAACAGGAAGACCTCATGATACCCGGGGGCCGCTTTGCGGCCCTTTCGCGACACAAGGCCGCTCCCACAGGGACCGCACCATGGCAGAACTGGCACATATCCTGTGGGAGCGGCCTTGTGTCGCGAAAGGGCTGCGCAGCAGCCCCGGCAATCCATCGGTCTACCCCACCCGGCGCACCAACCCACACGCCAGCAACCCCACCTCGAACAGCACCCACATCGGCACCGCCAGCATGGTCTGGGAAAACACATCCGGCGGCGTCAGGATCATCCCCACCACGAAGCACCCGACGATCACATAGGGCCGGCTGCGCCGCAGCGTGGCTACGTCGGTTAGCCCCGCCCAGACCACGATGAAGGTCGCCACCGGGATCTCGAAGGCCAGGCCGAACGCCAGGAACAGCGCCATGATGAAGTCCAGGTACAAGCCGATGTCGGTCATCATCGCCACCCCGTCCGGGGTCACGCTGGCGAAGAAGCCGAACATCATCGGGAACACCAGGAAGAACGCGAAGGCCAAGCCGCCGTAGAACAGCAGGATGCTCGACACCAGCAGCGGCAAGGCGATGCGCCGTTCGCGGCGGTACAGCCCCGGGGCGATGAAGCCCCAGGCCTGGTGCAGCAGCAGCGGCATGGCGACGAACAGCGCGCACATCGCCGTCAGCTTGAACGGCGTGAGGAACGGCGAGGTGACGCTGGTGGCGATCATGCTGGCGCCTTCGGGCAGGTAGCGGCGCAGCGGTTCGGAGATCTGCGTGTACAGCGTCTGGGCGAAGGGGAACAAGCCGCAGAACACCAGCGCGACCACCAGCAGGCAGCGTACCAGGCGCTTGCGCAGGTCGCGCAGGTGGTCGGTCAGCGGCATGCGCGCCGCCTGGTCGAGGGCGAGGGTCATCAGGCGCTTTCCTTGGTATGGGCGACCGGGGTCGGGTCATTGGCCGGCGCCGTGTCGAGCTGGATACCCTGGCGGATCTCCTGCTCCAGGCGTTGCAATGGCGCGGCATCCAGGGCGGGCATGTCGATCTCCCGCTCCACCTGCGCCTTCAACGCATTCAGCGCCCGGCGCGCCTGGCCCAGCCCCCGGCCGAGGGTGCGCGCCGCCACCGGTAGGCGCTCGGGGCCGAGCACCAGCAAGGCGACGATGCCGACCAGCAGCAGTTCGGTGAAGCCGATCTCGAACATCAGGCCTGACGATCCGTTTGCGCCTGCTGCACCGGCTGATTGTTCAGCACCTGGGGTTGCTGCTCGACGCCATTGTCGGCAGTACCGCCCATGGACTTGCGAAAGCCCTGGATCGCCTCGCCGACATCACTGCCCAGCCCCTTGAGACGCTTGGTGCCGAACAGCAGGAAGACGATCAACAGCACGATCACCAATTGCCAGATTCCGATGCCACCCATGTAAGACCACTCCTGTCAGGCCAAAGAAAAAGGAAGGCCAATCCTGCCCTGCACAGATGACGGGCACATGACTGCCATCTGGCTGCAACAACCGCCGTGTTGACTGGCGTTTTTTACCGCTGACAGGAAGACAAGGATGGGGCGCAGGCGACAACAGGGCGCGGCACTGCTGATGGTGCTGGTGGTGTTGGCGATGCTCGCGGCGGGGCTGGCCTGGCTGGTGGAAGATGGCCGGCGCCAGGTGGACGAGGTGCGCCTGTTACACCAGCGGGTACAGGTGCGGGCGATGGAGCAGGCCGGGCTTGCCTATGCCTCCCAGGCCCTGCGCGATCCGGCCTGGCGGGCCAGCCCGCTGTTCTGGCAGGCCCTGCGCGGGCAGCCGCTGGCCTATGACTTCGGCGCCGGCAAGGCGCAACTGCGGGTGATCGACCAGCACGGTTGCTTCAACGTCAATGCCCTGCTGGGCGACGATGGTCCACGGGCCGAGCGCCAGCTACGCCACTTGCTCGGCGACGACATGGCCGCCGAGCGGATGGTCGATGCCCTGGCCGACTGGCTGGACGCCGACAGCGATGCCCGCTTGCAAGGAGCCGAGAGTGCCCAGTACCTGCGCCAGCAGCCACCCCGGTTGGCGGCCAACCAGCCGATGCTCGACACCAGTGAGCTCAACCTGCTGCTGGAGCCGGACATTGGCCGGCAAGGCCGCTACCGAATGCTCTGCGCACTGCCATCTACCGGTGGCTGGCGACTCAATGCCAACGCCCTGGGGCTGGAGCACCTGCCGTTGCTGGAGGCCCTGTACGAGGGGCAGTTTTCCCGTTCGATGCTCAGCCGCATCATCAGCGGCCGGCCGGCGGCGGGCTATGTGGATGCCGCGGCATTGCGCCAGGCGCTGGGCGCGGTGGATGACGAGACCTTCGCCAGGCTAAGCGAAGGGTTGTTGCTCAATAGCGGCCATTTCGTGCTGCAGTTGTCGTTCGAGGAAGAGGGGCGCACGCTGCGCAGCCAGTTCCAGATCGAGGCGCTGGGCGTGGTGCAGTGGCATGCGCGGGTGCCGGCGCAGCAGGTGCGGGTCAGGGGGCGGGAGCCTGTAGCTGGGTGAGACTTTGTTGCTAATGGTTGGAAATTCGCTATGTATCGTAGGAAATGTCGGATGAGTCGATCCGTTCAGCATGGCCGGTGACGCGGGCGGCTAAGCTACCCGCCGACGACATGTTCTACTGGGTACTCGCCTCTCATGCTGAACACCACCCGCCCCAGTTGGGGCGAGAAAACCTTCCAGGCCCTGAGTGACGGCGTGGCCATTGACGGGCGTTTCCGGACAGGGCTCTCGAAGTGCTTTGCGTCTGCCGCCGGGTCGATCCTGCTGGCGGTGTTCTCCGTCGGCAGTGCAGGCTTCGTATCGATCTGCAGCACACCGATCCTCGAACAGTGCAAGTACCTGATCGACGACACATCGCTCCCTGTGCCGGAAACCTTCGCACACTCCATCATCGCGCTCTGCCTGACGGTGGTTGCGCTTTTGCTGGTGTGGCTGCGCGAGCTGGGTTTGACGGATATCGCACGTCGCAAGGAGGCCGACCTGGAGCGTCAACGCCGTGAGATGGAAGGGCGCCTGACCAATCTGCCTCCCCGGCAGTTCATCAACGACTATGTGGATGCGCTGAGGACGATCGGCGAGTTGCGTCAGTTGACCAAGCAAGAGGCTCGCACGCTCAGCCCGGAAACGATCGTACAGCGCATTCGGATCATCATGTCGATCATCCTGAGCCTTACCAGGCTCTGGGATGGCGTCTCGGCATCCAACCGTTTTGTTACCTACCATGCGAACATCATGCGGGTCCTGTACCAGGATGAAATTGCCCTGACGCCGGTACGCGACCTGGCCTTGGGTGATGGCGCGACAGCCTTCGGCAGCCAGGACTCATACGCATTGCAGGACTGGTTGCTGCAATATGAGTTCTTTCTGCACAACCAATCTTATGACGTGGTGATCGAGCGCTGCTCGGGCATCCTGTTCATCCAGGATACCGGGCTGTCCGTCAACTCGTCATGCCCTGGGCGTCCCGATGCGTCCGCCGAGCAGATCTGCCTGCCGTTCACTCGCACGGCGTGCTATGACCCTTCTTACCATCATCCAAACCTCCCGGGGCCGGCGCGAGCGGCGGCGACTGGTCAACCAGGCTATGTCCCGAACATCAATGAAACCATGGCACTGTGGTTCGCCAATCAGAAAATCACCAACAGCGAAATCAATCCCAGATACGAGCAACAGGTAAAGGATTACTACCGCAAGCTTGATCATGCAAAATCGCTGATCAGCCTGCCCCTCTATCATCAAGGCGTATTGATGGGCGTCTTGAACGTCAGCAAGAATGCCGAGAACATGCTGATGAATGCGGATCGTGCAGACCTGTTCGTGCAGTTGATGAACCCTGTTTGCTACCATTTGGGCAAGATGCTAGCCTCGCCTGAGGCAGGCCACGCTGGCGCGCAAGGCGTTGCTTGCGACAAGGAGCATGAATATGAGAATTGAGCTGCGTACACCACTGGTTCGCAAACCGACCCCCGCCAACACTGCGAAGAAGCGTGAGATGACAGGCGAGGAGTTGTCCAAGGCAATGGCCGAGCGGGCAGAAAAGATCCTCAAGGGGGAGCCTGTCGAGCCGGTGGGCTGGAGCCTTGAGGTGTACTGAGCCTCCGCCGAATCGAAAGAAGCCGCCCATGGGCGGCTTTTTCGTTTGTCACCGAGGGAGCGCCGGTCGGCTCGATCAGGCCGTACCGATCTCCCCGCCATCGTTACGCTGGATCACCACCGTCGAAGCCCGTGGCCGCACCGAGGTGCCGGTCGGCGTGACATCGGTGGCCTTGTCGGTAGTCGGCCAGTTGTCCGGGTGCTGGATGTTGACGAACATCGTCTTGTTGTCCGGGGTGAAGGCAATCCCCGTCACCTCGCAGCCGTTCGGGCCGACGAAGAAGCGGCGCAGGGCCGCCTGGTTGGTGGCGTTGACCGGGATCTGCTTGCCATTGGCGTCCACAAGGTCAGTGGGGATCACCGCCAGCACCTGGTCGTTGGTGTAGCTGGTCAGGGTGGCCTCGCCGTTGTCGGTCTCGAACCACAGCACGCCGCGGCTATCGAAGCTCATGCCGTCGGGGCTGGCGAACTGGTTCAGTTCGGTCAGGCCCGAGCGGTTGATGTCCGGTGTGCCGGCGGCGTTGGCACCGAACACGAAGATGTCCCAGGTGAAGGTCTTGTGGTCGTCGCTGTCGTGCCAGCGGATGATGTGGCCGTGGCG
This sequence comes from Pseudomonas mosselii, assembly GCF_003205295.1. GTDB lineage: Bacteria > Pseudomonadota > Gammaproteobacteria > Pseudomonadales > Pseudomonadaceae > Aquipseudomonas > Aquipseudomonas mosselii_B. Next base: position 92,414 of record NZ_QJRP01000015.1, read on the forward strand.
GTTCGGGCCGCGCGGGTTGGCCGCGTCGACCTTGGCGGCGGTGCGCGCGCTGTTGTTGGTCAGGGTCAGGTAGACGTCGCCGTTGAGCGGGTTGACGGCGGTCCACTCCGGACGGTCCATGGGCGTGGCGCCCACGGCGTCGGCAGCGCCACGGGTGTTGAGGATGATCCCCGGCAAATCGGTGAACAGCGCGCCGAGGGTGCTGCCGCCGGTGGTCGGGGTGGCGACGTCGAGCAGCAGCCAGGCGCCGGTGCCGTTGGCGTCGAAGCGGGCCACATAGAGCTTGCCCTTGTCCAGGTACTTGGCGCCGGTGGCCAGGCGGTCGGCCGGGTTGGCGTCGGCCGGATCCCACAGCGCGTCGGAGACGAACTTGTACAGGTACTCGTTGTTGGAGTCGTCGCCGGTGTACCAGACCAGCGGCTTGCCGGCCACCGGCAGGCCCGGGCAGCAGCCTTCGTGGCGGAAGCGGCCCAGGGCGGTGCGCTTCACTGCCAGGGTGTTGCTGGTGTACGGGTCGATCTCGACGATGTAGCCGTAGGTGCTGGCTTCGTTACGGAAGTCGTCGGTGGCGCTGGCGCCGGTGGGGGTGATGTCGAAGCGGGCAAACTCGCCGGCCACTTCGCTGGCGTCACCGGCCGCGGTTTCCCACTTGTACTGGCCGCTGCTGCTGGAGACGCCGATGCGCACCTGGTTGGCCGGGCGGGTGCCCTTGTTGACGAAGATGCCGGGCCAGTTCTCCTCGCAGGTCAGGTAGGTGCCCCACGGGGTGTAGCCATTGCCGCAGTTGTTGTTGGTGCCGCGGCACTGGGTGCCGGTGGGCGAGAACTTGGTCTTGACGTGGTCGGTGCCGCGCAGGGGGCCGGCGATATCCATCAGCGAGACGGTGGTGAAGCGGCGGTTCAGCGGGTCGTTGTCGACCACCTGCCAGCGCCCGGCGACCTTGCTGATACGCACTACGCCCGCGCCATGAGCGTTGATCTCCTTGCGCACCTCCTCGACCGGACGCTTGCCGGCGACGGTAGTAGGGCCGGCCGGGTGCAGGGCGGCGGTGTCGATGTACTCGAAGTTGATCGCCAGCAGGCCATCGCTGGAGCTGCCGTTGATGGGGAAGAAGTGCATGCCATCGTGGTGCATGCCCATGGCGTTGGCCTGGTCGGTGGAGGTGTTGCTGCCGTCGGCTTTCCAGGGATTGGCGGTGGCGTTCAGCGGCGTGCCCCAGGGCGCCAGCACATAGGCGCTGTAGCCGGCGGCGACCACGCAGGCATCGGTGCGCGAGCCTGGGATTGAATTGAAGCCCAGCTTGAGTTTCGGTTTTTCCGGCTGGGTGGGTGGCGCCGGATCGTCGTTGTCGGAACCGCCGCCGCCGTCGAAGCAACCGGTCAGGCCGGTGCCGGCAATCATGGCGATGGCGGCGCCGAGGCTGCCGCGCACCACGGCGCGGCGGCTCAGGTAGGTGTCCATGACACTGGCCATCGGCAGGTTGCCGCTCAGGTTCCGGTCCAGGTTATCGCCGGTATCTCGACTCATCAGGGTGTCCTTTTTTGGCTGAGTTGAAGGAAACCGCGACTGTAGACGGCAAGTATGTCGATTGATTGGCAGAAATGTTAAAGGGCGTTTAAAACGCGCTGCTATTACTAAAGGCCTAATCAAGGCTGTTTTGGAATTAGCAGCGGATTTCTGCCATCAAACTGTCACGCCAACGCCGCAATATCCGGGGCCCAACGTGAACAGGGATGGCGGAGTCGATGGCAAGCAGTGTGGGCAGGCGCGAGGTGATCGGGTGGATGGGCGTCGGTGCGCTGGCACCGCTGCTCGGCGCCTGTTCCGCGCTGCCGGGGCCGCGTGGCGGCAGCGACCGGGCGCTGGACCTGCTGTATGTGGCCGATACCCTCGATGCCCGTCAGCCAGGTCAGGCCGTGGTGCCGGCCACGCGCCTGGGGCCGGTCAGCCATCTGGGCCGCGCGCCGTGGATGAGCGGGCCCAACGCCAGCGCCGGGCAGCCGGAACTGGCGCCGTTGCTCGACGCGGGCTTGGCCGGCCAGGCCCGTACTGGCGGTTACGCGGTGCTCGCGGCACTGCTCGAACAATTGCGTGCCGAAGCCGGCAGTGAGCACTGCCTGACCCTGGAGAACGGCCAGTGCTGGAACGGCAGTGGCCTGGCCTACCTCACCCAGGGCGAAAGCGGCGTGCAGGGCAGCCAGTTGCTCGGCAGCGAGGCACGGGTCAGCAGCGATGAGCGGGTGCTGTGGCCGCAGCGCAGCGCCGGACTCTATCGCCAGTCTTCCTCTATTACCCTCGGCGCCGGACTGGCCGAAACCCAGGCCAAGGCGCTCGGCATTGAAGGCGTCAAGGTGTTCCAGCGCGGCGGTGTGCGCATTGCGGTGGTGGGGGTCACCGACCCTTACGCCCAGGACCAGAAAGCCTCCCTGAAACAGTGGTACCAGTCGCTGCAACCGAGCTTCCAGCAGGCCCGGCGCGAGGCCGACCTGGTGGTGGCGCTGGCGGATGTCGGTACCGGCCCCGGTCTGTGGCTGGCCGAGCGGGTGCCGGAAGTGGATGTGCTGCTGTGCGCCCGTGGCCAGGACCTGTGGCCCGCGCCGGTACTGGCGAGCCAGGCCAGTGGCCGGCGGGTGCCGGTGCTGTTCGCCGGTTGCCGGGCCAGTGGCGCGTTTCGCCTGCGTTGCCGCCAGGCCGGTGGCCAGTGGCAGTTCGAGGCGCGGTTCTTCCCGGCCTTCGAGCACAGCCTTGGCGCGCAAGCCCAGGCCCGCGCCAGCCAGCTGCGCGGCGAGCTGCAACGTCAGCGCAGCGGCCACGCCGCCTGGCTCGAGCAGCCCCTGGCCCGCGCTCCCGAAGCGCTGTGGCGTCGCGATACCCGTGGCGGCAGTTGGGACCGTCTGCTGCACCAGGCCCTGGCCGACGATTCGAGCATGCCGGTGCTGCTGCCCGGCCTGCGTTATGACTTCCCGCTGCGGGCGGGAGAGCCGATTACCCGTGAACACCTGATCAGCCTCACCGGTGGCTACCCCGCACCGGTGGTCGAAGCCCCGGCGCGCCAGGTCGAACAGGTGCTGGAGAACGCCGCCGAGCAACTGTTCGGTGACCCGTTGCTGCTGGACAACAGCCAGGACCTGCCGCGCTGGCAAAGCCAGAACTGGCAGGTGAGCTACAGCCCCAACGGCAAGCGCATCATCGGCCTGCAGCCGGTGGAGGGCCTGTGCCGCACCTTCGGCCTGCACTTCGACGCCCAGGCTGGTGTACCGCTGTGGCAGACCCTGGAAGCCTGGTTGACCCGGCAGACGCCGGGCTGGGCGCTGGCAACCCTGCAATTGCCGGCGGTGCGTTACGTCCAGGGCCATCCGGGCTGGCGCCCGCACCAGGTGGCGGCGTGACCTCGCGCATGGTCAGCTTCGCCTTGCTGAGCCTGGCCGGCTGGCTGGCGGCGCAATGTGTGCTGCTGCTCAGCCGCCAGCCGCTGCCGGCCAGCCCACCGGCTCAGGCGGACGTCGCGCTGCCGGGCCTGCTGGTGGAGCACTGGCAAGCCCCCGTCGATGACGGAAGTATCCCTATCACCCGCCTGCCCCTGGCCTACCTGGGCGGGCTCAAGGCCAAGCCGTTGTCGGCCAGCGTGGTGGTGCTGCGCCATGGCCAGCAGGTGCACACCCTCGGCCGCGGCCAGCGCCTGGCGCCGGGCATCGTGCTGCAGGACATCGACGCCGATGGCCTGATCTTCGACAACAACGGGCGGCGCGAGCGCCTGCCCTGGCCGCCACGCCCCGCCGTGACCGGCTTCAAGCGCCAAGGATGAATGATGATCGCAAGGTACTGTCTGGCCGGGCTGCTGATGCTCGGCATGTCCCTGGCCCGGGCCGAAGAGCCGGAGGTGTTCGCCGACGACGGCACGCCGTTGTACGAGGTCAATTTCGTCGACACCGAGCTGGGTGAGTTCATCAACAGCGTGTCGCGCATTACCGGCACCACCTTCATCGTCGACCCACGGGTGCAGGGCAAGGTCACCGTGCGTACGGTCGATCGGCATGACGCCGACGCCATCTACGACATCTTCCTGGCCCAGTTGCGGGCCCAGGGCTTCGCCGCCGTGGACCTGCCCAACGGCAGCGTGAAGATCGTCCCCGACCAGGCCGCGCGCCTGGAGCCGGTGCCGGTGGAAAGCGCCGGCAAGAAGTCCGAGGGCAGCGATGGTGTGGCCACCCGCGTGTTCAACGTACGCAACGCCGCCAGCGAGCAGATGCTCGGTATCCTCAAGCCGCTGATCGACCCTCGGGTGGGCGTGATCACGCCGTACCCGGCCGCCAACCTGCTGGTGGTCACCGACTGGCGCAGCAACCTGGAGCGTATCGACAGCCTGCTGCGCCAGCTCGACCAGGTCAGCGACGAGCCGTTGCAGGTCATCCCGCTCAAGCATGCCAGCGCCGCCGACACCGCGGGCCTGGTGACCCGCCTGCTGGCCCGCGAGCAGGGCAGCGATGCCGCCCAGGTGGTCGCCGACCCGCGCAGCAACGCCTTGCTGGTGCGCGGCAGCGCCGACAGCCGCGAGCGGGTGCGGGCCTTGCTGGCCCAGCTCGACCGGCCCGGCGACAACCTGCGCAGCAGCAATACCCAGGTCATGTACCTGCGCCACGCCAATGCCGCCGAGGTGGTCAAGGTGTTGCGAGGCCTGAGCCAGGCCGGCGCGGTGCCGGCCACCGAAGGCGAGGGCAAGGACGCGGCGCCGGTGCCGACGGCCAGCGATTCTGGGATTCGCCTGGAATACGAGGAGGGTACCAACGCCGTGGTGATGGTCGGCCCGGACAGCGAGCTGGCCGCCTTCCGCAGCATCGTCGAGCAACTGGACATCCGCCGGGCGCAGGTGGTGGTCGAGGCGATCATCGCCGAGGTGTCCGACAGCAGCGCCCAGGAGCTGGGCGTGCAGTGGCTGTTCGCCGACGAGAAGTTCGGCGCCGGCATCGTCAACTTCGGCGGCAACGGGGTGAACATCGCCAGCATCGCCGGTGCCGCCAGCAGCGGCGACAACGAAAAGCTCGGCAAGCTGCTGTCGGCCACCACCGGCGCCACCGCCGGCATCGGCCATATCGGCGGTGGCTTCAACTTCGCCATGCTGGTCAACGCGCTCAAGGGCAAGAGCGGCTTCAACCTGTTGTCCACGCCGACCCTGCTGACCCTGGACAACGCCGAGGCGTCGATCCTGGTCGGCCAGGAGGTGCCGTTCGTCACCGGCTCCGTCACCCAGAACAACGCCAACCCCTACCAGACCATCGAGCGCAAGGAGGTGGGGGTGAAGCTGCGCATCAAGCCGCAGGTCAATATCGACAACAGCGTGCGCCTGGACATCGTCCAGGAGGTGTCGTCGATCGCCGATTCCAGCGCCGCCAGCGACGTGATCACCAACAAGCGCGAGATCAAGACCAAGGTGATGGTCGAGGACAACGGCCTGGTGATCCTCGGCGGGCTGATCAGCGACGAGCTCTCCACCAGCAACCAGCGGGTGCCGTTGCTCGGCGACATTCCCTACCTGGGCCGGCTGTTCCGCTCCGACGCCAGCAAGAACACCAAGCAGAACCTGATGGTGTTCATTCGCCCGCGCATCCTGCGTGACGGTGAGAGCCTGGCTGGCCTGAGCCAGCAGAAGTACCAGAGCCTGCAACAGAACACGCCGCTCAAGCTGCCGTCGCTGGCCGAGGGTCTGCCGTTGTTGCAAGTGTTCCCTTCCAGCCGGGCGCGCCTCGAAGGCGGTGACTGGTGATGCTGCCCTATCGCCTGGCGCGCCAGAGCGGCATGGCCATGGCGCCGACCGAAGGCGGCTGGCAGTTGTGGCTGCGCAGCGACGCCGACAGCGACCAGTTGCAGGAGCTGTTGCGCGTGCATGGCCAGCCGATGGGCGTCGAGCAGCTCGACAGCGCGAACTTCGACGAGCGCCTCGGCCAGCTCTACCAGGCCGGCGAGGCGGCGACCGAGGCGCTGATCGAAGGCATAGGCGAGCAGGTCGACCTGGACAGCCTGATGAGCGAGATGCCGCGCATCGAGGACCTGCTGGAAAGCGACGACGAAGCCCCGGTGATCCGCTTGATCAACGGCCTGTTCGGCCAGGCCTTGCGCCTGCGTGCCTCGGATATCCATATCGAGACCTTCGAGCAGAGCCTGGTGGTGCGCCTGCGCGTCGACGGCCACCTGCGCGAGGTGCTGCGCCCGCCGCGGGCGCTGTCGGCGATGCTGGTGTCGCGGATCAAGGTCATGGCCAGGCTCGATATCGCCGAGAAGCGCCAGCCCCAGGACGGTCGCATCACCCTGCGCGCCGCCGGGCGCGAGGTGGATGTGCGGGTATCGACCCTGCCCGGCATCCATGGCGAGCGAGTGGTGATGCGCGTGCTCGACAAGCAGGCCAGCCTGCTGGCGCTGGACAACCTGGGCATGCCCGTCGCCGTGCTGCGCGGCCTGCGCGGCTGCCTGGCGCGGCCCAACGGCATCGTGCTGTCCACCGGCCCCACGGGTTCGGGCAAGACCACCACGCTGTACGCCAGCCTCAACAGTCTGAACGACGGCAGCCGCAACATCCTCACCGTCGAGGATCCGGTCGAGTACGCCATCGCCGGCATCGGCCAGACCGCCATCAACCCCCGCGCCGGGCTGACTTTTGCCAGCGGCCTGCGCGCAATCCTGCGCCAGGACCCGGACGTGATCATGCTCGGCGAGATCCGCGACCAGGAAACCGCGCAGATCGCCGTGCAGGCCAGCCTCACCGGTCACCTGGTGTTGTCGACCCTGCACACCAACAGCGCCGTGGGCGCGGTGACCCGCCTGCGCGACATGGGCATCGAACCCTTCCTGATCGCCTCGTGCCTGCGCGGCGTGCTGGCCCAGCGCCTGGTGCGGCGGCTGTGTGCCTGCGCGGTGGTCCAGCCGCTGCAAGGCGCCGAGCGCGAACTGTGGCCGGAGCTGGGCAGCCTGCGCGAGAGCTATCACCCGGTGGGCTGCGAGCACTGCCAGGGCAGTGGCTATGTCGGCCGGCTGGGGCTGTATGAGTTCATCGAACTGGATGCCGGGCTGGTCGCCTTGCTCTACGACGGCCAGAGCGAGCTGGCCATGCAGGCCTACCTGGATGGCCGTCGGCAGAGCCTGGTGGCTGAGGCCCGTGACTGCCTGGCCCGTGGCGACACCAGCCTGGCCGAAGTGCTGCGCGTGGTGCAGGGCTGAGCATGCCGACCTATCGCTACCAGGCCGTGGACATGAACGGCAAGGCGCACAAGGCCAGCGTGCAGGCTGACAGCGAGCGGCATGCGCGCCAGTTGCTGCGCGAGCAGGGTTTGTTCGCCCGGCAGTTGCAGCGCCACGACAGCGCGCAGCCCCGTCGCCAGCGCCTGACCCGCGCCCAGCTGTGCGAGCTGACCCGGCAGCTGGCGACCCTGGTCGGTGCCGGCATTCCACTGGTCGATGCCCTGGCCACCCTGGAGCGGCAACTGCGCCAGCCGGCCCTGCATGCGGTGCTGGTGACCCTGCGGGGTTCACTCGCCGAAGGCCTGGGGCTGGCCCGTAGCCTGGCACGCCAAGGCGCGCCGTTCACCGGGTTGTACTGCGCGCTGGTCGAGGCCGGCGAGCGCTCCGGGCGCCTGGGCCAGGTGCTGGCGCGCCTGGCCGATCACCTGGAGCAAGTCCAGCGCCAGCGCCACAAGGCGCGCACCGCGCTGATCTATCCGGTGGTGCTGATGGGCGTGTCGCTGGCGGTGGTGATTGGCCTGATGACCTTCGTGGTGCCCAAGCTCACCGAGCAGTTCGCCCATTCCGGGCAGAGCCTGCCGCTGATTACTTCGCTGCTGATCGGCATCAGCCAGGGGCTGGTGCATGCCGGGCCGTACTTGCTGGCGCTGGCGATCGGGCTGGCCGTTGCCGGCGGCTGGCTGCTGCGCAAGCCGCACTGGCGCCTGCGTCGCGACGACCTGTTGCTGCGCCTGCCGCGTGTCGGGGCGGTGCTGCAGGTGCTGGAAAGCGCGCGCCTGGCGCGCAGCCTGGCGATTCTCTGCGGCAGTGGCGTGGCCCTGCTCGAAGCCCTGCAGGTGGCCACCGAGACGGTCGGCAACCTGCGTATCCATGCCGCCATGGCGCAGGTGCGCCAGCAGGTGCAGGGCGGCACCAGCCTGCACCGGGCGCTCGACGGCGCCGGCCAGTTTCCGCCGCTGCTGGTGAACATGGTCGGCAGCGGCGAGGCCAGCGGCGCCCTGGCTGACATGCTCGAGCGCGTGGCCGATGACCAGGAACGCGGCTTCGCCCGCCAGGTGGACACCGCCATGGCGCTGTTCGAACCACTCATGATCCTGGTGATGGGCGCGGTGGTGCTGTTCATCGTGCTGGCGGTGTTGCTGCCGATCATGCAGCTCAACCAGGGATTGCAACTGTGACAAGGAGACTTCTCATGCAACAACGACGCAACCGCCAACGTGGCTTCACGCTGATGGAAATCATGGTGGTGATCTTCATCATCGGCCTGCTGATCGCCGTGGTTGCGCCCAGCGTGCTGGGCAACCAGGACAAGGCCATGAAGCAGAAGGTCATGGCCGACCTTGCGACCCTGGAGCAGGCGCTGGACATGTACCGCCTGGACAACCTGCGCTTCCCCAGCAACGAGCAGGGCCTGGCGGCGCTGGCGAAGAAGCCGACCCAGGAACCGCTGCCGCGCAGCTGGCGCAGCGATGGGTATATCCGTCGATTGCCGGAAGATCCGTGGGGCACACCGTATCAGTACCGCATGCCCGGTGAGCATGGCCGGGTCGATGTCTATTCGCTGGGCGCCGATGGCGTGCCGGGTGGTGAAGGCCAGGATGCCGACCTGGGCAACTGGGCGCTTTGAGGTGACTGGAATGGGTGTCCGGCTTGGCATTGTCGGGGCCGCTTCGCGCCCCTTTCGCGACACAAGGCCGCTCCCACAGGGAAGCGCGGTCGCCTGTAGGAGCGGCCTTGTGTCGCGAAAGGGCTGCAAAGCAGCCCCGACTTTCCTGTGCCATCAACGCGGCTTCAGCCTGCTCGAACTGCTGGTGGTGATGGCCATCGCCTCGCTGATGACCAGCCTGGCCGTGGCCTGGCTCGACAGCGGCAGGAGCAGCGTCGACCAGGCCCTCGACCGCCTGGCCGCCGCCACCGTGGCCCAGGCCGACCTGGCGCGCCATGCCGGGCAACTGCGGGGGATCCGCTGGAACGGCCAGCGACCTGAATTCGTGCGCCGCCAGGGTGATCAATGGCAGGTGGAAACCGTGGCACTGGGCGATTGGCCCAAGGGCCTGCGCCCGGACTGGCCGGCCAGCCAGACGCCCGCGCTGCTGTTCACCCCCGATGGCTGGGCCCGCCCGGGCACTGTGCGCTGGCGTTGGGCCGAGGGCGGCCGGCGTTGGGACTGGGACCGCAGCGGCCAGTTACGCGTGAGCGTGATGCCATGAAACGCAGACAACGAGGGTTCACCTTGCTCGAAGTGAGCGTGGCCCTGGGCATCGCCGCGGTCCTGGCGGTGATCACCAGCCAGGTCCTGCGCCAGCGCTTGGCCGTGCAGGACACTGTGCAGCAGCATCGCCTGGGCCTGCTGTGCGCCCGCGAGCTGCAGGCGCGTTTCGCGGTCGAGCAGTACTGGCCGGCGGCCAACCAGGACAGCGGCGTGCTGGTGGAGGGCGGGCAGGCCTGCCATTGGCAGGTGCAGCTGCGTCGCACCGGCGTGCGCGACCTGCGTCGTGGCGAACTGCTGCTGCATGCCGACCGCGACCAGCGCCTGCCGCTGGGGCAGTACACCGTGTTCCTGGAGCGACCATGAAACGGCGCCAGGCGGGCATGACCCTGATCGAACTGCTGGTGGCCCTGGCCCTTACCGCCTTGCTCGGGGTGATGCTGTCGGCGCTGGTCAACGGTTGGCTGAAGGTGCGCGAGCGGCTCGACGAACAGGTGCGCGAAGCCGGCGTGCTGGATTTCTGCCTGGCGCTGGAGCGGCGCTTAGACAGCCCGGTGCTGCGGCGCCTGTATGAACAGCGCCTGCCGCTGGCACCACGCTGGCTCGACTGGCAACCCGACCGCCAGCAGTTGCTGTGGGTGGCCGCCGCAGCCTGGCCCCAGGCCGAGGGCGGCTCGCGCCTGCAGCGCCAGCGTTTGCGTTTCGAGCCTCGCGAACAACGCCTGCTGCTGGAAACCTCGGCCGACCTCTACGCCGCCTCGACCCCACAGTGGGTGATGCGCGAACGACTGGAGCGGGTCAGCGCGATGAATATCCTCTACCACCAGTCTGGCCGCTGGCTGGCCTGGCCTTCCGAACAACCGGCGCACCCCGGGCGGGGTGTACGCGTGGAGCTAGTGCGTGATGGAGCACCGTTTACCTGCACCTTCGTTCTGCCCTGGGGGCGCTCATGAACCTTGATTGGCGTCGCCGGGTACCGGCACAACCCTGGCTGCTGCTGCGCCCAGGCGAGGTGTGGGAGTGGCTGCTGGTGATCCAGGGCAGTCCCGTGCGCCAGGGGCAGGGTGAACCACCGTCAGGGCTCGAGGCCCGCGTCGCCCTGATTGTCCCCGGCGAGCATTGCAGCCATTTCCAGCTGGCCGCTCCGCCCGGGCTCAAGCGCGAGGAATGGCCGTTGCTGGTCGAGGACCGCTTGCTGCAAGGCGCCGATGAGGTGCTGTGTACCTGTATCGGGCGTCATGCGGGACATTTGCAACTGCTGGTGGTGGCGCGGGCGCGGTTGAGCGAATGGCGTGCGCAGTGTGATGCATGGGCGCTGCCGGTTGAGCGTTGCTGGGCTGAATTCCAGTTGTTGCCCGACAGCGTGGGCGCAGCGGGTTGGCATTGGCGGCGAGGGGCGATGAGTCTGTACAAGGGCCTGGCGCATTGGCTGGCCTGGCCGCAGGTGTTTGGCCAACCACCGGTGCTTGGCTGGCCGGCCGAGGGCGCCGAATGCATCGAGGGCCCATGGCCAGAGGTACTGGCGCCGCTCGATGGCCTGCCCGGTGTGTTCGAGGCACGACGCACTCGCTCACGCCCACGGTTGCAGCGAGGGCACTCACGCCTGGCCGTCGCCTGCCTGGCGTTGGCCCTGACATGGGGCGGGCTGTGGTGCGCGCTCCAGTGGCGGCAGACCCAGGTTTATCGAGCCCAGGTGCTGGTGGTGACCGGCGCCCAGGCGACGCCGCGCCAGGCGGCGCTGGCGCTCAAGCGCCTGCAGGACGATGCCCGTGAAAGCCAGGTGCGCCTGCGTCTGCTCGACGCGTTGCAGACGCAGGTCCATGCCTGGTTGAACGATCATCCGGGCTGGCAAGTGCGGGCGGTACGGTTCGACGGCCAGCGTTGGCTCCTGGAGCTGGAAGGTGAGGGCGCCGTCGCACCGTGGCAGGACATGGCCACGGCGATCGGTGTGCCGGTACAGGTGGAAGACGAAGCGCGCCGTGTGGTGTTCGACCTGGGGAGCGCAGCATGAGCCGCGAATGGTTGCAGCAGCATCGGTTATCGCTGGCCTGGGGCGTCGTCGTGCTGTTGGTCATGCTGCTGGCACTGCGCGAGGGTATCGCCTATTGGCGCGAACAGGCGCAGTGGCGGGCACTGGCCGAATCGCTGGCGGCGCAATCGCAGCAACCGGCATTGACCCTGGAAGGGCTGCACCAGTCGGCCCAGGCACGACACATCGAACTGGCCGAAGTGCAGCCCGAGGACGAAGGTTGGCTGGCGCGTGGCAAGGTGGCCGATGCCCAGGCGCTGCAAGGCTGGTTGCAGGCCCTGCGCGATGATGGCGCGCAGCCGTTGCAGTGGGGATTGGAGCGGGACACCGAGGGGCTGCGCTTTACCGTGCGGTTGCGGCCATGACGTGGCGGGCTGGGCTGTGGGTGGCGCTGGTGTTCTGCCTGACACTGTTGGCCGAGCTGCCGGCGCGTTGGCTGGTCGCGGGGTTCGGGCTACCGGCCGAGGGCGTAAGCGGCAGTTTGTGGCAAGGGCAGGCCGAGCGGCTGGGTGCTGCGGGACCGGTGCAATGGACGTGGCGACCGTGGCAGCGCGACCTGCAGGTGCGGTTGGGCTTTCAAGGCCAGGGCTGGCAAGGGCGCCTCAGCGGCTGGCCTTGGCGCTGGCAGGTCGCTCTGCAGGCAGTGGGCCCGCAGCCCGGCGTTGCCCAGCGATACCGCCTGACCGGGCAGTGGCAAGGAGGCATCAGCTTGCAAGGCTCGGGGCAGCGTTGCCTGGCCGCCGAAGGGCGGATCACGGTGGCCGACTTGGCCTTGAGCGCCCCGTGGTCCCTGGGATTGGGGCAGGGGACGCTGGAAATGGACTGCCGCCAGGGCTGGCGGCTGGTCGCGGGGCTGATTCGCCAAGGCCAGCACCAGCTCGGCCTGGAGGCCGACCTGGTGGCGCGACGGGCGCAGCTCGACTTCGCAATGTCGGCCGATGCCGGCCTGACACCGGTACTGCGCGGCCTGCAATGGCTGGGGCCGGAAGACAGCGTTGGGCAGCGCCGGCTGAGCTGGTAGCTCAAATGCTCAGGGACCACTGGGCTACCCAGAAACCCTGTTCCAAAGCCTTGCGCCGTCGATCGCTGGCATGCAGCGCACGCTGGTAGTCCAGGCGCAGGCTGCTGCGTGGGACGCTCAGTTCAATACCCACCGAGGCTCCGGTAAGGCGCTGGGAGGGACTCACGCGCATGTAGCGGGCCCAGCCGTGGTCAAGGCCTATCGATGGGCGTGCTTGCACAGGCCAGGTCCAACCCGAGGGCAGCGGCTGGCTGAGGGTGTTGCGCCAGACGGCGGCACTGGCGCCTGCCACGTTGTGCTGACGAAAACCACGCACGGCCGAGTGATCGCTGAGCTGTTGCTGTTCGATCGCGGGCAGTACATCGGTGCTGTACTGCAGGGCCAGTTCACTCTGCCAACGCCACGGGCGCTCGGCAGGGCCTTGATGCAGGTGCAGCAGGTTGGCGCGGTATTTTGTGAAGTCCGGACGGGGCGCACGCTTGTTGTGGTGAGGCTGGTCGGCGCCGAACCAGTCCACGCCCTTGCTCACGCCCAGGTAGAGGTTCCATAGCCCGTTCTCTAGCCACAGCAGATTGAGGCCGGCATCGACGCTGGTCAGGGTCGGGCTCTGCAGGGCCAGCACCCTCGGGCCGAAGCGGTTGGTCAATGATTTGCGGTCTACCCGGGTGCTGGCGCTGAGCATGCCTTGGCGATTGCGCCAGAGCACGCGCTCTGCGCCAAGGCCGAAAAACTCGTTTTCGCCATTGCTGCGGTAGCGGGTCCTGGGCACCGGGGCACCGTAGCGCATCTGGCTGGCGTTGAGGCTGAAGGTCCAGGGACCATGAGGCAGGCTGTAATAGAGGCTCAAGCCTTCGGTTTGTCCCGGTGCTTCGAAAACGGTCCGGTTGAACGACAGGCGCAGGTCGTCGTTCAAACCCAGCGGGCTGTCCAGGCCCAGGCCCAGGTTCAGGCGATGGCGGCCGGTCGTTTCACCGCCACGGTTGTCGATGCTGGCGTCCAGGTGCAGGCGTGAGGAGACCCGCCGAGGTTCGATCACGACACGGGTGCCCCCTTGCAACTCCCCGGGCAGCAGGGCCATTTCCAGGTCGTAGGCGCGCAGACGATTGAGTTGGTCGAGGCCTTGCTCGAGGTCCGGCAAATGCAGGGGGCGGCCGAGTGTGCCTGGAAACGCGTTGCGCAGTGACAGGGGCAGGCCTTGGTCGGTGAATTCGATCGATTCTATGAAACCCTCGACAATCACGATATCCAGTGGGGCGCCATGTTCAGGGGCGCGTGCAACGTAGGGGCGACTGGTGGGATAGCCGGCCTCCACGTACTGCAGGGTGATTGCCTTGAGCAATCGGTCGATTTCTGCGAAGCCCATGCATGAGGACGACAAGGCGCGTACGGTGGGTTCAAGGTGCTGGGACCGAAGTGTTCGGTTGCCCGCCAGTCGCACGCCACTCACTGCCCAGCAGCGTTGACCCTGTTCGGTGGACGGTGTTTCGCTTCGGTCTGCTCTGTCGGTGGGCCGTGAATGTTCCCAGCGTTCGAGTCGTCGGTCCTGTTCCAGTTTTCGCAGTGACTGCTGTTGGTCGCGTAGGTCCTGGCTGGCCGGATCGATCCAGCGTGGAGCCGCTACTACCGCCGATGGGCAGGCCAGGAAGATGCTGGCGAGCAGGATGCTCGTGGCTCGGTATGAGACGCGGCTGAAAGTACGGATGTTCATGGGTCTGGGTCCGATACCGGTCCTCGCCAGGTCGGCGATTCAGGGTTGGATGGGGCAGTGCAGCGGCTGGTGGGCCGCTGCTTGTGAGGTGTTCGTGCCTCAGTGCTTGCGGCCCTGCTCGATCTGCGAGACGTACTCGGTGGTGGTGTCGTGGCCACTGCTTTCGTACGGCTTGCTGTTGCCTTCACCCTTGCCATGGAACAGGCTGGTGAAGAAGTCGACCGCACTCTTTGTCAGGCCCCCAGGCGTGAGGTCTACGTTGACCTTCGTATCCTTCTGATAGTCGCGGCCGCTGAGGTTCTGTCGGGTAATGCTGCTCCCGGCGTCGACCTTGCCATCGCTGGCCTGCACTTTGGCGCCGACCAGATGGGTTGTGCCCCCGACGTCCAGGTCGATGCCCTGGGTGCCGGAGAGGGTGGTCTGTTGTGTGACGGTATCGTCCAGCTTCCTGGAGAGGCCTCCCTTGATTGCCGGTGTGACCTTGTCGGTGACCGTGCTCCAGAGCGCACCGACGATTTCGCCGATGTCGCCTTTGTCGAAGGCGTCCGCCAGTGATGGCTTGGTATCACCGGAAGCGTCTGCGGCGTCTTTCTGGTTCAATTTGATATCGACATTGAGGGTCTTGGCGTCAGTCTGGTTCTTGCGACTCGCCACCAGCAGATCGCCACCGATTTCGCCTGCGACATGATGGGCTTCGACCTGGGCACCTTGGATGCGGGTATCGCCTTTGCTCTGTAACTCGACCATGTCGGCGCGCAGACGGCTGTCGCTCCAGGTCGTGTTGTTGCGCGTGTCCAGGTCAAGCTTGACCAGGGCGTTCGCGCTCCCCAGTCCTATTGCTGAAAGCTTGGCTCCGGCGCCGAGGGTGACCTCGAGGTTGTCGCGTTGTTCGGTGTTGTCCGCGGCTTCGATCAACACGCCACCATTGCGGGCCTCCAGGCCGATCTTCCGAGCACTGGCCTGCAACCCTTGCACGTTGAGGGCAACATCATTGCTGGCCAGGCTTGTGAGCTGCACCGCCCCGTTGCTGTCGAACGTCGCGCCGACGGCCGTACGCTTTTCCTGGCTGGTCCGGCCAAAGGTGCCTTCAGCGCCCAGGCCGCCACCCGCAGCGCTCCCCGAGCCATCCAGTTTGCCACCCCAGGTACCGCCCACCTTGGTTTCGGTATCGCCGGCTGCGGCCACGGTCAGCAGGCCCTCGCTGTGCAGCGTGATATCGCCGGTGGCCGCGGTGCCGCTACCGATGCGTGTTCCCTCCAGACGCAGGTCGCCATGGCTGGAAAGCCCAACCTCACGCTTGCTGTCGATTTGCGCTACTCGCGCCTTGCTGTTCTGAGTTTCGTGCGTGTGGCGTTTGAGAGTCCCCTGCGCCCCTCCATTGGCTCCGATCAGATTGACACCCGCTTTCAGCGCCAGGCCTGCGTCCAGTGTCGTGGTTTTCTCCACGGTGCGGTCATGAGCAGCCGCTAGGGTCAGGTCACCTTGGCTATCCAGGCGGACCGCACCCTCGCCGCCGTCGATGCGGGTGCCCTCGTAATGACCGTTACCCGTGAGCGCAACCTGAACACCGTGCTTGCCCTGCAGGCTGCCGACGCGGGCTACCGTGGTTTCCTTCAGGTTCGCCTCGGAGCCACCATGGCCTTCAAGCTTGCCGTTGATATCCGACAAGGTTTTGCTATCCAGGCGCAGGCTACCGCCTGCATTGACCTGGCTTGTCTCGCTGGTGGTCCGATCACTGGCAGCCAGCATCTGGTGCTCGCCAGCCTCGATCTGAAGGACACCCGCCTTGGCATTGTATTCGGTGCCCTCATCCTTGATGCTGTCATAGGCCTGGACGATGACACGGCTTGCGTCGAATGAGCTGACTTGCGCGGTGCTGGTGGTATCCCGCTGCTTGAGCGACTGGTGCTCCAGGGCCAGCTTCGCCTCCAGGTTAGGCTTTTGCGAATCGTTGAGCGTGGATTCGGCTTTCTGCCCTGTAGCCAACTGGCGCAAATGGTCGAAGGCGTATTTGGCGCGATCTGTGACGTATGCATAGTCGACACTGGCACCCAGGCCTCCATCCCACTTGCTCAGGAGGGTCTCGCGTACCGTTGTGTCGGCTGCCGCACGGTTGTCGATCGTGTCAGCATTTATTTCCAGCGATCCTTGCGCCTGTACCTGGGCGGCTGAGGTAACCAACCTTGCGGCATCGATCTTCATGTCACCGCTGGACTTCAGCACGCTGCGTTGAGCTGTGGACTGGCTTTGGAGCTTGACGGTCGGGCCATGATAGCCGTCGATGCTCACGCCGATACGCTCGGTCCCGATGGTGGCGCTCAACGCCGCGCCGCGGGTAGTGTCCAGGGTGTGCCTGCTCTCGTTATCGTAGGCCGCTGCAAGTTCGATGTCGTTGGCGTTGGCGGTGAGATTGCCGGCATTCGCCTGAACGTCGGAGCCCTTGATCGTCAGCTTGCGAGCACTGGCCAAGGAAACGGTACCAGCACTGATCGCGCTCGCCACCTGGCGAGTCGATGCTGTCTTTTCATCCTTGTGCAAATGCTCGTAACCGATTTTCGCGGAATACTGGTTTGAATCCGTTGCAGTTTCCCCAGCGCTGGCAACGAAGTCGCGAACGCCGGTGATGCGATGGCTATGGTCGTTTTCCTCGGCGCTTTCAATGGTCAAGTTGCCCTTGGCGTCCAGCTGGAGGTGGTGCTTGGCATTGAGGTGGGAGCCACTGATCTGCATGTCACTGCCGGCATGCGCAACCAGTTTGTTACCCTTGAGCGTGCTGGCTTTGACCTGTTCTGTGTGCGAGGTGCCGTCAGTGTCTGTGCGGTCCAGGTAAATGCTGTGGCTGTGCTGCTCCTTGGTATCGCGGGTTTCCAGGCCGGCGCCGATCGTCATCTTGTCGCCACTGCGTAGGTTCAGGGTGTTACCTGCTTCAAGCTGTGCGGCGGTCAGCGTCAGGTCATTACCTGCCAGCAGGTCCAGATTGTCCTGCGCCACAAGGCGACTGCTCACCATCTTGCGATCGGTGGTCTCGGTAATGCCCTTGCGGCTTTCGGTGGTGACGAACCAGCTCTGCTTCGCCCAATCGACGGGATCGCTCTGCAAGGTTTCACGGGTGACGGTATCGAGGGTGAGGTTCTTGCCAGCGTTGAGCTCGATTTGCCGGCCCTTGCCATTGGCCGCATTGAACTGCAAGTCGTGCGCAGCGCTCAGCGCCAGCTTGCCGTTGCTGCTGGTGAGGTTGGCCTGAATTAGTTCGTCGCCTTGTACCGCCAAGTTACCGGCCGACTGGATGCTCAGGTCACCACGTTCCGCGTGGAGGTTCATGCCACCAATCTGCACACCCGCGCCCTCGGCAGTGCTCACGATGCGGATCTGACCGGCGCGCATCGAGCCGAGCAGGCTGGCGTCAATGGATCCGGATACGCCAGGCAGATGCTGCAGCACTGTGCGGCTTTCGGCATCGACGGTATTACGTCCGACGGTGAGGTTCAGGTTGTCCTTGGCCAGCAGCAAACCTTTGGCATCGATACGTGGGGCGATAAGCTCCAAGGCGCCTTCGCTATTGCTCAGGCCACGCCCCAGCACATTAAGGGCGCCGCTGGCATCACGGCTGTCGAGATGTTTGACCAGCCCATCCTGGACGTGCGCATTACCCACCACGAAGCCGGCGCGGGTCGTATTGATGAAGCTGCCGCCGTTGACCGTGATGCCGTTGGGATTGGCGAGCAGGTAATCGGCTTTCTGCCCGAAGATTTCCTGCGCGCCTTCGATTCTCGAGGCGTTCTGGCTGATGACCTCGTTGAGGATGGTCGAGGCGGCCTGGCCTTGGAATTGCGGATTGGCGCCCAGATGGCCAGCCAGTTGCGATTGCCCGGCTTGCAGGGCGTTGTTCAGCACCAGGCCTTGCTTGCCCACGTTGTAGTCGAGGAACTGGTTGTGCGACAGGCCGCTGGCATTGGGGGCAACGATATCGATCACCGGAACGCCGTGGCCATTGTCGATGATCGGGGTACCGCCAGGGCCCGGCGCCGGGGTCAGGGCGCCTTGCGCCTGGACCTGGGTGCTGCCCAGCAGGGCGAGAAAGACAGCCCAGCGTAAAGTGTCGGGACTGGTCTTGGGGGCAGGTATTTGCATGAGAACCTCGCAAGTGATGTACGAAATCGAGCAATCATTTGCGGGAATTTTAAGAAGACTAGTAGTGGCATTTATGTGGCTCAATGCCATCGCTTTGTAGGAAGGAATGCCACTTAACATGTAGGAAAAGTGAGCGGCGAAACACGGAAACGGAGTTTGAAGTCGAAAGAGAAAGGCCTGCCCTGCGTGAGCAAGACAGGCCTTCGTCGTAATCAGATACTGTCGAAAGGATCAGGGCCGGATTTCGATCAACGTGCCGTCCTTGACCATGCTCCACACCTCGCGCATATCGTCGTTGCGCATGGCGATACAGCCCTCGGTCCAGTCGAGGGTGTGGAAGTACCATTCGGGGTATTCCTCGTTGATCGGCGTGCCATGGATCATGATCATGCTGCCGGCAGCCACGCCTTCGTTGCGTGCCTTGGCGGCATCGGTGATGTTCGGGTAGGAGATGTGCATGGCCAGGTTGTAGCGGTCGCTGACCTTGCGCCAGTCCAGCCAGTACAGGCCTTCGGGGGTCTTCTTGTCGCCCTCGCGCTGCTTGGCGCCCTTGGGCTGCTTGCCCAGGGAAATGCGGTAGGTCTTGAGCGGCTCGCCGCGGCTGATCAATTGCAGGCGGCGTTCGGACTTGATCACCAGCACCTTGTCGATCAGCCGCTCCTGCTGGGCGCTGCCAGCGGCGGGCTGGACCGGCGACGGCACGGCCGACGGCGTCTTGCGGATGATGGTCTCGGTGAAGGCGGCTTGCGACACCGAGGCGACACTGAGGCAGAAGAGGGCAAGCAGCCAGCGCATGAAACCGTATCCCTGAAGACTTAAGTGGTGGGCGACGAAACGTTCATCGGCGGCAGGTATTCATGGCCTATCGGGTAGTGCTGCCTGATGCGGTCGCGATAATAGCATTCTAGTGTGCGTGTGACGGTGCGGAAAGCCAGCTCACGCCAGGGGATCTCGTGTTCCTCGAACAGGCGCACCTCCAGGCTCTCGACCCCCACGGCGAAGTCCAGGTCGGCCAGTTCGGCGCGAAAGAACACATGCACCTGATTGATGTGCGGCAGGTCGAACAGTTGGTACAGGCTCATGTCGGCGACCCGGGCGCAGGCTTCCTCGACGGTTTCGCGACGGGCGGCGGCGTCCAGGGTCTCGCCGTTCTCCATGAACCCGGCGGGCAGGGTCCAGAAGCCCCGGCGCGGCTCGATGGCGCGCCGGCACAGCAGCACCTGGGAACCCCAGGTGGGCAGCACCCCGGCGACGATGTTGGGGTTCTGGTAGTGGATGGTCTGGCAATGGTCGCAGACATACCGCAGGCGGCTGTCGCCTTCGGGGATCCGCTGGGTGACCGGTTGGCCGCACGCGCTGCAGAATTTCATGCTTACATTCATTCCAATGGGGTCGGACTATCTTGGCGCGCCCGGCCCGCCCACCGCAAGCGGCCTGCGGGCGGGGCTTGGGTGCCTCGCGGCTTTGGTGCATCATGCACGGCAGGCCTTGGACACGAGAGTGCGTAATGCTGGACGAGCTTCTTCGCCGAATGAGCAACCATACCCCCGCGTCACTGGAGACGGATCGTCGTTTCCCCGAAGCGGCGGTGCTGCTGCCCATTACCCGCAGCGAAGAGCCGGAGCTGGTGCTGACCCTGCGCGCCAAGGGCCTGTCGACCCACGGCGGTGAAGTTGCCTTCCCAGGCGGTCGACGCGATCCGGAAGACCCCGACCTGGTGTTCACCGCCCTGCGCGAGGCCGAGGAAGAAATCGGCCTGCCGCCCGGGCTGGTCGAGGTGATCGGGCCGCTCAGCCCGGTAATTTCGCTGCACGGCCTGAAGGTGACACCGTTCGTCGGTTTGATCCCCGACTATGTTGAGTACCGCGCCAACGACGCGGAAATTGCCGCAGTGTTCACCGTGCCGCTGGAGTTCTTCCGCCAGGATCCCCGCGAGCACACCCACCGCATCGATTACCAGGGGCGCAGCTGGTACGTGCCCAGCTACCGTTACGGCGACTACAAGATCTGGGGGTTGTCGGCGATCATGATCGTCGAGCTGGTCAACCTGCTGTTCGATGCCGGCATCAGCCTGCACCACCCACCCGAGCGTTTCATCAAGAACTGAGCGGGGCACACCCCGCCGGCTTCAAACCGTGAGGAGCGATACATGAAATTCCGCCTGGGCGACCTGCGGGTCGAAACCCATCCCGAGAGTTGGACCGCGCCCAACGCCACCCTGATCGGCAAGGTCCGCCTGCAGGCTCGCGCCAGCGTGTGGTTCGGCGCGGTGCTGCGCGGCGACAACGAGCTGATCGACATCGGCGAGGACAGCAATGTCCAGGACGGCACGGTGATGCACACCGACATGGGTTCGCCGCTGAACATCGGCAAGGGCGTGACCATCGGCCATAACGCCATGCTGCATGGCTGCAACGTGGGCGACTACAGCCTGATCGGCATCAACGCGGTGATTCTCAATGGGGCGCGTATCGGCAGGCACTGTATCATCGGCGCCAACGCGCTGATCCCGGAAGGCAAGGAAATCCCCGACGGTTCGCTGGTGATGGGCTCGCCGGGCAAGGTGGTGCGTGAACTCACCGAGCAGCAGAAACGCATGCTCGAGGCCAGCGCCGCGCACTACGTGCACAACGCCCAGCGCTATGCGCGCGAGCTGGTGATCGATGAAGACTGACGAACGGCCCGTGGCCTCGCCCTGCGTCAGCATCTGCGCGCTGGACGAGCAGGATATCTGCACCGGGTGCCAGCGCACGGTGGACGAGATTACCCGCTGGGGGCGGATGGACAACGAGCAGCGCCGGGAGGTGCTGAAGAAGTGCCATGAGCGGGCGCTGGCGGCCGGGCTGATCATCGGATCGTAGAATCTGCGTGGGCATCTTCGCGGGTAAACCCGCTCCCACAGGGATCGCACCCCTCCTGTGGGAGCGGGTTTACCCGCGAAGAGTCTGGCGTTGACTTTAAATTCAAGTACTCTGTGCGGCTGGCCCACCGAACACACAGACCATGTTCTATCTCATCGCCTACATCAGCAGCGTGGTGCTGATCAACTACGCCTTCTCCAGTGCGCCGCACCTGGACGTGATCTGGTCTGCCTGGGGCGGGCTGGTGTTCATCCTGCGCGACATGGTGCAGACCCGCTACGGCCACGGTGCGCTGCTGGCCATGCTGGTGGCGCTGGTGCTGTCCTACGCGACGTCGGAGCCGGCCATCGCCCTGGCCAGCGCCACCGCGTTCTTCGTCTCCGAACTGATCGACTGGCTGGTGTTCAGCGTCACCCGCCGGCCCCTGCGCGACCGCCTGTGGCTGAGTTCGGCGCTGAGCATCCCGGTGGACACCTTCATCTTCTTCGGCATGATCGGCGCGTTGACGCCCGCAGTGATCGGCACGGCGCTGGCCTCGAAATTTGCCGGGGTGACGGCGGTGTGGTTGATCATGGCCTGGCGGGCACGGCGCGCGGCGCTGGCCGGCTGATCGTCGTCGCTGCTATCGCGGGGCAAGCCCGCTCCCACGGAATCTTGTAGAATACCGGTCCATTTTTCAGCGGGCGGCAGCCAGCGTGGCGCGGCCCCGGACGCCTTCGAGGACCTGAAATGACCCGTATCGGAACCCCATTGTCGCCCACCGCGACCCGTGTACTGCTGTGCGGCTGCGGCGAGCTGGGCAAGGAAGTGGTGATCGAGCTGCAGCGCCTGGGCGTCGAGGTGATTGCCGTGGACCGTTACGCCAACGCGCCGGCCATGCAGGTCGCGCACCGCAGCCACGTGATCAACATGCTCGACGGTGTCGCCCTGCGTGCGGTGATCGAGGCCGAGAAGCCGCACTACATCGTGCCCGAGATCGAGGCCATCGCCACCGCCACCCTGGTCGAGCTGGAAAACGAAGGCTTCAACGTGGTGCCTACCGCCCGCGCCACCCAGCTGACCATGAACCGCGAAGGCATCCGCCGCCTGGCGGCCGAAGAACTCGACCTGCCGACTTCGCCGTACCACTTCGCCGACACCTATGAGGACTACGCCAAGGCCGTGGCCGACCTGGGCTACCCGTGCGTGGTCAAGCCGGTGATGAGTTCCTCGGGCAAGGGCCAGAGCCTGCTGCGCGGCGACGATGACCTGCGCAAGGCCTGGGACTACGCCCAGGAAGGCGGCCGCGCCGGCAAGGGCCGGGTGATCATCGAGGGCTTTATCGACTTCGAGTACGAGATCACCCTGCTGACCGTGCGTCATGTGGGCGGTACCACCTTCCTCGCGCCGGTCGGCCACCGTCAGGAGAAGGGTGACTACCAGGAGTCCTGGCAGCCCCAGGCCATGAGCCCCAAGGCGCTGGCCGAGTCGCAGCGCGTGGCCCAGGCAGTCACCGATGCGCTGGGCGGGCGTGGCCTGTTCGGCGTGGAGCTGTTCGTCAAGGGCGACCAGGTGTGGTTCAGCGAGGTCTCGCCGCGTCCGCACGACACCGGCCTTGTGACCCTGATTTCCCAGGACCTGTCGCAGTTCGCCTTGCATGCCCGGGCCATTCTCGGCCTGCCGATCCCGGTGGTGCGCCAGTTCGGCCCGTCGGCTTCGGCGGTGATCCTGCCGCAAGGCCAGTCGCAGCAGACCAGCTTTGCCAACCTCGGCGCCGCCCTGAGCGAGCCGGATACCGCTATTCGCTTGTTCGGCAAACCGGAGATCAACGGCACCCGCCGCATGGGCGTGTGCCTGGCGCGCGACGAGTCGGTCGAGGCGGCCCGGGCCAAGGCGACCCGTGCTTCGCAGGCGGTCAAGGTCGAGTTCTGATCTGAAACGATCGCGGGGCAAGCCCGCTCCCACGCCAGTATCAGTCTGGCGTGGGAGCGGGCTTGCCCCGCGATTGATTCAAAGCTCGGTATTACGTGTCTCTTTCAGGCACAACACGGCAATCAGACTGATCACCGCCGCCACCGACACATACCCCCCCACCCAGCTCAATCCCCCCATGCTCACCAGTTTCTGGGCAAAGAACGGTGCCGCCGAGGCGCCGACGATGCCGCCCAGGTTGTAGGCCGCCGAGGCGCCGGTGTAGCGCACATGGGTCGGGAACAGCTCGGGCAGCAGCGCGCCCATCGGCGCGAAGGTCACCCCCATCAGGAACAGCTCGACGGCCAGGAACAGCGCCACGCCGGTGGTCGAACCCGAGGTCAGCAGCGGTTCCATGGTGAAGCCCGAGGCGATCGCCAGCAGGCCGCCGACCACCAGCACCGGCTTGCGCCCGTAACGGTCGCTGAGCCAGGCCGACAGGGGTGTGGCCAGGGCCATGAACACCACCGCGAAGCACAGCAGGCCGAGGAAGGTCTCGCGGCTGTAGCCCAGGGTGGTCACGCCATAGCTGAGCGAGAACACCGTGGAGATGTAGAACAGCGCGTAGCACACCACCATGGCCGCGGCGCCCAGCAGGGTCGGCAGCCAGTAGCGGGCGAACAGGTCGACCACCGGCATTTTCACCCGCTCATGACGGGCCACCGCCTTGGCGAACACCGGGCTTTCCTCCAGCTTCAGGCGCACGTACAGGCCGACCAGCACCAGCGCCGCGCTGAGCAGGAACGGAATGCGCCAGCCCCATTCGCGGAACTGCTCGTCGCTGAGCACCAGGGCCAGGGTGAGGAACAGGCCGTTGGCGGCGAGAAAGCCGATCGACGGGCCAAGCTGCGGAAACATGCCGAACCAGGCACGCTTGCCCTGCGGGGCGTTCTCGGTGGCCAGCAGCGCCGCGCCGCCCCATTCGCCGCCCAGCCCCAGGCCCTGACCGAAGCGTAGCAGGCAGAGAATGATCGGCGCCCAGACGCCGATGCTGTCATAGCCGGGCAGCACGCCGATCAGCGTGGTAGACACGCCCATCAGCAGCAGCGAGGCGACCAGCGTCGACTTGCGCCCGATACGGTCGCCGAAGTGGCCGAACAGCGCCGAGCCCAGCGGGCGGGCAAGGAAGGCGATACCGAAGGTGAGGAAGGCCGCGAGCATCTGCGCGGTGCCGGAGCCGGACGGGAAGAACACCGGCCCGATCACCAGCGCGGCGGCGGTGGCGTAGACGTAGAAGTCGTAGAACTCGATGGCGGTGCCGATAAAGCTGGCGGTGGCCACCCGGGCCGGCGAGTTGACCGGTGTTGCCGAGGCAGGTTCGGCGTAGGTGCTGCTGGTAGTCATGCGAAGGTCCCTGACAGTCATGCTCCATGGGGCACGGCCCATGTGACGGGCACACGGGAGCCGGAGCGTATTGTTGTTGGTCGCGCGACTGACGATAGCCCAGGGGATAGGCGGTGAGCGGTTGCTGTTCGGGGTGCTGAAGCAGGACCGCGGGGCGTGTCAGTGGTGCGGACTGGCCGTCGGACGCCGGGTGCGGGTAGCGGGCGGGACGGCAGGGCTGGGTAAGCGTGACCCGAGTATAGCTAGCGAGTCAGTGTCCAGACCAGTACCTTGGTGGCGCAATTATCCTCGGTTTCGAGGATTTCCAGCCGATATCTGCCAATTTTCAGGCAGACCGCGCTTGCTGGGATGCTTTCCAGGGCCTCGGTGACCAGGCCGTTGAGGGTTTTCGGCCCGCCGTCGCAGGGCAGGTGCCAGCCCAGGGTACGGTTGATCTCGCGTAGCGAGGCCGTCCCTTCGATGACGAAGCGGCCATCGGGCTGGGGATGGACATGAGGGTTGTCCAGGCTCTGCTCGTCCTCGAACTCGCCGACGATCTCCTCAAGGATGTCCTCCAGGGTGACGATGCCGAGCACCTCGCCGTATTCGTCCACCACCACGCCCATGCGCCGCTGCTGCTTGTGGAAGTTCAGCAGCTGCATCTGCAGCGGTGTGCTTTCGGGGACGAAGTAGGGCTCGTAGCAGGCTGCCTGAAGCTTCTCCGGGGTAAGTTCGGCCCGTGGCAGCAGGTGGCTGATCAGCTTGGTGTTGAGTACCGCTTCGACCTGGTTGATGTCGTTATGGTAGACCGGCAGGCGGGTGTGACGGCTGACGATCAGTTGCTCGATGATGCGCTCGATGGGGTCGTCGAGGTTGATGCCGTCGACTTCGTTGCGTGGCACCAGGATGTCGTTGACGGTGATCTTGTCCAGTGCCTGCAGGCCTTCCAGCAGGCCGTGGCGGGCGCTGTCGACCGGGCCGTCCTCGTCGAAGTCGTCGTCTGCCTGCGGGTGCAAGGCCACCGCGGTGGGCTGCACGCGGAACGGGCGCAGGATCAGCCTGGCGCAGCCATCGAGCAGGCAGCCCAGCGGCTGCAGCAGCGCCAGCGGCCATTTCAGCAGGTTGCCGCCCAGGCTCAGGAAGGCGTGCGGGTCGCGGCGGGCCAGGCGGCGCGGCAGGTAGTCGGCGAGCACCAGCAGGGTGAAGGTGGCACCAAGGCCGGCCAGCCAGAAACCGTGTTCACCGTCGTAGCGCTGGCCGATCAGGCAGGCCAGGCCCAGTACCAGCAGCTTGCCGAGGCTGGCGCCAAGCACCAGTCCCTGGGCGGGGAGGGTGGAATCGCCCTGGCCGTTGGCTTGCTGGCGGGCGCTGTCGACCGCGGTGAACAGCGCCGACCACAGCAGCGCCAGTGCGATGATGCCGAGCAGCGGGGCGTACGGCAGGGTGTCCATGGGCGGCCGTCAGATATGCAGGATGAATTCGCGGACCAGCTTGCTGCCGAAATAGGCCAGCATCAGCAGGCAGAAGCCGGCCAGGGTCCAGCGGATCGCCTTGTGGCCACGCCAGCCGAGGCGGGTGCGGCCCCACAGCAGCACGCTGAACACGACCCAGGCCACACAGGCCAGCAGGGTCTTGTGCACCAGGTGCTGGGCGAACAGGTTGTCGAGGAACAGCCAGCCGGAGATCAGCGACAGCGACAGCAGCACCCAGCCGGCCCAGAGGAAACCGAACAGCAGGCTTTCCATGGTCTGCAGCGGCGGGAAGTTGCGGATCAGCCCGGACGGGTGCTTGTGCTTGAGCTGGTGGTCCTGCAGCAACAGCAGCAGGGCCTGGAACACGGCGATGGTGAACAGGCCGTAGGCCAGGATCGACAGCAGGATATGCGCGAGGATGCCGGGCTCTTCGTTGATCAGCGGTACCGTGCCAGGTGGGGCGAACTGGGCCAGCAGCGCGGTCACCGCGCCGAGCGGGAACAGCAGCACCAGCAGGTTCTCCACCGGGATGCTCAGGCAAGCGAGCAGGGTCAGGCCGATCACCGCCACGGCGATCAGGCTGGCGGCACTGAAGAAGTCCAGGCTCAGGCCCAGGGGCGTGATCAGCTGGAAGAACAGGGCGCCGCCCTGGGCGACCACCGCCAGCGTGCCGAGCAGGCCCAGCAGCCGTTTGTCGGCGCGGGCGCCACGGGCCAGTCCGGTGGCCTGGTAGACGGTCGCGGCCAGGTAAAGGAAGGCAGCGAGCAGATTGGGGATGAGGCTGGGTGAAGAGAACATAAGTCCTGGCAGGCAAGCCCTAAAGGGACGGAGTTTGGCATAGATCGCGGTGGGCAAGGAAGACCAGCAAGCCTTGCTCCGGTGCCTGGCGAGCGACTTGTACCCCATATGCCGGCCTCTTCGCGGGTAAACCCGCTCCCACAGGGGCGTGCGCGATCTCTGTGGGAGCGGGTTTACCCGCGAAGAGGCCGGCATGGTCACCGAATATCCAGAGGGGCTGCTCCAAGGTGTGCGCCGCCGCCGCTCTCCGCTATAATCGCCGCCTTGCTCTGCCCGGCGCGTGTACATGTTCACCTGGGCATCTGAAAAACCTCGGCTTCACTGGGCCTGAAAGGATCACCATGTTCGAAAACCTGACCGACCGCCTGTCACAGACGCTGCGCCATGTCACCGGCAAGGCCAAGCTGACCGAAGACAACATCAAGGACACGCTGCGCGAAGTGCGCATGGCCCTGCTCGAGGCCGACGTCGCCCTGCCGGTGGTCAAGGATTTCGTCAACAGCATCAAGGAACGCGCGGTCGGTACCGAAGTGTCGCGCAGCCTGACCCCGGGCCAGGCCTTCGTGAAGATCGTCCAGGCCGAGCTGGAAAGCCTGATGGGCGCGGCCAACGAAGAGCTGACGCTCAACGCCGCGCCACCCGCCGTGGTGCTGATGGCCGGCCTGCAGGGCGCCGGTAAGACCACTACCGCCGGCAAGCTGGCGCGTCACCTGAAAGAGCGCAAGAAGAAGAGCGTGATGGTGGTGTCGGCCGACGTCTACCGTCCGGCGGCGATCAAGCAGCTCGAAACCCTGGCCAACGACATCGGCGTGACCTTCTTCCCGTCCGATATCAGCCAGAAGCCGGTGGCCA
This sequence comes from Pseudomonas mosselii, assembly GCF_003205295.1. Lineage (GTDB taxonomy): Bacteria > Pseudomonadota > Gammaproteobacteria > Pseudomonadales > Pseudomonadaceae > Aquipseudomonas > Aquipseudomonas mosselii_B. Next base: position 119,998 of record NZ_QJRP01000015.1, read on the forward strand.
TTGCCGAGGCGGCGATCCGCGAGGCCAAGCTCAAGTTCATCGACGTAGTGATCGTCGATACCGCCGGTCGCCTGCATGTCGATGCCGACATGATGGACGAGATCAAGGCCCTGCACGCTGCGGTCAAGCCGATCGAAACCCTGTTCGTGGTCGACGCGATGACCGGCCAGGACGCTGCCAACACCGCCAAGGCCTTCGGCGACGCCCTGCCGCTGACCGGCGTGGTGCTGACCAAGGTCGACGGCGACGCCCGTGGCGGTGCCGCGCTGTCGGTGCGCGCCATCACCGGCAAGCCGATCAAGTTCATCGGCATGGGCGAGAAAACCGAGGCCCTGGAACCGTTCCACCCGGATCGTATCGCCTCGCGCATTCTCGGCATGGGCGATGTGCTCAGCCTGATCGAGCAGGCCGAGCAGAACATCGACAAGGCCAAGGCCGACAAGCTGGCCAAGAAGCTGAAGAAGGGCAAGGGCTTCGATCTCGAGGACTTCCGCGACCAGCTGCAGCAGATGAAGAACATGGGCGGCCTGGGCGGCCTGATGGACAAGCTGCCGAGCATCGGTGGTGTGAACCTGTCGCAGATGGGCAATGCCCAGGGCGCGGCCGAGAAGCAGTTCAAACAGATGGAGGCGATCATCAACTCCATGACGCCGGCCGAGCGTCGCGACCCCGACCTGATCAGCGGTTCGCGCAAGCGCCGCATCGCCCTCGGCTCCGGCACCCAGGTGCAGGACATCGGTCGCTTGATCAAGCAGCACAAGCAGATGCAGAAGATGATGAAGAAATTCTCCGCCAAGGGCGGCATGGCCAAGATGATGCGCGGCCTTGGCGGGATGCTGCCAGGCGGCGGCATGCCAAAACTGTAAAAGAATCCGGTGGGCTTCCTTATATGAGGAAGCCCGCCAGCCCCCGCTCCGGCGGGATCATGGCCGCCTCAAAGTGGCCCAAACCGGCAGGACTGAGCGGCAGGCCCCGGCCTTGCCGAAAAAGGCATTTGCAAATGTCCGTGTATTCCCCGAGAATATGCGGCCTTTTGGGCACCCGTGTGCCCATTGGGCATTCAGTTTTGCAGCACCGACTATAGGAACGATGTTCACATGGTAACCATTCGTCTGGCCCGTGGCGGCTCGAAAAAGCGCCCATTCTACCACCTGACCGTGACCAACTCGCGTAACGCCCGTGACGGCCGTTTCGTTGAGCGCGTTGGCTTCTTCAACCCGATCGCATCGGGCGCCGAAGTCAAGCTGTCGGTCAACCAAGAGCGCGTCACCTACTGGCTGAGCCAGGGCGCACAGCCGTCTGAGCGCGTTGCTCAGCTGCTGAAGGAAGCTGCCAAGGCTGCAGCCTGAGCAGTATGAACGCGACGCCAGAAATGGCTGACGACCTCATCGTCGTTGGCAAGATTTTTTCGGTTCACGGCGTTCGCGGCGAGGTGAAGGTGTATTCCTTTACCGATCCGATTGAAAACCTGTTGGATTATCCGCGCTGGATGCTTCGGCATGAAGGCAAGGTAAAGCAGGTCGAGCTGGTCAGCGGTCGTGGCTCCCAGAAGGGCCTGGTCGTGAAGCTCAAAGGCCTCGATGATCGTGATGAAGCCCGTCTTCTGAGCGGTTACGAAATCTGCATTGCGCGGAGCCTTTTGCCCAACCTGGCAGCCGACGAGTACTACTGGTACCAGTTGGTGGGCCTGAAGGTCATCAATCAGGACGAACAGCTGTTCGGCAAGATCGATCACCTGTTGGAGACCGGCGCGAACGATGTAATGGTGGTCAAACCCTGCGCAGGCAGCCTGGATGATCGCGAGCGTCTGTTGCCCTATACCGGGCAGTGCGTGCTGGCAATCGACCTGGAAGCAGGCGTGATGCGGGTTGAGTGGGATGCGGACTTCTAGACGATGGGTAACCTTCGCGTAGATGTCATCACGTTGTTCCCCGAGATGTTCTCGGCCATCACGGAGTACGGCATTACCAGCCGCGCGGTGAAACAGGGGTTGCTGCAAGTGACCTGCTGGAACCCGCGGGACTACACCACAGATCGCCACCACACCGTGGATGATCGGCCGTTTGGCGGTGGTCCGGGCATGGTGATGAAGATCAAGCCTCTGGAAGACGCCCTGGTTAGCGCCAGGCAGGCGACCGGAGCATCGGCAAAGGTGATCTACCTTTCGCCACAAGGCCGCAAGCTGACACAGCAGGCGGTCAAAGGCCTGGCCGAACAGGAATCGTTGATCCTGATCGCCGGTCGTTATGAAGGCATCGACGAGCGCTTTATCGAGGCTCATGTCGATGAGGAGTGGTCGATTGGCGACTATGTGCTTTCCGGTGGCGAGCTGCCGGCCATGGTACTGATCGATGCGGTTACACGGCTGCTGCCCGGAGCTTTAGGGCATGTGGACTCGGCGGAGGAAGACTCTTTCACCGACGGTCTGCTGGATTGCCCGCACTACACCCGACCTGAGGTGTATGCGGATCAGCGTGTTCCCGACGTGTTGCTAAGTGGCAACCATGCACATATCCGGCGTTGGCGGATGAAGCAGTCCCTTGGTAGGACCTTCGAACGACGCGCCGATCTTCTGGAAAGTCGCTCGCTTTCTGGAGAAGAGAAGAAGCTGCTCGAGGAATACATCCGCGAGCGGGACGATAGTTAAACGTATCGATGGTGGATCAAGTATCCATCTTAGGAGCACAGCATGACCAACAAGATCATCCAGCAGCTCGAAGCCGAGCAGATGAGCAAAGAGATCCCGACCTTCGCACCAGGCGACACCGTTGTCGTCCAGGTTAAAGTGAAGGAAGGCGACCGCTCGCGTCTGCAGGCGTTCGAAGGCGTCGTTATCGCCAAGCGTAACCGCGGTCTGAACAGCGCCTTCACCGTGCGCAAGATCTCCAGCGGCGTTGGCGTAGAGCGTACCTTCCAGACCTACAGCCCGCAGATCGACAGCCTGGCCGTGAAACGTCGTGGTGACGTGCGTAAAGCCAAGCTGTACTACCTGCGCGACCTGTCCGGCAAAGCCGCTCGCATCAAGGAAAAACTGTCCTGAGTACAGTTTGCCTGGCGGCCTAGGCCGCCTTGCGAGAAAAAAGCAGCCTTCGGGCTGCTTTTTTGCATTTTGCGATTTGTGTTGGCTGCTTCGCGGGTAAACCCGCTCCCACAGGTTCATCGCCTTCTGTGGGAGCGGGTTTACCCGCGAAGCAGGCGACCTTGCTTTCAGACTTTGCGATGTGAATCCCATGACGACGCCCCGAGACCAGGAAATCCAGCGCCGCACCGAGCTGTCGGTGACCCGCGTGACCAAGGCGGTGTTCCCCAACACCACCAACCACCACAACACACTATTCGGCGGCACCGCCCTGGCATGGATGGACGAAGTGTCGTTCATCGCCGCCACCCGTTTCTGCCGGTTGCCGCTGGTGACCGTGTCCACCGACCGCATCGACTTCAAGCACCCGATCCCGGCCGGCTCGATCGTCGAGTTGGTGGGCACGGTGATCAAGGTCGGCAACACCAGCCTGCAGGTGCAGGTGGATGTGTTCGTCGAGAACATGTACCTCGATGGCCGCGAGCGGGCGATCCATGGCGTGTTCAGCTTTGTCGCCATCGACGAGGACAAGCGCCCGGTGCCGGTGCTGCCGTTGGCCTGATTGCCGGGCCATTCATGGATCAATGCGCCGCAGGCTGCTCGGTCAGCTCCGGCTCCACCAGCGCCACCAGTGTCCATCCAGGCTGCGGCTTGAGCGGATAGTCCGGGCTGGCCACATGCACCCAGCCTTGCCCGTCCCGGGCGAACAGCAGCGTGGCCCGCGGGCCATGCAGTTGCTGGTAGTCGCCCCAGCCGAAGGCTTCGGTCAGCGTGGTGCTGTACAGCTCGGCACCCTGCTGCAACAGCTTGGCCAGCTGGCCATAGGTCATCGGGCTCGACCCGAGCAATTGCCCACGATGCTCCTCGCTGGCCCGGTGCTTGTCGCTGCGCTGTTTTTCCAGGCCGCTGGCCAGCACGAACAGCCGCGCCTGGCCGAAGTCATGACGAAAGCGCGCACAGGCCAGGGCATTGAGCTCGCCCGCCGGTGACAGCCCCAGCAGATGGCCCAGGCCGACCAGGTCTAGGTGGGCGTCGGCATGCTGCGAGGCGGGGTTGCCGAAGTAGGTCGGCAGGTTGTCCATACGCGCGGCGCGGATGTTCTCCCAGCTCGAGTCGGTCAGCAGCACCCGGCAGCCCATTTGCTGCAGGGCTTTGGCGATGACCCGCGCAGGCGGGTTGGCGCCGACCACGAGAAACCCGCTCGGCGCCGGTTCCGCCACCTTCAGCAGGCGGGCCAGGGGCCTGGCGGTGGCGCTTTGCAGCACCACGGTGCCGATGATCACGGCGAAGGTCAGCGGCACCAGCAGCAGCGCGCCTTCGTGTCCGGCCTGATCCAGGCGAATGGCGAAGATCGCCGACACGGCCGCGGCCACGATGCCCCGTGGCGCGATCCAGGCCAGCAACGCCCGTTCCCGCCAGCTCAACGGCGAACCCAGGGTCGACAGCAGGACGTTCAGCGGCCGCGCCAGCAACTGGATCACCAGCAGCAGCGCCAGTACCGCCGGCCCCAGGGCCAGCAGCGCGTGCAGGTCGAGCCGCGCGGCCAGGAGAATGAACAGCCCGGAGATCAGCAGCACGCTGAGGTTTTCCTTGAAATGCAGGATCTGCCGCACATCCACGCCGGGCATGTTGGCCAGCCACATGCCCATGACCGTGACCGCCAGCAAGCCGGATTCGTGGACGATCTGGTTGGCGGCGATGAAGATGCCCAGCACCGCCGCCAGCGAGGCCAGGTTGTGCAGGTATTCCGGCAGCCACTGCTCGCGCATGACCTGCCCGAGCAGCCAGCCACCGGCAACACCCAGCGCACTGCCGCAGAAGATCACCCCGGCAAAGGTCGCCAGGCTGTGGCTCAGGCCCTCGCCGGCAGCGCTGGCGATGATGAAGCTGTAGACCACCACCGCCAGCAGCGCGCCGATCGGGTCGATGACGATGCCTTCCCAGCGCAGGATGTTGGCGATCGCCGCCTTCGGTCGCACCACCCGTAGCATGGGCACGATCACCGTGGGGCCGGTGACCAGGGTCAAGGTGCCGAACAGGATCGCCAGGGGCCAGTCGAAACCCAGCAGCCAGTGGGTGGCCAGGGCGATCACCAGCCAGGTGCTCAGCGCGCCGACGGTGACCAGGCGATGCACCACGCTGCCGATCTCGCGCCATTGCGACAGGTGCAGGGTCAGGCTGCCTTCGAACAGGATCAGCGCCACTGCCAGCGACACCAGCGGCATCAGCAGCGGGCCGAACAGCGCCTGGGGCTGCAGCCAGCCCAGCACGGGCCCGGCAAGGATGCCGCACAGCAGCAGGAACAGGATTGCCGGCAGCTTCAGGCGCCAGGCCAGCCATTGGCAGAGCAGGGCGGCGGCACCGATGCCGCCGACACTCAAAAGAATCTGCTGTTCGTTCACGCGGGCTCCCTCTGCATGCCGTGTTATGAAAGACTAAGCGTCATTTCGTCGTTTGCCACCGAGTCTTCATGCCCGCACTGGACCACCCCCTGATCGACCAGTTCCTCGATGCCCTCTGGCTGGAGAAGGGGCTGTCCGATAACACCCGCGCTTCGTATCGCAGCGACCTGGCGCTGTTCAATGGCTGGCTGCAGGAGCATGGCGTGGCACTGCCCGATGCCGGGCGCGAGCTGATCCTCGACCACCTGGCCTGGCGTTTCGACCAGGGCTACAAGCCACGCTCGACCGCGCGCTTTCTTTCCGGGGTGCGCGGGTTCTTCCGCTACCTGCTGCGCGAGCGGCTGGTCGCAGTCGACCCGACGCTGCAGGTGGACATGCCGCAACTGGGCCGGCCCTTGCCCAAGTCGCTGTCGGAGGCCGATGTCGAGGCCCTGCTGCAGGCGCCGGACCTAGGCGAGGCCATCGGCCAGCGCGACCGCGCCATGCTTGAGGTGCTCTACGCCTGTGGGCTGCGGGTGACCGAGCTGGTCAGCCTGACCCTGGACCAGGTCAACCTGCGCCAGGGCGTGCTGCGGGTGATGGGCAAGGGCAGCAAGGAGCGCCTGGTGCCGATGGGCGAGGAAGCGGTGGTGTGGATCGAGCGCTACCTGCGCGATGGTCGCGCCGAGCTGCTGGGCGGGCGCCCCAGCGACGTGCTGTTTCCCAGCCAGCGCGGCGAGCAGATGACCCGCCAGACCTTCTGGCACCGCATCAAGCACCAGGCGCGGGTGGCCGCTATCGACAAGCCGCTGTCGCCTCACACGCTGCGTCACGCCTTTGCCACGCACCTGCTCAACCATGGTGCCGACCTGCGCGTGGTGCAGATGCTGCTGGGCCACAGCGACCTGTCCACCACGCAGATCTACACCCATGTGGCCAAGGCCCGGCTGCAACAGCTGCACGCCGAACACCACCCACGTGGATGAATGCTTTTCATGTTCCGCCGACCGGTGCCTGAGTACCCCTACTGCGCCAGTTTGTTGTGGTAGGCTTGGACGGTTTGTTGCAAGGGCCGAATGTTCGCCACCCGCCAGGGTCAAGCAACGCCCCCACGGCCCCGTCCGCCTTCAGGAGTACCCCATGCGCGTGACCCAGATTTTTGCCGCCGCCGCCCTGGCGTTGGCCAGTACCTTTGCCGTCGCCGCGGCCACCGATGCCAATGCCGGTGCCGAGCAGGCGATTCGCAAGTCCTTGCAGAACCTCGAGCTGGAAGTGCCGGTCGAAAGCGTCAGCAGCAGCCCGCTCAACGGCCTGTACGAAGTCAAGCTGCAGGGCGGTCGCGTGCTGTACGCCAGCGCCGATGGCCAGTTCGTCATGCAGGGCTACCTGTTCCAGATCCAGGACGGCAAGCCGGTCAACCTCACCGAGAAGACCGAGCGCCAGGGCATTGCCAAGCTGATCAACGGCATTCCGGTCGGCGAGATGGTGGTCTACCCGGCCAAGGGTGAAACCAAGTCGCACATCACCGTGTTCACCGACACCACCTGCCCGTACTGCCACAAGCTGCACGCCGAAGTGCCGGAGCTCAACCGCCGTGGTATCGAAGTGCGCTACGTCGCCTTCCCGCGCCAGGGCCTGGGTTCGCCGGGTGACGAGCAGTTGCAGGCGGTATGGTGCTCCAGCGATCGCCGCGCGGCGCTGGACAAGATGGTCGACGGCAAGGAGATCAAGGCCGCCAAGTGCGCCAACCCGGTCAGCAAGCAGTTCCAGCTGGGCCAGTCGATTGGTGTAAATGGCACGCCGGCGATCGTTCTACAGAATGGCCAGGTGATTCCGGGTTACCAGCCGGCGCCGCAAGTGGCCAAGCTGGCCCTGGCAGAGAGCAAGTAATCAATTCAGTACGCCGTCGTCATGGGGTGACGGCATGTTTCACGGTCGGCGCAGGTGCCGGCCGTTCTATGGGGAGTTCACAGTGAAACCGGTCAAAGTAGGCATCTGTGGGTTGGGGACCGTCGGTGGCGGAACCTTCAATGTACTTCAGCGCAACGCCGAGGAGATCGCCCGCCGTGCCGGGCGCGGTATTGAAGTGGCACAGATTGCCATGCGCTCGCAGAACCCGAACTGCCAGATTACCGGTACCCCCATTACCGCTGATGTGTTCGAAGTCGCAAGCAACCCCGAGATCGATATCGTCATCGAGCTGATCGGCGGCTACACCATCGCCCGCGACCTGGTGCTCAAGGCCATTGAAAACGGCAAGCACGTGGTCACCGCCAACAAGGCGCTGATCGCCGTGCACGGCAACGAGATCTTCGCCAAGGCCCGCGAGAAGGGCGTCATTGTCGCCTTCGAAGCCGCCGTGGCCGGTGGCATCCCGGTGATCAAGGCGATCCGCGAGGGCCTGTCGGCCAACCGCATCAACTGGCTGGCCGGGATCATCAACGGTACCGGCAACTTCATTCTCACCGAGATGCGCGACAAGGGCCGCGCTTTCCCCGACGTGCTGGCCGAGGCCCAGGCGCTGGGCTATGCCGAGGCCGATCCGACCTTCGACGTCGAAGGCATCGACGCCGCGCACAAGCTGACCATCCTGGCGTCCATCGCCTTCGGTATTCCGCTGCAGTTCGACAAGGCCTACACCGAGGGCATTACCCAGCTGACCACTGCCGACGTCAACTACGCCGAGGCCCTGGGCTACCGCATCAAGCACCTGGGCGTGGCCCGTCGCACCGCCGACGGCATAGAGCTGCGCGTGCACCCGACGCTGATCCCCAACGATCGCCTGATCGCCAACGTCAACGGCGTGATGAACGCGGTAATGGTCAACGGCGACGCCGCCGGTTCCACCCTGTACTACGGCGCCGGTGCCGGCATGGAGCCGACCGCTTCGTCGGTGGTTGCCGACCTGGTCGATGTGGTCCGTGCCATGACTTCCGACCCGGAGAACCGCGTGCCGCACCTGGCCTTCCAGCCGGACGCGCTGTCGGCCCATCCGATCCTGCCGATCGAAGCCTGCGAGAGTGCCTACTATCTGCGTATCCAGGCCAAGGACCACCCGGGCGTGTTGGCACAGGTCGCCAGCATCCTTTCGGAGCGCGGCATCAACATCGAGTCGATCATGCAGAAGGAAGCCGAGGAGCAGGACGGCCTGGTACCGATGATCCTGCTGACCCACCGTGTGGTCGAGCAACGCATCGACGATGCCATCGTTGCCCTGGAAGCGCTTCAGGACGTGGTCGGCAAGGTCGTGCGCATCCGCGTCGAACAGCTCAATTAATTCCGGCGGCGGGCCGCGACGGCGGCCCGCGCCCAGCATCGAAGGTTTGCACCCATGCGCTATATCAGTACCCGCGGCCAGGCTCCGGCCCTGAACTTCGAAGACGTCCTGCTGGCGGGCCTCGCCAGTGACGGCGGCCTGTACGTGCCCGAGAACCTGCCGCGCTTCACCCAGGAAGAGATCGCCTCCTGGGCGGGCCTGCCGTACCACGAACTGGCCTTCCGGGTGATGCGCCCGTTCGTCGACGGTAGCATCGCCGACGCCGACTTCAAGAAGATCCTCGAAGAGACCTATGGCACCTTCGCCCACGCCGCGGTCGCGCCGCTGCGCCAGCTCAACGGCAACGAGTGGGTGATGGAGCTGTTCCACGGCCCGACCCTGGCCTTCAAGGACTTCGCCCTGCAGCTGCTCGGCCGCCTGCTCGACCACGTGCTGGTCAAGCGCGGCGAGCGCGTGGTGATTGTCGGCGCCACCAGCGGTGACACAGGCTCGGCCGCCATCGAAGGCTGCCGCCGCTGCGACAACGTCGATATCTTCATCCTGCATCCGCACCAGCGCGTGTCGGAAGTGCAGCGTCGGCAGATGACCACGATCCTCGGCGACAACATCCACAACATCGCCATCGAAGGCAACTTCGACGACTGCCAGGAGATGGTCAAGGCCAGCTTCGCCGACCAGTCGTTCCTCAAGGGCACCCGCCTGGTGGCGGTCAACTCGATCAACTGGGCGCGGATCATGGCCCAGATCGTCTACTACTTCCACGCAGCCCTACAGCTCGGCGGTCCGGCCCGTTCGGTGGCGTTTTCGGTGCCGACCGGCAACTTCGGCGACATCTTCGCCGGCTACCTGGCGCGCAACATGGGCCTGCCGATCAGTCAACTGGTGGTGGCGACCAACCGCAACGACATCCTGCACCGCTTCATGAGCGGCAACCAGTACGTCAAGGATGCCCTGCACCCGACCCTGTCGCCGTCGATGGACATCATGGTCTCGTCCAACTTCGAGCGCCTGCTGTTCGACCTGCACGGTCGCAATGGTGCTGCGGTTGCCCAGCTGATGGACACCTTCAAGCAAGGCGGCGGCTTCAGCGTCGAGCAGGATCGCTGGACCGAGGCGCGCAAGCTGTTCGACTCGCTGGCCGTCACCGACGAGCAGACCTGCGAGACCATAGCCGAGGTGTTCAAGGCCACCGGTGAAGTCCTCGACCCGCACACCGCGATCGGCGTCAAGGCCGCCCGCGAGTGCCGTCGCAGCCTGGATACGCCGATGGTGGTGCTGGGCACCGCGCATCCGGTCAAGTTCCCCGAGGCGGTGGAGAAGGCCGGTGTCGCCAAGGCCCTGGAGCTGCCGGCGCACCTGAGCGACCTGTTCAGCCGTGAAGAGCGCTGCACAGTGTTGGCCAACGACCTGAAGACCGTCCAGGCCTTCGTCAGCCAGCATGGCAACCGCGGCAAACCGCTGTAAGTCGAGCGCTATGCGAAAAAGCCCGTCCTAGACGGGCTTTTTTGTGTCCGCGACACAGTGTTTCGATCTTTCAGACTTTTCCCATGTAGTTCGATACCTACCCCTACTAAAGTGGTCGCTCCAACCTACAAGGCACACTGTTCCGGGGGAAGCTCATGCGTCAGCTCAATGTTCTTATCCACCAGGCTCGGCCCTACCACCAGATGTTGCTGCATCAGGCTTTCAATGCCCAGGGGGTCTACAACGTCCGGGTCACCGATGACGTGCCGACCGCGACGGCGCGGCAGCGCCCCGTGGATGTATTGGTGCTCGACCAGCGCATGTCCAGGGGTTATGCCCGGCGCCTGTTCAAGTACCTGATGCAGGCCTCCTGCGCGGGGGGATTGCTGTTTGTCGGATGCGCCGGCGCGGGGGAAATGGACCTGGCGCTCGAGGCCCGTCAGTACGGTTTGAACGTGCTGGCAGAGTTGCCATGGCCGATGTCGATGGTAGGCCTGGAGCAGGTGTTGGAGCGCCTCTGATCGGCCACTGGCTGGGTGCATCGAAACTGTCACGTTGTCCACGCATGCTCGCGGTAACGGGCCACGGCGAACTTTCCGTCGGGCCTGGAGGTCAGTACCCTTACCTTAGCCAGCGAGTGATCCGGATGGAAAGAGTCTGCAGACTGCTCAACGAAGCCCTGACCCCTTACCAGGCCGAACTTGGCACGGCCGATAGCCGTGGCTGCCATCAGTTGACCCTTTATGACGAGCACGGTGTGCCGATCCTGCAGCGCGGGGTGTGCGCACGTCAGCTGGTGGAACAGCAGCTGCTGGTCGACCTGGTCGATGGCTTGCACCGTGACCTGCAGATCGCCGAAGGCCGCCTGCAGCCCTGTGTGATCGCCGCCTTGCAACATCAACGGCAGATGCAGGGAACCTTTGCCTGACAGGCCCATCAGAATCAGCAGGGGCTGTCTGGTGGTGCTTTGCTCCGGTACCGCTCAGGCTGCCACTGGAAGTCCCAAGGGCTTTCGCTTGACCCCGGTCGTCCTCCCCAGCGGCCGGGGTTTCTTTTTACCTCGACCCTAGTAATGCCCTGTGCAATCGACTGCAGGGCGCTTCAGCGCAGCGGCGCTTCGTTCTGCTCGAAGAAATGCCTGGCCTGCTCCAGATAGTCCTCCTGCAGCCCCGGGTCCAGCCAGTGGGCGTAGAGTTCAGGCAAGGTATCGCGACGCAAGGTCGGCAGCAGTTGGTCGATATGGGCAATCGCCTCGCGCCCCAGGGGGGTGTCCGAGCAGCCCACATGCAGGAACTGGTAGCGGTTCACGCCAAGGATGGGGTGGAAACTGTAGTCGTCCAGCGAGCTATTCTGCTGCTGGATCAGGTAACGCATCTCGGGCCAATAGCCGAGCACCAGTTGCAGGCGCCCCAATTGCTGCATCTGCAGCAGGCTGGCCGTGGCATCGTTGCCATAGTGTCGGCTGAACGCGGTATCAGGCAGTTGCCTGAGGACCTCGTCGACCTGCGCGCTGTAGCTGCGCTCGGCGACGATGCCAAGCTTCAGGCGGGTCTCGGCCAGCAAGCGCTGCAGGTCGACTTGCTGGCCCTCCAGATAGGGCGCCAGCAGCGCCTGGTCTTGCTTGCGCACGATCAGGCCACTGCTCAGTACGCCCAGCGAGGGTTGGGAGAAATGCACATATCTGGCGCGCTCGGGGGTCCACAGCAGGGTCGGGTCGCAGGTGAAACTGGGCTCCTGGAGCATCTGGATACCCCGGGCCCGGTTGACCCGGACGATGCTGTGGTCGTACTCGGGCATCCGGGCGATCAGCATCGGCAACAGCTGGTCGATCACCCCCTGGCCCTTGGCCGGCCCTTCGAAGATGGTGAACGGCGGCAGGTCGCGCACCAGCCATAGCAGGCGCTCCCTGGCCTCGGCCGCCTGCCCCGCGAGTGCGGTCAGCAACAGGCAGAGCACGATGGGCAGATGGCGGATACGCATGGGGCCTGGGTCAGACCGTACCGGCCGCGCGCAGGCGGGCTATGGTGGTTGCGTCGTAGCCCAGGCTGGCCAGCACCGTGGCCGTGTGTTCGCCCAGGGCGGGGCCGACCCACTCGGCGGAGCCGGGCGTGTCGGACAGTTTGGGCACGATGCCCGGCATCTTGAATGGCTTGCCGTCCGGCAGCCGCGCCTGGAGGAACATTTCCCGGGCGAGGAACTGCGGATCGCCCAGCATGTCCTCGGCGGAGTAGATCCGGCTGGCCGGTACCTCGGCATCGTTCAGCGCTTGCATCACCTCGGCCAGCGGCAGGCTGTTGGCCCAGCGGTCGATGACTCCATACAGCTCGTCCCGACGGGCATCACGGCCGTCGTTGGTGGCCAGGGCCGCATCGTTGGCCAGGTCGTCGCGGCCGATGGCCTGCATGAAGCGCTTGAAGATCGCGTCGCCATTGGCGCCGATCTGCACGTGACGGCCATCGGCGGTGGTGTGGATGGAGGAGGGAGTGATGCCCGGCATGATGTTGCCGGTGCGTTCGCGGATGAAACCGAACACATCGAACTCCGGCACCATGCTCTCCATCATGGCGAAGATCGCTTCGTACAGCGCCACATCCACCACCTGGCCCGCGCCACCGTTGACTTCGCGATGACGCAGGGCCATCAGTGCGCCGATCACGCCCCACAGGGCGGCAATGGAGTCGCCGATGGAGATCCCGGTGCGTACCGGCGGGCGGTCCTCGAAACCGGTGATGTAGCGCAGCCCGCCCATGGACTCGCCGACCGCGCCGAAGCCCGGTTGGTCCTTCATCGGCCCGGTCTGGCCGAACCCCGACAGGCGTACCATCACCAGGCGCGGGTTGAGGGCGTGGAGCATGTCCCAACCCAGCCCCAGTTTCTCCAGCACGCCAGGGCGGAAGTTCTCGATCAGGATGTCGGCGTCGGCCAGCAGGCGCTTGAGCACGTCGAGGCCTTCCGGGTGCTTGAGATTGAGGGTCAGCGACTGCTTGTTGCGGGCCTGGACGAACCACCACAGCGAGGTGCCCTCGTAGAGCTTGCGCCATTTGCGCAGCGGATCGCCGCCATCGGGGGATTCGACCTTGATCACTTCGGCGCCGAACTCGGCGCAGATCCGTGAGGCGAATGGACCGGCGATCAAGGTGCCGAGCTCGATGACTTTCAGGCCGGCGAGGGGTTTGCTGGGCGTAGGCATGGGGCATCCGTGGCGGCTGGGCGTGAGGGCAGGTTGTATCACAGGTCTGCGGCGGCAGGTATATCGGCGTTGTCTGATCCGGCGCTGGCGCCCGCGATCAGTTAGACTGTGCGACTTTCTCCCGCAAGAAGCCTATTGCCCATGGCACAGCCGTCCACCACCTACAAGTTCGAACTGAATCTGACCGACCTCGATCGCGGCGTGTACGAGAACGTCCGCCAGACCATCGCCCGTCATCCCTCGGAAACCGAAGAACGCATGGCCGTGCGCCTGCTGGCCTATGCCCTCTGGTACAACGAACAACTGTCCTTCGGTCGCGGATTGTCGGACGTCGATGAGGCGGCCCTGTGGGAAAAAAGCCTGGACGATCGCATCTTGCACTGGATCGAAGTCGGCCAACCTGACGCGGATCGTCTGACCTGGTGCTCGCGGCGTACCGAGCGCACCAGCCTGCTGGCCTACGGCAGCTTGCGCGTTTGGGAAAACAAAGTGCTCGGTGCGGTCAAGGGCCTGAAGAACCTGAGCATCGCCGCCGTGCCGCAGGAAGTGTTGGAAGTCCTCGCCACCGACATGCCGCGCACCATCAAGTGGGATGTGATGATCAGCGAAGGCACGGTGTTCGTCACCGATGACCGTGGCCAGCATGAAGTGCAGCTGCAGTGGCTGCTCGGCGAGCGCGGCTGACCTGATTCACACCGGATTATCGAAGACCCCATGCGTATCGAACCCCGCCACCTGCCGTCACCCCTGCCATTGCTGGGCAACCTGCCACCCCTGCTGACCCGCCTGTACGCCGCCCGTGGCGTGCAATCCGAGGTCGAACTGGACAAGAGCCTGGCACGCCTGCTGCCGTTCCAGCAGCTCAAGGGCATCGACACGGCGGTGGACCTGCTGGTCGAGGCGCTTGACCAACGCCAGCGCATTCTCATCGTCGGCGACTTCGACGCCGACGGTGCCACCGCCAGTACCGTTGGCGTGCTTGGTCTGCGCCTGCTGGGCGCGGCGCATGTCGATTATCTGGTGCCCAATCGTTTCGAATACGGCTACGGCCTGACCCCGGAGATCGTCGAGGTCGCCTTGCAACGGCAGCCGCAGTTGCTGATCACCGTGGACAATGGCATCTCTAGCGTCGAGGGTGTGGCAGCGGCCAAAGCCGCTGGGCTCAAGGTGCTGGTCACCGACCACCACCTGCCGGGCGAACAGTTGCCCGCCGCCGATGCCATCGTCAATCCGAACCAGCCAGGGTGCGGGTTCCCGAGCAAGTCCCTGGCCGGCGTGGGGGTGATCTTCTACGTGCTGATGGCCCTGCGCGCGCGCCTGCGCAGCCTGGGGCGCTACGAGACGCAGCCGCAGCCGAACATCGGCGAGTTGCTCGACCTGGTGGCGCTGGGCAGCGTCGCCGATGTGGTGCCGCTGGACGCCAACAACCGCATCCTGGTGCACCAGGGGCTGGAGCGCATCCGCGCCGGCCGCGCCCGTCCCGGGCTCAAGGCCATCCTCGAGGTGGCGCGGCGCGATCATCGACGCATCACCTCCACCGACCTGGGCTTCATCCTCGGCCCTCGGCTCAATGCCGCCGGGCGCCTGGACGACATGAGCCTGGGCATCGAGTGCCTGTTGTGCGATGACGCGGCGCTGGCGCTGGACATGGCCCAGCAGCTCGATGGCCTGAACCAGGATCGCAAGTCCATTGAGCAGGGCATGCAGCGTGAGGCGCTGGCCCAGCTCAAGGACCTGCCTGTTGAGTCCATGCCCTATGGCCTGTGCCTGTTCGACGCCGACTGGCACCAGGGGGTGATCGGTATCCTTGCCTCACGGTTGAAGGAGCGCTACCACCGTCCGACTATCGCCTTCGCCGATGCGGGGGAGGGGATGCTCAAGGGCTCGGCGCGTTCGATACCGGGGTTCCATATCCGTGACGCGCTGGATGCCGTGGCGGCGCGGCATCCGGCCTTGATCAGCAAGTTTGGCGGGCACGCGATGGCGGCGGGATTGTCGTTGCCGGCCGAGCACTTCCCGGCGTTTGCCGAGGCGTTCGATGAAGAGGTTCGGCGTCAGCTTCGTGAGGATGACCTGACCGGTCGGTTGTTGTCGGATGGCACCCTGGCGGTCGAGGAGTTTCACCTGGAGCTGGCGCGGGCATTGCGCAATGCCGGACCTTGGGGCCAGCACTTCCCCGAGCCGTTGTTCCATGGGGTGTTTCAGCTGGTTGAGCAGCGGGTCGTCGGGGAGCGGCATCTGAAGGTGGTGCTCAAGAGCGAATGTGGGGCGGTGCGGTTGGATGGGATTGCCTTTGGGGTTGATCGGGAAGTTTGGCCGAATCCTACTGTGCGGTGGGTGGAGTTGGCTTACAAGCTGGATGTGAATGAGTTTCGGGGGAATGAGAGTGTGCAGTTGATGATTGCTCACATGGAAGCTCGGTGATTTTTTTTGATTGGTTAATTGGTTGTTTTGAAAGTTGTATGCGCATTCAT
The DNA here is from genome assembly GCF_003205295.1 of Pseudomonas mosselii. Classification (GTDB taxonomy): domain Bacteria; phylum Pseudomonadota; class Gammaproteobacteria; order Pseudomonadales; family Pseudomonadaceae; genus Aquipseudomonas; species Aquipseudomonas mosselii_B. The sequence continues at coordinate 135,863 of NZ_QJRP01000015.1, forward strand.
TTGCGATGTCGACGCTTATTCACCTTTCCGCCCTTACGGCGGGTTACTTTGGTCTTGGTGTAGAGACCGGACACATCGCTGACACATGTGCGCAGACATGGTTGACACATTATGGTCCGTAATCAGGTTTATTCACGTCGATGGTGCGCAGGCGTTGATGGCAGAAATAGACATCGAACATGTCCCCACCGTCTCGCCCAGGGCGTATCGCTATGGTCTG
>NZ_QJRP01000016.1 GCF_003205295.1 Pseudomonas mosselii
AACCAAGAACGCATCAGTCTCAGACTGAATGGCTTGAGTCCGGTAGAATTCCGAACCCAAGCGCTGGCCGCATAGCGCTACCTGTCCAACTTTCGGGGGTCAGTTCACGTAAAGGCGAAAAGGTGACTAAATGTCGACATCGCCTACGAATTAGCATGCAAAAATCAAAACAATCACCCCCGAACCCGAACTACCCCCTGAAAGCCCGAACAAAAACCCCAACAGCCTCCCGCACATGCGCCTCAGCCTCATCCCCACTCAGCGCCTGCGCACATCCCAGCAACAACCGATAATCCGGCGCCCCCTTCACCAGGCAGAAGAAATGCTCCGCCGCCCGCAACGGGTTGTCGATCCGCAGCAACCCCCGCTGGTCGACACAGTGCAGCAGCGCCGCCATCCCGGCCATCACTCGCTTCGGCCCCGCCTCGTAGAAATACTGCCCAAACCCCGGATCCTGGCTACCGAGGGCAAAGATCAGGCGACTCAGCTTGACCGCCTCGTCACTGCTGATCAGCGCCTGGAACCCCCGGGCAATGTTCAGCAGCACATCCTCCACCGCCACCCCTTCCGGATACTCGAACATCAAGTCAGGCAGCTGGTTCTGGCAGGTGGACATGACCGCCGCGCCAAACAGCGTCTGCTTGTCGGTGAAATGGCTGTAGACGGTGAGCTTTGAAACACCTGCCGCCGCAGCGACCGCATCCATGCTGGTGTTGGCATAGCCAAGGCTGAGGAACAGGTGCTTGGCGGCTTCGAGGATGGCCTCGCGCTTGGCCAGGTCCTTGGGCCGGCCGGGGCCGATGGGTGCGTCGTTGGACATGAGGGACCGCATTCAGTGTGAAAGGGGCACATCTTACCGGGTCGTGAGGCCGTCGGCTGCAGCGTACGTCGCAACGCAAATATGGGTTTTCTCTGAAACGCCCGCTTCCCCGGCAAGGTTCGCTGACTTAATATACTCGTCAGTATAAATATTCGATGCGCCCTCTGCCAAAGGTCATTCATCATGTTGCGTCGTGCGTTGTCCCTCGCCCTGCCGGCAGCCGCCGTGCTCTTGCTTTCCGCCTGCGGCCAGGAGGCCGCGCCACCCGCCGCGCCGCGCCCGGCGCTGGTGGTCCAGCCGCAACCGGCGCAGGCCTCGGCCGACAGTTATCCGGGCGAGGTGCGCGCGCGCTTGGAGCCCGAACTGGCGTTTCGCATCGGCGGCAAGGTCAGCAAGCGCCTGGTGGAAGAGGGGCAGCGAGTCAAGGCCGAGCAGCCGCTGGCCGAACTCGATCCCCAGGATGTGCGCCTGCAACTGGAGGCCAACCGCGCCCAGCTGGCGGCGGCCGAGGCCAACCTGGCGCTAGTGCGTGCCGAACGCGACCGCTATCAGAAGCTGCTGGACCGGCAGATGGTCAGCCACTCCCAGTTCGACAACGCCGAGAACCTCTACCGTGCCGGCCAGGCGCGGCTGAAGCAGGCCAAGGCCGAGTTCGAAGTGGCCGGCAACCAGGCCGAGTACGCGGTGCTGCGTGCGCCCCAGGCCGGGGTGATCGCCAAGCGCCAGGTCGAGGTGGGCCAGGTGGTGGCCGCCGGGCAGACCGTGTTCACCCTCGCAGCCGACGGTGAGCGCGAAGTGGCCATCGGCCTGCCCGAGCAGCAGTTCGCCCGCTTCGCCGTCGGCCAGACGGTGAGTGTGGAGTTGTGGTCGCATCCGAACCGACGCTTCGAGGGCCGCATTCGCGAGCTTTCCCCGGCGGCGGACCCGCGTTCGCGGACCTTTGCCGCACGCATCGCCTTCACCTCCAACGACACGCCGGCCGAGCTCGGCCAGAGTGCCCGGGTGTTCATCGAGCATGCCGAACGCTCGCCGCTGGCGGTGCCGCTCTCGGCGGTGACCGCCGAGGCCGGCCAGGCCTATGTCTGGAAGGTGGGCAAGGACAACCGCCTGGAGCGTGCTCAGGTGCGCCTGGGCGCCTATGGCGCCGACAGCGTGCCGGTGCTCGAAGGGCTGCAGGCCGGCGACTGGGTGGTCGCCGCGGGTGGTCATGTACTGCGCGAAGGGCAACAGGTGCGGCCTGTGGACCGTAGCAACCGTGAAGTGAACCTGGCGGCCAAGGAGTAAGTCCCGATGGGTTTCAACCTTTCCGCCTGGGCGCTGCGCAATCGCCAGATCGTGTTGTTCCTGATGATCCTGCTGGCGGCGATTGGCGCCATGTCCTACACCAAGCTGGGGCAGAGCGAGGATCCACCCTTTACCTTCAAGGCCATGGTCATCCGCACCCTATGGCCCGGGGCGACCGCCGAGGAAGTGTCGCGCCAGGTCACCGAGCGCATCGAAAAGAAGCTGATGGAAACCGGCGAGTACGAGCGGATCGTCTCGTTCTCGCGGCCCGGTGAGTCCCAGGTCACCTTCATGGCCCGCGACTCGATGCATTCCGCGGACATCCCCGAGCTGTGGTACCAGATCCGCAAGAAAGTCGCGGACATCAAGCACACCCTGCCGCCCGAGGCGCAGGGGCCGTTCTTCAACGACGAGTTCGGCACCACCTTCGGCAACATCTATGCCCTGACCGGCGCCGGCTTCGACTATGCGGTGCTCAAGGACTACGCCGACCGTATCCAGATCCAGCTGCAGCGGGTCAAGGACGTGGGCAAGGTCGAGCTGATCGGCCTGCAGGACGAGAAGGTCTGGATCGAGCTGTCCAACGTCAAGCTGGCCACCCTGGGCGTGCCGCTCGCCGCCGTGCAGCAGGCGCTCAGCGAACAGAACGCGGTGAGCACCGCAGGCTTCTTCGAAACCCCTAGCGAGCGCCTGCAGCTGCGGGTCAGCGGGCGCTTCGACAGCGTCGAGCAGATTCGCCAGTTCCCCATCCGCGTAGGTGACCGCACCTTCCGCATCGGCGATGTCGCCGACGTGCAGCGCGGTTTCAACGATCCACCCGCGCCGCGCATGCGCTTCATGGGCGAGGATGCCATCGGCCTGGCGGTGTCGATGAAGGACGGTGGTGACATCCTGGTGCTCGGCAAGGCCCTGGAAGGCGAGTTCGCCCGCCTGGCGCAGAGCCTGCCGGCGGGCATGGAACTGCGCAAGGTGTCTGACCAGCCGGCGGCGGTGAAGGCCGGGGTCGGCGAATTCGTGCAGGTGCTGATCGAGGCCCTGGCGATCGTCCTGCTGGTGAGTTTCTTCTCCCTGGGCCTGCGTACCGGCCTGGTGGTTGCGCTGGCGATTCCGTTGGTACTGGCCATGACCTTTGCCGCCATGCACTACTTCGGCATCGGCCTGCACAAGATCTCGCTGGGGGCGCTGGTACTGGCCCTGGGCCTGCTGGTAGACGACGCGATCATCGCGGTGGAGATGATGGCGATCAAGATGGAGCAGGGCTACGACCGGCTCAAGGCGGCGAGCTATGCCTGGACCAGCACGGCATTCCCGATGCTCACCGGTACCCTGATCACCGCCGCCGGCTTCCTGCCGATCGCCACGGCGGCTTCCAGCACCGGGGAATACACCCGCTCGATCTTCCAGGTGGTGACCATTGCCCTGCTGACCTCCTGGGTCGCCGCGGTGGTGTTCGTGCCCTACCTGGGCGAGCGCCTGCTGCCGGACTTGGCCAAGCTCCACGCGGCCCGGCACGGCACTGATGGGCACGCCCCCGACCCTTATGCCACACCGTTCTACCAGCGCGTCAGGCGGGTGGTGGAGTGGTGCGTGCGGCGGCGCAAGACGGTGATCGTCCTGACCATCGCCGCGTTCGTCGGCAGCATCCTGCTGTTCCGCTTCGTGCCGCAGCAGTTTTTCCCGGCCTCCGGCCGGCCGGAGCTGATGGTCGACCTGAAGCTGGCCGAAGGCGCTTCGCTGAACAACACCGCCGAGCGGGTCAAGCAGTTGGAGGCGCTGCTCAAGCAGCAGGACGGCATCGCCAATTACGTCGCCTACGTCGGCACCGGCTCGCCGCGTTTCTACCTGCCGCTGGACCAGCAACTGCCAGCGGCGAGCTTTGCCCAGTTCGTGGTGCTGGCCAAGTCGCTGGAGGACCGTGAGCGTCTGCGCAGCTGGCTGATCGGCACCCTTGACCAGCAGTTCCCCGACCTGCGCTCGCGGGTCACGCGCCTGGAAAACGGCCCGCCCGTGGGCTATCCGGTGCAGTTCCGCGTCACCGGCGAGCACATCGAGAAGGTCCGCGCCCTGGCCCGCGAGGTGGCGGCCAAGGTGCGCGAGAACCCCCATGTGGTCAACGTGCACCTGGACTGGGAGGAGCCGAGCAAGGCGGTCTACCTGGATATCGACCAGGACCGCGCCCGGGCGCTGGGGGTGAGCACCGCGCACCTGTCGAGCTTCCTGCAGAGCTCGCTGACTGGCAGCAGCGTCAGTCAGTACCGCGAGGACAACGAGCTGATCGAGATCCTTCTGCGCGGCACCCCGCAGGAGCGGCGCGAACTGGGTAGCCTCGGCAGCCTGGCGGTGCCCACCGACAACGGCCAGAGCGTGGCCCTGTCGCAGGTGGCGACCCTGGAATACGGTTTCGAGGAAGGCATCATCTGGCACCGCAACCGCCTGCCCACTGTCACCGTGCGCGCCGACATCTACGACAAGGAGCAGCCGGCGACCCTGGTCAAGCAGATCCAGCCGACCCTGGCCCAGATCAAGAGCGAGCTGCCCGACGGCTACCTGCTGGAAGTGGGCGGCACGGTGGAGGATTCCGAGCGTGGCCAGCGCTCGGTCAACGCCGGCATGCCTTTGTTCATCGTGGTGGTGCTGAGCCTGCTGATGATCCAGCTGCGCAGTTTCTCGCGGATGTTCATGGTGTTCCTTACCGCGCCCCTCGGGCTGATCGGCGTGACCCTGTTCCTGCTGGTGTTCCGCCAGCCGTTCGGCTTCGTCGCCATGCTCGGGACCATCGCCCTGGCGGGGATGATCATGCGCAACTCGGTGATCCTGGTAGACCAGATCGAACAGGATATCGCTGCGGGCATGGAGCGTTGGCAGGCGATCATCGAGGCCACGGTGCGGCGCTTCCGGCCAATCGTGCTGACCGCGCTGGCGGCGGTGCTGGCGATGATTCCGCTGTCGAGAAGCGTGTTCTACGGGCCGATGGCGGTGGCGATCATGGGCGGGTTGATCGTCGCCACGGTGTTGACCCTGCTGTTCCTGCCGGCGCTGTATGCGGCGTGGTTCAGGGTCAGGAAGGACTGAAACATCGCGGGTCAAGCCCGCTCCCATGGTGGGAGCGGGCTTGACCCGCGATCGGAACCGACACCTCAGAGCGCGCCGAACACCTTCTTGGCCAGGCTGGTCGCGGCACCGGCCGGGTTCTGGCGAATGCTTTCTTCCTGCTTGGCGATCATCTCGAACAGCCCGTCCAGGGCTTTCTCGGTCACGTAGCTCTCGATGTTGGCGCTCTTGGCGTCAACCACGCCCAGGCCTGCGGCCTGCCCGGCAAAGTTGTTGTACTGCTGGGCCAGGCCGACCTTGTCGGTGGCCTGCTTGACGATCGGCAGGAACTTGGCACGGATCTGCTCGCGGCTGCTCTTGTTCAGATACTGGGTGGCCGAGTCCTGGCCGCCGCTGAGGATGCCCTTGGCATCGGTCACGGTCATCTTCTTCACCGCGTCCACCAGGATCGCCTGGGCTTGCGGCACCGCAGCCTCGGCGGCCTTGTTCATGCTGGTTTCCAGGGCTTCGACCTGTTCACCCTTGCCGAACATCTTCATGGCCTTGGCGGCCTTGCCGAGGTTGCCCGGCAGTTCGATGCGCACGTCGGGGTTGTTGCTGAAACCGCCGGGGGTGCTCAGTTGCTTGACGGCGATCTGCGCACCTTGGGTGAGGGCGTCCTTCAGGCCGCCGGAGGCGTCGCTCTGGGACAGGTCGCCGAGCGACAGGGCCAGGGCGTTGGCCGACAGCAGCAGGCCGGCGCACAGGGTGGTGAAGCGCAGGGAGGAGCGGATCATGGGGATTTCCTTATGGGCAGAAATGAGCAGGTTCAGCGTACCGGGTAGAGGGTGATTGGGCCAGTTCACTCAGTCGCCCCAGGCTCCGGCGTTTCATCGCGGTGCAAGGCCACCTGGCGGATCGACAGGCGCAGCTCTGCCGACAGCACGCGCTTGGCCACGCCTTCGGCCAGCTCGGCGAGCTTGTCGTGGTAGCCCAGCTTGCCATTGCCGTCCGGCTGCAGCACGCCCTCGCGCACCAGGGTCTGGATGAAGTGGCGGAACAGGGTCTTGTCGAAGAATTCCGGGGCGTTCAGTCCATGCAGGATCGACAGGCGCTGGGCCATCATCACGCACATCTCCTCCAGCTCTTCGGCGCTCAGCGTGTGTTGGCCGCTGTTGAGCAGCAACGAGGTGGCCATGTAGAAGCGCTGCAGGGTCTGGGTGATGGTGCGCGCGAGCAGAGTCAGCAGGACGAACTGCCGCGAGCTGGGTGCTGGACGCATGTAGATGTCCTGCTCCCTGCGCAGCAGCCCCTGCTCGACCAGCGCCGTCAGCCATTGGTCGATCACCTCGTCCAGTTGCTCGGGCGTCCAGCGCAGGAACAGCTCGGCCTGCAGGTACGGATACAGCGCCCGCACGTACTGGCCCAGCAGTTCGCGGCTCATGCGCGAGCTGCTGAGGAAGAAGCTCGCCAGCAGCCCCGGCAGGGCGAAGATGTGCAGTACGTTGTTGCGGTAGTAGGTCATCAGCACCGCGTTGGCTTCGTCCAGGTAGAGGATGCGACCCAGCGCGTCCTTCTGCTCGGCCAGCAGGTCCATGCCCAGCACATGCTCGATCAGCGCCTTGCCGTCGCCATCGGGCAGCGTGGTATGCGGCGAGTAGGGCACCTGGCGCAGCAGGGCCAGGTACAGGTCGAGCACGCGGGTCAGGGCGCGTTCGTCCAGGGCCAGGCGGCTGGTCGACAGCAGGGCCAGGGCCACCAGGTTGACCGGGTTGATCGCCGCGGCTTCGTTCAGGTGACGGGCAACCGTCTCGCCCAGGCGGGTGGTGGTGTCGTTGAGCCAGGCCGGGCGGAACTGCGGGCCGAGCGGCTGATCGCGCCAGCCGGGCTGCTGTTCGTCGAGGAAACTATTGAGGCGGATCGGTTCGCCGAAGTTGACGTAGACCTGGCCGAAGCGCTGCTTGAGCGCGCCGATGACCTTGAAGATGTCGAAGATCGACTCTTTCTTCTTGCTGGCGCCGCGCAGCTCGCCCAGGTAGGTGCGGCCTTCGAGCACACGCTCGTAGCCGATGTACACCGGAACGAAGACGATTGGCGTACGCGAGGAGCGCAGGAAGCTGCGCAGGGTGATCGCCAGCATGCCGGTGCGCGGCTGCAGCATGCGCCCGGTGCGCGAGCGGCCGCCCTCGACGAAGTACTCGACCGGGAAGCCCTTGGTGAACAGGGTGTGCAGGTACTCGTTGAACACTGCGGTGTACAGTGGGTTGCCCTTGAACGTGCGGCGCATGAAGAAAGCGCCGCCGCGGCGCAGCAGGCCGCCGATCACCGGCATGTTGAGGTTGATGCCGGCGGCGATGTGCGGCGGCGTCAGGCCGTTGCGGAACAGCAGGTAGGACAGCAACAGGTAGTCGATGTGGCTGCGGTGGCAGGGTACGTAGATCACCTCGTGGCCGGGGGCGATACCCTGCACCTGCTCGATGTGGTTGACCTTGATGCCGTCGTAGATCTTGTTCCAGAACCAGCTGAGCACCACTTCGAGGAAGCGGATGGCGGTGTAGGTGTAGTCAGAGGCGATCTCGTTGCCGTAGTGCAACGCCTTGGCCTCGGCCTTGGCGTAGGGGATCTTCTCGCGATCGGCCTCGTCGCTGATGGCCTGACGCACCAGCGGGTCATGCACCAGGCCCTTGACCAGGTTGCGTCGGTGCGAGATGTCGGGCCCGATCACCGCGGTCTTCAGGTTGCGGAAATGCACACGCATCATGCGTTGGGCCATGCGCACGGTGCGCTCGTGGCCCTTGTTGTGCTGCACCAGTTCGCGCAGGTGGATCGGCGCGGAGAACTGCACCCGGGTCTTGCGCCCCAGGATCAGCACGCTGAGCAGGCGGCGCAGACGGCCGGTGACGGCCCAGCTGTCGGCGAACAGCAGCTTCCACGGGCTCGACTCGCTGGCGGGGGTCTGGCCCCAGAACACGCTGACCGGGATGATCTGCGCGTCTTCCTCGGCGTGCTGGCTGATCGCCGCGACCAGGCGCTCGAGCGTCGGTGGTGCGCCACGTTTGTCTTGGCGGCCGAGCCAGTCCGGATCGGGGGTCAGGTAGAAGAACGCCGCGGGCTCCTGCAGCGGGCCGACGGCCACCGGCAGCACCGGGCGTGGCAGCCCCGCCTTGGTGCACTCGTGGTCGATCACGGCCAGGTCGGTGAGCGACGGCGAGGAGAGGGCGTAGAACACCGGTCGGCTACGGTCGAGCTTGAGCGTCAGCGAGGATTGGTTGATGGTTTCGGAGCGCACCCACAGGTAGAGAACGCGACGCAGGGCGCCGAAGATGAGGCGGCGCAGGGGGGAACGGGTCATGGGGTGGGGCCCTGGGTGAAAGTTTTCGTGTTTTACAGCCCGTTAGTCTGCCGTATCTGCGTAAGTTCAGCAAAATTCGGCCAATAACGACCCTGTCATGAATTTTTTTTGTTCCCTGTCATATACTCGGCCTGCCGCTTGCAGGATATTCGTGCAAGCTGCGTCGGCGCGGGCGGTGAGCCCGCGCCAGCAAGGCGATCTTCAAAATAAAAATCCGGAGTAGTTCAGATGTCGTCTCGTGAGACTGGGAATGTGAAGTGGTTCAACGATGCCAAGGGTTATGGCTTCATTCAGCGCGAAGGTGGTGCGGACGTGTTCGTCCACTATCGGGCTATCCGCGGTGAGGGGCATCGCACCCTGGTCGAAGGGCAGCAGGTCGAGTACGCCCTCGTGCAAGGCCAGAAAGGCCTGCAGGCCGAGGACGTGGTAGGGCTCTGAGCCTCGCGGCTGCACGCTCAAGCTGCAAGTTGACCGTGGAACTTGCAGCCTGATGCGAACGCCTTCAGTGCGTGCGCCAGGTGATTTCCTGCTCACCGTCGGCGCTGATGCGGATCCAACGATCGGCATCTTCTTCCCCGTCTTCCTCTGTCCAGCTGCCAGGCGCGCAACGCACTTCGACGTTGAGCGCGGCAAATGCCGCGCGGGCGCAGGCGATGTCGTCGGGCCACGGGGTCTGGTCGCTTTCCAGGTACAGGCTGTTCCATTTCCCCACAGCCTTCGGTAACCAGGTGACCGGAATGTTACCGGCCATGCACTTGAAGGTCTGGCCTTTCTGCTTCCATTCGCTGCACGGGCCCAGGGCCTGGGCGAGCCAGTCGGCGATCTGCTTGTGATCGACGTCGTCGTCCTTGAGGTAGATCTCGATATCGGGTTGACGCATGGGGGGCTCCAGTGTGCTCAGTCTTGGCGCACGAAATAGTCATAACGCATGGAAACGGTGACCTCGAAGGGTTCGGGCTGGTCGATCACCCGTGCGCGCTTCTCGGCGCTGGCACGCCAGCCGTGCGGGGTCATGGCCAGCAGGTCGGCGCGGGCCTTGGCGTCGGCCAGGCTCAGGCGGAACTCGAGGATCTCACCGTGGGCGTGGGCCATGCCTTCGGGGACCAGGGCCAGGTGCTTGTCGTCGGCGTACGGGCGCACTTCATCGTAGAGCACCTCGCGCAGCTCCATCAGGTGGCCGCTGGTCGGGCCGACTCGCATGAGGCCGCCGCCGGGCGCCAGCAGGCGCTTGGCCTCCTGCCAGTCGAGCGGGCTAAACACGCTGGCGATGAAGCCGCAACTGGCATCGGCCATAGGCACGCGGGCCATGCTGGCGACCATCCAGGTCACCTCGGGGGCGCGGCGGCAGGCGCGCTTGACCGCCTCGCGGGAGATATCCAGGGCGTAGCCGTCGGCGGCCGGCAGGGCCTGGGCGATCTGCGCGGTGTAGTAGCCTTCGCCGCAGCCGATGTCCAGCCAGGCCTGTGGCTGGCGCTCGGCGGCCAGTTGCGCCAGGCGGCGCGCCACCGGGGCGTAGTGGCCAGCGTCGAGGAAATCGCGGCGGGCTTCGACCATGGCCTGGTTGTCGCCTGGATCGCGGCTGTTCTTGTGCTGCACCGGCAGCAGGTTCAGGTAGCCCTGGCGGGCACGGTCGAAACGGTGGCCGGCAGGGCAGGCCACGCCGTTGTCGAAACGCGCCAGCGGCGCCTGGCAGAGAGGGCAGGCGAGCATCAGGCGAGCAACCGCACCAGGGTCTGGTAGTAGATCTCGGTCAGCAGGTCGAGGTCGCTGGCCAGGATGCGTTCGTCCACCTGGTGGATGGTGGCGTTGACCGGGCCGAGCTCGACCACCTGGGTGCCCATGGTGGCGATGAAGCGGCCATCGGAGGTACCGCCGCTGGTGGATGGGCGGGTTTCGCGACCGGTGACCGCCTTGATGCTCGACGACACCGCATCGAGCAGCTCGCCCGGTTCGGTGAGGAAGGGCAGGCCCGACAGCGCCCAGTCGATGCTCCATTCCAGCTGATGCTTGTCGAGGATCGCTGCGACGCGCTGCTGCAGGCCCTCGACCGTCGATTCTGTGGAGAAGCGGAAGTTGAACAGCGCGGTCAGCTCGCCCGGGACCACGTTGGTGGCGCCGGTGCCGGAGTTGAGGTTCGAGATCTGGAAGCTGGTCGGCGGGAAGAACGCGTTGCCTTCGTCCCAGTGCTCGGCGGCCAGTTCCGCCAGGGCCGGCGCGGCTAGGTGGATCGGGTTGCGCGCCAGGTGCGGGTAGGCCACGTGGCCTTGCTTGCCGCGCACCGTCAGCTTGGCGCCGAGTGAGCCGCGACGGCCGTTCTTGACCACGTCCCCGAGCAGGGTGGTGCTGGACGGCTCGCCGACGATGCACCAGTCCAGGCGTTCGTTGCGTGCCTTGAGGCGCTCGACCACGGCCTTGGTGCCATGGTGGGCCGGGCCTTCCTCGTCGCTGGTGATCAGAAAGGCGATCTTGCCGCGGTGATTCGGGTAGTCATGCACGAAGCGCTCGCTGGCCACCACCATCGACGCCAGGCTGCCCTTCATGTCGGCGGCGCCGCGGCCGCAGAGCATGCCGTCGGCATCGATCAGCGCCACGAACGGTTCATGCTGCCACTGCTGCACCGGGCCGGTGGGGACCACGTCGGTGTGGCCGGCAAAGCACAGTACCGGGCCGTCCTGGGTGCCATGGCTGGCCCAGAAGTTATCGACGTCCTCGATGCGCATCGGCTCGAGCTGGAAGCCGACGGCGCCCAGGCGGTTCATCATCTGGGTCTGGCAGTCGGCGTCGACCGGGGTGACCGAGGGGCGACGGATCAGGTCGCAGGCCAGTTGCAGGGTAGGCGAGAGCTCGGCTGGGGCCGTCATTGAGGGACTCCGGGGCAAGGCAAGGCGGGGAAACTGAGGGGCGTTATCTTATATCAAACTGACAGGCCAATGGGGCCGCTGTGCGGCCCTTTCGCGACACAAGGCCGCTCCCACAGGAGTTGCACAGGCCTTCTGGGCTGCGGTAATCCTGTAGGAGCGGCCTTGTGTCGCGAAAGGGGCGCAACGCGCCCCCGGCGATCTCAAGCCTGTTGTGGCGCTGCAACCTTCTCCACCGGCTTGGGCAACGACGACAGCAACGCCATCACCAGCGCCGCCAGGTACGGCAACGACTGCACCAGCAGCATCGCCACCCAGAAGCGCATGTCGGAACTCGGCAATCCTTGCACCAGGTAGATCCCCAGCGCCGCGCCCCACAGCAGCAACATGATGAACAGCTCTTCGCGTGCTTCGGAGATCGCCACCAGCACACCGTGGCTGTCGGCATTCTTCGGCGTGCGGAAGAACGGCATGCTGCTGGTGAAGAACCCGTACAGCACCGCCTTGGCGATGGTATGCGACAGCGCCAGCCCCGCCAGCGCTGCGGCGAAGGCATCTTTCATGTTGACCCCCACCGCGCGGCGGTAGAGGAAGACGATCTTGCCGACCTTGAAGAAGAACAGCGCCAGCGGCGGAATGGCGAACATCATCAGCGGCGGGTCGACCCGGTGCGGCACGATGATCATCGCCGCCGACCACAGCAGCGCGCCGACGGTGAAGAAGATGTTCATGCCATCGGCAATCCACGGCAGCCAGCCGGCCAGGAAGTGGTAGCGCTGGCCACGGGTCAGCTCGCTGCCCTTGCCACGCAGCAGGGCGCCGGCGTGGTGCTTGATGATCTGGATGGCGCCATAGGCCCAGCGGAAGCGCTGCTTCTTGAAGTCGATGAAGGTGTCGGGCATCAGGCCCTTGCCGTAGCTGTTGTGGGCATAGGCCGCCGACAGACCCTTCTCGAACACGCGCAGGCCAAGCTCGGCATCCTCGCAGATGCACCACTCGGCCCAGCCCAGTTCCTCGAGCACGCTGCGCCTGGTCATGGTCATGGTGCCGTGCTGGATGATCGCGTCACGGTCGTTGCGGGTGACCATGCCGATATGGAAGAAGCCCTTGTACTCGCTGTAGCACAGCTTCTTGAAGGCGCTCTCGTGCTGGTCGCGGTAGTCCTGGGGCGATTGCACCACGGCGATCTTCGGGTCGGCGAAGTGCGGCACCATGTGCTTGAGCCAGTTGCGATCGACACAGTAGTCCGAGTCGATCACCGCGATCACCTCGGCGTCCTTGGCAGTGTGCGGGATCAGGTAGTTCAGCGCGCCACCCTTGAAACCGGCCAAGGGCGCGACGTGGAAGAACCTGAAGCGCTCGCCGAGCTTTTCGCAGTGGGCCTTGAGCGGCTCCCACACGGCCGGGTCCTTGGTGTTGTTGTCGATCACCAGCACTTCGTAGTCTGGGTAGTCCAGCGCGGCGAGGGCGTCCAGGGTCTGCTTCACCATCTCCGGCGGTTCGTTGTAGCACGGCACATGTACCGATACTTTGGGCCGGTAGGCGCTGTCGCCTTGCACGGGCAGGAACTCCCGCCGTCGCTTGTGAATCCAGACCGCCTCGGCCAGTTCGTGGGCCTCGGTCAGCAGCACGATGAACACCCCGAGCGCGCCCAGCGCCAGCAGCACGCCCACGGTGAGGCTGAACCAGGTGCTGTACTGCTGGCTGTAGTCATAGGCGATCCACACCAGCACCGACCCGCACAGGAAGGTGATGAAGGTGAGGAAGGTGCGCCCGCGCTGGCGCAGGGCCGAGCCGTCGATCAGCAGGATGGCCAGGGCGATCATCGCCAGCACCACCGAGGCCACGGCCAGGGCGCGCCATTGCGGGATTGCCACGATCGGGCCTTCGAAGTTGAATTTCTGCTGGCGCTCGGCGTTGTACACGCCCCAATAGGCGCCCACCGAGCCTTCGTCGCTGGCCTTCCACGGCTGATCGTAAGCTTCGATGACGAAATAGTTGTAGCCGCGGCGGTTGAGGGTGTTGACCAGGGTGCGCAGGTAGATGGCCTGGTCGGCCTGGGTGGCGTCGGCGCCGCCGCGCATGCGGCCGTTGCTTGGCCAGCCGACCTCCGAGAGCAGCAGCGGCTTGCGCGGGAATTGCTTGCGTAGCTCCCGGGCACGGTCGAGGACGAACTGCACCGAGTCCTTCATGGGCACGAACTCCCAGTAGGGCAGGATGTGCGCGGCGACCAGGTCGACGTGTTTCGCCAGTTCCGGGTGCTCCTTCCAGATGTGCCACTGTTCACTGGTGGTCACCGGCACCTTCACCGCGGCGCGGACCCGGTCCAGATAACCGATCAGCTGCTCGGCGGTGACTTCCTCGCGGAACAGCGCTTCGTTGCCGACCACCACCCGTACCACGCTGCGCGAGGTATTGGCCAGGCCGATGGCTTTTTCGATCTCCCGCTCGTTGCGTTCCTGGTCGTTGCTGATCCAGATCCCCAGGGTGACGCGCAGGCCAAGCTCCTCGGCCAGGCGCGGCACCTCGGCCTGGGTACCCTCGACGGTATAGATGCGGATGTTGTCGGTCAGCTTGTTCAGTTGCTCGAGGTCCTGGCGGATCTCGTCCTCGCTGGGGTACTGGCCCTTCTGCGGGCTCTGGCCGAGACGGAAGGGCGAGTAGGAGAAACCGGAAATCTGTTCCGGCCAGGCGGGGGCGGATACCGGGCGATTGATCAAGGCCCAGAACCCGGTGAACAGCGCGGCGATGGCCAGGACCACCACCAGGTTGAGACCGAATTTGCGTGAAGACATAGGTGTTCGAGGTTCCGAAGAGGGGCGCGAGGCGTCGCCGCTGGGGCGTGGGTCCCACGGATTCCGGGGAAGGTAACCCGTTGGATTGTCGACAGGGGATGTAGTTCTCAGTCCACCTGCCTGTCGTCCAGATATAGTTACTTGATAGGACATTAAAGCAGGCTTGGTAGGACTTTTTCCAACCCGTGGCCGCTCTGGCATGCCCGGGCGGCATGATCGGGTGGTGCGCTTTGCCCGCGAACCCATGGCTTGGCCTATAATGCGCGCCGGTTTTTTCGGGGTATCAGCATGAGCACAGAAGATCCACGCTTCGCCGGCGTTGCCCGGCTCTACGGCGACGACGGCCTGCAGCGCCTGCGCCAGGCGCATGTGGCCATTGTCGGCATTGGCGGGGTCGGTTCGTGGGCGGCCGAGGCCCTGGCCCGCAGCGGCGTGGGCGAAATCAGCCTGTTCGACCTGGACGATGTCTGCGTGAGCAACACCAACCGCCAGGCCCACGCCCTTGAAGGCCAGGTCGGCCGGGCCAAGGTCGAGGTGATGGCCGAGCGCCTGCGGGCGATCAACCCGGCGTGCACGGTTCATGCGGTGGCCGATTTTGTCACCCGCGAGACCATGGCCGAGTACATCACCGAGCAGATGGACTGCGTGATCGACTGCATCGACAGCGTGATGGCCAAGGCGGCGCTGATTGCCTGGTGCCGCCGCCGCAAGATCGCCATCGTCACCACCGGTGGCGCCGGCGGGCAGATCGATCCGACCCAGATCCAGGTCGGCGACCTCAACAAGACCTTCAACGACCCGCTGGCTTCACGGGTGCGCTCGACCCTGCGCCGCGACTACAACTTCTCGCGCAACACCAGCCGCAACTATGGTGTGCCGTGCGTGTTCTCCAGCGAACAGCTGCGCTACCCCAAGGGGGATGGCAGCGTGTGCCTGCAGAAAAGCTTCGTCGGTGAAGGCGTGCGCCTGGACTGCGCCGGTGGATTCGGTGCGGTGATGATGGTGACCGCGACCTTCGGCATGGTCGCGGCGAGCAAGGCCGTGGAAAAACTGGTGGCCGGCGCGCGCCGGCCTTCAGAGCGGATCAAGCCTGAATAAATGGGGCCCTTCGCGGGTAAACCCGCTCCCACAGGTCTTGCACACTTCCTGTGGGAGCGGGTTTACCCGCGAAGAGGGCAGCACCGATTCAACGGTTAGACACCAGCTCCGCCATCTTCAGCAACACCGCATGTAGCCCATTGCTGCGCGACGGCGACAGCTGCCGCTCCAGCCCCAACCGGGTAAACCAGGCGCTCAGGTCCAGCCCCATCAGTTGATCGCTGGCCAAGCCTTGCACCCGCACCAGCAGAAGCGCCAGCAAGCCCCGCAGCATCCGCGCATCGCTGCCGGCCTTGAACCGCCACTGGCCGTCATCTTGCACCGCCACCAGCCATACCAGGCTTTCGCAACCGTGCACGCGGTTGTCCTCGGTCTTCTGCGCATCCGTCAAAGGCTCAAGGCGATCCCCCCACTGCATCAGCAACCGCGCCCGCTGCTCCCACCCGCGCGCCTGCTCGAAACTCTCCAGCGCCTGGCTGGCCTCGGCCGACAGGCTCATCGCAGCAGCTCCAGGCCCTGGTCGAGCGCCTCGAAGAAACGTTGCAGGTCGTCGCTGTCCGAATAGAGCCCCAGCGACACGCGGATAGCGCCGTCCAGACCCAGGTGCCTGAGCAACGGCATGGCGCAATGATGCCCGGCGCGCACGGCGATGCCCTGTTCGGTCAGCAGATGGGCAATATCGGCGTTGTGCACCCCATCAATGACGAAACTGGCGAGCGCCGCCTGCGGTGAGCCAAGCAGGCGAACGCCCTCGCGATCAGCCAGGCCGCGCACCAGGTGTTGGTGCAGGGTGGCTTCATGGATGGTCACCGCATTGGCGTCGAGGCTTGCCAGGTAATCCAGGGTAGCGCCTAGGCCGATGACACCGGCGATCGGCGGCGTGCCGGCCTCGAAACCCAGCGGTGCCGGGCGGAAGCTGGCCTCCTGGTAGTCCGCCAACTGCACCATCTCGCCGCCGTACTGCCAGTGGCGCAACAGTGCCAGCGCCTGCTGGCGGCCGTACAGCACCCCCACGCCATCCGGGCCGTAGAGCTTGTGGCTGGAAAACACATAGAAGTCGCAGTCCAGTTGCTGCACATCGTGGCGACCATGGACCACGCCCTGGGCGCCATCGACCACACTCAGCGCGCCCTGGGCTCGGGCATGGGCTAGCAATGGCGCCAGCGGCTGCCAGGTTCCCAGTACATTGGACAACTGGCTGATCGCCAGCAAGCGGGTACGCGGGCCGATCAGTTGCAGGGCCTGTTCCAGGTCGACATGCCCCAGGTCGTTCACCGGCAGGATCACCAGGCGCAGCTGGCGCCGGTGCGCCAGTTGTTGCCAGGGCAAAAGGTTGGCGTGGTGTTCCAGGGCGCTGACGGCGATTTCGTCACCGGCCTCGAAGCGGTGCTCCAGGCCATAGGCCAGCAGGTTCAGGGCCGAGGTGGCGCCGTGGGTGAAAACGATCTGCCGCGCGTCGGCGGCATTGAGCCAGGCGGCGACCTTGTCGCGGGTACCCTCGAAGGCCTGGGTGGCCAGGGCGCCGGGCAGGTGCTGGGCGCGGTGAACATTGGCGGCGCCATGGCCATAGTAATGGCTCAGGGCATCGAGCAGAACCTGGGGCTTCTGGGAGGTGGCGGCGCTGTCCAGGTAGGTCTGGTGCTGCCGTTGCAGGGCGGCGATGGCGGGAAAATCGGCACGCCACGGGGAGGGCTGGAACATGTTAGCGGGGCCTGGAAAGAAAAATCGGGTCTGCCCACAGGCAAAACCTGGGAGCAGACCCGATCTTATCACTTCAAACCCAGGCAGGTTCTCAGTTGTGCGCGTGCAGCGCCTCGTTCAGCTCGATGGCCGACTTGTGGGTCTTGCACTCCACCGCGCCGTTGAGCGAGTTGCGGCGGAACAGCAGGTCGGTCTGGCCGGCCAGGTCGCGGGCCTTGACCACCTTGACCAGCTGGTTGTTCTCGTCCAGCAGGTTCACCTTGGTGCCAGCGGTGATGTACAGGCCGGCCTCGACGGTGTTTCGGTCGCCCAGCGGAATGCCGATGCCGGCGTTGGCGCCGATCAGGCAGCCTTCGCCGACCTTGATGACGATGTTGCCGCCACCGGACAGGGTGCCCATGGTCGAGCAGCCGCCGCCAAGGTCGGAACCCTTGCCGACGAACACGCCGGCGGAGACGCGGCCTTCGATCATGCCCGGGCCTTCGGTGCCGGCGTTAAAGTTGACGAAGCCCTCGTGCATGATGGTGGTGCCTTCGCCGATGTAGGCGCCCAGGCGCACGCGGGCGGTGTCGGCGATACGCACGCCTGCCGGCACGACGTAGTCGGTCATCTTCGGGAACTTGTCCACCGAGAACACTTCCAGCAGTTCGCCTTTGAGGCGCGCTTCCAGTTGCAGCTCGGCCAGCTCGGCCAGGTCGACCGCGCCCTGGTTGGTCCAGGCGACGTTCGGCAGCAGCGGGAAGATGCCGGCCAGCGATACGCCGTGCGGCTTGACCAGGCGATGCGACAGCAGGTGCAGCTTGAGGTAGGCCTCGGGGGTGGAGGTCAGTGCGCCGTCTTCTGCCAGCAGGGTGGCGACCAGCGGCTTGTGGCTCTCGGCCAGGCGGGTCAGCAGCGCGGCCTGGGCGGCATCGATGCCCTTGAGCGCGTCGGCCAGCTGGGCGGCCTGGGCGGTGGTGAAGGCGATGGCCTGGTTGCCCCCTTCATAGCCCAGCACCGGCGCGATGGCCGCGACCAGTTCGGCGGACGGCTTGAGCACTGGCTGTGCGTAGAAGACTTCCAGCCAGGCGCCCTGGCGGTTCTGGGTGCCGACACCGAAGGCCAGGCTGAACAGCGATTGAGACATGCGATTACCTCGTACGAAAAGGGGATGGAGCGTAATGCGGAATCAGGCCAGCGCCGCGGCGTACAGGTCGGGCTTGAAGCCGACCAGCGTGCGCTCGCCGAGGTCGAGCACCGGACGCTTGATCATCGACGGTTGGGCGAGCATCAGTTCGACGGCCTTGGCCTGGTCGAGGTTGGCCTTGCTGGCGTCGTCGAGCTTGCGGAAGGTGGTCCCGGCGCGGTTCAGTACGACTTCCCAGCCGTGCTCGTCGCACCAGCGGTTCAGGCTGTCGCGGTCGATGCCCTGGGTCTTGTAGTCGTGGAAGTCGAAGCCGATGGCCTTGTCTTCAAGCCAGGTGCGGGCCTTTTTCATGGTGTCGCAGGCTTTGATGCCGTAGAGAGTGTAAGCCATTGAATGCCTGGGGCAGCCTGGTCGGGCCGGGCGTCCCCGATGCTCCTTGAAGATTGGGTGGGCCGATTATGCGGCATCGATGGGGCTGGCGCCACGGCTGCGGGCTGGAAGGCCACGCCGATGTGTTTCACCGCTTCTCGCGTAGCATTGTGTTACATATTCCTGGCCAGGCTGCGACTATCGTGCAGCGGTCCACAATAGCGCATCCTCGCTAACATATTGTTTCAATGGCGATGTTTCGCCTCGCTGTGGTTTCTCCGATCAAACAGGAAGCTTGCCGATGCAGTCAGCCTATACCGTTCTAATCCTGCTGATGCTGGTGAGCGTGTCGAAACTGGTCGGGCGGGTGCTGCCGCTGCCCCTGCCGCTGGTGCAGATCGGCGCCGGCGCCTTGCTGGCCTGGCCGACCCTGGGGCTGCACGTGGCGCTGGACCCTGAGCTGTTCCTGTTCCTGTTCCTGCCGCCGCTGCTGTTCGCCGACGGCTGGCGCATGCCCAAGCGCGAACTGTGGCGCATCCGTGGACCGGTGGTGGCGCTGGCGGTGGGGCTGGTGCTGTTCACCGTGGTCGGTGCCGGTTACTTCATCCACTGGCTGTTGCCGAGCATTCCGTTGCCGGTAGCCTTCGCCCTGGCGGCGGTCCTGTCGCCCACCGACGCCGTGGCCGTGTCGGCCATTGCCCAGGACCGTCTGCCGACACCGCTGATGCATATGCTCCAGGGCGAGGCACTGATGAACGACGCCTCGGGCCTGGTGACCTTCAAGTTCGCCCTGGTGGCGGCGATCACCGGGGTGTTCTCGTTGACCGAGGCCAGCCTGACCTTCGTCCTGGTCGCCCTTGGCGGGCTGGCGGTGGGAGTGGCGCTGAGCTGGCTGGTCGGGCGCCTGCGCATGTGGATGATCACCCGTGGCTGGGACGACCCGGCCACCCACGTGGTGTTCATGCTGCTGCTGCCCTTTGCCGCCTACGTTCTGGCTGAACGGCTCGGCGTATCCGGCATTCTCTCGGCGGTGGCCGCCGGGATGATGCAGAGCTGGCTGGACCTGCTGCCCCGGCAAACCAGCACCCGGCTGCTCAACCGCAGTGTCTGGTCGCTGCTGGAGTTCGCCTTCAATGGCCTGATCTTCCTGCTGCTGGGCCTGCAACTGCCGGACATCATCAAGGCGGTGGTGAGCGACGAGGCCGCCGCGTGGCCGACCCTGGCCTGGCGCTGCCTGGACGTGGTGGCGATCTTCGCCGCGCTGGTGTTGTTGCGGTTCATCTGGGTGCAGAGCATCTGGCGGGCTATTGGCGTGGTTAGACGCTGGCGCGGCAAGCCCGCGCTGGTGCTGATGCCGACCGCGCGCTCCTGCTGGTTGCTGACCCTGGGCGGCGTACGCGGCGCGGTGACTCTGGCGGGCGTGATGTCGGTGCCGCTGCTGATCGGCGCGGGCAAGGCGTTTCCCGAGCGCGACCTGCTCATCTTCATTGCCGCCGGGGTGATCCTGCTGTCGCTGGTCAGTGCCTGTATCGCCCTGCCGATCCTGCTGCGCGGCGTGACCAAGAGTCCGGACGAGCGTTTGCACCAGGAGGTGCAGGAGGCCTGGCGGCGTACCGCCGAGGCGGCAATTCATGCGCTCGAGGCCGAAGAGGTGATCGATACCAAGGCGCCGCAGGATGCCGCCCAGGCGACCCTGGCCACTGAGCTCAAGGCGCGGCTGATGGCCGAGTACCGCGATGAACTGGACAGCTACAACGACAGCGCCGAAGCCAGGGCGCTGGCCGAGCAGATGGATCAGCTCGAGCGTCGCCTGCGCCTGCGCGCCCTGCGTGCACAGCGGCTGGAGTTGTACGAGCTGCATCGCCAGCACCTGGTGGGGGATGAAGTGGTCCGCCAGGTGCTGGGCGAACTGGACCTGAGCGAGGCCAACCTCGGGCAGGTCCGCTAGCTATTTGCACGAAGCCGGATAGGCCAGGCGCATGAAGCGCTTGTCCTTCTTGCTGATTTTCAGGTTATGGCTGCGCTTGAAATCGTGGCGCGTGTGTTTCTGCCTGATGCGGTAATGCATGATCGACCGCTTGTCATAGGGCAGGATGAGCAGGTCGCCGTTGTCGGGCAGTGGCAGGAATTGAATGGCGAGGTCCTCTTCGATCAGGTCGGCGAGCTCATCCGGGCTGTTGGCCTCGTCGGCCAGGACCGCCGCCAGCAACTGACGCACCGCGTCCAGATCCCAAGGGATGTTGGCTCGTGGGTGTTGGTGCTCGTGCTCCATGCCCAGTGCGTGCCCGAACTCATGCAATACGAACGACTCGAACAGCGGGTCGGACAGTTTGCTTCCCAAGGCCATGGTTGGGCCATCCACCTCCTGGGCCCAGGTTCCCAGGAAACTGAAATTCACGCCTTCCTGCACATCGGTCTGGATGCGGATCTCGGCTTCTTCGACATCGTTGTCGAGGAGTTCGAATTTCAGATTGGCGTATTTCAGCCATTGGCATGCGGTGTCGAAAATCGATTTCTTGAGCCATGGGCATGGCGTGCCGATGAACGAGATCCTGAGCGTCTGGCCTGGGCGCCAGAACATGGAATGATCGGCCACCGAGCGTTTCTTGCGCGGCTTCATCGCTTGGGGCAGTTGCAGCTTCTGGCGTAGGCGGAAGATCGCGTTTGCCACGAGTACATCGGACATCGTTGTGCACCTTCAGGGGTTGAGAGGTGCCAACTATCGGTCGCCAGCGTTCTGCACCGACGTTACTTAATGCTTGCCTCGATTGAGATTGCGCCCCCCCTGTGAGGAGGGGCGCCTGCCATCAGCGGCCCAGGAACGCGCGAATCCGCTCGGCCGCCTCGATGCACTCGGCCAGCGGCGCGACCAGCGCCATGCGCACGCGCCCGGCACCCGGATTGACCCCGTCCACCTCGCGGGACAGGTACGAACCCGGCACCACGGTCACATGCTCGGCCTCGAACAGGTCGCGGGTGAAGTCGGCGTCGCTGCCCGGCACCTTGGCCCACAGGTAGAAGCTGCCGTCCGGGCGTTGCACGTCGAGCACCGGCTGCAGGATGTCGAGCACGGCATCGTACTTGGCACGGTACTGGTCGCGGTTGTCGCGCACATGGGCCTCGTCCTGCCAGGCGGCGATGCTGGCCAGCTGGGTCTGCACCGGCATGGCGCAACCATGGTAGGTGCGGTACAACAGGAACGGTTTGATGATCTCGGCATCGCCGGCGACGAAGCCCGAGCGCAGTCCCGGCAGGTTGGAGCGCTTGGACAGGCTGTGGAACACCACGCAGCGCTTGAAGTCATTTCGGCCCAGCTGCGCGCAGGCGCTGAGCAGGCCCGGTGGTGGCGCGTCCTCGTCGAAGTACAGCTCGCTATAGCACTCGTCGGCGGCGATCACGAAGTCGTGCTCGTCGGCCAGGGCGATCAGCTTTTTCAGGGTGTCCATTGGCACCAGGGCGCCGGTGGGGTTGCCCGGGGAGCACAGGAACAGGATCTGGCAACGCTTCCATACCTCGGCCGGCACGGCGTCGAAGTCGGGGTTGAAACCGTTGTTTTCCAGGCAGGGCAGGTAGTGCGGGGTGGCGCCGGCCAGCAGGGCCGCGCCTTCGTAGATCTGGTAGAACGGGTTGGGGCTGACCACCAGGCCGTCCGCAGCGCGATCGACCACGGCCTGGGTGAAGGCGAACAGCGCCTCGCGGGTACCGTTGACCGGCAGGATATGGCGGTCGGCGTCCAGCCAGTCGGCCGGTACGCCAAAGCGCCGCTCGCACCACTGGCCGATGGCCTGGCGCAGGGCCGGCAGGCCCAGGGTGCTGGGGTAGACCGCCAGCTTGTCGAGGTTGTCAGCCATTGCCTTGGCGACGAAGGCCGGCGATTCGTGCTTCGGCTCGCCGATCGACAGGGCGATCGGACGTTTGTCCGCCGCCGGCTTCACGCTCCCCAGCAGGGCACGCAGTTTCTCGAACGGGTAGGGCTGGAGCTGGGTCAGTGCTGGGTTCATTGGCGCAAGGTCTCGTTATCGTCAAAAGGTCATGCGGGTGGGGCTGGCATCGCTGGCCTGGCCGGCCTGCAACTGCTGGACGATGGCCTCCTGCAGGCGGCTGCACAGCTGCGGGTCGGACAGCGGCTGGTTGTCGGCGTCGGTGATGAAGAACACGTCCTCCACGCGCTCTCCGAGGGTGGCGATCTTGGCGTTCTGCAGCGAGATGTCGAACTCCAGGAAGATCCGCCCGATCCGCGCCAGCAGGCCGGGCCGGTCCGGGGCGGTGATCTCGAGGATGGTCACCGGGCGCTGGGCATCGTTGAGAATGGTCACCTGCGGTGGGAAATCGAAGTGCTTGAGCTGGCGCGGGACCCGGCGCTGGATGATCGCCGGGTAGTCCTCGGGGGTGCGCAGCGCTTCGGTCAGGCCGTCGCGGATCTGCCTGACCCGCTGCGGGTTGTCGCCGATCGAGCCGCCGTCGTTGTCGAGCACGATATAGGTGTCGAGGGTGAACTGGCTGCTCGAGGTGATGATCCGGGCGTCGTGGATGTTCAGGTTGAGCTGGGCCATGGCGGCCACGGTCACGGCGAAGAAATCGTGCTGGTCGGGGGCGTAGATGAAGATCTGCGTGCCGCCCTCGAACTCGCGCTGGGTGGTTTCCTTGATCAGCACCAGCGGCCCGCCGTCGGCCGGCTGCTGGAGGATCGCGTCGCTGTGCCAGGCCACGTCGGCAGCGTTGTGCTTGAGGAAGTAGTCGTCACCCAGTTGCGACCAGAGTTGCTCGACGTCGTCCGGGTCGGTGCCTTCGCGCACCAGGATGTCGAGTGCGGCGCTCTGGGTCTGGCGGATCTGCTCCTCGCGGTCCAGCGGGTTTTCCAGGCCCCGGCGCAGGGCGCGCTTGGTCTCGGTGTAGAGCTGGCGCAAGAGGCTCGCCCGCCAGGAGTTCCACAAGCTGGGGTTGGTGGCGTTGATGTCGGCCACGGTCAGCACGTAGAGGTAGTCCAGGCGCGTTTCATCACCCACGTGCAGGGCGAAGTCGTTGATCACCTGCGGGTCGGAAAGGTCCTTGCGTTGGGCAGTGGTGGACATTACCAGGTGGTTCTGCACCAGCCAGACGATCAGCCGGCTGTCCCAGGCCGGCAACTGATGGCGCGCGCAGAAGGCCTGTGCGTCCACTGCGCCCAGCTCGGAGTGGTCGCCCTGGCGACCCTTGCCGATGTCGTGGTAGAGGCCGGCAAGGTAGATCAGCTCGGGCTTGGGCAGGCGGCCCATGAGCTTGCTGGCCAGCGGGAATTTCTCGGAAACCGGGGTGTACTGCAGCTTGCGCAGGTGCTTGATCAGGTTGAGGGTGTGCGCGTCGACCGTGTAGATGTGGAACAGGTCGTGCTGCATCTGCCCGACGATCAGGCCGAACTCCGGCAGGTAGCGGCCGAGGATGCCGTAGCGGTTCATCCGCCGCAGGTTGCGGTGGATGCCGATCTCGCACTTGAACAGCTCGATGAACAGGCTGGTGTTGCGGATATCGTTGCGGAACCTGTCGTCGATCAGGTGGCGATGCTCGCGCAGCAGGCGCACGGTGTCGGCGCGCACACCCTTGATCTCGGGGTGCTGGGCCATCAGCACGAAGATCTCCAGCATGGCGAACGGGGTGCGCCGGAAGACGTTCGGGTTGACCGCTTCTATATAGCCGTCGTGCAGGCGGAAGCGCGCGTTCAGCGGCTGGGTGGCGCCGCTGTCGTCATCGGCGAGGATCACTTCCTCGAAGTGCTGGATGATCAGGTCGCACAGCTGGCTGATGCTCATCACCACCCGGTAGTACTGCTGCATGAACTGTTCGATGGCGCGCTTGGGGTTGTCGTCGGTGTAGCCCAGCAGCGCGGCGATGCTGCGCTGGTGGTCGAACAGCAGGCGATCCTCGGCGCGTCCGGCGAGCATGTGCAAGGCGTAGCGCACGCGCCAGAGGAAGGCCTGGGAGGAGGCCAGCAGTTCGTTCTCGCTTTCCAGCAGAAAATCTTCGCCGGCCAGGGCGTGCAGATTGAGGGTGCCGTACTGGCGCCGGGCCACCCAGAGCACTGTCTGGATGTCGCGCAGGCCGCCCGGCCCGCCCTTGACGTTGGGCTCGAGGTTGTACTCGGTGTCGTTGTACTTGTGGTGGCGGGCCTTGAGCTCGGCGCGCTTGGCCAGGAAGAACTCCTTGCTCGGCCACATATGAGCGGTGCTGGTGGCGTCGAGCATGCGTCGGCGCAGTGACTCGGGGCCGGCGATGGTGCGGCTTTCCATCAGGTTGGTGATGACCGTAAGGTCGGCCCGGGCCTGCTCGGCGCATTCGTCGACGGTGCGCACGCTCTGGCCGACTTCCAGGCCGATGTCCCACAGCAGCGTGAGGAAGCGCTCGATGGCGTCGCGGTACTGCTCGTGCTCGGCGGCGTCGAGCAGGATCAGCAGGTCGATGTCCGAGAACGGGTGCAGCTCGCCGCGGCCATAGCCGCCCACCGCCACCAGGGCGATGCCGTCCGGCGCGCCCCAGCTGAACTGGTGCCAGGCCTGTTGCAGGATGTTGTCGACGAACCAGGCGCGGTCCTCGATCAGCCGGCGGATCTCGCGGCCTTCACGGAAACGCTTGTCGAGCACCTCGCCGGCCATGCGGATGGCCTTCTTGAAGGCGGCGATGGGGCTTGCCTTGAGGGCCAGTTCCGCCTGGAACTGGCCGCGGTCGAACAGCTCGGGATCCACCTGGGGCATCGAGTCGCGTTCCTGTTAGTCAGTATCAGGCCGAGGTGCGCGGGATGGTGTCGTCCTTGCGCAGGGTGAAGATCTCGTAGCCGCTGGCGGTCACCACCAGGGTGTGCTCCCACTGGGCCGAGAGTTTGCGGTCCTTGGTGATGGCGGTCCAGCCGTCGCCCAGCACCTTGGTGTCGGCCTTGCCCTGGTTGATCATCGGCTCGATGGTGAAGGTCATGCCTTCCTTGAGTTCCATGCCGGTGCCGGCGCGGCCGTAGTGGAGGATTTGCGGCTCTTCGTGGAACACCTTGCCGATGCCGTGGCCGCAGAACTCGCGCACCACCGAGAAACCGTTCTTCTCGGCGTGTTTCTGGATCACTTCGCCGATGTCGCCCAGGCGGCAGCCGGGCTTGACCAGCTCGATGGCCTTGTACAGGCACTCCTGGGTGACCTTGGACAGGCGCTCGGCCCACGGCGCGACGGTGCCGACATGGAACATGCGGCTGGTGTCGCCGTGGTAGCCGTCCTTGATCACGGTCACGTCGATGTTGATGGTGTCGCCGTCCTTGAGCGCCTTGTCATTGGGAATGCCGTGGCAGACCACATGGTTGATCGAGGTGCAGATCGACTTGGGGAAGCCCTTGTAGTTGAGTGGCGCAGGGATCGCCTGCTGGACGTTGACGATATAGTCGTGGCACAGGCGGTCGAGCTCTTCGGTGGTGACGCCGGGCTTGACGTGCTCCTCGATCATTTCCAGCACTTCGGCGGCCAGGCGGCCAGCGATGCGCATCTTCTCGATGTCTTCTGCGGTCTTGATGGTGACGGTCATGAACAGGCTCTCTACGGCGCCCTGCGTGGCGCGAACAAACGGGAAAGACCGGATTCTACCAGAGCGCGGCGGCGATCTGTCGGGAGAGTCTCCCGTGGATCCGCTGGTCTATTGAAGGCATTCTGGCCGCAAAGCGCGGGGGCTGCAAAAGCCGCTGACGGACGAAGCATGATCCGGGTTCCGTTCGGGCTCGGCCTGTGGTATAAAATGCGCCGCTTTCGGGGGATGTCCTCCGTCAGCTCAAACCCACACACGTGTCGACACGATGGCCTGGGTGCCCGGTTTCCCTGGAAACACGGGTTGGTCATTGGGATACGTGGAGGCCCAACCCGACTTATCAAGGAACTATCATGTCCCAAGTCAACATGCGCGATATGCTGAAGGCCGGTGTGCACTTCGGCCACCAGACCCGTTACTGGAACCCGAAAATGGGCAAGTACATTTTCGGCGCGCGTAACAAGATCCACATCATCAACCTGGAAAAAACCCTGCCAATGTTCAACGAAGCTCTGTCCTTCGTAGAGCGCCTGGCCCAGGGCAAGAACAAGATCATGTTCGTCGGCACCAAGCGTTCCGCCGGCAAGATCGTCGCCGAGCAAGCTGCTCGTTGCGGTTCGCCATACGTTGATCACCGTTGGTTGGGCGGCATGCTGACCAACTACAAGACCATCCGCGCCTCGATCAAGCGTCTGCGCGACCTGGAAACCCAGGCCGAAGACGGCACTTTCGCCAAGCTGACCAAGAAAGAAGCCCTGATGCGTTCGCGCGATCTGGAAAAACTGGACCGCAGCCTGGGTGGTATCAAGGACATGGGCGGCCTGCCTGATGCCCTGTTCGTGATCGACGTCGACCACGAGCGCATTGCCATCACCGAAGCCAACAAGCTGGGCATCCCGGTCATCGGCGTTGTCGATACCAACAGCAGCCCGGAAGGTGTTGACTACATCATCCCAGGTAACGATGACGCCATCCGCGCCATCGAGCTGTACATGACTTCGATGGCTGACGCCGTCATCCGCGGCCGCAACAACGTTGCCGGCGGCACTGAAGTCTACGCTGAAGAAGCGGCTGCACCTGCTGCTGAGTAATTGACGCCTGGCGTCTACTTGGCACGCAAAAAGGGGGCTTGGCCCCCTTTTTGCCACCTTGAAATCCTGCTGTCAGCAACGGCCCCGCATCATGGGCGAGCTGATATAAAGGCAGCGATTTGCAGAATTTAACGCCCGTGACGAGCGGGTGGAATGGTTGAAAAACTTTCCAAGAGGATTTTGAAATGGCAGCAATTACTGCGGCGCTGGTCAAAGAACTGCGCGAGCGTACCGGCGAAGGCATGATGGATTGCAAAAAGGCCCTGGAAAAGGCCGGCGGCGACATCGAGAAAGCCATTGACGACATGCGTGCCTCGGGCGCCATCAAGGCCGCCAAGAAGGCTGGCAACGTCGCTGCTGAGGGCGCTATCGCCGTCAAGACCGACGGTAAATCCGCCGTTCTGCTGGAAGTGAACTCGCAGACCGACTTCCTGGCCCTGCAAGACGACTTCAAGAACTTCGTTGCCGAAAGCATCGAAGAAGCCTTCGCCCAGAAGCTGACCGACGCAGCTCCGCTGATCGCCTCGCGTGAAGCCGCTCGTGAAGCCCTGGTTGCCAAGTGCGGCGAGAACGTCAACATCCGTCGCCTGGTGCGCGTTGAAGGCGACGTTGTCGGTGCCTACCTGCACGGCAACAAGATCGGTGCCGTTGTTGTCCTGAAAGGCGGCGACGTCGATCTGGCCAAGAACATTGCCATGCACGTTGCAGCCTCGAACCCAGAGTTCCTGGATGCGTCGGAAATCTCCGCCGAGGCCATCGAGCGCGAGAAGAACGTCTTCCTGCAACTGAATGCCGACAAGATCGCCGGCAAGCCGGAAAACATCGTTGAAAACATGATCAACGGTCGTATCTCCAAGTTCAAGGCCGAAGCCTCGCTGAAAGAGCAAGCCTTCGTCATGGATCCGGAAGTCAAAGTTGGCGCGCTGGCCAAGAAAGCCGGTGCTGAAATCGTTTCCTTCACCTACTTCAAGGTCGGCGAAGGCATCGAGAAGCCGGTCGACGACTTCGCTGCCGAAGTTGCCGCCCAGGTAGCTGCCGCCAAGCAGTAAGACGGATTCGTCTGTCGCCCCGAAGAGGCTGCCCGCTTACGCGCGCAGCCTCTTTGTCAAAGCGGCAGCGGTTCACGAGACCGTTGCTCGCTGACGCATGAAGTGCGTCACGCTAGAGTTACGCGCAGGCTGAAACAGCCCGCCAGATTTTTACAAACGCCGCAGGAGAGATTCGCAATGGCTCAGCAGGGCAGTGGTCATCAGGCTCGCTATAAACGCATTCTACTCAAACTTAGCGGCGAGGCCCTGATGGGCTCGGAAGAGTTCGGGATCGACCCCAAGGTCCTGGATCGCATGGCGCTGGAAGTCGGCCAGCTGGTCGGCATTGGCGTCCAGGTCGGCCTGGTGATCGGTGGCGGCAACCTGTTCCGTGGCGCGGCGCTCAGTGCAGCCGGCATGGACCGCGTTACCGGCGACCACATGGGCATGCTGGCCACCGTGATGAACGGCCTGGCCATGCGCGACGCGCTGGAGCGGGCGAACATCACCGCCATCGTCATGTCGGCCATCTCCATGGTCGGTGTGACCGATCATTACGATCGGCGCAAGGCCATGCGTCACCTGAATTCCAAGGAAGTCGTGATCTTCGCTGCCGGTACCGGCAACCCGTTCTTCACCACCGACTCCGCCGCTTGCCTGCGCGCCATCGAAATCGATGCCGACGTGGTATTGAAGGCAACCAAGGTCGATGGTGTATACACTGCAGATCCATTCAAGGACCCGCATGCCGAGAAGTTCGATCATCTGTCCTACGATGAAGTGCTGGATCGCAAGCTGGGCGTAATGGACCTGACGGCAATCTGCCTTTGCCGCGATCACAAGATGCCGCTGCGCGTCTTCAACATGAACAAGCCCGGCGCCCTGCTGAACATCGTGCATGGCGGCGCGGAAGGAACTCTGATCGAGGAAGTTCAAAAATGATCAACGAAATCAAGAAAGACGCCCAGGCGCGCATGCAAAAGTCGCTGGAGTCGCTGATCCACGCATTTGGCCAGATCCGCACCGGCAAGGCGCATCCGAGCGTCCTGGGCAGCGTGATGGTGCCTTACTATGGCACCGACACCCCGCTGACCAGTGTCGCTAACGTGACCGTCAAGGACAACCAGACCCTGCAAGTCGTGCCTTTCGAGCGCAACATGCTGGGCGCCATCGACAAGGCCATCGGCAGCGCTGGCTTGAATCTCAATCCGACCAACCTGGGCGAGTTGCTGCTGGTCAATATGCCTCCGCTGACCGAAGAGACCCGCAAGGGCTTCACCAAGCAGGCTCGCGCCGCGGCTGAAGATGCGCGTGTTGCCGTGCGCAACATTCGTCGTGATGCCATGGGTGACCTGAAGAAGCTGTCCAAGGACAAGGAAATCAGCGAAGACGAAGAGCGTCGTGCCAGTGCCGACATCGACAAGCTGATCAAGGATATCGAGGCGCAGATCGCCAAGGCCACCGAAGCCAAAGAAAAGGACCTGATGGCCATCTAAGGGTCAGGACGCCTTCATGGAAAAGACCAAGCAGACTGTGCCCTCCGTGGTGCCGCGTCACGTGGCGATCATCATGGATGGGAATAATCGCTGGGCGAAGAAACGCTTTATGCCCGGCATTGCCGGGCATAAAGCGGGTGTCGATGCGGTGCGCGCCGTGATCGAAGTGTGCGCCGAGGCGAAGGTCGAGGTGCTCACGCTTTTTGCGTTCTCCAGTGAGAACTGGCAGCGACCGGCGGACGAAGTCAGTGCCCTTATGGACCTGTTCTTCAAGGCGCTGCGCCGCGAGGCCAAGCGCCTGAACGACAATAACATCAGCCTGCGTATCATCGGCGACCGCTCGCGCTTCCATCCGGAGCTCCAGGCTGCCATGCGTGAGGCTGAGGCCGCGACCGCCGGGAGCAATCGTTTCATCCTGCAGATCGCCGCCAACTACGGTGGCCAGTGGGATATCGCCCAGGCTGCCCAACGCCTGGCGCGTGAAGTGCAGGCCGGCCATCTGCGGCCGGACGACATCACGCCGGATCTGTTGCAGACCTGCCTGGTAACGGGCGAGCTGCCATTGCCCGACCTGTGCATCCGCACCGGTGGCGAGCACCGCATCAGCAATTTCCTCCTGTGGCAGCTGGCCTACGCCGAGCTGTACTTCTCCGACCTTTATTGGCCGGACTTCAAACACGAGGCCATGCGCAACGCGCTGGCCGATTTCGCTTCGCGCCAGCGCCGCTTCGGTAAGACCAGCGAGCAGGTCGAAGCCGGAGCCCGTGCTTAATGCTTAAACAACGCATCATTACCGCGCTGATCCTGCTGCCGATCGCGTTGGGTGGTTTCTTCCTGCTCAACGGCGGGGATTTCGCCCTGTTCATCGGCTTCGTGGTAACGCTCGGCGCCTGGGAGTGGGCGCGTCTGGCCGGCCTGGTGGCGCAGCCGCTGCGCATCGCTTACGCCGCCGTGGTGGCGGGCGGCCTGATGCTGCTCTACCTGATGCCCGACCTTGCGCCCTGGGTGCTGGGCGCCTCGGTGATCTGGTGGGCCCTGGCCACCTGGCTGGTGCTGACCTACCCGCGTAGCGGCGAGCTGTGGAGCAGCGCCGCCTGTCGCCTGCTGATCGGCCTGTTGGTACTGCTGCCTGCCTGGCAGGGCCTGGTGCTGCTCAAGCACTGGCCGCTGGGCAACTGGCTGATCCTGTCGGTGATGGTGCTGGTCTGGGCTGCCGACATTGGCGCGTACTTCTCCGGTCGGGCCTTCGGCAAGCGCAAGCTGGCGCCGCAGGTCAGTCCGGGCAAGAGCTGGGAGGGCGTCTATGGCGGTCTCGCGGTCAGCCTGCTGATCACCCTGGCCGTGGGTTTCGCCCGCGACTGGAGTATTGGCCAGGTGCTGCTGGGTCTGCTGGGGGCTGTCGTTGTAGTGATGTCCTCGGTGGTCGGCGACCTGACCGAGAGCATGTTCAAGCGCCGTGAAGGCATCAAGGACAGCAGCAACCTGCTGCCGGGTCATGGCGGCGTGCTCGATCGCATCGACAGCCTGACCGCGGCGATTCCGATGTTTGCCGTGCTGCTGTGGGCGGCTGAGTGGGGTGTGATGTGAGTGCCGTGCAACGCATAACCGTGCTGGGGGCCACCGGCTCCATCGGCCTGAGCACGCTGGACGTCATTGCCCGACACCCTGACCGTTACCAGGTGTTCGCGCTGAGCGGCTATTCGCGCATTGACGAACTGCTGGCCCTGTGCGAGCGTCATCGTCCGGCGTTTGCCGTGGTGCCGAACGCCGAGGCGGCCGCGCGCCTGCGTCAGGGGCTGGCCGCAGCGGGCTGTGCCACCGAGGTGCTCGAGGGTGAGGCCGGGTTGTGCCAGGTGGCCGCTGCGTCAGAGGTGGACACCGTGATGGCGGCCATCGTCGGCGCTGCTGGCCTGCGCCCGACCCTGGCTGCGGTCGAGGCGGGCAAGAAGGTGCTGCTGGCCAACAAGGAGGCCCTGGTGATGTCCGGGGCCCTGTTCATGGATGCGGTGCACCGCAGCGGTTCGGTATTGCTGCCGATCGACAGCGAGCACAACGCGATCTTCCAGTGCATGCCCGGCGATTACGCCCGTGGCCTGGGTGCTGTCGGCGTGCGCCGGATCCTGCTGACTGCATCCGGCGGGCCATTCCGCGAAACCCCTGCCGAAGTGTTGCTGGATGTAACTCCGGAGCAGGCCTGCGCGCACCCGAACTGGTCAATGGGCCGCAAGATCTCGGTCGATTCGGCCAGCATGCTGAACAAAGGCCTGGAGCTGATCGAGGCCTGCTGGCTGTTCGATGCCAAGCCGTCCCAGATTGAAGTGGTGGTGCACCCGCAGAGTGTCATTCACTCGCTGGTGGATTACGTCGATGGCTCGGTGCTTGCCCAGCTGGGCAATCCGGACATGCGCACGCCGATCTCCAATGCCCTGGCCTGGCCGGAGCGGATCGATTCGGGCGTCGCGCCGCTGGACCTGTTCGCCATCGCCCGTCTGGATTTCCAGGCGCCCGACGAACAGCGCTTCCCATGCCTGCGCCTGGCGCGTCAGGCTGCCGAGGCGGGCAACAGTGCGCCAGCGGTGCTCAATGCCGCCAACGAAGTGGCCGTCGAGGCGTTTCTCCAGCGGCGTATCCGCTTCCCGGAGATCGCGGGTATGATCGAACAGGTGCTCGACCAGGAGCCCGTGGTGGCATTGCCCACCCTCGAGGCGGTATTCGCCGCCGACCAGCGTGCCCGGGAGCTGTCCCGGGAGTGGCTGCGACGCCACGGCCGCTGAAGCCTGCGGCCGACTCCGCCGAATGTCACCCGGAGATTGGACATGACTGCGCTCTACATGATTGTCGGCACCCTGATTGCCCTGGGTGTGCTGGTTACCTTCCACGAGTTCGGCCACTTCTGGGTGGCGCGGCGTTGCGGGGTCAAGGTCCTGCGTTTTTCGGTGGGCTTCGGCACGCCACTGGTGCGCTGGCATGACCGCCACGGCACCGAGTTCGTCGTCGCCGCGATTCCCTTGGGCGGCTACGTCAAGATGCTCGACGAGCGCGAGGGCGAGGTCCCGCCAGCGCTGGTCGAGCAATCTTTCAATCGCAAGTCGGTTCGCCAGCGCATCGCCATCGTGGCCGCAGGCCCCATCGCCAACTTCCTGCTGGCCATCCTGTTCTTCTGGGTGGTGGCCATGCTGGGCTCGCAACAGGTGCGTCCGGTCATCGGTGGCGTCGAGGCCGGCAGCCTGGCGGCCAGCGCCGGTCTGACCGTCGGCCAGGAAATCGTTTCCATCGATGGCGAACCGACCAATGGCTGGTCGGCGGTCAACCTGCAACTCGTGCGCCGCCTAGGCGAGAGCGGCACGTTGCGGATCGGGGTGCTCGATGAGGGGGCGACGGCCGAGCGCCAATTGAATGTTTCCCTGAATCAATGGCTCAAGGGCGTCGACGAACCCGAGCCGATCCAGTCCCTTGGCCTGCGCCCATGGCGTCCGGCTGTGGTGCCGGTACTGGCAGAGATCGATCCGAAAGGGCCGGCGGCCGCGGCCGGGCTCAAGACCGGTGACAAGCTGCTGGCGCTCGACGGCGTGGAACTGGCCGACTGGCAGCAGGTGGTCGACGCGGTCCGTGCCCGTCCCGAGAAAAAGGTCAGCCTGCGCATCGAGCGCGACGGTGCACCGCTCGAGGTTGTCGTCACCCTGGCGCGAAAGGGCGAGGGCCAGGCGTCCGGCGGCTATCTCGGCGCCGGGGTCAAGGCCGCCGAATGGCCGGCGAAGATGCTCCGCGAAGTCAGCTATGGGCCGCTCGAGGCGGTAGGCGAGGGGCTTTCGCGTACCTGGAACATGAGCGTCCTGACCCTCGAATCGCTGAAGAAAATGCTGTTCGGAGAGCTCTCGGTAAAAAACTTGAGCGGACCGATAACCATTGCTAAAGTGGCGGGCGCTTCAGCCCAGTCGGGCGTTGGGGATTTCCTGAATTTCCTGGCCTACCTGAGCATAAGCCTGGGGGTTCTGAACCTGCTGCCCATCCCGGTACTGGATGGGGGGCATTTGCTGTTCTACCTGATCGAGTGGGCGCGCGGTCGTCCGCTCTCGGATCGGGTGCAAGGTTGGGGGGTCCAGATCGGTATCAGTTTGGTCGTCGGGGTGATGTTGCTCGCCCTGATCAACGATCTGGGTCGACTATAAAAGCTTCGCTCAATCGCGAAACCTGCCGCCTTGTCGCGGCGGGTTGTTTATTGCCAGTTGGAATAAAAGGACTTCATGAAACGTCTGCTGCTAACTGCGGTGCTCTCCGCACTGATGATCGCTGAAGTTCACGCCGAGTCCTTCACCATCTCCGATATTCGTGTCAACGGCCTGCAGCGGGTATCCGCCGGCAGCGTGTTCGGCGCGTTGCCGCTGAACGTCGGTGACCAGGTCGACGACCGCCGTCTGGTCGACTCGACTCGCTCGCTGTTCAAGACCGGCTTCTTCCAGGACATTCAGCTGAACCGCGACGGCAATGTCCTGATCATCAACGTGGTCGAGCGCCCCTCGGTGTCGAGCATCGAGATCGAAGGCAACAAGGCGATCAGCACCGAAGACCTGATGAAGGGCCTGAAACAGTCGGGCCTGGCCGAAGGCGAGATCTTCCAGCGCGCGACGCTTGAAGGCGTGCGTAACGAATTGCAGCGCCAGTACGTGGCCCAGGGCCGCTACTCCGCCGAGGTCGACGCCGAAGTCGTGCCGCAGCCGCGCAACCGCGTCGGCCTGAAGATCAAGATCAACGAAGGCACCGTGGCCGCGATCCAGCACATCAACGTGGTGGGCAACACGGTCTTCGACGACGAGACCCTCGGCCAGCTGTTCGAGCTCAAGACCACCAACTGGCTCTCGTTCTTCAAGAACGATGACAAGTACGCCCGGGAAAAGCTCTCCGGTGACCTGGAGCGCCTGCGTTCCTACTACCTGGACCGCGGCTACATCAACATGGACATCGCGTCCACCCAGGTGTCGATCACCCCGGACAAGAAGCACGTCTACATCACCGTCAACATCAACGAGGGCGAGAAGTACACCGTCCGCGACGTGAAGTTGTCCGGTGACCTGAAAGTGCCGGAAGACCAGGTCAAGTCGCTGCTGCTGGTGCAGCCGGGCCAGGTGTTCTCGCGCAAGGTGATGACCACCACCTCGGACCTGATCACCCGTCGTCTGGGCAACGAAGGCTACACCTTCGCCAACGTCAACGGCGTGCCGCAGCCGAACGACCAGGATCACACCGTCGACATCATGTTCGTCGTCGATCCGGGCAAGCGTGCCTACGTCAACCGCATCAACTACCGTGGCAACACCAAGACCGAAGACGAAGTGCTGCGCCGCGAAATGCGTCAGATGGAAGGTGGTTGGGCCTCGACCTACCTGATCGATCAGTCCAAGACCCGCCTCGAGCGCCTGGGCTTCTTCAAGGAAGTCAACGTCGAGACGCCGCCGGTGCCGGGCACCGACGACCAGGTCGACGTCAACTACAGCGTTGAAGAGCAGGCCTCCGGCTCGATCACCGCCAGCGTCGGTTTCGCCCAGAGCGCCGGCCTGATCCTGGGTGGTTCGATCAGCCAGAACAACTTCCTCGGTACCGGTAACAAGGTCTCCATCGGCCTGACCCGTTCCGAGTACCAGACCCGCTACAACTTCGGCTACGTCGATCCCTACTTCACCGCCGATGGCGTGAGCCTGGGCTACAACGCCTTCTACCGCAGCACCGACTACGACGACCTCGACGTCGACGTGGCCAGCTACGCGGTGGACAGCCTCGGTGCCGGTGTCAGCCTCGGCTACCCGATCAGCGAGACCTCGCGCCTGACCTACGGCCTGACCGTGCAGCAGGACAAGATCAAGACCGGCCGCTACACCGTCGATGAGATCTTCAAGTTCCTCCAGGACGAAGGCGACAACTTCCTGAACTTCAAGGCCTCGATCGGCTGGTCCGAGTCGACCCTGAACAAAGGCGTGCTGGCCACCCGCGGTCACTCCCAGAGCCTGACCCTGGAAACCACCGTGCCGGGCAGCGACCTGTCGTTCTACAAGCTCGACTACCGCGGCCAGCTGTTCAAGCCGATCAACAACGACTACACCCTGCGCCTGCACACCGAACTGGGCTATGGTGATGGTTTCGGCTCGACCTCCGGCCTGCCGTTCTATGAAAACTACTACGCGGGCGGTTTCAACTCCGTGCGCGGCTTCAAGGACAGCACCCTGGGCCCACGCAGTACCCCGAGCCGTGGCGCCGCGGTGACCGGCAACCAGGGCACCATCGCCGACCCGGATCAGGATCCGCTGCCGTTCGGCGGCAACGTCCTCGTCCAGGGTGGCGTGGAGCTGCTGTTCCCGCTGCCGTTCGTCAAGGATCAGCGCTCGCTGCGCACGTCCGTGTTCTGGGACGTGGGTAACGTGTTCGACACCAACTGCGGCTCCAAGCCCGATTGCACCAAGGTCGGTTTCTCGGACATGGCCAGTTCGGTCGGTCTGGGCGTGACCTGGATCACCGCGCTGGGCCCGTTGAGCTTCAGCCTGGCGATGCCGATCAAGAAGCCGGACGACGCCGACACGCAAGTGTTCCAATTCTCTCTGGGCCAGACCTTCTGAGGTCGGCCCTTGCATAACGACAACGGATTATCCAGGAGTGCATCGTGCGTAAGTTGACCCAACTGGCCCTCGTGGCCGCGGCGCTGGTCGCCACCCCGGCTTTCGCCGAAATGAAAGTTGCCGTGCTGAACTATCAGATGGCCCTGCTGGAATCCGACGCGGCCAAGAAATACGCCGTTGACGCCGAGAAGAAGTTCGGCCCGCAACTGACCAAACTCAAGGGCCTGGAAAGCAGCGCCAAGGGTATCCAGGACCGCCTGATCAAGGGCGGCGACAAGATGCCTCAGCCTGAGCGTGAACGCCTGGAGCTCGAGTTCAAGCAAAAAGCCCGCGACTTCCAGTTCCAGTCCAAGGAACTCAACGAAGCCAAGGCCGTGGCCGACCGCGACATGCTCAAGCAGCTCAAGCCGAAGCTCGACGGCGCTGTCGAGGAAGTGATCAAGAAGGGCGGTTTCGACCTGGTTCTGGAGCGTGGCGCGGTCATCGATGTCAAGCCGCAGTACGACATCACCCGCCAGGTCATCGAGCGCATGAACCAAGCCCGTTGATATGACCGTGACCATGACGCTCGGCCAGCTGGCCGAGGCCCTCGGGGCCGAACTCAAAGGCCCCGAGGCGCTGGAGATCACCGGGCTGGCCACCTTGCAGGAGGCCGGTTCCGGGCAGTTGAGCTTCCTGGCCAACAAGCAGTACCGCAAGTTCCTGGACGACTCCTCGGCCAGCGCGGTATTGCTCAAGGCCGAGGACGCCGAAGGTTTTGCCGGCAACGCCCTGATCGTTGCCGACCCTTACCTGGCCTATGCACGCATTTCGCACCTGTTCGATCCGAAGCCCAGGGCTGTGGCGGGAATCCATCCCAGCGCCGTGGTTGCCGAGGATGCCCAGGTGGATGCCAGCGCCAGCATCGGCCCGTTCGCGGTGATCGAGAGCGGCGCGCGCATTGGCGCCAATGTGACGGTCGGCGCGCACTGCTTCGTCGGTGCCCGCTGCGTCATCGGCGAGGGTGGCTGGCTGGCTCCGCGGGTCACGCTGTATCACGACGTGACCATCGGCAAGCGCGTGGTCATCCAGTCCGGCGCGGTGATCGGTGGCGAGGGCTTCGGCTTTGCCAACGAGAAGGGTATTTGGCGCAAGATCGCGCAGATCGGCGGCGTCACCCTGGGTGATGACGTGGAGATCGGCGTGAACACCGCGGTAGACCGCGGCGCGCTGTCGGACACCCGCATCGGCGATGGCGTCAAGCTCGACAACCAGATCCAGATCGCCCACAACGTGCAGGTCGGCGACCACACGGCGATGGCGGCCTGCGTCGGGATTTCCGGCAGCACCCGCATCGGCAAGCATTGCATGATTGCCGGCGGCGTCGGGATGGTCGGCCACATCGACGTCTGCGACAATGTCTTCGTTTCCGGCATGACCATGGTGACCCGTTCGATTACCGAGCCGGGTGGCTATTCTTCCGGTACGGCCATGCAACCCTTGGCCGAGTGGCGCAAGAGCGCCGCTCGCATTCGCCAGCTGGACGAGATGTCCAAGCGTCTCCAGCAGCTGGAAAAGCGTGTCGACACCGTGACCTCAGGTGGCCAGCCGACATCAGAAGGCTGATACCATTTACTGAGCGAGCGTTACAGTCGCTAGCTGGCTCCTCTTTGGATCTGCAAAAGGAGCGTGTGGTCAGCACCTGCGCTCCCTATTCTTATACAGGCTTCCCCCCGAAATGATGGACATCAACGAGATTCGCGAATACCTGCCTCACCGTTACCCGTTCCTGCTGGTGGACCGTGTGACGGACCTGGACTTCGAGGCCCAAAGCATTCGTGCCTACAAGAATGTCAGCATCAACGAGCCGTTCTTCAATGGCCATTTCCCGGCGCATCCGATCATGCCGGGCGTGCTGATCATCGAGGCGATGGCCCAGGCGGCCGGGATTCTCGGATTCAAGATGCTCGACGCCAAGCCGGCGGACGGCACTCTTTACTACTTCGTCGGCTCCGACAAGCTGCGCTTCCGTCAGCCGGTGCTGCCAGGTGACCAGCTGGTGCTGGAAGCCAAGTTCCTCAGCCGCAAGAGCATGATCTGGAAGTTCGAGTGCCGCGCCCTGGTGGACGGCAAGCCGGTCTGCTCGGCCGAGATCACCTGCGCGGAACGCTCCCTATGAGTTCGATTGACCCAAGGGCGATCATCGACCCCTCGGCCAAATTGGCCGAGGGCGTCGAGGTCGGCCCCTGGTCGATCGTAGGCCCCGATGTGGAAATCGGGGAGGGCACCGTCATCGGTCCGCACGTGGTGCTCAAGGGGCCGACCCGCATCGGCAAGCACAATCGTATCTACCAGTTTTCCTCGATCGGCGAAGACACCCCTGACCTGAAGTACAAGGGTGAGCCGACGCGTCTGGTGATCGGTGACCACAACGTGATCCGCGAGGGTGTCACCATCCACCGCGGCACCGTGCAGGACCGTTCGGAAACAACCCTGGGCGATCACAACCTGATCATGGCCTATGCCCACATCGGCCACGACAGCGTCATCGGCAACCACTGCATCCTGGTCAACAACACCGCGCTGGCGGGCCATGTGCATGTCGGCGACTGGGCGATCCTGTCCGGCTACACCCTGGTTCACCAGTACTGCCATATTGGCGCCCACGCGTTTTCCGGCATGGGCACCGCGATCGGCAAGGACGTACCGGCCTACGTCACCGTGTTCGGCAGCCCGGCCGAGGCGCGCAGCATGAACTTCGAAGGCCTGCGCCGTCGCGGTTTCAGCGACGAAGTGCTGCACGCCCTGCGACGCGCCTACAAGATCGTCTACCGCCAGGGCCTGACCGTCGAAGAAGCGCTCAAGGAGCTGGATGAGCTGGTCACGCAGTTCCCTGAAGTCGACCTGTTCCGCCAATCGATCGCCAATTCCGCCCGCGGCATCACCCGCTGACATGGCCCGGCTCTGCGTGGCGCTGGTCGCGGGCGAGGCCAGCGGCGATATTCTTGGTTCCGGCCTGATGCGCGCCATCAAGGAACGCCATCCCGACGTACGGTTCATCGGTGTTGGCGGTCCCTTGATGGAAGCCGAGGGCATGATCTCCCACTTCCCGATGGAGCGCCTGGCCGTCATGGGCCTGGTCGAAGTGCTCGGACGCCTGCGTGAACTGCTCAAGCGGCGCAAGGAACTGATCCAGACACTGATCGGCGAAAAGCCCGACGTGTTCATCGGCATCGATGCTCCCGATTTCACCCTCAATATCGAACTCAAGCTGCGCCAGGCCGGGATCAAGACGGTGCATTACGTCAGCCCGTCGGTCTGGGCCTGGCGGCAGAAGCGCGTGCTGAAGATTCGCGAGGGTTGCGACCTGATGCTCACCCTGTTGCCGTTCGAGGCGCGCTTTTATGAAGAGCAGGGCGTGCCGGTGCGTTTCGTCGGCCATCCGCTGGCGGACACTATCCCCCTGGAGGCCGACCGTGGCGCGGCGCGTGCCGAACTGGGCCTGGACGCAGGCCCGGTGATCGCGTTGATGCCTGGCAGCCGGGGCGGTGAGGTGGGGCGCCTGGGGGCCTTGTTCCTCGATGCCGCCCAGCGCCTGTGCGAGCTGGTGCCCGGCGTGCGCTTCGTGCTGCCGTGCGCGAATGCCGCCCGGCGTGCCCAGGTCGAGCAGATGCTCGAAGGGCGCGAGTTGCCGCTGACCCTGCTGGACGGTCGCTCGCACCAGGCGCTGGCCGCCTGTGACGCGGTGCTGATCGCGTCTGGCACCGCCACCCTGGAAGCGATGCTTTACAAGCGACCAATGGTGGTGGCCTACCGCCTGGCGCCGCTGACCTACTGGATCCTCAAGCGCATGGTCAAGAGCCCGTACGTGTCGCTGCCCAACCTGCTGGCCCAGCGCCTGCTGGTACCGGAACTGCTGCAGGACGCCGCCACCAGCGAAGCCCTGGCCCAGACCCTGGCGCCGCTGGTCAAGGACGGCTCGCAACAGACCGACAGCTTCGACCAGATTCACCGCACCCTGCGCCGCGACGCCTCCAACCAGGCGGCCGACGCGGTGCTCGCCCTGTTGAAGGACCGCTGACATGCAGATGGGACTGGATTTCAACCTGGTTGAAGAACTGGTGGCCGGCGTCGATGAAGTGGGCCGTGGCCCGCTGTGCGGCGCGGTGGTCACTGCGGCGGTGATTCTCGACCCGCGCCGACCGATCCTCGGCCTGAACGACTCGAAGAAGCTCACCGAGGCCAAGCGCGACGCGCTGTTCGACGAGATCCGCGAAAAGGCCCTGAGCTTCTGCATCGCCCGGGCCGAAGTCGAGGAAATCGACCGTCTGAACATCCTCCAGGCCACCATGCTGGCCATGCAGCGCGCGGTCGAAGGGCTGCACATCACGCCGAAACTGGCGCTGATCGACGGCAACCGTTGCCCGAAGCTGGCAGTGCCGGCTGCGCCCGTGGTCAAGGGTGATTCCCAAGTGCCGGCGATCGCGGCGGCCTCGATCCTGGCCAAGGTCACCCGTGACCGCGAGATGAGCGCGTTCGAGCTGATCTATCCGGGTTATGGAATGGGTGGGCACAAGGGGTATCCGACCCCCGTTCACCTCGAGGCCCTGGCCCGTCTTGGGCCGACGCCCATTCATCGGCGTTCGTTCGCGCCTGTTCGGGCCGCATGGGAAGCCCGTGAAGGCATTTCCACCTCGCTGATCTGATCGGCTCCATTCATCGCGGGGCAAGCCCGCTCCCACGCCGAGCTGTGTGGGGGCGGGCTTGCCCCGCGATGCATTCTGCAACCAACCGCTGACCTGCAGGCGAGGCAAGCGAAGAGCAATACGCTACAATCCCGCCCTTGTCGTTCAGCACTGCTACAGGATCCTCCATGTCGGTCTCCTTCGTTCACCTTCGCGTGCACTCCGAATTCTCCCTGGTCGACGGCCTGGTGCGGATCAAGCCGCTGGCCAAGGCCCTGGCCGGGATGAGCATGCCGGCGGTGGCAATCACCGACCAGAGCAACATGTGCTCGCTGGTGAAGTTCTACAAGACCGCCATGGGCGCCGGCATCAAGCCGATCTGCGGCGCCGACCTGTGGCTGGCCGGGGCCGACCCCGAGGCGCCGCTGTCGCGCATTTGCTTCCTGGCGATGAATCCCAAGGGTTATCGCAACCTCACCGAGCTGATCTCCCGTGGCTGGACCGACGGCCAGCGCAACGGCCTTGTGATCATCCAGCGTGACTGGATCGCCCCGGCCAGCGAAGGGTTGATCGCCCTGTCCGCGGGCAAGGAAGGCGATATTGGCATGGCGCTGATGACCGGCCGTCAGGACGAGGCCGAAGCCTTGCTCGGCGACTGGATGGGCATGTTCCCGGACCGTTTCTATGTCGAGGTGCAACGGACCAACCGCGCTGGTGATGAAGAATACGTGCACGCCGCCGTGGCCCTGGCCGACAAGCTTGGCGCACCGCTGGTGGCGACCAACGACGTGCGTTTCATCAAGCAGTCGGACTTCGATGCCCACGAGACCCGCGTCTGCATCGGCGAGGGCTGGACCCTGGACGACCCGCGCCGCCCGCGCGGCTACAGCGACCAGCAGTACCTCAAGTCGCCCGAAGAGATGGCCGAGCTGTTCAGCGACCTGCCGGACGCCATTGCCAACACCGTCGAGATCGCCAAGCGCTGCAACATCACCGTGCAGCTGGGCAAGTACTTCCTCCCCGATTTCCCGACGCCCAACGGCATGGGCATCGACGACTACCTGCGCCATGTCTCTCATGAAGGTCTGGAAGAGCGCCTGGCGGTGCTCTGGCCGAAGGAGACCACGCCCAATTACGAAGAGAAGCGCCAGGTCTACCTGGACCGCCTGAAGTTCGAGCTGGATATCATCATCCAGATGGGCTTCCCCGGTTACTTCCTGATCGTTATGGACTTCATCAAGTGGGCCAAGAACAACGACGTGCCGGTCGGGCCGGGCCGGGGCTCGGGTGCCGGCTCGCTTGTGGCCTATGTACTCAAGATCACCGACCTCGACCCCCTGGCCTATGACCTGCTGTTCGAGCGCTTCCTGAACCCTGAACGTATTTCCATGCCCGACTTCGACGTCGACTTTTGCATGGATGGTCGCGACCGCGTGATCGACTACGTGGCCGAGGCCTACGGGCGCAATGCGGTGAGCCAGATCATCACCTTCGGTACCATGGCCGCCAAGGCGGTAGTGCGAGATGTGGCGCGGGTGCAGGGCAAGTCCTACGGCCTGGCCGACCGCCTGTCGAAGATGATCCCGTTCGAAGTGGGCATGACCCTGGAGAAGGCCTACGAGCAGGAAGAGATCCTGCGTGATTTCCTCAAGAGTGACGAGGACGGCCGCGAGATCTGGGACATGGCCCTCAAGCTCGAAGGTGTCACTCGTGGTACCGGCAAGCACGCCGGTGGCGTGGTGATCGCGCCGACCAAGCTCACCGATTTTTCGCCGATCGCCTGTGACGAAGAAGGCGGCGGCCTGGTGACCCAGTTCGACAAGGATGACGTCGAGGCGGCGGGCCTGGTGAAGTTCGACTTCCTCGGCCTGCGGACCCTGACCATCATCAAGTGGGCGATGGAGATCATCAACCGCGAGCAGGCCAAGAAGAACCTGCCCGACGTCAACATCGACTTCATCCCGCTGGACGACCGCAAGACCTACGAGCTGCTGCAAAAAGCCGAGACCACCGCGGTGTTCCAGCTCGAATCCCGTGGCATGAAGGAGCTGATCAAGAAGCTCAAGCCCGACTGTCTGGAAGACCTCATCGCACTGGTGGCGCTGTTCCGTCCAGGGCCGCTGCAATCGGGCATGGTGGACGACTTCATCAACCGCAAGCACGGCCGGGCAGAGCTGGCCTACCCGCACTCCGACTACCAGTACGAAGGCCTCAAGCCGGTACTCGCGCCGACCTACGGCATCATCCTGTACCAGGAACAGGTGATGCAGATCGCCCAGGTGATGGCCGGCTACACCCTCGGTGGCGCCGACATGCTGCGCCGGGCCATGGGTAAGAAAAAGCCCGAGGAAATGGCCAAGCAGCGTGGTGGTTTCATCGAAGGCTGCGTGGCCAACAACATCGATGCGGACCTGGCCGGTAACATCTTCGACCTGGTAGAGAAGTTCGCAGGCTACGGCTTCAACAAATCCCACTCCGCCGCCTACGGCCTGGTGTCGTACCAGACCGCCTGGCTGAAAACCCACCACCCGGCGCCGTTCATGGCCGCGGTGTTGTCGGCGGATATGCACAACACCGACAAGGTGGTGGTGCTGGTCGAGGAAGTGCGCAGCATGAAGCTGCGCCTGGACGCGCCGGACGTGAACTTCTCGGACTTCAAGTTCACCGTCAACAATGACGGGCGCATCGTCTATGGCCTGGGCGCGATCAAGGGCGTGGGCGAGGGGCCGGTGGAGGCGATCGTCGAAGCCCGCGCCCAGGGCGGGCCGTTCAAGGACCTGTTCGACTTCTGCGAGCGGATTGACCTCAAGCGGGTCAACAAGCGCACCCTCGACGCACTGATCCGCAGTGGTGCGCTGGACCGCCTGGGGCCGCACTTCCATGACGAGATCAAGGCCTACCAGGCCAACATCGACATCAACCGTGCAACCTTGCTGTCGGCGCTGGGCGAGGCCGTGAAGGCTGCCGAGCAGGCCGCCCATACCGCGGACAGTGGCCACGTCGACCTGTTCGGCGGCATGTTCGATGAGGCGGATGTCGACGTCTACGCCAACCATCGCAAGGTGCGCGAGCTGACGCTCAAGGAACGCCTCAAGGGCGAAAAGGATACCCTTGGGCTGTACCTGACCGGCCACCCTATCGACGAATACGAGACCGAGATCCGCCGTTTCGCCCGCCAGCGCATCGTCGACCTCAAGCCGGCGCGGGACACCCAGACCATCGCCGGCATGATCATTGCCCTGCGGGTGATGAAGAACAAGAAGGGTGACAAGATGGGCTTTGTCACCCTGGATGACCGTTCCGGGCGCATCGAGGCCTCGCTGTTCGCCGATGCCTTCATGGGCGCCCAGGCACTGCTGCAGACCGACGCCATGGTGGTGGTGGAAGGGGAGGTGAGCAATGACGACTTCTCCGGCGGCCTGCGCCTGCGGGTCAAGACCGTGATGACCATGGAGGACGCCCGGACCAAGCTGGCCGAGAGCCTGCGTCTGAAGGTCGGCCATGATGCGCTCAAGGGCGATCGTTTGAAATGGCTGGGCGAGCTGATCACCCGTCACCGCGGCGGCTGCCCGATCACCCTGGAGTACACCGGCAGCGACGCCAAGGCCATGCTGCAGTTCGGCGACCAGTGGTCGATCGACCCGGCCGATGGCCTGATTCAGGCACTGCGTGACCAGTTCGGGCGTGAGAACGTCTTCCTGCAATACCGTTGAAACGACGCATTTTAATCTCGACCTTTATGCGCCTGATCCCTTAAGGTAGGGCGCCAAACGGATCAACCGGCCGGCCGCCTGGCCGTAGACCCAAGACGGAAGCCTATGAACCCGAATTTCCTCGATTTCGAACAGCCGATTGCCGACCTGCAAGCCAAGATCG
Organism: Pseudomonas mosselii; assembly: GCF_003205295.1. Lineage (GTDB taxonomy): Bacteria > Pseudomonadota > Gammaproteobacteria > Pseudomonadales > Pseudomonadaceae > Aquipseudomonas > Aquipseudomonas mosselii_B. Next base: position 44,724 of record NZ_QJRP01000016.1, read on the forward strand.
AAGAGCTGCGCCTGGTGGGCAACGACAACTCGCTGAACATCAGCGATGAAATTGCCCGTCTGCAGGACAAGAGCAGCACCCTGACCGAGAGCATCTTCGGCAACCTGACCAGCTGGCAGATCGCCCGCCTGGCCCGTCATCCTCGCCGTCCGTACACCCTCGACTACATCGACCATATCTTCACCGAGTTCGAGGAGCTGCACGGCGATCGCCACTTCGCCGACGACGCCGCCATCGTTGGTGGCACCGCGCGCCTGAACGACAAGCCGGTCATGGTCATCGGCCACCAGAAGGGCCGTGAAGTGCGCGAAAAGGTACGCCGCAACTTCGGCATGCCGCGCCCTGAAGGCTACCGCAAGGCCTGCCGCCTGATGGAAATGGCCGAGCGCTTCAAGATGCCGATCCTGACCTTCATCGACACCCCGGGCGCCTACCCGGGCATCGACGCCGAAGAGCGCAACCAGAGCGAGGCCATCGCCTGGAACCTGCGCGTGATGGCCCGCCTGAAGACGCCGATCATCGCCACCGTTATCGGTGAAGGCGGTTCCGGCGGCGCACTGGCCATTGGCGTGTGCGACCAGCTGAACATGCTGCAGTACTCGACCTACTCGGTGATCTCGCCGGAAGGTTGCGCCTCGATCCTGTGGAAGACCGCCGACCGCGCGGCCGATGCCGCCGAGGCCATGGGTGTGACCGCCGAGCGCCTGAAGAGCCTGAACATCGTCGACAAGGTCATCGCGGAGCCGCTGGGCGGTGCTCACCGTGATCCGGCGAAGATGGCGGCCAATGTTCGCGCCGACCTGATCGAACAGCTGGACATGCTTGGCAAACTCGACAACGACGCGCTGCTCAAGCGCCGTTACGATCGCCTGATGAGCTACGGCCTCTGATGGATTCCGGGGGCCGCATCGCGGCCCTTTCGCGACACAAGGCCGCTCCCACAGGATGGCGCCAGTTTCGATTACTGCGCGATCCTGTGGGAGCGGCCTTGTGTCGCGAAAGGGGCGCAAAGCGCCCCCGGCGATCTCAAGCCCTGTGAGGCCCTGATGCTCAACCTCACCCTCTGGCTCAACGCCCCCACCTGGTACGTCGCCTTCTCCGGCGGCCTGGACTCCACCGTCCTCCTGCACCAGCTCGCCGACTACACCCGCAACCACCCCGCGCCTTCCTTGCGCGCCATCCATGTCCATCACGGCCTGCAAGCCGCCGCCGATGCCTGGCCCGATCACTGCCGAGCGGTGTGCGCCGCCCTGGGTGTCGAACTCGACGTGATCCCTGTCCAGATCGCCCCCGGCGCCAGCCTCGAACAAGCGGCCCGCAATGCCCGCTACGGCGCCTTCGAAGCGCGGCTTGGCGCGGGCGAGGTGCTGTTCACCGGGCAGCACCGTGACGATCAGGCCGAAACCCTGCTGTTTCGCTTGCTGCGCGGCGCCGGCTTGCGTGGGTTGTCCGCCATGCCGCAACAGCGGCCGCTAGGGCAGGGCAGCCTGGTGCGGCCATTGCTGGGGCTGTCGCGCCAACAGTTGCAGACCTACGCCGACATGCACGGGCTGGTATGGGTCGACGACCCTTCCAATAGCGATACGGCCTTTGCCCGCAACTTCCTGCGCGGCGAGGTCTTCCCAATCCTGCGCCAGCGCTGGCCACAGGCCGAAGCCAATTTGGCACGCAGCGCCGAACACCTGGGCGAGGCACTGGGCCTGCTGGACGAGCTGGCCGATAGCGACCTGGCGAGTGCCTGCGACAATGCGCCGCTGCACTGGCTGGGGTTGGATTCACTCAGCCTCGAGGCGCTCACCGCACTGTCCCCAGCGCGCCAGCGCAATGCCTTGCAGTTCTGGCTCAGCCAACGCACCCGCCTGCCCGACAGCCGCCACTGGGTCGGCTGGAACGACCTGCGCGACGCGGCGGCCGATGCCTGCCCGGTCTGGCGTCTGACCGACGGCGAACTACATCGCAGCCATGGACGTATCTGGTGGCTGAGTGGCGATTGGCTGGCTGCGGTGTCGGGCGATTACCCCTGGCTGGACAGCGGGAAACCGTTGCGCCTGCCGGGTAATGGCAGCGTTCGCCTGATGTCGGGCCTGCCAGGTGAAGGCCTGCATATCCGCTACCGCCAGGGCGGCGAGGTCATGCAACCGCCCGGCCGCGGCCGGCGCGATCTCAAGCGCCTGCTCAACGAGCTGCAGGTCCCGCAGTTCGTGCGCCCGCGCCTGCCGCTGCTGTATCGTGGCGAGCAGTTGCTAGCGGTGGCCAACCTGCCCGAGCTGGCGCAGGCGGATTGCCAGTTGCACTGGCTGCCGCCGACGAGCGTGCAAGGTTTGAGCTGAAGGGTACATTCCGGTAGACTACCCTCCCTTCTTGATACAACTTCTGTGGGTTGCGCAAAAACACAGGAGTTGCCGATTACCAAGCAGTTTTTTGCTGGGCTGATTTCTTAAAATGACGAGCGAGCTCCATGCCGGGGATACCCCTGGTCTGTACAGACGCGGCAGTTTTTCGAGATGCACTGTGATTGACGCAGGTGATCGGGGGCTTCGGCCTTCCTTCGCTTTCTCCGGCGGCCCATGCCGCCTTAACGCAGACTTCTAGGGTTTTTCATGACGCGCTACATATTCGTCACGGGCGGTGTTGTTTCTTCATTGGGGAAAGGCATTGCCTCGGCTTCCCTGGCGGCCATCCTGGAAGCGCGGGGGCTCAAGGTCACCATGCTCAAGCTGGACCCGTACATCAACGTCGACCCGGGCACCATGAGCCCGTTCCAGCACGGTGAGGTGTTTGTCACCCACGACGGCGCCGAGACCGACCTTGATCTTGGCCACTACGAGCGGTTCATCCGCACCACGATGACCCAGAACAACAACTTCACCACCGGTCGTATCTACGAGCACGTGCTGCGTAAAGAGCGCCGTGGTGATTACCTGGGCGCGACCATCCAGGTCATCCCGCACATCACCGACGAGATCAAGCGCCGCATCATCAAGGGCGCCGGCGATGCCGACGTCGCGCTGGTCGAAATCGGCGGCACCGTGGGCGACATCGAGTCGCAACCGTTCCTCGAGGCGATCCGCCAGCTGCGCGTCGAAGTGGGCTCCAAGCGCGCCATGCTGATGCACCTGACCCTGGTCCCGTACATCGCCACCGCCGGCGAGACCAAGACCAAGCCGACCCAGCACTCGGTGAAGGAGCTGCGCTCCATCGGCCTGCAGCCCGACGTGCTGATCTGCCGCTCCGACCACCCGGTCGATGCCTCGTCGCGTCGCAAGATCGCGCTGTTCACCAACGTCGAAGAGCGTGCGGTGATCTCGCTGGAAGACGTCGACACCATCTACAAGATCCCTGGCGTGCTGCACGCACAAGGCCTGGACGACTTCGTCGTCGAGCGCTTCGGCTTGCAGTGCAACAGCGCCGACCTGTCCGAGTGGGACAAGGTCGTCGACGCCAAGCTCAACCCTGAGCAGGAAGTGACCATCGCCATGGTCGGCAAGTACATGGAGCTGCTGGACGCGTACAAGTCGCTGATCGAAGCGATGAGCCACGCCGGCATCACCAACCGCACCAAGGTCAACCTGCGCTACATCGACTCCGAAGACATCGAGAACCAGGGCACCAGCCTGCTCGAAGGCGCCGATGCCATCCTGGTCCCGGGCGGTTTCGGCCTGCGTGGCGTAGAAGGCAAGATTACCGCGGTGCAGTACGCCCGTGAGAACAAGGTTCCGTACCTGGGCATCTGCCTGGGCATGCAGGTGGCCGTGATCGAGTTCGCCCGTAACGTGATGGGCTGGAAAGACGCCAACTCCACCGAGTTCGACCGCAACAGCGGGCACCCGGTCGTCGGCCTGATCACCGAGTGGGCCGATGCCACCGGCGCGGTCGAGACCCGTACCGAAGCCTCCGACCTGGGCGGCACCATGCGCCTGGGCGCGCAGGACTGCCAGCTGGCGTCCGGCTCCAAGGTCCACGACTGCTACGGCAAGGACGTGATCACCGAGCGTCACCGTCACCGCTACGAAGTCAACAACGTCCTGCTGCCGCAGCTGGTCGATGCCGGCCTGGTGGTTTCCGGCCGTTCCGAAGACGGCGCGCTGGTCGAAGTGGTCGAGTCCAAGGAGCACCCATGGTTCGTCGCCTGCCAGTTCCACCCGGAATTCACCTCGACCCCGCGTGACGGCCACCCGCTGTTCAGCGGCTTCGTCAAGGCGGCCCTGGCACAGAAGAACAAGGCCTGATCCATGACTCAGAAGATCATTCGCGTCGGTAACATCGAGATCGCCAACGACAAGCCGTTCGTCCTGTTCGGCGGCATGAACGTCCTGGAGTCCCGTGACCTGGCCCTGAAGGTCTGCGAGGAGTACGTGCGGGTGACCGAGAAGCTCGGCATCCCGTACGTGTTCAAGGCCAGCTTCGACAAGGCCAACCGTTCGTCGGTCAACTCGTACCGTGGCCCCGGCATGGAAGAAGGCCTGAAGATCTTCGAAGAGATCAAGCAGACCTTCAATGTGCCGGTGATCACCGACGTGCACGAGCCCTACCAGTGCGAGCCGGTGGCCAAGGTCTGCGACATCATCCAGCTGCCGGCCTTCCTGTCGCGTCAGACCGACCTGGTCGTGGCAATGGCCAAGACCGGTGCCGTGATCAACATCAAGAAGGCGCAATTCCTTGCGCCCCACGAGATGAAGCACATCCTCGCCAAGTGCGTCGAGGCCGGCAACGACCAGCTCATCCTCTGTGAGCGCGGCTCGAGCTTCGGCTACAACAACCTGGTCGTGGACATGCTCGGCTTCGGCATCATGAAAGCGTTCGAGTACCCGGTGTTCTTCGACGTGACCCACTCGCTGCAGACCCCGGGTGGTCGCGCCGACTCTGCCGGCGGCCGTCGCGCCCAGGTCACCGACCTGGCCAAGGCCGGTATGAGCCAGGGCCTGGCAGGCCTGTTCCTCGAGGCCCATCCGGATCCGGACAACGCCAAGTGCGACGGTCCGTGCGCCCTGCGCCTGGACAAGCTGGAGCCGTTCCTGGCCCAGCTCAAGCAACTGGACGACCTGGTGAAAAGTTTTCCGACGGTAGAAACCGCGTAAAGCTCGTTTCTCGGGTAAAGTACCGCCCGTTCCACCCCTGACCTTTCGGTCAGGGGCTCCCTTCGCCAGGCCTGCCCGTGCCATGTCGCCTGGTGAACGGCAAGAATTCCCAAAGCTGCGTTGTTTTCGTCAATTCTGGAGTGCTTACAACAATGGCAAAGATCGTCGACATCAAAGGTCGTGAAGTTCTCGATTCGCGTGGCAACCCCACCGTGGAAGCCGATGTACTGCTCGACAACGGCATCATCGGCAGCGCCTGCGCGCCGTCGGGTGCCTCCACTGGCTCGCGCGAAGCGCTGGAGCTGCGTGATGGCGACAAGAGCCGTTACCTGGGCAAGGGCGTGCTGAAGGCCGTCGGCAACATCAACGGTCCGATCCGCGACCTGCTGCTGGGCAAGGACCCGGCCGACCAGAAAGCCCTGGACCGCGCCATGATCGAGCTGGACGGTACCGAGAACAAGGCCAAGCTGGGCGCCAACGCGATCCTGGCCGTGTCCCTGGCCGCCGCCAAGGCCGCCGCCCAGGACCTGGACCTGCCACTGTACGCCCACATCGCCAACCTCAATGGCACCCCGGGCCAGTACTCCATGCCGGTGCCGATGATGAACATCATCAACGGCGGCGAGCACGCCGACAACAACGTCGACATCCAGGAGTTCATGGTGCAGCCGGTTGGCGCCAAGACCTTCTCCGATGGCCTGCGCATGGGCACCGAGATCTTCCACCACCTCAAGGCCGTGCTGAAGGCCCGTGGCCTGAACACCGCCGTCGGTGACGAAGGTGGCTTCGCGCCGAACCTGGCGTCCAACGAAGACGCCCTGGCAGCCATTGCCGAAGCCGTCGAGAAGGCCGGCTACAAGCTGGGTACCGACGTGACCCTGGCCCTGGACTGCGCGGCTTCCGAGTTCTATGAAGACGGCAAGTACAACCTGTCCGGTGAAGGCAAGTCGTTCGACGCCGAAGGCTTCGCCGACTACCTGAAGGGCCTGACCGAGCGCTTCCCGATCATCTCGATCGAAGACGGCCTGGACGAGTCCGACTGGGCCGGCTGGAAGATCCTGACCGACAAGATCGGTGCCAAGGTGCAACTGGTCGGCGACGACCTGTTCGTGACCAACACCAAGATCCTCAAGGAAGGCATCGAGAAGGGCATCGGCAACTCGATCCTGATCAAGTTCAACCAGATCGGCTCGCTGACCGAGACCCTGGAAGCCATCCAGATGGCCAAGGCCGCCGGCTACACCGCGGTGATCTCGCACCGTTCCGGTGAAACCGAAGACTCGACCATCGCCGATCTGGCCGTGGGCACTGCCGCCGGCCAGATCAAGACCGGTTCGCTGTGCCGTTCCGACCGCGTCAGCAAGTACAACCAACTGCTGCGCATCGAAGAGCAACTGGGCGCCAAGGCTGTATATCGCGGCCGTGCCGAGTTTCGCGGCTGAGCAAGAGATGGTAAAAAGGCAGCAGCCGGGGCCGACTGAACGTTCGTACTGATCGTTCGGTTGTCTCCACGGGTTTCTGTCGACGAAGCCTGGCCTCGGCCAGGCTTCGTGCTATCGGAAGCTCGCTGCGGCGGCCTTTTTTACCCTGGATATCTTCATGCGCAGTCCCTATTGGTTGTTCCTCGTCCTGCTCCTGCTGCTCGGCGGCCTGCAATATCGCCTTTGGGTAGGTAATGGCAGCCTGGCGCAAGTGACCGAACTCAAGCAGCAGATCGCCGACCAGCATGCGGAAAACGAGCGCCTGCTGGAGCGCAATCGCGTGCTCGACGCTGAAGTCCTGGAGTTGAAGAAAGGTATGGAGACCGTGGAAGAACGGGCTCGTCATGAACTGGGGATGGTCAAGGAGGGTGAAACCCTCTACCAGCTGCCGCAGAAATGACAAACCAACTGCCGGCCTTCTGGGCTGTGATTCCTGCCGCGGGCGTCGGTGCCCGCATGGCTGCCGACCGTCCCAAGCAGTATCTGCAATTGGGCGGGCAGACGATTCTCGAGCATAGCCTCGACTGTTTCCTCGACCATCCCATGCTCAAGGGCGTGGTGGTCAGCATTGCTGAACAAGACCCTTACTGGCCCGGCCTGCGCTGCGCCACCGATCCGCGCATCCAGCGCGCCCCGGGCGGTAGCGAGCGCGCCGACTCGGTGCTCAACGCACTGTTGCTGCTGCATGCCCAGGGCGCGTCGGATGACGACTGGGTACTGGTGCACGACGCCGCGCGGCCGAACCTGGCGCGTAGCGATCTGGACAAGTTGCTGTCAGCCCTGGCTGAAGATCCCGTCGGTGGATTGCTCGCCGTTCCCGCCCGGGACACCCTAAAGCGTGCCGATGGCGAGGGCAGGGTGGCGGCCACGGTTGATCGCAGTACTGTCTGGCAGGCCTATACCCCGCAGATGTTCCGTCTCGGCATGCTGCATCGGGCGATGGCCGAGTGCCTGGTGTCCGATGTGGCGGTCACCGACGAGTCGTCCGCCATCGAATGGGCCGGCTATGCGCCGCGCCTGGTCGAAGGGCGCAGCGACAACATCAAGGTGACCCGCCCGGAAGACCTGGAGTGGCTGCGCCAGCGCTGGGCCGGGCGCCGCTGAGCGCCGACCTGGCACTGTCCCTGTAGGAGCGGGCTTGTCCCGCGAACACTGGCAAAGCCGGTGCCATGCGACGCGGCGCCTGCTTCGCGGGGCAAGCCCGCTCCTACAGGGGAGAGGTGCGATACTCCGGCAACTGCGCCAACCCTTCCTTCAGGTAGTCGACCAACCTGCGCACCTTTGGCGACAGATGCCGCTGCTGCGGATACAGCGCCCACACTGCCGTATTCGGCGGCTGATGCCCCTCCAGCAACGACACCAGCGCCCCGCTGTGCAAATGCTCGAGCACGTAGTAGTCCGGCAACTGGCACAGCCCCATGCCTTGCAGGGCTGCATCCAGCACCGCCTGGCCGCTGTTGCAGCGCCAGTTGCCCAGCACCCGCTGGCTGATTTCGCGACCCTCCTGTTGCAGCGCCCACTGGTCCGAACTGCCGACCAGGCAGTTGTGCCGCGCCAGCTCCGACAGGCTGTGTGGCCGTCCATAGCGCTCCAGGTAGGCCGGCGACGCGCACAGGTACATGCGTCGCGGCGCCAGGCGCGTGGCTACCAGCCGTGAGTCCTGCAAACGCCCCAGGCGAATCGCCAGGTCCATGCCTTCGTGCAACAGGTCGAGGGTACGGTTGCTCAGTTCCACTTCGACCCGCAACTGTGGGTACTGCGCCATGAAGCGCGTCACTAGCGGCACGATGAAGCGTTCGCCATAGGCCACCGCGCAGGTCATGCGCAGCAGGCCCTTGGGCTCGCTGGCCAGGTCGCCCATGGCCCGCAGCGCCTCCTCGCGGCCATCCTGCAGGCGCTGGCAGTGCTGGAGAAAGGTCTGCCCGGCTTCGCTCAGGGTCACCCGCCGGGTGCTGCGGTACAGAAGACGCGTCTGCAGGCGTTCCTCCAGGCGGGCGATCTGCCGACTGATGTGCGAGGACGACACCCCAAGGCGTTCGGCGGCGGCGGTGAACTGACCCGATTCTGCCACCGCGACAAACTCGTCGATACCCTCCCAGCGACTGTTCATGGATTATCCCTGTGTGGCAATAATGTTTTGTTAGTGGCTGGATTATTCATCAAAACATGGTGAATTACACTGGCAGCCAGTAATCGACACCTTTCTGGAGACCTTTGATGATCAAGTCCCGCGCTGCCGTTGCCTTCGAGGCCAAGAAACCCCTGGAAATCGTCGAGGTGGATGTGGCCATGCCCAAGGCCGGCGAAGTGCTGCTGCGCGTTGTTGCCTCGGGTGTCTGCCACACTGACGCCTACACTCTGTCCGGCGCCGATCCGGAGGGTATCTTCCCGTCGATCCTCGGCCACGAAGGCGGGGCGATCGTCGAGGCGGTGGGCGAGGGCGTCACCTCGGTGGCGGTCGGCGACCATGTGATCCCGCTGTATACCCCGGAATGCGGCAAGTGCAAATTCTGCCTGTCGGGCAAGACCAACCTGTGCCAGGCCATTCGCGCCACCCAGGGCAAGGGCCTGATGCCCGACGGCACCACTCGCTTCAGCTACAAGGGCCAGCAGCTGTTCCACTACATGGGCACCTCGACCTTCTCCGAGTACACCGTGCTGCCGGAAATCTCGGTGGCCAAGATCCAGAAGGAAGCCCCGCTGGAGAAGGTCTGCCTGCTCGGTTGCGGCGTGACCACCGGTATCGGCGCGGTACTCAACACCGCCAAGGTCAAGCCGGGTGACACGGTGGCCATCTTCGGCCTCGGCGGCATCGGCCTGTCGGCAGTGATCGGCGCGGTCAAGGCCAAGGCTTCGCGCATCATCGCCATCGACATCAACCCGGCCAAGTTCGAGATCGCCCGCCAACTGGGCGCCACCGACTGCGTCAACCCGAAAGACTACGATCGCCCGATCCAGGAAGTGATCGTCGACCTCACTGACGGCGGGGTCGATTTCTCCTTCGAGTGCATCGGCAACGTGCAACTGATGCGTGCGGCGCTGGAGTGCTGCCACAAGGGCTGGGGCGAGTCGGTGATCATCGGCGTGGCCGGTGCTGGCCAGGAAATCGCTACCCGTCCGTTCCAGTTGGTCACCGGTCGCGTCTGGCGCGGGTCGGCCTTCGGCGGCGTGCGTGGCCGCAGCGAGCTGCCGAGCTACGTCGAGATGTCCGAGAAGGGCGAGATCCCGCTGGACACCTTCATCACCCACACCATGGGCCTGGAAGACATCAACAAGGCCTTCGACCTGATGCACGAAGGCAAGAGCATCCGCAGCGTGATCCACTTCTGAGGGCCTCGCCATGACCCTGGAAAACCTCTCCTGCCAGAAGAGCTTCGGCGGCTGGCACAAGCGTTACCGGCACACTTCCAAGGTGCTCGGCTGCGACATGGTGTTCGCCGTCTACCTGCCGCCCCAGGCCGAGCAGGGCGAGAAGCTGCCGGTGCTGTACTGGCTCAGCGGCCTGACCTGCACCGACGAGAACTTCATGCAGAAGGCCGGTGCCCAGCGCCTGGCCGCGGAGCTCGGGCTGATCATTGTCGCCCCGGACACCAGCCCGCGTGGCGAGCAGGTGCCGGGCGATCCGGATGGGGCCTGGGACTTCGGCCTGGGCGCGGGGTTCTACCTCAATGCCACCCAGCAGCCGTGGGCCCAGCATTACCGGATGCACGACTACGTGGTGCAGGAGTTGCCGGCCCTGATCGAGGCGCACTTCCCGGCGTCCGACCAGCGCAGCATCAGTGGTCACTCGATGGGCGGACACGGCGCGCTGGTCTGCGCCCTGCGCAACCCCGGGCGCTATCGTTCGGTGTCGGCGTTCTCGCCGATCAGCAACCCGATGGATTGCCCCTGGGGCGAGAAGGCGTTTTCCCGCTACCTGGGGGAGGACCGTGCGTGTTGGCGGGAGTGGGACGCCAGCGTGCTGCTGGCCGAGGCAGGGGAGTGCCCGCCGTTGCTGGTGGACCAGGGCGATCGCGATGACTTCCTCGACAAGCAGCTCAAGCCGCAAGCGCTGGAGCAGGCGGCGCGCAAGGGGGAGCATGCGCTGACCCTGCGCCTGCAGCCGGGCTATGACCATAGCTACTACTTCATCGCCAGCTTCATCGAGGAACACCTGCGTCATCATGCGGTGGCGCTGGGCAGGGTCTGACAGCGCCTGCAATTTCTGTGGGAGCCGGCTTGCCGGCGATGGGCTGCGAAGCAGCCCCAATACCTCAAAAGCAGGTAGAATCACGCCCTGACTCAATCAGGGCGTTTTTCTATGCGTATTGGCCACGGCTACGATGTCCACCGTTTCTGCGACGGTGATTTCATTACCTTGGGCGGGGTGCGTATCCCCCACAAGTTCGGCCTGCTGGCCCACTCCGACGGTGACGTGCTGCTGCACGCCCTGAGCGATGCCCTGCTCGGCGCTGCGGCGCTGGGCGACATCGGCAAGCATTTCCCCGATACCGACCCCCAGTTCAAGGGCGCCGACAGTCGCGTGCTGTTGCGTCATGTGGTCGCCGTCGTGCGCGACAAGGGCTGGAAGGTCGGCAATGTCGACGCCACCATCGTCGCCCAGGCGCCGAAGATGGCCCCGCATATCGAGACCATGCGCCAGCAGATCGCCGCAGACCTGCAGGTCGAGCTCGACCAGGTCAACGTCAAGGCCACCACCGAAGAAAAGCTGGGCTTCACCGGCCGCGAGGAGGGCATCGCCGTGCATGCGGTCGCCCTACTGCTGCCAGCATGACCGAACTGGAACTGCTGGGCCCTCGGGCCTCGGGCGATGCATTGGGCACCGCAGTGCTCAAGGCGGTGGCCGAAGACTTCCAGGTTGATGAAGTCCTCGATATCCCGCTGTCCGGCCAGGGCGAGCACCTGTGGCTGTGGGTCGAGAAGCGCGACCTCAACACCGAGGAGGCGGCCCGCCGCCTGGCCCGCGCCGCCGGCGTGCCAGTGCGCGCCATCAGCTATGCCGGCCTCAAGGATCGCCAGGCCCTGACCCGCCAGTGGTTCAGCCTGCACCTGCCGGGCAAGGCCGACCCTGATCTATCCCGCGCCGAGGACGACACCCTACGGGTGCTCAAGCAGGTGCGCCACCAGCGCAAGCTGCAGCGTGGCGCACACTCGGCCAATGGTTTCACCTTGCGCCTGACCGCGCTGCAGGCCGACCGCCCCGCCCTCGATGCCCGCCTGGAGCAACTCAAGCAGCAGGGTGTGCCCAATTACTTCGGCACCCAGCGTTTCGGTCATGCCGGCGGCAACGTGCACGACGCCCAGGACTGGGCCGCACGCCAGGCATTGCCCGAGCAGCGCAACGTGCGCTCGCGGCTGTTGTCGGCCGGGCGCAGTTACCTGTTCAACCAGGTGCTGGCCGCCCGGGTGGCCGACGGCAGTTGGCAGCGTGCCCAGGTCGGCGACCTGCTCGCGTTCACCGACAGCCGCAGTTTCTTCCCGGCGGAGGAGGCCGAGTGCAGCGATCCGCGCCTGGCCATTCTCGACCTGCACCCCACCGGCCCGCTGTGGGGCGAGGGGCAATCGCCGTGCGCTGGCGCGACCCAGGCGCTCGAGAGCGAAGCCGCCGCCCGCCATCCGGCGTTGTGCCAATGGCTGGCGCGAGCGGGCATGGATCACGAACGGCGCATCCTGCGGCTCCCTATTGGGCGTCTGTCGTGGCATTATCCCGAGCCTGATATCCTGCAACTGGAATTCGTCCTTCCGGCCGGATGCTTCGCCACCGTGGTGGTGCGCGAACTCGTCGATCTGGTGCCGGCAGGGCAGACGGACAGCCCATGCGTATTCTGATTTCGAATGACGACGGTGTTACCGCACCCGGCATCGCCGCGCTGCATGAAGCGCTGGCGGATTACGCCGAGTGCGTGGTGATTGCCCCGGATCAAGACAAGAGCGGCGCCAGCAGTTCGCTGACGCTTGACCGGCCGCTGCACCCGCAGACCCTGGCCAACGGCTTCATCAGCCTCAACGGCACGCCCACCGACTGCGTGCACCTGGGGCTCAACGGCCTGTTGCCGGACACCCCCGACATGGTGGTGTCCGGCATCAACCTGGGCGCCAACCTGGGGGATGACGTGCTGTATTCCGGCACGGTCGCCGCCGCGCTGGAAGGGCGCTTCCTCGGCGGCACCTCGCTGGCCTTTTCGCTCTTGTCGCGCCTGCCCGACAACCTGCCGACCGCTGCCTATATCGCCCGGCGTCTGGTCGAGGCGCAGTCACGCCTGGAGCTGCCGCCGCGTACCGTGCTCAACGTCAACATCCCCAACCTGCCGCTGGAGCACATCCGTGGCATCCAGCTTACCCGCCTGGGGCACCGGGCGCGTGCTGCGGCGCCGACCAAGGTGGTCAACCCGCGGGGCAAGGAAGGCTACTGGATTGCCGTGGCCGGCGATGCCGAGGACGGCGGGCCGGGCACCGATTTCCATGCGGTGATGCAAGGCTACGTGTCGATCACGCCGTTGCAGCTGGACCGCACCTTCAACGATGCCTTCGAGCGCCTCGACGGCTGGCTGGAGGGCCTGCTCTGATGCGTGAACAGGACGATCTGCAGCGTCGCGGCATCGGCATGACTTCCCAGCGTACCCGGGAGCGGCTGATCCAGCGCCTCTACGAAGAAGGCGTGTCGAACGCCAAGGTACTCGAGGCCATTCGCCGCACCCCGCGCCACCTGTTCGTCGATGAAGCCCTGGCCCATCGTGCCTACGAGGACACGGCGCTGCCGATCGGCCACAACCAGACGATCTCCCAGCCGTTCATGGTCGCTCACATGAGCGAGCTGTTGCTGGAGGCCGGGCCCCTGGACAAGGTGCTGGAGATCGGCACCGGCTCGGGCTATCAGACGGCGATCCTGGCCCAGCTGGTGGAACGGGTGTTTTCGGTGGAGCGGATCAAGGTCCTGCAGGACCGGGCCAAGGAGCGCCTGGTCGAGCTCAACCTGCGCAACGTGGTGTTCCGCTGGGGCGACGGCTGCGAAGGTTGGCCGGCGCTGGCGCCTTACAACGGCATCATCGTTACCGCGGTCGCCCCGGAGGTGCCCCAGGCACTGCTCGACCAGTTGGCGCCGGGCGGGCGCATGGTGATCCCGGTCGGGCCGGCGGGGGAGACCCAGCAACTGATGCTGATCGTGCGTGAGGAACATGGCTTCTCGCGCCGGGTGCTCGGGGCCGTGCGCTTCGTGCCCCTGCTCAACGGCCCGCTGGCCTGAGCGGCGCAACGGAATATTTGCGCCGGCGACGAATTCTTGCGCCTGGCCCCTGTCTATCTGGCGTGGCGTTTTTCGTACACCAATCAGGCCAATTGCGAGTCACCCCTGGCAGGGTGGCTCGGTTATAATTGAAACAATATTGCATTTTGTATCGTCATTATTTGACAGCATGAGGGGAGCGCGGGTGGGTCACACAGGCATGCGGCAGCGCAAGGATCGGTCGGTATTGAAGCTTCTGGTGATTGCGCTGGCCATGGGGACCCTGCTGGCTGGCTGTTCCAGCACCAGCTCCAACGGCGCCCGCGTGGTTGATCGCAACAACGCCGCGCCCAAGCGCCCGACCGTTACCTCGGGGCAGTACATCGTCAAACCCGGTGACACATTGTTCTCCATCGCCTTCCGCTATGGCTGGGACTACAAGGAGCTGGCGGCGCGCAACAACATTCCCGCTCCCTACACCATTCGCCCAGGTCAGCCGATTCGTTTCAGCAGTGGCGCGGGGGGGAGCACCACGGTCGTCAGCAGCCCTTCTTCGTCGAGCAAGACCACCGTCATCCGCCGACCGGTTGCGACCACCGCGCCGGCGACCGGTAATGGCAAAAGTGCCACTACTGCCCCTTCCACCACCTCGCAAACGGTTGCCCAGGTGCCCGCCGCAGAGCGCGCCGTCGGCGGTTGGACATGGCCGGCGAGCGGCGTGCTGATTGGTAAATTCGCTTCAAACGGTAGTTTGAATAAAGGCATTGATATCGCCGGTGATTTGGGACAGCCTGTTTTTGCTGCGTCTGATGGAGCGGTGGTCTACGCCGGCAGTGGCTTGAGGGGCTATGGCGAGCTCATCATCATCAAACACAGCGATACCTACGTCAGTGCCTACGGTCACAACCGCAGGCTTTTGGTTCGGGAGGGGCAGCAGGTCAAGGCAGGGCAGACGATCGCAGAAATGGGGTCCACGGGCACTGATCGGGTGAAGCTGCATTTCGAGATTCGCCGCCAGGGCAAACCCGTCGATCCTCTCCAGTTCCTGCCACGCCGTTGATCATTGTCCCGGCCTGTTCCTTGGATGTAGAGGGGACAGGCTCCAGCGCTGCCATGGAAGGGTGACGCTCGAGTCTGAGTTCGAACTCAGCAAAGGACTATAACAATGGCTCTCAGTAAAGAAGTGCCGGAGTTTGACATCGACGATGACCTCCTTCTCATGGAGACTGGCATCGTTTTGGAAACGGATGTGGTGTCAGACGAACCTGCTGTACCTTCGGTTCGGACCAAGTCGAAACAGGGCGCGTCGCTCAAGCAGCACAAGTACATCGACTACAGTCGCGCACTTGATGCCACTCAACTCTATCTGAATGAAATCGGCTTCTCGCCCCTGCTTTCGCCAGAGGAAGAAGTGCATTTCGCGCGCCTGTCGCAAAAAGGCGACCCGGCTGGTCGCAAGCGCATGATCGAAAGCAACCTGCGCCTGGTGGTCAAGATCGCCCGCCGTTACGTCAATCGTGGCCTGTCGTTGCTCGACCTGATCGAGGAAGGCAACCTGGGCCTGATCCGTGCGGTGGAGAAATTCGACCCCGAGCGGGGCTTCCGCTTCTCGACCTACGCGACCTGGTGGATCCGCCAGACCATCGAACGGGCGATCATGAACCAGACGCGCACCATCCGCCTACCCATCCACGTGGTCAAGGAGCTCAACGTCTACCTGCGCGCTGCCCGCGAGCTGACGCAGAAACTCGACCACGAGCCATCGCCGGAAGAAATCGCCAGCCTGCTGGAGAAACCGGTGGCCGAGGTCAAGCGCATGCTCGGCCTGAACGAGCGGGTATCCTCGGTGGATGTCTCGCTCGGCCCTGACTCCGACAAGACGCTGCTCGACACGCTCACCGACGATCGCCCCACCGATCCGTGCGAATTGCTGCAGGATGACGACCTGTCGCAGAGCATCGACCAGTGGCTGGGCGAGCTGACCGACAAGCAGCGCGAGGTGGTAGTGCGGCGTTTCGGCCTGCGCGGGCATGAAAGCAGCACCCTCGAGGATGTCGGCCTGGAGATCGGCCTGACCCGCGAGCGCGTGCGGCAGATCCAGGTCGAAGGCCTCAAGCGCCTGCGCGAGATTCTCGAGAAGAATGGCCTGTCCAGCGAGTCGCTGTTCCAGTAGTCACTGACGTGCACCAGGCAAACGCCCCGACTTGTTCGGGGCGTTTGCGTTTTAGATTGGCTGATCTGACGCCATCGCGGGGCAAGCCCGCTCCCACGCTGCTTTTGCGGGCTGGACGCGAAACCTGTAGGAGCGGGCTTGCCCCGCGAAGGTGTCCTCAATCCCAACCCCATAGCCTGCTCCCCTGCGAAGTATTTATTTCTCCACCCTCGTAGCATCGCGTGTAAGCATTTGCTCACTCGTCATGTAAGTGATCGCTGTAGGGATCAGTAAATCAATGTCGTTTCCAGTGGCGTATTTTTTCTAACTGCATGAAACATATAGGTTTTATAAATGCAAAAAGATGTGTCACCTGAATCATCCTGAGATATTCGCCGCTTGTTCCCTACCGGGGAATCGCTAGTATTCGAACTGTGTCAAGGGACAGACACAGGCCTTCAAGGATGACGGCCAGGGACATCGCGGGACGCGATTCATCAGGATGATGATTGGGACATACAGGGACTACGGAAAAAATGTGGGCGGGTCAAACCGCCCCTTTTTTTTGCCTGGCGAAAATGAAAAAAGGCCCTTTCGGGCCTTTTTCGCAACTGGGCGCGATCAGCGCTCCAGGTCGGCAATCTTGCCCGTCTTGCCATCCCACTCTTCGGCGTCCGGCAGGGCGTCTTTCTTCTCGGTGATGTTCGGCCAGATCTCCGCCAGCTCGGCGTTCAGCTCGATGAAGTTCTCCATGCCGGACGGCACTTCGTCTTCCGAGAAAATCGCCTGGGCCGGGCACTCCGGCTCGCACAGCGCACAGTCGATGCACTCGTCCGGGTGAATCACCAGGAAGTTCGGGCCTTCGTAGAAGCAGTCCACCGGACAGACTTCCACGCAGTCGGTGTACTTGCATTTGATGCAGTTGTCGGTGACGACGAAGGTCATTTCTAATTCTCTCCTCAGGCGACGGCAGCTTGCCCTTCCTTACCAGGGCAGCGCGGTTCACGGTGCTGGCTGCAGGCCAGGCTAATAACCTGCAGTGCTCGCAAACCGCGCCGGATTCTACCAGCTTGCGCGGTGGGCCGTTATAACAGGTTTTTCAGTTGATATAGCATTTCGATAGCTTGGCGCGGCGTCATGTCGTCCAGGTCCAGCTTGCCCAGCTTCTCGATGGCCGGGTGTGGCAGGCTGGCGAACAGGTCGCTCTGGTGCGGCACGTGAGGCATGTTGTCGCGGGCTGGCGTGACCGGCGCTTCGTGGGGCAGGCTGGCGGTCTCCAGCCGGCCCAGGTGCTCGCGGGCACGCTGGATCACCGTCGCCGGCACGCCCGCCAGCTGCGCCACGGCCAGCCCGTAGCTCTGGCTCGCAGGGCCCGGCAGGACGTGGTGCAGGAACACGATGCGTTCGTTGTGCTCGGTGGCGTTCAGGTGCACGTTGGCCACCAGCGGCTCGCTGTCCGGCAGCACGGTCAGTTCGAAGTAGTGGGTGGCGAACAGCGTGTAGGCGCGCAGCTGGGCCAGGCGCTCGGCGGCGGCCCAGGCCAGCGACAGGCCGTCGAAGGTGCTGGTGCCGCGGCCGACTTCGTCCATCAGCACCAGGCTGCGGTCGGTGGCGTTGTGCAGGATGTTGGCGGTCTCGCTCATCTCGACCATGAAGGTCGAACGCCCGCCGGCCAGGTCATCGCTGGAGCCGATACGGGTGAAGATGCGGTCGACCGGCGACAGTTCGCAGGCGGCTGCCGGGACGAAGCTGCCGATATGCGCCATCAGCACGATCAGCGCGGTCTGGCGCATGTAGGTGGACTTACCGCCCATGTTCGGGCCGGTGATGATCAGCATGCGCGTGCTGTTGTCCAGGCCCAGGTCGTTGGCCACGAACGGCGTGGTCAGCACCTGTTCGACCACCGGGTGACGGCCCTGCTCGATACGCAGGCACGGCTCGTCGACGAAGCTTGGGCAGTTCAGGTCCAGGTTCAGGGCGCGCTCGGCCAGGTTGCTCAGCACATCCAGCTCGGCCAGGGCGGCGGCGCTGTCCTGCAGCGGCGCCAGGTGTTCGATCAGGGTTTCGAGCAGGGCGTCGTAGAGCATTTTCTCGCGGGCCAGGGCGCGGCTCTTGGCCGACAGTGCCTTGTCCTCGAACGTCTTGAGCTCGGGGGTGATGAACCGTTCGGCACCCTTGAGCGTCTGCCGGCGGATGTAGTCGGCGGGCGCCTGCTCGGCCTGCTTGGTCGGCAGCTCGATGAAGTAGCCGTGCACGCGGTTGTAGCCGACCTTGAGATTGGCCAGGCCCGTGCGGGCCTTCTCGCGGGCTTCCAGGTCGATGAGGAACTGGCCGGCGTTCTCGCTGATCGCCAGCAGCTCGTCCAGTTCGCTGTCGTAGCCGGTCTTGAGCACGCCACCGTCGCGGATCACCGCCGGTGGGTTGTCGATGATCGCCCGCTCCAGCAAGCCGGCCAGCTCCGGGTAGGTACCGGTGATCGCGGCCAGGCGCGCCAGGTGAGGGGCTTCCAGCTCGGCCATGGCGTTCTGCAGCTCGGGCAGGGCGCCGAGGGCATCGCGCAGGCGCGCCAGGTCACGGGGACGGGCGTTGCGCAGGCCGATCCGCGCGAGGATCCGCTCGATATCGCCGATTTCCTTGAGCTGCGGCTGCAGCTTCTCGAAGCGGTAGCCGTCGAGCAGGCAGCGGATCGAATCCTGGCGAGCCTTGAGCACCTTCAGGTCGCGCAGCGGACGGTTCAGCCAGCGGGTCAGCAGGCGGCTGGCCATGGCGGTCTGGCAACGGTCGATGACCGATTGCAGGGTGTTGTCGCGGCCACCACCCAGGTTGATGTCCAGCTCCAGGTTGCGGCGGCTGGCGGCATCGAGGATGACCGTGTCGTCCATGCGCTCGTGGCGCAGGCTGCGAAGGTGGGGCAGGGCGGTGCGCTGGGTTTCCTTGGCGTAGGTCAGCAGGCAGCCGGCGGCGCCGATGGCCAGGGTCAGCTTGTCGCAGCCAAAGCCCTTGAGGTCCTGGGTGGCGAACTGCTGGCAGAGGCTCTTGCGCGCCGTGTCGCGGTCGAAGTCCCACGGTGCGCGGCGCCGGGCGCCGGGGCGCTTCTCGGCCGGCAGGCCCTGCGGCCAGTCGTCGGGGATCAGCAGTTCCACCGGGTTGATGCGCTCGAGCTCGGCCAGCAGGTTCTCCCAGCCCTTGATCTCCTGCACGCTGAAGTTGCCGCTGGTGATGTCCAGCACCGCCAGGCCGAACAGCCGCTCGTCACCCAGCAGGGCGGCGATCAGGTTGTCGCGGCGCTCGTCGAGCAAGGCCTCGTCGCTGATGGTGCCCGGGGTGATGATACGCACCACCTGGCGCTCCACCGGGCCCTTGCTGGTGGCCGGGTCGCCGATCTGCTCGCAGATCACCACCGACTCGCCGAGCTTGACCAGCTTGGCTAGGTAGCCTTCCAGCGAGTGGAAGGGAATCCCGCACATGGGAATCGACTGGCCCGCCGACTGCCCGCGGGCGGTCAGGGTGATATCCAGCAGTTTCGCGGCTTTCTTCGCATCTTCGTAGAAGATCTCGTAGAAATCGCCCATGCGGTAGAACATCAGCTGGTCCGGGTGCTGGTTCTTCAGCTTCCAGTACTGCTGCATCATCGGGGTGTGTGCGGAGAGATCAGACATTCAGGGCCTTACAGCGGGTGGTCTGGTGGCAAATTTCGAAACCGCTAATGGTACAGGCTTTTTCCAGCCGACGCAGGCCGGATGGGTGGGGCAAATCTGCGCAGGTTGACTGTTGCAGGGACCATTGCATTTTCGTTTCCACGGTTGCATTATGCGCATTATGCAAAAACGCAACGTAGCCTCCGTACTCAGAGAACTGCTCGCCCGCCACGGCCTGTCCCCCACAGAGCTGCATCGGCGCACGGGCGTGCCTCAATCCACCCTGTCGCGGATTCTCAGCGAGAAGATCGTCGATCCTTCGGACAAGCACGTCTCGAAGATCGCCGAGTACTTCGGCGTGAGCACCGACCAGTTGCGCGGCCGCGTCGAACTGGGCGAGTCCCGTGACGCGGCTCCGCTCGTCCAGGGCCACGCGGCCCTGAGCGATATCAGCCTGTGGGACGATGAAACCCCCGTCGAGGATGACGAGGTCTCCGTTCCTTTTCTTCGTGAGGTCGAGTTGGCAGCAGGATCAGGAAGATTCGTCATCGAGGAAAGCGAGAACGCTCGCTTGCGCTTTGGCAAACGCAGCCTGCGCCACAATGGCGTGCAGTTCGACAACGCCAAGTGCGTGACGGTACGTGGCAACAGCATGCTGCCGGTGCTGCGCGATGGCGCCACGGTCGGGGTCAATACCGGTAAAAGCACCATCGGCGACATCATCGACGGTGACCTTTATGCCATCAACCACAATGGCCAGCTGCGGGTGAAACAGGTGTACCGCCTGCCTACCGGCATTCGCCTGCGCAGCTTCAACCGCGACGAGCACCCCGACGAGGACTACAGCTTCCAGCAGATGCAGGAAGAACAGATCAGCCTCCTTGGCCACGTCTTCTGGTGGGGCATGTACGCCCGTTGATCCCCAGCCCTCGATAAAAACCCGCCTCGGCGGGTTTTTTTTCGCCCTCAGAAACCCCCTACAGCCACGTCAGATCAGGCCTTCCATGCATAGAAGCAAAAGCTGATGCATAGAAATTTGAATTTGTGCATTGACTGCATATGCATGAATGCATAAAATGTATCCCAAGCCGGACGCAAACCGGTCGAGATACAGGCAGCGATGAACAGGCCTCGACTGTTCAGAGGGTTGGCAACTGGCCCGGGTGTGCAGCGTAAAGCACCACGATCAGTTATCCGGCGGGCAGGCGGCCGCGGTCGGAGTCACCAATTTGAAGCGCAACCGCACGGCGTCACCAGTCGTGGCCGGCGGTTACACCGCGCATTACTGAAAAGCCTGCAGGGCGGGCTTTTTGGAATGCCGAGTCAAGCCAATCACGATCCGCCGGCATGTCGCCGGCGGGCAACACACAGGAGGCAGGAATGTGACGAACGAGCAACAGGCGTTGCTGGAGATGCCGCTCTGGCTGGTGATCCTCCTGGCATTGCTGGGCGGGCTTTCCGGCGAGATGTGGCGCGCCGACAAGGCCGGTGCCCGTGGCTGGGGGCTGCTCAGGCGGCTGGCGCTGCGCTCCGGGGCCTGCATGGTCTGCGGGGTGTCGACGGTCATGCTGCTGTACGCCAGCGGCATGTCGATATGGAGTGCCAGTGCCTTCGGTTGCCTTACCGCCATGGCCGGCGCCGACGTAGCCATCGGCCTTTATGAGCGCTGGGCCGCTCGGCGGCTGGGGTTGGGCGAGCAGCCTGCAGCTGTACGCCAGGACGAAGAATGAACGCGGTAACAAGGAAGAAAAGCGGATGTTCAACGAGTTTCGCTGCGGTAAATGCAACCGCTTGCTGGCCCGCATCGGCGGGTCGGCGCTGGTCCAGATCAAGTGCTCGCGTTGCGCGACCTTGAACCACATGAAGGCCACGGGCCTCGACAACGTGCCGACGAGCGATCAGGACGGGCCGCAGAGCCCGGCTCCCCTTCAATCGATCCAGTAGGAGAAATACCATGGCAGGTCGTACCCGCATTCCTTTCAACGGCGTCGGCACTTCGGTGCTGCCCGCCTACCAGACCCTGTCGGCAGGCCAGTACCTGCTGTCGCCCAACCAGCGCTTCAAGCTGCTCCTGCAGGGCGATGGCAACCTGGTGATCCAGGACAACGGTGCCACCGTCTGGGTCGCCAATGAACAGCAACCCTTCAGCTCGACCATCCCCCTGCGCAACAAGAAGGCCCCGCTGGCTTTTTACGTGCAGTACGGCGCATTCCTCGACGACTACTCGCGGCGCCGGGTGTGGCTGACCAATAACAGCACCTTTACCAGCAACGACCAGTGGAACCGCACCCATCTGGTGCTGCAGGACGACGGCAACATTGTGCTGGTCGACTCGCTGGCGCTGTGGAACGGCACGTCGGCCATCCCGCTGGTGCCTGGCGCGGTCGACTCGCTGCTGCTGGCGCCCGGTACCGAGCTGGTACAGGGCGTGGTGTACGGCGCGGGCGCCTGCAAGCTGGTGTTCCAGGGCGACGGCAACCTCGTGGCCTATGGTCCGAACGGCGCGGCCACCTGGAGCGCCGGCACTCAAGGCAAGGGCGCTGTGCGCGCAGTGTTCCAGGGTGACGGCAACCTGATGGTCTATGGTGCCGGCAACGCGGTGCTGTGGCATTCGCACACTGGTGGCCATGCCAGCGCGGTACTGCGTCTGCAAGCCAACGGCAGCATCGCCATCCTCGACGAGAAACCGGTATGGGCGCGTTTCGGCTTCCAGCCGACCTATCGCCATATCCGCAAGATCAACCCTGACCAGAAGCCAATCGACATCTGGACCTGGCACTTCTGAGCCGGGCGCCGGGCTTTCTCGGGCCCGACCTTCGCCGAACCGAGCGTTCAAGGAGCACAAGCATGAGCGAACTGGCCCAGTTGTACGCGGCCGTCACCTCCACCCTGCGGGCGGCGTTGCCGGCCTTCGCCACGGTCGCCACGGAGGGCGACGTCACGCTTGAGCCAGCCCTGCCGGCCTTGGTGCATGGCGTGTTGCGCATGCGTGGCGATGAGGCGCTGCGTGACGGTCGCTCATTGCTGATGGCGACCTTCGAGGCCCGCGTCACCGCCCAGGGCGCCCCCGCGCAGGCACGGACGCAGGCCGGCGTGCTGGCGGCGCAGCTGATCGATGTGCTGCGTCAGCAGTCCTGGGGCCTCGATTACGTCGAGGGCGCACGGGACATCCTCGCCGAAGCCGAGGGCACCACCTGGCGGGTGCAATGGGAACAACCGGTCCTGCTGGGGACTGTCCATTGGCCATGGCCCGACCAGCCGCCGGGCAGCCTGATGCTGGGCTTCGCCCCGGACACCGGGCCCGGCAACGAGGGCAAGTACCTGTCACCGGAGGACCTGGCATGAGCTACGCCAGTGCCATGCACGATCGCATGCTGGCGAGCCTGGTGATCCCCTGTCGGGTGGTCGCGGTCGACCTGGCAGCAGCCCGGGTGCGGGTGTCCGACGGCGGCGGCTGGACCAGCGCCTGGGTGCGCTGGCATGCCCAGGCTGCCGGCAAGGCCCGCCACTGGCGGGTACCGAGCCTGGACGAGCAGGGCGTGCTGATCAGCCCCAGCGGCGAACCCGCCCTGGGCACCTTCGTCCCAGGGTTGTACGGCAATGCCGGGACAGCGCCGGACAACCGCGACCATGTCGAGGTCTGGCGCTTCGACGACGGCGGCTCGCTGGCCTACGACTGGCAGGCCAAGCGCTATGACATCCAACTGCCCAGCGGCCAGGCCACGGTCAAGGTCGGCGCCAGCACCCTGGTGGTCAGCGACAACGCCATCACCCTCGACGCTGCGTCGATCACCTTGACCGGCACGGTTGCCATCAACGGTCCGCTGACGGTCAGCGGCGACATCAACGGCGGTGGCCGGATCATCGACACGGCCGGCAACACCGCCAATCACAAGCACTGAACAAGGAACTGATCAGACCATGAAAAAGCTCAAACCTACCTTAGTTGCGCTCACCCTGCTGTGCAGCGTCATGACCCCTGCAGCCTGGGCGGCGACTGCCCAATCGTGGAATCTCGCCCGGGACATGTATATCGCCACCCAGAGTGCTGCAGTCGACTCCCCCTGGACGTTCATGCAGAACAAGACTGGGGTCAACGTGCCGGCCAACTACACACCACTACCGACGTTCGTTGCCGATAACTGCAGTGGCGCCAACGTCACTTGCTGGCGCGATGACACCAATAGCGCGTACGTGAGTGTCATCAAGAAGAGCTTCACCTTCAGCGGCTCGGGTGGCAGCTTCGTCTTCAAGCAGGGCGATGTGGCCACCCATCCGGGCGGCGACAGCCAGAGTATCGTGCGCTGGGCCAGCCCGATCAGTGGCCGGGTCAACGTGCTGGGCCGGGTCAACGATCTGCACAGCGCGTGCGGCGACGGCATCGCCTGGTCGCTCAACCTGGGGGACCGCGTGGTGCAGTCGGGCGACCTGGCCAATGGCGGTAGTGCGGTCATCAAGGCCAATGACATCGAAGTGAGCGCTACCTCGATGCTCTATCTGGTCATCGACAAGAAGACCAGCAACGCCTGTGACGCCACCAGTCTGGATCTGCTGATCACCAACTGATCTCTGCCCCCGAGCAGTGCCTGGACGTGCGCCTGCGTCATCGCACCGGGTGTCTCCAGCGAAACGCGATCGCCTGTGAGCGACATGTCTTGCGCAATGGTGCGCATCTGATCATTCGACTCAAAAGGTATAGCAACATGGAAGCAGTAAAAGTCGGCAAGCATTTCTTCAACGCCCACCCAACCGCTGTCAGCCAGGTTTTCAGCGCGGCGGACAACAAGGATGGCGTGTACCTGCGCACCGCCACCCTGTGCACCGGCGGCGGCATCCTCAACCTGTACACCGGCCCGAAGGCGCCGGCCTACATTGGCGACATGAGCGTCCACGCCATCATGGGCGGGATCAACGGCGGCATCGACTCGCAGTACACCCTGCCTTATCCGCTGTTCATCCCGGCGGGTTACGGCCTGTGGACCGTCGCCAACAACGCCACGGCGGCCATCGCCCTGACCTACGACTTCGTCTCCTGAAGCGGCTGCCCGGCTTGTCCGGGCAACTCACTCCTGCCTGCGAGGTGATAACCATGCGCTATCCGAACAGGCTACCTGGAGCCTCAATTCCAGGAGGTGCCCCATGATCGGCATGGACCGCCGCACCGGCCAGCCCCTGTCGGGCGTGGCCCACCTGCGTCAATCCATCGAGGATATCCTCACCACGCCGCTGGGCAGCCGGCGCATGCGCCCGGAGTACGGCAGCCAGCTGCGCCGCTACGTCGATCTGCCGGTCAACGAAGGCTGGAAGAGTGCGGTGCAGGCCGAGGTGGCCCGAGCCCTGGGGCGTTGGGAGCCGCGTCTGAAGCTGGAGCGGGTCAAGGTCGTCGCCGTGCTCGACGGCCAGGTCAGCCTGGCCTTGAGCGGCCGTTACCTGGGGGATGACGCCCTGGTGGAGGTGACCGTATGAGCCAGGTCGACCTGTCGAAACTGCCCGTCCCGCAACTGCTCGAAGACCTCGACTTCGAGGCACTGTACCAGGAAGACCTGGGCAGCTTCCGCGCCCAGTTGGGCGACGGCTGGACCGCCAACCTGGAAAGCGACCCAGTCACCAAGCTGATCGAGGTTGGCGCCTACCGCAAACTGCTCAACCGGGCACGGATCAACGACGCGGCCAAGGCCCTGTTGCTGGCCTATGCCCAAGGCAACGACCTCGACCAGCTGGCGGCCAACGTCAGCCTGCAACGCCTGGTGATCCAGGCCGCGGACCCGGGCACGATCCCACCGACCGAAGCCGTGCTCGAATCCGACGACGCCCTGCGTGAGCGGGTGCAACTGGTCTACGAAGGCCTGACCACCGCCGGCCCGCGCAACAGCTACATCCTCCATGCCCGCAACGCTTCGGGGCGGGTCGCCGACGCGACCGCCGAAAGCCCTTCGCCGGCGGTGGTGGACGTCACTGTGCTGAGCCTGGACAACGACGGTGTGGCCAGCCCCGAGCTGCTGGCGCAAGTAAACGCGTACCTCAACGACGATGATATCCGTCCGGTCGCCGACCGGGTCAATGTGCGCAGCGCCGAGGTGTTGCCCTACCGCGTCGAGGCGGTGCTACACATGGCCGACAACGGCCCGGAGTTCGAGGCGATCCTCAGCGAGTGCCGGCGCCGTCTCCAGGCCTGGGTCAATCCACGCCGACGCCTCGGCGTCGAGGTCGCCCGCTCCGGAATCGACGCACAGTTGCACATCGATGGCGTGAGCCGTGTCGAGCTGGTCGGCTGGAGCGACATTCGCCCGAGCAAGGCCCAGGCGGCCTGGTGCACCGGCATCGAACTGCGGCGGGGTGGCTGACATGCACAGCCTTCTGCCGCTCAACCGCACGCCGCTGGAACGGGCCATCGAGGTGGCGGCCGACGAGGACCTCAAGGTCTCGTTGCGCACCCTCTACAACCCCGACACCTGCCCGGCGCACCTGCTCTACCAGCTGGCCTGGGCCTGGTCGGTTGACCGCTGGGACGACAGCTGGAGCGAGGCGATCAAGCGCTCGGTGATCCGCTCGGCATTCTTCGTCCATGCCCACAAGGGCACCCTCGGCGCCCTCAGGCGGGTGGTCGAGCCATTCGGCTACCTGATCGAGGTGCAGGAATGGTGGCAGACCCAGCCTGCCGGGGTGCCGGGGACCTTTGCCCTGAAGGTCGGGGTGGCGGACAGCGGCATCGACGAACAGACCTACCAGGAGCTTACCCGCCTGATCGAGGACGCCAAGCCGGTAAGCCGGCATCTGGTCGGCCTCGACATCAGCCTGGAAAGCCTCATCCCCGCGTATCAGGCTGTTGCTCTCTATGAAGGTGAGCTGCTGGAGGTGCATCCCTGGCAGGCATCGGACATCGATGTGCATGTGGCCGCCTACAACCTGGTGAGCGACCAAACTCTGGACATACTGGACATCTACCTCAATGGCTAACTCAACCACGCAATTCGGTGGGTTCCTGACCAACGTGGGCATTGCCCAGCAGGCCAATACCGCCGTGCTGGGGCTGCCCTGGAACATCACCCACATGTTGATCGGTGATGCCGGTGGCGAGCCTTCGCAAACGCCGGACCCTACACCGAAACCTACCCAGACCGCGCTGGTGCGCCAGGTCTACCGGGCGCAACTGAACGCCCTCTATCAATCGCCTGCCGATCCCGGCGTGCTGGTCGCCGAACTGGTCTTGCCGCCGGAAACCGGCGGCTGGTGGATCCGCGAGCTGGCGCTGGAGGATGCCAGCGGCAACTTCATCGCCGTGGCCAAACCGGCGCCCAGCTATAAGCCACTGCTGGCGCAAGGTTCCGGACGTACCCAGACCATTCGCATGCACGTGGTGTTCGGCAACCTCGCCAATGTCACGTTGAAAGTCGACCCGAGCATCGTCCTTGCGACACGTGACTATGTGGACAAGGCCCGCGAAGCGGCCGAGCTCTACGCTCGCAACCAGCTCAAGGCGCACGTGGAGGCCGCCGACCCGCACCCGCAGTACCTGCGCCGCGCCGATGCGGCCAAGGACGTCGGACCGCTGGCGTGGCTGGGTGTCGCCACTGGCACCGCCGATGCCCTGACGCTGAAGCTCAAGAGCGGTGAGTCGGCCCTGGCGGCCTATGCCCCTGGCCAGCGCTTCCAGTTCCAGGCAAGCGCCACCAACACCGGCGCCGTGACGGTGCGTATCAATGGTTTGGCTGCCGTGGCAGTGAAGAAGTCCGGCAATAGCGGCCTGGTCGACCTAGTGGGTGGTGACATTCGTAGTGGCGTCCTGTACGACCTGAACTATGACGGGACCTGCTTCCAGCTCGGCGGTGGTGTCGGTGCCAGCAAGGCGTTCGAGCGCTTCTCGTTCGAGGCGTCGGTCGGCCAGACCGTCTTCAAGCTGGCGCATACCGTTGGCAGCACCATCGTGCTGCGCAATGGCCGTGAGATCACCGACTACCTGTCCGATGGACTGACGATCACCTTCAAGGCGCCATGCAGCCTTGGCGAGGCGGTCGAGATCCTGGCGTTCAGCTCGTTCTCAGCGGCCAACACCTACACCAAGGCCGAAGTCCAGACGCTGCTGACTACTGCTTCGGCGCTGCCAGTGGGCAGTATGTTGCCGTTCCCCAAGGGCACGGTGCCGCCGGGGTTTCTGGAGGTTGACGGTAGCGTGCAGAGCGCGACGGTTTACCCAGACTTGGCCGCTTATCTGGCTGGCTCCTTCAACAAAGGGGATGAGCCGGCGGGTTACTTCCGACTGCCGGACTCGCGGGGCGAGTTCCTGCGCGGCTGGGACCATGGGCGGGGGGTCGATCCGGGCAGGGGTGTAGGGAGCTGGGCAGCCGACTCTCTGCTCGACCACTACCATGCGGTGTATTCCGCCGAGCCAGGCTTTGGGAAGCTGCCGATTGACGCCAATGTCGTCGGAAGTGCGGGGGATCTGGGGTCGATCGTCAAGCCCGCCGGCAGCTCCGTTCTCGATGCGACTCTCACCTCGAACGTGTTCCTCCCAAATGCCGCGAAAGGCGGTAAGGAAACTCGCCCCCGCAGCCTGGCAGTCATGTGGTGTGTCAAGGCCTGGAACGCGCCGGTGAACCAAGGGCAGATCGATGTCGCAGCCCTCGTCGCCGAACTGACGGCATTGCGCTCCTCGACACCAGTTGGTGCGATCCTGCCGTTCCCAAAGGCCGAGGTACCAGCCGGTTACCTTGAGCTCGATGGCAGCCTTCAAAGCGTGGCGACCTACCCGGACCTGGCTACTTACCTGGGCACGACTTACAACACGGGTAGTGAACCAGCGGGCTATTTTCGGCTGCCTGATTACCGAGGGGAGTTTCTGCGCGGCTGGGACCACGGGCGCGGCATTGACTTCGGGCGAGCGGTCGGAACTGTCCAAACTGATGCCCTGCAGAACATCACCGGAAAAATGGGTGATTTCACGCGTTCACCTGCGAATACGGCGGCATTCGGTGAAGGCGCTATTAACGCCAACCTGACCGGTACCGGTGGAAGCGCGGACGGCGCAGGCGTTAACTACTTCCAGCTGACACTTGATGCTTCGCGCGTGGCGCGAACCGCTAACGAAACCCGACCGCGCAACCTGGCGGTCATGTGGTGCATCAAGGCTTGGAGTGCCCCCGTCAACCAGGGCCATGTTGATGTGGGCTCGTTGGTGGCTCAGGTGAAGGCGATGATGCTTGTCTCAGCTACCGTGGGCGAGTCGCGTGGGGCACGGATGGACGTTCTGTCTCCGTCTACGACGGCCACCTTTCAGGCGGATGAGTTGGTCGTCAAAAGCGCCTTGGGTGGTGCGGGCTGGTCTTTACCTAACGTAGCGGTGCAGGTGAATCTGGCCACTTTCGGGGTCGGTGGGATGAATGCCGGAGCTGCGCCGGTCAACGGTTTTGTAGCCCTTTACGTGCTCTATAACCCACAGTCTGGAACGACTGCAGCGCTGGCCGTGAACGCCGGTGCCGATGTGCTACCCGAAGTGTATGCAGGGAACTGGCCGAGCGGGTTCACCGCTTCGGCATTGGTTGCGGTGGTTCCTACCGATGGAGGCGGCAGAATGCTGCCCGTGGTCGTCAGAGGGCGGTCGGTCGCGCCGCCGCCCACACAACCGTATCTTGGAGCTGCCGCAGTCAGCATGGCACCTATTTCTCTGGCTCGATCCGTGCCACCTAATGCCATTTCAATCGAAGGATTGTTCTCGGTCCGAAGTTCTCAGGCGGGCGCAATTTCCATTGAACTGTACTCGACCCCCAATTCGAATGGCATCAAGCGAAACACCGCGACTGTTCCAGCAAATGGAGCAAGCTCCATCATGTTCGAAAGCTTACCACTTGTGACGCGCCAACTTATGTACATGACTACTGTAAATCAAACAGCAGGTACTCCGGAGTACAGCGTCTATATCACAGGGTATCGCATATGAAATACTTGAATATTGCTGGGGGAGAGGTGGCCTGTGTCTTCTTGTGCCCCCAGTCAGCTGAGTATTGGTCGGAAGTTGTCGAGGTGGAAGATGATGATCCACGCTACCTCGCTTTCGTAGATCAATGGCAGCCTGCTGCACGGAGGGATGAACGTGTGTGGCGTGACGCCGAACTGGTCGAAATAGCCTGGCTTCGAGATCGGCATCGTGACCAGGTTGAAATTGGTATCGACCCTACGCTGACTGGTGAACAATACAAATCTCTGATGATGTATCTGCAGAGCTTGCGTGATTGGCCACAGTCCTCCGATTACCCTGATGCCAGCCACCGCCCGATGGCACCAGCCTTCCTTGAACTGCAAGGGAGGCCTGCATGAGTCGCAGCGACGTACTGGCCGCAATTGAGAGCGGCATGCTCTCGGTACAGGGCATCAACAACAAAATTATCCGCGGCAACACGGTCCTCACCGTGCATGAGACCGGATTTCTTCTGGCTGACGCTTCGGCGGGCCAGGTGAAGATCACCTTGCCGCAGTCGAGCAAACCGATGGACGTGCGTATTCAACGTCTGGACAACACAGCAAACCGCTTGTTGGTGTACGCCGCCGACGGGGAGAGGATCAAGTTCCATACACACCTGCGTCCTGAAGGCTATCCGTTCTGCATGGTGTTGGGTGGTGGTGACTTCTGGCATCTACGCAGTGATGGCGCGGGCAGTTGGTTGCTGCTGGACCGCCTGGACAATACCTCGCTGGGGCGCATGGTTTTCGAGACATCGACAGCATTGAGTCCGGGTGGTTGGGATATTCCCAATGCCAGATTGTTGAGTCGAAGCGACTGGCCATGGCTCTGGGATCACGCTCAGCAGTCCGAAATGCTGGTAAACGATGCTCAGCGGGCCGGGATGGAAGGTGGATGGACTCGTGGTGACGGGACCAGCACTTTCCGTATCCCCGAGATGCGCGGTGAGTTCATGCGCTCGCTTGACGAGGGGCGCGCAGTGGATCCGACACGAACACCTGGTTCATACCAGTCTGCTTCGCTGGTACATGGTGAGATCGTCGATGCAGTTTCGTCATTCCGGCGAATGCAAAACATGAAACCCAAGTTCTTCGATGTCGCTGATACAAACGAAACCGTAGCGGTGTCGACGACGACGGCTACCGTCACTACACAAACCATTGCGGCGAACAGTGTTTACTTTGGCGCCGTAAGACCTCGCAACATAGCCTATCCAAGCCGTATCAAACTGATCTGAACAGGCTTCGTATAAATCGATAGACACCTGCCTACTCAGGGCAACTCTTTGCCTGAGTCAAGCCCTTCCAGGCCCCGCACCCGCGGGGCTTTTTCATATCTGAATCTGGAGCAAACCTACATGAGTGGATTCTTCCACGGCGTCACCGTGACCAACGTCGACACCGGCGCCCGCAGCATCGCGCTGCCGTCGTCCTCGATCATCGGCCTGGTCGACACCTTCACCGAAGGCCCGGGCGTCACCGCCAAGGCCAATGACTTGATCCTGATCACCAGCGAGCGCGAAGCGGTCGCGGCGTTCGGCCAGGACGCGGCGATCACCAAGGCCTGCCGCGCCATCTACAGCCGCGCCAAGGCGGTCATCGTCGCCTGCGGCGTGGCCAAGCTCGAAGACGCCGCCGAGCAGACTTCGGCGATCATCGGCAACGTGCTGGCCGACGGCAAGCGCACCGGCCTGCAGGCGCTGCTCGACGGCAAGAGCCGTTTCAACGCCCAGCCACGCCTGCTGGTCACCCCCAAGCACAGTGCCACCCAAGCCGTCGGCACCGCCCTGGTGGCCCTGGCCGACAAGCTGCGCGCCATCGCCATCATCGACGGCCCCAACACCACCGATGAAGCGGCCATCGCCTACGCCAAGAACTTCGGCGCCAAGCGCGCCTTCCTGGTCGATCCGGGCGTGCGCTACTGGGACAACGCCGAGGAGGCCACCATCGACGCGCCGGGTTCGGCCTGGGTCGCCGGCCTGTTCGCCTTCACCGACCGCGAGTACGGCTTCTGGGCTTCGCCTTCGAACAAGGAGTTCGTCGGCATCACCGGCACCACCCGCGCCGTGGAGTTCCTCGATGGCGACGACACCTGCCGCGCCAACCTGCTGAACAACGCCAACATCGCCACCATCATCCGCGACGACGGCTTCCGCCTGTGGGGCAACCGCACGCTGTCGAGCGACCCGAAATGGGCCTTCGTTACCCGCGTGCGGACCATGGACATCGTCATGGACGCGATCCTCTACGGCCACAAGTGGGCCGTCGACCGCTCCATCACCGCCACCTACGTCAAGGACGTCACCGAGGGCCTGCAGGCCTTTATGCGCGACCTGAAGAACCAGGGCGCGATCATCAACTTCGAGGTCTTCGCCGATCCGGAGCTGAACACCGCCAGCCAGTTGGAGCAGGGCAAGGTGTACTGGAACATCCGCTTCACCGATGTCCCGCCTGCCGAAAACCCCAATTTCCGCGTCGAAGTCACCAACCAATGGCTGACCGAAGTCCTCGATTCCGCCGCTTAAGGAGCGCATCCACATGGCAATGATTCCCGAAACACTGGCCAACCTGAACCTGTTCGTCGATGGCGTCAGCTTCCAGGGCGACGTGCCCAGCCTGACCCTGCCCAAGCTCACCCTGAAGATGGAAGAGCACCGCCCCGGCGGCATGGACATGCCGGTCGAGATGGACCAGGGCATGGAGAAGCAGGAAGCCGCCTTCACCACCACCGGCGTGCGCCGCGAGTCGCTGAAGTTCTTCGGCCTGGCCGACGGCACCGCTTTCAACGGCACCTTCCGCGGCGCCTTCAAGGGCCTGAAGGGCAAGATCAACCCGGTCATCGTCACCCTGCGCGGCTCGCTGAAAGAGATCGACATGGGCGACTGGAAGTCCGGCGACAAGGCCGAGATCAAGCACAGCGTCGCCGTCACCTACTACAAGCTCGAAGTCGATGGCCGCCTGGTCTACGAAATCGACGCCCTGGGCATGAAGCGGGTGATCGACGGCGTCGACCAACTGGCCGCCCAGCGCGCCGCCCTGGGTCTTTAAGGAGAACGCTCGATGGCTCAAGCGAAGAAACTTCCACAATGGCTGACCGTCGATGCCGAGCGCGTGACCGTGCGCCTGTCGCGCCCCAGCGAAGCCAACGGCGTGCAGGTCGACAGCCTGTCGCTGCGCGCACCAACCGTGCGTGACATCCGTAACGCCCAGGTCGGCGGCGTGGCTGACGACGAGCAGCGCGAACTGAACCTGTTCGCCTCGCTCGCCGAAGTTGGCGTCAAGGACCTCGAAGGCCTGGCCCTGAAGGACTACAGCCGCCTGCAGACCGGCTATTTTCGCCTGGTGCAGGACGACGAGGTTTGACCCTGCCCGGCAGAAGGCCGCCGCCAGGCGGCTGGCCAAGGAGCTGAACTTTTCCGCCAGCGAGATCATGACCATGTCGTACAGCGACATGGTCTGGTGGCTGGCTGAGTGACAAGGAGCAAGCCATGGCGAACACACAGGTGTTCACCCTCGGCGTCACCAGCGACCCGGCATTGGGCAGGTCCGTCGACAGCTTGCGTGGCCAGGTCGAGCGCCTGCGCAGGCAAGCGGACGGGACCCGGCTCGGGCGGTTGATCGGCGAGGTCATCCGCCTGGGGCTCGAGCTGGACAAGGTGGGCCAGGCCGAAAGGCAGCTGGATGACGACCAGACATGGGCACATGAGGCGCAGATCGACCGATTGCGCCGTGAGGGGAACGAGGTCGAGCGCTTGCGCAGGCTGTACCTGTCCCTTGGGCGCAAGCCGTTGGAACTGCGTGCGATGGTGGTGGCCTCGAGTGCGGCCGCCGCCAAAAAATCACCAGTCCCCACGTTGGAGCAGCGCAAGGCGGCCTTGCTGGAGGGGACGAGCCCCGCGCCACGGCCGGCCCGGGGTGATCCGCCCGAGGCGCGCAGTGTGGAGCAGGGGCGTGTGCCTCTGGAGTCGGCTAATGCAGGTTTGGCGGTGCTCAAGGCTGGAGCGGTCGGCGTCGGTACAGTCGCTGTAGCCGCTGGCACTGCCTGGGGAGCACGTTCGTATTATCAAAGCCGAACGCCCGAAAGACAAAGCGAGATCACCAAGGGCCTGAAGGAGAACGGCGGCAAGGCTGCCGCCAAGGGCGTCACCAAGCTTGGCCTGGCCATGCTCAAGGACAAGGGCGAGGACAAGGCCGAGGCGGCAGGTGCAGCGCTTGGAGGCGTACTCGGCAATCTGGGAGCGGAGCTCCTGGGCGGCCTGACCAAGAACAAGCAGATCCAGAAGTACGGTGGTGAGATCGGCGAAATGATCGGCGAAGGTGTCGGCGGATTTTTCGGCAAGACAGTCTTCGGCTGGTTCTCCGATACGCCCGCCGCCAACGATGCCGCAGGCAAGGACAAGGCTGCGCCCGACACTTCAGCGCAACGTTCTGTCGATGTGCCCGAGGAGACCGCCACACCGCCAGGAGAGGCCCGAAGCGCCGTACCCGAGAGCGCTGCTGCAGCTCAAGAACGCCCCCCCGAAGGCCCCGCCAATGGCGCTCGGGAGATCATGAAGGGCGGATTGATCGCGGCAGGCGCACTGGGCGGTACCGCGTTTGCCGCCTGGGGCGCACGGAGCTACCAAGGGCAATCTCCTGAGCGACGCAGCGAGATCTCTAGCGGTCTTAGGGAGAACGGTGGCAAGGCCGCCGCCAAGGGCGCCACCAAGCTTGGACTGGCCATGCTCAAGGACAAGAGCGAGGACCAGGCCGAAGCGGTGGGTGCCGCCTTCGGGAGCGTACTGGGGAGCCTTGGGGCGGAACTGCTCGGAGGCGTGACCAAGAACAAGCAGATCCAGAAATACGGCGGTGAGATTGGCGAAATGATCGGTGAAGGTCTCGGCGGCCTGGCTGGCAAGACGCTTTATGGATTGTTCTCCGACAAGCCCGCCGCCAACGACGCTCCTGCCGACAAGGCCAAGGCTCCTGCCGCTCGCATGCCCAAAGCGAGTGACGATGCCGAGGAGCCGGAGGAAGAGGAGGAGGAAGAAGAGGTCGACGAAGCCGAGGACGAGGCGGCCTTCTTCGAGGCTCAGGAAACGGTCCCGGACAGCACGCCAGCCACTGCCTCTGCAGCCAGCGCGGTCGGGCTCGCCGGTACTGCGGTCACGGGCCTGGCGGGCAGGGCAGGGATCGGCAATGCCGGCGCCTCGGTGGCGAGGCGAGTGTTCAGGCGCATCCCGGGTGCCGCCTTGCTCGACACCGGCCTGCAACTTGCCGAGACCTACAACAGCGATGTCACCCCCGAGAAGAAACTCGAGGGTTATGGCACTGCCGTTGGTGGCCTGGGAGGTGGCCTGGCCGGTGCTGCGGCAGGTGCCGCCATCGGGTCGGTGGTGCCGGTGATCGGCACCGCGATCGGAGGCCTGATCGGTGGCGTGCTGGGCAGCATGGGAGGTGAACGCATCGGTGGCTGGCTGGGCAAGGCGCTGGGTTCGGGTAAGGAAGAGCCCGCCGCCAAGCCGGGTCTGGGGGAAGCGGTACGGGCAATGGATAGCCCGGCAGCACAGCCGCCGCTACCCGCGCCACCGGTAGCGACGGCAACGCCAGCGGTCCCGCCCGCGCCGATCAACCAGCAGTTCACCTTCACCGCCAACATGCCGGTCACGTTCAGCAACAGCCTCGACGACCCTTCCGTGTTGCAACAACTGGAGGCCATCGCCCGTCGTCAGTTGGAAGAACTGATGCGCCAGGCCCGTTCCGCGCAGTTGGCCGACACCCCACATATCGCACTTTAAGGAGGATCCATGACCTATCTGGAGCAGCTGCAAGCCACGCTGCACGCCCTGGTCAAGGCGGGAGAGGCAGGGCGTCGGCGTGCCGACGCCATGCTCGATCCGATGAACGACGCGATCGTCCATATACAGGGCGCGGTGGGCGAACTGGAAGGTTTGCCAGTGGTTGGTCCGATCATCGGTGCCAAGCTGCAACGCACCATGCGCGCTATCACCAATGCCCAGGCCCGGGTTGCCAAGGTGGTAGCCAAGTACGACCAGGCGGTGGCGGTGGTGCGCCAGGTGCGTGATCGCATCGACGGTTTCGCCGCTCATGCCGCCAAGGCCGGTGCGGCGATTCGCCGTGTGGTGGGGGAGGTGCGCTCGACCGTCAATAGCGTGCTGTCGACGCTGGGCTTCGCGCCCGAGGCGACGCCCGCCGCCGAAGCGATAAAACCGTTCCCGCACCTGCTGGTGCTGCAACCGCTCAAGGCGGGCGCGGCGCCGTACTATTTCAACCTCGACACCGCCGCCTTCGACCAGTTGCGCCGGCAGACGCGCTTCCGCTGGGCCGGGCAGGAACGCCTGAGCCGCGAGAGCGCCCAGCAGGCGGTCAGCCTGGGCGAGGAGAGCATCAACATCCGTGGCGCGATCTTCCCCGGGTTCAAGGGCGGCCTCGGCCAGTTGCAGACGCTGCGCAGCATCGGCCGCCAGCTGCTGCCGCTGTCGTTGATCACCGGTTATGGCGAGGTGCTCGGCACCTGGTGCCTGACCAGCATCGAGGAAGAGCAGAGCGTCCTGCTGGCCGGCGGCATTCCGCGTAAACAAGGGTTTTCACTGGAGTTCGTGAGCTATGGCCAAGACCTGCACAACGTCTGAGGGTGACCTGCTCGACACCCTTTGCCAGCACTACTACGGCCATCTGTCCGGCACGGTCGAGGCCGTGCTGGATGCCAACCAGGGCCTGGCGGACGAGGCGCAGCCGCTTCGCGCCGGGGTGAGGATCCTGTTGCCGGAACTGCCGATGACGACGAGCGATACCGTGCAACTGTGGGACTGATCTGGAGCCTCAATCGTGCAACCCCAATTTCGTATCACCGCCGATGGCAACGATATCACCACCCTGATCAACGACCGTTTGCTGCTGCTGCGCACCACCGACAAGCCGGGCCTGGAGTCCGATGAGTTCGAACTGCGCCTCGATGCGCGGGACGGCGCCCTGGCCTTGCCAGCCAGGGGTGCAATGCTCGAAGTGCACCTGGGTTACGCCGGGCAGCCGTTGAACCGTCTGGGCCGCTACACGGTGGATGAGGTCGAGCTGTCCGGCCCGCCGGACACCCTGGTGATCCGCGGCAAGGCCAGCGACCTGCGCGGCAGTGGCAAGACCATTCGCAGCGGCAGCTGGGAGAACGCGACGCTGCAGCGCATCGTCGCCGAGATCGGTGCCCGCAATGGCTGGCAGGCCGTGTGCCCGTTGGCCGTGCAGGTGCCGCGGGTCGACCAGTACAGCGAGTCGGACTTCAACTTCATCACTCGCCTGGCGCGCCAGCACGACTGCACCGCCAAGCTCGCCAACGGCCAGCTGCTGGTGCTGCCACGCCAGGGTGGCCAGAGCGCCAGCGGCAAGCCCCTGGATGTGGTAGGCATTGCCCGTAGCGAGGTCAGCCAGTGGCAGTTTCGCCTGGCCGACAAGAGTACCCACAAGGCCGTCAGGACCCGCCACCAGGACAGCGCCAGCGGGCGCCTGCAAGCGGTGGAACTGGTCAATGGCGATGCGCCGGACGGCCTTCAGCCGGTCTACACCGACCGCCACCTGTACCCCAATCGCGCGGCGGCGGAACAGGCCGCCCGCGCCCGCCTGGCCAGCTTCAACCGCGACACCGCCAGCGTACGCCTGGACATGCCCGGGCGCACCGATCTGTTCGCCGAGCGCGCCATCGATGTCCAGGGCTTCCTGGCCGGGCTCGATGGCCACTACCTGATCGAATCGGTCGAGCAGGTATTCACCAGCAGTGGCTGGCGCACCACCGTGCAGTGCAACGGCGGTCGCCAGGGCAAGGCCAAGGCCAAGGGTTCCGCGCCTCGGCGGACGGGTTCACCCAAGGCCTGAGACCGGGCGGAGAGGGTTTCCCGGTGCCTGCCGGCGGCGGCGCTCCCTATAGTCGCCGCTTGCCGGTTCGCATCACCCTGTTTCCGAGCTCCAGATCAGGTGCGGTGGTCGCCACACCTTGACCCCTGTGAAAGCCATGCGCTTCGAGCCATCGCCCATGAGCGAGCCACAGGCGGCACCGGCCGCCTTTCGATCAGACCGCAATGGAGAATGCACCGATGCCGCTCACTGAACAGCAACTCAAACAGATCTACCCGCTCGCCGGCCAGCGCGTCACCGCCTTCCTGCCGGCGCTGAACACGGCCATGGCCAACTGGGAGATCGACCACCCCAAGCGCATTGCCGCGTTCCTGGCCCAGGTCGGCCATGAGTCCGGCCAGTTACGCTACGTCAAGGAGCTGGGCAGCGACCGCTACCTGGCCCGCTACGATACCGGCAGCCTGGCCCTGCGCCTGGGCAACACCCCCGAAGCCGATGGTGACGGCCAGCGCTATTGCGGCCGTGGCCTGATCCAGGTGACAGGGCGCAACAACTACCAGGCCTGCAGCCGTGCGCTGTTCGGCGACGAACGCCTGCTGGCGCAACCGCAGATGCTCGAACAGCCGCGCTGGGCCTGCGAATCGGCAGCCTGGTTCTGGCACTCGCGCGGGCTCAACGCCCTGGCCGACCAGGGTGAGTTTAATCGCATCACCCGGCATATCAACGGCGGCCTGAATGGCCTGTCGGAACGGCTCGAGCTGTGGGCGCGAGCGCGGGAGGTGCTGTGCTGAGCCGCCTGCAATTGACGCTGTGCATCGGTTTGATGGCGGTGTCCGCGACGCTGGCCTGGCAACTGCAGGGCTGGCGCCTCGGGCGTCAACTGGCCGAGCAGGAGCAGGCGCTGGTGCAGCAGCGCCTCGACCAGGCCGAAGCGCTGCACGGCCTGCTGCTTGCCGAACGCGATCAACGCCTGGGCCTCGAACAACGCCTGCACGACAGTGAAACGAAGCATTTCCAGGAGCTGACCGATGCCCAACAGACTCAGGCTCGCCTGCGTGACCGCCTTGCTACTGCCGATCTGCGCCTGTCGGTCCTGGTCGAGCGCGACACCGCCTGTTCCCCAGTGCCTGCCGCCGCCGGCGCCGGCGGCGTGGATCATGGCCCCGTACGCGCCCGACTTGACCCGGCGCATGCTCGACGAATTGTCGCCATCACCGACGACGGCGACCGTGGACTGATCGCCTTGCGGGCTTGCCAGGCCTACATCCGTGCGCTGTCGCGCTGACCGGCCAAGCCTCGCGTGGACTGGACAGGGCGACCCAGGGCGATAACATGACGCGCTTTGGCGGGGGCTTCCCAGGGCGCCGCCGGGGCTGGTCGACGTTATCGCACGCAATGAAAAGGATGTCATGCAAACCATTAAAACGGCTGGACTGCTCAAGCTCTGCCAGTGGCTGCTCATACCGGTGAGCGTGCTGCCAATCTTCGCCATCGCCCTGTGGTTGCCAACCCAGGCCCAAGGCCCGCTGCCGGCCATGCTCGAGCGGTTTCTGCTAGAGGACCTGCTGGGGCGTGTAGGCCCCTGGTCATCGAACTTTCCGCTTGAATCCATGGCCATCGCCAATTACATCGCGATTGCCGCCCCCGTGTTCGCCGCCGTACTTGCCGTGATCTTCCTGCAGCCCGGTGCCGGGTTGCCAGCGCGCTTGCCCGTCCTTGCCTGGCATCGCTACCTGTTGCTGTACCTCGGTTGGGCCGCGCTCGTCGCATTCATGGTCCATTACAACTACTTCACCTATGTGGACTTTGCCCATCACCGCAGGAAGTTCAGCTGGGTCGGTGTGAACCCGGCGCTGTTTGCGTTCTTTGCCGCGACCATGCTGATGGCATTGGAATACCTGCTGTGCGTGAGCTACCTGCTTTTTGTCCATTACCCGGCCGGATGGCTGGCACGATGTCTGGACAAGTCTCCAGGATGTTAGGGTAGAGCCCATTCCCAGAAGGAGCCCGTCATGGACCCGATCACCGTACTCTCCACCCGCCTGGGCGAACACCTTCGGCGCTTCAACGCCCAGGTGACCACCGCCGAGTCCTGCACCGGCGGCGGTGTCGCCGAGGCCATCACCCGTATCCCCGGCAGTTCGGCCTGGTTCGAAGCGGGCTACGTCACCTATTCCAATGCCCAGAAAACCCGCCAGTTGGGCGTCCCCGAGGCGCTGTTCGCCCAAGTGGGGGCGGTCAGCCAGGAAGTGGTCGAGGCCATGGTGCGGGGCGCCCAGGCCGCCAGCGGGGCGCGCTTCGGCGTGGCGGTCAGCGGCGTGGCCGGGCCAGACGGCGGTTCGCCGGCCAAGCCTGTGGGCACGGTGTGGCTGGCCTGGGCCGACGGAACCCATGTGAGCAGCGAGCGCCGGCACTTCGACGGCGACCGTGAAGCGGTGCGCCGACAGACGGTGATCGCCGCGTTAGACGGCTTGTTACAGCTTGGCGCGGAGTAAATCGCCCGACGGGGGTTTGCGGAAACGAATCGCTGTGGAATAATACTGGCTACTTATACAGTTATTCCGGCCGTCAGGGCCACGTCGAACACGTGAGGATTTCAATGGACGACAACAAGAAGCGCGCCTTGGCTGCGGCCCTGGGTCAAATCGAACGCCAATTCGGCAAGGGCGCGGTCATGCGCATGGGCGACCACGAGCGCCAGGCCATCCCCGCCATCTCCACCGGCTCCCTGGGCCTGGACATCGCCCTGGGCATCGGCGGTCTGCCGAAAGGCCGTATCGTCGAGATCTACGGCCCGGAATCCTCGGGTAAAACCACGCTGACCCTGTCGGTCATCGCCGAAGCCCAAAAGAACGGCGCCACCTGCGCCTTCGTCGACGCCGAGCACGCCCTTGACCCTGAGTACGCCGGCAAGCTGGGCGTCAACGTCGACGACCTGCTGGTCTCGCAGCCGGACACCGGCGAACAAGCCCTGGAAATCACCGACATGCTGGTGCGCTCCAACGCCGTCGACGTGATCATCGTAGACTCCGTGGCCGCCCTGGTACCGAAGGCCGAGATCGAAGGCGAGATGGGCGACATGCACGTCGGCCTGCAGGCCCGCCTGATGTCTCAGGCCCTGCGCAAGATCACCGGTAACATCAAGAACGCCAACTGCCTGGTCATCTTCATCAACCAGATCCGCATGAAGATCGGCGTGATGTTCGGCAGCCCGGAAACCACCACCGGTGGTAACGCCCTGAAGTTCTACGCCTCGGTGCGCCTGGACATCCGCCGTACCGGCGCGGTCAAGGAAGGCGACGAAGTGGTCGGCAGCGAAACCCGCGTCAAGATCGTCAAGAACAAGGTTTCGCCGCCGTTCCGTCAGGCCGAATTCCAGATCCTCTACGGCAAGGGCATCTACCGTAACGGCGAGATCATCGACCTGGGTGTGTCCCAAGGCCTGGTGGAAAAATCCGGTGCCTGGTACAGCTACCAGGGCAACAAGATCGGTCAAGGCAAGGCCAACGCCGCCAAGTACCTGCAAGAGAACCCGGCCATCGGCAGCGAAATCGAGAAGCAGATTCGCGACAAGCTGCTGACCGCTGGTGCCGCCGCCGCTGCAGCAGCTGCCGCCAAGGCCGGTGCAGCCGAAGCCGATGCCGACGACCTGGCTGACGCCGACGCCGGTTATTGATCTGCCTCCATGTCCGTCGTACTCGACACCCCCGTCGCCGTTCGGCGGACAGCCATGGACCTGCTCGCACGCCGCGAGCATGGTCGCGTCGAGCTGACCCGCAAGCTGCGTCAGCGCGGTGCTCCGGATGAGCTGATCGAGCCTGCGCTCGATCGGCTGGCCGAAGAAGGGTTGCTCAGTGAGGCCCGTTATCTGGAGAGTTTCATTCGCTATCGGTCCAGTGCCGGCTACGGCCCCGCGCGAATTCGCGAGGAACTTGGTCAGCGTGGTCTGAACCGCGGCGATATCGACCAGGCCCTGCGCGACAGCGAAGTGGACTGGGCGACGCAACTGCGCGATGTCTGGCAGCGCAAGTTCTCCGGGCAACACCCGCAAGATCCACGCAGCCGGGCGCAGCAGACGCGTTTTCTCGCCTACCGTGGTTTCCCCATGGACATGATCGGTCGGCTGCTCAGCGGACGCGATCTCGATGATTATTGATGCCCTGTACGGTTGACGCCCATGCGTGTCAGCCGTACAGGGCATTTTGCGTTCAGCTGACCCGCAACGCTTCCCGGGCGCGCTGGGTGGTGTGCATCGGCTGGGGTTTGGCCCAGTTTTCCGGCAGGTTGATGAAGTCCACCAGTTCGCGCAGGCGCCCCTGGTCGCGGCCGTTGAAGGCGAAGGTCAGGCGCGTCAGGTGGCTGAAGTTGCCTTCCTCGTGTTCGGCGCCGCTGTCCGGTTGCTGGTGGTACCTGCCGCTCAGGCGCAGGTCGGCGAAGCCTTCTTCAACATCATGCAGGGCCGCCTCGCTCAAGGGGTGGTGCATGCGGATCACGAACTGGCTCTTCAGCCAGCGGCTGGAGTGGTAGTTGCTGTAGAACTGGTTGATCTCCTCGACTGCCTCGTCAGCGCTGTGCACCAGGCGTACCAGCTTGAGGTCGCTGGGCAGGATGTAGCGGTTCTCTTCGAGCTGGCGACTGATGAAGCCCAGGGCGTCCTGCCAGAAACTGCCGCCGGGCGAGTCGAGCAGCACTACCGGCACCAACGGGCTCTTGCCGGTCTGGATCAGCGTCAGTACCTCCAGTGCCTCGTCGAGGGTGCCGAAGCCACCCGGGCAGAGCACCAGTGCATCGGCTTCCTTGACGAAGAACAGCTTGCGAATGAAGAAAAAGTGGAATGGCAGCAGCTTGTCGCTGCCGTTGACCGTGGCATTGGCGTGCTGTTCGAACGGCAGGGTGATGTTGAAGCCCAGGCT
This sequence comes from Pseudomonas mosselii, assembly GCF_003205295.1. GTDB lineage: Bacteria > Pseudomonadota > Gammaproteobacteria > Pseudomonadales > Pseudomonadaceae > Aquipseudomonas > Aquipseudomonas mosselii_B. Next base: position 87,004 of record NZ_QJRP01000016.1, read on the forward strand.
GTGGTCGGTGCCCGCGCCTTCGTGGGCGGCCGCCATGATGCCTCCACCGGCGCCGGTGATGACCATCAGGTCCGAACGCGCCAGTGTTGCGCCCAGTTCCCGCGCCAGGGCGTACATGGGGTGCTCCAGCGGCGTACGCGCCGAGCCGAATACGGTTACTTTGCGCCGCCCCTTGTAGTGCTCGAGGGTGCGGAAGGAGTGGTCCAGCTCGCGCAGGGCCTGCAGGGTGATCTTGGCGTTCCAGCGGTTGCGATCGTCGTGGGCCATGCGCAGCACGGTCAGCAGCATGTCGCGGTACAGCGGCAGGTTGGGGCTGTTCGGCGCGACCAGTTGCAGTTGTTCGTCAATCTTGCTCAGGTCGATGCCGTTGTCCCTGAAATAGGTGAACAGCTGCTCGTTCGATTGGTAAGGCATTCAACGTCTCCTTCTGCAGCAAAACCTCTGACCGGGTCGATGGCGTGTCCCGGCCGCGACACTGCGTGTGTCGCTGGCTGCTGTGGCTCGAGTGTGCCCCCCGAGCGTTGCAGTGGGCCTTCAAGGCCATGTTGCAGTGGCAATTCCATCGCGTTGTCGTTGTTATGGGTACTCGTTATCAATCTAGACGCTGGCGCGGCATCGTGCCGCCACAGACGCGCGTTACCGCCGGTCAGGCAGAAACCAGTGAAGGCGGGGCTTTGGTTAACTGGAGGCAGCAGGGCGATACAGCGAGGTGGCGGTATGCACCGGCTGGTGATCGAGGTGGATGGGCAACTGTTGCAGTTGCTCGAGCACGAGGCCAAGGCTCATCACCTGAGCCTTGAGGGGGAGTGCCTGCGCCGGCTGCAGGGGGCCGAGGCGCATTCGCGTTACCTGCAGGCCCTGCTGGCCGAATTGCGCGCCGATGATGAGCAGCGGCGCGCCAGAAACAGCGATCAGTTGGCCTGAATCACTTCTTCTTGTTGCCGGCCGCGCAGCTGGCGGCGTCGAAGGCCTGGTCCATGACCGGCTGGTTGGTCTTGTAGACAGTGAAGCGGTAGACCATCACGGCGCCCTTGGACATCAGCTGGCGGTAGCCGTTGTTGCGGCACACGCTGTCACCCAGCTGGCTGCGAACCTGCGCGGGATTGCCCTGCATGCGCTGGGCGTGCTCCTGGCGTACGCTCAGGTGATTGACCAGTGCCTTGCCTTCGACGGTGTAGCCCTGGTCGAGGATGTCTTCGTTGATGGCCCTTGGGGTGCCGACGCTGCTTTCCTTGGCGACCTTCTGCAGCATCTGGTTCAGCTCGTACTCCTGCTTGGACGCAGCCTGGGCGGCCAGCGGCAGGGCGAGCAGCAGGCTCAGGGTCGGGACGATAAGACGCAGCATGGATCTCTCCTGGTTCGATGACTGGCGCTTTGACCAGCGCCGGCGGGCGGCGTTCCATGAAACCGCAGGGTTTCCAGGCCGCCAGAGCTTGCGATTATAAAGGAGCGGCGCCGTTGGCTGCACGGCAAATGACGTGGGCTCTGGTAGACTGGCCGCCTTGTTTTCATCGAGTTGTCGCCGTGCCCCTCCCACTTCCCTGCCAAGGCCTGTTGCCATGAGCCACGCGGTAGCGCGCCTGCGCGCCGAGCGCCTGGCGCGCAGCATCAAACCCTTTGTCGCTCGAGGCTCGCGCGCCGAGCGCTGCCCGGATTGCCGGGTGATCGCCACGCACTGCCTGTGCGCCTGGAAACCCCGGGTGCCGGCCGAGTCCGGCATGTGCCTGCTGATGCACGACACCGAGCCATTGAAGCCGACCAACACCGGTTGGCTGATCGCCGATGTGATCGAGGACACCTCGGCCTTCGGCTGGCTGCGCACCTCGGTGGACGAGAGTCTGCTGGCGCTGCTGGACGACCCCCGCTGGCAGCCCTACATCGTCTTTCCGGGCGAGTTCGTCAAGGAAGATCGGGTGGTCAGCGAGGTCGTGCGGGAACCGGGCAAGCGCCCGTTGTTCATCTTGCTCGACGCCACCTGGACCGAGGCGCGCAAGATGTTCCGCAAGAGCCCGTACCTCGACCGCTTCCCGGTGCTGAGCCTGCAACCGGAGCAGATGTCGCGCTACCGCCTGCGCCGTTCCAAGCGCGACGATCACTTCTGCACCGCCGAAGTGGCCGCCATGTGCCTGGAACTGGCCGGTGACGGCCAGGCCTCGCAGGCCCTGGACGCTTACCTGGACGTCTTCAGCCTGCACTACCTGAGCGGCAAGCGGCGCCTGCCGCTGGACGAGCAGGACGAGGTCCACCAGCGTTTGCATACCTTCCTATAGTCCAAGGGGCAGGCGCGACGGATTGGTTCATACTGTCGGGGCTGGCAGCCAGGGTAGGCGGGTTCGACCGGGCAATTGGCTTGACCACCCGGGGCGTGCTCGGCATCCTTGGCGCCGCTTCGGGCACGACGAAGCTGCTGTTACCCCGGACTTCGCCGTGCCATCCCGGCCGGCGGCCCTGCCGTTCGCGCCATGAGTTGCCCGCCAGGCGTCTCCCGTATCCCCTGCGCCTGGCACAGAACAGGATCCATAGATCGATGGCCACATACGAAATCCTGATTGCCGATGACCACCCGCTGTTTCGCAGCGCACTGCGCCAGGCCGTTACCCTCGGCCTGGGCCCGGACGTGCGCCTGGTCGAGGTGGCGAGCATCGCCGAACTGGAAACCAGCCTCACCGAGAAAGCCGACTGGGACCTGGTCCTGCTGGACCTGAACATGCCCGGCGCCTATGGCTTCTCCGGCCTGGTCCTGCTGCGCGGCCAGTACCCGCAGATCCCGGTGGTGATGGTTTCGGCCCAGGAAGAGGCGGCAGTCGTGGTCAAGTCCCGCGAATTCGGCGCCAGCGGCTTCATTCCCAAGTCCAGCGAGCTGGGCAAGATCCAGGAAGCGGTGCGCAACGTGCTCGACGGCGATGTCTGGTGGCCGCCGCAGGCCTTCGACAAGGTCGATGTGTCGGCCGAGGCCAAGGCCGCCAGCGAAGGTTTGGCCAGTCTTACCCCGCAGCAGTTCCGCGTGCTGACCATGGTCTGCGAAGGGCTGCTGAACAAGCAGATCGCCTATGAACTGAACGTTTCCGAGGCGACCATCAAGGCCCACGTGACGGCGATCTTCCGCAAGCTGGGGGTGCGCACGCGAACCCAGGCGGCGCTGCTGCTGCAACAACTTGAATCGGTTTCGGCCAGCTAAGTACCTGTGCATTCACGCTTTTTTGACTCCGGTTGGAATAGCCTGCCGGCCTTATCTCCGGTGAAGTGACGGACACACATGTCGCCATTCAAAGGCCAGACCGGCCTCAAACGTATCGTCAACGCCGCTGGCTACTCGCTGGACGGCCTGCGCACCGCCTTCAAGGGCGAGGCCGCCTTCCGTCAGTTGGTGCTGCTCAACGTGGTGCTGGTGCCGCTGGCCTTCTGGCTGCCAGTCAGCCGCGGTGAGCGGGCGATCCTCATTGCCGTGTGCCTGCTGGGGCTGATCGTCGAGTTGCTCAATTCGGCGGTGGAGGCGGCCATCGACCGCATTTCCCTCGACCGCCACCCACTGTCGAAGAACGCCAAGGACATGGGCAGCGCCGCGCAGCTGGTGGCCATGAGCATGGTCGCGGCGGTCTGGGGCGTGATCCTGCTCGGTTGAGCCTTCAGGCGATCGGTGGCAGCACGATCTCGTCGCTGCGCCGCACGCCGGCGGTGAAGCTGCGGCACAGCTCGAGAAATTCGCGCATGGCCGAGGTCTGATACTTCTGCTTGTGCCAGATGAAGTAGAACTGCCGCGCCAGGTCCAGGGCCGGGGTCTCCACCGGCACCAGGCTGCCACGACGGAAGGCGTCGCGCAGGGCCAGGCGCGAGATGCAGCCGATGCCCAGGCCCGACTCCACGGCGCGCTTGATCGCTTCGGTGTGTTCCAGCTCCAGGCGGATGTTCAGGTTGGCGCGGTGATGGCGCATGGCCTGGTCGAAGGTCAGGCGCGTGCCCGAGCCCTGCTCGCGCAGGATCCAGGCTTCATGGGACAACTGCTCGATACCGGCATGGCCGACCTTGGCCAGGGGATGCTGGGGCGCGCAGAACACCACCAGTTCATCCTCCACCCAGGGCTGCACCTCGAGATCGGGGTGGTTGCAGTCGCCTTCGATTAGACCCAGGTCAATTTCATAGTGGGCGACCTGTTGCACGATATGCGCAGTGTTCTGCACGTGCAGCTTGACCTGGCTTTCCGGGTGCACCTGCATGAAGCTGCCGATCAGCAGGGTGGCCAGGTAGTTGCCGATGGTCAACGTGGCGCCGACAGCCAGCGAGCCGAACCCTGACTTGCCGTTGAGCAGGTCTTCGATTTCCTTGGCCTGGTCGAGCAGGGCCACGGCCTGGGGCAGCAACTGGTGGCCCAGAGCGTTGAGGCTCAGGCGCTTGCCGGCACGGTCGAACAGCTGGCAGCTGGACTGGCGCTCCAGTTCGGTGATCGATGTACTTGCCGCAGATTGCGACAAGGCGAGGACGCCGGCGGCCCGGGACACGCTCTGGTGCTGGGCGACGGCGACGAAGACCTGGAGTTGACGAAGTGTGAATCGCATATCTATATAACCGATAACACATATCTTGATAATTCAGTTAACAGATATTGTCGCTGCCCCTAAACTATCGCGCAACTGCGCGTCTTGCGCGCGCCGCGTTTTCCTTCAGGAGCCCCATCGATGAGCAACATGAACCACGAACGTGTCCTCAGTGTGCACCACTGGAACGACACCCTGTTCAGCTTCAAGTGCACCCGCGACCCGGGCCTGCGCTTCGAGAACGGTCAGTTCGTGATGATCGGCCTGCAGCAGGAAAGCGGCCGTCCGCTCATGCGCGCCTACTCCATCGCCTCGCCGAACTGGGAAGAGCACCTGGAGTTCTTCAGCATCAAGGTGCCGGACGGCCCGCTGACCTCGCAGCTGCAGCACCTGAAGGAAGGCGACGAGATCATCATCAGCAAGAAGCCTACCGGTACCCTGGTGCTCGACGACCTCAACCCGGGCAAGCACCTGTACCTGCTGAGCACCGGCACTGGCCTGGCGCCGTTCATGAGCGTCATCCAGGACCCGGAGACCTACGAGCGCTTCGAGAAAGTGATCCTGGTCCACGGCGTGCGCTACGTCAACGAAGTGGCCTATCGTGAGTTCATCACTGAGCACCTGCCGCAGAACGAGTTCTTCGGAGAATCCGTGCGCGACAAGCTGATCTACTACCCGACCGTGACCCGCGAGCCGTTCGAGAACCAGGGCCGCCTGACCGACCTGATGCGCAGCGGCAAGCTGTTCAGTGACATCGGCCTGCCACCGATCAACCCGCAGGACGACCGCGCGATGATCTGCGGCAGCCCGAGCATGCTCGACGAGACCAGCGAAGTGCTGGACAGCTTCGGCCTGAAGATCTCCGCGCGCATGCGCGAGCCGGGTGACTACCTGATCGAGCGTGCGTTCGTCGAGAAGTAAGGCGAATCGTAGTAACGAAAAACGCAGACCTGAGTCTGCGTTTTTTTATGCCTGCAGGATCTAGGTTGGCGGTGCCGGCCTCTTCGCGGGTAAACCCGCTCCCACAGATTTTGCGCAACCTGTGGGAGCGGGTTTACCCGCGAAGAGGCCTGGCCTGAAAACGAAAGAGCTTCAGCTTTCCCGCACCACTTCCAGCACCCGGATCCGATCCGGTTGCGGGTAGTGCCACCTGACTTGCACATCCCAGAACTTTACCCCGTAGACCCGCTCCGCAGGCGGTACCTGGTAGGCCGGTCGCGGGTCCTGCGCAAGACACTGTTCGATCAGCTCCACCAGTGGCTGATCCAGGCGCAGTGCATGGTCGCGGGCTTGGGGCAGGGCGCTTTCGCTCCATTCGACGGCAATCGCCTCTGGTGCATCATTGGCCATCAGGTTGCTCGCGCCGGCAATGCTGTCCGCATAGGGCACATAAGGCTTGATATCCAGCACCGGGGTGCCGTCCAGCAGGTCGATCCCCGACAGCAGCAGACGCCCCGGCTCGACGCCTTCCAGGCGCACCACCGACTGACCGATGCCATTGGGCCGGTGGGTGGCCCGGGTGGCGAACACTCCCATGCTCTTGTTGCCGCCCAGGCGCGGTGGACGCACTTTCAGGCGTGGCTTGTCTTCCAGTGCCTGGTGGAACAGGAACAGCAGCCACACATGACTGACCTGCTCCAGCCCTTCGACGGCATCGCCCTGGTCAAAGGGCGGCAGCAGCTCCAGCACGCCACGGGCGGCCGGCGCCAGCTGGGGCTGGCGCGGGATGGCGAACTTCTCCTTGAAACAGGAGCGGACAATGCCGACCGGCGAGACGGTATGCTGCATCCTGGCTCAGCCGCGCACGCGAAGGGTCAGGCCCTTGAGGAAGTTGCGCAGCAACTGGTCGCCGCAGGGGCGGTAGTTGTCGTGGCCGACCTTGCGGAACAGCGCGCTCAGCTCGGGCTTGGACACCGGGAAGTTGACCGACTTGAGCACCGCGTGCAGGTCGTCCTCCTTCAGCTCGAAGGCCACCCGCAGCTTCTTGAGCACGGTGTTGTTGGTCACCGGCACTTCGATCGGCTGCGCTGGACGGCTGTCGTCACGGCCGCGACGGTGGATTACCAGGCCGTCGAGGAAGTGCGCCATGACCTTCTCCGGGCAGCGCACGAAGCCGGGTTCCTCTTCCTTCTTGACGTAGCCGGCGATGGCCTCGACCGAAACCTCCAGGCCCGAGAGCTTGATGATCTCGGCCAGCTTCTGGTCGTTGGCCTTGAGCATGTAGCGCAGGCTGCGCAGTACATCGTTGTGGTTCATTGCAGCGAATCCTGTTCTGTTGCCGCGTCAGTCATTGCGCGGCGGTAATGCTAAAAGCGTTCGGTGGCGGCCACATAGCGCCACTGGCCCACTGGCAGCTTGCCCATCGACACGCCGCCCAGGCGAATGCGGCGCATCGCCAGGACCTTGAGGCCGGCGGTCTCGCACAGTTGTTCGATCAACCCGGGCTGCGGGTTCTTCAGGACCATGCGCAGGTGTTGCTCGTTCTGCCAGCTGGCCTTGGCCTTCGGCAGTTCGACGCCCTTGCGCTCGACACCGCGGGCCAGGCGGTCGAGAGCCCCCGGCTTGGCCTGGCCGCTGACCTGGACAATGTATTCCTGCTCCATGCGGCGCAGGTCGGCGTCGAGCTTGCGGGTCACCCGCCAATCCTGGGTGAACAGTTGCAGGCCGCTGGCGCCGGGCAGTAGCGGAGCGACACAGGCCTGGCGGGCGAAATGCCCGTGCAACGGGCGCACGCCTTCGCGGTGTGCTTCGCTGAGGCTGGCCATGTTCATGCCCGCCTGGGCGCTGGCGGCGTCCTGTCCGGCCTGCTGGTTGAGCAGCAGGGTCACCGGCTCCAGCGTTTCGGCGCGGGCCCCCGGGAGCAGTTCGACGCGGTGCCCGGCGACCTTGAACTGCGGCTGCTCGACCACCTCGCCATCGACCGTGACCCAGCCTCCTTCAATGTACAGTTCGGCCTCTCGGCGAGAGCAGCCAAGCTGTTCGATGAGGTGTTTGGAAAGACGAATGGGTTCGGACATGGACACGGGCATCACGCGGCAGGGAAAGCTTTCATTGTACCTGCCTGCGCAGGTTAGCGGCTGCAAATCGATGTCATTTCCGCCATTTCGGAGCGGGGTGGTGGTTTCCTTGGCTTTTGTCCTAGGACGTTGTACGAACTAGCCTCATATGCAGCAGGGGATAGGGCTGTCCCAGGCCGTCGGTTTCAGAGCGTCCGTACACCTCGAAGCCCTCGTGCAGGTAGAAACCCAGGGCCTGCGGGTTCTGCTCGTTGACGTCCAGGCGTTCTGCGTTGAGCTCGCTTACCGCGTGTCTCAGCAGGCGCTGGCCGATACCCTGGCCACGGTGCTCCGGCGCGACGAAGAGCATGTCGACACGGCCATTGGCCACGCCGGCGAAACCGAGGATGCGTCGCCTGTCATCCTTGCAGCAGACCAGCATCACCGCGTCGAGGTACTTGCGCAGCACGTGCTCGCGCAGCAGCACGATGTAGCCGTCGGGCAGGAAGTCGTGGGTGGCGCGCACAGATGCCTCCCACACCCGCACCAGTTCGGGGTAGTCACTCAGGTGGGGCGTTTGCAGCGTGACGGTGGGCGACATCCTGTGATCCTCGGGGCCATTGAGGAAAACATAGATGCAAAAAAATACCCCGCCAGTGGGCGGGGTATCTTCAGGCGAACATCGCTCAGACGGGCTCGGCCCACATGTCGTACTCGTCGGCATCGACGATGCGGCAACGGACCTTGTCGCCCGGCTTGAAGCCGTGGTCGCCGTCGATGAACACGCTGCCGTCGATTTCCGGCGCGTCGAAGAAGCTGCGGCCGACCGAGCCCTGTTCCTCGACTTCGTCGATCAGCACTTCGATCTCCTTGCCGATACGCTGCTGCAGGCGCGCGGCGCTGATCGCCTGCTGGTGCGCCATGAAGCGGTCCCAGCGTTCCTGCTTGACGTCGTCCGGCACTTCATCCAGGCCCAGGTCGTTGGCCGGGGCGCCTTCGACCGGCGAATACTGGAAGCAGCCGACGCGGTCGAGCTGGGCTTCGGTCAGCCAGTCGAGCAGGTACTGGAAGTCCTCTTCGGTCTCGCCGGGGAAGCCGACGATGAAGGTCGAACGGATCACCAGCTCAGGGCATTGCTCGCGCCAACTCTTGATGCGCGCCAGGGTGCGGTCTTCGAAGGCCGGGCGCTTCATCGACTTGAGCACCTTGGGGCTGGCGTGCTGGAACGGAATGTCCAGGTACGGCAGGATCTTGCCGGCGGCCATCAGCGGGATCACGTCGTCGACGTTCGGGTACGGATAGACATAGTGCAGACGCACCCAGGCACCCAGGCTGCTCAGGGCCTCGCACAGCTCGAGCATGCGGGTCTTGACCGGGCGGCCGTTCCAGAAGTCGGTCTTGTACTTGACGTCGACGCCGTAGGCGCTGGTGTCCTGGGAGATCACCAGGATCTCCTTGACGCCGGCCTTGACCAGGCGCTCGGCCTCGCTCAGCACTTCACCGACCGGGCGACTGACCAGCTTGCCGCGCATCGACGGGATGATGCAGAAGCTGCAGCTGTGGTTGCAGCCTTCGGAAATCTTCAGGTAGGCGTAGTGGCGCGGGGTCAGCTTGACGCCCTGCGGTGGCACCAGGTCGATCAGCGGGTTGTGGTCCTGGCGTGGCGGCACTACTTCGTGCACGGCGTTGACCACCTGCTCGTACTGCTGGGGGCCGCTGACCGACAGCACGCTGGGGTGCACATCGCGGATGTTGCCTTCCTCGACACCCATGCAGCCAGTGACGATGACCTTGCCGTTTTCCTTGATTGCCTCGCCGATCACTTCCAGCGACTCGGCCTTGGCGCTGTCGATGAAGCCGCAGGTGTTGACCACCACCACGTCGGCATCCTCGTAGGTGGGCACGACTTCATAGCCTTCCATGCGCAGCTGGGTCAGGATGCGCTCGGAATCGACCAGGGCCTTGGGGCAACCCAGGGAAACGAAGCCGACCTTTGGGGTGGCGGGAGTGGTGGACATGGCTAACCTCGGTATTGAATACAGGTCGCCCGGCCGGTAACGGGGGCGATCCTGGCGGACGCTTTTGGCGCCTCTGATCAAAAAGTGCGCAATTCTAGCGAGCGCAAGGTCGCTTTACCAGCAGAAATACGACGAACGCTGCGCTATGCTTCGCGCCGTTGCGCCGGGGCATCCGGGATGGCCCGGCGCGGGTAGGAATTCAACCGGTCTAGATGGCCGTCTGCGGGAGTGGTCGATGGTTCAGGCAAGCAGTCACGCCGAAGGCGGGCAGGGCGCGGCACGGCCGCTGGGCCTGCTGGTGGCCGCTGTTGGGGTGGTCTATGGCGATATCGGCACCAGTCCGCTTTACACCCTCAAAGAGGTCTTTACCGGCGGCTATGGCGTACAGGTCAACCATGACGGGGTACTGGGCATCCTGTCGTTGATCCTCTGGTCGCTGCTGTGGGTGGTGTCGTTCAAATACGTGATGTTCATCCTGCGCGCCGACAACCAGGGCGAGGGCGGAACCATGGCCCTGACCGCGCTGGCGCGGCGGGCTACGGCGCAGTACCCGCGGTTGCGCATGCTGATGGTCGGCTGTGGCCTGATCGGCGCTTCGCTGTTCTACGGCGACAGCATGATCACCCCGGCGGTGTCGGTGCTGTCGGCGGTGGAGGGCATGGGCCTGGCGTTCGAGGGCATCGACCATTGGGTGGTGCCGATTTCGCTGGTGGTGCTGGTGGCGCTGTTCCTGGTGCAGAAGCACGGCACGGAGAAGATCGGCAAGGCATTCGGCCCGATCATGGTCGCCTGGTTCCTGGCCCTAGCGGCGCTCGGGGTGCATGGCATCTCGCAGAGTCCGGAAGTGCTCAAGGCGTTCAATCCGGGCTGGGCGCTGAACTTCTTTATCGTTCACCCAGGCATGGGTGTGGCCATTCTCGGCGCCGTGGTGCTGGCGCTGACCGGCGCCGAGGCGCTGTACGCCGACATGGGCCACTTCGGTCGCAAGCCGATCGCCCGCGCCTGGTTTGCCCTGGTGCTGCCGGCGCTGGTACTCAACTATTTCGGCCAGGGTGCGATGTTGCTGCAGAACCCCGAGGCGGCGCGCAATCCGTTCTACCTGCTGGCGCCGAGCTGGGCGCTGTTGCCGCTGGTCGGGCTGGCCACCATGGCCACGGTCATCGCCTCCCAGGCGGTGATCTCGGGGGCCTTCTCCCTGACCCGCCAGGCCATCCAGCTGGGCTACGTACCGCGCATGCAGATCCAGCACACCTCCAGCGACGAGCAGGGGCAGATCTACATCGGCGCGGTGAACTGGACGCTGATGGTCGGCGTGGTGCTGCTGGTGATCGGCTTCGAGTCGTCCGGCGCCCTGGCGGCGGCCTACGGCGTGGCGGTGACCGGCACCATGCTGATGACCACCATCCTGGTCTCGGCGGTCATGCTGCTGCTGTGGAAGTGGCCACCGGTGCTGGCGGTACCGCTGCTGGTGGGCTTCCTGTTCGTCGACGGATTGTTCTTCGCCGCCAACGTGCCGAAGATCGTTCAGGGCGGCGCTTTCCCGGTGCTGGCGGGGATCGTGCTGTTCGTGCTGATGAGCACCTGGAAGCGTGGCAAGCAGATCCTGGTCGACCGTATCGATGAAGGCGCGCTGCCGTTGCCGGTGTTCATCGGCAGTATCCGCGTGCAGCCGCCGCACCGGGTCGAGGGTACCGCGGTGTTCCTCACCGCCCGGCCCGATGCCGTGCCCCATGCGCTGTTGCACAACATGCTGCACAACCAGGTGCTGCACAGCCAGGTGGTGCTGCTGACGGTGGTCAGCGAAGACCGGCCACGGGTGCCGGAGCATGAGCGGTTCGAGGTGGAAGCCTATGGTGACGGGTTCTTCCGGGTGCTGCTGCACTTCGGTTTCATGGATGAGCCGGACGTGCCGGCGGCGCTGAAGCTGTGCCACTTGGACGAGCTGGACTTCAGCCCGATGCGCACCACCTACTTCCTCAGCCGGGAAACGGTGATTGCCTCGCGCCTTGAAGGCATGTCGCGCTGGCGCGGGAACCTGTTCGCGTTCCTGCTGAAGAACGCCAACGGCAATCTGCGGTTCTTCAACCTGCCGCTCAATCGGGTGATCGAGCTGGGCACGCAGGTCGAGATCTGATGGTGCAAACATCGCGGGGCAAGCCCGCTCCCACAAGGCCTATGTAATCCTCGTGGGAGCGGGCTTGCCCCGCGATGGGCCGCAATGTGGCCCCTTTCCCTATCATTTCTCAGCGACGTTGGCCTTTCCCTGGCGGGTCTCGATCTCGCCGATCAGGCGCTTGGCCAGTGCCGGATAGTTCTCGTCGAAGTGATGGCCGCCCGGCAGCTTCATCCGCTCGCCCACGGCAGTCTTGTCGGTGCAGCCGCTTTCGTCGGTCTCTTCGACGCCATAGATGCATACCACCTTCGCTGCCGGCAACCTGGCCATCTCAGGCCCGGTCGGGGCCTCCTGACCTTCCTTGCCCAGCCAACCCTCGACCTCGATCTCGAAGCTGCCGCTGCGGGCGAAGGCCAGCAGGATGACCGCGTCGATGCGTTTCTGGTCTTCCGCGGACAGGCGGTTGTAGATGGCCGGCAGCACGTCGGCGCCGAACGAGTAACCGGTCAGCACGAAGCGCTTGGTGCCCCATTTCTGGCGGTAGTGCTGCATCAGTTCGGACAGGTCGGCGGCGCTCTGTTCCGGGGTCTTGTGCTGCCAGTAGTAGCGCAGGGTGTCGATACCCACCACCGGGTAGCCGAGCTTGGCCATCTCGCCGGCCACATCGCGGTCCAGGTCGCGCCAGCCACCGTCGCCGGAAAGGAACAGGGTCACGGTGTCGGTGGTCTGCCCGGCAGGGACTTCCACTACAGGAATCGCCAGGGCGTTGCCGTCGTGGCCGACCAGGGCCTGGGTCAGCTGGGCCTTGAGTACCTGGGGCAAGTGAATGTCGTAGTCGGCAATGCTGGTCTCGGCGTTGGCCTGGTCGCGCACGAAGGCGGCGCTGGCGTCATCCGGGTTGTCGTTCCAGGCCACGTTCCAGTGGCCGTGGGCGGCGGACTTGGGCAGGGCGGCCTGGCAGCCGGGTTGTTCCAGGGTGAAGTCCACCGAGATCGCCCGGGCCTTGTCGTCACCTTGCGCGGCCAGCCAGCGCCAGGCCTGGGCTGCGCCCGGGCCGATGCCGGCGACCAGGGTCGGCTTGTCGGCCAGGCGGGTGAGGGCCTGGTCCATCGCCGCCTGCTGCTTGGCGCAGTCGGCGGGTGGCAGGATCACCTGCACCAGTTGGGCCTCGCCGGCCTGGCTCAGGTCGAGCAGTTGCTTGTCGGTCAGGGCCTGGTCCTGGGGCACGCCGATGGCCACCCGGGCCTTGGCATGCACGCCGGGGGTGGCGCGGGTCAGGGCGCTGCCGTCGTCGAGGGTGAGGTGTTCCAGGCGCGCCTCGGGCGCCGGCCGGGTCCACAGCCAGAAGGCCGCGCCGCCGGCCAGCACGGCCAGCAACAGGGGAATCAGTACGTACAGCCAATAGCGTCGGATCATCAACGTTTCACCAATCCAGTCAGGCCGCCAGCGATCAGGGCGGCGGTGTCAGCCAGTGCCACCAGCGGGTCGAGCCCGGCCGGCACGGCCATGTAGCGGGGTTCCCAGTCCGGCTGGAACTTGTCCTTGAAGCGCCGCAGGCCCTGGAAGTTGTAGAGCTGCTCGCCGCGCTGGAACACCATCGAGCCCAGGCGCTGGGTCAAGGGGGCGCCACGGCGCGGCTGCAAGCCGGAGAGGGGGACCATCCCCAGGCTGAAGCGGCCATAGTCATGGCTTTTGTAGTGCAGGATCAGGCCGACCATCATGAACTCCATGGTCAGTTTCGGCGCCTCCGGGTGCGCGCGCATCAGGTCGAGGCTGGCCAGCTCGTTGCTGTGGGTTTCCAGCAGGTTGGCGAAGGCCACCGGGCGGCCCTGGAAGCGGATCAGCGCGATGCGGAAATGCTGCAAGTACTCGGGGCTGAAGCGGCCGAGCGAGAAGCCTTTCTCGCGTACGTTCTTGCCGCCGAGCCAGGCATCGGAGATTTCCTTGAGCTCGGCCAGCGGCGCCTGGCCAGGCTCGTGGATCTCCAGGCTCAGGCCGTCGCGCCCGCCCCGGTTCCAGGTGTAGCGCAGGTCCTTCATCTCCTTACCCTTGGCCTCGATGTCGAAGCGCCGCAGGTCGACCCGGGCCTCTTCGCCGAGCTTGATCGCGGTCAGGCCGATGTCCATGTAGAACGGCAGGTTCTCCGCACGCACCTGGTAGAAGACCGGGCGGGCGTGGTGCAGGTCGCACAGGTCGCGGAACTGCCAGATCATCTCGGCGCGTTCCTGGGCCGGACCGATCGGATCGTACAGGGCCACCAGGCTGCGACCGCGGCGGGCGTACATGAGGAAGGCGTTGTCGTTGGGGTGGAACAGCAGCGCCTTGTCGCCGGTCAGGGCCAGGCCGCCATCGGGCTGGTCGGAGGCCAGCAGGATACGATTGGCGCGTTGCAACTCGTCCTCGGATGGCAGGTGGATGACCGGGCGGGCGGTGCGCAGCAGCCAGGTCAGGGCAACGATCACCAACAGCACGGCGCTGCCGAGGGCGGCGCGCAGGCCGCGCGGAGCGTCGGCGTCGAGGGTGAACTGCCACCACAGCTTGTGGGTGTAGGGTACGTCCTGGTAGGCGAATAGCAGCAACCACACCGAGGCCCCGACCACGCAGGCGCTGGCCACCAGGTATACCGGCGAGAAGGGCAGTTCCAGCAGGCGGCTGGGGCGATAGAACGAGCGGCGGAACAGGGCGAGCAGGGCGGCGGTGAAGCACATCAGGCTAGCTTCTTCCCAGTCGAAGCCCTTGAGCAGCGACAGTACCGCGCCCACTAGCAGCAGCACCGTGGTCAGCAGCCAGGCGGCCGACAGGCGCCGACGCAGGCCCTGGGCGAGCAGCAGGCAGAGCACGCCGATCAGGCTGGCGCCGAAGTGCGAGGCATCGATCAGGCGGTGCGGGATGAGGAAGCCCATGTGTTCCAGGCGGCTGTCGATTTCCGGGGTGGCGCCGGAGAACAGCAGCACTACGCCGGAGAGAAACACCAGGATCGCCAGTACCGGCGCGGCCAAGCCGGAGGCTGCGCGGATCGCCTGCTGGGCGACCATCAGGCGGCGGGCCTCGTTGGCCAGCAGCAGCACGCAGGCAACCAGCAACGGCAGGACCACATAGATCAGCCGGTACAGCAGCAGTGCGGCGGCCAGTGGCGCGGCGCCCAGCTGGTTGGCGAAGGCCGCCAGCAGGATCGCCTCGAACACCCCGACACCGCCCGGCACATGGCTGAGCACCCCTGCGGCAAGAGCGAGCAGGTACACCAGAACGAAGGCGCCGAACGGCGGTGCCTCTGGCAGCAGCAGGTAGAGCACGGTGGCGGCGGCGGCGACATCCAGGGCAGTGATCAGCAGTTGCAGCGCGGTCAGGCGTTTGCCCGGCAGGCGCAGGGTGCGGCGGCCGAACTGCACCAACAGGTTGTCCGCCAACGGTTGTTCAGGCAGACGACGGCGATACAGGCCCATCACCAGGGCTGCGGCCGCTACCAGTACGGCGATTGCGATACCGCCCAGCAGCGGCGCGGGCAGGCGCAGCGCGGTTGCCGCCGCCGGCAGGTCGCTCAGGGTGGCCAGTGCCGCCAGGGGCGGGAGTGCGCAGCCCAGCGAGAGGCTGGCAAATACCGTCATGCGGGCGACTTCCGCGGCGCCCAGGCCTTGGCGAGCGTAGAGGCGATATCGTACCGAACCGCCGGACAGCATCGACAGGCCTATGGCATTGCCGATGGCGAAGGCACTGAAGCCGCCGAGCACCAGGGTGCGGGGCGGCAGTTGCACGGCCGCGTACCGACTGGCGGACCATTCATAGCCCAGCAGGATCACGAAGCCGACCACGGTGGCCAGGACCGCGCCGAGCAGCGAATGGGCCGGCACGCTGAGCATGGCATCGTGCAGGGCATAGATGTCCAGCTCGCTCAGCAGGTGACGACAGGCGATCAGGCCCATGGCAAACAGCACCAGGGTCACTGCCAACCCCAGCGGCTGGCGGTACTTGCTCAGGCGTTCGAGCCAGGGCAGGCGGTGGGCTGCCGCGGGCAAGGCCGCTGTCAGCGGTGCCTGGGTCTCGGGAGTGGGGGCGGTCATGGGGTGCCTCGTGCGGTCAGCGCGAGGTGGAGGCAAGGTACGGCCAAGTGAAAGTCCCTTTGGAAAAACGTATCCGAATATTACTCCGGGCCGACGGCTTAATCTGTTTCAGGATAGTTAAAGATAGTTCATTCAGCCGCAAGGGAAGGGCGGCGAGGGGGCACGTAGCGATGGGGGGAAGGGCGCTTGGCTTTAACTGAACCTGAATGCAACAAACCCCGCACTGTCTTGCGACAGGCGGGGTTTGTTCTGACGAATATGGTTGCGGGAGCCGGATTTGAACCGACGACCTTCGGGTTATGAGCCCGACGAGCTACCAGGCTGCTCCATCCCGCGTCAGAGGGGCGCATTCTACGGATTCGCCGTGCGTTGTCAAGTGCTTATGATGAGCCCATAGTCATTTTACTGAACAGCAGGCAATAAAAAAGGCCACTGCGTAAACAGTGGCCTTTTTCTGAATCTGGTTGCGGGAGCCGGATTTGAACCGACGACCTTCGGGTTATGAGCCCGACGAGCTACCAGGCTGCTCCATCCCGCGCCTGTGGGATCGAATTCTACGGATTTCGTACTGAGTGTCAAGCGTTACTATTTGATTTTTCGAAAGTTTTTACTGATCGAGAATCGAAAGGCAAAAAAAAGGCCACTGTCGAAACAGTGGCCTTTTCTTGAATCTGGTTGCGGGAGCCGGATTTGAACCGACGACCTTCGGGTTATGAGCCCGACGAGCTACCAGGCTGCTCCATCCCGCGCCTGTGAGATCGAATTCTACGGATTTCCGTGGCAGTGTCAAGCATTAACTCAAAAAATCCTTTTTTGTTCAAACCCTTAGCGTGGCAGATCGGCACGCGGCTCAGTCGTGACGGGGCTTGCAGGGCGATCCTTGCGCGCAGGCTGTTTCGTGGCGGGGGCATGGGATACTATCTGTATGAATTTACAGTAGTGGCTGTCGTCCATGTCCCTGCGCAAGATCATCCACATTGATTGTGACTGTTTTTACGCCGCCATCGAGATGCGTGACGACCCGCGCCTGGTCGGCCGCCCCATGGCAGTGGGCGGGCAGCCTGGCCAGCGTGGGGTCATCGCCACCTGCAACTATGAAGCGCGTGCCTATGGGGTTCGTTCGGCGATGGCGTCCGGGCATGCCATGAAACTGTGCCCGGACCTTGAAATCGTCAAACCGCGCTTCGAGGCCTATCGCGAGGCATCGCGGGAGATCCACGCGATCTTTCGCGACTACACCGAGCTGATCGAGCCGTTGTCCCTGGACGAGGCGTATCTGGATGTCAGTGACAGCCAGTGGTTTGCCGGCAGCGCCACGCGCATTGCCGAGGACATTCGCCGGCGGGTGGCCCAGCAACTGCACATCACGGTGTCCGCCGGGGTGGCGCCGAACAAGTTCCTGGCCAAGATCGCCAGTGACTGGCGCAAACCCAACGGTCTGTTCGTCATTACCCCGGATCAGGTGGAAGAATTCGTGGCCCACCTGCCGGTTGCGCGTTTGCACGGGGTCGGCAAGGTGACGGCGGACAAGCTGTCGCGTCTGGGTATCGACACTTGTCTGTCGCTGCGCGACTGGTCGAGGCTGGCGCTGGTTCGCGAGTTCGGCAGTTTCGGCGAGCGGCTGTGGGGGCTGGCGCGGGGGATCGACGAGCGGGCAGTGCAGAACGATAGCCGGCGGCAGTCGGTCAGTGTCGAGAACACTTACGACCAGGACTTGCCTGATCTGAACAGCTGTCTGGAAAAACTGCCCGAGCTACTGGTCAGTCTGAACGAGCGGATAGCGCGGATGGACAGCAGTTATCGGCCCGACAAGCCCTTCGTCAAGGTCAAGTTCCATGACTTCAGCCAGACCACGATGGAGCAGGCGGGGGCGGGAAGGGATCTGGAGAGTTATCGTCAGTTGCTCAGCCAGGCGTTTGCCCGGGGTGGCAAGCCGGTGCGGTTGCTGGGTGTGGGGGTGAGGCTGCGTGATTTGCGCGGGGCGCATGAGCAGTTGGAGTTGTTCGACGATAAATAGAAGAGGGGCCGCTTTGCGGCCCATCGCGGGGCAAGCCCGCTCCTACAAAGCCAACACAGGACCTGTAGGAGCGGGCTCGCCCCGCGATGGGCTGCAAAGCAGCCCCTTTTCTGTTTACTGCACGCCTGGATCGGCTACCAGGCGCCCGGTGGCCTTGGTCAGCGTCTGCAGGAACTCCTGTTGCAGTTCCGGATCGTTGCGGGTCAGTTCGATCAGGCTCTGCTCCAGTTCGCTGGCTTCTTCTTCCAGGCCAAGTTCCGACAGGCGCTTGACCCGGTGGACCCACTGGCCGACATCATCGTCCTCGAGATCGTCGAAGATCAGCTCATGAGCCTCGAGCAGCTTGCCACGCAGGTTGCCGCTGACCAGCAGGCTGGCATCGCCGCGCACCTGGTTGTCCTCGTCGACCACCTGCAGGTGCAGGGTGCCGATGTGGTTGAGGTTCTGCTCGGAGAACGGGCTGTCGAGCAGGTTCAGGCGCAGTACGCCGTTCTTGTCGGTGGTCAGCTCGTGGGTCATCTTGCCGGCTTTGACCTCGACCAGACGCTCGTTCCACGGCAGGCTGATGGACTCCTCGCGCTTGCCCTTCTCGACCTCGTCGATACCGGCCAGGTTCTGCTGGGCGCGACCATTGGACGGTACGTTCATGAACGGGTTGACCCCCGCCACGCCATAGCTGAGCCAGTCGTGGGTGACGCTGTCCGGCAGGTTGCCCAGGGCGAACACGTTGACCACGTTGGCACCGATACCGGCCACCACCGCTACCGCACCCAGCGGGATCTCGTAGATCTCCCGCCAGGGTTGATAGGGGGTGTAGCGGTCGTAGCGGCGGGTCACCTCGAACTCGGTGACCTCGAAGCGCTTGAGCTCATGGACGCGCACACGTCGTTGCGGAAGCTCCATCACCTTCGGCTCGCCGACATCGATCTGCAGACTGTGCTCGAGCAGCTTGCGCTCGACGCGCTCCTCGTGGTCGCTGCGCTGGGACATCTGGTTGGCGCAGCCGCCGAGGAGCAGGGCGCCGCACAGTGCGGCGCCCCCCAGGGTGTAGGTACTTCGCTTGGACATGATCACTCGCGTAACGGGTTATCAGCGGCGGATGCGGGCCTGCAGGAAGGTCAGCACGTCCTCGAGTGGCAGTGCCTGGGCCTCCGATTCGGTGCGGTGCTTGTATTCCAGGTTGCCTTCGGCAAGGCCGCGGTCGCTGACGACGATGCGGTGCGGAATACCGATCAGCTCCATGTCGGCGAACTTGATGCCGGGGCTGGTCTTCTTGTCGCGGTCGTCCAGCAGCACTTCGAAGCCGGCAGCGGTCAGTTCGGCATACAGCTTGTCGGTGGCTTCGCGGACCACATCGGTTTCGTAGCGCAGCGGTACCAGGGCGATCTGGAACGGTGCCAGGGCGTCGTTCCAGATGATGCCTTTTTCGTCATAGCTCTGCTCGATGGCGGCAGCGACCACACGGGACACGCCGATGCCGTAGCAGCCCATGGACAGCACGACAGGCTTGCCGTTCTCACCCAGCACCTGGCACTTGAGCGCCTCGCTGTACTTGGTGCCGAGCTGGAAGATATGGCCGACTTCGATGCCGCGCTTGATTACCAGGGTACCCTGGCCGTCCGGGCTCGGGTCGCCCTCGACCACGTTGCGCAGGTCGGCGACCTGTGGAACCGGCAGGTCGCGCTCCCAGTTCACGCCGAAGTAGTGCTTGTCGTCGATGTTGGCGCCGATGCCGAAGTCGCTCATCAGGGCGACCGAGCGGTCGATGATGCACTCCAGTGGCAGGTTCAGCGGGCCGAGGGAGCCTGCGCCGGCACCGATGGCGGCGCGCAGCTCGGCGTCGGAAGCCATCACCAGCGGGTCGGCGACCTGTTCCAGCTTGGCGGCCTTGATCTCGTTCAGCTCGTGGTCGCCACGAACGATCAGGGCGACCAGCTTGCCTTCCTCGGCGCCATGCACGATCAGGGTCTTGACGGTCTTCTCGATCGCCAGGCCGAAGTTTTCCACCAGTTCGGCGATGGTCTTGGCGTTCGGGGTGTCGACCAGTCGCAGCTCTTCGGTCGGGGCCGGGCGCACGGTTTCACGCGGGATGGCCTCGGCCTTCTCGATGTTGGCGGCGTAGTCGGAACTGTCGCTGAAAATCACGTCGTCCTCGCCGGAGGAGGCGAGCACGTGGAATTCATGGGAGTAGCTGCCACCGATGGAGCCGGTGTCGGCCTGCACCGGACGGAAGTCCAGGCCCAGGCGGGTGAAGATGTTGGAGTACGCCAGGTGCATGCGGTCGTAGGTTTCCTGCAGGGAAGCCTGGTCGGCATGGAAGGAGTAGGCGTCCTTCATGATGAACTCGCGACCGCGCATCAGGCCGAAGCGCGGACGGATCTCGTCACGGAACTTGGTCTGGATCTGGTACATGTTCAGCGGCAGCTGCTTGTAGCTGGACAGCTCGTTGCGCGCCAGGTCGGTAATGACCTCTTCATGGGTCGGGCCGACGCAGAAGTCGCGCTGGTGACGGTCCTTCAGGCGCAGCAGCTCGGGGCCGTACTGCTCCCAGCGGCCGGATTCCTGCCACAGTTCAGCCGGCTGGATGCTCGGCATCAGCACTTCGAGGGCACCGGCGGCGTTCATTTCCTCGCGGACCACGGCTTCGACCTTGCGCATCACCCGCAGGCCCATCGGCAGCCAGGTGTACAGGCCGGAGGCCAGTTTGCGGATCATGCCGGCACGCAGCATGAGCTGGTGGCTGATGACCACTGCATCGGCCGGGGTTTCTTTCTGGGTGGCGAGCAAATATTGACTGGTGCGCATGGTGGGCCGTGTCGATTGCCTGAATGTGAAATGACCCCGCATTGTACGGGGGCGAAACGAAAGCGTACAGAATGCAGCAGTCAGGCGTTTCTGTCAGCCAGGAAAAAGCCCGGCGATTGCCGGGCTTCTTCATTTGCGCAGCGATGCAAGCACAGGCTTACAGGATGCTCAGCGGGTACTCGACGATCAGGCGCAGTTCGTCCAGCGAGTTGGAGTAGACCGCGTCGGAGGAGCGGTAGGTGGCCTGGCGGACACGGAAGCTCAGGTCCTTGGCCGGGCCTTCCTGCAGGACGTACTTGATGTCTACGTCGCGTTCCCATTCCTTGCCGTCGTTGGTGTCGGCGGTGTGGGCGCCGGTGCCGCGGACATAGCGGGTCATGAAGGTCAGGCCTGGCACGCCGAACTCGGCGAAGTTCAGGTCGTAGCGGACCTGCCAGGATTTTTCACCCTCGGCGTTGAAGTCCGAGCGGGCCACCGAGTTGGCCAGGAAGATACTGCCGCCACCATCGATGCCGTATGCATATTCGCCGTCACCGGTGACTTTCTGGTAGGCCAGGGTGAAGGTGTGGGCGCCGATGTTGTAGGCGCCGGAGAAGCTGTAGGCGCGGTTATCGAGCTTGTCGCCATCGGCGGAGGCGCGGTAGAAGTTGTCGCCTTCACCCTTGGTGTCATAGATGTTGAAGTCAAAGACCAGGCCTTGCTTGTCCGAGATCGGCAGCGCCCAGTTGACGTTGGCGTAGTATTTGCGCCAGTAGTCCTCGACCTTGGAGTAGTAGAGGCTGGTCGACAGGCTGTCGGTGAAGGCGTAGGAACCACCGAATACGTCAGCTTCCTTCAGGCCGCGGCGGCTGAGGCCGTCACTGATACTGTCGCGGTCAGTCTCGGACTGGGCGGTCATGCTGGTGAATCGGCCGGCGTGCAGGGTCAGGCCCTTGATCTCGTTGCTGGTCAGCAACGCGCCTTCTGCGGTTTCAGGCAGCAGGCGGCTGTCGTCGGTGGCGAAGACTGGCAGCGCGGTGAACTGGTCGCCGACTTTCAGCACGGTATCGGAGATGCGGAACTTGATGGCGGCGCCGCCCTTGGAGTAGTCGTCCTGGGAGCGACGGTCTTCGCCGGTAGGGAACAGGCCGGTGCCCGAGTAACCGCGACCGCTGTCAAGCTTGAGGCCCAGCAGGCCGATGGCGTCGACGCCGACGCCGACGGTGCCTTGGGTGAAGCCCGACTCGAAGGTGCCGATGAAGCCCTGGCCCCATTCGCGCTGGTCGTGCCGCACGTTGGCCAGCCTGTTGGCGTTCGACTCGGTATTGCGATAGTCCCGGCTGAAGTACAGGTTGCGCATCTTGACATTCAGCTTGCTGTCTTCGACGAAGCCCTTGGACTCATCCTGCGAAGAGGCGATAGCCAGTTGCGAGGTCCCTGCCGCTACGGCCAGGGCGATCATGCTCCACTTCATCACGCGCATCGTGATTTGCTCCTTTGGTTTTTAGGAAGAGTACCGCCGCACCCGGGTATTTTAGTTATGGGGCCGGCTCTTTCTTGTTATGTCGGCGAAAATGTATATCACGCGGACTATTATTGGCGATATGGGCAGAAACAACCTTTCGGTAACTTTATGGCCATGTCGCTGTCGGTTGTCTCCATGTCGCAAATCACGCCTGTTATATAAGGGCGTACAACCCCAGCGCTGTCTCGAAACCGTCATATTTGTATAAATACAAAGTGCGGCTTGTGAAACTCCGTGGTTTATCCGATGCCGCTGTTGTTATTTGTCGCGTTCACCCTGTGATGCAGGGGTCGTGCCGACTTGGCGTGGAACGAATGCAACAAGCGTGCTCAAAATTGCGAACGGTTGATGAAATTTTCACATTTTCCCCGACAGGTCCCGGGAAAGCTCCGAAAACACGGGCTGTGACCGGTGTGTCGGCGGGTTGCGATCATCCCTTGCGTTTGCGCTTGAAGCTGCCTTCCAAGTCAAGGTGTTACCGACGATTGTTTATCCTGGCTGTTTTATGTGACGGATGTGTGGTGGAGTTCTGACGAGCGGCATCATTTTGGTGCGAAAAGTAGCGCAGTGTTACCGAAGCGGGGCGTTGATGTTGTCATTCGCGTGCCACAAATGTCTCGGATCGACGTCGGCGGGTGTGGCGGCGGTCGAAGCGGGGTATCCTTGCGCGCTTGTGCCCGACCGCTCGGGAGGGCTGTATCGCTTGTAAGGAGGTTTGCCGTGTTTACCCTCGATTCGCGTCTGCAGGAGGATTCCCTGGTGCTGGGCGACCTGCCGCTGTGCCGCCTGCTGCTGAGCAAGGATGCCAACTACCCCTGGTTCATCCTGGTGCCGCGTCGCGCCGATATTACCGAAGCGTTCGAACTCGAGGAGGCGGACCAGCAGCAACTGTGGGTGGAGACCACAGCCCTGGCTGAAGCGCTGAAGGATGCCTTCGCCGCCGACAAGATGAATGTCGCGGCCCTGGGCAACGTGGTCAGCCAGTTGCACATGCACGTGATCGTGCGTCGCCAGGGCGATGCTGCCTGGCCTGCCCCGGTCTGGGGCAAGGTGCCGGCCATCGGCTACACCCAGGAACAGATCGACGGCATTCGCCAGCAAGTGCGTGCGCTGCTGGGCGAAAGCTTCAAGGAGGCTTGAGGATGTCGCAGGAGCTGGAAATGCGCATGGTCGAGCTGGAGACCCGCCAGGCGTTTCAGGATGACAGCTTGCAGGCGCTCAATGATGTGATTGTCGAGCAGAGTCGAGTGATTGAACGCTTGCAATTGCAGATGGCGGAGCTGATCAAGCGCTACGAGGAGATGGCCGGCCAGCAGGGCGGCGGGGGAGAGGAAGCGCCGCCGCCGCACTATTGAGCACGGTGGCGGCAAGGGGTCAGCGGCGCGCGACGGCGACCACGTCTTCGGCCTGCAGGCCCTTGTCGCGGTGCATCACCGAGAACTCCACGCGCTGGCCTTCGACCAGCACCCGGTGGCCCTCGCCGCGGATGGCGCGAAAGTGCACGAAGATATCGTCACCGGAATCGCGGGAGATGAAGCCAAAGCCCTTGGAAGTGTTGAACCACTTCACGGTGCCCGTGTCGCGATTGCCGGCGCCCTGCGGCGTGCCTTGGCCGGAGCGGGCCTTTCGCGTGCCGCGAGAGAAGCCGGCTAGCAGATGCAGGGCGCTGGCCAGGAGGGCGCTGGCCAAGGCTGGCAGGTTGCCCAGCTCCGGGCGGGCCAGCAGGGTGAGGGTCTGCAGCACCACGGCCAACACCAGCAGCAGGCTGGCAGCGTGTTGCAGTTGCTGGCGCAGGCCTTTGTAGTACTGCGGCAGTACCGGGGCGATGACCAGGTTGAGCAGCCCGAGCAGCGCCAGGTAGACGGCCTCGGGTTGTTGCACGAAGGGTGTTGCGTCAGCTTTCAGGCTGGGCATGAGCGATAGCAGCAACGCTGCCAGGCCCGTCACCAGATGGACGATCTTGAACATTGGTTTGGCTCACATTGATAAGGCCGATCACAGGATGAGCTGGTCGCACGGTGCGCGTGAACGGTAGGCGCGAAAACGTGGCGGGCCAGCCTATGCACCCGGCACTGACAATCCGCACGGGTGGCACACTGCCTATTTAACAGCAAAGGCGCAGGCTTCTCAAACCGGCTGGCGCGGGCGGCCTTGTGCCGCATGCGCCAGCCGGCAACTCTTGTTAGAGTGTTTGCTGCCCGCTTGATGATCAAGCCTTATGGAAAGGGGAGCTTCATGGCAATCGATATCGGTATCAGTGAAGAAGATCGCAAGTCCATCGTCGATGGGTTGTCCCGCCTGTTGTCGGATACCTATGTACTGTATCTGAAAACCCATAACTTCCATTGGAACGTCACCGGTCCATCGTTCCGCACCCTGCACCTGATGTTCGAGGAGCAATACAACGAACTGGCCCTGGCGGTCGATTCGATCGCCGAGCGCATTCGCGCCCTGGACTTTCCGGCGCCAGGTTCCTATGCCTTCTATACCCGCCACTCCTCCATCAAGGAAGAGGAGGGCGTGCCGCCCGCCGAGGAAATGATCCACCAGCTGGTGCAGGGGCAGGAAGCGGTGGTGCGCACCGCTCGCAGCATCCTCCCGTTGGTGGACAAGGTCAGTGACGAGCCAACCGCCGACCTGCTGACCCAGCGCATGCAGGTCCACGAGAAGACGGCGTGGATGCTGCGGGTCCTGCTCGACGGGAAATGATTGCCGGTTGCCTGTCGTCGGATCTCGTGAACCCGGGCCCGATACCGCTGGCGGTATCGGGCCCGCGCGTTTGCGGGGAAGGCTTTGCCGCTGCTATCGGCCTGGTCGGTGGCGCTTCATGACGGTCATGGACCCGTTCGGCTGACGAGCGGGGTATGGTTTCGTGACGATGGAGCGGTGCGATGGGCGATCCGATTCGTGGTATCGATGGTAATGCAAGGCAGGGGGGCGCCAGCCCACGGCTCGACCCGTTCAGGCGGGATTTCGACATGGCCCAGGCCGGTCCCGTGTCGCGCTCTGTGCGGCTCAACGGCTTTGCCACCTGCCTGCGCCTGGAAGTGGTGTACTGGCGAATCCTGGAACGCATCGCCCAGGCCAACCGCTGCTCGGTGAGCGCCGTGTTGTCCTATGTGGATCGCGAGGTGCACCTGCGCCATGGCGGGGTGAGGAATTTCAGCGGCCTGGTCCGGGTTATCTGCGTCGCCTGGCTGCAGGATGCGCGGGACGCGCACTGATCGCCGGGCTGCGCTGCTCTCCTTTACCATATATAATCCCGCTCTTTGCTGCCCTGGGCAGCGTGCGATGTGGTTGACGAGAGACACCCATGCCCCTGTACGACTATCAATGTGCATCCTGCGAACACCAAATGGAGGTGTTGCAGAAGATCAGTGCCGCGCCGCTGACCGATTGCCCGGCGTGCCAGGCGCCGGCATTGAAGAAGCTGCTGTCGGTCCCCGGTTTCCGCCTGAGCGGCAACGGCTGGTACGAGACCGACTTCAAGACCGGGGCAAAAAAGAATCTGGCAGGCGGCGACAAGGCCGACTGAGTTGAATTGCACCGACCAGGTCTTGCAGTATTAGCCCCTTGGGCGGCCAAGACCTCCACCGAACACACGAATCACGAGAAGCGAAACCACCATCATGATGCGCAGCCATTATTGCGGCCAACTGAACGAGTCCCTGGACGGCCAGGAAGTCACCCTTTGCGGCTGGGTCCATCGTCGCCGCGACCACGGCGGGGTGATTTTCCTCGACATCCGTGACCGCGAAGGCATGGCCCAGGTCGTGTTCGACCCGGATCGCGCCGAAACCTTCGCCGCCGCCGACCGTGTGCGCAGCGAATATGTCGTGCAGATCACCGGCAAGGTACGCAAGCGTCCTGACGGCGCGGTAAACGCCAACATGGCGTCCGGCGCCATCGAGATCCTCGGCTACCAGCTGAATGTGCTCAACGAAGCGGAAACCCCGCCGTTCCCGCTGAACGAATACTCCGACGTCGGCGAGGAAACCCGCCTGCGCTACCGCTTCATCGACCTGCGCCGTCCGGAAATGGCCGACAAGCTGCGCCTGCGTTCGCGCATCACCAGCAGCATCCGTCGCTTCCTCGACGAGAACGGCTTCCTCGACGTCGAAACACCGATCCTGACCCGCGCCACCCCTGAAGGCGCGCGCGACTACCTGGTGCCGAGCCGCACCCACGCCGGCAGCTTCTTCGCCCTGCCGCAGTCGCCGCAGCTGTTCAAGCAGTTGCTGATGGTCGCCGGCTTCGACCGCTACTACCAGATCGCCAAGTGCTTCCGCGACGAAGACCTGCGCGCCGACCGCCAGCCGGAATTCACCCAGATTGACATCGAGACCAGCTTCCTCGACGAGTCCGAGATCATGGGCCTGACCGAAAGCATGATCCGCAAGCTGTTCAAGGAAGTGCTGGACCTGGAATTCGGTGAATTCCCGCACATGACCTTCGAAGAAGCCATGCGCCGCTACGGTTCCGACAAACCGGACCTGCGTATTGCGCTGGAACTGGTCGACGTCGCCGACCAGCTGAAGGATGTCGACTTCAAGGTCTTCGCCGGCCCCGCCAACGATCCGAAGTGCCGCGTCACCGCCCTGCGCCTGCCGGGCGGCGCCAGCATGCCGCGCAGCAAGATCGACGAGTACACCAAGTTCGTCGGCATCTACGGTGCCAAGGGCCTGGCCTACATCAAGGTCAACGAGCGCGCCAAGGGTGTCGAGGGTCTGCAGTCGCCGATCGTCAAGAACATCCCCGAGGCCAACCTCAACAACATCCTCGATCGCGTGGGTGCGGTCGATGGCGACATCGTGTTCTTCGGTGCCGACAAGTTCAAGATCGTCAGCGAAGCCCTGGGCGCGCTGCGTATCCGCCTGGGCCACGACTTCGAGCTGCTGACCTGCCAGTGGGCGCCGATGTGGGTCGTCGACTTCCCGATGTTCGAAGAGAACGAAGACGGCAGCTTCACCGCGCTGCACCACCCGTTCACCGCGCCGAAGTGCACCCCCGAAGAGCTGGAGGCCAACCCGGCCACCGCGCTGTCGCGTGCCTACGACATGGTCCTGAACGGCACCGAGCTGGGTGGCGGTTCGATCCGTATCCACCGCAAAGAGATGCAGCAGGCTGTCTTCCGTCTGCTCGGTATCGAAGCGGCGGAACAGGAAGAGAAGTTCGGCTTCCTGCTCGACGCCCTGAAGTTTGGCGCGCCGCCTCACGGTGGCCTGGCCTTCGGCCTGGATCGCCTGGTCATGCTGATGACCGGCGCCCAGTCGATCCGTGAAGTGATCGCCTTCCCGAAAACCCAGAGCGCCGCGTGCGTCATGACCCAGGCCCCTGGCTTGGTCGACGCCAAGGCCCTGCGCGAGCTGCACATCCGTCTGCGCGAGCAGACCAAGGTCGAGTGATCGACCGGGGCGTCCCGGCAATGGGGCGCCCCCGCGCTTGAGGCGCAGGATTCTTCACGTTCCGCCCTTCGGGGCGGAACCTGTTTCTGTTTCAAGGATTCGGAGTCGTTATGGCTGGTCATTCCAAGTGGGCGAACATCAAGCACCGCAAAGAGCGCCAGGATGCCAAGAGAGGCAAGGTCTTCACCAAGTGGATCCGCGAACTGACCGTCGCGGCCAAGCAGGGCGGCCCTGACCCGGCCTCCAACCCGCGCCTGCGCCTGGCGCTGGACAAGGCCCTGGGGGCCAACATGAGTCGCGACATCATCGATCGCGCCGTGGCCCGTGGTGCCGGCACCAACGAAAGCGACAACGTCGAAGAGCTGAGCTACGAGGGCTACGGCCCGGGCGGCGTGGCGATCATGGTCGAGGCCATGACCGACAACCGCAACCGTACCGCCGCCGCCGTGCGTCATGCCTTCACCAAGTGTGGTGGCAACCTGGGCACCGACGGCTCGGTGGCCTACCTGTTCGAGCGCAAGGGGCAGATCAGCTTCGCCGCCGAACTGAAGGTCGACGAGGACGCGCTGATGGAGGCCGCGATGGAGGCCGACGCCGACGACGTGGTGGCCAACGACGATGGCTCCTTCGAGGTGTTCACCTCGTTCAACAGCTTCTATGCCGTGCGCAATGCGCTCGAAGAGGCCGGTTTCAAGGCCTCGGACGCCGAGATCGTGATGCAGCCGACCACCAGCGCCGAGCTGGACGAGGACGGCGCGCAGAAGGTGCTCAAGCTGATCGACATGCTCGAGGACCTGGATGACGTGCAGAACGTCTACTCCAATGCGCAGATCTCCGATGAGATCATGGAAAGCCTCGGCTAAGGTGTTCTGGCGATCCTTGCCGGTTCTTTGAATTTGTCAGCGCCTGTCCCGGCCCTTTCGCGGGTAAACCCGCTCCCACAGGTACTGCACCGACTCTGAACGTGGTGCAGTACCTGTGGGAGCGGGTTTACCCGCGAAGGGGCCGGCACAGTTTGCCGAGATGCATCAATTTTTCCACAGGCACTATGACTCTGATTCTTGGTATCGACCCCGGCTCGCGCATCACCGGCTTCGGCGTGGTCCGCCAGACCGCCCGTGGTTGCGAATATGTGGCCTCGGGCTGTATCCGCACCGGCGGCGGCGAGCTGCCCGAGCGACTGCAGATCGTCTTTCGTGGCGTGAGCGAGATCATCCGTGAGCATGGCCCGGTGACCATGGGCATCGAGCGGGTGTTCATGGCGCGCAACGCCGATTCGGCGCTCAAGCTGGGCCAGGCCCGGGGCGCTGCCATCGTCGCTGCGGCCGAGGCGGGCCTGGAGATCGCCGAATATACCGCCAGCCAGGTCAAGCAGGCCGTGGCCGGCACCGGCGGGGCCAATAAAGAGCAGGTGATGATGATGGTCATGCACCTGCTCAAGTTGACCCAGAAACCGCAGATCGACGCTTCCGACGCCCTGGCCATCGCCCTGTGCCATGCCCATACCCGTTCCAGCCTGATTCCCCATGGGTTGGCGACGGCGCGGCGGCGTGGCGGGCGCTTGCGTCTGTAACCGCTTCATGCGCTGATACACATTTTGTCCGGGTGGCGCGCGCTCCCGGCGCATTTGCTGATAGGGTGGACCGGTTTTCGACCGGCGCCCGAGAGGAAGGAACGGAACGTGATTGGACGTTTGCGTGGCACCCTGGCGGAAAAACAGCCGCCGCACCTGATTATCGATGTCAACGGCGTGGGCTATGAGCTCGAAGTGCCGATGACCACCCTGTATCGCCTGCCCAAGGTCGGCGAGGCAGTGACCGTGCACACCCACCTGGTGGTACGCGAAGACGCCCACCTGCTCTATGGTTTCGCGGAAAAGCGCGAGCGTGAGCTGTTTCGCGAGCTGATCCGCCTCAATGGCGTGGGGCCGAAGCTGGCGCTGGCGCTGATGTCCGGCCTGGAAGTGGATGAACTGGTGCGCTGCGTGCAGGCCCAGGATGCATCGGTCCTGGTGCGCGTGCCCGGCGTCGGCAAGAAGACCGCCGAGCGCCTGCTGGTCGAGCTCAAGGATCGCTTCAAGGCGTGGGAAACCTCCCCGGCGATGTTCACCCTGGTTTCCGATGGCCCGCTGCCGGTGTCCAGTGAGTCCTCGGCCGAGGCCGATGCGGTCAGTGCCCTGGTCTCCCTGGGCTACAAGCCACAGGAGGCGAGCAAGGCGATTGCCGCGATCAAGGACAAGGCGGGCCTCAGCAGCGAGGAACTGATCCGTCGCAGCCTTAAAGGGATGATTACCAAGTGATCGAGACCGACCGCCTGATCGCCGCCTCCGGACGTGATCGTGAAGAGGTCCAGGACCGGGCGATCCGCCCGCTGCGCCTGGACGAGTACATCGGCCAACCGGTGGTGCGCGAGCAGATGGCGCTGTTCATCCAGGCCGCGCGCGGGCGCAACGAGTCTCTCGACCATACGCTGATCTTCGGCCCGCCCGGCCTGGGCAAGACCACCCTGGCCAACATCATTGCCCAGGAGATGGGCGTGTCGGTCAAGAGCACCTCGGGGCCGATCCTCGAGCGCCCGGGCGACCTCGCGGCAATGCTGACCAACCTCGAACCTCATGATGTGCTGTTCATCGACGAGATCCACAGGTTGTCGCCAGTGGTCGAGGAAGTGCTCTATCCAGCGATGGAAGACTTCCAGCTGGACATCATGATCGGCGAAGGCCCGGCCGCACGCTCGATCAAGCTCGATCTGCCGCCGTTCACCCTGGTCGGCGCCACCACCCGCGCCGGCATGCTGACCAACCCGCTGCGTGACCGCTTCGGTATCGTCCAGCGCCTCGAGTTCTACAGCGACAGGGACCTGTCGACCATCGTCAGTCGTTCGGCTGGCATCCTTGGCTTGCCCATGGACGACAAGGGGGCCTTCGAGATCGCCCGTCGGGCGCGGGGCACGCCGCGGATTGCCAATCGCCTGCTGCGGCGGGTGCGCGACTTTGCCGAAGTGCGTGGCAAGGGCGAGATCACCAAAGCGGTCGCGGACATGGCGCTGAACCTGCTGGATGTCGACGAGCGTGGCTTTGATCACTCCGACCGACGCCTGTTGCTGACCATGATCGAGAAGTTCGACGGTGGTCCGGTGGGGCTCGACAACATTGCCGCTGCGATCGGCGAAGAACGCCACACCATCGAGGACGTGCTCGAGCCCTATCTGATCCAGCAGGGCTACATCATGCGTACCCCGCGGGGTCGCGTGGTCACCCGGCATGCCTACCTGCATTTTGGCCTGAACATCCCTGGGCGTTTCTGCGAAGGTGGCGAATATGCCGCCCAGGACGACGAATGACAGATCGAATCGGGATTTTCGTGGTCCTACCGCTGGCACGCCGCAGGCTCGCTGGCAATACGACATTATCGATGAAAAAACAGTTGCCGGGGCGGATTGGCAAGTTCGGGAGTAACCACTAGAGTATGCGCGCGCAAAATGGGCTGGAACCGTTCGCACACCGCTGTCGCGTCTATTACGAGGATACCGACGCCGGTGGCGTGGTGTATTACGTCAACTACCTCAAGTTCATGGAGCGCGCCCGCACCGAACGGCTGCGTCACCTGGGGTTCTCCCAGGCCCAGCTGGCGCAGGACAACCTGCTGTTCGTGGTCCATTCCAGCGAGGCGCGCTACCACGCGCCGGCCCGCTTGGACGATGAACTGTGGGTGACCGCGCAAGTGCTTGAATTGAATCGTGCCAGCCTGCGCTTCGTGCAGCAGGTGTGGCGAACAAAGGACGAAGTGCTGCTCTGCGAGGGGCAGTTCCTGGTGGCCGCCGTGCGCGCCGACACTTTCAAACCCCGAGCCATTCCCCCAGCGCTGCGCGACGCGTTCCTGGCGGATGGCACGGGTACTCAATCGAACGCAGGAGAATAAGCGTGGAAGCAAACGTCGTCGACCATACCTCCATGTGGAGCCTGGTCGCCAATGCCAGTGTCGTGGTTCAGCTGGTAATGCTGACCCTCGTGGCAGCCTCGGTGACCTCTTGGATCATGATCTTCCAGCGCAGCACCATGCTGCGCGCCGGTCGTCGTGCACTGGACGCTTTCGAAGAGCGCTTCTGGTCGGGCATCGACCTGTCCAAGCTGTACCGTCAGGCGGGCAGCAACCCTGACCCGGACTCGGGTGTCGAGCAGGTGTTCCGCGCCGGCTTCAAGGAGTTCTCGCGCCTGCGCCAGCAGCCGGGCGTCGACCCGGATGCAGTCATGGAAGGTGTCGGTCGCGCCATGCGCGTGGCCATTTCCCGCGAGGAAGAAAAGCTCGAGCAGAGCCTGCCGTTCCTGGCCACCGTCGGTTCCACCAGCCCGTACATCGGCCTGTTCGGTACCGTGTGGGGCATCATGAACTCGTTCCGCGGCCTGGCCAGCGCCCAGCAGGCGACCCTGGCCACCGTGGCTCCCGGCATCGCCGAGGCCCTGATCGCCACTGCGATCGGCCTGTTCGCCGCGATCCCGGCCGTTATCGCCTACAACCGTTTTGCCGCGCGCAGTGAAGTGCTGATTGGCCGCTACTACACCTTCGCCGATGAGTTCCAGGCGATCCTGCACCGCAAAGTACACACCAGCGAAGAGTGATCAGGTAGAAACCCATGGCCCGAGTTCGCCACAAACGCAAGCCGGTCGCCGAGATGAACGTGGTGCCCTACATCGACGTGATGCTGGTGCTGCTGGTCATCTTCATGGTGACCGCCCCCATGCTCAACCAGGGCGTGAAGGTGGACCTGCCCAAGGTTTCCAGCGAAGCCCTGCCGCAGGACAACAATGTTCAGGTCCTGACCATCTCGATCAAGGCCGACAAGACCTACTACTGGAACCTTGGCAGCGAAGTCGACACCGACAAGCAGATGGACAAGGCCATGACCTTGCCGGAAATGACCGGTGCAGTGACCAAGATCATCGCCGCCGGCCGTGACCAGGGCAAGCAGACCCAGGTCTTCATCCGTGGCGACAAGGCCGTCGACTACGGTGCGGTCATGGGCGCCATGGGCGGGTTGCAGAAGGCCGGTGTCGGTAACGTTGGCCTGATTACCGAGGCGCCCTGATGCAACAGCGAGAGCCATCCGCCTCGGAAAGCTACTTCTGGCCCAGTGTCTGGGCCATTGGCCTGCATGTGCTGGTGTTCGGCATGCTGTTCGTCAGCTTTGCCATGACGCCCGAGCTGCCGCCGTCCAAGCCCATCGTCCAGGCCACGCTCTACCAGCTCAAGTCCAAGAGCCAGGCGACCACCCAGACCAATCAGAAGATTGCCGGGGAAGCGAAGAAGACTGCCTCGCGCCAGACCGAGGTCGAGCAGCTTGAGCAGAAGAAGGTCGAGCAGGAGGCCGTGAAGGCCGCGGAACAAAAGAAAGCCGACGCCGCTCAAAAGGCCGAGGAGGCTCGCGAAGCCGCCGAGGCGAAGAAAGCCGAGGCCGCCGAGCAGAAGAAGGCCGCCGAGGCCAAGAAAGCCGAGGAAGCGAAGAAGGCCGCTGAAAAGCAACAGGCCGACATCGCCAAGAAAAAGGCTGAGGAAGAGGCCAAGAAGCAGGCCGAGGAAGAAGCCAAGAAACAAGCTGCGGAAGAGGCGAAGAAGAAAGCCGCCGAAGACGCGAAGAAAAAAGCAGCCGAGGACGCCAAGAAGAAAGCGGCGGCCGAGGACGCGAAGAAGAAGGCAGCTGAAGAGGCCAAGAAAAAGGCCGCGGCAGACGCCCAGAAGAAAAAGGCACAGGAAGCGGCCCGCAAGGCGGCGGAAGACAAGAAGGCCCAGGCGCTCGCCGAGCTGTTGTCCGACACCACCGAGCGGCAGCAGGCGCTGGCCGACGAGCAGGGTGACCAGGTGGCCGGCGACTTCGACGACCTGATCCGCATGCGCGCGGCCGAAGGTTGGGCGCGTCCGCCATCTGCGCGCAAGGGCATGACGGTAGTTCTGCAGATCAACATGCTGCCGGACGGCACCATCACCAACGTGAGTGTGGCCAAGTCCAGCGGTGACGGCCCGTTCGACAGCTCGGCCGTGGCCGCGGTGAAGAACATTGGTCGGTTGACCGAAATGCAGGGCTTGAAGCCGAGCGATTTCAATCCGTATCGTTCATTCAAGATGACATTTACACCTGAGGATCTAGCGTTGTGATTAAACGTCTGAGAGGACTCCTGGTCTTGCTCTGCTGCGTGGCAGGCATGGCCATGGCAGAGGAAAAGAACATCCTGGTCACCAGCGGTAGCGACCGGGCAACCCCCATTGCGGTAGTACCGTTCGGCGTGCAGGGCGGCAGCGTGCTGCCCGAAGACATGGCCGACATCATCAGCAACGACCTGCGCAACTCCGGCTACTATGGGCCGATCCCGCGGCAGAACATGATCAGCTTGCCGACCCAGGCCAGCGAAGTGATCTTCCGTGACTGGAAAGCCCTGGGCGCCCAGTACGTCATGGTCGGCAGCATCGTCCCGGCAGGCGGTCGCCTGCAGGTGAGCTATGCGCTGTTCAACGTGGCCACCGAACAGCAGGTGCTGACCGGTAGCGTTGCCGGCGGCGTTGACCAACTGCGTGACATGGCTCACTACATCGCCGACCAGTCGTTCGAGAAACTCACCGGTATCAAGGGTGCGTTCTCGACCCGCATGCTGTATGTGACTGCCGAGCGTTTCTCGACCAACAACACCCGCTACACCCTGCAGCGTTCGGACTACGACGGTGCCCGTGCAGTGACCCTGTTGCAGTCGCGTGAACCGATCCTGTCGCCGCGTTTCGCGCCGGATGGCAAGCGTATCGCCTATGTCTCGTTCGAGCAGAAGCGCCCGCGCATCTTCATCCAGCACATCGACACCGGCCGCCGCGAGCAGATCACCAACTTCGAGGGCCTGAACGGCGCCCCGGCCTGGTCGCCTGACGGCACCCGCCTGGCGTTCGTGCTGTCCAAGGACGGCAACCCGGACATCTACGTGATGAACGTGGCTTCGCGCCAGATCACCCGCGTGACCGCAGGCCCGGGCATCAATACCGAGCCGTTCTGGGGCAAGGATGGCAACACCCTGTACTTCACCTCCGACCGTGGCGGCAAGCCGCAGATCTACAAGCAGTCGGTTGGTGGCGGTGGCGCCGAGCGCGTGACATTCGTGGGTAACTACAACGCCAACCCGAAACTGTCGGCGGACGAAAAGACCCTGGTGATGATCCATCGCCAGCAGGGCTTCACCAACTTCAAGGTGGCCGCCCAGGACCTGCAACGCGGAAGTGTAAAGATTCTCACCGAGACCAGTCTTGATGAGTCTCCCACTGTTGCGCCAAACGGCACCATGCTAATCTACGCCACCCGCCAGCAGGGCCGGGGAGTCTTGATGCTCGTGTCGCTTAACGGCCGCGTGAGGCTCCCACTTCCTACCGCTCAAGGCGAAGTCAGAGAACCGTCCTGGTCCCCTTACCTGAACTGATTGCGGCGTAACACGTTTTGCTTAACACACTGGGGTTTCATTAGGAGTTTCACGATGGAAATGCTGAAGTTTGGTAAATTCGCTGCGCTGGCTCTGGCCATGGCTGTAGCTGTAGGTTGCTCCTCGAAAGGCGGCGACAACGCTGGTGAAGGCGCTGTTGATCCGAACGCTGGCTACGGTGCCAACACTGGCGCTGTTGACGGCTCCCTGAGCGAAGAAGCCGCCCTGCGCGCAATCACCACCTTCTACTTCGAATACGACAGCTCGGACCTGAAGCCAGAAGCCATGCGCTCCCTGGACGTTCACGCCAAGGACCTGAAGTCCAACGGCAACCGCGTTGTCCTGGAAGGCAACACCGACGAGCGCGGCACCCGCGAGTACAACATGGCTCTGGGTGAGCGTCGTGCCAAGGCCGTTCAGCGCTACCTGGTTCTGCAGGGCGTTTCCCCTGCTCAGCTGGAACTGGTTTCCTACGGCGAAGAGCGTCCAGTTGCCACCGGCAACGACGAGCAGTCCTGGGCTCAAAACCGTCGCGTAGAACTGCGTAAGTAAGTTCTTATGCGTATGTGCCGTCGTGCTGTAACCGTCCTCGCACTCAGCCTGCCCCTTTCGGCGTGGGCTGCGGTTCCCGTAGTAGATGACAACGCGGGTGGTTATCCACCTGCGGGTTATGGCACGAGCGGCGCCTATGCCGGAGCAGGGGCTTCGGCCCCTGCTTCTGCAAATGGCCAGCTGTTCATGCAGCTGCAGCAGATGCAGGACCAGATTTCCCGCCAGCAAGGCATCATCGAAGAGTTGCAGAACGATGTGTCGCGCATGAAGCAGGAAAACCTCGAGCGCTACCAGGATCTCGACCGCCGCATCAGCAGCGGTGCCGCGTCTGCCGCGACTCCAGACAATTCCTCCACCGGTGGCGCGAACAACGCAGCCACGGGTGCCGCTGCCGGCGCCAGTGCCGCGCAGCCACCGGCCGCCAGCAGCGAGCCGGGTGATCCGGCGAAAGAGAAGCTGTATTACGACGCCGCTTTCGACCTGATCAAGCAGAAGGACTTCGACAAGGCCAGCCAGGCCTTCAACGCCTTCCTGCGCAAGTACCCCAACAGCCAGTACGCCGGCAATGCCCAGTACTGGCTCGGCGAGGTCAACCTGGCCAAGGGCGACCTGCAGGGCGCCAGCCAGGCTTTCGCCGAGGTCGGCCAGAAGTACCCGAAACACAGCAAGGTGCCGGACTCGCTGTACAAGCTGGCCGATGTCGAGCGCCGCATGGGCCACACCGACAAGGTCAAGGGCATCCTGCAGCAGGTCATCACCCAGTACCCCGGCACCTCCGCCGCACAACTGGCCCAGCGCGACCTGCAGAAGCTCTGAGCGACCCGTTGATAAAGAAACCCGCGCCTGTCGCGGGTTTTTTCGTTAGAATCACTGCCCTTTTTTCCTAAACACGCTGCCGCGGATAACGCCATGTCGAGTCCGCGACAGTGCCTGACGGAGGCGGACAGCCTGTTCAGCTGTCACGCCCGTGGCGATCATGCAAGACACATTACGCATCACCGAAGTGTTTTACTCGTTGCAGGGTGAAACGCGAACGGCCGGGCTGCCCACGGTTTTCGTGCGCCTGACCGGTTGCCCCCTGCGCTGCCAGTACTGCGACAGTGCCTATGCCTTCAGTGGCGGCACCCTTCGCACCCTCGATTCGATCCTCGAGCAGGTGGCCGGCTTCAGGCCGCGCTATGTCTGCGTGACCGGTGGCGAACCGCTGGCCCAGCCCAATGCACTGCCTTTGCTGCAGCGTCTGTGCGACGCCGGTTATGACGTGTCGCTGGAAACCAGCGGCGCCCTCGACATCAGTGGCGTCGACATCCG
This sequence comes from Pseudomonas mosselii, assembly GCF_003205295.1. Taxonomy (GTDB): domain Bacteria; phylum Pseudomonadota; class Gammaproteobacteria; order Pseudomonadales; family Pseudomonadaceae; genus Aquipseudomonas; species Aquipseudomonas mosselii_B. The sequence goes on from NZ_QJRP01000016.1 coordinate 123,762, forward strand.
GGTCAGCCGTGTGGTCGACCTCAAGACCCCAGGCTCGGAAGAGTCCCATCGCAACCGCTACGAGAACATCGAGCTGCTGACCGGCAACGATCAGGTCAAGTTCGTCATCTGTTCCCGCGAGGACTACGATTGGGCGGTTTCCAAGCTGATTCAGTACAACCTGGCCGAGCGCGCCGGGGAGGTGCTGTTCTCGCCCAGCCACCATCAGGTGAGCGCCACCGACCTGGCCGACTGGATCGTCGCCGACAACCTGCCCGTGCGTTTCCAGCTGCAGTTGCACAAGCTGCTATGGAACGACGAACCCGGACGTTGAGGAGAAAGACATGACTGACAAACGCGCGGTAATCCTGCTTTCCGGTGGCCTGGACTCGGCCACCGTGGTGGCCATGGCCAAGGCCGACGGCTACCAGTGCTACACCATGAGCTTCGACTACGGCCAGCGCCATCGCGCCGAGCTCAACGCCGCGGCGCGGGTGGCTCGTGACTTGGGCGTGGTCGAACACAAGGTGATCGGCCTGAACCTCGACGGTATCGGCGGCTCGGCCCTGACCGACAGCAGCATCGATGTGCCCGAGGCGCCGAGCGAGGGGATTCCGGTCACCTACGTGCCAGCCCGCAACACTGTGTTCCTGTCCCTGGCCCTGGGCTGGGCGGAGGTGCTCGAAGCCCGTGACATCTTCATCGGTGTCAACGCCGTGGACTACTCCGGCTACCCGGACTGCCGTCCGGAATTCGTCGAGGCCTTCGAGCGCATGGCCAACCTGGCCACCAAGGCGGGCGTGGAAGGGCAGGGGTTCCGTATCCAGGCACCGTTGCAGAACCTGAGCAAGGCGCAGATCGTCCAGGCGGGCATTGCCCGTGGCGTGGACTACAGCCTGACCGTTTCCTGCTACCAGGCCGACGACGACGGGCGTGCCTGCGGCAAGTGTGACAGCTGCCGCCTGCGTGCCGACGGCTTCAAGGCGGCCGGCGTAGAGGATCCCACCCGGTATTTTTGAAAATTTTTGCGATGGGGTGTTGATTTCCTCTGAGAAATCAGTAATATACGCGCCATCCAACGGGTCGTTAGCTCAGTTGGTAGAGCAGTTGGCTTTTAACCAATTGGTCGTAGGTTCGAATCCTACACGACCCACCATATGCTGTACGAAAGAGCCCGCCTTCATGGCGGGCTTTTTCATGTCTGTCGAAAAGTGGCCTGACTCACTGTCAGCGGTTCAGTCGCCGGGCATCGAAGGCATCGCGCGTCTGGTAGGCGGTGTAGGTGGCCTGCGCGACCACCAGGCCGGCCATCCCGAAGGTGCGGTCGAGGCCGAACTGGCTGAAACCGCTCGGGATCGGCAGGTGGCGGGCTATGGCGTCCGCCAGGACTTCGCCGGCGACCGTGGTCGGTGCCATGCCATGGCCGCCGAAGCCGACGGCGTGCCAGATACCGTTATGGTCCTGGCCGATCTGCGCCATCTGGTGACGCCCGTAGCTCATCAGTCCGCCCCAGGAATATTCCAGCTCCACATCCTCGAGTTGCGGGTAGACGCTCACCAGGTCGGCCTTGAGCAGTCTGGCGATGGCCTGTGGCCCGCGGTCGAGGATGGAGATGCGCCCGCCCCAGAGAATCCGGGTGTCTTTCAGCGGGCGGTAGTAATCGAAGGCGAAGCGCGTGTCGTAGATGGCCGACTGGCAGTCGATGGCATCCGGCAGGCGCGCGCCCAGTGGCGGGGTGGTCACTACGTAGGTGGCGATCGGCAGCACGGCGCGTTCGATCGGGGCATAGACGCCGCGACTATAGCCCCCTGCGGAGAACACCACTTCCTCGGCATGAACTTCGCCCTGGCCGGTTCGCACGATATAGCCGCCTGTCTTCTTCTCGATGCCGGTCACCGGCGACTGCTCAAAGATCGTCACTCCGGCCCGGGCGGCAGCCTGGGCGATGCCGCAGACATACTTGAGCGGGTGGAAGTGGAATGCGTTGCGCTCCAGCAGTCCGCCGTAATAGCGCTCTGTCCTGAGCTGTTCCTTCAGCTCGCCGGGGGCGATGTACTCCCAGTCGACGCCATAGGCCTGCTTCATCAGCTGACGCGGTTTCTCAAGGCGTGATGGGTCGTTGAACCAGTTGGCGAGGATCACGCCTTGGTCGATGAGGTCGCAGTCGATGGCATAGCGGCGGGTGCGTTCGCGGATCAGGTCGACGGCGTCGAGTGTCAGCCGATACAGCTTGCGGGCCTCGTTGGCGCCCAGCGCCGACAGCAGGTCGGCGTTGCCGAGGCTGTAGCCGCCGAAGACGAAGCCGCCGTTGCGTCCCGAGGCGCCATGGCCGACGCGTTGCGACTCGAGGAGCGTCACATCGCTCACTCCGCGCTCGGCCAGCCCTATCGCGGTCGACAGACCTGCCAGGCCGCCACCGAGGATGCATACGCGGGTATCGGTGCGCCCACTCTGGGTGGGGTAGAAGGTTCTGCTGGCGGTGGCTTCGTAGTAGGAGTCGAAGGTGCTGTTCATCAGGGTCCCGGAGCAGTGGTGGGCGGACCGGAGCGGGTCCGCCAATGGAGTGTTCAGGCGGGCTGCTGGCTGGCCGCGAGCGCATCGCCGGCGGGCTCTGCCTTGCTGCGTTCGGCCTTGCGCATCTCGATGCTGGAGAAGTCCATTTCCCTGTAGCGCACCACCCTGGAACCTGTAATCAGCTTGTGCCCGAACCAGACCACCACGAACAGCACCAGACCGACGTAGGTGGCGAAGGCGCCGATCCAGTCGATCTGCCCGCCGATGAATGCCTGGTAGTTCTGTCCGAGCATCACCACCATGCACAGGCCGAAGGCGAACAGTGGGCCGAACGGGAAGTACTTCGACACATACGGCAGTTTCGCCAGGTCGTTGCCATGGAACAGGTAGCCGCGGCGGAAGCGGTAATGGCTGATCGCGATGCCCAGCCAGGCGATGAAGCCGAGCATGCCGGAGGTGTTGAGCAGCCACAGGTAGAGCTTGCCTGGGCTGAACAGGAAGCTCAGCAGACACAGGCCGGCGACCGCGGCGGTGGCCAGCAGCGCCCAGACCGGTGTGCCGCTGCGAGTTACCCTGGCGAAGATGGCCGGCGCCTTGCGCTCCAGTGCCAGGCTGTAGAGCATGCGCGAGGAGGCGTACATGCCTGAGTTGCCGGCGGACAGCACCGAGGTCAGGATCACCGCGTTCATCACGGCGGCGGCGGCGAGCATGTCGGCCTTGGCGAAGATCAGGGTGAACGGGCTGATGGTGACGTCCGACAGGCCGTCCTTGAGCAGTCGTGGGTCGGTGTAGGGGATCAGCAGGCCGATCACGACGATGGTGAGCACGTAGAACAGCAGGATGCGCCAGAAGATCTGGCGCACGGCCTTGGGAATGTTGCGCCCCGGGTTTTCCGTTTCGCCAGCGGCGATGCCGACGAACTCGGTGCCCTGGAACGAGAAGCCGACGATCATCGCCACGCCGATCAGCGCTGGCAGGCCACCGGCGATGGGGGCGTCACCAATCTGCCAGAGGTGGGCGCCGCCGTCCTGGCCGCCTTCGAGGATGCCCAGCAGCATCAGTACGCCCACGGCGATGAAGATGATGATGGTGATGACCTTGATCAGGGCGAACCAGAACTCCGCCTCGCCGAAGAAGCGTACCGAGGCGACGTTGAGGGCGAACAGCAGCACCAGGAAGGCCGCGCTCCAGATCACCCCGGGGGTGTCCGGGAACCAGTAGAGCATGATGATCTGCACGGCCACCAGGTCCACGGCGATGGTCACGGCCCAGGAGTACCAGTAGTTCCAGCCCAGGGCGAAACCGAAGCTTTCTTCGACGTAGCGCGAGGCATAGGTGGAGAACGAGCCGCTGACCGGCATGCACGCGGCCATCTCACCGAGGCTGGTCATCAGGAAGTAGACCATCAGGCCGATCACCGCGAAGGCCAGCAGTGCGCCGCCGGGGCCGGACTGGGCGATGGTGGCGCCGGAGGAGACGAACAGGCCGGTGCCGATGGAGCCGCCGATGGCGATCATGTTCAGATGGCGGCTGGTGAGGGTGCGTTTGAGATGTCCGGAAGGCGGGGTTGCGGCAGTCAAACTTGCATTGTTGTTCGAATGGGTCATGGGCAACCTATTGGATCTGCATTCGGGTGAGTTGTTGTTTTTGTTGTGATCTGACCACTTCCAGTTGCAGGTGACAGGCGCGGTTTGGGCGCCGGTCGGCCGGCGGCTTCTCCAGTGCCGCGGCGGTCGCGATTGCATTGATTGAAATCAGTATTGGCGTTGAAAGGCGTTCTCAACAAACGACAATTAGTTGCTACATCATTCCATTTTGGAATGTTTAATTTCGTCGTTTTGATCATGTGCCAAAGCGGGTATTCGCACGCATTCATCTGAGTTTCCCGTATTTGCTGAGATGCAGTGACGTCATTCTGAAGTGGAATATTGTCGTTTTGTATTTATCATGAAATGTACGAAACAATATGGCGGAAATTTATTCATCATTGATGCAACAAAAAACCGATATCTGAGAGACCAGATATCGGTTTTGGGGGCGTGTCCCTTCAAGCGGAGGGATTGGTATGAGGGCAGCCTCGTCGGGGCTGTTAGCCCTTGTCAGGGCGAATCGTGTAGCTGCTGGCGGTCCGCGGGTCCTGTTTCGCCTGGGCGCCGGGCAGGTTGTCGAATTCATGCAGCCCGTTTTTCGCGTACGGGTCGCCGATCCAGCGTGGGCTGGCGGTGAAGGCGTCGTTGACCAGGCTCTTGGCCGGCTCGTAGCGGTCGTAGCTCAGGCCCGCAAGGTCGGACAGGGTGTGGATCAGGTGTGCGCTGCTATAGGGGCGGTTGGCCATCGACTGCAGGTCGCGCGGGTGTGCCGCTTGCCAGCTGGGCGAGGTCCACAGGAGGAAGGGGATGGTGTACATGGGCCGGGTCGGGGCGGCCTCGTTGCGGCCGAGGCGATCATGATTGCCGGAACTGTAGACGTCCTCGCCATGGTCGGAGAGGTACAGCAGGAAGCCGTTCGGTGTGCTGGCCGAATAGCGCTTGATCAGGTCGGACACGACGAAGTCGTTGTAGCGCACGGCGTTGTCATAGAAGTTGTAGGTCCGTACCTGGTCGGGGGACAGCGCCGCCGGCGCGCCGGTGTTGTCCTTGAAATGGTCGAAACCGGCCGGATAGCGGTAGCGGTAATCCATGTGCGTGCCGAGCAGGTGGACGATGATCAGCTTCTTGCCGGCCGGGTCCTGCAGGGCTTTTTCGAAGGGCTCCAGCACCACGCTGTCGTACTGGCTGGCGTTCTGGTTTCGCTGGTTGTTCAGGTAGACCGGCACGTCCGTCTGCTGCGAGAAGCTGGTGAGCATGGTGTTGCGCTTGGTCATCGTCTGCTGGTTGGTGATCCAGAAGGTCTTGTAGCCGGCCTGTTTCATCAGGTTGATCAGCGACGGGTCGGTAAGGAAGCGGTCAGGGTGCTGTTGATCGCCGAAGGTCAGGATCTGCTGCATCACTTCGATGGTGTATGGGCGTGGCGAGACGACGTTGCGGAACACGGTGAGGCCCTTGTCGCGGGCGGCCAGGGCATCGAGGTTCGGCGTGGTGTCGCGGTTGTAGCCGTAGAGGTGCATGTGTTCGCGGGTGGTGGATTCGCCTAGCACCAGTACCAGGGTGCGCGGCGCGTCACCGCTGTTGTCCTTGAGGTTTCGCAGTGGCGCCAGGGCGGCGTTCTGCTCCAGCAGGGCCTGCATGTTGTCCAGCTGCTGGCGGTATTGCCGGTAGCCGACCACCAGTTGCCAGGGCACCGCGGCCGCCATGCGCTGTTCGACCTTTTCCTGGGCGTCGGCGAAGCTGCGTTGTTGGGAGGCCATTTGCTTGTAGAACGGGTAGCCCAGGGTTGCTGTCAGCAACACGGCGACCACCGGCAGGCGGCTGTGCAGTGGCAGGGTGACTGGGCGGATGCGCCGCCACAGCAGCACGGCGATTGCGCTGTAGAGCAGCAGCCCCAGGCATAGCCAGACGCTGAAGTACTGGCTGAAGTATTCCCCGGCTTCTGCAGTGTTGGATTCGAACATCACGAAGATGACGCTCTGCGAGAACTCCTGGTGGTAGATGCCGAAATAGCTCAGGCCGACCAGCGAGCTGGCCCACAACACCAGTCCGATCAGGGCGGCGAGGGGGCGGGTCAGGCGTGGTAGCAGCAGGACCGGTGCCAGCCAAAGGCTGCTGAGGAACAGGGCGTCGCGCAAGCCGGCGAAGCCGGTGGTGCCGCTGAACAGCAGCAGGGCCTGGGTGACGCCGGAGAAGTACCAGAAGAACAGCAGGAGCCAGCCGAGACCGGGCCAGTCGATGGATGTGCGAGCGGGGGGAGTTGTACGGGACACGTATGCCTCAGAGAGCGGTTGCCTGCCGGATTGGTTGGTAGGCGACGCTAGAGGGGGCGGCGTGAAAAGATCGTCAACAATTCATGAAAGTCCTGGAGAGACCGACGAGTGAGATGCGAGTAACTTGCTCTTGTTGTTCGCTCTTGTTGTTCGCTCTTGTTGTTCGCTCTTGTTGTTCGCTCTTGTTGTTCGCTCTTGTTGTTCGCTCTTGTTGTTGCTGTTTGCTTTTGCTTCTAAGCGCGCGGTAGATCAGGCAACACCAATTGCGACTTCAGGAGGCCGAGCGGAGTTCTTGCGAAGGGAGGTGACGGGCATGGATGCCCGTCAAGCGCTGCGCCCCAGGATGGGGCGTTCAGCGCGGTCCTCCCGGGAGCAAGAACGGAGCGAGGGAACCCCGGAGCGAAGCGTAGGGGCCGGATGAATGG
>NZ_QJRP01000017.1 GCF_003205295.1 Pseudomonas mosselii
CCCCGCCGCAACCACCCCACCAGCACCGCCGCCATCAGCACGAACCCCAGGTAGCCGAACAGCGGATACACCTGCCCGACCAGGCTGATGAACCCCACCAAGCTGCAGACGAACCCCACCCCTCCGGCCGTCGCCGCTCCCCAGCGGAACTTCACCGTGCCCGCTGGCAGCAACCGCGACAGGAACGAGAACAGCGTCCCCACCGCCGTGTTGACGATCATCCCGAAGATGATCAGGCACATCACCAGCCCCAGCAGCGGCGACACCTCGCTGGCAATCGACAGCATCGGCATCGGCAGCGCGGCCACGCTGTCCAGGCGCGACAGCAGCCCCGCGCTCATCACCAGCATCAACCCGCCCAGCGCCGCGCCGCCCAGCAGGCCGCCGACCACGGCAACCCGCCCGTTGCGCGCCGACCCGCCGAGGATCGCCAGGATCGGCGCGCCGGCAACGATGTTGTAGGAGACATACAGGAACGCCCCGAGCAACCAGTGATGGGTGCCCGCCTCCTGCTGGCTGGCCACCTGGTCGAGCGCCGCGAAACTTAAGCTGCGGGTACACACCGCATACAGCGCGATGGCCGAGGCTACCAGGATCAGCAACGGAGTGATCGCGCCGATGGCCACCATCACCTTCTGCACATCCAGGCAGACGATGGCCACCACCAGCACGGTGACCAGCACACTGCCGGCCAGCGCCGGAATACCGAACTGCTGTTCAAGCAGTGCGCCGCCACCGGCGAGCATGACCACGGTCACGCCGAACATGAAGAAGGTGATCAGCCAGTCGACCAGCACGCCCAGGTGGCGACCGCAGATGGCCTGGATCACCTCCTTGTGCGAGGTGGCCTTCAGGCGGTTGCCCAGCCCCGCCAGGGCCATGCCGAGGAACGTGAACAACGCGGCGCTGACCAACGCGCCGACCAGGCCCCAGACGCCGAAATCGACGAAGAACAACAGCAGTTCCCGCCCGGACGCAAAGCCCGCCCCCACGATCACGCCGACGAATGCGCCGGCGATCTTCAGCTGCTCTTGCATGTGCACCTCAGGTTCTTATTGTTGTGTCGGGTCGTTGCAGGGTTGTTGTAGGGTTGTTGTAGGGTTGTTGTAGGAGCGGGCTTGCCCCGCGATGGCTGTATCGCGGGACAAGTCTGCTCCCACGGTGTCAGTTGTCCTGACCGATGTAGGCCTGCACCTCGATCTCCACATCCACCCCCAGCGCCAGGGCCGAGGCTACCGTCGAACGCACCGGCAGCGCCGCACCGAAGAACTCCTTGTAGACCTCGTTGAAGCCGGCGAAATGGCTCATGTCCGACAACCACACGGTGCACTTCACCACCTGGTCGAAGCGCGCGCCGCACGCCGCCAGGCTCTCGGCGATACGCTCGCAGGCCGCCCGGGTCTGCGCCTGGATATCGCCACGCACCACCTCGCCGCCCGGGCTCATCGGCACCTGCCCAGACAGGAACAGAAAGCCCCCGGCCTTCACCGCACGGGAGAAGGGAAACGGCAGGCTGCTGGGGAAACGCTGGATTTCATTGCTCATGGGATGCTCCATTCAGGGTTGGATGAAACGTGCCGGGGACAGCCGTGCTGGCTCGACCCCCTGGCTGACAAGGCTGGCGCACAGCGGCAGGCCCAGCAACAGGTCGGCCGCCAGGCGCGAGGCCCCGGCGGCGGACTGGATACCATAGCCGCCCTGGGCGGCCAGCCAGAAGAACGCGGGTGAAACCGGATCGAAGCCGATCACCAGGTCGCCATCGGCGACGAACGAACGCAGACCCGCCCAGCTGTGGCTGGGGCGACGGATCTCGAGGGTGGTTATCGCCTCGATGTTGTAGATCCCCAGGGCCAGGTCCAGCTCTTCGGGAGCGGCGTCCTGGGGCTCGACCGGATCGGCGTTGGCGGGCGAGCCCAGCAGCTGGCCGGCGTCGGGCTTGAAGTAGAAGCTCTCGTCGACGCCGATCACCGCCGGCCAGCGGGCGAAGTCATGCTGCGCCGGGCCGGGGAAAGTGAACGCGCTGCGTCGGCAGGGCTGCAGGCCGACCTTGCCGACCCCGCACTGCCCGGCCACCTGATCGGCCCAGGCGCCAGCGGCATTGACCAGCTGTCGCGCGCGCAGGCGGCTGCCGTCGGCCAGTTCGACATGCCACAGGTCATCCAGATAGTACGCCTGCACCAGCTCGGAATTGCAGCGCACCTCGCCACCGGCCTGGCGCAAGCCGCGCAGAAAACCCTGGTGCAGGGCGTGCACATCGAGGTCCATCGCCCCGGTCTCGTGCACGGCGCCGGCCAGCAACTCGCCGCGCAGGCTCGGCACCAGTTCGAGCGCCGCCGCGCTGTCGAGCAGGCTGACGGCGGTACCGTTGGCCAGGTTCTGGGCGTAGGTGCTTGCAAGCTGTTCGCGCTGCTCATGGCTTGCGACATAAAGGCAGCCACGGGGTTCGAGCAATGGATGCTCGCAGAAGCCCGCCGGCGGCTGCTCGTAGAACGCCCGGCTGGCGCGGGTCAGGGCCTGGATCTGCGGGGTGCCGTAGGCCTCCATGAACATCGCCGCCGAGCGCCCGGTGGCGTGGTAGCCCGGCTGCGCCTCGCGTTCGAGCAGCAGTACCTTGCGCTGGCCGGCCAGTCGGTAACCCAGGGAGGCGCCAGCAATGCCGGCACCGATGATCAGAATGTCGTGGACCTGTCCCATGCACGCTCCTGCGGCGCTAATTATCATTTGTGAGAATTCTAATATATGAGAATTTAGAAATACGCAAGGCGCCAAGGTAAGATGCCCGACCACAGCATAGTCCGAGAGCCCCGATGCCCGACGCCCCCACCACCCGCACCCCGCTCGACCGCAGTGAAGTCGGCGCGCGCCTGCGCCAGGTGCGCAAGGCACGGCAGATGACGCTCAAGCAATTGTCGGCGCTCAGCGGCGTGCCGCTGTCCACCCTGTCAAAGATGGAGCTGGCGCAGGTCTCGGTGAGCTACGAAAAACTGGCCGCCGCCGCCCGCGCCCTGAACCTGGACATCGCCCAGCTGTTCCGCGCCAGCGGGCCGGCGGGCGCACCGCAGCCGGCTACCGTGGTGGTTGACTCACTGACGACGGTAGAAGGCTATTCCACCGGCACCTACGACTACTACCCGATCGCCGGCGCCTTCCCCGAGCGACGCATGACCCCGGCCTATGCCCGCATCATCGCCCGTGAACGCGGCCAGTTCGACGATTTTATCCGCCACCCCGGCCAGGAGTTCGCCATGGTCATCAGCGGGCGCGTGCGCATCGAGTTCGAGACCGGCGAGGCGGTCAGCATCGGCCCGCGGGAGACTGCGTATTTCGACAGCCAGGTGGGGCATATCTACCTGTCGGAGAGCGAGGATGGCGGCGATGCACAGGTGATGGTGGTGATGACTGATCGGTGAAACGCCTGGAGGTTACTCATCCCCCGGTAGGAGCGGCCTTGTGCCGCGAAAGGGGCGCGGAGCGGCCCCAGGATTTCAGCGGTTAAGCAACCATCGCCGGGGCCGCTTTGCGGCCCTTTCGCGGCACAAGGCCGCTCCTACACAAGGCCAGTGGACTCCCGCAACAGTTATAACCTAATAACGAACAAGTCTATTTGGCTATAAAAAAATCTATATGCTGGCATCCATCCGATCACGGGCAAGCTGGGCGTCGAGTAGCGTATGGATGTAGGTTCTTTCGGTTTCACCATTGCTGGACTGGTTGTGGGCTTCATCGTCGGCATGACCGGCGTCGGCGGCGGTTCGCTGATGACCCCGATCCTGCTCTGGTTCGGCATCAACCCGGCCACCGCCGTGGGCACCGACCTGCTCTACGCCGCCATCACCAAGGCCAGCGGCGTCTGGGTGCATGGCCGCAACAAGAACATCGACTGGAAGATCACCGGCTGGCTGAGCCTGGGCAGTGTTCCGGCCGCCGCGCTGACCCTGTGGTTCCTCAGCACCCTGCACGCTGATACCTCGGCCCTGAACGCCATCATCAAGCAAGGCCTGGCGGTGGTGCTGATCCTCACCGCCCTGGCGATCCTGTTCAAATCGCGCCTGCAGGCCTTCGCCAGCAAGCATGCCGGCGATCACTACCACCTCAGCGACCGCACCCTGAACATCCTCACCGTGGTCACCGGCGTGGTGCTGGGCGTGATGGTCACCCTCACCTCCATCGGCGCCGGCGCGCTGGGGACCGTGGCGCTGTTCCTGCTGTACCCGTTCCTGGTCACCCGCCGCCTGGTCGGCACCGAGATCGCCCACGCCGTGCCATTGACCCTGGTGGCCGGCCTGGGTCATGCCGGCATGGGCAACATGGACTGGTCGCTGTTGGGCTATCTGCTGCTGGGCTCGTTGCCGGGGATCTACCTGGGCAGCCACCTGACCGGGCGCATCTCCGACCGCGTGCTGCGGCCTTGCCTGGCGACCATGCTGCTGCTGATCGGCTACAAGCTGGCGTTCTGAGCCGCGTCTCAGGCCATGCACACCCCTTCTGTAGGAGCGGCCTTGTGTCGCGAAAGGGCTGCGTAGCAGCCCCGGCGATTGATGCGTCAACGCTGAAATCGCGGGGCCGCTGCGCGCCCCTTTCGCGACACAAGGCCGCTCCTACAGGGAACGTGTCAACCCTGGCGCCATAGCACCGGCCAGAACTCCGGCTTCACGTACCCACAGCGATCCAGCCGGGCTACCCTCTCCAGGCGCATGCGCTCACCATCGTAGCGCCACTGCTGGATCAGCCCGCAACCTCGCTCGAGCTGGCTCTTGTCCGCAACATACAGTTGGCCGCTTCGCGCGTCGAACGCCGCGTAGCCACTCAGGCGCGGAGCCAGCAACGGTGTTGGCGCCTCGAAGGCCATTTCACTGATCTGGTAGGGCGCGGCACGAGACACCCGATACAGGTAATTGGCGCAGAACTCGCCACTGCACCCCACGTTGAGGATGACCAGGACATTGGCATCGTCCAGCGGGTGAACCTCGTAATGACTGATGCTCATGCCCTCTACATCGCCTTCGACCTTCGCCTGGCGTTTCACCGCCCTGCCGATCTCATGGGCCTGCTCGTCGTTCATGCCCGGCGCGGCGACGAACCGTGGCAACACCGTCGCGGCAGGAGCGTCAGGCACCTCGGCAGCCGGGGCGTCACCCACCCGCACCAGCGCATCGGCATGCCCTACCCGCCCCTGAACCGCATCGATGGCCAACAACGCGCCACTGATCCCCTGCAACGACGCGACCAGCTCACCATCCTCGGTCAACGAACTCAGGCGGTTGCCGTTGCGTATCTGGCGAATCAGCGCCAGTGCCGCATCACCTTCGAGCTGCAGGTCGAAATCATACTCACGTTCGATCCGCCGCCATTGGGCCGACAGTTCCTGCCCATCAAGCAGCACCTGGTCGGCAAACGCCGGCCCGACACGCAGCGTCAGCTCAAGCTTGCCCTGCGGCCCCGCCTCGCGCCGTACGATGGTCTGCAGGCCGCTCATCAGCTCGTCGTCGATGGCCAGCAACGCGGTACAGGCGCGGGTGTTGTCACAGCCGACCGCCCAGTCCTTGACCTGCCGGTACAGCGGCACCGCCTCGAGTGCTGCCTGGGCGCTTTCGGCCTGCGCGGCCAGCGGCGCCATGAGCGCCAGCAGCAACGCCGCACGGTGATGTTTCATCCATTGCATGGTGTTGCCCCTGACGTCCCTTTCACGTTTTCAGCCTTCGCTGCGCCATAGTACCGGCCAACTGTCCGGGCCTAGCTCGGCACAACGGTCCATCCGCGCCAACCTGACCAGGCGCATGCGCATGCCGTCGTAGCGCCAGCTTTCCTCGACCCCGCAACTGCCGGGATAGTCGTCCTTGGCATAGCTGTAGAGCTCGCCTTTTTTGGGGTAGAACTCGATGGCGTCGCGCATCCGGCTGATCAGCACCGGGCTGGACGGCGCCTCGAAGTCCAGCGGCCCAAGCGCGTAAGGCGCCTTACGCGATACCTTGTACAACGCGTAGAGGCAATGGAAGTCGTTGCAGTTGTAGCTGAGCAACGCCAGGGCGTGCTGGTCGTCCAGGGCATGCAGCTCAAGCTTGGGAGCGACATCGTATTCGTTCTTCAACTGGTCTTCGGCGGCCGCCTTGGCCATCACTACCGGGTTGATGCCCGCCAGTTCCTGCTCGCTAAGGGGCGTGGCTGCCACAAAGGCCGGCCCCTGGGGCTTGGCCGGGATGGGCAACTGGGCGTCGGCGACGCTGTCACCGGGTCGCATCAGCGCGCTGTAGTGACCGACCCGGCCCTGCACCGCATCCATCAGCAGCAAGGCGGCGCTCAGGCCTTGCAGCGAACTCACGCGCTCCCCTGGCCGGGTGTCGTCCACCAGACGCTGGCCGTTGCGCAATTGCCGCAACACGGCGTAGGCATCGGCGCCCTCCAGCTCCAGGGTGGTCTCGACGCCGCGGGTCATGCGCCAGGGAGCGACCAACAGTTGGCCATCAAGCAGGGGCTCGCCCGACCAGTCAGTGCTGCCCACCAGGGTCAGGTGCAGGTTGCCCCAGGCGCCCGCCTCGCGCTGCACCAGCATGCCCACCCGCATTTTCTCCGGATGATCGGCCAGCACCGCGGTGCAGAAACGCGTATTGTCGCAGCCCACCACCCAGTCCTTGATCTCCCGGTACACCGGTACCGGCTCTGGCTCCGCCGCGCCGACCAGGCCCGATAGCAAGGCCAGCCCCAGGGCCAGCCAGTTCCTTGTTGTTGCGCGCATCTTCCTGCATTCCTGTAATAGCCGAGAACGCCCCACTCCAGAGGCGGCGCAATGATTCCACAGATCAAATGCCAGGTGCGGAAAATCGACAGTGGTGGTGGCGCCATGGGATCTGGCAGTATCGGTTGCGTCATGTTCAGAGCCTGCGCCATGTCCGCTACCGTCAGCCCGCTGTTGCTTGCCTTGCGCGAAGGTACCCGCGCCTGCCACCAAGGGCTGGAAGCGCGCCTGCCGTTTTTCAGCGAAGGCTTCGACCGGGCGGCCTATGCGCGCCTGCTCGGGGCCTACCATGGCTTCCACGCGCCGCTGGATAGCTTGCTGGCCGAGTACCAGGGCGCCGAACGCAACAAGACGCCCGCGTTGTCCCGCGACCTGGGCGCCCTGGCCATCGATGTCGAAGCACTGCCGCTGTGCCACGCCCTGCCTCGCATCGACGATGAAGCCTGCGCACTCGGCGTGATGTATGTACTGGAAGGCTCCACCCTGGGTGGCCAGGTGCTCAAGCGGGCCATGGCTGAACGCCTGGGCATCGACGCCGACAGCGGCGGTGCGTTTCTCGACATCTACGGCGCGCAGACCGGCGCACGCTGGCGCAGCTTCCTCGATCAACTGGCTGGCGCCGAACAGGAGCCAACCGCCCAGGCGCGGACGGTAAAGGCAGCGGTCGACACCTTCACCTGCTTCGAACGATGGCTCGAAGAGCGACGCGTACTGGTCTGCTGACCCCCCGCGCTGGGGCCTTACCTACGGCACTTGTTCAACAGCGATGTCACCGCAGGCGTCATGCTGATCGCCGCTGCGCACAAACCACCGCATAACAACGCGAAGCCCAGCGCCCGCAACGGGTGCAAGGTATTGAAGAACGCCAGCACCAACAGCACCAGCAACACCGCCAAGCCGTAGCGCAGTGACGCCCTTGGAATAGCCACCATCAGCAGGTTGAAGAGCACGAAGGCGTAGAACACCATCATCGTCGCCAAGCCGACGCTGACGCCTCGCGCCATGGGCGGGCCAACATGTTGCCGGTAAAGATCGAAGCCCAGCCTCAAGAGGAAGGGAAACGCCACACAGGCCAGTGCGTGCAGCAGGAAACGGGAAAGCAACGGCAACATTCGTCCTTGATCCTGGAGCCGGCCATGGTTTGCGCAGGGCCGTGAGTGAGGAAAACGGATGCTAATGGCCTGAATGGACGCCAGCAAGTCGCAGAGGCCCGGAGCAAGACCGGCTTGTCCCAGCTGAAGTTCGCCGAGCTGCACGGCGTCTCCGTACGTACGTTGCAAGAGTGGGAACAAGGCCGGCGCACGCCTTCGGGAGCTGCACGTACGCTACTGCATATCGCATCTGTACGGCCGGATGTGTTTCATGAAATCCTGCAGGATCGCCCCACATAGCAAGGGCGCTGGTCAGCCTGATAGCGAGCCCCGACATGAACGTCATTGCCTGTGATCTGCACCACCTGGACGCCGCCGCGGACCTCTTCAACCAGTACCGGATGTTCTACCAGGAAGCGGATGACCTCCCCGCTTCCCGCGCATTCCTCAAGACCAACCTCGAGACCGGCAACTCGCGCATCTACTTGCTGCTGGACGCCGACGGCCAGGCCATCGCCTTTGCCCAGCTGTACCCGGCGACCTGCTCGCTGGCGATGAAGCGCTTCTACTGGCTGTATGACCTGTTCGTTGCTCCGCACGCCCGCAGGGGTGGTCATGCCCGTTACCTGATGCAGCAACTGACCGATATTTTCCAGGCCGAGGGCGCGCAGCGGTTGAGCCTGGACACCGCCCGGACCAACCTCGCCGCCCAGGCGCTGTATGAATCGCTGGGGTATGTAGCCGAGCAGGACTTCGTGACCTATCACAAGATGCTCGATCACTGAGGCCTGCATGCCACCGTGCGCCATCGGATAAGCGGGCTTGGCGCATACGTACAACGTTCTGTACATTCCCTGGCAACTCTCAGGTCGAGCATCCCTCGTCAGGTGTCGGTCAAAAATGCCCTACGCAAGCCTCGGCCAAGTCCTGCATCAAGCCTTGCGTACCCGTGGTACATGATGTGTTCAGAAAGGAACAACCAATGAACGTACTCACTTTCAGCCAGGCCCGCGCCAGCCTGAAACAGGCGATGGATGATGTCTGTCGCGACCATGAGCCGACGGTCATTACCCGGCAACGTGGCGAGCCGGTAGTCCTGCTTTCTTTGGACGACTACAACGCCATGGCCGAAACCATGTACCTGCTGGGCACCGAAAACAACGCGTCGCGTCTGCGTCAGTCCATCGCTCAGCACAAGGCTGGAAATACCTTCAGCAAGGACATTCCGTTGCATGACGCAGAAGCAGAAACGGCAGAACAAGGCTGAGGCCCGCAAAGCCATCAAGGTGTCCTTCACCCCGATCGGCTGGGAGGACTTCGTGCATTGGCAGTCGGCCGACACCAAAGTCCTCGCGAGGGTGCTGACCCTGATCGACGAATGCTGCCGCTCGCCTTTCAAGGGCACGGGCAAACCCGAGCCATTGAAAGGCGACCTGACCGGTTACTGGTCGCGGCGGATCAACAAGGAGCATCGCTTCGTCTACTACTACGAAACTGGTGCACTGACTGTGCTGGCCTGCAGGTTTCACTACTAGCAGCTCTGCAACGCCTGCTCAGCCCCGCTCTATCCCATCCAGCACAGCCGAAGCCAAGGCCAGCCCTTTCTCCAGGGAGTTCTCCGTCGCCACCAGCAGGCTGCGCAGTGGTTCGCTGGCTTTTTCCAGGGCCATTGCGTTGGTTTCGTAGGCCGCCTGCAAGGCCGCTACCGCGCACACCAGCGCATCCTCGCCATCAATACCGGCATGCACCGAGAACATCGGTGGATGGGCGTCGTGGCACGTGCCGAAATGGGCATGGGCCGTGATCGAGGGTCATGGACGAACCTCCCGGAGCAAGACGCGGGGTGGATCGGGCACGATTTTCAGCATGGTTCAGCACTCCTACATAGCCAGGGGAGCTGCCGATATCCGCTTGCACTCGGAACGATGGAGGCAGCTGTACGTAGGTGTGCAAGACCGTGGATGTAGGAACCCGGCAGGCCCGAAGGCCTCCCACGTACAGCCGCCATTGAGCGGCTTGAACCACATCCTCGGGCTTGCACACCCGGTCGTTGAATTGGCAACGACAGGACAAGACTAAGGAGCGCGACTGGCCAGAACAACAGCTGAAAGGCCGTAAAAGCATGCTTGGGAAACGTCCTACGTGAAATAGGGAAAGTCTTAGTAATCCGCTTGAAACAACTGTCCTGGCCTCATCGCGGGGCAAGCCCGCTCCCACGTTTCTCCCGCTATCTGCCCAGTTATTTGCCCTGAAAGTCAGGACAATTTCTGATTTTCCTGTACACGAAACATCTACTAAAGGTTTATATTCCGCCCGCCGAAACAGAAAAGGTAGCAAGTGGCCACCACTTCATCGAAGCGGCCATGTACACCCTTCACTCTCACGGATGGGCGTCACCATGAAAATAAAAAACAAACTGATCCTGGCCTTCGTACTGGTGGCCTTCATCCCGGTGGCGTTGGTTGGCGGGATCTCGGTGCTGAACATCCGCAGCGAGGCGGTCGACCAGTTCCTCGACGGCAGCACCCGGGAAATCCGCCAGATCGACGGCAACATGCGCCAGTTCTTCGATGGCACGCTGCAGAACGTCGATCAAATGGCCAAGGATCCTGTATACACCTCGGTCACCTCGCTCAAGGACTACACCGGCGCGGATGCCGCACGCCAGCCAATGCCCGAGGCCGCGCAGAAGGTGATCGATGCCTTCGCCCGCTACGGCACCACCCACCCGGCAGCGGCGATCCTGTCCATCGGCCTCGAGGACGGCAGCTACGCCAAATGGCCGGACGACCCGCAACTGGCCAAGTACGACCCGCGCACCCGCCCCTGGTACAAGGCCGCCATGGCCAGCCCGGACAAGACCGTGCGCACCGCCGCCTATTACTACGACAAGGATGACGTGGCCCTGGTCGGCACCGCCCGGGCGCTGCTCGACGAGGCCGGCAAGGCCAAGGGCGTGTTCGTGGTCAGCGTGTCGCTGAAGAACCTCACCGAGCTGGTCAGGAGCATCAAGCTGGGCGACAGCGGCTACGTGATGCTGATCGAGGACGGCACCGTGCTGGTCGACCCGCGCAACGCCAGCCACGGTTTCAAGCAGCTCAAGGACCTCGGCGCGCCCTACGCGCAACTGGCCGCCACTTCCCAAGGCTCCACCGACGTGGTGATCGACGGCGTGCGCTACATGGCCAATGTGTGGACCTCGCCAGGCCTTGGCTGGCGCTTCGTCGGCCTGATCGAGTACGACGAGGTGATGGCCGCGGCCACACGCATGACCTATGTCACCGCGTTGATCGTGGTGGTGCTGGCCCTGGTCTTCGCCCTGGTGGCCGCGGCGTTCTCGCGGGTGATCGTCAAGCCGATCGGCCAGGTCAGTATCGGCCTGCAGTCGATCGCCGAGGGTGAAGGCGACCTGCGCCGCGACCTGCAGGTGCAGGGCAAGGACGAAACCGCCGAGCTGGCCGGCTGGTTCAACAAGTTCCTCGCCGCCATCCGCCAGCTGATCCAGCGCATCGGCGCGGCCTCGACCAATCTGCACGAAGCCTCGCGCAGCAACAGCGAAATGGCCGGCAACATGAACGAGGCCGCCGGGCGCCAGCGCGAGGCGGTGGAGCTGGTGTCCACCGCGTTCAACGAGATGGTCGCCACCGCCAACGAAGTGGCGCGCTCGTGCAGCAGCGCCGCCGACGCCGCCGAGCACGGCCACCGCCGGGTGGCCGAGGGCAAGCAGCAGATCGAGGCGACCACCGACAACGTCAATCGCCTGGGCCGGCGCCTGAGCGAGTCGTCCCAGGCCATGGTCGAGCTGGAAGAAGGCAGCCGCAGCATCAACCAGATCCTCGGCACCATCCGCGCCATCGCCGAGCAGACCAACCTGCTGGCGCTCAACGCCGCCATCGAGGCGGCCCGGGCCGGCGACCAGGGCCGTGGTTTTGCCGTGGTGGCCGATGAAGTCCGCGCGCTGGCCAAGCGCACCGCCGACTCCACCGGCGAGATCGACCAGTTGCTCAACACCCTCGGCGGCAAGACCCAGGAGGTCTCGCAGAAAATGGAAAGCTGCCTGGACCTGTCGCGGGCCAGCGTGTCGTCGATCGAAAGCGCGCGGGACAGCTTCGAGGGCATCCAGCTCTCGGTGAACGAGATCCGCGACCAGAACCTGCAGATCTCCGCCGCCGCCGAGGAGCAGCACAGCGTGGCCGAGGAGATCAACCGGCATATCCAGCAGATCTACGACGAGGCACGGCTGGTGGAGGGGTTGGCCAGTTCCGCCCAAGCTGACTCCGGCAGGTTGGCGCAGTTGTCGGATGAGTTGAATGGGCTGGTGGGTCGCTTCAAGTCGTGACCTTTGGCTTCACGCGGGCCCTGTAGGAGCGGCCTTGTGTCGCGAAAGGGCTGCGTAGCAGCCCCGGGATTTCAGCGTTGATGCAGAGATTGCCGGGGCCGCTTTGCGGCCCTTTCGCGACACAAGGCCGCTCCTACAGGACTTGCGCATGGCTCGGCTACAGTGAACTCGACGCCATCCTCGAGAGCACCATGCCCAACCATCACCCCATCCCCCGCAGCGTCTGGGCCCTGGGCCTCGTCTCGCTGCTGATGGACATCTCCTCCGAGATGATCCACGCCCTGCTCCCGCTGTACATGGTCACCGTGCTCGGCACCTCGGTGCTGGCCGTGGGCCTGATCGAAGGCATCGCCGAGGCGACGGCGGCGATCACCAAGGTGTTCTCCGGCGCCCTCAGTGACCGCCTGGGCAAGCGCAAGCTGTTGACGGTGATCGGCTACGGCCTGGCCGCTGTGACCAAGCCGGTGTTCCCGCTGGCCCCCGGGCTGGAATGGCTGACCGCCGCACGTTTCGTCGACCGTGTCGGCAAGGGCATCCGCGGCGCGCCAAGGGATGCGCTGATCGCCGATGTTACCCTGGCCGAGCTGCGCGGCGCGGCATTCGGCCTGCGCCAGGCGCTGGATACGGTTGGGGCCTTTGTCGGGCCATTGCTGGCGATCCTGTTGATGTGGCTGACCGCCAGCCACTTCCAGACGGTGTTCTGGGTGGCGGTGATTCCGGCGTTCATGGCGCTCTATGTGCTGGTAGCCTTCGTCCGCGAGCCCGAAAAACCAGTTGCACTCGGCACCGTGGCCGCGCCTCTGGCACTTCGCGAACTGGCCCGGCTGGGCAACGGTTACTGGCGCCTGGTCATCCTGGCCACGCTGTTCACCCTGGCGCGCTTCAGCGAAGCGTTTCTGCTGCTGCGTGGCCAGGCGCTTGGCCTTGCCGCCTTGTGGGCGCCAGCGGTGCTGGTGCTGATGTCGCTGGCGTATTCACTGTCGGCCTATCCTGCCGGGGCACTCTCCGACAAGGTCGGGCGACGGGGTGTGTTGATGCTCGGGCTGGCCCTGCTGGTACTGGCCGATCTGCTGCTGGCCTGGTTGCCGGGCCTGTCCGGCCTGGCACTGGGCGTGATCCTGTGGGGGTTGCACATGGGGTTTACCCAAGGCGTGTTCAGCGCCTTGATCGCCGATAGCGCCCCCGAGGATCTGCGCGGGACCGCGTTTGGCGTGTTCAATCTGGTGACGGGGGTGGCGTTGCTGGTGGCCAGTGTACTGGCTGGAGGGTTGTGGGACTGGGTGGGGTATCAGGCGACGTTCATGGTGGGGGGCGTGTTCGCCGCTACCACAATGGCAGGGTTGTGGTTCATACGATGAGGCCAGCAGGAACAACTTCATTGCCGGAGCTGACGCCATCGCGGGGCAAGCCCGCTCCTACAGGGATGCGGGCGGCCTGAATTTACAGGGTCATGGCTGCCGGCTGCTGCTCCAGCAACGACCATCCCCCCTGCCCGTCCACCTCCAGACGGTGGGAGTGGAACCCCGCCAAGGTACTGCGGTGCCCGACACTGACCAGCAGCGTCGCCGGCAACTCCGCGCGCAGCAGCGAATACAGCGCATGCTCCAGCCCTTCGTCCATCGCCGAGGTGGACTCGTCGAGGAACACCACCTGCGGCCGGTTGAACAGCACCCGGGAGAACGCCAGGCGCTGCTGTTCGCCCAGCGAGAGGATCCGCGACCAGTCGCGCTGCTCGTCCAACCGTTCGGCCAGATGGGCGAGATTGACCTGGCGCAAGGCCTGCTGCATGCGCGCATCGTCACCGGGCACGCCCTGTGCCGGGTAGGCAATGCCGGTGCGCAGGTCACCCAGTGGCAGGTACGGGCGCTGCGAGAGGAACAGTGCCTGTGTCCCCTGCGGCCGCCTGACTTCACCCTCGGCATAGGGCCAAAGGCCCGCCAGGGCACGCAGCAAGGTGGTCTTGCCGCTGCCCGATGGCCCTTTGATCAGCAGCGCCTGGCCGCTGTGCAAATTCAAGTCGAGATCGGCGATCAGCGCGTGGCCATCGGGGCGACGCACCTGCAAGCCCTGGATCCCCAGCGCATGGTCCTGATCCACGCTGACTACACGCGGCAACTCACTGGCCTGCTGGTTGGCATCGAGAAAGCCCGTCAGACGGTCGAGGGTGGCGCGGTACTGGGCGAAGGTGTCGTAGGACTCACGGAAGAACGACAGCGAATCCTGCACCTGGCCGAACGCCTGGGCGGTCTGCATCACATCGCCGAGCTTGATCGCGCCGCTGAAGAAGCGCGGTGCCTGGAGGATAAACGGGAACACCACCGCCACCTGGCTGACGCCCAGGTTGAAGCCGCTGAACTTGAGGTTCCGGAACACCAACGCCCAGGCGTTGCCAATCAGCGCGAAGAAGCGGCCAAGCAAGGTGCCTCGCTCCACCTGCGCGCCCTGGTAGAAGGCGATGTTCTCAGCGTTCTCGCACAGGCGCATCAAGGCATAACGGAAGTTGGCGGTGAGTTTCTCGTTGAGGAAGTTGAGGCGGATCAGCGGCTGGCCAAGGCGAAAGGCAATCCATGTGGCGATCAGCACATAGACATACACGGCGAACACCATCGCCCGGGGGACTTCGATGCCGGCCACCGCCAGCGGCGCCGACAGCCCCCAGAGAATGCCGGTAAAGGCCACCAGCGACACCAGCGCGCTCACCGCCCCCAGCGCCAGCGACACGGAGCCGGTGACGAAGGCGTTCACATCCAGTTCGATACGCTGGTCGGGGTTGTCCACCGGCTCGGCGAGGAACTGCCCACGGTAGTAGGCATCACCGTGCATCCAGTCGGCGGTCAGGCGTTCGGTGAGCCACACCCGCCAGCGGATGTTGAACGCCTGGGTGACGTAGAAGGCGAACAGCGAGCGCAATACATGAATGGTCGCCAGCACCGCGAACACCCCGAGCAGGTACCAGAACGCGGTCTGGTCCAGTGCCTGCAAGGCGCTGTAGAAGCCGTTGTACCAGAACGAGAACAGCACGTTCAGGCGCACCGCGAACAGCGTCAGGACCAGCAGCAGGGCGAAGGCCAGCAACGGTCGCCAACTGCGGCGCAAGCTGAAATAGGGTCCGGCCAGTTGCCAGAACTGCGCCCCCCAACGGGTATGGCGCACCGCCAGCAAGGCGGTAATGGTGAAGCAGACAAGGGTGACCAACGAGGCGATTGCCAGCCAGCTCAGGCTCTCTTGCAGGGCCTGGTGCCAGTTCATGTCCATGGTGTGCTTCCGTAGAGGATGTTTTTGCGAGCGTAGCACCGGACCTGCATTGCCCCTGCAAACATGACGGACATTTCATCCAGATCATGCGCTGCGCCAACATCTGTGCAGGACTTGTCCGGGCGCGGATAATCGCGGCACCGCCACTGCAGAACCGAGCCATGAACATTCGCCGTGCTGGACTACAGGATCTACCCGCCCTGATCACCATCGACAGCGTCGTCCGCCAGGACCCGCAGCGTGCCGAACAGATTGCCGACTGGCTCGGGCAGTACCGTTGCCTGGTGGCCGAGGTACAGGGCAAGGTGGCCGCCTATACGGTGATGCACCAGCACTTCTTCGGTTGCGCGTTCATCGAGATGCTGATGGTCGAAGAGGGCCATCGACGCAATGGTCTGGGGGCCGCGCTGCTGGCCCGCATACAGGCCGACTACGCGGGGCAGAAGCTGTTCACCTCGACCAACCGCTCCAATGGCCCGATGCGCCGCTTGCTGGAGCGCCGGGGCTTTGTCGAGAGCGGCGTTGTCGAGCACCTCGACGAAGGGGACCCGGAGCAAGTCTATTTCTGGCGATGCGATTGAGCCAGCGTTCCAGGGCCCTACAGGGGCAGGCGTGAATTGCGCAATCAAACCACCGGCTGAAGTGCCTCGCGCACCAACGCATCCAGCCCCTCGCCTCCCTCAGACTGCAGCCGTTCACCCAACTGCCGGCGCATCGCCGGCGTCCAGAAGCTCTGCAGATGCTGCCTGACTCCCTGCACCGCCTTGGCGTGATCCGGCTCGCTGTCGAAGTAATGTGCGATCTGGTTGGCCATCTTCACCAGGTTGTCGCTGCTCATCGACGCACCTCCGTCGCTTCGGCCTGGCGCCGCTCCTTGAGCAACCTGCGTTGCTCGTCGCTAAAGCGCTGGTAGCGCTTCTGCCACTCCGACGGCTGGAACACCTTGGCCACTTCCACGGCAGTGACCTTGTATTCCGGACAGTTGGTGGCCCAGTCGGAGTTGTCGGTGGTGATCACGTTGGCGCCGGACTCGGGGAAGTGGAAGGTGGTGTACACCACCCCCGGCGCCACCCGGCCGCTGACCCTGGCACGCAGCACGCTCTGCCCGGAGCGACTGCCGATGCCCACCCAGTCACCGTCGCTGATACCCCGACTCTCGGCATCGCTGGGGTGGATCTCCAGGCGGTCCTCGTCATGCCAGGCGACGTTGTCGGTGCGCCGGGTCTGCGCGCCGACGTTGTACTGGCTGAGGATGCGCCCGGTGGTCAGCAGCAGCGGGTAGCGGCTGTTGACCTTCTCGTCGGTGGGCACGTAGCCAGTAAGCATGAAACGCCCCTTGCCGCGCACGAACTGGTCGATGTGCATGGTCGGCGTGCCGTCGGGCGCGGCGTCGTTGCAGGGCCATTGCAGGCTGCCGTGGCGGTCGAGTTCGGCATAGCTGACCCGGCGGAAGGTCGGGGTCAGGCGGGCGATCTCGTCCATGATCTCGGCGGGATGCCGGTAGCCCATGGGGTAACCCAAGGCACCGGCCAGGGCCACGGTGGCCTCCCAGTCGGCCTTGCCGGCCAGCGGTTCCATCACCTTGCGCACCCGCGAGATACGTCGCTCGGCGTTGGTAAAGGTGCCGTCCTTCTCCAGGAACGAGCTGCCCGGCAGGAACACATGGGCGAATTTGGCCGTCTCGTTGAGGAAGATGTCCTGCACCACCACGCACTCCATCGCCAGCAGCGCGGCGGTGACGTGCTGGGTGTTGGGATCGCTCTGGGCGATGTCCTCGCCCTGGCAGTACAGCGCCTTGAAGCTGCCGTCCAGCGCGGCCTCGAACATGTTGGGAATACGCAGCCCCGGATCAGGCTGCAAGGTCACGCCCCAGGCCTGCTCGAACTCGGCGCGCACGCTTTCGTTGGAGATATGCCGGTAGCCGGGCAGCTCGTGAGGGAACGAGCCCATGTCGCATGAGCCCTGCACGTTGTTCTGCCCGCGCAGCGGGTTGACCCCCACCCCTTCGCGGCCGATGTTGCCGGTGGCCATGGCCAGGTTGGCGATGCCCATCACCGCGGTGCTGCCCTGGCTGTGCTCGGTCACGCCCAGGCCGTAGTAGATCGCCGCGTTGCCGCCGGTGGCATATAGCCGCGCGGCGGCGCGGATCTGCTCGGCGGGCACGCCGCACACCGGGCCGAGCACTTCGGGGGCGTTGTCGGGCTGGGCGACAAAATCGCGCCAGCGGGCGAAGTCCTCGGGCTCGCAACGGGCGTCGACGAACCGCTGGGCCAGCAGGCCCTCTGTGACGATCACATGGGCCAGGGCGTTGAGCATGGCCACGTTGGTGCCCGGACGCAGTTGCAGGTGCAGCTCGGCGCGGGCATGGGGCGAATCGACCAGGTCGATGCGCCGCGGGTCGATGACGATCAACCGGGCGCCCTGGCGCAGGCGGCGCTTGAGCTGCGAGCCGAACACCGGATGGGCGTCGGTGGGGTTGGCGCCGATCACCAGCACCACGTCGGCCTGCATCACCGAGTCGAAGCTCTGGGTACCGGCGGACTCGCCCAGGGTCTGCTTGAGGCCGTAGCCGGTTGGCGAATGGCAGACCCGCGCGCAGGTGTCGACGTTGTTGTTGCCGAAGGCCGTGCGCACCAGCTTCTGCACCAGGTACGCCTCTTCGTTGGTACAGCGGCTGGAGGTGATGCCACCGATGGAATCGCGCCCGTACTTGAGCTGGATCCGCCGGAACTCGCTGGCGGCATAGGTGACCGCTTCGTCCCAGCTGACCTCCTGCCACGGGTCTTCCAGGCGCTTGCGAATCATCGGCTTGGTGATGCGGTCCGGGTGGGTCGCGTAGCCCCAGGCGAAACGCCCCTTGACGCAGGCATGGCCATGGTTGGCGCCGCCGTTCTTGTCCGGGACCATGCGCACCAGCTGGTCGCCCTTCATCTCGGCGCGGAACGAGCAACCCACGCCACAGTAGGCACAGGTGGTGATCACCGCCCGCTCGGGCTGGCCGAGCCGGACCAGGCTCTTCTCGCTCAGGGTGGCGGTCGGGCAGGCCTGCACGCAGGCGCCGCAGGACACGCATTCGGAGCTGAGGAAATCGTCGCCCCCGGCCGCCGCCACCCGCGAGTCGAAGCCACGCCCGGTGATGGTCAGGGCGAAGGTGCCCTGGATCTCCTCGCAGGCCCGCACGCAGCGGTTGCAGACAATGCACTTGCTCGGCTCGTAGTCGAAGTACGGGTTGGACACGTCCTTCTGTTCGCTCAGGTGATTGGCGCCGTCATAGCCGTAGCGCACCTCGCGCAGGCCGACCTGGCCGGCGACGGTCTGCAGCTCGCAGTTGCCGTTGGCCGAGCAAGTCAGGCAGTCCAGCGGATGGTCGGAGATGTACAGTTCCATCACGTTGCGCCGCAGGTCGGCCAGGCGCGGTGTCTGGGTGCGCACCACCATGCCTTCGCTGACCGGCGTGGTGCACGAGGCCGGATAACCGCGCATGCCGTCGATCTCGACCATGCACATGCGGCACGAGCCGAAAGCCTCGAGGCTGTCGGTGGCGCACAGCTTGGGAATGCTGGTGCCGAGCAAGGCAGCGGCGCGCATCACCGAGGTGCCGCCGGGCACGCTGATCGAACGGCCATCGATGACCAGGCTGACCTGCACCTCGCTGACCCGCTCCGGGGTGCCCAGGTCGATATCGCTGCGGGGGTCGAAGTAATTGATCATTGCGCGGCCTCCAGGCCGAAATCGGCGGGGAAGTGCTTGAGGGCGCTGACCACGGGGTACGGGGTCATCCCGCCCATGGCGCACAGCGAGCCATATTGCATCGTGTCGCACAGGTCGCGCAGCAGGCCGGCCTGGCTTTCTCGGTAGGCCGGGTCGGTACTGGCGATCAGCCGATCGACAACCTCCACGCCGCGGGTCGAACCGAGCCGGCACGGCGTGCACTTGCCGCAGGACTCCTCGGCGCAGAACTGCAGGGCGAAGCGGGCCATGCCCGCCATGTTCAGGGTGTCGTCGGCCAGCACCACGCCACCGTGGCCGAGCATGGCCCCCAGGGCGGCGAAAGCCTCATAGTCCAGCGGGGTGTCGAATTGCGCGGGCGGCACCCAGGCGCCCAGCGGGCCGCCGACCTGCGCCGCCTTGATCGGCCGGCCACTGGCGGTGCCGCCGCCGTAGCCTTCCACCAGCTCGCGCAGGGTCAGGCCGAAGGCCCGTTCCACCAAGCCGCCATGGCGGACATTGCCGGCCAGCTGGAACGGCAAGGTGCCCGTCGAGCGGCCCATGCCGAAGTCGCGGTAGAACGCCGCGCCCTTGGCCAGGATGATCGGCACCGAGGCCAGGGTGAGCACGTTGTGCACCAGCGTCGGCTGGCCGAACAGGCCCTCGAGCGCCGGCAGCGGCGGCTTGGCCCGGACGATGCCACGCTTGCCCTCGAGGGATTCGAGCAGCGCGGTTTCCTCGCCGCAGATATACGCGCCAGCCCCCACCCGCACCTGCAGGTCGAAGGCCACGCCGTTGCCGGCGACATCCAGGTACCCGGCCTCGCGAGCCAGCAGGATGGCCTCGTTCAGCGCACGCACGGCATCCGGGTATTCCGAGCGCACATAGATGTAGCCCTTGCTCGCCCCCACGGCGAGGCCGGCGATGATCATGCCCTCGATCAGCAGGAACGGATCGCCCTCCATCAGCATACGGTCGGCAAAGGTGCCGGAGTCGCCTTCGTCGGCGTTGCACACCACGTACTTCTGCCCGGCCGGCGCCTGGCGCACGGTGCGCCACTTGATGCCCGCCGGGAACGCCGCGCCACCCCTGCCCCGCAGCCCGGAGTCGAGCACCGCGGCGACTACCTCGTCGCCATCCAGCAGCGTGGCCTGGCGCAGGCCTTCGAAGCCGCCGTTGGCGTGATAGTCGTCAAGCGACAGCGGCCGGGTGATGCCGGCGCGGGCGAACAGCAGGCGTTGCTGGGACTTCAGGTAGGGAATCGCTTCCACCGGTCCCAGCGCCAGGGCATGGCTGCCGGGGTCGCCCGCCAGGTCGTCAAGCAGGCCGGGCACATCCTCGGGGGTGACCGGCCCGAAGCCCAGGCGGCCTTGGGCGGTGTCCAGCTCCACCAGCGGCTCCAGCCAGTACAGGCCACGGGAGCTGGTGCGCTTGATATGCAGCGGCAGGCGCCGCTGCGCGGCCTCACGGACCAACGCCTCGGCCACCTGGTCGGCACCGACGGCGCAGGCCAGCGAATCGCAGGGGATGCACAGGTTCAGCATGCCTTCACCTCCTCGCGGCAAGCGGCCACCAACGCCTGCAGGCGTTCGGGGGTGACGCGGGCGTGGAGCCGGCCATCGAGTTCCAGGGCCGGCGAGCAGGCGCAGGCGCCCAGGCAATACACCGGGCGCAGGTCGAGCGCGCCATCCTCGGTGCGACCGTTGTCATCCAGCCCGAGCTGCTCGCGCAACTGCGCGGCCAGCGCCTCGGCGCCTCGGCTCTGGCAGGACTCGGCGCGGCACAGGCGCAAGGTATGGCGGGCCGCTGGCGTGGTACGAAAATCGTGGTAGAAGCTGATCACCCCGCGCACCTCGGCCTGGCTGAGGTTGAGGGCATGGGCGATCTCGGCGACGGCGCTGTCGGGAATGTAGCCGGCGCCGGCCTGGATGGCGTGGAGAATCGGCAACAGGGCGCCGGGGGTGTCCTGCTCACGGGCGAGGACGCGTTGGATCAGGGGCAGGTGGTTCGAGTCATCAGGCATACAGCGGACCTCGGCATCCCGGGGCGGCCCGTTCGTGGGCGACTGTCCGGCGGTGTTCAGCTGCGGTGCGCGGGCCAGGTCACGGTGGCGGCAGGCCAGGCACCCTCCTTGTCTATGGCCGGGCGTCTAGCTGCGCTCGGTCCACGGGCATCCTCAGAGCATGGCAGTTATTGCGCGAGGGGGTTGTGCGCGGGCGACCCGGCGCGTCCTGAAACCGACCATTGGAGGTGCCACACTGGGCTACGGGCCAATGCCAGTCAGTTAAGCCAATTGGGGTCGCTCTGCGACCCTTCGCGGGTAAACCCGCTCCCACAAGTACAGCGCTCGATTCAGCGTTTGCGCGATCCTGTGGGAGCGGGTTTACCCGCGAAGGGCTGCAAAGCAGGCCCAATAGGTGGGATGAAGCGCTAACTGACTGGCATTAGGCCACGGGCTTGCTTGTGTGGGAGCGGCCTTGTGGCGCGAAAGGGCTGCGAAGCAGCCCCGGCGATCTTTGCATCACTGCTGAAATCCTGGGGCTGCTACGCAGCCCTTTCGCGACACAAGGCCGCTCCCACAGGGGGACAGCACCCTGTGCGACAGCGCAGCCCGAAGGGCTGGACGATCTCCTGCAGGAGAGCGCTGGCGGTCAGTCCAGCACTACATGGGGCAGGAAGCGCGAGCTGTCCTTGGTGATCAGCGTGTCGTCTTCACGAATGCCGATCCCCGAGGCCAGGTCGCCGATCACCCAGGAGCCGATCAGGGTGTAGCTGTCGCCGAACTTCGGCAACGGCGCAAAGCCCTGCAGGATGTACGGCGCATCGTCGTAGGGCCCGTCCTCGAACACCCGCTGGTCGTCGGCGGTGCGGATATCCACGTTGGCCCCCTCGCGGGAAAAGTACGGCTTGCGCACCCAGCCCTTGGGCACCGGGCGTCGCGGATCTTCGTCGAGGAACGCCGGCAGCAGGTTCGGGTGCCCTTCGTGCCACTCCCACAACAGCGGCAGGATGCCCTTGTTGGAGATCAGTGCCTTCCACGCCGGTTCCACGAACTGGGTATCGCAGCCGGCGATGGCCTGGCCGAAATCCTCATGGAAGATATGCTCCCAGGCGTGCAGCTTGAACAGGCGCGGAATCGGCCGGCCATCGAGGTCGACGAAGCGTCCCTCGCCAGTCAGGCCGATATCCTCCAGGTCGATGTGCCGGGTACTGATACCCACGTGCCCGGCCATCTTGCGCAGAAAGTCCGTGGTGCCACGATCCTCGACGGAGCCGGCAATGGCCGAGAAGTAGAACGGGCTTTCGCGCTCGAAGGCGCCAAAGGCCCGCACCAGATCCTCGGCCAGGGTGTTGAACTGGCTGGCATGGGCCGGCAGCACACCACGCTCGATCTGCTGCTCCAGCCAGATCAGCTGGAACGCCGCCGCCTCGTACAGCGAGGTCGGCGTGTCGTAGTTGGCCTCGATCAGCTTGGCCGGGCTGTTGCCATCGTAGCTGAAGTCGAAGCGCCCATAGAGGTGCGGATGCCCCTGCCTCCACGAACGGCGTACCAGGTCGAAGAACGCCGGCGGGATAGCCAGGCGGGTCATCAACGCCTCGCTGTCGACGATGCGCTCGACCGCATCCAGGCACATGGCGTGCAGCTCCTGCGTGGGCGCCTCCAGGTCACGGCTGACCTGGGCCTCGCTGAACTGGTAGTAGCCGCGCTCGTCCCAGTAACGCTCGCCGTCGATGGTGTGGAAGGTGAAACCTTCGCGTTCGGCGGTGGCGCGCCAGTCCGGACGTTCGTCGATGCTGATCTTGCGCATGCTCAACCGCCGAAGCTGAAACCGCCGCTGCTCTTGCCGCCCCAGCCGCTGCGTGCAGTGGCCTGGCTGCCGAAGCCGCCGCGGGAGATCGACGAGGACACGCTGGAGCGGGTCGATTTGCTGGAATTGTAGCTGCGCCCGCTTGAACTGCCGGAGTAGTAACTGGAATAGCTGCCACCGCTCTGCTGGGCCTGGTCGGAACGCTCGAAGCGCTTGCCCTGGTCGATCTGCTGGCCGAGCGTGGTGCTGCGGTATCCGCCGCTGCTGTCACGGTACTGATAGACCGGCTGCGAGTAGTACTGGCGGTTGCCGCCACTGAGCACCTGGCCGAGCAGCAGGCCGGTAAGCAGGCCGTTGAAGTTGCTGCCGCCGCTGCTGGCCTGGCCGCTGTTCTCGACCTGGGCGCGAGCCGCATCGACCTGGGACTGGCTCACCTCGCCCGACACCGCCAGTTCGAAGCCGCCGAGGCGCGGCATGTAGCGATTGTCACTGGTGACCTGGCAATAGTCCGGCACGAAGTCGGCCTCGCAGGCCGCCTTGTCACCGTAGGTCGGGGCGATACGACGGTGGTCGGCCAGCGCTTGCATGTAGGCGTCGGAACACACATCCACCGGCATCTTGTCATCGACGCAAGCCTGGACGGTGGTGTAATTGCTGCGCTTGCTGACCGTGTAGGTCTCCTCGGGCGCGCTGCACGCGGTAAGCGCCAGCGGCAGGGAGCTGGCCAGCACCAGCTTGACGGAACTTCGTCTCATGTAGGGCTCCTTGCGCGCTAACGGCTCAGACCGACGGGGTCATGCAGGCCGAGTTGAGGAAGCCCACGCTGATCGCCACGGCGGCGGCGTAGATCGCGGCAGCCATTTCGCCCTTGGCGATGCGGCTGGCCAGGCCCTTGAGCACCAGGCTGGTGATGCCGAAGGCCAACAGCTGTACTACCGCGGCAATCACCACCCAGACCACGAAATCGAGCAGGCTGACGCTGTAGGCGATGATGTTGCTGGCCGGCAGCGAGAAGCCGATCAGCGCGCCGCCCAGGGCAATGGCCGCGGCGCTGTTATTGTCGCGGATCAGGGCGAACTCGCGGTGCGGGGTGAGGTGCGTGTAGATGAACTGGAATACCCAGAACAGCACCAGCGCCACGCTGATGTAGAGGATGAAGCCGATCACTGCCTGGGCGTTGAGCGACATGCGAAGAGCGTCGAGCATGGTGAATCCTTGTCAGATGACGTTGAAGTCCGTTGATTGCAGGGTGACACCCACCGAAGTGGTCAGGCTGACATTACCGTCCTCGTCCTCCTCCACCGACAACAGGAGGAATTCGCGGCGATCGGTCAGGCCGGTTTCGCGGGCATACAGCATCGACAGATGCTGGATGCGGTAGCTGGTTTCGGGGCTGGTGACCCACTCGCTGATCGGCGTCAGCTCGGTCTGGCCTTCTTCGCTGCCCCACTGGCGGACGAACTCGTAGCCTTCATGCTCGTAGTACGGCAGGCCGATGTTCGACTCAGGGCCGACCAGGCGCTTGAGTTCGGCGTCGCTGCTGACCGGCACCACGCTGTAGTAGCCGAACAGGATGATATCGCGCACATCGTCGGCCGACGCACCGTTCATCACCACCTGCAGCCAGTAATCCTCGTCTTCCATGTAGAAGCGCGCCAGGCGCACCGACTGGCCGAGGTCGACTTCACCGACGGCCCAAACCACTTCCTGACCGGGCACTTCCAGCTCGCTATGGCCATCGAGCAGCAGCTTGAGCGAAGGGTCGAGCTTGAGCATGCGCCCGCTGCCCAGGCCAAACGGCAGGTTGCCTTGGACCGGGCTGCCGGCGGCAGGTTTGGGGGCTTCGAAGCCCATGAAGCGTTTCAACCAACCCACGGGGCATCTCCTGGGTGAGAGGGTGACGGAACCGGAGCCAATGCAGGTGCTGAAGCGAACAGGCGGGGCCTGTGGGGAGAAGGCGACATTGAAGATCCCTTGGGTCGCGGCAGTCCTTTGGCGGGGGCGACACGATACTGCTTTTCGTGCGCCCCGCCAACGGGTCTGGGGCAAGGTTTTACGCCAGCCGGACCGGCCTCATCGCGGGGCAAGCCCGCTCCCATAAAGCCGGTGCAGATTTTACTCGTGGGAGCAGGCTTGCCCCGCGATGAGGCCGCCCCACTCAGCGGATCACTCCGCCGGCTTCGCCGCCTTGGCCTTCAAGCGTGCCAGCACATCATCGGCGCCGCTGTTGCTGGCACCGATTCCGGCCGACTTCAGGCGCGCTTCCAGATCGCTACCGTCAGCCTTGCTCGCCAGCTCCGCCGCCGCTTCCAGCTCGGCCGCGCGCTCGGTCTGACGCTTCTTGATACGGTCCAGCGAACCGACCGCAGTCTCCAGGCTGCCATTGGCGCCACCGGTGGCCGACGCCGCGCTCACCTGGGCACGTTGCACGCTTTCGCGGGCCTTGACCAGGTCCACCTGCTGCTTGAGGCCCTTGATCTGCGCCTCGGTCTTGCTCACGGTGGCGGTCAGGGTCGCCACCGACGCGCCGAACTGGTCGGCCAGCGCCTGCTCGGAATCGCGTTGGTTGGTCAGGTCGGCGATGCGCGCCGCGCACTCGTGGGCCAGGCCTTCCTCGCCCTTGTCCAGGGCAGCGATGGCTTTCTGCTCCCAGTCGCCGATGGTCTTGTCGAACTCGGTGATGCGCTGCTGCGCGGTCTTGTGCTTGGCCATGATCTTGACCAGCTGGTTGCGCGCATCGATCAGGTTGTTGTCCGCATCGCGGATCTCCTGGTCGAGGATGCGCAGGGCCTGGGAGTCGACGATCGCCTCACCGACTTCCGAAGCGCCGCCACGCAGGGCGGTGACGATCTTTTTCAACAGGCTCATGGGGCAATCTCCGGAATCAGTGGGTGAAGTAGTCTTCGAAAT
Source organism: Pseudomonas mosselii (assembly GCF_003205295.1). GTDB lineage: Bacteria > Pseudomonadota > Gammaproteobacteria > Pseudomonadales > Pseudomonadaceae > Aquipseudomonas > Aquipseudomonas mosselii_B. The sequence goes on from NZ_QJRP01000017.1 coordinate 25,846, forward strand.
CTTCGGCGGCGGTGATGACGTTATCGGCCAGGGTGTGGATCTCCTGGACGATGTTGTCCAGCGACGAGGCCGCGCTCAGGGCGCCGAACATGGTGTACACCGACTCGCCCGAGGGCAGCGTGTGCAGGCCGATGGACGACAGCGGGAACACATCGCGGGTGCGCAGCACCGCATCGTTGAAGGCCGCCGCGTCCTTCACCTGGCTGGCTTCGACCAACAGCGTGTCGACCAGGATCTGCTCACCGGCCACGGCGATGTACAAAGGCAGGCCGTCCAGCTCGTGCATCACCAGCTTCAGGCTGGGTTCGGCGCCCTGTTGCAGGGACAGGCCGATCGCCCCGCCGCGCACATCCTCCAGGCCCTGGAGGGCACCGTGCAGCGATTCGATCGTCCAGTGGTTGTGCTCGGTCATGAAATCCTCCGTTCTGACCTGTTTGCCCCCGAGGGGCTGACGTAAAGCCTTCTCGATACCGCGCAAGGCGGCAGCATGCTCTGGCAGGATCCACAACTCACGCTTGACCAGGCCCGCGGCCTTGAGCCGGGCGCGCATGTCGCGCATGTAGTCGGTGGAGCTTTTCTTGCCTGCCATCGAGGGGTGTCCTTGTCTCACATGTGAGGTACGTTACGCCTGGATTGTGACGTTCGCAAGTCTCACATGTGATCCACTACCCGGCCACTCGCACCAGACGCTGCAACACCTCGATCACCTGCGGATCGCGCACCTCGAGCACATCCATCTGGATCCGCGCAATCACCGCCTTGAGCAGCTCGGTCTGGCTCATCCGGGTCTGCTGCAGCAACGCCAGAAAATCCTCGGCCATATGCGGATTGACCTTCATCGACAAGCGCCGGGTGGCACCCGACGCCTGCAACCCACGCTGACGCCGCTGCGCCTCCAGGGCCGCCACGAAGACCTCATGGCCGGGTTGCAAACCCATGCCCTGGCGCGCCTGCACCAGCCACTGGAAGTAATGGGCCAGGAACAGCTTGCGCAGGTGTGCGCCCGCCTCGCTGCACACGGCCTGCATCGCAGCATCCAGCACATCGAGATAGACCGCCGGCAGCCGCGCCTCGATGGACTTGAGCTGCTGCTTGCGCGCCTCGCGAATCGCCGGGGTGGACTGCGGCGGGATGGCCACCACCGTGTCGCAGCCATCGCACACGCCCACCAGGATGTCCCGCGCAATGCCCTGGCCATCGCTGAAGGGCACGTCGCGCCGGATGTAATGCATTGCGACCAGCGCCTGGCAGTGCTCGCACAGGGCCTGGCCGGTATCGCCTTCGAACAGGATCTTCATGGTCGCAATACTCACTGATGAACGCTGATGAACCACGTCTGGGGTTCGATGAAATAGAACTTGATGTACCAGCCCCGGCGCTTGAGCACATGGACTTCGATGGCCGGCACGGCATGGTGCGGGCTGCTGCTGTAGTGGCTACCATCGCAGGTACTTTCAGGAGGGATGGTTCCCACGCATGGGAACCACAAGACGCAACAACGCTAGAACGCGTAGACCAAAGTAGCCGTGGCACTGCGCGGAGTGCCATACCAGCCACGCGCGCCGATCGCCGAGTAGTACTTCTCGTCCAGCACGTTGTTGAGGTTCAATGAAACGCTGGTCTGCGGCGTGAACGCGTACTGCGCCATCAGGTCGACCACGCTGTAGCTGCCCTGGGTGAACGTCTCGCCATGGGGCCCGGCGTTCTTCTTGTACTCCATACCCTGCCAGCGAACGCCACCGCCGACTTTCAGCTGCGGCAGGGACTGCAGTTGATAGCTGGTGAAGAGCTTGAAGGTGTCGCGCGGCACTTCGGTGAGCAGGCGTTTGCCTTCGGAGTCCTCGGCCTGGGCATAGGTGTAGCTGGCGGAAACCTGCCAGTCGGGCAGGATCTGCCCGGCCGCCTCCATCTCGAAACCACGGGTCTTGGTGCCGGACTCGGCGCGGTAGGCCTGGTTGCCGTCCGGTGCCAGCTTGTCGCCGTCGGCCACGGCCAGGTTGTCCTGCTGCACTTCGAAGACACTGAAGGCGGTGGTCAGGCGCTTGTCCCAGAACTCGCTCTTGATACCCAACTCGTAGTTCACGCCCTCCAGCGGTTCGATGTAGCCGCCACTGGCATCCTGCTTGCTCTGCGGTTTGAAGATGGCGGTGTAGCTGGCATAAGCCGACCAGTTCTCGGCAAAGTCGTAGACCAGCCCAACATAGGGCGTAACCACCCCGGTCTCGCTGCGCGAGGTGCGCGTGGTCGCGCCGGTCGACAGGGTCGTCCCGGTTTCTTCGCGCTTCCAGTCGATCACCCGCGCCCCGGTAATCAGCGACAAGTCATCGGCCAGGCTCCAGCGCACCGACGCCACCAGGCCATCCTGGGTTTCGTCCAGCGCGTCTTGTGAATACTTGGTGTGGATGGCATCCGGGATCGCCAGCGAACCGTCCCAGGTATGGATGTTGTCGATTGGCTGGATCGTCCACAGCTGGTAGCCCGGGTTACGGTAGTAGGCCCGGTAGTGGCTGGCGCCAAGATACGCCTGGTGCTCGCGGGACAGCAGTTCGAACGGGCCGGTGGCCGAGAGGTCGAACGACGTCTGCCGCGGCTCGCCCGCCCAACGACCGGTCCAGGTGCTGATGCCGCTGCCATCGGGCTTGACAGTGCCGCTGGCGGCGGTGGCGAAGGTGTCGTCGTAACTGCGACGGCTGTGCTCGGCGTTCAGCTTCAGTTGCCAGCCGTTGTCCAGCTGATGCTCCAGGGTGGTGAACAGGGTTTTCGCGCGGCGCTTGTGGTAACTCCAGTCCGAAGCCGAGTTGAACGAACGCGACGGGTTGAAATGGCTGCCATCGGCGTTGTACATCGGGAAACCGTGGTTGCCCGCGCCATCGTTGTCCATCTCCTGGTATTCCGCGCCCACGGTCAGCATCGTGCTGTCGGTGACGTCCCATTCCACCACGCCGTAGGCCACCTGCCGCTCCAGCGACTGGCGGTCGACGTTGCTCTGGCTGTCGGTGGTCGAGGCCACGAAACGGCCACGCACATGGCCGCTTTCCGACAGCTTGCCGGACAGGTCCAGCTCGGTACGGTAGCTGTCCCACGAGCCGGCCTTGAGGGTCAGCTTGCGCTGGGTCTCGACGGTCGGCTTCTTGCGAACCAGGTTGACGGTGGCGCCGGGATCGCCGGTGCCCGACATCAGGCCGGTGGCCCCTCGCACCACTTCCACACGGTCGTATGACACCATGTCGGCCAGGTCGTCGCGAAAGCCGAAGGTATCGGGGCGGTTGACGCCGTCGACCTGGATGCTGCCGACCTGGAAGCCACGCACATAGATATGGTTGGCGTCGCTACCGGCCGGCCCCATGCTGTCGACGACCACACCCGGCGTCTGCTCGAGGACCTGGGTCACGTCCGTGAGGTTCTGGTCCTCTATCTGCTGACGGGTCACCACGCTGACGGACTGCGGCGTCTCCCGTGCCGACAGGCGCAGGCCGGTCGCGGTGTTGGCCGAGCCCGTGGTATAGCTGCCGGTGCCCTCGGTGGTGCTGCCCAGCTCCAGGGCATCGACGCTGGTCGCGCCAAGTTCGACCGCGCCGTCATTCTGCACCTTGCTCAGCACATAGCGCTTTTCGCCCACCTGCTGCACCCGCAACCCGGAGCCCTGCAGCAATGTGGCAAACCCCTGGTCCAGCTCGAAGCTGCCCTGCAGCCCCGACGAGTGCAGCCCGGTGGTTTCGTCGTTGCTGAAGCTGATGGTCACGCCGCTGGCGGCGGCGAACTGACTGATCGCAGCAGCCAGACTGCCGGCCGGGATATCGTAGCGCTGCGGGGCGGCCCAGGCGGTCGAGGTCGCCAATGCGGCACCGCAAAGGCTCAATGCGAGGGTCGCCTGGCGAATGCTGCAGGCTAGCGAGGTACGGCGTGCGGACATGAAAAGGGGTTCCTGTACTGGTTGGCTTGGGCACGCTTGATGCGCGCGCCCTGAAGAGCCGAAGCAGCACGAGAAATCTGCCACCCCAAATGCGAAAAATTCTCGAATGTTGAGACAGGATACAAAATCACCCAAGCCTTCAACCTGCTTCATCGCCCAAGATTCGAGACGCGGGGGGACTACTGGCGTGGGAGCGGGCTTGCCCCGCGATGCGATGGCAGCCTTGACGCCCTCATCGCGGGGCAAGCCCGCTCCCACGAACAGGTTTTCAGGAAGGTAGGTTGCAATGGCCTGAAATCGCCCTACCCCACCCCAAGCGGCTCCAGCCGCACCCAATAGCGCGTCACGCGCCGTGCACGAACCGGCAGTGCATCCTCCAAACTGGCCAGGGCAACATCGGTGTCATCAAGGTTGAACGCCCCTGACAGGCGCAACCCGGCAACCTCCCCCGCACACCCGAGATAACCAGGCCGATAGCGCGCCAGCTCACGCACCACATCGCCCAGGCACCAATCGACGCTGACCAGCATGCCCTGTGCCCAGGCTTGGGCGCCGGCAGCCAGGGGACGCAGCGGCCCGAGGCTGTCGGCGCCGAAGCTCAGCCCATGCCCGGCATCGATACGCACCACTTGCGAGATTTGCCCTGGCCGCACCTCCACGGCATGGGCGGCCACCGCCACATGGCTCATCCCGGCGTCCTGGCGCACGCTGAATCGGGTGCCAAGGGCAAGGACCACGCCTTCAGCGGTGCGCACACTGAGCGGGCGCGGGTCCTTGGCGGTCTCCACCAGGATCTCGCCCTGGCGCAGGTGGATCAGCCTCCGGCCAGCGTCGAAGCGGATATCGACGCGGCTGTTGGTATTGAGGTCCAGGCGCGTGCCATCGGCCAGGGTCACTTGCCGTCGCTCGCCGGTCCGGGTCGAGTAGTCGGCGCTCCACGGCGAGATCCGGTAGCCCTGCCAGCCAATCACGCCGGCACCGAGCAACAGCGCCAGTGCCTTCATTGCATGACGCCGATCCCGCCGGGCAATTTCCAGGGTCTGCGCGGCGCCGCCGGGTGCGTTGCCCAGGCGGCCCTGCAGCTCTTCCAGGCGCGCCCAGGCGGCGGCATGGCGAGGGTCGGCGGCGCGCCAGGCTTGCCACGCGGCGCGGGTCGAGGCATCGACGTTGCTGTCGTGCAGGCGCACGTACCAGTCCACGGCCTCGGCAAGAATGGCCTTCATGCCCCCTCGACCAGCAGGCAGTGCATCAACCCGCGAGCCAGGTGCTTGCGCACGGTGCTCACCGAAACACCGAGGCGTTCGGCGGCCTTTTCGTAGCTCAATCCGTCCAGTTGCACGGCGAGGAAGATCGCACGCGTGCGCGGGCCGAGGCCGTCGAGCATGCGGTCGATGGCCATCAAGGTATCGAGGATCGCGGCGTGGGTTTCGGCGGAAGGTGCGTAGTTCTCCGGCTGCAGCGCCAGGGCTTCGAGATAGGCGGTTTCCAGGCTGCGGCGGCGATAGAGGTCGATGACCAGGCCACGGGCGATGGTGGCCAGGTAGTGACGGGGCTGGTTGAGGGTGCCGGCGGTGCGCGCCAGCAGCACGCGGATGAAGGTGTCCTGGGCCAGGTCGGCGGCATCGGCGGAGCTGTTCAGGCGTTGGCGCAGCCAGCCGTGGAGCCAGGTGCTGTGCTCGCGGTAGAGCGTTTCCAGGCCGCAATGGACAGTGCCGGCGGGAACAACGGTGGACATCACGCCCTCCCCCAAAAAGATTACCAGGTGCGAATAAGAATTTGTCTCAAGTGTACTGAGTGAGGGCGGGATTGGGAATGGTGGCAGGTACGCTCACATTGCTAGATAGCCTTTCATGAACGGATCGATTGCCTGCTTCAGCTGCGCAACAATTGATCCGCCCATGATGGATCGTCGTCAGTTATGAAACGACTGCGCCAGAAACTCGGTGATCTGCAGGGCAATCTGCTGCTGGATCAACGCCCGTGGCCGAGCGTTATCGCCATCCCGGCAAATGACGCCATCACCGTGGGCTTCCTCTTCGAGCAACGCCAATGCGCCGGGTTTGCACATGGACAAGAAGCTGAAGTGGCTGGCGTCCTCGATCTCGACATAACGACTCGTCGCCTGGGGCAAGCGCTTGGCCAGGTCGGCGGACTCCAATCGTGCCGGAAGGTCTTCAGAAGGCGCGCCTGCCGCGATCACCAGGGTCGGCACTGGCAATGCCGCCAGGCTGTCATTGGTCATGCCACGCGACAGGCCCAGATCCAGGGTCACGATGGCCGTGACACGCTTGTCGCGCAGATCATCGGCCAATCGGGCTTTCGACGCCGGGCTGCTGTCGGGGTTTATCTGTTTGTAGACGCCACAACTGGCCAGTTGCGGATGGGCGATGCAGTCCTGGACAAAACGCTCGGCGTCGAACCGGGCACCCGCGATTGCCAAAGCGGTCCAACCCCCCAGAGAATGCCCTGCCACCGCAATCTTACCCGCCGCCACCGCGCCGAACTTTGCCGGCTGAGCCATGACCGCATCAATGGCCCGCTGCAGGTCGATGGGACGCTGCCACAACTGTGCCGCCGCTTGCGGGTCACGATTGCGGGTGGTCGTACCTGGGTGGTTGACCGCCGCCACGATGTAACCTCGCTGTACCAACGCGCTGGCCAGCCATGACTGGTTTCCCCAGTTGCCGCGATAACCGTGGGACAGCACCACCAAGGGGTACGCACCTGCGGCCGGAGGCGCATCGCGCACGGCGGGGTCGCCGACAAACACCGGTGTATCACCGATCGATTGTGGTGCGGCAGTCGTTGCAGCCGGGTACCAGACCGCCAGCTCCAGCGGGCGGTCATGTTGTTTGTCCGTTAGGGTCGAGGTCCGGAAACCGATAGGTGTTTCTTGCGCGAATGCGGGTAGGCCCAAACAGATGAGCAAGAAACCGAGCACTGTTTTCATTGTTTTTATCTTCCTTGATGGGACCTGCGCCAACGGGACGCGATCGGACGCGCGGGGAACGTGTCGCTCGCTCACGTTGCCCTCGATCAGAACAGCCCGCCCAGGGTCAACGTCAAGCCGCCACCAGCCTGCACCCCGATGTTGAACCCAGCGGAGAAGATCACACCCTTGGCCGAGCGCAGAAGACGCGGCAGGGTGTCCTGTGGCAGGAGCGCACCGCCCGCCCCCACTGCGGCGGTGCTCAGGATCAGCAACTTGGGGTCCAGGCCGAACAACACGCCCGACCCGCTGCCACCACCGACCAGGCCCAGCCCGCCTTCGAGGAACACGCATCCCCCTTTGAAATCGTCGCGGACCAGGCCACGGCCAGCGACCGAGTCTGCCACCAGCACCGTGCCGATCGCCGGGAAGTCTTCGTTCGCGCCCACCGCGCCGACGCTCTTGCCGCGTACCAGCAAGTTGATCTTGCCCACTCGCGGCAGGCGCGCGCCTGCGCCCACGCCGACCCCGAGCGAGCCGTAGCGAAACTGCTGTTCGGCCTTGTCGGGATCGGTCAGGGTGAGCAGACCGCCGCTGGCGGCGGCGAACATCACCGTCAGCCCGCCACCGCTGGCCGTCTTGTATTTCCAGTCGCTGACACTCAAGGGTAATGTGACTTGCATGTGAACCTCCTTGTATTGGCCATACCATCCGGCGCTGGCGAATCCGTATGCCCGGACCGCCAGCAGCATAGCAACTCGTTCGTTTTGTGAGGCACCGGCTCAGTCAGAAATCCGAACGCCGCAATCGAGTGCCGAAGCTGCCAGCCTCGCCATCTCAAGCCTGCTGTCCGGCTGAACGCCGTCCTCGATCATCCAGGTCGCTGACAACCCTGCCCATGCCAGCACCCATTGCAAAAGCCTGGGCCTATCAATACTGGCAGCAGCCGAGATGATCGCGATCCGGTGCACAAAGCCGTCCGGCGCCAGCACGCTTGCATCGTCCGGGTTGCAGAGAATATTGGCGTAATCGAAGCCCCGCTCGCCGCACAAACCCTTGGGATCGATGGCGAGCCATCCAGCCGGCCCGAAATCCAGCACATTGCCGTGATGGATATCGCCGTGCAGTACCACCACATCCTGTGGCGCAGCCAAAAGCGCCCTCGCCGCCCTGGCGCTGTGCTCCATCACCCCGCCGTGAGTCGCTGCCGCGCCCCACAGCGCTTCGAACCATTGTTCCAGCGGAACCAGCGCAGGCATGGGCTTAGCGCGTGGCGCATGAAGTCGGGCTGCCACCGCACAGAGGATGCGCGTAGCCTCGTCATCCCGGCCATCGGCAACCATCTGCGCCAAAGATGCCGAGCCTTGCGCCCGCGTCATCAACAACGCCTCGCCATCGTGAGCCAGCACCGGCGCCGCACCGTCACCGGCCCACCAGGCCATGAGCTGGTTGCCGGCCTGCTCCTGCGGTGACTGCGCGATTTTCAGCATGGCGGGTGTATCGCCCTGGCGAACGGGGAGAAGATGGCCGTTCAACGAAACGAACGCCTCCCCGTCGAGGGTCAGCCCCCATCGTTTCAGGTAGTGATCAATCATGGTTCCGATACTTGATACCGATGCTCGACAGTGCGGCCAGCTCCAGTGGGTTCAACTGGTTCAGGCCATCGATAGTGGGTGAACTCGGTATACGAATATCGGGCAGGTCAAGCTTCGCGCGAAGCAGACTGATCAGGTTGTCAGTCAGACCCTCTGCGCGGGCCAGACGGGACAGAAGCTGATCGTTATCATCAGCCAACCCCGATAGCTCACTAGCAATCCCCATGAGCCCATGTGCCCGCTGGCCGAAATAACCTTCCAGTTGCTCCAGCGTCTTGTTTGCCTCCTGAGTGCCCAGATTGTTGACATGTTCCTGGAGCTGTTCGCTAATGAAATCATTCTGCGCTTGGGCATCTAATAGCATTTCAGAATTGTTCCTGTTCTTTTCGAGCCACCGGGCTTCCTGAACCTGCAGGAAAGTTATCAGCCCCCCTAGAAATACGCTTGTGTTTGGACGGCCGGTGGCCAAGTTTGCCAGTGCCGCCTTGATTGAAGGCTTATGCGAGACGGCATCATGAGTCAAACTCAACGCCAGGGTGCGGACCAGTTGCAAGTCTCCACGGGTCTTCACCATCCGCTCAATGTCTTTAAAGTTCACGCTCCCGTCGATAATGGCGCCTTGCAACGCTTCAATCTGCTCGGCCTTTAGCGTTACATCGAAGCGTTCTTGATTAATCTTGGACGAAGTCGAGAGCAGGCTTACTGTGTCGAGCACGCTCTTGAAGCCATTGCCGAAACCTCGACCAGGAGGCACCGCGTGGTCAGTCGGTTCGGTGTGTTGCAGGCGTAGATCTGCCGACAGGTCCTTGGCATCACCCCCTCGACCGAGACAGCTGAGTAACCAGTTGAGCAGGTCCTTGAGCGGCTGAGTTTTGGATACCGTCAGGTGCTGGAGCAAATGCCTGCCCGAACTGTATTCAATTCGTTTGGCCAGACGATTGGCCTCTGGCGAGGTACTGACCAATCGGACTTGCCCCTCAACCACAGTCTCTGACAGGGTCTGCTCGCTGATGTGGCTGGGCAGGAGCTGGGAATGCTGAATACCATTGACTGACATAGGTAACTCCGTGGTTGAGCCTGGTCGTCAATGTAGGACCTTGGGCAACGCACGGGCTATCAACGCTGACCGATTTGTTTTAGACAGGGCTTTGCAAAGCAGTGGTTGCGTCAGCCAGCCATGCGCACCCCGCCGCCTGGCTTCGCTGAGTTCGTGTCCCAGACTTGTACACGCTCAAGCTGCTACGCCCGCAACACCACGCCGCTGCAGCTAGCCTGTGGGATTACCAACCAAGTCACTGCAGCAGCGGCGCCAACTGCGTTTGGTGCAATCCCTGCGTCGAACATCGGATTTAGCCGCTTTCTTGTAGTCCGTTTCCCAAACATACTGCTGCCCACCATTTTTCGTTGCGACCGCCCTGCCAGGGCTCTAGTCTCGGCCTGTCGTTGCATATCAACGATACAGCTTTGACAGGCTGTGACGAATAATCGTGTATGGCTTGCCGTTTATGGCGGCTGTATGTGCGGGCACGCTTGCGTGCGCCGGAATTTTACGATTTTCGCCGGTCTGTCAACCCACGTACAGCTGCCACCCTTCTGTTTGACAGCAGGCAGGTGACCGCATCATTGAGAAAAATCGTGATGTTGAAGATCGTCCCCGACCCACCCCACAACCACCACTCCCTCGAAGACACCCTCATCCAGGCCACCGAGTACGCCCTGTGCGCGCAGAGTGTGGCGCATCAGGCTGTTCTGCTGCAGCCCAAGTCACACGCCTCGATTCTGATGCTGGCCTCCATGCATAAGATGGAGGCACTGCGCGTACTCCTGGAGTCGGCATTGATCCAGGTACAAATGCCGAATGCGCAGCCGCGCCCATTGCACTAGACCACAAGGCATGTGGCGCCTGAGCTGACGTCATCGCAGGGCAAGCCCGCTCCCACGCCATTGCGTCCCGACGTGGGAGCGAGCTTGCCCCGCGATAGCGACAGACCAGGCGGCGGAACACTTCAGGGAGATTCAATGATGACCACAGACACCACCACGCCCCACACCACCGTGGGCAAGACCAAGTTCTACCAGGGCGAAGGCCAGACCGACCCGCTGTTCTGCATCGAACCCGGGATCCCTTGCCAGCATGCGCGGGATCAGGCCTCGGAACTGATGGGCTGCGTGCGCGACCTGACCATCACCGGGATCATGGAGGAGAAGCCCCAACTGCTCTGGGCGTCGTATTACCTGAGCGCGCTGGCCAAGGCGCTGATGGATGATGCGGAGTTGGGGATGAGCCACTGAAGGCCAGCCCTTTCAAGGTGTTGAGAATTGGCGTTCGGCTTGGACCTGCCGGGGTCGCTTTGCGCCCCTTTCGCGGCACAAGGCCGCTCCTACAGGGAGCGCGTCACCTGTAAGAGCGGCCTTGTGTCACGGAAGGTGGGAAAGCCGCAGAGGCTGATCGCCGATCAAACCGGACGAATCCCGCCATGCTTGGTAAACTGGCAGCCATTCACTCTTTCCATCGCCAGCCAGCGCACCCCGCCGCCTGGCTTCGCTGAGTTCGTGTCCCAGACTTATGCATTCTCAAGCCGCTACACCCACATCCCTGCGCCCCGAGCCATCCCGCCGTTTCTCCGTGGCGCCGATGATGGATTGGACCGACCGCCACTGTCGCTTCTTCCTGCGCCTGCTCTCCCAGCACGCCCTGCTCTACACCGAAATGGTCACCACCGGCGCCCTACTGCACAACGACGCCCAGCGTTTCCTGCGCCATGACCAATCCGAGCACCCACTGGCCCTGCAACTGGGCGGCAGCGTGCCGGCAGACCTGGCCGCCTGTGCGCGCCTGGCCGAGGACGCCGGCTACGACGAGGTCAACCTCAACGTCGGCTGCCCCAGCGACCGGGTGCAGAACAACATGATCGGCGCCTGCCTGATGGGCCATCCGGCGCTGGTGGCCGATTGCGTCAAGGCCATGCAGGACGCGGTCGACATTCCGGTCACGGTCAAGCACCGCATCGGCATCAACGGCCGCGACAGCTACGCCGAGCTGTGCGACTTCGTCGGCCAGGTGCGCGACGCCGGGTGCCGCAGCTTCACCGTGCATGCGCGCATCGCCATCCTCGAAGGCCTGTCGCCCAAGGAGAACCGCGAGATCCCACCGCTGCGCTATGACGTGGCGGCGCAGTTGAAGGCCGACTTCCCCGACCTGGAGCTGGTGCTCAACGGCGGTATCAAGACCCTCGACGAGTGCCGCACCCACCTGCAGACCTTCGATGGCGTGATGCTGGGGCGCGAGGCGTACCACAACCCGTACTTGCTGGCCGAGGTCGACCAGCAGCTGTTTGGCAGCGCGGCGCCGGTGGTCAGCCGGGCCGAGGCGATGGAAAAACTGCGTCCGTACATCGTCGCGCACATGCAAAGCGGCGGCGCGATGCATCACATCACCCGGCATATCCTTGGGCTGGGCCAGGGCTTCCCTGGGGCGCGGCGCTTCCGGCAGTTGTTGTCGGCGGACATTCACAAGACCAGCGAGCCATTGAAGGTGCTGGACCAGGCTGCCGAGCTGTTGCAGGGGCGTTGAGGGAACCTGGGGCGGGGTTGGCACTCGAAGGGTTAGCCTTTTACCGCGGCCCTGGCGTTGGCCGGGGCTGCTTTGCAGCCCTTCGCGGGGCAAGCCCGCTCCTACACGGGAGCGGATTGCCTGCGTGGGTTTCCCGATACGCCTGCGACGGGCCTTGAGTGGCTGTCGGGGCTCGGGTAATGTCGAGTCATTGCACAGGACAGAGCACGCCCATGACCTCCAAGCTGGAACAACTCAAGCAGTTCACCACCGTGGTCGCCGACACCGGCGACCTGGACGCCATCACCCGCCTCAAGCCGGTCGACGCCACCACCAACCCTTCGCTGCTGCTCAAGGCCGCCGCCATCCCGGGTTACGCCGACCTGCTCAAGCAGGTCAAGGCCGATGCCAAGGGCAATGTCGACCTGGCCTGCGACAAGTTTGCCGTGTCGGTGGGCTCGGGCATTCTCAAGGTCATTCCGGGGCGCATCTCCACCGAGGTGGACGCGCGGCTATCGTTCGACGAGCCGGCGCTGCTGAAAAAGGCCCGTCAGCTGATCGAGCTGTACGAAGCAGCCGGTGTGCCGAAAGACCGCGTGCTGATCAAGCTGGCCTCCACCTGGGAAGGCATCCGCGCCGCCGAGAAGCTGGAGAAGGAAGGCATCCAGACCAACCTCACCCTGCTGTTTTCCTTCGCCCAGGCCCAGGCCTGCGCCGATGCAGGGGTGTTCCTGATCTCGCCGTTCGTGGGGCGCATCTACGACTGGTACAAGAAGAGCACCGGCAAGGAATACGTCGGCGCCGAGGATCCAGGCGTGCAGTCGGTCACCCGCATCTACGACTACTACAAGACCAACGGCTACAACACCGTGGTCATGGGCGCGAGCTTCCGCAACATCGGCCAGATCGAACAGCTGGCCGGCTGCGACCGCCTGACCATCAGCCCCGAGCTGCTGCAGCAACTGTCGGACGACCAGGGCGAACTGCCACGCCTGCTCAAGCCGGGCAATGCCGGCGAGGCCAAGCAACAGTTGAACGAGAGCCAGTTCCGCTGGGCAATGAACGAAGACGCCATGACCACCGAGAAGCTGGCCGAAGGCATCCGCCAATTCGCCCGCGACCAGGAAAAACTGGAAGCGCTGATGGCTGGCTGACAAAGCCTGATACATCTTCGGCTTGATCGACGGGCGGTTAATGCAGAGCATTTCCCGCCCGTTTTCGTACCAGACCATAACACGCACCCTGTGGGAGCGGGTTTACCCGCGAACACCGGCGCAGCCGGTGCCAGCCACCGCAGTGCCTTCTTCGCGGGTAAACCCGCTCCCACAGGGCCTGAGCCAGACCCACCTCTCATGTTTTGCTCAAGATAGATGACACCTACCCCGTCGCTCCCCCTCGTCCTCGCCGGCCCCATCCTGCGCCGCCTGGAATCGCAACGTCTGGCCATCTGGCTGGTCGGCTCGCAACCGCTGCACCCCGAATTCCTCCTCGACCAGGCCGGCATCGGCGCCACTACGCGCTGCGAGGTGATCGCGGTCGGTACGCACGCCTTCATTCACCTGCTGGACATCCACTTCGACCACCCGCTGCCCAGCAACGTGGCGCTCGACTACGACCTGCGCCTGGCCAACGGCCAGGGCATCGCCGACTGGGCCCCGCACCTGCTCTACCCCGGCGCCAGCCGCCCGAGCTTCGTGCTGCGCGATCGCCTCGACCAGTTGCTCCACGGCTCCTGCCGCAAGCCCCACCACCCGGCTGCCGATGGCCTGCTCTGCGCCGACCGCCTGCTTGCCGCCAACCCGCAACCGGCAGAGCGCCCCGCCGTGCTGCTGATGAGCGGCGACCAGGTGTATGCCGACGATGTCGCCGGCCCCATGCTGCGTGCCATCCACGCGCTGATCGAGCGCCTGGGCCTGTTCGACGAGGCCCTCGATGGCGCCCTGGTCGACAGCGGCGCCGCGCTCTATCGCCACCCGGCCTGCTACTACCACCGCGCCGACCTGCTGCCGGCCCAGGAAGGCAACGAGACCCTGCGCGAGCGCTTCTTCGGCGGCAAGCGCAAGCCGATCTTTTCGTCCAGCAACGCCGACAACCATCTGGTGACCTTCGCCGAGGTCATGGCCATGTACCTGCTGGTCTGGTCGCCGCTGCCGTGGACGCTGGTGCGGATGGACATGCCAGAGGGCCTGACCGACCAGCGCCAAGAACGTTACCGTCGCGAACTGCCGCTGATCGAGGCCTTCCGCGACGGCCTCGGCCAGGTGGCGCGGGTGATGGCCCACCTGCCCTGCCTGATGATCTTCGACGACCACGACATCACCGACGACTGGAACCTGTCGGCGCAATGGGAACAGACCGCTTACGGCCACCCGTTCTCGCGGCGCATCATCGGCAACGCCCTGCTCGGCTACCTGCTGTGCCAGGGCTGGGGCAACGATCCGGACGGCTGCGCAGCGCTGGTCGGGCAATGCCGGCAACTGAACGAGGCGCGGGACGAGCTGATCGCCGAGCTGCTGCGCTTCCAGGGCTGGCAGTACGCGCTGCCCAGCGATCCACCGCTGCTGGTGCTGGACACCCGCACCCGCCGCTGGCGCAGCGAAAGCAGCCTGGACAAGCCCTCCGGCCTGCTCGATTGGGAGGCGCTGAGCGAATTGCAGCAGGCGCTGCTCGACCATCCTTCGGCGATCATCGTGTCGCCGGCGCCGATCTTCGGGGTCAAGCTGATCGAAACCGTGCAGCGGGTGTTCAGCGCCCTGGGCTACCCGCTGCTGGTGGATGCGGAAAACTGGATGGCCCATCGCGGCGCGGCGCGGGTGATCCTCAACATCTTCCGCCACTCGCGCACACCGGGGCACTACGTGGTGCTGTCGGGCGACGTGCACTACTCGTTCGTCTACGAAGTGCTGATCCGCCACCGCCAGCGCAGCCCGCACCTGTGGCAGGTGACCAGCAGCGGGATCAAGAACGAGTTTCCCCGGCGCCTGCTGGATATGCTCGACCGGCTCAACCGCTGGCTGTACTCGCCGCGCTCGCCGCTCAACTGGTTTACCAAGCGCCGGGAAATGGAAGTGGTGCCGCGTACGCCCAGCCGCAGCAAGGCCGGGGAACGGTTGTGGAACAGCGCGGGGTTGGGGCAGGTGTTCTTCGATGGCCAGGGGCGGCCGGAGCGGGTGTTGCAGCTCAATGCCGACGGCACGGCGGCAACCGAATTCATCAGGCGGAATTGAATAGACGCTTGATACCGCGCCGGCTTCTTCGCGGGTAAACCCGCTCCCACAGATCATACGGTGCCTGTGGGAGCGGGTTTACCCGCGAAGAAGCCGGCGCAGCACTTGAATCAGGACCGCTCGAGCGCGCTCACCAGGTCATGGAAGGCTTCACGGTTGGAGTCGTTCAAGCCCATGAGGATCTTGTGCGCCTCCAGCACCTTGGAACGCACCACGCTCTCGTCCTGGTCCTGGGACGGCAGGTCGGTCAGGCACTCCGGGCACGGCACCGGGCGGTCGACGATATTGAACACCTGGTCGAAGCCCATGGACTGCAGCAGGCGGGAAATGTCCGGGTTGGTGGTGACCACGGTCGGCAGCAGGCCGACCTTCTGCCGGGACAGGATCGACAGCTTGGCCAGCAGGCCGAGGGTGGTGCTGTCGATGCTCTCGGTTTCGGTCAGGTCGATGACGATGGCCGAGAAGTTCAGCGCGGTGAAGATCTTCTCGATCGTCGCATCCAGCGCCGAACACAGGGTCAGGCGCACTTCACCGACAAATTTCAGAACGAAAGTCCCACTCTGCTCGGCGAACTGGATTCTACCAGTACTCATTCAAGGTTCCTGCTCAACACCAATAGGGCGATATCATCCGGCATCTCCCCAAGCGTAGCCAATTCGAATCGTTGGCGCAGCCCCTCCAGGCTACCACCCGCCGCCTTGACGATTTCCGGCAAGGCCGCTTCCTTATCTTTGAGTGTGTCCCCGGGCAAAAGGTCCAGAATGCCATCGGACATCAGGGTGAGGCTGAACTGCGGTGGCAGCTCCAGCACCTGGTCCTGGTAGCTGGCCTCGTCGAACAATCCCACCGGCAGGCCGCGGCCTTCCAGATAGCGGGCCTGGCCCGGGGTGAACAGCACAGGCAGCGGCAAGTGGCCGCCGACGCTGTAGGTAAGCAGGCCGGTGTCCTCGTCGATGACGCCACCGACCATGGTCACATGCTTGCCCAGCTTGCAGTTGATCAGCCCGCGGTTGATGTGGCTGAGCACCTGCGAAGGCTTGAACTCGCGCATCTTGCCGCCGCGCTTGAATTCGAACAGCAGGCGCGTGGTCATGAACTTGAGCAGCACCGTGACGAACGCCGACGAGGCGCCGTGGCCGGAGACGTCCGCCAGGTAGAAGGCGATGCGCCGGTCATCTACGCGGAAATAGTCGGCGAAATCGCCCGACAGGTACAGCGACGGGATGATCTGGTGCTCGAAAGCGAACTCGCCGGCCACCCAGGGGTTTTCCGGGAGCATGTTCATCTGCACCTGACGACCGGCGGTCTGGTCCTCCTGCAGCAGGTGCAGGCTGGCCTCCAGCTCGCGGTTGGCGGCTTCGAGCTTCTCCCGGTAGCGCTGGTTCTCCAGCACCAGGCGCGAGCGGTCAAGCGCGCGGCGCACCGAGTGCTCGAGCACGGCCAGGTCTTCCAGGGGCTTGATCAGGTAGTCCGCCGCGCCCAGGCGCAGGGCTTCGACCGCGTCGCTCATGACGCCGGCACCGGACACCACGATCACCGGCAACTGCGGCGCGCGCTCGCTGATCCGGCGGATCAGTTCGAGGCCGCCCATCTGCGGCATGCGCAGATCGCAGATCACGAGGTCGGGCTGGTGTGCTTCGAAGACCTGGAGGCCCTGCTGGCCGTTGCCGGCCTGGAGGACGCTGAAGCCGCTGTCTTCCAGATAGGCGGCGAGACTGGCACGGACCACCTCGTCGTCATCGATGATCAGCAGCGTTGCACTGGGTTTCTGCATGTGGGCGAACGGCGCCAGATTTGGGTTGGCGTAGCGGCTGTGGAGGACCGACAGACGGCTACTGGAATGCTCTCTAGCCACTCTCTATTTGAGTTGTAGGACAAGAAGACTGGTCCGGCAAATAGCGAGGTGCCCTGTAAGGCGCTGACGGTACTCCCATCCGCCTGGCGTTTCAAGCATGGCAAGGAAGACTTCCGCGCACTTTACAGGGCAAATCACCCGGCGTTATAAGAAAGCACATCGGCGCAACCTGACGAAAGGATGCAAGCATGTCCCAGCCCCCCGTGGATTACAGCGAAAAACGCGATTTCATACGCATGCGCATTGAAACCGAGGTCAGCCTGCTGCACGCCGGCCAGGTGATCAGCGCCGTGTGCATCGACCTCTCCAGCAGCGGCATGCAGGTCCAGGCACCGCAGCGGTTCAAGGTGGGCGACCAGCTCGAGGTGCGCATCGACTCCGACCACGCCGCCCTCGCCGGCCTGCATGCCAGCACCGAAGTGGTGTGGATCGCCGACCAACCCGGCGGCGCGCAGAAGTTCGGCCTGCGCATCCTGGCCATGCATTGAACTGTTACGAAAAAGGCGACCCGAAGGTCGCCTTTTTCGTAAGCACAGTCGATCAGAAGTCGTCTTCGACCTGGCCGTCCTTGACCTTGAACTCGCGGTTCTGCAGATAGGCGTTGCGCAGGAAGATGTACTTGTCGCCCTGGATCAGCTTCTCCGCCGACAGCAGGCTGGCGCGGGTGTCGATCACGTCCATCGCGAAGATCGAGTTGCGGGTCGGTACATGGTCGATGTAGCGGTAGGGTTCGGTGTAGGTGTCCGGGTACTTGGCCAGGCCGTCACGCACGGTGCTCGGGCCGAGGAACGGAATGACCACGTAAGGCCCGCTGGGCACGCCCCAGTAGCCGAGGGTCTGACCGAAGTCCTCGTCGTTGCGCTGCAGGCCCATCTTGGTGCCGACGTCGAAGAAACCGCCCAGGCCAAAGGTGGTGTTGACGATCAGCCGCGCCGTGTCGACGCCCGCAGCATGGGGCTTGAGCTGCAGCACGTTGTTGGCAAGGTTGGTGACGTCGCCCAGGTTGCGGAAGACGTTGTGGATGCCATCTTCGAGGAACTGCGGGGTGACGAACTGGTAACCCTGGGCCAGCGGCTTGAGGGCATAGGTGTCGAGGACATCGTTGAACTTGAAGATCGGTCGGTTGACCGACTCCCACGGATCCTCCTCGGTGGCCGCCTGGGTGGCTGCCACGGGCGCCAGCAGCAAGCTGGCGCAGACACAGGCCTGGGTGACTCGCTCGATCACTCCGGCACCGATCCTACGCATAGATGTTTCTCCATCGGATTTCACGGCGGCAACGGCCTTTGGCGCGCTGCTCGATAGGGCGCAAGTATACTGGCTTGCTGGCTGAGCGGTAGTTTTACATATCTCTGTCAAGATTTTGTGAACAACTGTAGCCGTCATCCCCCGGTAACAATCGCCGGATAGCCTGCGGGGTATTTAGGGACGTTGCCATGCAAGACGCACCCGCCTTCACCGCCGTGCTGTTCGGCCTGCGCGGCTGCCTGGTCCAGGCAACCGACGGCGGCCCCCTGCCGGCCCCCGGCGCCCTCGACTCCCTTCACCACCTGCGCTCGCAGGCGGTGCCATGCATCTGGCTCGATGAGCTCACCGCAGCCCAGGGCAAGCGCCTGAGCAGCGTACTGCCCGACTGGTTGCCGGGCCATCTGGTCAACGGCTGCAAATGGCCGGCGCCCAATGCCTGCTGGCAGGCGCTGATGAGCCTCGACAGCCAGCGCCTGGAAGGCTGCGTGCTGGTCAGCGGCGAGCCGCGGCTGCTGCAGGCCGGGCTCAACGCCGGCCTGTGGACGGTGGGCCTGGCGGCCTGCGACCTCGGTTCCAGCCAATGGCAGGCCATGACCCGGCAGGAACAGGAGCGCACCCGTGGCAAGGCCACCCTGGCACTGTTCGGCCTGGGCGTGCACTCGGTGATCGATCACCTGGAATCCCTCGACACATGCCTGGCGGACATTGCCCAGCGCCGGCACAAGGGCGAGAAACCCTGATACATCCCCGTTGATGCGGGTCATGCAAAGCAGCGGCAGGTGGATTACGCTTGAAGGCAGGCCAGAACCTTTGCCGCTTCGCCGAGGTCCATGGTTTGCCAAGTCATTGATGGAGAACGAACAATGCCTGCCCGCGAACTGCAAGAGCAACTCGATAGCCTGCGCGAGCAACTGGACCGCAATCCACCGCTCTCGCTGGAAGAGCGCGACCACCTGCATGAATTGATGCAGCAGATCGAAGCCCAGATCAAACTCGAAGAAGCGACCAAGGACAACAACCTGGTCGACGGGGTCAATACCGCCGTCGAACGCTTCGAAGCAGACCACCCGGACCTCACCGCCATCCTGCGCAATATCGCCAATCACCTGCACAGCATGGGGATCTGAACCGAATGGGGCCGCAAAAGCGGCCCCATTACATTACTGACGCACCAACCGCAGATTCTGCGGGCTGATCGCCCCGGTGCTGCGGTACGGGTTGATATCCAGCCCGCCACGGCGCACATACCGCGCATACACCGTCAGGTGCTCCGGCTTGAGCAGGTTCTTCAGGTCCAGGTAGATCCGCTCCACGCACTGCTCGTGGAAGTCGGCATGCTGGCGGAAGCTGATCAGGTAGGTCAACAGGCTGGCATGATCGAGCGCCTGTCCCTTGTACTCCACTACCACGCTCCCCCAGTCCGGTTGGCCGGTGACCGGGCAGTTGGATTTGAGCAGGTGGCTGTGCACGGTCTCTTCCACCATGCGCTCCGACGCGCAACGCAGCAGCTCCGGTTGCGGCTGCTCGTAGTTGCTGATGTTCACATCCAGCGCATCGATGCACTGGCCCGGCAGCGCGGTCACGCCTTGCCCCTCGACCTCGGTCAGGGTGCTGACCTTTACCCCGACAGGCTTGCCGGCTGCGGCGGACAGGTCCTGCACCAGGCACGCCTGCAACGCCTCCACCGACTCGAACACCGTCTGGTTCAGCGAGTTGAGGTACAGCTTGAACGACTTGGACTCGATTATGTTCGGCGAATCGCACGGGATGGCGAACTCACCGATGGCCACCACCGGCTTGCCCGAGGGCAGCAGCCAGGACAGCTCGAAGCAGTTCCAGAAATCCACGCCCTGCCACGGCAGTGCGTCGCCGCTCACGCCCAGCTCGGCCCATTTGGCCAGGCGGGGAATCGGGAACAGCAGCGAGGGGGTGTAGGTGGCGATGTATTCGCTGGACTTGCCCAGCGGGGAGTGTTCGGCGGCGGGATGCATGGAAACTGACCTGAAGGTTCGAAATTGCCTCTAGTCTACCGGTTTTGCACCCCACCTTGGAGCCGTTGTCACTCGATGGTCAGCGGCCCGACCATGCCTGCCTGGTAATGGCCCGGTACGTTGCAGGCGAACTCGATGGGCGCCGACTTGCGGAAGGTCCAGGTCAACTCGGCGCGCTGGCCGGGCTGCACCAGCACGGTATTGCCGCCGGCATGGCCGTGGCCAGCGCCCATCTGCCCGTGATCCATCTGGCCATGGTCCATGCCTTCGTGGTTCATGCCGGCGGTGAACAGCTTGCCCTGCATGGCGATCATTTCCTTCTGGTGCTCGGCGTGCATGGCCTTGTCGCCCAGGTTGAACTCGTGGGGCAGCTTGCCTTCGTTGACCAGCACGAAGCGCACGGTCTCGCCGGCCTTGACCTTGATGCTCTTGGGTTCGAAGGCGATGTCCTTGAGCACCACCTCGACGGTGCGATTGGCCTTGGCCGCCTCGGCCGGCTCGCCGAAGGCGAAGGGCTTGCCGCTGTCGGCAAGGCTCGGCAGGCTGACCAGTGCGAGGGCGGCGGCGATGAACAGGTGTTTCATGGGTGACTCCGGGTCGTTCTGGGAGAATGAGACCATTCTCGAAAAGGCTGGCTGGCAGCTGGCTGACGGGAAGATTACAACTTTGTCAGCTTGGGCAGGCCGCGAGATCGTCACGTATCATTTCGGCATCGCGTTGACCCGAACATTGGTAAACACATGAAACTGCTGATCGTCGAAGACCAGGCCAAGACCGGCCAGTACCTGAGTCAGGGCCTGAGCGAAGCAGGCTTCGCCACCGAACTGGCCAACGACGGCAACACCGGCCAGCACCTGGCCCTGACCGGCGACCACGACCTGCTGATCCTCGATGTGATGCTACCGGGGCGTAACGGCTGGCAGATCCTCCAGGCCGTGCGTCAGGCCGGGCTGGACACGCCGGTACTGTTCCTCACCGCCCGCGATGCCGTCGAGGACCGTGTCCACGGCCTGGAACTGGGTGCCGACGACTATCTGGTCAAGCCATTCGCCTTCTCCGAGCTGCTGGCCCGGGTGCGCAGCCTGCTGCGCCGGGGCGCCAGCGCCAGCCAGGACACCTGCCTGAGCCTGGCCGACCTGCGCCTGGACCTGATCCGCCGGCGCGCCGAGCGGGCCGGCCAGCGCGTCGACCTGACCGCCAAGGAATTCGCCCTGCTCGAACTGCTGCTGCGCCGCCAGGGCGAGGTGCTGCCCAAGTCGCTGATTGCCTCGCAGGTGTGGGACATGAACTTCGACAGCGACACCAACGTCATCGAGGTGGCCATCCGCCGCCTGCGCCTGAAGATCGACGACCTTCACACCACCAAGCTGATCCATACCGTGCGCGGCATGGGCTACGTGCTCGAGGAGCGCCAGGACTGATGCGCCGCCTGTCCCTCGGCAGCCGCCTGGCGCTGCTGTTCGCCGCCTGTACCGCCAGCGTTTCGCTGGGCGCCGGTTTGCTGTTCAGCCGCGCCAGCGAGCAGCACTTCGTCGAACTCGACCAGCAACTGCTCAACGGCCGCCTGTCACTGATGCGCAGCCTGCTCGATGGTGTCACCAGCCCCGAGCAACTGGCCACGCGCCTGCCGGGGCTGCTCAACGAGCTGAGCCATCAGTCCGACCTGGCCTTGCGCGTGCGCGCGGTCGACGGCACAATCTGGTTCGCCAGCCGCAGCGACCTGCCGGACGCCCCGGACCAGCCCGGCCTGGCCACCCTGCACACCCAGGGCATCGACTACCGCGGGCTGAGCCTGCCGCTGGACGAAACCCGGCCCACCTCACCGCAACTGACCCTGTTCCTCGACATCACCCATCACCAGCACTTCCTGCAAGGCATGCAGCGCCTGATCTGGCTCACGGTTGGCCTCAGCGCGCTGACCACCGCGCTGCTGGGTGCCTGGGCCGTGCGCCGCGGCCTGAAACCGCTGCGCCAGATGGGCAAGGTCGCCGCCAGCGTCAACGCCCGCTCGCTGACCACGCGCCTGCCGGCCGCCGAGATGCCCGAGGAGCTGGCCGAGCTGGCCAGCACGGTCAATGCCATGCTGCAGCGCCTGGACGACGCCTTCCAGCGCCTGTCGGCGTTCTGCGCCGATATCGCCCACGAGTTGCGCACGCCGCTGTCCAACCTGTTGACCCATACCCAGGTCACCCTCACCCGCCCGCGCAGCCTCGAGGAGTACCGCGAGGCCCTGCATGGCAATCTCGAGGAACTGCAGTGGATGGCCCAGTTGGTCAACGACATGCTCTACCTGGCCAAGGCCGACCACGGCCTGCTGATGCCCAATAGTCAGGCGCTGGAGCTGGCGGCAGAGGTCGATGCGCTGCTGGAGTATTACGCGCCACTGGCCGAGGAGGCCGAGGTGAAGCTGTCGCGCGAAGGCCAGGCGCATGCCAAGGGCGACCGGCACATGCTGCGCCGGGCCTTGTCGAACCTGCTGGACAACGCCCTGCGCTTCACCCCGGCGGGCGGCGAGATCCGTGTGAGCCTTGCGCAGGGGTTGCGCATCGAGGTGGCCAACAGTGGCCCGGAGATCGCTCCGCAACTGCTCGAGCGGCTGTTCGACCGCTTCTATCGGGCGGACCCGGCGCGCCAGGAAGGCAGCAGCGAGCATGCGGGGCTGGGGCTGGCCATCACCCGCTCGATCGTGCAGGCCCACGGCGGGAAGATTCGGGCGGAGTGTGAAGATGGGTGGACGCGGTTCGTGATCGAGTTGCCTGAGTAACCCTCATCGCGGGGCAAGCCCGCTCCCACGCCACACTCCGATGTGAAGGCATGCGTGGGAGCGGCGAACCACCGCTGCGACTGGCCCCGCGATAGCGCTTACTCGTAACGCAACGCCATCGCCGGCTCAATCTGCGAGGCGCGGTAGGCAGGATAGATAGTCGCCAGGAAGCTCATCACCAGCCCGGCCACGCAGATGATCGCCACGTCGCCCCACTGCAGCTCCGACGGCAGGCTGCTGATGAAGTAGATGTCGGAGGTGAAGATGTGCTGCCCGCTGACCCGCTCCACCCAGCCGACCACCGCGCTGACATTCAGCGCCAGGATCACCCCGAGCACGCCGCCGATCAGGGTGCCGACGATACCGATCAGGCTGCCCTGGACCATGAACGTGCCCATGATCTGCGCCGGCGTCGCGCCGATGGTACGCAGGATGGCGATGTCCGCACCCTTGTCGTTCACCACCATCACCAGGGTGGCGATGATATTGAACGCGGCCACGGCGATGATCATCATCAGCAGCAGGCCGATCATGGTCTTCTCCATCTTCATGGCGCTGAACAGGCTGCCCTGGGTGTGCGACCAGTCATCGGCGCGGTAGCCATCGCCCAAGCCGGCAGCGATGGCCTTGGACACCTGCGGCGCGGCATACAGGTCGTGCAGCTTCAGGCGCACGCCCTGCACCTGGCCCGGCGCCCAGCGCTGCATCTCGCCGGCGTCGGCGACATGGATATAGGCCTGGGAGCCATCCAGCTCGGCGCCGACCTTGAAGATGCCGACCACGGTCAGGCGCTGCATACGCGGGGTGATGCCGCCCGGCTCCTTGCTGATTTCCGGAACGATCAGGGTCAGCTTGTCGCCGGTGTTCAGGCGAAAACGCCGGGCGGTCAATTCACCGATCACCACGCCGTACTCACCCGGCACCAGCGCCTGCAGGCTGCCCTGGACAATATGCTGGGTGACGATGGAGACCTTGCCCTCCTCGGCCGGGTCGATGCCGGCGACCTGGATCGGCTGCATCGCACCCTTGTACGAGAGCATGCCCTCCATCTCGGTGATCGGCGCCGCGGCCATCACCGCCGGGTTGCCTTCGGCGGCGCTGGCGACCTTGCGCCAGTCGTCCAGCGGCTGCGCGCCGAGGATCGCGGCATGGGGCACCAGGCCGAGCACGCGCGAACTCATCTCGCGCTGGAAACCGTTCATCACCGACAGCACCGTGATCATCGCCAGCACGCCAAGCGACAGCCCGATCATCGAGGTCATGGAGATGAACGAGATGAAGTGGTTGCGACGCTTGGCACGGGTGTAGCGAGCACCAATGAACAAGGACAAGGGTCTGAACATGAACAGGGATACCCAATCTAAGTGTGAACCGGGACGCCTCGGGGCGCCCCGCGCAGGCGATTCAGATCGCCACCAGGCGCCCGTCTTCCAGGCTCAGCACGCGGTCCATCTGGCGCGCCAGGTTGAGGTCGTGGGTCACCACCAGGAAGGCGGTCTGCGAATGCGTGGACAGCTCTCGCATCAGTTCCTGGATACCCATGGCCGTGTGGTGGTCGAGGTTGCCGGTGGGCTCGTCGAGCATCACCAGGCCCGGACGGTTGACCAGGGCGCGGGCGATCGCCACGCGCTGGCGCTCCCCCCCGGACAGCTCGGCCGGCTTGTGATTCAACCGGTGGCCCAGGCCGACGCGCTTGAGCAGCGCCTCGGCGCGCTCGCGGGCCTCGGCGATCGGCGTCTTGCCGATCAGCAGCGGCATGCAGGCGTTTTCCAGCGCGGTGAACTCCGCCAGCAGGTGGTGGAACTGGTAGACGAAGCCCAGGGCGCGGTTGCGCAGCAAGCCGCGGGCCCGCTCGCCCAGCGCCGACAGCTCCTCGCCGGCCAGCCACACACTGCCCTGGGTCGGCGTGTCGAGGCCGCCGAGCAGGTTGAGCAAGGTACTCTTGCCCGAGCCCGAGCTGCCGACGATGGCAACACGCTCGCCCGGATGCAGCTCGAGGTTCAACCCCGACAAGACCTGGACCGACTCCGGGCCTTCCTCGTAGCTCTTGCCCAGGTTGCGGCAGCTCAACACGGCTTTATCACTCATGCGCGACTCACTCATAACGTAGCGCCTCCGCCGGCTGGGTACGCGAGGCGCGCCAGGCCGGATACAGGGTGGCGAAGAAACTCAGGACCAGCGCCGCACCACAGACCATGTACACGTCCTGGGCCTGGATCTGCGACGGCAGGTAATCGATGAAGTACACGTCGGCATTGAGGAACTTGTGCCCGATCAGGGTCTCGATGCCGGCGATGGCCGCGCTCACGTTGAGCGCGCCGAGGATGCCCAGCACCGCGCCGATCAGCGTGCCGACCACGCCGATCACCGTGCCCTGGACCATGAAGATGGCCATGATCTGCCCGGGCGTGGCGCCCAGGGTGCGCAGGATGGCGATGTCGCCGCGCTTGTCGTTGACCACCATCACCAGGGTGGAAATGATGTTGAACGCCGCCACCGCGACGATCAGCAGCAACAGCAGGCCGATCATGGATTTCTCCATGCGGATCGCCTGGTACAGGTTGCCGTGGGTGCGGGTCCAGTCACGCGGGTAGAATTCCTGCTCGCCCAGCTGCTGGGCGATGGCCCAGGCGGCCCGCGGGGCCTGGAACAGATCGTCGAACTTCAGGCGCACGCCCTGGACCTGGTCGGCCTTCCAGCGGTGCAGGCGCGACAGGTCGGCGATATTGGTCAGGCCCAGGTATCCGTCGATCTCGCCGGCGCCGACGTGGAAGGTACCGACCACGGTGAAGCGCTTCATGCGCGGGAACATGCCCGCCGGGGTGACACTGACCTCGGGGGCGACGAAAGTCAGCTTGTCGCCGATGCCCACGCCCAGCTTCTGCGCGGCCTTGTCGCCGATCATGATGCCCCACTCGCCCGGGGCCAGCTTGTCGAGGCTGCCGTCGATGACGAACTTGTCGATGATCGACACCTCGCGCTCGCGGGCCGGATCGACGCCGTTGAGCAGCACCTTCTGCACCTTGCCTTCATGGGTCAGCAGGCCCTGCATCTGGGTGAACGGCGCAACCGCCAGCACCTGCGGATTCTGCTTTACTTTAGAGGCGAGGGCCTGCCAGTCGTCGATCGGCTGGCCGGTCTCCAGTGTTGCATGGGGGATCATCCCCAGCACGCGGGTACGCATCTCGTGGTCGAACCCGTTCATCACCGAGAGCACCACGATCATCACCACCACGCCCAGGGCGAGGCCGATCATCGAGGTGAGCGAAATGAACGAGACGAAGTGATTGCGGCGCTTGGCACGGGTGTAGCGCGTACCAATGAATACGAATAGAGGTCTGAACATGTCGGGGCTTGTTCGGATGAAAGGGAACGTCCTTGTGGCGAGGCGCCTACGGCGGCTTTACACTCGGACCACCGCCGTAACCTTGGGTTCGCCATGACGACATTAGACGAAGAAGATCGCCGCGAATACTACCGCATCGAAGATCGGATCGCACTTCAAATCAACCCCCTCAGCGCGGCCGAAGCCCTTGAAACAGAACTGTTGCAGGATGATTCAGAGCTGTTCAACCTGCTCAGCGAGCTGCACCTTTCGGACTTCGAGTCGCAACACCTGCTGCGCCAGTTGAGCGAGAAGGACCGTACCCTGGCGGCCTTCCTGCGCGCCCAGAACAAACGCCTCGACCTGCTCAGCGCCGTGGTCGCCCAGACCCTGATTGGCGAAATCGGCCAGCCGCAAGCGGTGATCATCTCCGAAGGCGGCATCGAGTTCGCCCAGACGCAGAAGATCGCCCCGGGGACCCGGGTCAAGGTGAAGATGGTGCTGATGCCCCGCGCCCATGGCCTGCTGCTGCGTGGCCGGATCACTCACTGCGACCCACGCCCCGACGGCGACTTCGAGGTCGGCACCGAATTCATCGACATGACCGATGCCCAGCGCCAGCTACTGGCCCGCTACATCCTGCAGCGCCAGCAACAGCAACGACGCCAGGCGCTGGAACAGAACGATCCCGCTTCCTGAAGCCCTTTTCTCTGATTTGAAGGAACGAACGTGACCTTGATCTATGGCCACCGCGGCGCCAAGGGCGAAGCGCCCGAGAACACCCTGCAGAGTTTCCGCCAGTGCCTGTCCCATGGCGTGGACCGCTGCGAACTCGACCTGCACCTGTCGGCCGACAACGAGCTGATGGTGATCCACGACCCGACCCTCAAGCGCACCACCGGCAGGCGCGGCAAGGTGGTCGAGCACACGGCAGCCGAGCTGGTCACCTACGACGCGCGCAAGGGCGGCCCGGGCCATGTGCAGCCCTGCCCTATCCCGCGCCTTGAAGAGCTGTTCGAGAAATGCGCCTTCGAGCACTGGCAGCTGGAGGTCAAGAGCGCCTCGCGCACCCGCGCCGCCAGCACCGTGCTGGCGATCCGCGAACTGGCCCAGCGGCATGGCCTGCTGGACAAGGTGACCATCACCTCGAGTTCACGGGAAGTGCTGGGCGCGGCCCAGGAGCTGGTGCCCGACATCAAGCGCGGGCTGGTTGCCGAGTACGCCTGGCTCGACCCGCTGAAGGTCGCGCAGAACTACGACTGCGAGATGCTGGCGTTGAACTGGACGCTGTGCACCCCCGAGCGCCTGATCAAGGCGCAGCGCCAGGGCTTGCACGTGTCGGTATGGACGGTCAACGAACCGGCGCTGATGCGCCGGCTCGCCGACTTTGGCGTGGACAGCCTGATTACAGACTTTCCCGGTTTGGCCAGGACCACCCTCGGGTAGGGCTGAAATCGGTCTCCCCGACCGGCTCAGGCCACCGGTCGGAGCCGCTCAAAAAAGCCGGTTCAGACCATCATAGGCAGCTACCCGGTAGGCTTCGGCCATGGTCGGGTAGTTGAAGGTGGTGTTGACGAAGTACTTCAGGTTGTTCTGCTCGCCCGGCTGGTTCATCACCGCCTGGCCGATGTGGACGATCTCCGAGGCCTGGTAGCCGAAGCAGTGCACGCCGAGGACTTCCAGGGTCTCGCGGTGGAACAGGATCTTCAGCATGCCTTGCGGCTCGCCGGCGATCTGCGCGCGGGCCATGCTCTTGAAGAAGGCCTTGCCCACTTCGTAGGGCACCTTGGCCTGGGTCAGTTCCTGCTCGTTCTTGCCGATCGAGCTGATCTCGGGAATGGTGTAGATGCCGGTCGGCACGTCGTTGACGAAGCGCCAGCTGCCGTTGTCGACGATGCTGCCGGCGGCCGAGCGGCCCTGGTCGTGGGCGGCGCTGGCCAGGCTTGGCCAGCCGATCACGTCACCGGCGCCGTAGATGTTCGGCACGCTGGTGCGGTAGGTCTCGTCGACCTCGATCTGGCCACGGCTGTTGACCTTGATGCCGATGTTCTCAAGGCCCAACTTGTCAGTGTTGCCGGTACGGCCGTTGCACCACAGCAAAGCGTCGGCCTTGATCTTCTTGCCCGACTTCAGGTGCAGGATCACCCCGTTGTCCAGGCCTTCGACGCGGTCGTATTCCTCGTTGTGGCGCACGGTGATGTTGTTGTTGCTGAAGTGGTAGCTCAGCGCCTGGGAGATTTCCGAGTCGAGGAAGCTCAGCAGCTGGCCACGGTTGTCGACCAGCTCGACCAGCACACCCAGGCCGCTGAAGATCGAGGCGTATTCGCAACCGATCACCCCGGCGCCGTAGACGATCAGCTTGCGCGGGGTGTGGCTCAGGCTGAGGATGGTGTCGCTGTCGTAGACGCGTGGGTGGTGGAAGTCGATGTCAGCCGGACGGTACGGGCGCGAGCCGGTGGCGATGATGATGTGCTTGGCGTTGAGCTTCTCGACCACGCCGTTGGGGCAGACCACTTCGACGGTCTGCTCGTCGGCGAAGCTGCCGGTGCCGACGAACACGTCGACGCGGTTGCGCGCGTAGTAGCCGGTGCGCGAGGCGACCTGCTTGCTGATGACCTTCTCGGCGCTCTTGAGCACGTCGGGGAAGGAGAACCAGCGCGGCTCGCCGATGGCGCGGAACATCGGGTTGGTGTTGAACTGCATGATCTGCCGCACGGAGTGACGCAGCGCCTTGGACGGAATGGTGCCCAGGTGGGTGCAGTTGCCGCCGACCTGGCGACGGCTGTCGACCATGGCCACCTTGCGCCCTGCTTTGGCGGCGTTCATTGCCGCGCCTTCTCCGGCCGGGCCGGAACCCAGCACCACTACGTCGTAGTTGTAGACAGCCATGCGTACTCCTTCAGAACTGGCCCGCCGGCCGGATGGCCGCGGGGCGCGATCATGTCGCCGGAGCGCCATGAGAAAATTCGGGTGCAGTCTAATCAAGCGTGAACGCCGCGCACATTAACCCTTGGTCGCGTCGTAGGCCATTATTGCCTGCACTACATGTCGTTTCACCGTTTCCCTGGCATTGATCATCCGTGGCTCGCCTTTCACTCGCCTTTCACCACCCGCTCGAAGGCCGGCGTGGAACGGGAGACGAAACCACCGTCGACCCGGGTCACCAGCACCGCAGCGATGCCGTGGGCGATGGCAAAATCCCAGCCCTGCTGCGGACCGAGGATCAGCAGCAGGGTCGAGTAGCCGTCGGCCTGCAGCGCCGAGCCGTCAAGCACCGTCACCGCCGCCAGGTCGTGCTCGACCGGGCGCCCGAGACGGGCATCGAAGGTGTGCGAATAGCGCCGGCCATTGTCCTCGAAATAATGCCGATAGTCACCCGAGCTCGATACGGCCATGTCCTCCACGCCGATGACCTGGCGGGCGATCTGGCGGTCCTCGCGCGGCAGCTCCAGCGCCACCCGCCAGGCACTGCCGTCGGGCTTGCGGCCCACGGCCTTGAGCTCGCCAGTGGCTTCGGCGAGAAACGCCTCGATACCCATGGCGCGCAGGCGCTTAGCGATCAGGTCGACGGCGTGGCCGGCGGCGATGCTGTTGAAATCCAGCTCGATGGAAGCGTCCTTGCACAGGGCGTCACCCTCGATGCGCAGGTGCCGGTAGCCCACGCGCTCACGTGCCCGGGCCAGCGCCTGCGGGTCGGGCACGTGCATCTCGCGGGCTTGCGGGCCGAAGCCCCAGAGGTCGAGCAGTGGCTCGACGGTGAGGTCGAAGGCGCCCCGGCTCTGCTCGGCCAGATGCTGGCCGAAGCTGGCCAGCTCGAACAGGTCGGCGTCGATGGGCAGGCACTGGTTGGCCGCAAGCTGGTTGAAACGGCTGACGGTGGAGTCGCTACGGTAGGTGGAGTAGCGGGCGTCGATGGCCTGGAGGATGGCCTCGACCTCGCCTTGCACCTGCGCCGGTGCCGGGCCGCCGGGTTGGCGCACGTACTGGATGCTGTAGCTGCTGCCCATGGTCGGGCCGCCGAAGCGCTCGAGGGTGGGGCCTTGGTTGCAGGCTGACAGCAACAACAGGCAGAACAGAAGAACGGTGCGCAAAATGAACTTCTCGGTTGACCGACCCACGCGGTCGGTGTGGGAGCGGCCTTGTGTCGCGAAAGGGCCGCAAAGCGGCCCCGGGGTTTCAGCAACGCCGCCACAATTGCCGGGGCTGCTGCGCAGCCCTTTCGCGACACAAGGCCGCTCCCACATCGATAGCTGCGAGGCGGAAAGAAAAAAAACGGGAACCCGAAGGTTCCCGTTTTTTCAACGCATTACAAGCGGATCAGCGTGGAAACGCTGGCGGGTTCACACCGGCCATGTCTTCCATCACGCGCACCACCTGGCAGCTGTAACCGAATTCGTTGTCGTACCAGACGTACAGGACAACGCGGTTGTCGTTGCAGATGGTCGCCTCGGCGTCGACCACACCGGCGTGGCGCGAACCAACGAAGTCGGTCGATACCACTTCCTGGGAGCTGACGTAGTCGATCTGCTTGTGCAGCTCCGAGTGCATGGCGGTCTGGCGCAGGTACTCGTTTAGCTCTTCGCGGTTGGTGGCCTTCTCGAGGTTCAGGTTGAGAATGGCCATCGACACGTTCGGCGTCGGCACACGGATCGCGTTGCCGGTCAGCTTGCCCTTGAGCACTGGCAGTGCCTTGGCGGCTGCGGTGGCGGCACCGGTCTCGGTGATGACCATGTTCAGCGGCGCGGCGCGGCCACGACGGCTGCCCTTGTGGAAGTTGTCGATCAGGTTCTGGTCGTTGGTGAACGAGTGAACGGTTTCGACGTGGCCGTTGACGATGCCGTACTGGTCGTTGATGGCCTTGAGCACCGGCACGATGGCGTTGGTGGTGCAGGACGCCGCCGAGATGATCTTGTCGTCGGCGCTGATGTCACCGTGGTTGATGCCATGCACGATGTTCTTCAGCGCGCCCTTGCCCGGTGCGGTGAGGATCACGCGGGCGGCGCCCGGGCAGGCCAGGTGCTGGCCGAGGCCGTCGGCGTCACGCCATACGCCGGTGTTGTCGACGATCAGCGCATCGTGGATGCCGTACTGGGTGTAGTCGACTTCGCTCGGGCTCTTGGCGTAGATCACCTGGATCAGGTTGCCGTTGGCGGTGATGGTGTTGTTGGCTTCATCGATGACGATGGTGCCGTCGAACGGACCGTGCACCGAGTCGCGGCGCAGCAGGCTGGCGCGCTTGACCAGGTCGTTCTCGGCGCCTTTGCGCACGACGATGGCGCGCAGGCGCAGGCCGTCGCCGCCACCGGTCTTCTCGATCAGGATGCGCGCCAGCAGGCGGCCGATGCGGCCAAAGCCGTACAGGACGACGTCGGTGCCCTTGCGTGCGGAAGCGTTCTGCTGACCCACGACGTCGGCCAGTTCGTCACGGACGAACTGCTCGGCGCTGCGGCCGTTGCCTTCGACCTTGAACTTGTTGGCCAGCTTGCCCAGGTCCACCGAGGCGGCACCCAGCTTCAGCTCGCTCATGGCCTTGAGCAGGGGGAATGTCTCGTGGACGGACAGCTCGGTCTCGTCGGTCTGACGGTGACGGGCAAAGCGGTGGGCTTTGAGGATCGAGATAACCGAACGGTTGATCAGGCTGCGGCCATAGATCGAGCTCACCACGTTGTTGTTGCGGTAGAGCTGACCGATAAGCGGGATCATCGCTTCAGCCAGGGCTTCACGATCGATCCACTCACCAAGACACTGGTCGGGCTTCTGAGTCACGGTAACCTTCCACATGTAGGGGAACAAAAAAGGGGCTACATTATGACGCCCCTCGGCGTATCGGGCAATGAGCGCCTGTCGCCGACGCCAGACCCCGTCATCATGCCCTCGCAAGCCTGACAGCGAGCCCCGTCACCGGTACAATCGACCTCTTTGCCGCAACGCTTGGAGTCCGATCTCCCGTGTCAGTTCTGCGCCTACCGCAAATGTCGGCCACGGCCGGCAAACAAACCTGGGGCAACCTGCCCGGCGCCGCCTTGAGCCTGGCCATCGCCGAGGCGGCCAGTACCGCCGGTCGTTTCACCTTGCTGCTGACCGCCGACAGCCAGGCGGCCGACCGCCTCGAGCAGGAGCTGCGCTTCTTCGCGCCGGCGCTTCCGGTGCTGCCGTTCCCCGACTGGGAAACCCTGCCCTACGACCTGTTCTCGCCGCACCAGGACATCATCTCCCAGCGCATCGCCAGCCTCTACCGGCTGCCGGAGCTGGACCACGGCATCCTCGTCGTGCCGATCACCACCGCCCTGCACCGCCTGGCCCCCACGCGCTTCCTGCTGGGCAGCAGCCTGGTGCTGGACATCGGCCAGAAGATCGACGTCGAGCAGATGCGCGCACGTCTCGAGGCCAGCGGCTATCGCTGCGTCGACACGGTCTACGAGCATGGCGAGTTCGCCGTGCGCGGCGCGCTGATCGACCTGTTCCCCATGGGCAGCAAGCAGCCGTACCGCATCGACCTGTTCGACGATGAGATCGAGACCCTGCGCACCTTCGACCCGGAGTCGCAGCGCTCGATCGACAAGGTCGACTCGATCCGCCTGCTGCCGGCACGCGAGTTCCCCATGCAGAAGGACGAGGTGACCCGCTTCAAGGCGCGTTTCCGCGAACGCTTCGACGTGGATTTTCGCCGCAGCGCGATCTTCCAGGACCTCACCAGCGGCATCATTCCCGCCGGCATCGAGTACTACCTGCCGCTGTTCTTCGAAGAGACCGCCACGCTGTTCGACTACCTGCCGGCCGACACCCAGGTGTTCTCCCTGCCGGGCGTGGAGCAGGCCGCCGAGCACTTCTGGAACGACGTGCGCGGGCGCTATGAAGAGCGCCGCGGCGACCTCAGCCGGCCATTGCTGCCGCCGGCCGAGCTATTCCTGCCGGTGGAGGACTGCTTCGCCCGCCTCAAGCAATGGCCGCGGGTGGTGGCCGGTGCCGACGACGTCGAGCCCGGCGTCGGCCGCGAGCGCTTCCCGGCCCGCGCCCTGCCCAACCTGGCGATCGAGGCCAAGGCCAACCAGCCGCTGGCGGAGCTGTCGAACTTCCTCGACCAGTTCCCCGGCCGCGTGCTCTTTACCGCCGAGTCTGCGGGCCGGCGCGAAGTGCTGCTGGAACTGCTCGAGCGCCTGAAGCTGCGCCCGCACACCGTCGACGGCTGGGCCGACTTCGTCAGCGGCAGCGAGCGCCTGGCGATCACCATCGCGCCGCTGGACGACGGCCTGCTGCTGGACGACCCCAGCCTGGCCCTGGTCGCCGAAAGCCCGCTGTTCGGCCAGCGCGTGATGCAGCGCCGGCGCCGCGAGAAACGCGGCGAGGCGGCCAACGACGCGGTAATCAAGAACCTCACCGAGCTGCGCGAAGGCGCCCCGGTGGTGCACATCGACCACGGCGTGGGCCGCTACCTGGGCCTGGCGACCCTGGAGATCGACGGCCAGGCCGCCGAGTTCCTCACCCTCGAATACGCCGAGGGCGCCAAGCTCTACGTGCCGGTGGCCAACCTGCACCTGATCGCCCGCTACACCGGTAGCGACGACGCCCTGGCGCCGCTGCACCGGCTGGGCTCCGAAGCCTGGCAAAAAGCCAAGCGCAAGGCCGCCGAGCAAGTGCGCGACGTCGCCGCCGAACTGCTCGACATCTATGCCCGCCGCGCTGCGCGCAAAGGCTATGCCTTCGCCGACCCGGCCGCCGACTACGCCACCTTCAGCGCCGGCTTCCCGTTCGAGGAAACCCCCGACCAGCAGGCCGCCATCGAGGCGGTGCGTGCCGACATGCTCGCCGGCCAGCCCATGGACCGCCTGGTCTGCGGCGATGTCGGCTTCGGCAAGACCGAGGTGGCCATGCGCGCCGCCTTCATCGCCGTGCACGGCGGGCGCCAGGTCGCATTGCTGGTACCCACCACCCTGCTCGCCCAGCAGCACTACAACAGCTTCCGCGACCGCTTCGCCGACTGGCCGGTGAAGGTCGAGGTGATGAGCCGCTTCAAGTCGGCCAAGGAAGTCGCCAGCGCCGCGGCGGACCTGGCCGAGGGCAAGATCGACATCCTCATCGGCACCCACAAGCTGCTGCAGGACGATGTGCGCTTCAAGGACCTGGGCCTGGCCATCATCGACGAGGAGCACCGCTTCGGCGTGCGCCAGAAAGAGCAGCTCAAGGCCCTGCGCAGCGAAGTGGACATCCTCACCCTGACCGCAACGCCCATTCCGCGCACGCTGAACATGGCGGTGTCGGGCATGCGTGACCTGTCGATCATCGCCACCCCGCCGGCCAGGCGCCTGTCGGTGCGCACCTTCGTCATGGAGCAGAACAAGAGCACGGTCAAGGAAGCGCTGCTGCGCGAACTGCTGCGCGGCGGCCAGGTGTACTACCTGCACAACGACGTCAAGACCATCGAGAAGTGCGCCGCGGAACTGGCCGAACTGGTGCCAGAAGCACGCATCGGCATCGGCCACGGGCAGATGCGCGAGCGCGAACTCGAACAGGTGATGAGCGACTTCTACCACAAGCGCTTCAACGTGCTGATCGCCTCGACCATCATCGAGACCGGCATCGACGTACCCAGCGCCAACACCATCGTCATCGAGCGCGCCGACAAGTTCGGCCTGGCCCAGTTGCACCAGTTGCGCGGCCGGGTCGGCCGTAGCCACCACCAGGCCTATGCCTACCTGCTGACGCCGCCGCGCCAGCAGATCAGCGCCGATGCCGAAAAGCGCCTGGAGGCCATCGCCAACACCCAGGACCTGGGCGCCGGCTTCGTCCTGGCCACCAACGACCTGGAGATCCGCGGCGCCGGCGAGCTGCTCGGCGAAGGCCAGAGCGGGCAGATCCAGGCGGTCGGCTTCACCCTGTACATGGAAATGCTCGAGCGCGCGGTCAAGGCCATCCGCAAGGGCAACCAGCCGAACCTCGAGCAGCCCCTCGGCGGCGGCCCGGAGATCAACCTGCGCCTGCCGGCGCTGATCCCCGAGGACTACCTGCCCGACGTGCATGCGCGCCTGATCCTCTACAAGCGCATCGCCTCGGCGGCCGACGAAGAGGGCCTCAAGGACCTGCAGGTGGAGATGATCGACCGCTTCGGCCTGCTGCCCGAGCCGACCAAGAACCTGATGCGCCTGACCCTGCTCAAGCTGCAGGCGGAAAAGCTCGGCATCAAGAAAGTCGATGCCGGCCCCAACGGCGGCAAGCTCGAGTTCGAGGCCGAAACCCCGGTCGACCCGCTGACCCTGATCAAGCTGATCCAGGGCCAGCCCAAACGCTACAAGTTCGAAGGCGCGACCCAGTTCCGCTTCCTGGTACCGATGGAGCGCCCCGAAGAACGTTTCAACACCCTGGAAGCGCTGTTCGAGCGCCTCACCCCACAAACCCCATAAGGAAGCTTCATGCGTGCCATCCGTTGCCTGACCCTGCTGCTGGCCCTGCTCGCGCCGGCTGCCTTCGCCGCAGGGCCCTACCAGGTGGAAATGATCCTGGTGCGGCAAAACGCCGTGCCGGCGATCACCAGCCCGTTTGCCCCGGAAGACTGGAGCGCCGGCGCGCCGCGCCTGGACAAGGGGGCCGAACGCCCCACCGGCCTGGGCGACGAAGTCACCCGCCTGCAGGCCACCGCAGACTACACCGTGCTGCTGCACAGGGCCTGGCAACAGGACGGCGATGCCGTCGCCCTGAGCGCCGGTGACGAGCAGTTCGGCCACTTCCCCATCGAAGGCAACCTGACCATCAAGGAAGGCCGTTTCATCGCGGTCGATGCCAGCCTCTGGGTCAACCAGCTCGACGCCAACGGCAGTGTGCTGCGCAGCGAACAGTTCAAGCAGAGCAACAGCAACATGAAGGCCGGCCAGCTGACCTTCCTCGATGGCGGGCACCTGGCGCTGCTGCTCAAGGTCTCGCCGGCCGGCATGCGCAAGATCCCGCTGCCGGATCCGGAAATGATGGAGCAGTGAAACCGTGAACGCCGATGTGCAGAAGCTGGCAGCCGAGAATCCGAGCTGGAAGCGCGATTTTTCCGCGGCCACCCTGCAACGCGGCGAACGCTACGCCGAACAGGGCCTGGTGCAGATCCAGTCCCACGGCGACTCGCGCATCGAGTCCACCTGCCACGGCAGCGGCGGCAACATCTACCGCCAGCGGATCATCATCACTGCCGGCCCCTCCGGGCAATGCCATGTGCGCGGCGACTGCTCCTGTCCGGTGGGCACCAACTGCAAGCACTGCGCCGCAGCGCTCTACACCCTGGCCAACAGCCACGGACACGGCGCTGCCAACGGCGACCAGTTGCCCCATCACCTGCAGCACTGGCTGCAGGGCCTGGAGCCGCCCACGTTCCGGCAGGGCGACGCCGAAGACAAACGGGGCCGCATGGTCTGCTACCAGCTGGTGCTCAACGACGATCCCAGCAGTTGCGCGCTGCGCGTGCGCAAGGGCACCCGCGCAGAGCACGGCATTCGCTACAGCCGCATCCAGTCGCTGTATGAACTGCTCTACGAGCCCCCGAAGTTCGTCAAGGAAGAGGACCTGCGCATCCTTCGCCAGCTCTCGGCGCAGACCGCGCCCTACGGCCATGAGCGCGGCTATGCACTCAAGGGGCTCGAGGGCGGCGAGTTGCTGCAGCGGGCGCTGGACACCGGACGCCTGATGCTCATCGACGACCTGCCCCTGCTGACCCAGGGCGCGCCTCGTCAGGCGGACTTCCGCTGGGTGCGCCTGGACAGCGGCGACTACAGGGGCATGTGGTACAACGGCGAGGAACCGCTCAATTGCGTGCTGCCGCTGGTGCCGCTGTACTACTTCGACATCGACACCCATGAGGTCGGCAGCGTTTCCCACGACCTGGATCCGCACACTGCCCTGCAGCTGTCCCTTGCTCCCGATGTACCGGAACACCTCATCGTGCCCCTCAGCCACAAGCTCAACGCCCTCAACCATCACCTGCCGACGCCCACCACCGTGCAGCAGGAGCAGCTCGACGGCATCGAGCCGACCCCGCACCTGACCCTCGGCAGCCTCGAATTCAGCGCCTACACGCCCAAGACCGGGCGCATGCAGCGGCAAATGCAGCACCGCGCCGCACTGGCGTTCGACTACGACGGCCTGCGTGCCAGTGGCGGCGACGACAAGCCGCTGAGCCGCCTGGTGGGCAGCACCAGCCAGCGCATCCGCCGCCAGCCCCAAGCCGAGCAGGCATTGCGCAAGGCATTGCGCGAGCATGGTTTCAAGCCCGCCACCCGCCAGAGCAAGGCCCTGCCCGACAGCGCCGGCGAGATGTATCAGTTGCCCGACGACGAAGCCTGGCTACGTTTCGCCCGCGAGGGCCTGCCGCGCCTGCGCGAGGCCGGCTGGGCCATCGATGTGCACCGCGACTTCGCCTTCAACCTGCACGAGGTCGACGACTGGTACGCCACCATCGACGAAGCGCCGGGCCATGAGTGGTTCGACCTGGAGCTGGGCATCGTCGTCGATGGCCAGCGCCACAGCCTGCTGCCCATCGTCCTGCAACTGCTGCGCGCCAGCCCCGAGCTGCTGCGCCCCAGCGAACTGGCACGGCGCAGTGACGACGAACACCTGCTGATCGACCTCAACCGCGCCCGCCACGACAGCCCGGCGCTGCGGGTCGCCCTGCCCTACGGGCGGATCAAGGCGGTCATGGGCACCCTGGGCGAGCTGTACCTGCACGACGACGCCAGCGGCCCGAGCCTGCGCCTGGAGCGCGCCGACGCCGCGCGCCTGAACGACATCGACCACCTGCCGTTGCAGTGGGAGGGAGGGAGTCATGTGCGCGACCTGGGCCGGCGCCTGCGCGACGCCCGCGACCTGCAGGTGGTGCCGCCCAAGGGCCTGAACGCCACCCTGCGCCCCTACCAGCAGCAAGGCCTGAACTGGCTGCAGGCCCTGCGCGAAATGGGCACCGGCGGCATCCTCGGTGACGACATGGGCCTGGGCAAGACCCTGCAGACCCTGGCCCACCTGCTGCTGGAGAAGGAAGCCGGGCGCCTGGCCCACCCGGCGCTGGCGGTAATGCCCACCAGCCTGGTGCCCAACTGGCTCGACGAGGCCCGGCGCTTCGCCCCCGACCTGCGCGTCCTGGCCCTGCACGGCCCCGGGCGCAACAAGCACTTCGCCAAGCTGGCCGACTACGACCTGGTGCTGACCACCTACGCCCTCGTCCCCCGCGACCTGGAACACCTCAAGGCCCAGCCCTGGCACCTGCTGGTGCTGGACGAGGCGCAGAACATCAAGAGCAGCACCAGCAAGGCCGCCCAGGCCGTGCGTGAGCTGCAGGCCAACCAGCGGCTGTGCCTGACCGGCACGCCGATGGAGAACAACCTCGGCGAACTGTGGTCGATCTTCCACTTCCTGATGCCCGGCTGGCTGGGCGAGAGCAAGCGCTTCACCCAGGACTACCGCACCCCGATCGAGCGCCACGGCGACGCCGAGCGCATGGGCCACCTGGCCAGCCGTATCCGCCCGTTCCTGCTGCGCCGCACCAAGGAGCAGGTGGCCACCGAGCTGCCGGCCAAGACCGAGATGATCCACTGGGTCGAGCTCAGCGACGCCCAGCGCGACACCTACGAGGCGGTGCGGGTGGCGATGGACAAGAAGGTCCGCGACGAAATCGCCCGCAACGGCGCCGCCCGCAGCCAGATCGTCATCCTCGACGCCCTGCTCAAGCTGCGCCAGGTATGCTGCGACCTGCGCCTGGTCAAGGGCACCGAGGCCAAGGGCACGTTCGCCGACAAGGGCAAGCTGGGCAGCCTGCTGGAGATGCTCGAGGAGCTGCTCAGCGAGGGGCGCAAGGTGCTGCTGTTCTCGCAGTTCACCTCGATGCTGGCACTGATCGAGTTCGAGCTGGAAAAGCGCGGCATCCGCTACAGCCTGCTGACCGGCGACACCCGCGACCGCCGCGCGCCGGTGCAACAGTTCCAGAACGGCGACAGCGAGGTGTTCCTGATCAGCCTCAAGGCCGGCGGCACCGGGCTGAACCTGACCGCCGCCGACAC
Source organism: Pseudomonas mosselii (assembly GCF_003205295.1). Taxonomy (GTDB): domain Bacteria; phylum Pseudomonadota; class Gammaproteobacteria; order Pseudomonadales; family Pseudomonadaceae; genus Aquipseudomonas; species Aquipseudomonas mosselii_B. The sequence continues at coordinate 65,268 of NZ_QJRP01000017.1, forward strand.
CGTGATCCACTACGACCCGTGGTGGAACCCGGCCAGCGAGAACCAGGCCACCGACCGCGCCTACCGCATCGGCCAGGACAAGCCGGTGTTCGTGTTCAAGCTGATCACCCGGGGCACGGTGGAGGAGAAGATCCAGCAGTTGCAGCAGGAGAAGGCGGCGCTGGCGGCCGGGCTGCTCGATGGCGGGCAGGCCGGGCAATGGCGGCTGGGCGATGACGAGATCGAGGCGCTGTTCGCACCGTTGCCGGGTAAGCGCGGGCGTTAAGCCAGGCTTTTCCCGTGCTGGCCTCTTCGCGGGTAAACCCGCTCCCACAGGATCGGCGTATTCCTTGAGGGTGACGCCGAACCTGTGGGAGCGGGTTTACCCGCGAAGAAGCCAACGCGATCAATCGACCAGCTGGGCTTCCTTCAACGCCCCCAACGCCTCCAGCCAACGCGGCTGCTGGCGGTAATCGGTACGCGCAAAGCCCTGCCCGCGCATCCGCGCGATCCGCGGCGACGGCTTGACCTTCATCCGCTGCGCCGCGCTCAGCGCCAGCTCCGCCGCCGCCCGGTCGTTGCACACCAGGCCCATGTCGCAGCCGGCGCTCAGGGCCGCCTCGATACGACTGGCGGCATCGCCCACCACATGGGCGCCGGCCATGGACAGGTCGTCGCTGAAGATCACCCCGTCGAAGCCCAGCTCGCCGCGCAGGATGTCCTGCAGCCAGCGCCGGGAGAAGCCGGCCGGCTGGTTGTCGACCTGCGGATAGATCACATGGGCCGGCATCACCGCCGCCAACTGGCCGCTCAGGCGGGTGAACGGCACCAGGTCGGTAGCGCGCAGCTGCTCGAGGCTACGTTCGTCGACCGGGATCGCCACATGGGAGTCGGCTTCGGCCCAGCCGTGGCCGGGGAAATGCTTGCCGCAGGCGGCCATGCCCGCGGCGTTCATGCCGCGGATGAACGCACCGGCCAGCTCGGTGGCACGCTGCGGATTGCCTTCAAAGGCGCGGCTGCCGACCACGGCGCTGCGCTGGTGATCGAGGTCCAGCACCGGGGCGAAGCTCAGGTCCAGGCCCACCGCCAGCACCTCGGTGGCCATCAGCCAGCCGCACTGCTCGGCCAGGTACTCGGCATTGGCGTTGTCGGCGATCGCACGCATGGCCGGCAGGCGCACGAAGCCCTGGCGCAGGCGCTGGACACGCCCGCCTTCCTGGTCCACGGCGAGGATCAGCTCGGGGCGGATGGCGCGGATCGACGCGCACAGCTCGCGCACCTGGCGCGGGCTGTCGATGTTGCGGGCGAAGATGATCAGGCCGGCCACTTCGGGCTGGCGCAGCAGATGGCGGTCTTCGGCGGTCAGCCATTTACCGGCGATATCCACCATCAGGGAGCCTTGCAGGCTGGCAGTCATAGGGAGTCCTTCATGGAAAATCCAGGGTGCGCGTCGCCGTAACGCAGACACGCGCAAACATCGGACAACGAAGTGCCCGATGGTTCAGTGGCGAAGCGGCCGTACTGGCGGGGAATGTGGCGGCGGGCAAGGTCATGCATGGGCGCTAGCTTAGCGCAAGCGCCCTGCCCCGCCCAGTGCTCAGGCCTTGGCGGGGGCGGCGGACTTGCTGCGCGGACGCAGTTGCGCCGTGGCCATGGCCTCGTCGGTGACACCGCTGTCGGCGCGCATGCCCGCGGCCAAAAACGGCACCATCAGGCGCATGACCTGCTCGATCGAGGTGTTGATGCCGAAATCGGTCTCGGCGATGGCCCGCAGGGCCTTGATCCCCGACATGCTGAACGCCGCAGCGCCGAGCATGAAGTGAACGCGCCAGAACAGCTCCAGCGGCGGGATGCGCGGCGCGGCCTCGTTGACCAGCAGCATGTAGCGGCGGAACACCTTGCCGTACATGTCTTCCAGGTAACGCCGCAGGTGGCCCTGGCTCTGGCTGAAGGCCAGGCCCAGCAGGCGCATGAAGATGGACAGGTCGTTGTTGCTGCGCGGCTGCACGGCCAGGGCCTGCTCCACCAGCATCTCCAGCAGTTCCTCGAGCGAGGCCTTTTGCTCGGGACGCGCCTGGCGGCGCTCCAGCTCGCGCTCCAGGCTTGCGCAGAACGGCCCCAGGAAGCGCGAGAACACCGCCTGGATCAGGGCCTTCTTCGAACCGAAATGGTAGTTCACCGCCGCCAGGTTGACCCCGGCCTTGCTGGTGATCAGCCGCAATGAGGTTTCCGCGAACCCGCGCTCCGCGAACAGCTGCTCCGCCGCATCGAGGATGCGTTCAACGGTTTCCGATTGGGCCATGACTACTCCGCCTGACAAACAGTTGTTTGAAACATACGTTTCAGGCCTGCCGATGTCAAGGCTGGGTGACCGGTCGGTCGCCATTTAAAAGCGCCAAGACGCAGGCTGCAAGCGACAAGATGCGTCGGCGTTTCGATCTTTCTTGGTCCGGGTGGGTTGCAGCCCGCGAGCCACTGTATATAATCCCAGTCACTGTATAAAAAGACAGAGCGCTCGCCCATGCTGAAACTGACGCCACGCCAAGCCGAGATTCTGGCCTTCATCAAACGTTGCCTCGAAGACAACGGTTTCCCGCCGACACGCGCCGAGATCGCCCAGGAACTGGGCTTCAAATCGCCCAACGCCGCCGAGGAACACCTGAAGGCCCTGGCCCGCAAGGGCGCCATCGAGATGACCCCTGGCGCTTCCCGCGGCATCCGCATTCCCGGCCTCGAGCCAAAGCACGAGGACAGCGGCCTGCCCATCATCGGCCGGGTCGCCGCCGGCGCGCCGATCCTCGCCGAGCAGCACATCGAGGACTCCTGCAATATCAACCCGGCCTTCTTCCATCCCCGCGCCGACTACTTGCTGCGCGTGAACGGCATGAGCATGAAGGACATCGGCATCTTCGACGGCGACCTGCTCGCCGTGCACACTACCCGCGAAGCCCGCAACGGCCAGGTGGTGGTGGCCCGCATCGGCGACGAAGTGACCGTCAAGCGCTTCAAGCGCGAAGGCAGCAAGGTCTGGCTGATTGCCGAAAACCCCGAATTCGCCCCCATCGAAGTCGACCTGAAAGAACAGGAACTGGTGATCGAGGGCTTGAGCGTCGGCGTTCTGCGCCGCTGAACCAGGAGGCGTCATGCAGCCGTTCACCCATGCACCCCAGCAAGCCCAGTTGCCGCTGTTCGAGGCCTTTCTTGCCCAGCCGGTGCTGCCAGGCCTCAAGCCCGCCCCGAAAGCGCGCAAGAACAGCCAGCCCGAGCTGTTCAGCGAGCTGGCCCTGCGCGGCGCGCCCGGGCACTGCCAGAGCCTGCTGGCGCCGATCCTGCGCGATCTCAGCGAAGAGGACGACAGCCGCTGGCTGACGCTCATCGCCCCGCCCGGCAGCCTCACCCAGGCCTGGCTGCGCGATGCCGGCCTCAACCGTGAACGCATCCTGCTCTTGCAACCCGGTGGCAGCCAGACCGCCTTGCAACTGGCCTGCGAAGCCTTGCGCCTGGGCCACAGCCACACGGTGGTCAGCTGGCTGGGCACGCTCAACGCCAATGCCCGCCAACAACTGCAGCGCGCCGCCGCCAACGGAAACGCACAAAGCCTGAACATCCGCCTCGGCTGATGTCCAGGCTTTGCCTGTCAAATGCTTGAAACCCTGGGCAGGCAATCTGCCTCAGTGAAGGACGCGCGGCCCTTCTTCACGCTCGAAGTCACCCTCGACGAGGCGACCGGCCATTTGCACGCCGACGCTGAGCATGGCCTTGGCCACTTCCACATGCTGTCCTTGCAGGAATGCCTTGGCATCCTCGGAGAAATCCAAGGTCACCAGGGAGCCTTCATCTTCGGCGCGGCGCAGCTCGATCCGGCCATCAGGCAACTCGACAATTTCTAGAAAGGACGTTGACATAAAGGGCCTGCTTTTCACGAAAGGCCATCAGTGTACCAGCCATGACGGCGATCAGCACTCACTCAGCGCTTCGCGGAATCGTCTCACCAGGCTTTTCAGGTTCTGTCGCCAGGCTTCGAGCTCCTCTCGGGATAGCTCGGCCGGCTCGGGCTCGTCCAGATTGACAGCCTGGATCAGCGGCTGGGTGACATCGCCCTTCACTTCCTTCTTCGCGACCGGCGGTCGGAACAAATCGGCATAAGCGGCCAGCAGCCGCGCCAGCCAGGTTTCCGACTGGCGGGCCAATTCCAGCAGCTCGGCCATTTCCGGGATCGCCACGCTCTGCAGCACCTCGTCACTGAACAGCAGCTCGGCCCGTGACGCCGAGGCCTGGGGCAGACGGTAGAAGCCGGCGATCTCGTGGCATAGCCCCAACAGCGCGCCATACAGGTGGAACAGTGCCGATTCGCGCTCGGCCTGGAGCAAGCCCTGGGCGTTCATGGCCTGGCTGTCGGCGGCCTTGGCCATGGACTCCAGGGCAAGGCCGGCGAAGAACAGTTTCTGGTTGGTGCGGGTGTAGAGTTCCTGGGCCATTTTCCATGACCTCCCATGGGCAACAAGGCGATATCGCAGTTTCGGGGATAGCCTTGCGTTACCGCAAGCACAAACGATCGCGGGGCAAGCCCGCTCCCACGAGGTTGCAGAGCACCTGTGGGAGCGGGCTTGCCCCGCGATGAGCCTGAGACTCAGATCAGCGCTTGTCTTCGACCTTCCACGCCTTGCCGTCGTAGAACGCCTTCCAGCCGGTCGGCTTGCCGTCGACCTCGGATTGCACGTACTGCTCCTTGGTCTTGCGACTGTAGCGAATCACCGTCGGGCGACCGTCCGGATCCTTCTGCGGCGCTTCGCAGAGGAAGTGGTACTTCGGATCGATCTCGTGCTTGTGCGGGACGATCTCCAGCACCAGCGGCGCGCGGGTCTCGCGGTTCTTCGGGAACTGGCTGGCGGCCAGGAACAGGCCCGAAGCACCGTCGCGCAGCACGTAGGTGTCGTCGACCTTCTCGCACTTGAGCTCCGGCATGTCCACCTTGTCCATCTTCGGCGGCGCCGCCTCGCCGCTCTTGAGCAGCTTGCGGGTGTTCTTGCAGGTCGCGTTGGTGCAGCCGAAGAACTTGCCGAACCGGCCAGTCTTGAGCTGCATCTCGCTGCCGCACTTGTCGCACTCCAGGCTCGGGCCTTCGTAGCCCTTGATGCGGTAGCTACCCTCTTCGATCTCGTAGCCGGCGCAGTCAGGGTTGTTGCCACAGATGTGCAGCTTGCGCTTCTCGTCGAGCAGGTAGGCGTCCATCGCCGTCGAGCAGATCGGGCAGCGGTGCTTGCCGCGCAGCACCAGCGACTCGGACTCGCCCTCGTCGTCGGCAGCGATCTCGTCACCCGGCACCAGGTTCACCGTGGCCTTGCAGCGCTCCTTCGGCGGCAGGCTATAGCCCGAGCAGCCGAGGAACACGCCGGTAGAGGCGGTACGGATCATCATCGGCCGGCCGCATTCCTTGCAGGCGATGTTGGTCAGGGTCGGCTGGTTGGCGCGCATGCCGTGCTCGCTGGACTCGGCGGTCTGCAGCTTCTTGCTGAAATCGCCATAGAACTCGTCGAGGACGTTCTTCCAGTCACGCTCGCCCTGGGCCACATCGTCGAGGTTTTCTTCCATGCCGGCGGTGAAGCCGTAGTCCATCAGGTTGGCGAAACTCTCGGACAGGCGCTCGGTGACGATGTCACCCATCTTCTCGGAGTAGAAGCGGCGGTTGTGCAGGGTCACATAGCCACGATCCTGGATGGTCGAGATGATTGCCGCATAGGTCGAGGGACGACCGATACCGCGCTTTTCCATCTCCTTGACCAGGCTGGCTTCGGTGAAGCGGGCCGGCGGCTTGGTGAAGTGCTGGCTGGGGTCGAGCTGAATCAGCTTGAGCGCCTCGCCCTGGGCCATTTCCGGCAGCACGTCGTCCTCGCCCGGCTTGCTCTGCTGCGGCAGGACACGGGTGTAACCGTCGAACTTGAGGATGCGGCCCTTGGCACGCAGCTCGAACTCGCCGGCCACCACGGTGACGCTGGTGGACAGGTATTGCGCCGGCGGCATCTGACAGGCCAGGAACTGGCGCCAGATCAGCTCGTACAGGCGCTCGGCGTCACGCTCCATGCCGCTGAGCTTGGTCGGATGGGTTGTCACGTCCGACGGGCGAATCGCCTCGTGCGCCTCCTGGGCGCCTTCCTTGCTGCCGTAGACGATCGGCGCGGCGGGCAGGTACTGCTTGCCGAATTCTTTCTCGATGTAGCTGCGCGCCATCTCGACGGCGTCGGTCGACAGGTTGGTCGAGTCGGTACGCATGTAGGTGATGTAGCCGGCTTCGTACAGACGCTGGGCCATCATCATGGTCTTCTTCACCCCGAAGCCCAGGCGGTTGCTGGCGGCCTGCTGCAGGGTGGAGGTGATGAACGGCGCCGAAGGCTTGCTGCTGGTCGGCCGGTCCTCGCGCTTGCTAACGCTGTAGCTGGAGGCCTTGAGCTTCTCCAGCGCGGCCATGGCCTGGGTTTCGTTGAGCGGCTTGAAGGCCTCGCCCTTCTCACGGGCCACCTCGAAACGCACCTTGGCGTTCTTGGCGGTGCCCAGGTCGGCGTGAACTTCCCAGTACTCTTCCGGGTTGAACGCGCGGATCTCGCGCTCACGCTCGACCACCAGCTTCACCGCCACCGACTGCACGCGGCCGGCGGACAGGCCGCGAGCGATCTTGGCCCACAACAGCGGCGAGACCATGTAGCCGACCACGCGATCGAGGAAGCGCCGCGCCTGCTGGGCGTTGACCCGGTCGATATCGAGCTCGCCCGGCTGGGAGAAGGCTTCCTGGATAGCCTTTTTGGTGATCTCGTTGAACACCACGCGCTTGTAGCGGCTGTCGTCACCGCCGATGGCTTCGCGCAGGTGCCAGGCAATGGCTTCCCCCTCGCGATCCAAGTCGGTTGCGAGATAGATGGTGTCGGCATCCTTGGCCAGGCGGCGCAGTTCCTCGATCACCTTCTCCTTGCCGGGAAGGATCTCGTACTTGGCCTTCCAACCTGCCTCCGGGTCGACGCCCATGCGCGCGACCAGGGTGCGGCGTGCCTTCTCCTTCGGCGACAAGGCCGGGGCCTCGGCCGCGGCCTTGCCGCGCTTGGCCGCCGGTTCCTTGCTCGCACTGGCGGAACCGCTGGTGGGAAGGTCACGGATGTGGCCGATACTCGACTTCACCACGTACTGGCTGCCCAGGTACTTGTTGATGGTCTTGGCCTTGGCCGGGGATTCCACAATGACCAGCGATTTGCCCATGGATCGGAGTATTCCTGAATCTGAAGATGAAAAACGCGTCAGGTGCCGGACGCGGCACCGCTATATATAGTGGCAAAAGAGTGAGGTCAAGCGTGGTCGATCACTCGTGCGCCTTGCCAAGCCGCTCGCCCAGCCCCTCTTCGGCCTTGACCAAAGCAAAGCGTGGCACCTGCTCGCCGTCAACCTCGACGGACTCCTGGAACATCGAAAGTGGCCTGACCCAGAAGCTGTAGTCACCATACAGGCACTGGTAGAAGACCATCCACTCTTCGCTCTCGGAATGCCGCGCCGCGCTGAACACGCGGTATTCAGGGCCTTTGTAATGCCGGTACACACCAGGTTGTATCTGCATGTCACTCGCCCTCTTGAACAAATCCTGTAAAAAACAAAAGCCGGGGCACATGGCCCCGGCTGCTGTCCCGCGACGCGATCAGACGCGTTCGAAGACAGTGGTGATGCCTTGGCCCAGGCCGACACACATGGTGGCGACGCCCAGGGTACCGCCATTCTGCTTCATGACGTTGAGCAGGGTGCCGGAGATCCGCGCACCGGAGCAACCGAACGGGTGGCCCAGGGCGATGGCGCCGCCGTGCAGGTTAACCTTCTCATCCATCTTGTCGAGCACTTTCAGGTCCTTCAGCACCGGCAGGGCCTGTGCGGCGAAGGCTTCGTTGAGCTCGAAGAAGTCGATGTCGGCAATGGTCAGGCCAGCGCGCTTGAGGGCTTTCTGCGTCGCCGGGACCGGGCCGTAGCCCATGATCGCGGGATCCACGCCGGCCACCGCCATCGAACGGATCACCGCCAACGGCTGGATCCCCAGGTCCATGGCGCGCTGGCCGGACATGACGATCATGCACGAGGCACCGTCGGTGATCTGCGACGAGGTACCCGCGGTGACGGTGCCACCTTTGGGGTTGAACGCAGGCTTGAGCGACGCCAGGCCTTCGAGGGTGGTTTCCGGGCGAATGGTCTCGTCGTAGTCGAAGACCTTCAGGAAGCCGTTCTCATCGTAACCCTGCATCGGGATGATCTCGTCCTTGAACTTGCCCTCGACCGTCGCCTTGTGGGCGAGCTGGTGCGAACGCAGGCCGAACAGATCCTGTTGCTCACGGGTGATGCCGTGCATCTTGCCGAGCATCTCGGCGGTCAGGCCCATCATCCCGGAAGCCTTGGCGGCGTGCAAGGACATGTGCGGGTTGGGGTCGACGCCGTGCATCATGCTGACGTGGCCCATGTGCTCGACACCACCGACCACGAACACATCGCCGTTGCCGGTCATGATCGCCTGGGCGGCGGTGTGCAGCGCGCTCATCGACGATCCGCACAGGCGGCTGACGGTCTGGGCGGCGGAGGTGTGCGGGATCTGGGTCATCAGCGACGCCATGCGGGCGATGTTCCAACCCTGCTCCAGGGTCTGGTTGACGCAGCCCCAGATCACGTCCTCAACTTCCTTCGGATCGACCTTGTCGTTGCGCTCCAGCAGCTTGCTGATCAGGTGCGCGGACATGTCCTCGGCACGGGTGTTGCGGTGCATGCCACCCTTGGAACGGCCCATCGGCGTGCGACCGAAGTCGACAATCACCACGTCTCTTGGATTCAGGCTCATATCAATATTCTCGCTCTAGCTCGTTGGGCGCTCAGTTGAAGAAGCGCTGGCCGTTCTTGGCCATTTCGCGCAGCTTCGCAGTGGGGTGGTACAGCGGCCCCAGGTCGGCGTACTTGTCGGCCAGTGCGACGAACTCGGCGACCCCGATCGAATCGATGTAGCGCAGCGCGCCACCGCGGAAGGGAGGGAAACCGATGCCGTAGACCAGGCCCATGTCGGCTTCGGCGGCAGTCTCGACGATGCCGTCTTCCAGGCAACGCACGGTCTCCAGGCACAGTGGCACCATCATCCAGTTGATGATGTCCTCGTCGCTGACTTCACGCTGTTCGAAGATGACCGGCTTGAGCACGTCGAGCACGCTGGCGTCGGCGACTTTCTTCGGCTTGCCGCGCTTGTCGGTCTCGTAGGCGTAGAAGCCCTTGCCGTTCTTCTGGCCCAGGCGGTTGGCCTCGTAGAGGGCGTCGACGGCGGAGCGACGATCGTCCTTCATGCGATCCGGGAAGCCTTCGGCCATCACGTCGCGGCCGTGGTGGCCGGTGTCGATGCCGACCACGTCCATCAGGTAGGCCGGGCCCATCGGCCAGCCGAACTTCTCCATGACCTTGTCGATGCGCACGAAGTCGACGCCTGCGCTGACCAGCTTGGCGAAGCCGCCGAAGTACGGGAACAGCACGCGGTTGACCAGGAAGCCCGGGCAGTCGTTGACCACGATCGGGTTCTTGCCCATCTTCTTGGCGTAGGCCACGGTAGTCGCGACCGCGACTTCGCTGGACTTCTCGCCGCGAATGACTTCGACCAGCGGCATCATGTGCACCGGGTTGAAGAAGTGCATGCCGACGAAGTTTTCCGGACGCTTGAGCGCCTTGGCCAGCAGGTTGATGGAGATGGTCGAGGTGTTGGAAGCCAGGATGGCATCTTCCTTCACCTGGCCTTCCACTTCAGCCAGTACCGCTTGCTTGACCTTCGGGTTCTCGACCACGGCCTCGACAACGATGTCGACGTTGGCGAAATCGCCGTAGGACAGGGTCGGACGAATGGCGTTGAGCGCCTCGGCCATCTTCGCCGGGGTCAGGCGACCCTTCTCGACGCGCTTGCCGAGCAGCTTGGAGGCCTCGTTCAGGCCCAGCTGGATGGCTTCCTCGCGGATGTCCTTCATCAGGATCGGCGTGCCCTTGACCGCCGACTGGTAGGCGATGCCGCCGCCCATGATGCCGGCGCCGAGCACGGCGGCCTGCTTCACGTCGTGGGCGATCTCGTCGTGGGCCTTGGCCTTGCGCTTGAGCTCCTGGTCGTTCAGGAACAGGCCGATCAGGCTCTCGGCGACCGAGGTCTTGGCCAGCTTGGCGAAGCCTGCGGCTTCGACTTCCAGGGCCTTGTCACGGCCGAAGTTGGCAGCCTTCTGGATGGTCTTGATGGCCTCGACCGGCGCTGGGTAGTTCGGGCCGGCCTGGCCGGCGACGAAGCCCTTGGCGGTCTCGAACGCCATCATCTGCTCGATGGCGTTGAGCTTGAGCTTTTCCAGCTTGGGCTGGCGCTTGGCCTTGTGGTCCAGCTCGCCGCTGATGGCGCGCTTGATCAGGTCCAGGGCACCGGCCTGCAACAACTCGGGGGCGACCACGGCGTCGACGGCGCCGACCTTCAGGGCGTCCTCGGCACGGTTTTCCTTGCCCGAGGCGATCCATTCGATGGCGTTGTCCGAGCCGATCAGACGCGGCAGGCGCACGGTGCCGCCGAAGCCTGGGTAGATGCCCAGCTTGACTTCCGGCAGGCCGATCTTGGCGCTGCTGGACATGACCCGGTAGTCGGCGGCCAGGCACATCTCCAGGCCGCCACCCAGGGCGATGCCGTTGATGGCGACGACAGTCGGCACCTGCAGGTCTTCGAAGTCATTGAAAATGCGGTTGGCTTCCAGGTTGCCGGCGACCAGTTCGGCCTCGGGCAGCTTGAAGTTGTCGACGAATTCGGTGATGTCGGCGCCGACGATGAACACGTCCTTGCCGCTGCTGACGATCACGCCCTTGATCGAGGCATCGCCCTTGATCACGTCCACGGCCTGACGCAGCTCGTTCAGAGTGAGACGGTTGAACTTGTTGACGGACTCACCCTTGAGGTCGAACTTCAGTTCGACGATGCCGCTTTCAAGAGCCTTAACCGTGATGGCTTTACCTTCGTAAATCATCAACTGATCTCCACGATATGGAAGCTGAACAGTACACGTCGAACGCTGGCGCAAGAGCCGGTCTACCGGTCCCTCGCCCCAGGCACACCCGTCGACGCGCTAATCGGGATTCTGTAAGAGCCGTCTGACATACAAACGCTCAATTCATACGCCCGTTTGACTTGGGTGTGCACACATTCTCCGAAATGAACGGCGTTGTCAAATGCTCGCGAACACCGTGAAAACGCGACTTTCCAGTCATCTTCTACCCGCCGGGTACGAAAACTGATGACAGTGATCGCCGACCATTCATGTCAGCGATAGACCATCAACGACAGCGGACGGCCTTTTTTCTAAACGCATCCGCCAACGACGGCTACACTGGGTCTGCATGAAAGTGTTTCCGGCCTGCCTGGCCTTTTTCTGCGCTGCAGAACGCAAAACGGCGCGCAAGAGCATGGTTGCTCCTGCGCGCCGTTTTGCGTTGGCCAGGTTCAGGCGAGGGTATCGAGGGCCTGGGCAATATCCTGCAAAACAGATTTATCGCCCCGCTCGCTCCAGTACAGGGCGATCATGCGCCGGTCCGCCTCGACCTTGTAGACGGTTTCCGGCAGGCGGGTGAAGACCTCGGCCAGGCGCGGGTCCTCGCAGGGTTCGCGCCACTGGTTCCACCACACGCCCGGGCTGATCTGCCAGTAGCACCAGCAGTCCTCGCGGCCCTTGCGCCGCGCCCGATGGTATTGCGGACAAGGGCTGGGCGGCTCCTTTTCCAGCCAGTGCGGCCACTGCTGCGGCGCCAGCTGCATGGCCAGGCCCATGCGCCGGCCCTCCAGGCGCAGGCTCATCTGCTCGCTCTGCTTGCGCGACTGGCGCAGCCAGGCCAGCGGGCTGAGCATCAGCGCAAGGATTGACACCACCAGCCATACCGTCATATCTGTAGACCTTATAAAGCGTTGCAAATGAGCGGGTTATCCAGGTTTCACGAACGCCCGGCCCGAAAGCGACCATACTTCTACTATCGCGATTGTCAGGAGTACTGCACATGTCCTATGAACATCTTCTGGTCGCCGTCGACCTGACCGAAGAATGCGACCCGGTGATCAAGCGGGCCAAGACCATCGCCCTGGCCAGTGGCGCCAAGGTGTCCCTGGTGCATATCGTCGAACCCATGGCCATGGCCTTCGGCGGCGACGTGCCGATGGACCTCTCGCAGCTACAGCAGCAACAGTTCGACCAGGCCAAGGAGCGCATGGAGCGCCTGTTCAACAAGTACCCGGACATCCAGCGAGGCGACTCGCATCTGGTCTATGGCCAGCCGCGCCAGGAAATCCACGAGCTTGCCAAGAAACAAGCCTGCGACCTGATCGTGGTCGGCAGCCATGGCCGCCATGGCCTGGCGCTGCTGCTGGGCTCCACTGCCAATGACGTGCTGCACGGCGCGCCGTGCGATGTACTGGCGGTGCGGTTGCAGAAGAAAGAATAAGTCAACCTGCTCCGGCCTCTTCGCGGGTAAACCCGCTCCCACAGGCTGGTCACTGCTCCTGAGGCAGCGGCAATCCTGTGGGAGAAATGTGTGTTTGCCTGTACCGGCCTCTTCGCGGGTAAACCCGCTCCCACAGGTTGGTCACCGCTCCTGAGGCAGTGGTAACTCTGTGGGAGCGGGTTTACCCGCGAAAACGCCAGGACAGGAAATCAACCTTCCAGCTCGGCCCAGCGCTCCACCAGCACGTCCAGCTCGCCCTGCAGCTTCTCCAGCTTGGCCAGCACCGCAGAGGTTTCATCGATCGGACGCTGGTAGAAGTTCGAGGCGCCGACCTCTTCCTGCACCTCGGCAATCTGCCGCTCCAGCGCATCGATCTGCCCTGGCAACGCCTCCAGCTCGCGCTGCAGCTTGTAGCTGAGCTTCTTCTTGCTGGCATCGGCAGCGGGCGCGGCGACGGCCGCAGGCGCTTGCTCTTCAACCGGCTTGGCTACCACCGCACTGTTGAGTTCGGACTTGCCGCCCTTGCTCTCGGTCACGCCCAGCAGCTTCGGCGAACCACCCTGGCGGATCCAGTCTTCGTAGCCGCCGACGTACTCGCGCACGCGCCCCTCACCCTCGAACACCAGGGTGCTGGTCACCACGTTGTCGAGGAAGGCCCGGTCGTGGCTGACCATCAGCACCGTGCCCTTGTAGTTGCACAGCACTTCCTCCAGCAGCTCGAGGGTCTCGACGTCGAGGTCGTTGGTCGGTTCGTCCAGCACCAGCAGGTTGGCCGGCTTGCTGAACAGCTTGGCGAGCAGCAGGCGCGCTCGCTCGCCACCGGACAACGCCTTGACCGGCGTGCGCGCGCGCTGCGGGCTGAACAGGAAGTCGCCGAGGTAGCTCAGGACATGGCGGTTCTGGCCATCGATCTCGATGAAATCGCGGCCCTCGGCCAGGTTGTCGATGACGGTCTTTTCCAGGTCCAACTGATGGCGCATCTGGTCGAAGTAGGCCACTTCCAGTTTGGTGCCGCGCTCGACCTTGCCGCTGGTCGGCTCCAGGTCGCCCAGCATCAGCTTGAGCAGCGTGGTCTTGCCGGTACCGTTGGCGCCGAGCAGGCCGATGCGGTCTTCGCGCTGCAGGACCATGGAGAAGTCCTTGACCAGTTTCGGGCCATCCTTGTGAGCGAAGCTGACATCCTCCAGCACCATCACCTGCTTGCCGGACTTGTCCGCCACTTCGATAAGAATGTTCGCCTTGCCCTGGCGTTCACGGCGCTCGCCGCGCTCCACGCGCAGCGCCTTCAACGCACGCACACGGCCTTCGTTACGTGTACGCCGGGCCTTGATGCCCTGGCGGATCCACACTTCTTCCTGGGCCAGCCGCTTGTCGAACAGCGCGTTGGCGGTCGCCTCGGCGGCAAGCTCCGCCTCCTTGTGCACCAGGAAGCTGGCGTAGTCGCCGTTCCAGTCGATCAGCCCGCCACGGTCCAGCTCGAGGATGCGCGTGGCCAGGTTCTGCAGGAAGGAACGGTCGTGGGTGATGAACAGCACCGCACCGTTGAAGCCGTTCAGGGCATCTTCCAGCCAAGCGATGGCACCGATGTCCAGGTGGTTGGTCGGCTCGTCGAGCAGCAGCAGGTCGGGCTCGGACACCAGCGCCTGGGCCAGCAGCACGCGGCGGCGCCAGCCACCGGAGAGCTCGGCCAGGGTCTTGTCGGCGGGCAGCTGCAGGCGGCTCAGGGTGCTTTCCACCACTTGCTGCAAGCGCCAGCCGTCGCGGGCCTCCAGCTCGTGCTGGACATGCATGAGCTTTTCCAGGTCCTCGTCGCCGTGGATGTTCTGGCTTAGGTGGTGGTACTCGGCCAGCAGCTCGCCCACGCCATCCAGGCCCGCGGCCACCACGTCGAACACGCTGCGCTCGTCGGCCACCGGCAGTTCCTGCGGCAATTCGCCGATCTTCAGCCCCGGCGCGCGCCAGATGTCGCCGTCGTCGGGTTTCTGCTCGCCCTTGACCAGGCGCAGCATGCTCGACTTGCCCGTGCCGTTGCGGCCGATGATGCACACCCGCTCGCCACGGGCGATCTGCCAGGACACTTTGTCCAACAGCGGCATGGCGCCGAAGGCGAGGGACACATCGCTGAATTTGAGCAGGGTCATGATCATCTCCAAAAACCGGGCGCGCATTCTACCTGACTTGCCCCTTCACGGCATCAAAAGCCCATCGCCGGCAGCAGGGCGTCGGATAACAACTCGATACAAGCACAGTGCTTTCACCGGCCACCGGCAAACGGCTAAGCTAGGCAGTAATACCCAACAGTGCTGGCTCCGCCGTCACTTTCCATGGTTCTACTGCCCGGACGTATCATGCGCAGCCGCCTGTTACAAATTGCTTCCTGCCTGCTGCTCACCGCCACCGCCGCGAGCGCCGCACAGGCCGTCGACCTCTCCCAGCAGCGTCAGTACTACGACGAGGCCAAGCGCGCCCTGGCCAAGGGCGACAAGGGCCCTTACCTGCGTTACGCGCAGGCGCTGCGCGACTATCCGCTCACGCCCTACCTCACCTACGACGAGCTGACCGCCCGCCTGAAGAGCGCCAGCAACGAGGAGATCGAGGGCTTCCTCAAGGCCCACGGCGACCTGCCCCAGGCCAACTGGATGAAGCTGCGCTGGTTGCGCTGGCTGGCCGAGCGCGGCGAGTGGAACACCTTCACCCGCTACTACGACCCCAAGCTCAACTTCACCGAACTGGACTGCCTCAACGGCCAGTACCAGCTCTCCCATGGCTTGCGCGCCGAAGGCTTCGCCACCGCCGACAAGCTGTGGAACGTCGGCAAGTCCCAGCCCACCGCCTGCGACACCCTGTTCGCGATGTGGGCCGCCGAGGGCCAGTTGACCGAGGCCAAGCGCTGGCAGCGCGCCAAGCTGGCGGCCCAGGCACGCAACTACGGCCTGGCCAGCAGCCTGGTCAAGACCCTCACCACCCTCGCCCCCCAGGGCAAGCTGCTGATCGACGTGGCGCAGAAGCCCGAGCTGCTCAACCAGCCGTCGCGCTTCACCCCCGTCAACGAGGCCATGTCCGACGTGGTCAGCCTTGGCCTGCGCCGCCTTGCCCGCCAGGACCCCGAGCAGGCCATGGCGCTGCTCGACGACTACGCCCAGCGCATGCACTTCTCCCGTGACGAGAAGGTCGCCATCGCCCGCGAGATCGGCCTGACCCTGGCCCGACGCTACGACCCGCGCGCGCTCGACCTGATGACCCGCTACGACCCCGAGCTGCGCGACAACACCGTCAGCGAATGGCGCCTGCGCCTGCTGCTGCGCCTGGGCCGCTGGGAAGACGCCTACGAGCTGACCAAGCGCCTGCCCCAGGACCTGGCCAGCAGCAACCGCTGGAAGTACTGGCAGGCGCGCAGCCTGGAACTGGCCCAGCCGAACAACCCGCAGGTCCCTGTGCTGTACAAGACCGTCGCCCGCGAACGCGACTTCTACGGCTTCCTCGCCGCTGACCGGGCGCAGACGCCCTACCAGCTGAACAACAAGCCGCTGGCGCTCAGCCAGGCGGTGATCAACAAGGTCCGCAACACCCCGGGCGTGCGTCGCGCCCTGGAGTTCCATGCCCGCGGCCAGATCGTCGAGGGCCGCCGCGAGTGGTATCACGTCAGCCGCCACTTCAACCGTGACGAGATGGTCGCACAGGCCCGCCTGGCCTACGACATGCGCTGGTACTTCCCGGCGATCCGCACCATCAGCCAGGCCCAGTACTGGGACGACCTGGACATCCGCTTCCCCATGGCCCACCGCGACACCCTGGTGCGCGAAGCCAAGGTCCGCGGCCTGCATTCGAGCTGGGTATTCGCCATCACCCGCCAGGAGAGCGCCTTCATGGAAGACGCCCGCTCCAGCGTCGGTGCCAGCGGCCTGATGCAGTTGATGCCGGGCACCGCCAAGGAGACCGCGCGCAAATTCAGCATCCCGCTGGCCTCGCCAGCCCAGGTGTTCAACCCGGACAAGAACATCCAGCTCGGCGCCGCCTACCTGAGCCAGGTGCACAGCCAGTTCAACGGCAACCGCGTGCTGGCCTCGGCCGCCTACAACGCCGGCCCCGGGCGCGTGCGCCAGTGGCTCAAGGGCGCCAAGCACCTGAGCTTCGATGTATGGGTCGAGTCGATTCCGTTCGACGAGACGCGCCAGTACGTACAGAACGTGCTGTCGTATTCGGTCATCTACGGGCAGAAGCTCAATTCACCGCAGCCGCTGGTGGATTGGCATGAGCGGTATTTCGACGATATGTGATCGGACCCTATCGCGGGGCAAGCCCGCTCCCACGGTGTGTGGGAGCGGGCTTGCCCCGCGATGGCACTATTCGAGGACCTGGACGGCCATACCCACCTTAAGCTCCCCCTCGCCATCCACCGCCAGGTTCTGGCCGAACAGCACATCCCCTTCCCTCTCGCGAAACGTCTTGAGCGTGGTCAACGGCTCACGGTCCGGGCTGCGCTCGCCGGTGGCAGGATCGAGGGTAGTGAGGATGCAGCGCACGCTCGGCTTGAGCACGCGAAAGGTCATGTCGCCAATGCGGATGCGCTTCCAGCGGTCTTCGGCGAACGCCTCGGCACCTTCGACCACCAGGTTCGGGCGAAAACGCAGCATCTCCATGGGGCGCCCCACCCGACGGCTCAGCTCATCCAGCGAGGCCTGGCCGATCAGCAGCAGCGCAAAACCATCGGGAAAGGCTGCCCGGTCACTGTTCAGGCCGTAGCCGCTAGGCAGGTAGCGGGCCCGCTGCTCCGGGCAATACACCAGCCTGACCGCCTTGCCCAGCAGCTCGCTGAGCCAGGCCGCGGCGGCATCGCCGGCATCGGGCACGCGCAAGGAGTCGCGCCAGATGGTGACGCCGCGCAGGGCGTCGTCGGCTGGCGGCACCGGCACTTCCAGCGGTGCCTGCCCCGGCGCCTGGAGCAGCAGCTGGCCCTGCTCGCCGTAGTCGGCACCGATCTGCCCCAGTCGGGGCCAGGCGCGCTGGGTCAGGAAACGGCCGTTCTCTTCCTCCACCACCAGCCAGCGCCGATCACCGTCCAGGCCCAGATTGCCGACCGAGGACGCTTGCAGGCCCTGGGCCTGCCCCGATTTCACCGGGTATCGATACAACGCACTCAGAAACATCCCTGCTCACCCGCTTTCCATGGAAAAACCAAGCTTACACCTGAGCCTGATCCATGTTCAGACGCTGACGCACCACATCCACCAGGCGGTCGGGCTGGAACTTGGACAGGAAGTTGTCGCAACCGACCTTCTTGACCATCGATTCGTTGAAACTGCCCGACAGCGAGGTGTGCAGCACCACGTAGAGGCCACGCAGGCGCGGGTCGCTGCGGATCTCGGTGGTCAGCCGGTAGCCATCCATCTCAGGCATTTCGGCGTCAGTGAAGATCATCAGCAGCTTTTCGCAGACATTCTCCCCGGCGTCGGCCCAACCCTTGAGCAGGCGCAGGGCCTTGAGGCCGTCACTGGCCACGTGCAGCTTCACCCCCAGTTGCGACAGGGTGTCGCGCAACTGCGCCAGGGCCACGCTGGAGTCGTCCACCAGCAGCACTTCGCGGCCACGCGCGCGGGCCAGCACCGGGTCTTCCAGCTTGTCGCGGGACACCTTGGCGCTGTACGGCACGATCTCGGCCAGCACCTTCTCCACGTCGATGACCTCAACCAGCTTCTCGTCGACCTTGGTGATCGCCGTGAGGTAGTGTTGGCGACCGGCGCTGGCCGGTGGCGGCATGATGGCTTCCCAGTTCATGTTGACGATACGATCAACGCCGCCCACCAGGAACGCCTGCACCGAGCGGTTGTACTCGGTAACGATGATGGTGCTGTCCGGCCCGGGCTGCAGCGGGCGCATGCCGATCGCCTGGGACAGGTCGATCACCGGCAGCGTCTGGCCACGCAGGTTGACCACGCCGCAGACGAAGGAATGGCGCTGCGGCATGAGGGTCAGCTTGGGCAGTTGCAGCACCTCCTGGACCTTGAACACGTTGATGGCGAACAACTGTCGGCCGGCCAGGCGGAACATGAGGATTTCCAGGCGGTTCTCACCCACCAGTTGCGTGCGTTGGTCTACCGTGTCGAGAATGCCAGCCATTGGAAAGCCCCCAGGCGTGAGTCGGTAAAAAATGAATGCATCCCCCTGTATCGGCGGATGCGCGCGCAGCTTGACCCCTTATGGAAAAAGCCACGCCGGGTGATTGATATCACTTTACCATCATGCTTTACTGCTGCCACATCCCGCTGCAGCCGTCGCTCGCAACGAACGACCCGCCTGAATCCTCATCAGGGAATCCCCTAGTAGCAATCGGGTGCAACCTGATGTTCGCAATATCCATTAGCCATTAATGTGACGCCATTCTCACTGCATGAACGGAGTCAGGCTTTTGCGAGCGATCATCTTGGTACGGCCAATCCCTGACGACGGGGCGCCATGATGGATAGCACACCATTGCACAACGCCGCCGTGGCGGCCTTCCTGCAGGATGCACAGGTCCTGCTGGCCAGGTCCCAGGAATGCCTGCAGCACCTGGAACTGATCGCCAACGACCCGGACGCCTGCCACAGTCTCACCACGGCACTTGATACCCTGGCCCGCCGTGCCGACGCGCTCGGCCTGCTCGAGGTCGCCCACTATGCGTTCGCCTTGCAAAAGCTGCTCGCGCCCACCTGTGCCCAGCAGCACCTGCACGGCAGCAGCCTGCCCGCACTGGACGCCTGCCTGACCCTGCTCGACTGGCAACTGGAACTGCTGGACCCGCAGACCGGCCAGCTAGGCATGGACACCGACGAACAACGGCTGCTGCTGGGCGAACTGGCCACCTCCCTGGGCCAGCCGTCCACGCAGCTGTGCGCGGACTGCCAGCAGACAGGGGTGTACTGCGCCCACCCTCATACGGCAAGCACCGGCATCGACTCGCCCGACCGGCAACATTAAATGCAGCCAACTGAGTCACAACTAAGGTCGGCTCAGGATGAAACTTGCAAAGTTGGACAAGTTTTTCCAAATGTTTTTGCGAAGCGGGATTATTAGTTGCCCTGTGCGCACTGGAAACATCATTTAATAATGGCACTCTGCTAGCCAAGCCCTCGACCGCCAGGCCCGCCACAGCCCGGAAAATACGAGGTTTCAAGCAGTTATCCCCCCGCGACCAAATTCAATCAAAGTGATAACATGCGCCCACTCGAACATGCGCGCCCAGGTTATCGGGCGATTGGATCCGCATTCCGCACTTGATTGCAAGCGGGGCGGTAAAACCCCTGGTCAGACGTGTGCAATGCCCCTAACCGCTATAATTCAGTGGCTTCCCTATCTATGCTCCCACGCTTGAAGTTTCTCCAGCGTTGCCGCTCCAGCGTTGCCCTGCTGCGCTGGACGACCGCGCTGCTGTGCGTTGCATCGCTGGCGGCGAACCTGGTGGTATACCTGAGCACCCAGCCGCTGTCGGCCAGCCTGCTGCTGCTGCAACTGCTGGCGATGCTCGGCGTCGGCTGGCACCTGCGCCACTGGGCGCGTTCGATCAGCCTGCGCCCGGCGGAACTGGCCACGCGCATGCTCAAGGTGCAGGAGAGCGAGCGCCAGCGCCTGAGTCGCGAGCTGCACGACGATATCGGCCAGCTGCTGACCGCCGCCAAGCTGCAGGTCGACTGGCTGCAACGCCGGGTACCGGCCGAGCTGCAGGAGCACTGCAGCACCCTGCGCAGCACCCTGGACCTGACCCTGAGCAACGTGCGCGACGTTTCCACCATTCTCAACCCGCGCCAGCTGGCCAGCCTGGGCCTGGAGGCGAGCCTGCGCGCGCATCTGCTGCGCACCCTGGAAAACACCGAGGTGCACTGGAGCCTGGAATGCAAGCAGCGCCTGGGCGGCATCAGCGAAGAGGTGGCCATGGCCGCCTTCCGCATCACCCAGGAGGCGGTCACCAACATGTTGCGCCATGCCGGTGCCCGCAACCTGGTGGTTCGCCTGCAACGCACCTCGGCCGGCCTTGCCCTGTCGATCCACGACGACGGCGGCGGCTTCGTGCCAGCCCAGTCCCCCGCGGATTACGGCCAGCGCGGCATGGCCGGCATGCAGGAGCGGGTGACCGCCCTGCGAGGCAGCCTGACCATCACCAGCCAGCCCGGCCAAGGCACCCAGATCGAAGCCCTCTTTCCATGGCCACCCCGCAGCCAAGAACGCGCCAGGACCCCTGCCCCCGATGACCTGTAGATTACTGCTGGTGGACGACCACTCCCTGATCCGCGCAGGCGTCAGGGCACTGGTATCGGACATCCCCGGTTACACCGTGATCGGCGAGGCCGACGACGGCGGCCAACTTCTGGACCACGTCCTGCGCCTGGCGCCGGACATCGTCCTGCTGGACATTTCCATGCGTTCGACCAGCGGCCTGGACGCGCTGACGCAATTGCGCGCAAACGGTTGCACCTGCAAGGTCCTGATCCTGTCGATGCACACCGACCCGGAAATGATCATGCGCGCCCTGGAAAGCGGCGCCCACGGCTACCTGCTCAAGGACACCACGGCCACCGAGCTGGAACAGGCGCTCACTGCGCTGTGCAACGACGAACGCTACCTCAGCCCGGCCATCGCCCACACCGTCATCAACCAGGCCCTGCTACGCGCGCAGAACGGCCGCCAGCCGAGCAGCGAAGGTCATAACCTGACGGGGCGTCAGCTGGAGATCCTGCGCCTGATCGTGCGCGGCAAGTCGACCCGGGAGATCGCCGCCGGCCTGGGCCTGTCGATCAAGACCGTGGAGACCCACCGCTCGCAGATCATGAAGCGCCTGCAGATCTACGACGTGGCAGGGCTGGTGCTGTTCGCCGTGCGCGAGAAGATCATCAGCCTGGACGACTGAGCAGCGGCGAGTCCGTCGGCAGGTGCATGCGCAACGCCTGCGCCACGGCCTCGAAGCGCAGGCTGGCGGCTTGCAGTGGCTCGCCGTCAAGGTTCATGTCCAGCCCCTGGGCGCCCTTGATTTCCACCCACGGCAGCCGCGCGCGGACAAACAGGCCGTCGCCGGCCAACAGGTCGCGCAGGGCGCCGGCAATCTCCTGTGGCGCAGGCAGGATGCCGATGTCCAGCAGGCCATCGTCCACCGTCGCCTCCGGGCACAGCACGTGCCCGCCGCCGGCCTGGCGGCCGTTGCCGATGCCCAGCGCCAGTAACTGACCCTGCCACTGGAAGCCTGGTCCCTGCAGTTCCACCGAGGCGGCCTGTAGCTCGCTGAAGCGCGACAGGCCGGTGAACAGGTAGGCCGCCGCGCCCAGCACCTTCTTCAGGTCTTCCGAGGTATTGGCCGTGACCTGACTGCCGAAACCACCGGTGGCCATGTTCAGGAACAACTGGTCACCCACCCGCCCCAGGTCGATCGGCCGCGCCGGCACCTCCAGCAGGTCGAGCGCCGCCTGTGGCTCGAGGGGCACGCCGGCCGCCTTGGCGAAATCGTTGGCAGTGCCCAGCGGTAACAGCGCCAGGCTGGCCTGGGTGGCGGCCAGGCCCATGGCTTCGGCCACATCACGCAACGTGCCATCGCCACCCCCGGCCACCACCTGGGCATAACCCGCCACCAGCGCCTCGCCGACCAGGCGCTGGGCATCACCGCCCTCCCAGGTCAGTCGCACATCCAGGGTCCAGCCCCGCTCGCGCAACTGGCCCACCGCGGCTCGCACCTCTTCGTTGCCAGCCTGTTTGCCATGCAGGATCAACAGTGCCTTGCGCTCGCTCATGCTGTTCTCCCCGAAAAGAAATGCCCTACCGCAATCTCGACCACTGCAACGAGCAGATTGCTCCCTGCAACGCCGAAAAACCGCCGCTTCACACAAATGCCATTGAAAGCCGGACGCCACAGGTGCATCATCTGACAAATATTTGGCCATAACGGACGAAGCCGACTCGAAAAGTCATTTTATTGACTTTGCGCCGCCAGACGCCTGACAGGTCGTGATTTCCTTGCATTGCGCTGCCCCCCGGCGCCCTGATACGAGGCTGTGACTATGAGCGTTCTGATTCCCTGCATCATCGCTGGCGGCGCCGGCACCCGATTGTGGCCGGTCTCCCGCGAGGCCATGCCCAAGCCCTTCATGCGCCTGCCCGATGGCATGAGCCTGCTGCAGAAGACCTTTACCCGCGCCAGCGCCCTGCCCGGCGTCGAACGGGTGCTCACGGTGACCAACCGCGAAGTGGTATTCCGTACCCAGGACGAGTATCGCCAGGTCGGCACCCAACGCGTCACCCTCGACTTCATCCTTGAACCGTTCGGTCGCAACACCGCCCCCGCCATCGCCGCAGCAGCACTGCACTGCGCCCGCCTGCACGGCGAGGACAGCCTGTTGCTGGTACTGCCCGCCGATCACCTGATCCAGGACCAGGGTGCCTTCGAGGCGGCCGTCCAGCAGGCCATGGACCTGGCCGGGCAAGGCTGGCTGACCACCTTTGGCCTGTTGCCGACCCGCGCCGAGACCGGCTTCGGCTACATCGAACAGGGTGAAGCGCTCGGCGACGACGGCTACCGGGTCGCGCGCTTCGTCGAAAAGCCCGACGCCGACACCGCCCAGGCGTACCTGGACGGCGGCCGGCACTTGTGGAACGCCGGCATGTTCTGCCTGCGCGCGGGCACTGTGCTGCAGGAGCTGCAGGCCCATGCCCCCGAGGTACTGCACAACGTGACCCACTGCCTGGCGCAGAGCCAGTTCAAGGAGGGGACGTGCGGCCAGCAGGTGGAACTCGACGCCCACAGTTTTGCGCTGGCCCCCGATATCTCCATCGACTACGCCCTCATGCAGCCCTCCACCCAGGTGGCCGTGGTGCCCTGCGCCATCGGCTGGAGCGATATCGGCAGTTGGGAAGCGGTGCGCGAGCTGCGCCCGGCCGACAGCCAGGGCAACTACTGCAACGGCGAAACCGTGCTGCATGACGTAAGCAACTGCTACATCGACTCGCCCCGGCGACTGGTGGGCGCGGTGGGGCTGGACAACCTGATCGTCATCGACACCCCCGACGCCTTGCTGATCGCCGATGCCGCGCGCAGCCAGGAGGTCAAGGTGATCGCCCAGCAGCTCAAGCACCAGGGCCACGACGCCTACCGCCTGCACCGCACCGTGACCCGCCCCTGGGGCCTGTACACCGTGCTCGAGGAAGGGCCGCGATTCAAGATCAAGCGCATCATGGTGCGCCCCGGCGAATCGCTGTCACTGCAGATGCACCATCACCGCAGCGAGCACTGGATCGTGGTCAGCGGCATGGCCTGCGTGACCAACGGTGAAGAGGAGTTTCTGCTCGACACCAACGAGTCGACCTTCATCAAGCCCGGACGCAGCCACCGCCTGACCAACCCCGGCGTCATCGACCTGGTGATGATCGAGGTGCAAAGCGGCGAATACCTGGGCGAAGACGACATCGTACGCTTTACTGATATCTATGGACGCGCCCCGGCAGCAGCAGCACCTGCTTGACTGCCAGAGGGCGCGTTTTGCCATCCAGGGCCGACACCCGGCCAACCGCGAGGATTCGGGCTCATGCGCATACTCTGGACCCTGCCCTACCTGCCCTGGCCCACCACCAGCGGCAGCAAGACCCGGCAATACCACCTGCTGCGCGCCCTGGCGCAGCATGGCCACCGGATCACCTTGCTGGTGCAGTCCAAGGTCCCGTTGAGCGACGCGGCGCGCGAGGCCCTGGAGCCACTGGTGGAGCGCCTGGTGGTGCTACCCCGGCGCGCGCTGCACAGCCCGCTGAACCTGCTGGCCTCGCCCATCATCGACTACCCCATGCGGGCCATCATCAATGGCCTGGCGCCCTGCCTGAGGCACCGCTTCGAGCAGTTGCTGGACGAACCCTGGGACGTGATCCAGATCGAGCACAGCTACAGTTTCCAGCCGTTCGAGAAGGCCTTACAGGCCCGTGGCCTGCCCTACATGCTCAGCGAGCACTACCTGGAATCGGTGATGGGCGCCGCCTGCCACGACCGCTTGCCCCTGTGGCTACGGCCGCTGAACGCCTTCGACCGCTGGCGCTACCGGCGCTGGGAGCAGCGAGTGCTGCGCCAGCCCACCGAGGTGGTGGCGGTCAGCGCCCATGATGCCGAGCTTATCGGCCAGATCAGCGGGCGCCCGGTGAACGTGGTGGTCAATGGCGTGGACTGCGACCACTACCAGGAGGTTCGCCCCACGCCGCACAGCCAGCGTCTGCTGTTCGTCGGCAATTTCGAGTACGGCGCCAACCTGGAGGCCATCGAATGGGCGCTGGAAGAGATCCTGCCCCAGGTATGGATGAGCAATCCGGCGGTGCGCCTGGCCATTGCCGGCCACGCCCTGCCGGCCAGCTGGAAGCTGCACTGGAACGACCCGCGCATCGAGTGGGTGGGCTATCGCCCCGACCTGCGCGAGCTGCAACGGCGCTCGGCGCTGTTCTTCGCGCCGCTGCGCCACGCCGGCGGCTCCAAGGTGAAGATCCTTGAAGCCATGGCCGCCGGGTTGCCGGTGATCACCACCAGCAAGGGCGCCTCAGGCCTGGCCATGAACAACGGCGAGCACTACCTGGGCAGCGACGACAGCGGCCAGCTGGCGCTACTGGTCACCCAGTTGCTCAACCAGCCATGGCGCATGTGCCAGCTCAGTGAGGCCGGGCGCCAGTTCGCCCGCCAGCGTCATGACTGGAGCGTCGCCGCCCAGCAGCTGGAGAACGTGCACATGCGCCTGACCCAGCTGGCGCCGGCCGGCGCCGCAGCCGCCGGCGGCGTGCTAGCCAAGTAGCTCGCTGAACGGAATGAACGTCACCGCATCGCCCTGTTGCGGCGTCGTGCCTTCGAGCACCTCCACCACGCCATCGGCCCATGCCGCGCTGCGCAGCACGCCGGAGCTCTGGTTCTTGTAGATGCGCACGCGACCGTCCTCGATGCGCGCCCGCAGGTACTCGCGGCGCGTTCCGGCCTTGGGCCAGTCGAAGCCCGCCGGCACGCTGAAGCGCAGCGGAGCGACATGGGTCATTCCCAGCCGACGCAGCAGGTAGGGCCGGGTCAGCAGGCCGAAGGTGACCAGGGTCGAGGCCGGATTGCCCGGCAGGCCGATCACCGGCACCCCCTGGTAATGGCCGAAAGTCAGTGGTTTGCCCGGTTTGATCGCCAGCTTCCACAGCGCCAGCTCACCCGCCTCGCGCAGGGCCAGGCCGAGGAAATCGGCTTCGCCCACCGACACGCCGCCGGTGGACAGGATCAGGTCGACATCGCCCAGCCCGCCCAGGCACTGGCGGGTGCGCTCGAGATCGTCCGGGAGGATGCCGGCGTCGACCACCGTGCAGCCCAGGCGTTGCAGCCAGCTGACCAACAGGCGTCGGTTGCTGTTGTAGATCTGCCCGGGGCCCAGGGCCAGGCCCGGCTCGACCAGTTCGTCACCGGTCGACAGCACCGCAACCCGGGGCCGACGCCGCACTTCGAGCGTGCCGAAACCCAAGGTCGCGGCCAGCCCGAGCTGGATCGGGCCCAGCCGCGTGCCGGCGCTCATCACCTGTTCGCCGACACGGGTTTCCTGGCCCTTGGGGCGTACGTTCTGCGCCAGTGCCAGAGGCTCGAGAAAGCGCACCCGGCCGTCTTCGAGCACCTCGGTGTTTTCCTGCATCTCGACGCAATCGGCACCTTCCGGCAGTGGCGCGCCGGTAAAAATCCGTGCGCAGGTGCCAGGTTCCAGGGGCTGTGGCGCATGCCCGGCGAAGATGCGCTGGGTCACCCGCAGCGGTTCGCCCTGCCAGTCGGCCAGGCGCAGCGCGTAACCGTCCATGGCGCTGTTGGGCCACGGCGGCAGGTCGAGGCCGGCCACCAGCTCATGGGCCAGGACCCGCCCTTCGGCCTCGGCCAGTACTACCTGTTCGGTCTCGGCGATGGGCGCCGTGTCGGCCAGCGCCAGCAGGCGCTCCAGGGCCTCTTCCACCGGCATCAAGGGCCGGGCCACCTCAGCCACGGCTGTCACAGGCCGCCGCCTGCTTCAGGTGCGGCACGAAATTGCACGGCCGGTGACGGGCGTCCAGCTGCTCGGCGAGGATGCCGTCCCAGCCGGTGCGCACGGCGTTGGTCGAGCCCGGCAGGCAGCAGACCAGGGTGCCATTGGCAAGCCCGGCCAGGGCGCGGGACTGCACGGTGGAGGTGCCGATGTCGGCCACCGAGATCTGCCGGAACAGCTCGCCAAAGCCCTCGACCTGCTTGTCCAGCAGGCACGCCACGGCTTCCGGGGTGCTGTCGCGGCCGGTGAAGCCGGTGCCACCGGTGATCAACACCACCTGCACCTGGTCGTCGGCGATCCAGGTCGCGACCTGGGCGCGGATCTTGTAGAGGTCGTCCTTGAGCAGCACGCGCTCGGCCAGGCGGTGGCCGGCGGCGCCCAGGCGATCGACGAACAGCTGGCCGGAGGTGTCGGTGTCGAAGGTGCGGGTGTCGCTGACCGTCAGCACGGCAATGTTCAGCGCAACGAAAGGGGTATCTGCCTTGGCTTTCATGGGAGTCCGTCGCAGGGTAACTGGGAATGTGCGCTGTTATATCACAGGCCACCCGCGGCGTTGTTCTTGGTCAATGCCGCCGCGATGGCGCTATGCTGCACTGTGCAAGGAACTTGCGTGGACGCCCTGCGTCTTAATGACATCTAGCACCATCGCACTGGAGAAACACGATGATCCAACGGACCCTTCCCGCCTTCCTGCTTGCCCTGGGCCTGGGCGCCCTCGCCGGCTGCGCCTCGCCAACCGTCATCACCCTGAACGACGGCCGCGAGATCCAGGCGGTGGACACCCCTTCCTATGACGACGATTCCGGTTTCTACGAATTCGAACAGCTCGACGGCAAGCGCACGCGCATCAACAAGGACCAGATCCGCACCGTCAAGGAGCTGTGATCCAGCCCTGCGTTTTTGGCGCAACTCCTTTTTGCAACAAGGGGTTGCGTTGAAAAAAGCGATGCAGTAGCATTTTGGACATCGGAGTGTAGCGCAGCCAGGTAGCGCGTCTCGTTCGGGACGAGAAGGCCGCAGGTTCGAATCCTGTCTCTCCGACCATATCCCGCAAAAAACCCGCCTCGAGCGGGTTTTTTGTTGCCTGCGAAAAGGCCTGGTGGCGCCCTGCATCGGGCAACACTGGACCCTGTAGGAGCGGCCTTGTGTCGCGAAAGGGCCGCAAAGCGGCCCCGGCGATCTTTGCAACAACGCTGAAATCCCGGGGCTGCTGCGCAGCCCTTTCCGACCGGTCCGACGCCTCGGCAAGGCCGCTCCTACAGGTTGGCGCCGCTCCCGCGCTCAGCTTACGCGGTTACTCCGGCAACACCGGCACGTACAGCAGTTGCAGGCGCGTACTGCTCCACTCACGGGTCTTGTTGGTCAGTTCGAGGTCGTTGTTCAGCTTCTGGCCGTAGGTCGGCACGATCTCCTTGAGCCTGGCCTGCCACTCGGCGCTCTTGATCCGATCCTTGAAGGTCTTCTCCAGCACGCTCAGCATGATCGGTGCGGCGGTCGAGGCGCCGGGCGAAGCGCCCAGCAGCGCGGCAATGCTGCCATCCTCGGCGGCCACCACTTCGGTGCCGAACTGCAGCACGCCACCGTGCTCGGGATCCTTCTTGATCACCTGCACGCGCTGGCCGGCCTGGAGCAGCTTCCAGTCTTCGTTCTTGGCGTTGGGGAAGTACTCGCGCAGGGCCGCCATGCGGTCATCGAAACTGAGCATCAGCTGACCCATCAGGTAGGTGCTCAGGTCAATGTTGTCGATACCGGCATGCATCATCGGGCTGATGTTGTGGGTGGTCAGCGAGCTGAACATGTCCAACAGCGAACCGTGCTTGAGGTACTTGGTGGAGAAGGTCGCGAACGGGCCGAACAGCAGCACTTCCTTGCCATCGATCACCCGGGTGTCCAGGTGCGGCACCGACATCGGCGGCGCGCCGACCGAGGCCTTGCCGTACAACTTGGCCTTGTGGCGGGCGACCAGGTCGGCATTGTCGGTCATCAGGAACTGGCCACCGACCGGGAAGCCTGCATAGCCTTGGGCCTCTGGAATGCCGGACTTCTGCAGCAGCTTGAGCGCACCACCACCGGCGCCGATGAAGACGAACTTCGCCTTGACCGAAGACTCCTTGCCACCGTTGGCCAGGTCGGCCACTACCACATTCCAGCTGCCATCGGCGTTGCGCACGATGTCGCGCACTTCGTGGCTCAGATGCAGCTGCACATTGGGGTTGCGGGTCATGGAGGCGAACAGCTGGCGGGTGATCTCGCCGAAGTTCACATCGGTGCCGATGGCCATGCGGGTCGCGGCCACCTTCTGCCCGGGATCTCGGCCTTCCATCACCAGCGGCACCCACTTGCGGATCTGCTCGTGGTCCTCGGTGATCTCCATGCCGCGGAACAGCGAGCTGTGCTGCAGGGCCTCGACGCGTTTGTGCAGGAAGGCGACGTTGTCGTCACCCCAGACAAAGCTCATGTGCGGCACGTTGTTGATGAACGAACGCGGGTTGCTCAGCACACCCTGCTCGACCTGATAGGCCCAGAACTGCTTGGACACCTCGAACTGCTCGTTGACGTTGACCGCCTTGCTGATGTCGATGCTGCCATCCTTGCCGACACTGGTATAGTTCAGCTCGCAGAACGCCGAGTGGCCGGTGCCGGCGTTGTTCCAGGCGTTGGAACTTTCCTCGGCGACCTGGTCCATGCGCTCGTAGACGTCGACCTTCCAGTTCGGTTCCAGCTCGGTGAGGTAGGTCCCCAGGCTCGCGCTCATGATGCCGCCGCCGATCAGCAGGACCTCGACGGACTTCTGTGGTTCCGCGGGCTTGGAGCAGCCGATGACGCCCAGGCACAGGAGCGTCAGCAGGATTTTTTTCATTAGCTCAATCCAATTGAAGTGAAGGACTGGCAGTCGTTGCCCCCGGCGTGCACGCCCGGATGTTGTTGTTCTGGTCAGCAGGAGTCTTGCGAAATCGGGGCACGATCGCCTCGGGCCGTGGCCCGGAGCGCCGTAAAGCAGGGAGTGTGCCAGGTTGGCCTGGGCCAATGGCGCAGGCCTGTGGCGTGCTGACGCAGTGGGATTGGCCGGGGCTGGTTGGCGGCAATCCGCCAAATGGACAGGTACTTTGCCGGGTGGATGGCGGATTTCCCCCGAACGCCTGTAGGAGCGGCCTTGTGCCGCGAAAGGGCCGCAAAGCGGCCCCGGCGATCATTGCGTCAACATTGAAATCCCGGGGCCGTTGCACGGCCCGTTCGCGGCACAAGGCCGCTCCTACACAGGGATCGTGCAGGCTTGTCAGGCAGTGAGGCGGGAAGTGACCTCACCCAGCTGTCCCGACAGACCGTGCAAGCGCTGCCCGGCCTGTTCGGTGTGCTGCACGGCCTCCTGGTTGGCGGTGGCGATGCGGGTGATCTCGACCAGGTTGCGCGAGATGTCCTCGGCGACACTGGTCTGTTCCTCTGCGGCCGTGGCGATCTGCCGGTTCATGTCGCGGATCGCCTCCACCGCCGTGGTGATGCGCTGCAGCATCTGCCCGGCCTGCTGCACCTGCTCGGCGCCCTCCTCGCTGCGCTGCTGGCCGCTCTCGATGGCCTTGACCGCCTCCACCGCGCCCGACTGCACCGCCTCAATGATCTGGTGGATCTCGGCGATCGACGCCGCGGTGCGCTGGGCCAGGCTGCGCACCTCGTCGGCCACCACCGCAAAACCACGCCCGGCCTCGCCGGCACGGGCGGCCTCGATGGCGGCGTTGAGCGCCAGCAGGTTGGTCTGCTCGGCAATGCCGCGAATCACTTCGAGCACCTTGCCGATGCGCGTGCTGTCGTGCTCCAGGTGACGGATCACCGTCGCGGTACCGGCGATCTCGCGGTTGACCACGGCAATGGTGTCGATGGTCCGCTGCATGACCTGCTCGCCGGCCTGGGCACTGTGGTCGGCCTCGTCCGCGGCGCGGGCGGCATCGGCGGCGTGGCGCGCTACTTCCTGGGCAGTGGCGGACATCTCGTGCATGGCCGTGGCGACCTGGTCGGTGCGCTGGAACTGGTCGTGGGTGCCATGGGCCATGTCGCCGGCAATGCTGCGCAACCGGCCGCTGGCGCTTTCCAGTTCCTCGGCGTTGTCCTTGAGGCGCCCGACGGTCTCGGCGAGGAAGTCGCGCAGGGTGTTGGCGGCCAGCGCCAGGCGCCCCAGTTCATCCTCGCGGCGGCTGTCGACGCGGGCGGCGAAACGCCCCTGGCTGAGCTGGGCGACGTAGTCGATCAGCTGACGGATCGGTTCGACCAGGCTGCGGTTGACCAGCCACAGGCTGAACAGCCCTACCAGTACGGCCGAGCCCAGCATCACCAGCACACCCAGCCATACCGTGCGCTCGGCGCTGGCGCTGATGGCGCCGGCACGCCCGTGGGCGTCGGCGCGCAACTGCTCCACCAGCGCGCTCATCTGGTCGCTGGTTGCACGGTCCACGCCCTTGACCGCCAGGTCGCCCGCCACCGGGTCGCCGCCGGCGGCCAGGAACGCCTGGCGCCCCTGCTCATAGGCCGAGCCCAGTTGCCGGTGGCTGGCCTTGAGCTGCTCCAGGCGCGCCTTGAGCGCCGGCTCGCTGCTGTCGATCAATTGCCCCAGCAACTGCTGTACCTGCTGCTCGCGGGCCTGGAACTGCTGCCAGTACTTGTCCAGCTCCGCCGGCTGACGACCGCGCAGCAGCACGTTTTTCCACTCCTGGACCTGGACCTTGAACTGCAGGTTGGCTTCGTCGATCAGTTGCGAGGCACGCAACGGCCCGTCCACCAGCTCGGCGTAGCCGCGCACGCTGGACGACAGGAACTGGAAGCACACCAGGGCGATCAGCAGGATCGCCACCAGGCTGCCACCGAGCAGGGAGAGGATTTGCACTCTGAGGGATTTACGCAAGATTGCGGATCTCGGAACAAGGAAGAGGGAAACGGCGCACGCCGGCACCGCCGACAGAGGCATCCTTGTCCTCGTTCGCCCCAAAAAGCCGCCATCGGGCGATGACAGCCAGGGCGAGCACCTGCGCAACGGCCGAGGCAGATAGTCTCAGGCAATTGCTACAGAATTGTTACAAAACAGCGACAGCCACGGCCGCTCAGGCTGGGTTGAACTGCAGCGCTGCCAAGCGTGCGTAGAGTGGGCTTTGCTCGATCAATTGTCGATGGCTGCCGACTGCCGCCAGTCGGCCTTTGTCGATCACCGCGATGCGATCGGCATGCTGCACCGTCGCCAGGCGGTGAGCGATGACCAGCGTGGTGCGCCCGGCCATCAACTGCGGCAACGCCTGCTGGACCAGGTGCTCGCTCTGCGCGTCCAGGGCACTGGTGGCCTCGTCCAGCAACAGGATCGGCGCATCCACCAGCAGCGCCCGGGCAATCGCCAGGCGCTGGCGCTGGCCGCCAGACAAGCCCACGCCGCCCTCGCCCAGGAGCGTCTGGTAGCCCTGGGGCAACTGGGCGATGAATTCATCGGCATGAGCGCTGCGCGCCGCTGCCTCGATCTCGGCCAGGCTGGCGTCGGGCCGGCCGTAACGGATGTTGGCCTCGACCGTGCCACGGAACAGTGCCGGCTGTTGGGCCACCAGGGCGAACTGGCGGCGCAGCTCGGCAGGCTCAAGCCCGGTGATCGACCGGCCATCGAGCAGAATCGCGCCCTCCTGCGGGTCGTAGAAGCGCAGCAGCAGGTCGAACAGGGTCGACTTGCCGGCTCCCGACGGCCCGACCAGGGCCACGGTTTCGCCCGGGCGGATGTGCAGGCTCAGGCCATCGATGGCAGCGGCAGTGGGGCGTGACGGGTAGGCGAAGCGCACGTCGCACAGCTGGATGTCACCCGTGGCACGGCCCTGCGCCAGCCCCTGCGGTCGTGCCGGCGCCAGGATCGCCGCCTGCGCCGCCAGCAGCTCAGCGATGCGTTCGGCGGCACCGGCGGCCCGCTGCAGCTCACCGATCACCTCGCTCAGGGTGCCGAAGGCGCTGCCGACGATCAGGCTGTAGAACACGAAGGCGGCCAGCTCACCGCCGGAGATGCGTCCGGCGATCACGTCCATGCCGCCAACCCAGAGCATCACCCCCACCGCCCCAAGCACCAGCACGATCACCAGGGTAATCAGCCAGGCGCGCTGGGCGATGCGCCGGCGCGCCACGCCGAACGCCGCCTCCACGGTCTCGGCAAAGCGCGCCTGATCATGCCCTTGATGGTTGTAGGCCTGCACCGTCTTGATCTGGCCGAGGGTCTCGGCAACATAGCTGCCCACGTCGGCCACCCGGTCCTGGCTCTGCCGCGACAGGCTGCGCACACGCCGCCCGAACAGCAGGATCGGCGCCAGCACCAGGGGCAAGGCCAGCACCACGATGCTGGTCAGCTTGGGGTTGGTGACGAACAGCAGGATCACCCCGCCCAGTACCATCAGGGCGTTACGCAGGAACATCGACAGCGACGAGCCGATCACCGACTGCAGCAAGGTGGTGTCGGCGGTCAGCCGCGACTGGATCTCCGAACTGCGGTTGTCCTCGAAGAAGCCCGGGTGCAGGCCGATCAGGTGATCGAACACCGCCCGGCGAATATCGGCCACGCAGCGCTCGCCGATCCACGACACCAGATAGAAGCGGGCGAAGGTCCCCACCGCCAGTGCCAGCACCAGCAGCAGGAACAGGCCGATGGTCTGGTTGAGCTGGTGCGCCGACCCGGTCATGAAGCCCTGGTCGACCAACAGGCGGATACCCTGCCCCATGGACAGGGTGATGGCGGCGGTGACCACCAGCGCCAGCAAGGCCAGCAGGGCCTGGCGGCGATAGGGGCGGACGAAACGCCAGCCCAGGTGCAGGGCGCGGCGCTGGCGGGGGGAGATCGGCTCGGGCATGGCAAACGTCGTTCTGTGCTCGGATTAGACCAAGACTACCACTCGTCGGCCTCATGCAACGCCTGGGAATGCGTCGCCGTCCCATGATCGAACAGGACAACAGTGACTATGCTCATTCGTTCTAACCTGTGTCTGGAGCTTTGTCGCGCTTTCTGTTGGACTGTTCCGGCATGACGCCGAAGAAACTGTCACAGACCAGTCACGGCGAAGCGCTACCTTGAGCTTGAACCTGAAAGAGGAGACAGGACATGAGCTTGCAGCACAGCACCGACACGCCCAAGACCCAGAACCGTCCGCAATCTCAGGTCTGCGGCTCGATCATCGATGCCCAGGGCCGCGAGATCCCGATCACCGAGCAGATGATCCAGAAGGCCTGCAAGGACCTGGAAGAGAGCCGGGTCAAGAAAGTCGCCAAGGCCTGACCCCCGAATTGCCTGCAACCCGGCGCTTGCGCCGGGTTTTTATTGGCCGGCCCTCAGGCCAGCACCGCCCCCAGTGCACTGACCAGTTGCGCCAGTTGCGGCGCCTCCCCACGTACACGCACTGCCAGCCCCTCGATCTCGCGCCTTACCGGGTAGTGCTTGCGCAGCAGATCGAACGCCGCACGCTGTTCGGCAGGATCTTCGCTCAGGCTGCGACGGAAATCGGCATCGTCGCGACGAGGATCGTAGACCGCCCGGCACAGGGTGGCCAATGCCCACGCCGGATCCGCGCTCGGGTCAAACTCGATCTGCGCCAGACCCGGTGCCGGCAGCAGGTCGGCCAGGCTCACCTGCTCGGGCTCCCCGCGCCAGCGGCAGAAGGCCTGGTAGATCTGCGCCGTGCCCCGCTGCTTGCCGTCCAGGCTGTAGCCGGCGATATGCGGCGTGGCCAGGGTGCACAGGTCGGCCAGTTGCAGGTCCACCTGCGGCTCGCCCTCCCAGACGTCGAGCACCGCGTGCAGATCCTCGCGATCCAGCAGCAGTTCGCGCAGGGCCGAGTTGTCCACCACCGGGCCGCGGCTGGCGTTGATCAGCCAGGCGCCGGCACGCAGGCGCGCCAGGCGCGGCTGGTCGAGCAGGTGCCAGGTCGGGTGCTCGCCGCCGCGTTGCAGTGGCGTGTGCAGGCTGATCACGTCGCACTGTTCGAGGATCGTCTGCAGGTCGACGAAGTCGCCGCCCTCGCTCGCCTGGCGCACCGGGTCGCACACCAGCACCTTCCAGCCCAGTCCATGCAGTACCCGCACCAGGCGTGCGCCGACCTCGCCGGCGCCGACCACGCCATAGACCCGCTTGCCCAGGTCCACGCCTTCGAGTTCGGCCAGGGTCAGCAGGCTGCCCAGCACGTAGTCCACCACGCCGCGGGCGTTGCAGCCCGGTGCGCTGCTCCAGTGGATACCGGCCTGGGCGAAATATTCGAGGTCAAGGTGGTCGGTGCCGATGGTGCAGGTGCCGACAAAACGCACCCGGCTGCCTTCGAGCAGTTGCCGGTCGACGCGGGTCACCGAGCGCACCAGCAGCACGTCGGCGTCCTTGACGCAGGCGGCGTCGATGGCCCGGCCGGGGTAACGGCGGATCTCGCCGAAACCGGCGAAGAAGGCATCGAGCAGCGGGATATTCTCGTCGGCAACTATCAGCATGGCGCTCTCCTGTCAGGGGAGCGCAGTGTAGCGCGATCGCAGCCGGCTCAGTCGGCCTTCTTGCGGATCCAGTACAGGTAGGTGCCGGCCTCTTCCTGCTGGCCAAGCAGCTCGTGGCCAAGGAAGATGCAGAACTTGGGAATGTCGCGGCGGGTCGACGGATCGGTGGCGATCACCTTGAGCACGCCGCCGCCGGCCAGCTCGCGCACGTGCTTGTGCAGCATCATCACCGGCTCCGGGCAGTTCAGGCCGGTGGCATCGAGGATCGCGTCGTGGGTGAAATCGGTCATGTAGGGCTCCGCAAAATGATCGTCATTGTGGCGCATGAAGCGGGGCTGTCACAGCCCCGCGATGGCCTCAGCGCGGTTTCAGGTCCAGCCGGCGCAGGTGGCAGGTCACTTCCTCGCGGTCGTGATACAGCTGCTTGCAGGCGATCGACACCTTCACCTTGCGCGCCTTGAACCCGGCCTCGATGCGCTCGAGCAGCTTGCGCACCTCGGCATGGCGCTGCTTCATCGGCAGCTTCAGGTTGACCACTGCCTCGCGGCACAGCCCTTCGCCCAGCCAGGTCTCGATCAGCGAGGCGGTACGCGCCGGCTTCTCGACGATGTCGCAGACCATCCAGTCGACGGTCTGGCGGGGTTTCCAGGTGAAGCCGTCAGCCATCAGGTGGGTGACCAGGCCGGTGTCCATCAGGCTTTCGGCCATCGGCCCGTTGTCGATGGCGGTCACCAGCATGCCGCGCTTGACCAGCTGGTAGGTCCAGCCGCCGGGGGCGGCGCCCAGGTCGACGCCGGTCATGTCGTCGTTCAGGCGCTGGTCCCACTGCTCGCGGGGAATGAACTGGTGCCACGCCTCCTCGAGCTTGAGGGTCGAGCGGCTGGGGGCTTCGCGAGGGAACTTCAGGCGCGGGATGCCCATCGGCCACAGCGCCGAGTTATCGGCCTCGGCCAGCCCCAGGAATACCCGCCGGCCACTGATGAAGGTCAGCAGCAGGCGTGGCCGCCGGGCATCGTCCACCAACCGTCCGGCCTTTTCCAAGGCCTTGCGCAGCGGCACCTCGAACTTGCGGCAGAACGTCGACAGCTCCTTGCCATCGTTGCTGTCGAGCACTTCCAGCCACAGGCTGCCGCACACCGGCAGCGCGGCCAGGTGCTCGAGCAGCACGCTGATGCGGTCGGTCTCCGGCAGCTCGACGTAGGTGCCGCGGGCCCACTGGCGCGGGAAGATCAGCTGCGAGAAGCGCAGCGTCTGCATCATGCGTTCGGCGCCACCGGGCTCGGTGCAGACGAACTCGGCGCAGGCGCTCTGCGGCTTGCCCTTGGCATAGCCGGCCACGCCCAGGTGGGCGGCGTGTTCGCTGATTTCGGCGCAGACTTCGCCCTCGAAGCCGGGCCGGCAATGCATGAACAGGGTATTCATTTCTCACTCCACATCACTGGCGCAGACGGCGCCAGGGCGGCGAATGATAAAGGAAGATCGGAACCGACGACACGCCCCATCGGTCCAGAAAAGGGTCAGGGCGGACAAACCGGTCTAACCTGACTGTTCAGCCAGGTCCGTGCCGTGCGGACCGGTCCAGAGCGGTGACACCGGCGAGCGACCCGCAGTCGCCGGGCACCGGAGCACAAGGAGTTGTAAATGCCCTCGCTCGATAGCCTGAAAACCCTCAAGACCCTCCAGGTGGGCGACCGCGCCTACCACTATTTCAGCCTGCCCGAAGCCGCCCGCCAGCTCGGCGACCTGCAACGCCTGCCCATGTCGCTGAAGGTGCTGCTGGAAAACCTGCTGCGCTGGGAAGACGGCAAGACCGTCACCGGCGACGACCTGCGCGCCGTGGCCCAGTGGCTGCAGGAGCGTCGCTCCGATCGCGAGATCCAGTACCGCCCGGCGCGGGTGTTGATGCAGGACTTCACTGGCGTGCCGGCGGTGGTCGACCTGGCCGCCATGCGCGCTGCGATGGCCAAGGCCGGCGGCGACCCGCAGCGGATCAACCCGTTGTCGCCGGTGGACCTGGTGATCGACCACTCGGTGATGGTCGACCGCTACGCCAGCCCCAATGCCTTTGCCCAGAACGTCGACATCGAGATGCAACGCAACGGCGAACGCTATGCCTTCCTGCGCTGGGGCCAGAGCGCCTTCGACAACTTCCGCGTGGTACCGCCGGGCACCGGCATCTGCCATCAGGTCAACCTCGAGTACCTGGGCCGCACGGTGTGGACCCGTGAAGCGGACGGCCGCACCTACGCCTTCCCCGACACCCTGGTCGGCACCGACTCGCACACCACCATGATCAACGGCCTGGGCGTGCTCGGTTGGGGCGTGGGCGGCATCGAGGCCGAGGCAGCGATGCTCGGCCAGCCGGTGTCGATGCTGATTCCCGAGGTGATCGGCTTCAAGCTCACCGGCAAGCTGCGCGAGGGCATCACCGCCACCGACCTGGTGCTGACGGTGACACAGATGCTGCGCAAGAAAGGCGTGGTGGGCAAGTTCGTCGAGTTCTACGGCGACGGCCTGGCCGACCTGCCGCTGGCCGACCGCGCCACCATCGCCAACATGGCTCCCGAGTACGGCGCCACCTGCGGTTTCTTCCCGGTGGACCAGGTGACCCTGGACTACCTGCGCCTGTCCGGCCGCCCCGAGGAGGCCGTGCAACTGGTCGAGGCCTACAGCAAGGCCCAAGGCCTGTGGCGCCTGCCGGGCCAGGAGCCGCTGTTCAGCGATACCCTGGCGCTGGACATGAACGAGGTGGAGGCCAGCCTCGCCGGGCCCAAGCGCCCGCAGGACCGGGTCGCCCTGGGCCAGGTCGCCCAGGCCTTCGACCACTTCATCGAACTACAGCCCAAGCCTCTGGCCAAGGAAGTCGGCCGCCTGGAAAGCGAAGGCGGCGGCGGTGTGGCGGTGGGCAATGCCGACCAGGCCGGCGAGATCGACTATAGCCACGCCGGCCAGACCCACACGCTGCGCGATGGCGCCGTGGTGATCGCCGCCATCACCTCCTGCACCAACACCTCCAACCCCAGCGTGATGATGGCCGCCGGGCTGGTGGCGAAAAAAGCCGTGGAGAAGGGCCTGACCCGCAAGCCCTGGGTCAAGAGCTCGCTGGCCCCAGGCTCCAAGGTGGTGACGGACTACTTCAAGGCTGCCGGCCTCACCCCCTACCTGGATCAGCTCGGTTTCGACCTGGTCGGCTATGGCTGCACCACCTGCATCGGCAACTCCGGCCCCCTGGACGAGGCGATCGAGAAGGCCATCGGCAGCGCCGACCTCACCGTGGCTTCGGTACTGTCGGGCAACCGCAACTTCGAAGGCCGGGTGCACCCGCTGGTCAAGACCAACTGGCTGGCCTCGCCGCCGCTGGTGGTGGCCTATGCCCTGGCCGGCAGCGTGCGCCTGGACCTGACCCAGGACGCCCTGGGCACCGGCAAGGACGGCAAGCCCGTGTACCTGCGCGATATCTGGCCAAGCCAGCAGGAGATCGCCGAGGCCGTGCGCAATGTCGACACGCGCATGTTCCACAAGGAGTACGCCGAAGTGTTTGCCGGCGACGCCCAGTGGCAGGCCATCGAGGTGCCCCAGGCGGCCACCTATGTCTGGCAGGAAGACTCCACCTATATCCAGCACCCGCCGTTCTTCGACGACATCGGTGGTCCATTGCCGGAAATCGGCGATATCCACGGCGCGCGCATCCTCGCCCTGCTCGGCGACTCGGTGACCACCGACCATATCTCCCCGGCCGGCAACATCAAGGCCGACAGCCCGGCTGGCCGCTACCTGCGCGGCAAGGGCGTGGAGCCGCGGGACTTCAACTCCTACGGCTCACGGCGCGGCAACCATGAGGTGATGATGCGCGGCACCTTCGCCAACATCCGCATCCGCAACGAGATGCTCGGTGGCGAGGAAGGCGGCAACACCCTGTACGTACCCACGGGCGAAAAACTGTCGATCTACGATGCCGCCATGCGCTACCAGCAGGACGGCACGCCACTGGTGGTGATCGCCGGGCAGGAATACGGCACCGGCTCCAGCCGTGACTGGGCGGCCAAGGGCACCAACCTGCTGGGGGTCAAGGCAGTGCTGGCGGAGAGCTTCGAGCGCATCCACCGCTCCAACCTGGTGGGCATGGGCGTGCTGCCCTTGCAGTTCAAGGCTGGCGACGACCGCAAGCGCCTCGGGTTGACTGGCAAGGAACGCATCGATGTGCTGGGGCTTGATGGCGCGCAGATTCGTCCGGGCATGACCCTGCCGGTGCGCATTACCCGCGAGGACGGGCGCCAGGAGCAGATCGAGGTGCTGTGCCGGATCGACACCCTCAATGAGGTGGAGTACTTCAAGTCGGGGGGGATCCTGCATTATGTGCTGCGGCAATTGATCGCGGGGTAAGGCTGGGCCCATCCCTTTCCAATTCAAGATTGCCGGGGGCGCGTTGCGCCCCTTTCGCGACACAAGGCCGCTCCTACAGGGGACCGCGCCGTCCTGTAGGAGCGGCCTTGTGTCGCGAAAGGACCGCAACGCGGTCCCGGCAATACCCGCCCATGCGCGCAAACAGCCACGTGTCCTGACAGCCATGGTGTAAGTCCTACCCTCCTCGGATTCACCGGCACTAAGGAAATGTCATGCCCCTTCCCCACTGGATCGCCCTGCTCCTGCTCGCCCTCGGCTATGCGATCGCCCTGACCTACGGCAGCCTCGGCCTCGCCGCCCTGCCCGCCTTGCTTGCCCTGCTGTGCAGCGCTCTGCTCGCCCGCCGTCCGGTACGCTGGCAACAAAGCCTCGGCCATCTGCTGTTCGTCCTGCTCGCCATCGCCCTGGCCCTGCACTGGCTACCCGGTTTCAACGGCGCCAAAGTGATCGACAAGGCCGTGCTCAGCGACGGCGCCGTGCCCTTCTCCCTGTACCTCAACCTGGACAAGCCCCTGATCGGCCTATGGTTGCTGCTGGCTTGCCCGTGGCTGGTGATGCTGCGTCCGCGCGGCCTGCTGCCCGGCCTGGCACTGACCCTGCCATTGACCCTGCTCGCCTGCCTGGGCGGCGCCTGGGCACTGGGCATGGTCGCCTGGGCACCGAAATGGCCCGACCAGGCCTGGCTGTGGCTGCTGAACAACCTGCTGCTGGTGAGCCTGACCGAGGAACTGTTGTTCCGCGGCTATATCCAGGGCGGCCTGCAACGTCTGTTCAGGCATGAAGGGCTGGCGTTGCTGGTGGCCGCGCTGTTGTTCGGCCTCGCCCACCTGGCCGGTGGCTGGCAATGGTTCTACCTGGCCACCCTGGCCGGGGTGGGGTATGGTCTGGCCTATCGCCATGGCGGGCTGGCGGCGGCGGTGCTGTGCCACACCTGCGTCAACCTGGCGCACTTCGCGGCTTTCAGCTACCCGATGCTGGCCCCGAACTGAACAATCGGTCATGATCAGACCTATTCGTCATCATTTATAAAGAAAACTGCAATATTGGTGGCAACGGCTGCGATCAGGTGGGCTGCATTAGCTCAACCCGACTGATGGCACCTTGCCCCAGATCAAGCCAGTTAAATATTCATTCAATAAAACCAGAGGCTTGCCGATACCCGTCGAAAGCCTTGCGGATTGAACAGCCAATGCGTAACAACCAGCCGATTACCCAGAGAGAACGGACTTTCCCTGCCCAGCAGCGGTTGATCTCCACCACCAACGCCAAGGGCGTGATCACCTACTGCAACGATGCCTTCATCGAGATCAGCGGTTTTTCCCGCGAGGACCTGATGGGCGCGCCGCACAACCTGGTGCGCCACCCCGACGTGCCGCCGGCCGTGTTCGCCCACATGTGGCAGACCCTCAAGCAGGGCCTGCCGTGGATGGGCATCGTCAAGAACCGCTGCAAGTCGGGCGACCACTACTGGGTCAACGCCTACGTCACGCCGATCTTCGACAGCAACCAGGTGGTTGGCTACGAATCGGTGCGGGTCAAGCCCACCGCCGAGCAGATCCGCCGCGCCGAGGCGCTGTACCAGCGCATCAACCAAGGCCGCTCGGCCATCCCGAAACGTGACAAGTGGCTGCCGGTACTGCAGGACTGGCTGCCGTTCATCCTGGTCAGCCAGATCGGCTTCCTGATCGGCAACTGGCTCGGCCACTCCTGGGGCTTCGCCCTGGCCGCCGGCCTGTCGGTGCCGCTCGGCCTGCTCGGCCTGAGCTGGCAGCAGCGCGGCCTCAAGCGCCTGCTGCGCCTGGCCGAACAGACCACCTCCGACCCGCTGATCGCGCAGATGTACACCGACAGTCGCGGTGTCCAGGCACGCCTGGAAATGGCCATGCTCAGCCAGGACGCACGGATGAAGACCTGCCTGACCCGCCTGCAGGACAGCGCCGAGCAGCTCAGCGACCAGGCCCGCCAGTCCGATGCCCTGGCCCACCAGAGCTCCTCGGGCCTGGAGCGCCAGCGGGTGGAGACCGAGCAGGTCGCCGCCGCCGTCAACCAGATGGCCGCCACCACCCAGGAAGTGGCCAACCATGTCCAGCGCACCGCCGACGCCACCCAGGAAGCCAATCGCCTGACCAGCCAGGGCCGCAACATCGCCGGCGAGACCCGTGACGCCATCGAGCGGCTGTCCGCCGCCGTGGGCGAGACCGGGCTGACCGTCACCCAGCTGGCCAAGGACAGCGACGAGATCGGCGGCGTGGTCGATGTGATCAAGGGCATTGCCGACCAGACCAACCTGCTGGCGCTCAACGCCGCCATCGAAGCGGCGCGCGCCGGGGAGATGGGCCGTGGCTTTGCCGTGGTCGCCGACGAGGTCCGTCAGCTGGCCCAGCGTACCGCCGAATCCACCGGTCAGATCCACACCCTGATCGCCAAGCTGCAACAGACCGCCAACAATGCGGTGCAGACCATGGAGACTGGCCACCGCCAGGCCCAGGAAGGCGTCGAGCGGGTGATGGAGGCCGACCAGGCGCTGGTGGGCATCAGCGAGGCCGTGGCCAACATCACCGACATGGCGACCCAGATCGCCGCCGCCACCGAAGAGCAGAGCGCGGTGGCCGAGGAGATCAGCCGCAACATCAGCACCATCGCCGACCTGGCCGACCAAACCTCCGGCCAGGCCCAGCGCTCGGCGCTGCTCAGCGAAGAGCTGACCAGCACGGCGGGGACCCAGTACTCGCTGGTGGAGCGCTTCAACCGCTGAAATCGGTAGGCGTCATCGCGGGGCCAGCCCGCTCCCACAAGTCCTGTGCATAGCGCCAGGCCAGTGGGAGCGGGCTGGCCCCGCGATGCTTTTACCAGTCGAGCCTCAGTCGGCTCTCGAAGTAACGCACCTCCCCCGTCAACGGATCCTCGAAGCGCAGACTGTGGGCCAGCAGCTTGAGCGGTCGCGCGTAATCATCCTGCTCGTTGAGCAACTGCGGATAGAACGGATCGTTGCAGATCCCCGCGCCCAATGCCGCCATATGCACCCGCAACTGGTGGGTCTTGCCGGTAACCGGTGCCAGGCCATAGCGCCACAGCTCGCCATTCTTCTCCAGCACACAGGCATGGGTTTCGCTGTTGTCGGCTCCTTCCACTTCATGCATGCGGAAGAACGGCTCGCCATGCACCAGGCGGCTGCGGTGCACCAGCGGGTAGTCATGCTGCGGCATGGCCGCGGCGATGGCCTGGTAGTGCTTGTCGATGCGCCGCTCGGGGAACAGGCGCTGATAGGCGCCACGGCTTTGCGGGTTGGCGGAAAACAGCACCAGCCCGGCAGTATGCCGGTCGATGCGGTGCAGCGGCACCAGGTGCGGGTTGTCCAGGCGCCGGATCAGCCGGCGCAGCAGCGTCTGTTCGACGTACTCGCCGGTGGGCGTGACAGGCAGGAAGTGCGGCTTGTCCGCCACCACCAGATGCTCGTCGACATGCAGGATTGCTTCCTGCACCGGGATCACTTTTTCGTTGGGCACTTCACGGAAATAGTGCAAGCGCATGCCCCGCCGATAGTGCGTATCCGCCGCAATGGGCTGGCCATCGGCATTCAGCACCCGGCCCCGGGCGAAGCGGTCGAGCCATTGCTCACGGCCGATGCCCTTGAAATGATCGCACAGGCAGTCGAGCACGGTCGTCCAGTGCCCTGGGGGCAGGCATACGGTGCTGGCTTGCTGGCGGGCGGGGTCGAAAGGCATGATCATCAGGCTCGGTTTTGCAGGGGGCGGCATTATCCCCTACCCCACGCCCCTCAACCAGCCTCGCTGGCCAGCTCGCAACGCGCCTTGAGCCAGCGCAGCACCTGCACTGCGTCCCAGCGCCCCGGATCGTAGAGGGCATAGCTCAGGCCCTGGTAGCCCACCACGTCCAGCGGACGGTGGAAGCCGGCGCGCTGGAACAGCGCCTCGATCTCGGCGAAGCAGGTGTTGAAATGCACCTTGCCGAACGGCGTGCGTTCGTCGGTGACGATGCCGTCGAGGCGCAATTCCAGCACGGCCTCGCACACACGCTCGGGAGCCATGTGATTGACGCTGTACTTGAGTTGCTCGAC
The DNA here is from genome assembly GCF_003205295.1 of Pseudomonas mosselii. Lineage (GTDB taxonomy): Bacteria > Pseudomonadota > Gammaproteobacteria > Pseudomonadales > Pseudomonadaceae > Aquipseudomonas > Aquipseudomonas mosselii_B. Next base: position 108,705 of record NZ_QJRP01000017.1, read on the forward strand.
ATTGAGCATGGCTTCACCTCGGATACTGTATTTATATACAGCATACGGAGCGAGCCACCCGCTCGTCAATGCGCGACTCAGCCGAGGAAGGCCACCACCTGCTCGGCATCGAACGGCCAGCCCAGCTCGGCGCCGGTATCGCAACGGCGCAGCACCGGGATGCTCAGCCCGTAACGTTCGAACAACACCTCGCTGTCGGCGATATCGACCAGCTCGACCAACAGGCCGTGCTCGACGAATGGCATCAGCACGGCCTCGGCCACTTCGCACAGGTGGCACCCCACGGTGCCGAACAACTGGGTTTCAGGGAGCATGCAGACATCCGTAATTCGCATGAATGGATGCTCATTCTAGGTCCGTCCCCACCGATGCGCACCTGACCTGGCTCAATCCTGGCTGGTGGCACCGATCCGATGCACGGCCAGGTCCGCCCCCTGGAACTCCTCCTCATGGCTCAGACGCAGGCCATGCACCGCCTTGATCAGGCCATACACGGCAAAACCACCGGCCAGCGCCACCAGCACGCCCGCCAGGCTCCCCAGCAACTGGCTGACCAGGCTGACGCCGCCCAACCCGCCCAGGGCCGCTTGACCAAACACGCCGCAGGCGATGCCGCCCCATACACCGCACAGGCCGTGCAATGGCCACACCCCCAGCACGTCGTCGATCTTCCAACGGTTCTGCGCGGCGGTGAAGCACCAGACGAACAGGCCACCGGCCACCAGCCCGGTGACCAGCGCGCCCACCGGGTGCATCAGGTCGGAGCCCGCGCAAACCGCCACCAGGCCGGCCAACGGGCCGTTGTGCAGGAAGCCCGGGTCGTTGCGCCCGGCCAGCAGGGCCGACAGCGTGCCACCGACCATGGCCATCAGCGAGTTGATCGCCACCAGCCCGCTCACCCCCTGCAGGGTCTGCGCGCTCATGACGTTGAAGCCGAACCAGCCGATGATCAGGATCCACGAGCCCAGGGCCAGGAACGGAATGCTCGACGGCGCGAACGCCACCAGGCGCCCGTCGCGGTAGCGCCCGCGGCGCGCACCGAGCAGCAGCACCGCCGCCAGCGCCAGCCAGCCGCCCATGGCGTGCACCACCACGGACCCGGCAAAATCATGGAACGGCGCGCCAAAGCGCGCCTGCAGCCAAGCCTGCAGGCCGAAGTTGCCATTCCACACCACGCCTTCGAAGAACGGGTAGATGAACGCCACGATCAACGCCGTGGCGCACAGTTGCGGCGCAAAGCGCGCCCGTTCGGCGATGCCGCCGGAGATGATCGCCGGAATGGCCGCGGCGAAGGTCAGCAGGAAGAAGCACTTGACCAGCGCATAGCCGTGATCGCTTGCCAGCGTCGCCGCCGGTTGCAGGAAACTCACGCCATAAGCGATCCAGTAGCCGATGAAGAAGTACACCAATGCCGAGACGGCGAAGTCGCTGAGGATCTTCGACAAGGCGTTTACCTGGTTCTTGTACCGCACCGTGCCGACCTCGAGAAAGGCGAACCCCGCGTGCATGGCCAGGACCAGGATCGCGCCCATGAGAATGAACAAGGTGTTGGAGCCGTGGACCAGGGAGTCCATCGCGCTGTGCATGTTTTCCATGAAGTGGCAGACCTGCAAAAAGGCACCAGGACAGTTCAAGAACCGGCATCCATGCACCTGATCGGTGCCAGGCCCCTGCCCCATTTCGGTGAGCCGGGCGGAACCTGCGTGGTTTTTTCTTGGGTTTGTCGTGGATTGGGTTAAGGTTTAGCGGTATCTGCACCGGTGGCGCATGGTTTCGGCGCAAGCCTCGGCGGACACGCACCGCTTTTTAGCAAGGGCTGTACCAACACATCCCGCTGAACCTTCCGCACCATCGGTCACTCGAAATAGCCAGTACACATCCACAGGGAGAGGCCCATCCATGGCCAGCAAATCGGCAAAGACTGCACAGGAAATATTGATGGCTGACTTCCAGGCCCTGGTCCGCGACACCGAGAAGCTGCTCGCCGACACCGCCAACCTGGCCGGCGACCAGGCCGACGAACTGCGCGACCAGATCCACGAACGCCTGGTACAAGCCCGCGAGACCTTGCAACTGACCCAGGACTCGGTGCGTGCCCGTGGCCAGGCGGCGCTCGGCAGCGCCGAGCAGTACGTGCAGGAGAACCCGTGGCAGGCCATCGGCATCGCCGCCGGCGTCGGCCTGCTGATCGGCCTGCTGGCCAAGCGCTGAGGAGCCGGCATGGACAACGACGCCATCGGCACGGGCGCCTCCGGTCGGCGCCTGGGCGCGGCCATATTGGGTCTGCTGCACAGCCATATCGAGTTGTTCGGCATCGAGTTGCAGGAGCAGAAGGCTCGCACCCTCAGCCTGCTGTTGTTCGCAGGCCTGGCTCTGGTATTCGCCCTGCTGCTGCTGAGCGCGCTGTCGGGCCTGCTGCTGGTGCTGCTGTGGGACAGCTACCGGCTGGCCGGGATCATCGGCCTGTGCGTGTTCTACGGGCTTGCCGCGCTGTACTGCGGCCTGCGCCTGAAAGCCGCGGTGTTCGATGAATCCTCGCCGTTCAACGCCACCCTCGAGGAATTGGCCAAGGATCGGGAGCGCCTGCTGCCATGAGCCTGCCCGAACTGCCCAACACCCGTAACCCACGTGAGCTACGCAAGGCGCTGCTGCGCCTGCGCATGGAAATGCACCGCCAGGAAATCCGCCACGAGTCCGGCCAGTTGCTCGAACCGGTCCACCGCCTGCGCGGCATGGGCAGCTCTTTTGGCGAGGGCCTGGGGGTCAAGCACGGCTCGCTGTGGGGCATCGGCGCCATCGTCGCCCTGGGATTTCTCACTGGCAAGGGCGTACGCAGCGGCAACCTGACGCGCCTGGTACGCCTGGGCACCAGCCTGGTGCCGCTGATCCGCCTGTTCCTCGGCAACAGTCGCCGCTCCTGAGGCCAAGGCGCGCCCAGCGCTTGCGCAGGCGCGCCGGACGCAGGAAGCTATCCCGACTCTACGATGGGAGATCACGCCTTGGACTGGCACACCCTGCTGACCCGCGAACGACTGGGCAAGGCCCTCTACAGCCCCGAGGAACTCGGCCGCAGCCCGTTCCACAAGGACCACGACCGCATCATCTTCTCCGGCGCCTTCCGCCGCCTGGGGCGCAAGACCCAGGTGCACCCGGTATCCAGCAACGATCATATCCACACCCGCCTGACCCACTCACTGGAGGTCAGCTGCGTCGGCCGCTCGCTGGGCATGCGCGTCGGCGAGACCCTGCGCGAGCAACTGCCGGCCTGGTGCGAACCCAGCGATCTGGGAATGATCGTGCAGTCGGCCTGCCTGGCCCACGACATCGGCAACCCGCCGTTCGGCCATTCCGGCGAGGACGCCATCCGTCACTGGTTCCAGCAGGCCGCCGGGCGCGGTTGGCTGGACGACATGAGCGACGATCAACGCACCGATTTCCTCAACTTCGAAGGCAACGCCCAGGGCTTTCGCGTGCTCACCCAGCTCGAATACCACCAGTTCGACGGCGGCATGCGCCTGACCTATGCCACCCTTGGCGCCTACCTCAAGTACCCGTGGGCGGCACGCCACGCCGACGCCCTGGGCTACAAGAAGCACAAGTTCGGCTGCTACCAGAGCGAACTGGGGCTGCTCGAGCAGATCGCCGGCAAGCTCGGCCTGCCACAGCTGGAGCACCAGCGCTGGGCCCGTCATCCCCTGGTGTACCTGATGGAGGCCGCGGACGACATCTGTTACGCCCTGATCGACCTCGAGGATGGGTTGGAGATGGACCTGCTGCAATACGCCGAGGTCGAGGCGCTGCTGCTGGACCTGGTCGGCGACGATCTACCGGAAACCTATCGCCTGCTGGGGCCCGGTGAATCACGCAGGCGCAAGCTGGCGATCCTGCGCGGCAAAGCCATCGAACACCTGACCAACGCCGCCGCCCAGGCCTTTGTCGAACAGCAGCAGGCCCTGCTCGGCGGTCGGTTGACGGGTGACCTGGTCGAGCACATGCACGGCCCGGCGCAACGCTGCGTGCTGCAGGCCAAGGACATGGCACGCAAGAAGATCTTCCAGGACAAACGCAAGACCCTTCACGAGATCGGTGCCTACACGACCCTGGAGATCCTGCTCAACACCTTCTGTGGCGCTGCGCTGGAACAGCATGGCGGCCGTACTCCGTCGTTCAAGAGCCGGCGGGTGCTTGACCTGATCGGCAACAACGCTCCCGACCCGCACGGTTCGCTGTACGGCGCCTTTCTGCGCATGATCGACTTCATCGCCGGGATGACCGACAGCTACGCCAGCGAAATGGCTCTGGAAATGACCGGGCGCTCAAGCCCGAAATAATGATGTGACGAGGTGGCAGGCGTCTGTTTGCCACCCACGTTTAATACGCGTGAAATTTCCCACACAATATTGTTTTCTATTAAACACGCCCACCAGTAACACCAACAAAAACGGTCAAACCCTGACAAACACCTGCCAATATCTACATCACTCGTAGCAATGCTTCGTCAGTGTTGTAAGTAAATTCCTATATCCCTGATTTGGCAACCACTTCCCTGCCCGCCGACATTCAACTGAGCTAATGTGCCGGCTGCTTTCACGCGCAGCATGGAATGTTGAATATGCACTCAGTCTTTATAGTTGATGACCATCCCGTCATACGCCTGGCGATACGGATGTTGCTGGAAAACCAGGGATACAAGGTAGTCGGTGAGTCGGACAATGGCGTCGACGCCATGCAGATGATCCGCGAAACCCCGCCGGATCTGGTTATCCTCGACATCAGCATCCCCAAGCTGGACGGCCTGGAAATGCTTTCGCGCCTGCAGGCCATGGCCATTCCGCTGAAGGTTCTGGTGCTGACCGCCCAATCACCGGCCCTGTTCGCCGTGCGCTGCATGCATTCCGGCGCGGCCGGGTATGTGTGCAAGCAGGAAGACCTCAGCGAATTGCTCAGCGCCATCAAGGCCGTACTGTCGGGATACAACTATTTCCCCAGCCAGGCGCTCAACCCACCCACGACCGGCAGCAACCAGGAGCTGGAACTGTTTCGCCAAGTCAACGACCGGGAACTCATGGTCTTGCAACTGTTCGCCCAGGGCCGCAGCAACAAAGAGATCGCCAAGGGCATGTTTCTCAGCAACAAGACTGTCAGCACTTACAAGAAACGCCTGATGCACAAGTTGCGCGCCAGCACATTGGTGGAGTTGATCGACGTCGCCAAGCGCAACGCACTGGTCTGAGGTCATGATGTGGAGGTGTATCGTTACATCACTGCTCTGCCTGGGGCTGGGTATGCCGCTGCACGGTGCCGGCGTGACAGTTGACACGGGCCGAACCTATACCCTGCTCAGCCGCTCGGCGCCGGCTTCCGTCCAGCCGTCCCTGACGCCAGCCCAGCGCACCTGGCTCGCGGAGCGTCGGGAGCTGGTCCTGGGTACCTCGGCCCCTGACTATCCTCCGTTCGACATCGCTACCGGCGGGCGCGAGTATCAGGGGCTGACCGCCGACTATGCCGGCCTGATCGGCAGTGCCCTGGGCCTGTCGGTGCGGGTACAGCGCTTTCCCAGCCGGCCGGCGGCAGTCGCAGCGCTCAAGAATGGCCATATCGATCTGCTGGGCAGTGCCAACGGCTATGAGGCGCTAACCCAGGGTCTTGCCCTGTCGCGCCCCTACGCCATCGACCAACCCGTGCTGGTGACCCGCGAGGATGAAACCCGGGCACTGGACACGGGCCTCGCGGGCATGCGCCTGAGCATGCTGTATCACTACCTGCCCCCAGGGGAGATCCATGCCAACTACCCCAAGGCCGAGCTGCTCACCTTCGAGTCGTCCACCCAGGCGTTGAATGCCGTGGCCTTCGAGCAGGCGGACGTATTCATCGGCGACACTATCTCCACCCACTACCTGATTAGCCAGGGACACCTGCCGCACCTGCGCATGGCCAATTTCGGCAAGCACGAGGCCGTGGGTTTCAGTTTTGCCATGCGCGAGGACGCGCGCACCCTTCAGGCCCTGGTGAACGCCGCGCTCGAAGCCCAGCCCAACGCCAGCCGCAACGATATCTTCAAGCGCTGGAGCGCCAGCAGCGGCAGCTTGCTGACCGACCGCAAGCTGCAGTTGTCGGTGCGCGAGGAAAAATGGCTGAGCGAGCACCCGATCATGCGCGTGGTGGTCAACGACACGGCCGCGCCCCTTACATTCTTCGACAGCAATGATCGCCTGCGCGGCATCGTCGCCGACCTGCTCGAACTCATCCGCCTGCGTACCGGGCTGCGCTTCGAAATCCGCCGCGCCAGTGGCGATGGCGACATGATCGACCAGCTCAAGTCCGGCCGCGCCGACATCATCGCCAGCCTCTCCACCGACGCCCGTCGGGGCAGCCCACTGCAGGTCAGCCGCCCCTACCTGGAAAGTGCCTACGTGCTGGTCAGCCACACCGGCAGCGACCAGCCCAGCAGCCTCAAGCAACTCAACGGCAAGCGCGTCGCAGTACCTCGCGACAGCACCGTGGCCACCTTGCTCGCGACACGCCACCCACGGATCCACCAGGTCGCCACCGAGAGCACCTACTACTCCATGGTACTGCTCGGCAGCGGCGCAGTGGATGCGGCGATCGCCACCCTGATCGATGCCAACCACATGCTCGCCACCAGCAACGACCTGGTGATCCGTAGCACCGTGGGCACGGAGCCAGCGGCATTTTCCATGGCGACCGCCCCCGACGCCAACGAACTGGGTTCGATCCTCGACAAGGCGTTGCTGAGCATTTCGCCGGAAGAACTGGGCGTGATCAACAGTCGCTGGCGGGACCACGGCCTGCGCGACGACGCCTACTGGCGCAGCTACCGTCGGATAATCCTGCAGGTGGTGGGGGTCATCGCCGTCCTGCTGGTGCTCGCACTGGTATGGAATGCCCGACTGCGCCGCCAGATCAAGCAGCGCCAGCGGGCCGAGCGGGCGCTGAACGACCAGCTGGAGTTCATGGGCGCGCTGCTCAACGGCACGCCCCATCCGATGTATGTGCGCGATCGTGAAGGACGCCTGCAAAGCTGCAACGACAGCTACCTGCAGGCGGTCGGTGCCGACCTCGAGCAGGTCCTGGGCAAACGCCTGGAAGATGCGCCCTTCAGCGACTGCGACTACACGCTCCAGGTCCAGGACGACTACCAGCGAGTGATGGCGCAGGGCAAACCGCTGATTCTCGACCGCCCGCTGCGCCTGAAGGATCGCGACCTGACGATCTATCACTGGATCCTGCCCTACCGCGACTCGCTGGGCGAGATGCAAGGCATCATCGGTGGCTGGATCGACATCAGCGAACGCCGCAACCTGGTTCAGGACCTGCGCCTGGCCAAACAACAGGCCGATGATGCCAACCGGGCCAAGAGTACCTTCCTGGCCACCATCAGCCATGAGATCCGCACCCCGATGAACGCACTTATCGGCATGCTGGAGCTGGCCCTCAAGCGCGCCGAACAGGGCAAGCCAGACCGCCCGGCACTGGAGGTTGCCCACCACTCTGCCAGCGACCTGCTGGGGCTGATCGGCGACATCCTGGATATCGCCCGGATCGAATCCGGGCAGATGTCCCTGGCCCCCGAACCTGTCGACCTGGCGGCCCTGGTCGAATCTGTAGGACGCGTGTTCGATGGCCTGGCCCGGCACAAGGGCCTGGTGCTGGACGTGGTGATCGCTCGCGAAGCCCGCTGCCATGCGATGCTTGACCCGCTACGTTTCAAGCAGGTGCTGTCGAACCTGGTGAGCAATGCGATCAAGTTCACGGAACAGGGGCAGGTACGCATCAGCGTTCGCTTGCGCAACGACGGCGATCCGGCGGTGCCGACCCTCGACCTGGAAGTGCGCGACAGCGGTATCGGGATCCACGAGCAGGACCTGCAACGCCTGTTCTCACCCTTCGTGCAGGCCAACCCCTACAGCGACGGCGCCCGTGCCGGCACCGGGCTGGGGCTGGTCATCAGCCGAGACCTGTGCAAGATGATGGGCGGCGAGCTCACCCTGCAGAGTCTGCAAGGCGTCGGTACCCGCGTGCGCCTGATGATGCCGCTGCAATGTGTCGAGCCGGTCACGGCCCTGCCGCGCCCCGCCGCCAACATCCTGCAGCCCGACCAGCAGTTGAGCATCCTGGTGATCGACGACCACCCGGCCAACCTGCTGCTGATGGCACAACAACTGAACTACCTGGGTCTGAGCCAGGAAAGCGCTGAAGAGGGATGCGAGGGCTTGCGCAAGTGGCGCGAGGGTCGTTTCGATGTGCTTATCGTCGACTGCAACATGCCGCGGATGAATGGCTACCAACTGGCCAGGACGGTACGCATGGAGGAACGCCTGCACCAGCGGCCACGCTGTACCATCCTCGGCTACACCGCCAATGCCCAGCCCGAGGTACGCCAGCAGTGCCTGGACGCCGGCATGGACGACTGCCTGCTCAAACCCATCGGCCTGCAGGTGCTGGGGCAACGCCTGAAGGCCATTGCTCGGATCAACCACCAGGACAACACCCCGCCAGCCCCGCCACCGCGCTTCGACCTCGAAGGTTTGTCCGCGATCGTCGGTGACAACCTCGTCGACCGCGACCGCATCCTCGACACCCTGGTACTGAGCCTACGCCAAGACCTGAAGATCCTGATGGCCATCGACCCACAGCGTGAACGCGCCGGGCTGGCGCTCCAGGCACACAAGATCCTCAGCGCGGGACGGATGCTGGATGCTCAGGCATTGATCGAGGCGTGTGAGGCGCTGGAGGAAACGGAGCTATCCCAGGCTGAACTGAAAAAGCGCCGCCAGGCGCTGGCGCGGCACATGCGCCGCGTGGAGAAAGCCCTGGCCAGGCAACGGGAGCACCTGGCCAAGGTCGGATGAGGGCGGTACAAGGCGTACCGCCGACATCGATCAGGAAGCCGGGTTGACCGGTTTTTCCGGGTACCAGGCGTCCAGCAGCGGGCTGACTTCGATCTTGGTCAGTTCGCTGCGGCCTTTCAGCCAGGCTTCGACAGCGGCGCGCTGTTCTTCGCTGACCGAACCACGGGTGGCCTTGCAGACCAGGCCGAAGTCGTCGCCGCCGACGTAGTCCAGGCCGTTGGCATCCATGGCTTCAGCCAGGAAGGCGTCGAGGAAGGCATCGATGGCTTCATCGGACAGGTCTTCCTTGAAGTCCAGGTTCAGTTCAAAACCCAGCTCCTGGAATTCGTCCACGCACAGTTTCTTGCGCAGGCGACGGGAACGGTTGGTAGCCATGAAACAATCCTCTCAATTAATTACGCGCGGCACTTTACCAGTTTCCGGCGCCTAACGGCGCTTTTCCGTCGAATGAAGCCCATGCACGTTCTGCTTGGGGCATAATGCGCACTACATTTTGTCCTGGGGCCATCACTTCCTACAGCCCCGTTGTCTTTTCCCCTCGCCTGCAGGGTTTGTGCATTTATGATCAAGACGCTCCGCCCACTGCTGCTCGCCGGCCTGTTCCTGCCCCTGTCGCTGTCCGTGCAGGCCGCCGCCGTCAACACCAGCCTGCCACCGAAGGTGCAGCAGGCGCTCAAGACCAACAAGCTGCAGGACTCCGCCCTGTCCCTGGTCATGCTACCGCTGGACGGCCCGGGCACGGCGACCGTGTTCAACGCCGATGTGTCGGTCAACCCAGCCTCGACCATGAAACTGGTCACCACCTACGCCGCGCTGGAACTGCTGGGCCCGACCTTCCAATGGAAAACCGAGTTCTATACCGACGGTACCCTGAGCAACGGCGTGCTTAACGGCAACCTGTACCTCAAGGGTGGTGGCGACCCCAAGCTGAACATGGAGAAACTTTGGTTGCTGATGCGCGACCTGCGCGCCAACGGCGTGCGCACCATCACCGGCGACCTGGTCCTGGACCGCAGCCATTTCGTGCAGCCCAACCTGCCGCAGTTCGATGACGACGGCGGCGACGAGAACAAGCCGTTCCTGGTCAAGCCGGACTCGCTGCTGGTCAACCTCAAGGCCCTGCGCTTCGTCGCCCGCAACGACGGTGGCAAGGTCAACGTCTCGGTCGAGCCACCGATCGCCAGCATCCGCATCGACAACCAGGTCAAGGCCGTGGCCGGCAAGCAATGCACCGGCGATGTGCGCTACAACCCGGTAGTCCAGCCGGACGGCGTCAGCGTGACGGTCAGTGGCCAGCTCGCCGACGGTTGCAACTCGCAGACCTACCTGTCGCTGCTGGACCATCCGACCTACGCGGCCGGTGCCGTGCGGGCGATCTGGAACGAGCTGGGCGGCAGCATCCAGGGCCGCGACCGCATCGAGAACGTACCGAAGAGCGCTCGTCTGTTGGCCCGCGCTTTCTCGCCGGACTTGGTGGAGGTGATCCGCGACATCAACAAGTACAGCAACAACACCATGGCCCAGCAGCTGTTCCTGAGCCTTGGCGCGCAGTTCCGCACCGATGCGGACGGCGACGACGCCCGCGCGGCCCAACGTGTCGTGCGTCAGTGGATGGCGAAGAAAGGCATCACCTCGCCGCACCTGGTAATGGAGAACGGCTCGGGTTTGTCCCGCGCCGAGCGGGTCAGCACCCGCGAGATGGCGGCGTTGCTGCAGGCGGCCTGGAAGAGCCCTTACGCGGCCGAGTTCATTAGCTCCATGCCGCTGGTGGGGATGGACGGCACCATGCGCAAGCGGCTCAAGCGCACGGCCATGACCGGCGAGGGGCACATCAAGACCGGAACCCTGAACACCGTACGGGCGATTGCCGGGTTCAGCCGGGACAGTAACGGGCACACCTGGGCGGTGGCGGCCATTCTCAATGATCCCAAGCCTTGGGGGGCTTCGCAGGTGCTGGACCAGGTGTTGCTGGATCTTTATCGCCAGCCCAAGGCGGGGAATGGGACTGTTGGGGTGATGCCTTGATTTGAGTGGGCTGGGGCTTGGCCTTGGCTTTTAAGGTGTTGGTTTTAAGGGTTGTAAGCGCATTCATTGGCGATGGTGACGCATAGTCACCTTTTCGCCCTTACGGCGAGTTCCTTTTTGAAGGATCTGTAGAGACCGGACACATCGCTGACACATGTGCGCAGACATGGTTGACACTTCCTGGCAGCCCCCTTTGCCAGGAAGTGTCAACCATGTCTCCGTACACGTGTCCACCATGTGTCCGGTCTCTACAAAGGATCAAAAAGGAACCAAAAAATCCTCGCTCCATTCATCCGGCCCCTGCGCTTCGCTCCGGGGTTCCCTCGCTCCGTTCTTGCTCCCGGGAGGACCGCGCTGAACGCCCCATCCTGGGGCGCAGCGCTTGACGGCCATCCATGGCCGTCACCTCCCTGCGCAAGAACTCCGCTCGGCCTCCTGAAGTCGCAA